>NZ_JAPNLH010000046.1:1453-3420 GCF_026627425.1 Arthrobacter endolithicus
AGCGGCGAGGCGGCTGAACGTTCCGCTCGCGCTGCCCGTGTGCACGCAGCGCCGGCCGTCGAAAGTGAACAGCGGTGCATCCGGTTCGGATCCTCCTTGCTCGCGTCGGCGGCCGAGTTGGAGGGCGAGCAGCTCCCCGATGCGCGGTCCGAAGGGAACGAAGCGGCTCTTGCCAAACTTCCCACCATGGACGATGAGAAGCTGTCTCTCAGTATCAATGTCGTCCATGTGCAGTCCGCAGGCCTCTCCGACCCTGAGCCCGAGTCCGTAGCAAAGGGCGAAGATGGCATGGTAGGTCGGGCCGCGATCGGTGGCCCGGGAATTGTCGGGAAGGGCAGCGGCCGCCTTGAGCAGCTGGCGGGCCTGGGATGGATCGAATAGGAAGGGCAGTCGCTGGTCCGTGTCCCGGCGCCGGGTTCCGTGCCAGGGTGATGCATCCAGGCGTTGCTGGCTGACAGCCCAGTCAAGGAAACTTCCGAGTACTCCGATGAGGTGGTTGAAACTGCGGGCCCGGTGCCGTGGCCTGGAGGCAACAAAGTCATCGAGCAGGCGCGGGGTGAGGTTCGCCAGATCGGTCACGGTGTGCCGTTCGGCGAAGGCAAGGAGCAGGTGCAGTGTCGCTTCCTCGCTCAGGTATTTCCGGCCCAGCGCCCGCTTGTAGGCCAGGAAGTCCGCCACGGCGGCAGCTAGGTTCGCACTCATCCGAGCACCGCTTCCCCGTCACCCAGGGCGACCTCGCGCAGTGCCTCGACGGCGACCTTGGCATAGATCTCGGTGGAACGTGACGAGCGGTGGCCGACGAAGTCGCCGATGGTCTTCAGGGTGAAGTTCGCATCAACGAGGCGCTGGATCGCTGTGTGGCGTAACGTGTGCGAACCCGGCCGGGCCACGTCGATTCCGGCCTTGAGTAGGTAGAGGCGGGCGCAGGACGAAACCCCGGCGGCGCTGATCGGCTGGCGGGGAGCCACGGCACGAAAGAACACGTGCCGGTCACTGGTTGTTGGGCGCCCATGCTGAAGGTAGTCAAGGATTGCCTCGCCGACCACGGCAGAAAGGGGAAATGCCGTGGAGTGGCCGGCCTTGCGCTCGGGGACCGCCAAACGCTCATGCTTCCAGTCGATGTCATCCAGGGTCAGCGCAGCGACTTCCCGGCCGCGCAGCCCATAGGTGACCAGCAGGACCAGAATGGCGTAGTCGCGCCTGCCCGCCTCGGTCTGGCGGTCAACACTGGCCAAGACCCGATTGACGTCGTCCCAGGAAATGGAGCGGGGGATGTCCGATAGCCGGTAGACCTGGGGCCATCCGACGGCCGAGCTCAGGTCTCTGGAGAGGATGCCCTGGCGGTGGGCGTAACGCAGGAAAACCTTCAACGAACCCGCTTCATCACGCACCGTAGTCTTGGCCAGTCCGGCGCCGGCGCGCTCGACAAGGAAGGCGCTGAGGATCATCGGGGAGATCTCCCGAATCGACTCCACGCCGATCTGCCGCAGGTAGGTTTCGAAGTGGTCAAGATGGATGCGGTAGCCCCGCACCGTAAACGGACGCAGGCCCCGCTCCTGGACAAGGTAGTCGAAGAAGCCCGGGACAGTGTCAGCGAACGGATGAAGATCGCGCCTTCGCCCGGTCGGCTCGTACCCGGCCAGGACAACCGCGAGCATGTGCTCCACAGGGCCCCGGACTTCGTTGGCCATCGAACGAGTCGAGCCCGTGTGCTCGTTGTGAAGGGCAACCCGGTGTTCGACAAACGCGTCCACGTGCGCAGGCAATTCCCCAATACTGGCCGCACCTCGGGCGCTGGCAAATTCGCCGAACGCGAAGACCACCGGGACCCGGGACCAGATATACCGGTCCTTATACTGATGAGCAGCCAGCCAATCAACGTACGTCTCGATCTCCACGCCCATCCATGAGCCCCGGAGCCGATCGACAGTGGACGGCTTGGCGAAATAATCCTCCAACATGGCAAC
>NZ_JAPNLH010000047.1 GCF_026627425.1 Arthrobacter endolithicus
ACACCTGTTATGCCGACGTTGTGATTATGCCGATGTTGGTCTGCGATCCCTGGTTCCAGGTGGTGGAAGGGACAAAAAGGTCGGCATAATCACGCTGTGGTGATCGGCTTGTCTTCTCAACTATTGAGCAGACGAGGAGCACACAATGACAGCAACGAGGCAAGCGTGCCGGATCCAGGTCCATGGTCCGCTGCAGAAACATGCTGAGGGATTTGAGGCCGAACTATTGCGTCTGGGATTCGCCCCGGCATCGATTGTGAATCAGTTCTATCTGCTGGCACATCTGAGTAGCTGGCTCGAGGCCGAAGGCATGCGCCTTGGCGATCTGACGGTGTTGCAGATCGGTGCATTCCTCGTTGAACGCAAAGCCACACGTACTGCGTTGTTCACCCGTAAGGCGCTGTGCCCGTTGCTGGGCTGGCTGGCGGAGTCAGGGGTGATCACTGCGGAGGCTGCGGGCCCGCCCCGTGCGGCGGAGGATCCGGCGGTGCTGGTCCGGTTCGAGCGCTACCTTCTGACGGAGCGTCGTATCGGGACCCGCACCACGTCAGCTTATGTGGTGCGGGTCCGGCGGTTCCTGGAGACGCATTGTCCGTCTGAGGGTTTTGCTAAATTGAGCGGCGCCGACGTCACCCGCGCGTTGCTGGATGAGGGAGTGGGACGGGCGCCGGCGTCGGTGAAGAAGTTCGGCTATGCACTGCGGGCCTTTCTGCGGTTCTGTTTCATCAGCGGCGAGCTCAACCGTGATCTGACCGGTGCGACGATGGTGATTCGAGAGCCGTTGCCTTCCCTTCTTCCGCTGGGCGCCAGCGCGGAACAGATCGGCACTCTCCTGCAGGGTTGTGACCGGAGCACAGCGGTGGGGCGGCGCGAATATGCGGTAATCCTCCTGCTGGTCCGGCTCGGCCTGCGCGCCGGGGAAGTCGCCGGAATGCAGTTGGAAGATATTCGCTGGCGTCACGGGGAGGTCCTCATCCGTGGCAAGGGCGCGAAACACGAGTGCCTTCCGCTGCCGGCCGAGGTCGGCGCCGCTGTGGTGGACTATCTGATGCATGCCCGACCGGCCGATGCGGACCTGCGGGAAGTGTTCTGCACCGTCCGTGCTCCGCGACGACCGCTGAGCTCCCCGGGGGTTTGGGGGATCGTGACCCGTGCCTGCACCCGCGCGCATTTGGAGAAATTCGGGCCTCACCAGCTGCGCCACAGTTTGGCCGAGGCGATGGTTGCCGCCGAAGTGCCGTTGGCCGCGATCGGGCAAGTACTCCGCCACGACGATCCCGCGACGACGGCGAACTATGCTCGGGTGGACGTGGTCCGGTTACGACAGCTGGCCCGGCCTTGGCCGGCCGGGGGTGAACTGTCGTGACGTGGGACGAGAACGTCACCGATTATCTGCGTTTGCGCCGTCAGCTCGGCGCACGCCTGGCGTGGCCTGAACACCTGCTGCGCCAGTTCGCCACATACCTCACGGCCGCGGGCATCGAGATAATCACCATCACCGAGGCCATTAACTGGTGCAGCTCTCTCCCGGAGGGCGTGATGACCAGGCCGCTGACGCGTGCGTCGAGGCGGATGACCGCCGTCCGCGGGCTCGCCGTCTACATGCACGCGCTGAACCCGATCCACGAGGTTCCGCCACCCGGGGTCTTCGCCGGCCCCACGCATCGTCAGGCTCCCTACATTTATACATCCGCTGAAATCACGGCGGTGATCCGCGCCGCCGCCGCCTTGGAGGGCGGGAACCGGGGCGGGACTTATCCGGTGTTGTTCGCGCTGCTGGCGGCCACGGGATTACGGGTCGGTGAGGCCCTCGCACTGGACTGGGACACCGCAGATTTGGATGCCGGAGTGTTGCTGATCAGTCGAGGCAAGGGCCGCGACCCACGGCTGGTCCCGCTGCACCCGAGCGCCACTGCCGCTCTCGAACGCTATACGCGCTGGGGCGAGGACCAGCACCACGATCGCAGGGCGGCGTTCTTCACCGATGCAGACGGCGAACGGTTGAAATACGCGGCCGTTCGCGATAACTGGGTGCACGCTTCTACTGCCGCAGGATTGCGCACTGCGTCGCGGCAGCCTCGGATGCACGACCTGCGGCACACGTTCGCAGTGAACACACTGCTGGGCTGGTATCGCGACGGCGCCGATGTCGCCGCGAAGATGCCTGCCCTGTCGATCTATCTAGGCCATTCCGATCCGGCGAATACCTACTGGTATCTGAGCGCCGTTCCCGAACTGCTCGCTCACGCTGCCGCACGCCTTGATGCTGCGAACACCGGGGAGCAGGTGGGGTCATGACCTCTCTCGCTCCGCTGCTGCAGGCGTTCTTCACCGACCGGCTGGTCACCCAGCGCCAGGCCAGCGCCAACACGATCGCTTCCTACCGTGACACGTTCACGTTGCTCCTTGGCCATGTCTGTGCTCAGACTGGCAAGAAACCCTCTGCCATTGAGATCAGCGATCTTGATGTCGACGCCATCACCGGGTTCCTCCACTATCTGGAAGAAATCCGGGGCAACAGTGCCCGCACCCGCAATGCCCGCCTGGCCGCGATTCACTCCTTGTTCGGTTACGCCGCGTTGCGCCACCACGAGCATGCCGAAGTGATCCAACGCGTCCTGGCGATCCCGGCGGCGAGAATGCACCGCAACATCGTCACCTGGCTTGACCCCAGCGAAGCCGACGCACTCCTGGGAGCTTGCGACCAGGACACCCGCACCGGCCGCCGCGACCATGCGATGTTCACTTTGGCAATCCAGACAGGGTTGCGCATCAGCGAGATCATCGAGCTCACCCTCGGTGACGTCCACACCGGTGTCGGGGCGCACGTCCACTGCCTCGGCAAGGGCCGCAAAGAACGCCGCACCCCGCTGCTGCCAGCCACCGTCGCGATTCTGAACGGGTGGATCTCCGAACACAGGGGCCCCGCCGATGCCGCGCTGTTCACCACCAGCACTGGCCGGCGTCTCAGCCGGGACGCGATCGAGCACCGCATCCACCGCACCATCACCACGGCCGCGTCGTCCTGCCCGTCGCTGGTCGGAAGACACGTGACCATGCATACCCTTCGCCACACCGCTGCGATGCGGCTGCTGCATGCCGGCGTCGATACAACCGTCATCGCCCTATGGCTCGGCCACGAGCAGATCGCCACGACGAACATTTACCTCCACGCCGACATGACCTTGAAGGAGGCCGCAATCGCGAAAGTCACCCCACTCGGCATCACGGCTACGGGGCGCTACCAGCCCACAGACACCGTCCTGGCCTTCCTCGTGGCGCTGTGATTATGCCGACCTTTTTGTCCCTTCCACCGCCTGGAACCAGGGATCGCAGACCAACATCGGCATAATCACAACGTCGGCATAACAGGTGT
>NZ_JAPNLH010000048.1 GCF_026627425.1 Arthrobacter endolithicus
GCAGGTGGAGCCTGTTGGGTAGGTCGGGGTCTGTTGCTATGGTTCCGCGGTCTGGGGCCCAGTCCGGGTAGGTTTCGGTGGAGGTGTCCAGGCGCCGGTCTACGGTCATTGTCCAGTTGGTTCTGCGGAATTGTTCCCCGGGTTGTAGCCGGAGGAGGAATTGATGGGCCCGGTTGATGACGGGTTCTGTGTGAGCGCGGGGAACGGGGGTGTGGACTTCCATGAATTTCATGCCGACGTCGAATCCGAAGGACCAGTCGGCGGCGAAGGTGACTAGACCTGCGTCCAGCCAGAGCGTGTCCTCGCGGGGGTCAAGGAAAACGATGTCGTCCTGGATTTGGCTGCCGAGGAACCGCAGTGGTCCCATGGGGAGTGAATCGTCGTCGCCGATGGTGAATTCCAGTTCCAGGTTCTGCAGGGTGTTTCCCCAGCGGCAGGTATTTCCGTTTCGGTGATAGGACATCGTGCGCGGGTGTTCTTCGGCCATGGCGGGCAGCAGGGTTGTGATTGCATCCCAGACGGCAAGTCGCATGTGGGGGAGGACCTGTGTGCGTGTGGGGTCCTTCTTCAGCACCTCGTCGCGTTCCTTGAGGTCTGGGAGGTAGTGTTCGTCGGTGTCGATCAGGAAGGATCCCCAGGAGCCGGCCTCTGTCTCCACTGTTTTGCGGGCGGGTTCAACATTGGCGCTGTAGCGGTAGCTGTCACCGGAGAAGGGGAAGGGGAAGCGTCTGATCCGTTCCGGGAGGACGTCGGTGTCCGGGTCTTTGTCGGTGAGGGAGATACTCAAAGGTCCAACTCCAATTCTTCGTCGTGGCTGCGTGAAACGCAGCACATCATGGTGGTGTTCTCGGCCTTTTCCTGCTCGCTCAGGTAAAGATCCCGGTGTTGGGGTGTCCCTCGAAGTACGGAGATGGAACATTCCCCGCAAATGCCTTTGCGGCACATGTTGGGGATGCTTTTCCCTGCGTTTTCGAGTGTCTCCAGCAGTGAAACGCCGGCCGGAACTTCCAATCTGAGGCCGCTGCGGGCCAGGTTCACCGTGAACGGTTCGCCTTCTTCCAGCTCCGGTGCGCCAAAGGCTTCTGAATGCAGCCGGGCCGTTGACCAGCCATGCTCGCGCGCGTGGTCCAGGACTGTCTCCATGAAGGCCGTCGGCCCGCAGACGTAGAGGTGAGTTCCGAGTTGCTGGGTTGTGAGCTTTTCGGTGAGAACCTTCAGGAAACTGTCTCGATCACTGCATTCCGTCAGGGCAGGTCCCAGCAGTTCGCGCGCTTCCGCCACGTGGGCCCCTGACCCGGGCCGGTGGACGTAGATCAGGGATGCTGCGATGTCCCATTCGGCAGCGGACCGGGCGTGCGAAAGTACCGGGGTGATTCCGATTCCTGCTGCAACCAGCAGATGATGCGTCGCTGTTGCCGCAGGGGCAAAGGCACTGCGGGGTAGGGAAACCCGGACACGGTCACCGATGGTGAGCCGATGCATGGTCAGGGAGCCGCCGGCACTGCCCTCGACCTGGAGGACCGAGATGGTGTATTCGGACGGGGCGCTCCCTGAACCGGTGAGCGAGTAGGCATTGGCGCCACCGCCGTATTGGACGACCAGGTGGCTCCCCGGGACATAGGATGGCAGTGGCCCTCCTGACGGATCAGCAAAGGTGATGCTGATAATGGACTCCGTCTGAAGACTGACATTGGTCACCTCCAGCACAAGGCCTCCCTTCACCGCAGGGTGGACCTCGGTCTGGAGTGCTGTCGCCGTCATGCTGCCTCCTCGGCATGGGCGGCGAATCCCAGGTATGCAGCCAGGCGCCGGGAAAAGTGGTCCGAGATCGCCAGCACCGTGGCGCATCCTTGACACGCGAATTCGGAACCGACCGGCTCAACGGTTTCCGTCGCGGTACGACAGTGTGCGCAAAAAACGGTACGCATCCGGGATCCGTCGCTTAACAGCGTCACTTCCTCTTCCACCAGCCCGCAGTCCGCGGCAACAGCTGCAGCCGCCATGATGTCAGCCGGAGGTCCTGTGAGCACGACGTGGACACCCACGCATGCCAGCTCGATTGCGGACCGAAGCTGCGAAAGGGCTTGCGTGTTAGCCCAATCGAAGTGGAAGTCATGCCGCAGCTGGCCGTCGTTGCCGTCCGCGGTGCGGGCATCAGCTGTTCCAAACGACACGCTGATGAGCCCACGGAAACCTGTATCGCCGTAGGTGCCTTCCGGCGCAGTCACGGATGCGGGACGCATGAGAGGGTCTTAAGGTGCGAAGGAGCGGTGGCCGGTGAAGAACCCCAGAGCATAGTCAGGGGTCTCAAACTTCACTGTTGTTCCCTTCGGGAAGAACAGCACATCGCGCTCCTTCGCGTGCGTCACGTCTCCTGTCGTCTGGTCGGTGAGGATGAACTCACCCTGCACCACGACCTTCATCTCGTCGTACGTGTACGTGTACACCAAGGGTTCGGAGGCCTTCAGCTCAAAGAATCCCGCGCTCATAACCGAGCCCTCGGGGTTGGAAAGGGCGTCACCGATGGCGGCGTCGCATCCTGGCTGGTCCATCGACGGCAATCCGATATAACCGCCTTCTACCTTGTGAATGGATCCGGCCTTGCTCAGCGTTCCTGTCAAAGTTTCCATGGTCTCTCCTATTAATAGTGTCGCAAAAGAATGATTTTTTGTGTGCCTACGGGGCCGGGCTAAGGATCAGTCAAAACCCCGATCAAGGCCCCGAGTGGGACCGCCGGCAAACCCGACATCCCCAGATACCTGAAGGACCAGGCGTGCTCCGCCCCGACCCCCCCTGGTGTGATGCCAGTCACCTACCCGGCGTCCCACTGCAAAACTACGCCACCTAAT
>NZ_JAPNLH010000049.1 GCF_026627425.1 Arthrobacter endolithicus
TGTGTTTCGTCAAGTTAAAGTAGGCCATTTCGGCGCTAAGAATCAGGCCACTGCGGCGCGTTTTTAGGCCATTTCAGCTGTCTGCTCATTTCATCAACGCGTTTTTGACTCGGTAGGACTCGCCGCGGAACTGCAAGAGTCGCCCGTGGTGCACCAGCCGGTCGATGACGGCGGCGGCCATGTTGTCATCGCCAAAGACGGTTCCCCAACGGGAAAACTCCAGGTTGGTGGTGATGATCAGGCTGCGTTTTTCGTACCCGTCCGCGATGACTTGGAATAGGAGCCTGGCTCCTTCGATATCGATCGGAAGGTAGCCGAGTTCATCTATCGCCAAGAGCTGGTTTTTTGCCAAGGATGCGAGTTCCTTGTCGAGGCGGTCTTCGTCCTTGGCCCGGCGCAGCATCATGACCAGGGCGGAGGTGGTGAAGAAGCGTGCCGGGATGCCCTTCCGGCACGCGGCTGCCACCAGGGCGGAGGCCATGTGGGTTTTACCTGTGCCCACGTCGCCGTACAACACGAGGTCTTGGGCCTGGTTGATGAACTCCAGGGATTCGAGCGGTTCTCGGCCGTAGTCCTCGGGGAACCTGACACTGGTGTAATCGAATCCGGTGAGGGTTTTCATGGCGGGCAGCCGAGCCGATTTCAGCAGCCGTTGACGCCGTGATTCAAGTCGGGATTCGTGCTCGGCCATCAGTACTCCGTGCAGGTATTCACGTTGTTTCGGGGTTCCTTTCTCAGCCCATTCGGTCAACACGGTCCCGGTCATCGAAGCATGCTTGCCCGCGTCGAGGATGTCCTGGATGGTGGGGGTGCTCATGCGACTTCTCCCGTGACGGTGTTGACGGTGGTGAAGGTGTCATAGACACTCAAGTCCACGTTCGTGGCGGCCGGTTCGGTGCCGTTGGACAGCCGGCGCGCGAGCATGCCCAGCATGGCCATGTCGGGGGTGTCTCCGCGTTGGATCAGGGTGTCTGCAGCCTGCATTGCGGCATCGAAGCCCGCGGACCCGGACGCAGCATCCACCGCGTTGAGCAGGCGGCGCCGATCGGTTGCTGGTGCCTTATCCAGCCAGTCACGCACCGGGTCGGTGACCAGTGCCCGCAACGGGGAATGAGACCACGCCCCGGGCTTGGCCACCAGCAACGGGACCAGCGAGGCAGGGTCGAAGATCGTCTCGGCCTGTCGGCCAAAGACGCGTGGGAACGTGCGGACCGGTTCGGAATGCTCATCAAGGATCTGCACCACATCATGGCCTAACCCCACGGTGAGCATCCGTCCATGGAACGCGGGCCCGGCCGCGTAGGTGTTCCCGTCAACGAGCAGGTTCCCGGTCTTGTCCGCCTTCCGCGATTCGTAGCGCACCGCCTCAAAACCGACCCCCGGCAACTCCAAGGACGCCGCCACGTCCTGGGTGAACAGCTCACCCAAGGGCAGGCCCTTGCGGTAATGCGTGGTGCCGGCCAGGGCGTCACAGCGGGCCATCAAGACCTTGTTGAGCCCGGCCAAGGTGGCGGCCTCCGGCTCCGGGACCATGAAGTTCCGGCGCAGGAACCCCACCGCGTTCTCCACGTTCCCCTTCTCATGACCCGAGTACGGATTGCAGTACCGTGACTCGGACCGGTAGTGCAGCTTGAACGCAGCAAACAGCTTCGTCTCCGTCACCCGGGTTCCCACCCGATTTCCGATGCCCGTGGCGTTGTCAAAAACCATATGTCTCGGTACGGCCCCGATATGTTCAAACACGGTCCGCAACCCGTGCGCGACGCATTCGGAGGTCTCGCCCCGATACCCCTGGACGAAGCGCATGTTCGAGAACGGGAAGGTCACCACGAAGATGTGCAGGACCTGCCGGATCCCGGCGATGATCGCCTCGGCCTGCCCGAAATCGACCTGTACTGTGCCAGCTGGCCAGACCAGTTCGGTGAAGCCCTCCCCGCCGCCACGGTTCAGTGCCCGCCACTTCTTCACGAAGCGCTGCACCGGCGAATACGTGGCTGTGTATCCGTGCTCGTCAACGAGCCGGTCAAAGACCCGCTTGGCCGTATGCCGCTGCTTGCGGTTCCGGCGCTCATCCTCGCCCAGCCACGCCTCAATGATGTCATCGAACCCGGCCAGCACCGAGCCCCCGGGCCTAGCCAACGGAGCTGGTGGTGCCGGGGAGAAGTCCTCCCGGCCGGAGTATTTGGCCACCGAGGCCCGGCTAACATCCAACAGCCGCGCGATCTCACGGCCAGGAACCCCCTGGGAGTCGAGCTTTCTGATACTTTCTTGTACGGACATGGGTACCGTCATCTGCTTTCTAGCCCTTCCGGCGCATACGCTTCGCAATGGCAGCGCCGTAAGGAACTTATCTGGGTAATGGCGGGCCCATGTCCCCAACACTCTGGACGGGCCCCGGCCACCGGGTGATCTCTATCTGAAGGCCAACCCCGAAACCATGATTTGGAGGGGAAAAAACTGGCCTGATTCTTAGCGCTCTTTTGGCCTGAAACGAGCCGCTAACTCGGCCTACATTCCTAGCTAAAACGGCCTACAAATAGTTGATCACACACA
>NZ_JAPNLH010000004.1 GCF_026627425.1 Arthrobacter endolithicus
AACTCATCCGGCTCGCCGCAGCCAAGACCTACTCCCAAGCACCCCACGCAGCATGACACTTTCGCGAGCACATTAGATGAGGCACGCAGGAATCATTTGGCGAGCATATTGACATGAGGCACCACGGAGGTCTTGGCCGGTCAGGATCCGGCGCTGTCCGTTGCTCCCGGGCGCAGCATCCCGTTGGTCCATTTTTCTTCGATCCGGCCGAACTTCCAGATGCCGACGGCGACGATCCAGGCGAGTACGAAAATGCCCACGATAGCGTAACCGACGTCGTTCAGGTCCAGACCGCCGATGGCCGCCAGCGGACCGGTCCGAATCCCGGTTTTGTCCACCAGGATGGAGATGAGCTCGATGGAACCAATAATCAGTGCCACGGCCACAGAGAGTCCGGTGATCACGAGGTTGTAGTAGATCTTGCGGATGGGCTTGGAGAACGCCCAACCGTACGCGAAGTTCATAAAGCATCCGTCCAGCGCGTCGAGCAGGCTCATCCCGGCGGCGAAGAGAACCGGCAGGGTGAGAACGGCATACCACGGCAGCGAAAACGCAGCCGCACCACCGGCGAGCACCAGCAGGGAAACTTCGGTCGCTGTGTCGAACCCGAGACCAAAGAGCAGGCCGACGACGTACATCTGCCACGGGCGGGTAACCAGCCGGTTCACGCCGCCGAACAACCGGTTCATCAGGCCGCGCTTGTTCAGCTGTTCCTCCAGCGCCGGCTCATCGAGCCGGCCGTGCCGCATCTGGCGGAAGATTTTCACAATGCCCAGCAGGATCACCAGATTTATGATCCCGATGATGTAGAGAAAGATCCCCGACACGCCGGTCCCGATAATTCCCAGCACCGTGCGCAGGGTGGAGGAATCGTAATCCATCTGGGCAGCCAGGGCCCGCACGCCCATGGCCAGCAGCAGACACAGGCCAAAGACGATGCTGGAATGCCCTAAGGAAAACCAGAACCCGACGGACAGCGGTCTTTTTCCATCATTCATCAGCTTGCGGGTGGTGTTGTCAATGGCAGCAATGTGATCGGCGTCGAAGGCATGCCGCAGGCCCAAGGTATAGGCGGTTAGGCCCAGGCCGAGCCCGAAAACGCCGGCCTGGCCCGGCTGCAGGTGTTCCGGTTCCACGATGCCCGCCAAGACGCCCCACCCCACCAGATGCAGGAGGGCCACGAAACCAGTCATTGAGGCGATCGACCCCCATTCCCGAAGAGTCAACGCCCGCCGGATGCGGCCGATCCTGGACCTCGCAGGCCGTTCCACGGTGCTCATCAGCGTGTTTTCATCGTGTTGCCAAACCAGGCACCGGCCGGTTGATGATGCTGTTCGCACATGCTGCAACTGTGCTCCTGCCACCGGTCGAGATGCAATGCTCTGTCCCGAAACCTTGGCGACGTTGCTGGTGCAACAACAACGCATCATCGACTTTGCCGCCGGCATGCGGCCAGGAAGCGGCAGTGTCAGTGCTCATCTGTTGTACCCCAAGCGCCCGGGGATAAAGTGAAATGCGCACACTCGGCACCGGGAACGAGTCTTAAATGAGTCAGCAGCAAGCCGGCAACAACCAGCGGGCAAGGCGGCAGACCGGCACTGGTGGCGAGTAGGCGCGTAGTGGCGTCACCAGTGCCGGCCGCTGGGGATGAGGCGAAAGTAACTCAGTTCCCGCCGGGCGCCTGAGCGTCTGCGAGAGCTGTCTTATCCGACTGCAGCTGCTCCTGGAATCGGGCGTACCGTGCGAGGTGTCCGGGCCTGCGGCGAATAATCAGCCATGCCACCGCCAGGAGCGCAAACCACAGCGGTGTCACCAGCAGGGCCTGCAGCGTGTCCGCCTGCTGGGTAAGGGCCCAGAGTATGAAAGCGAAAAAGGCCAGCACCACATAGCACATCACAACGCCGCCGGGCATCTTAAATTTGGATGCCGTATGCAGATGCGGCCGCCGTTTACGGAAGACCAGATAGCTGACCAGAATGATGGTCCAGACGAACATGAACAGCAGGGCCGAGATGGTCGTCACGACCGTGAAAGCCTCGATGATGGATTGACCCGCGTACAGCAGCACCACGCCCGCGAGCAGGAACATGCAGGAGAAAATGAGGGCGTTGGCCGGAACATGGTTGCGGGTGAGTGTGCCGAACTTCCGCGGAGCGTCACCCTCCTGCGCGAGCCCGAACACCATCCGCGACGTGGAGTAGATACCGGAATTTGCCGATGAGGCCGCGCTGGTGAGCACCACGAAGTTGATCATACCGGCGGCAATGAGCAGACCGGCCAGCGAAAACATGGCTACGAACGGGCTCTTCTCCGCCGTGATCTCGCGCCACGGAGTCACCGAAATAATCACAATCAGGGCCACAACGTAGAAGAGCATGACGCGGACCGGAATGGAGTTAATGGCCTTAGGCAGGTTCTTTTCCGGGTCCTTGGCCTCGGCCGCGGTGGTTCCGACCAGTTCAATGCCGACAAAGGCAAAGACGGCAATCTGGAACCCTGCCACAAAACCCATCGGCCCGGTGGGGAAGAGACCGCCGTCGCTCCACAGATTCGTAAAGCTGGCCTGCTCGCCATTGGGCGCCTGAAAAGCGGTGAAGATCATTACCAGACCCACGATGATCAGCGTGACGATGGCAACGATCTTGACCAGAGCGAACCAGAATTCCGTCTCCCCGAAGGCCTTAACCGTCGGGAGGTTCAGCCCCAGCAAGACCGCGATGGCGGCAAGCGCCGGGATCCACAGCGGAACAGCGGGCCACCAAAACCGCACGTAGCCGGCGATCGCAATGATGTCCGCGATGCCCGTGACAATCCAGCAGAACCAGTACGTCCAGCCGGTGAAGAATCCCGCCCACGGGCCAAGCAGATCTGCGGAGAAATCGCTGAAGGACTTGTACTTGAGGTTGGAGAGCAGCAGTTCCCCCATGGCACGCATGACGAAAAAGAGCATGAAGCCAATAATCATGTAGACGAAAATGACCGAGGGGCCGGCAAGGCTGATGGTTTTCCCGGAACCCATGAACAGCCCGGTGCCGATGGCGCCGCCGATGGCGATCAGTTGAATGTGCCGGTTGGACAATGAGCGCGTAAGGTGCGGGCCTTCCGCGGCCGGCTCAGGCGCGCGGACCGGCTGTTGAACCGTCGTACTTTCAGACATGGAACTTCCCTCTTAAAATATGGATAAAGCGCGCCACAAAGGCGGCGTTCGTCGGGCTTGCCCGGAGTTGATGTTGCCGCTTTGGCCGCGGCTGCCTGGGGTTTTCAGTGTGTTGTCTCTCACGCAATAAAGTCAAACTCGCGCCGCTTTGGCCCGCGGCTGTGCATCCGGTAGACTCGTGAGCCGAATCACCATAATTTAATAGCCTTCGAACTGCGGCGGGAGAGTCCTGCCGGTGTAACACCCAGTAGGCGCCGTAGGAGCAAATCCTCCCCAGGAATCTCTCAGGCACCTGTACCGCTGCGGCGAGGCAACTCTGGAAAGCAGTCAGGCGAAAGCCCGGACTCACCGACGGTGCAAGCGGAATCTCCCGCGGAAACTCTCAGGTCCAATACAGAGCGGGGAGGAACTCGGTCCGCATCTGGCGTCTGTTGGCGTCGGCCAACCTTGGAGTTCCTCATGACGGTTCAGTCCTCGCCCACTAATTTCGCCGACCGCCACATTGGCGCACGCCGGCAATCCGACATCGATACGATGCTCAAAGCCATTGGCTACGACAGCCTCGAGGGCCTGGTTGATGTGGCCCTGCCGGCGAGCATCCGGCAGGCCAAGCCGCTTGCCCTGGCGCCGGCGCTGACCGAGGCCCAAACGCTGGCCGCCCTGCGTGGGATTGCCGGCAAAAACAGGACCGCCGTACAGATGATCGGTCAGGGCTACTACGACACCCTGACGCCGGCGGTGATTCGCCGCAACATCCTGGAAAACCCGGCCTGGTACACGGCCTACACGCCGTACCAGCCGGAGATCTCGCAGGGCCGGCTGGAGGCCCTGCTCAACTTTCAGACCATGGTGGCAGATCTCACCGCGCTCCCTGTGGCCAACGCGTCGTTGCTCGATGAAGCCACCGCCGTGGCCGAGGCCGTGCTGCTGATGCGCCGGGCCAATAAGGCACCGGGTTCCGGAGCCGGTAAAACGGTGCTGGATGCGGACCTGCTGCCGCAGACGCTGGCCATCGTGCTGGGCCGCGCCCAGGCACTGGATTTCGAGGTGGAAGTGGCAGACCTGTCGGCCGGACTGCCGGAGGGCGCCATCAACGGGATTGTGCTGCAGCAGCCGGGCGTGTCCGGTCGCGTTTTCGATTACGCCCCGGTCATCGCTGCCGCCAAGGACCGCGGTGCCATGGTCACTGTGGCCGCCGACCTGCTGGCGTTGACCCTGATCGTCGCGCCGGGGGAGCAGGGTGCGGACATTGCCGTCGGCACGGCCCAGCGTTTTGGCGTTCCGCTGTTTTTCGGCGGCCCGCACGCGGCCTACATGGCGGTCCGCAAGGGTCTGGAGCGTTCGCTGCCGGGCCGCTTGGTGGGGGTTTCCAAGGACGACGCCGGTCTGCCGGCCTACCGCCTGGCGCTGCAGACCCGTGAGCAGCACATCCGCCGGGAAAAGGCGACCTCCAACATCTGCACCGCGCAGGCCCTGTTGGCCATCGTCGCGAGCATGTATGCGGTGTATCACGGCCCGGACGGCCTGAAAGCGATCGCCGAGCGCACCCACGCCCATGCCCGCACCTTGGCCGCGGCCCTGACATCCGCCGGCTTCGAGCTGGTCAGCGAGTCATTCTTCGACACGCTCACCGTCCGCGTCCCGGGCACGGCAGCCGGCATCATTGCCGACGCGGAGCAACGCGGCATCAACCTGCGCGTCATCGATGCGGACACCGTGGGCGTCTCGACGGATGAAACGACGACGGCGGCAACCATCGCCGCGGTCGCGGCCGCCTTCGGCGCCACAGCCGGTACCGAAGCCGGAACCACCAGCGGCACCGCAGCGGCCGGCTTTGAGCTGCCCGCCGACGTCGTCCGTACCTCCGGTTATCTGACCCACCCCGTTTTCCACAGCCACCGTTCCGAAACCGCGCTGCTGCGCTACATGCGCCGGCTCAGCGACCGGGACCTGGCGCTGGATCGCACCATGATCCCACTGGGCTCGTGCACGATGAAGCTCAATGCCACGGTGGAGATGGAGCCCATTTCGTGGCCGGAATTCGCCTCCATCCACCCGTTCGCGCCGGATTCACAGACCGAGGGCTGGCGGGAGCTGATCGCCGATCTGGAACAGAGCCTGGCGGAGATCACCGGCTACGATCAGGTCTCGATCCAGCCCAACGCCGGTTCCCAGGGCGAACTCGCAGGCCTGCTCGCCATCCGGGGCTACCATCGGTCCCGCGGAGATGAGCAGCGCCGGATCTGCCTGATTCCGGCCTCCGCGCACGGTACCAACGCGGCCTCCGCCGTGCTCGCCGGGATGAAGGTCGTCGTAGTCGCCACCGCTCCCGACGGTAGCATCGACCACGCTGATCTGCAGGGCAAAATCGACGCCAACAAGGACACCCTGGCGGCGATAATGATTACCTACCCGTCCACGCACGGGGTGTTCGACGACGACGTCCGGCTGGTCTGCGACGCCGTGCACGCCGTCGGCGGCCAAGTCTACATCGACGGCGCCAACCTTAACGCGCTCGTGGGACTGGCACAGCCGGGCCAGTTCGGTGGCGACGTCTCGCACCTGAATCTGCACAAGACGTTCTGCATCCCGCACGGCGGCGGCGGCCCCGGCGTTGGGCCGGTGGCAGCCAAGGCACACCTGGCCCCGTTCATGCCCGGCGACGCGGCAGCGGCCCTGAACTCTGCCGCGAGCGGGCTGAGCGGCGCTGGCAGCGCCGGGTCCGCCAGTGCGGGGGTGCCGATTTCGGCGTCCCGCTTTGGCTCCGCCGGGGTGTTGCCGATCTCGTGGGCCTACGTGAAGCTGATGGGCGGGGATGGTCTGACCGAGGCGACCAAGTCGGCGCTGCTGGCGGCCAACTACGTCGCATCCCGGCTGAACGAGCACTTTCCGATTCTCTATACCGGCACCGGCGGCTTGGTGGCGCACGAATGCATCCTGGATCTGCGTGAGCTGACAGCCCGCACCGGAGTGAGCGCCGAAGATGTGGCCAAACGCCTGATTGACTATGGTTTCCATGCTCCCACCCTCGCCTTCCCCGTTGCCGGGACCCTGATGGTCGAGCCCACCGAGTCGGAGGATCTAGATGAAATGGACAGGTTCATCGACGCGATGATCGCCGTCAAGGGCGAGATTGATCAGGTGGCCGCCGGTGATTTCACTGCGGAGGAGAGCCCGCTGCGGAAGGCTCCGCACACAGCGGCCGCCGTTGTTACCAGCAGTTGGGACCGTAACTACAGCCGCGAGCAGGCGGCCTTCCCGCTGGCTTCGCTCCGGACGGATAAATACTTCCCTCCGGTGGGCCGGATCGACGGCGCCAATGGAGACCGCAACCTTATCTGCTCCTGCCCGCCGATCGAAGCCTTCGAGGACGCACCCGTCGCTTCGGAGGAAGAGTCCTCCACAGCGGCGCCCACTGCAGCAGCCACATCCACAGAGAACCGGTGACGATCATGACCGAAACAGCTGTTTCCCGACACACTGCCCTCTACGACGAGCACGCCAAGCGGGGTGCATCCTTTACCGACTTCGGCGGCTGGCAGATGCCGCTCAAATACAGCAGCGAACTCGCCGAGCACCACGCCGTGCGGAAAGCGGCCGGGCTCTTCGATCTCTCCCATATGGGCGAAATCAACGTCACCGGCCCGGATGCCGGAGCGTTTCTGGATTTTGCTCTGGTGGGGAAGCTCTCCGCCGTTGCGGACGGCAAGGCAAAATACTCGCTGATCTGCAACACCGATGGCGGCATCATTGACGACCTGATCAGCTACCGCCGTACCTCGGACAGCTACCTGGTGGTGCCGAACGCGGGGAACGCCGAGGTGGTGGCCCGGGAACTGGCTGAGCGCTCGGGCGGATTCGACGTCGTCGTGCAGGACCAGTCCGCAGCGACCTCCCTGATTGCCTTGCAGGGGCCGGACGCCGAGGCAATTCTGCTGACCCTGGTCCCGGCCGAACAAGCCGATACCGTGCGCGGTCTTAAGTACTATGCCAGCACCGACATCCAGGTGCACGCAGGCGGCGGCCTTGCCGACGGCGGCACGATGGACGTGCTGCTGGCCCGCACCGGCTACACCGGCGAGGACGGCTTTGAACTCTACATACCCAACGCCCAGGCCCCGGCCTTGTGGACGGCACTGCTGGCGGCCGGCGGCGAAGGGCTGGTCCCGGCCGGCCTCGCCTGCCGCGATTCGCTGCGTTTGGAGGCCGGAATGCCGCTCTACGGCAACGAGCTCAGCATGGACGGTGACCCGTATTCGGCCGGCCTTGGGCCCATCGTCGCACTGTCCAAAAAATCGGACTTCGTCGGGCGCCAGGCGCTGGAGGCAAAGAAGGCCAGCGGCGCAGGCAAAACCACCGGGCGCAGACTGGTCGGGCTGCAGGGAATGGGCCGTCGCGCCGGACGCTCTCATTACCCCGTCACACTGGACGGTAACGTCATCGGAGAAGTCACGTCCGGGGCGTTGAGCCCCACGCTCGGTTACCCGGTGGCTTTAGCCTACGTCGACGTCGAACACACCGTGCCCGGGACGGAGCTGAGCATCGATCTGCGCGGCAAAGCCGAGCCGTTCAAGGTCGTGGACCTGCCCTTCTACAAGCGGGAAAAGTAAACAAACCCGGCAGGCCGGGTTCCGGTTTACCTCAGCATTTTTAGCGAAAGAAGACAACATGACCAAGGTAATGCCCGGGCTGCAGTACTCCGCAGAACACGAATGGATCGCGCGGGATGGAGCCGGGCCCGCTACCGTGGGTGTGACCGCCGTGGCCACTGACGCCCTCGGGGACATCGTCTACGTTGATCTGCCAGAGGTGGGAGCCGCCATCACGGCCGGCGAACCGTGCGGTGAGATCGAGTCCACGAAGTCGGTTTCGGAACTCTTCGCCCCCGTCAGCGGCGAGGTAACGGAAGTCAATAGCGCCGTCGTGGACGATCCCGCCCTGGTCAATGGTGACCCGTATGGCCTCGGCTGGCTTTTCAAGGTGGACGTCAATACCGACGGCCCGCTGCTGAGCGCCGAGGATTACGCGGCAGCCAATGGCGGCGAGCTGTGAGCGCGCCGGCCGGAGCACAGCCAGTCACTGCGTCCCTGTCCCGGGACGTCGTGGAACTGACCGCCGTTGAAAACCACTCGGCAGGACTCCTGGCCTAGGCCAACGTGCCAGACCACCACGCATTTTTCCCCGTTTTCGGATAAGGACCAGTCATGGCAGTAGGAGTCTTCGATCTTTTCTCGATCGGCATTGGACCTTCGAGCTCACACACGGTGGGGCCGATGCGTGCGGCGGCTGTCTTCGCCGCCGAACTCTGCGCGCAAGGCATCGTGGGTGCTGTAGCGGGTCTGCGCGTGGACCTCTACGGTTCGCTGGCCGCAACCGGCAGGGGCCACGGAACCATGACAGCCGTTTTGCTGGGGTTGGAGGGCCGCGAGCCTGAACTCATCCTCCCGCAGGAAGTCCAGGACCGGCTGGCCTTCTTTGAGAGCCACGGCGAGGTGGACCTCTGCGGAGTGAAGACCCTCAGCTATGCGGTGGAGGACATGATCCTGCACCCGCTGACCGTGCTCGCCAGGCACACCAACGGCATGAAATTCCAGGTCACCGACACTGCAGGCGACGTACTCCACGAAGCCACTTTCTTCTCCGTCGGCGGCGGCTTCATTGTTCGCGAGGGTGAGGAAGACGCAGCGAAGCAGGAACTGGCGGATTCCAAGCAGCAGCTGCCCTACCCCTTCCGGACGGCCGTCGGGCTGTTGCAGCACTGCACGGCAACCGGATTGGGCATCAGCGGCGTCATGCTCGCCAATGAGTTGGTCAGCCGTTCCGAAACGGAGGTCCGCGACGGTCTGCTGCACATCCGCGACGTGATGGAAGAATCCAAGAACTCCAGCCTGCAGCGCACCGGCTTGCTGCCCGGCGGACTCAAGGTTCGCCGTCGGGCCCCCGACTGGCACGCGAGACTCCGGCTCGAGGACACGGACAGGGACCCGAAGTTCTGGCAGGAGTGGGTCAACCTGGTGGCCTTGGCCGTTAATGAGGAAAACGCCTCCGGCGGCAGAGTAGTCACTGCCCCCACCAACGGCGCCGCGGGCATCATTCCGGCCGTCATGTTCTATGCGACGCACTACACCGACGGCATGCGTGAGGGCACTCCGGAAGCAAAGGACGACGTCGTCGTGAAGTTCCTGCTCACCGCCGGCGCCATTGGGGTGCTGTACAAGGAGCAGGCCTCAATCTCGGGGGCAGAAGTGGGATGCCAGGGCGAAGTCGGGTCGGCTTCTTCAATGGCCGCTGGCGCGCTTGCCGAGGTCATGGGCGGGACGCCCGAACAGGTGGAAAACGCTGCCGAAATCGCGATGGAACACAACCTTGGTCTGACTTGTGATCCCATTGGCGGACTGGTCCAGGTCCCCTGCATTGAGCGCAACGCCATAGCCGCCGCGAAAGCGATCAACGCCGCCAAGATGGCACTGTGGGGGGACGGACAACATCGCGTCTCGCTGGATGAGGTCATCGTGACCATGCGCGAAACGGGCAAGGACATGAGTTCAAAGTACAAGGAAACGGCGATGGGTGGTCTGGCGGTCAACGTCGTAGAATGCTGAGCTGACGCGTCGCACCCAAGCTCTGGTTTCCATAAGCGCGCGCGTTGGGGCGCGGCTGCAACGTCAGGACCCGGCACGCGGATTTCCCGACTGCTGCGGATCTGCTGCTCTTCCATGAACTGCTCCGGGATGGCCTATATGGCCGGGATGCCGGGTCCACCGTGAAAGAGGCGAAGGCGGCTCATCGTCGACGGGGCGTTGGTGCCTTATCCGCCTGGTAGGGAGCGGCGTTGACCATCTTCGGTGACAACCGTAGCGTGGGGACTACCGGGATGGGTCGGAGGAATGCTCGCCCCATCCGGTCAGGTTTCGCCGGGGGCGGTTCAGCATGCAGGGATTGACCGATTGGCTTGGCGCCGACGGATACGGGTTTTCCCGTCAGGTCCTGCAGCGCGGTATCGCCGCGGTGTTCGTCATTGCGTTCCTCTCCGCCGTGGCCCAGTTCCCGGCTCTGCTCGGTGAGCACGGGCTGCTGCCGGCCCCGAGATTTCTGGCCCGCGCACCCCGGCGGAGCTATCCTTCACTTTTCCACTGGCGCTACTCGGATAACCTGCTCCTGGCCGTAGCCTGGACAGGCGCGATTTTGGCCTTTGCGCTGGTACTCGGACTGCCGCAGGTCGGTCCGCCGTGGATCCCGCTGCTGGTTTTCCTTTTCATCTGGGCGCTGTATCTGTCGATCGTCAGCATCGGCCAGACGTTCTACGGCTTCGGCTGGGAGAGCTTGCTGTTGGAGGCGGGGTTCATCGCGGCCTTCCTCGGGTCGGACGCCGTTGCTCCTCCGGTGACCATACTCTGGCTCCTGAGGTGGCTGGTCTTTCGGTTGGAGTTCGGCGCGGGCATGATCAAGATCCGTGGGGACACGGTATGGCGGGATCTGACCGCGCTCTACTACCACCATGAGACGCAGCCGATGCCCAACCCGCTGAGCAGATACTTCCATCACCTCCCCAAGCCGCTGCACCGCTGTGAAGTTGTGGGCAATCACTTCGCCCAGTTGATCGTGCCGTTCTTCCTCTTTGCCCCGCAGCCGCTGGCCAGCATTGCCGCGGCGATCATTGTTCTCACCCAGGCATGGCTGGTGCTGTCCGGGAATTTTGCCTGGCTTAACGTGCTCACCATGATCCTGGCGTTTTCCGCGATCAGCAACGACGCCGGGCACCTGGTGATTCCGGCGGTTCCGTCGGGGACCGCCGGGTCTGCGCAGTTGCCTGGCTGGTTCGCCGTCGTCGTACTGGCAGTGACAGCGTGGCTGATCGTGCTGAGTTATAAGCCGCTCCGCAATCTTTTCTCGCACCATCAGCTAATGAACGCCAGCTTTAACCGCTGGCATCTGGTGAACGCCTATGGCGCGTTCGGCAGTATTACCCGGGAACGGTACGAGGTGATTGTGGAGGGAACGGACGACGACGATCCGGACGAGGCGCGCTGGCGGGAGTATGAGTTCCGGGGCAAACCGGGGGATCCGCACCGAAGGTCGCGTCAATATGCGCCGTATCACTTACGGCTGGGCTGGATGCTGTGGTTCATGGCGTTGGGGTCGCCAAGCGATCACTGGTTTGTTCCCTTGCTCGGCAAATTGTTAGTAGCGGACCGCCGGACGCTGAAACTGCTGCGGACCGATCCCTTTGATGGTGCGGCTCCGCGCTGGCTCCGCGCGCGATTGTTCTCTTACCGCTTCTCCACGCGGGCGGAGCGGAAGGCCACCGGGGCGGAGTGGGTCAGGGAGCCCGCGGCCGTGCTGATGGCCCCGGTGTCCCTGCGTCGAAGGTAATCCGTGCCTGGCATAACGTTCGAACGGCGAAGACTGTGCGGCCAGGATACTTGCCGTGGGTTGGGAAACTACTTATTGAGCTGGAATCCCGGAGCGCGGATACTGCTTGGCAGTGGGTCGGAAAACTGGTCCTACACCAAATAGCGTGCGCTGGTGCGCGGGAACCGAGACTTTGGGAACCCAAGACACCGCGGCGCGGAAGGTTGGCGTGATGGCGACTACGGGAATACATTCAGCGCGGATCCCGAACCACTTGGGATCCAAATCCCGGGCGCCGCATCGGGCCAGCCACGGATGGATAGCCCTGATAGCCGCCCTCACGCTGATCCTGGCCGTCCTCGTCCCTGCGGCGCCCGCGGGCGCGGTCCAACGAGGAAACCAGTCGACGGTGGTCAGCGCCGATGCCGCGCGCTGGACGCCACATGTACTCGACGGCTATGTATCGGGTTTTGCTGAAACCGGCGGACTGGTGGTCGCCGTCGGCAACTTCAGTTCTGTTCGCAGTGCGGTCGACGAGACCCCGATCGCACGCACCAATATCTTCGCCTTCAAAAACAACACCGGTGAGATCACAGCCCTGAACGTTGCCGTCAATGGGGAGATCATGGACGTTCTGGCTGTCGGTGACGGCCAGAATGTCTGGATCTCCGGCTCCTTCAGCCAGGTCAACGGCTCCAAGGCACGCAGCATTGCCAAAATCAATGTTTTTACCGGTGCACTTGACGTGTCATTCGCGGCTCCGGCTTTTGACGGGCGGATCAACCAGCTGCTTCTGCGCGGGGATCGCCTTTATGTGACCGGACGCTTCTTGACCGTCGGCACGACCGCAACCACCTATTTGTCGGCGCTGAATCCTTCCACGGGCGCTGTGTTCGCCGATGTGCGCATGGATATCAATACGCCACGAACGACTCAAACCGATGCTTCGATCCAGCGCGCCGATATCACCCCGGACGGTCGGCGCCTGGTCGCCATCGGCAATTTCACCATCGTTAACGGGCAGACACGCGCCATGATTTTTACCGCTGATCTGACGACATCGCCACCGACCCTGACCAACTGGTCCACGGACCGGTTCACCGCAGACTGCAGCCAGCAATTCGACAGTCAGATGCGCGACGTCGATATTTCACCGGACGGAAGTTATTTCGTGGTGGGCACCACCGGTGGCCCCCACCCGGGAAAACTCTGCGACACCGCCTCACGCTGGGAACTCGGAACTGAGGCTCCCCAGTCCCAGCCGACATGGGTCAACTACACCGGTGGCGACACCATCACGCGGGTCGCTGTGACGCAGACTGCTGTCTATCTCGGCGGCCACTTCCGCTGGTTGAATAATCCGGCCGGCAGTAATTCCATGGGTCCGGGCGCCGTTGTCCGCACCGGGTTGGCCGCGATCGATCCGCGCGATGGCATGCCCACCACCTGGAATCCGACGCGCGCCCGCGGTTATGGCGTCTACAGCTTCGTGGCCACGGACAGCGGCCTCTGGATCGGCAGCGACACCGACCGCATCTCCAACTCCCAGTATCACGGTCGACTGGCCTTCATGCCGATCAAGGGTGGCTTCGCGATGCCGGCGGACGACGCCGGACGGCTGCCGACCAGCGTGTTTTCGGCCGGCGCAGCCAAAGACGACCGCGGGGCGGCTCTGCCTGGCACAGCCCTGATCCGCCGCGAATTCAGCGGCACGGAGGTGACCTCATCCTCGATAGTGCCTTCTGCACAGGACTGGGCGCTGGTCCGGGGTCTGTTCATGGTAGACGGCGTCCTCTATTCCGCCCGTTCTGACGGCACCTTTCAGCAGCAGACCTTCGACGGAGCGGCACTCGGGACTCCGACGGTGATCAATCTCAACGGCCTGATCGATTTCCCCACCGAGCTAGGCACCATGACGGGGCTGTTCTACGACCGGGCCACGGCGCGGATCTACTACACGCTCGCGGGCAACAACAACCTGTACTACCGGTATTTCGAAACGCAAAGTGGCATTCCGGGTGCAACACGCTTCACTGCCTCTGCCAGCCTTCCCGGGTTGACTTTCTCAGATGCCCGCTCGATGTTTCTTGACGGCACCCAGCTCTACGTCGCCTCGTCCACCGGCGGCCTTAGCCGGTGGGACTGGAACCCTGGGTCCGGTGCGCCGGTGGCGGGAAGCGGCATCGTGGTTTCGGGTCCGGCACTGGACGGCGTGAATTGGACTGCGCGGGACACCTTTGTCTTTGCCGGCAGCGCACTCGTGGCGCCTGCTGCTGCGGCAGCTAACCAACCGCCGTCGGCCGCGTTCTCCACGGCGGCGACCGATCTTGAGCTGAAAGTGGACGGGAACGGCTCCAGCGACCCGGATGGTCCGATCAAGTCCTATGCCTGGTCCTTCGGCGACGACAGCACGGCAGACGGTCCCACCGCCTCGCACATCTACCAGGCAGCTGGTCGGTACACAGTCTCCCTGACGGTTACAGACTTCCATAACGCCAGCGGCACGACATCCAAGACGTTCACTATGACTGCGCCGCCGGCCGCAGGCCTGGCTTTCCGTGCCGCGGCTCAAACGAATGCCAATAGCATGGTCCCGTCGGTGACGGTCCCGTCGTCGGTGCAGGCCGGGGATGGAACGCTGCTGTTCGTGACCGTCGGGGACGCGGCGTCCACGGTCGGGCCGCCGTCGGGCCCGGGCTGGCGGCTGGTCGCGTCGAAGTCCGGCAGCACCATGCAGACCCAGCTGTGGGCCAGGACGGCGCAGGCGGCCGACGCCGGATCGGTGGTGCAGGTGCCGATCAGCACGTTGGCGAAGTCCGCGGTGCAGTTGCTCGCCTACAGCGGCGTCACCGGACCCGCGTGGGTCGACGCCGCGGTGCCGGTCATTGACGGGACCACCGCGTCGGTCAGGACCACCCCTAAGGTGACCGCGGGTTTTTCCGGCAGCACCTTGGTCTCGTACTGGGCGAACAAGTCCAGTGCCGATAACGGCTGGTCCGCGGACCCGAGCGTGGGAGTACGGTCGCAGACAACGGGGACCGGCAGCGGCAGGATCACGTCGCTGGTTGGTGACACCGCTCCGGTCGGGGCCGGTGTCCGCGGCCAGGTCACCGCCACACCGCTGGCGACACCGGACACCAAAAGCGCCATGTGGTCCGTCATCCTGAACGCCGGATCGATGCAAACACCACCATTGGCAGCCAACCAGGCACCGTCGCCGTTCTTCACCGCAGCAGCCGCTGACCTCACCGTACAGGTGGACGCCAGCGGCTCCAGCGACCCGGATGGCAGCATAACGGACTATGCCTGGTCCTTTGGTGACGGAAGCACAGCCACCGGCGCGACGCGAACACATGTCTACTCCGCAACCGGAAGGTACACGATCACGCTGACCGTTACCGATAACGCCGGAGCCAGCGGGACGACCTCCAAGGTCGTCACGGTGACCGCCCCGCCGGCGGCAGCACCCGTCTTCCGTGCCGCGGCTCAAACGAATGCCAATAGCATGGTCCCGTCGGTGACGGTCCCGTCGTCGGTGCAGGCCGGGGATGGAACGCTGCTGTTCGTGACCGTCGGGGACGCGGCGTCCACGGTCGGGCCGCCGTCGGGCCCGGGCTGGCGGCTGGTCGCGTCGAAGTCCGGCAGCACCATGCAGACCCAGCTGTGGGCCAGGACGGCGCAGGCGGCCGACGCCGGATCGGTGGTGCAGGTGCCGATCAGCACGTTGGCGAAGTCCGCGGTGCAGTTGCTCGCCTACAGCGGCGTCACCGGACCCGCGTGGGTCGACGCCGCGGTGCCGGTCATTGACGGGACCACCGCGTCGGTCAGGACCACCCCTAAGGTGACCGCGGGTTTTTCCGGCAGCACCTTGGTCTCGTACTGGGCGAACAAGTCCAGTGCCGATAACGGCTGGTCCGCGGACCCGAGCGTGGGAGTACGGTCGCAGACAACGGGGACCGGCAGCGGCAGGATCACGTCGCTGGTTGGTGACACCGCTCCGGTCGGGGCCGGTGTCCGCGGCCAGGTCACCGCCACACCGCTGGCGACACCGGACACCAAAAGCGCCATGTGGTCCGTCATCCTGAACGCCGGATCGTGAGCGGCGTTTGAAGGCTATTCAGACGGCTACCGCACAGGCGTGGCTGCCGGGCCAGGTTTCGGGAGCCGGCATCCGGTGAGAGAATCGTCTCATGTGCCGCCCGTCATTCCACCGGGTTCGTCAGATCACCGGGAGGACCCCATGAAGATCGCGCTCTTCGCCACCTGCATCGTGGATGCCATGTTTCCGCGCACAGCCAAGGCGACGGTGACCATTCTGGAACGGTTGGGGCACCAGGTCCTCTTCCCGGCCACCCAGGCCTGCTGCGGTCAGATGCACATCAACAGCGGTTACTTCGACGATGCCCTGCCGGTGGTGGCCAATCACGTCGCAGCATTCAGCCAAGGAGATTACGACGTCGCTGTTGCACCGTCTGCTTCCTGCGTAGCCTCGGTGAAGCATCAGCAGCCCATGATTGCCCGGCACTGCGGTGACGCCGACCTCGAAAACCGGGCCAACGCCGTCGGCGCTAAGACCTACGAACTTTCCCAGCTGCTGGTGGACGTCCTGGGCATCACCGATGCGGCGGCCCAGCTGGGCTCATACTTCCCGCACACGGTGACGTACCACCCCAGCTGCCACGGCATGCGTTTGCTCCGCCTGGGTGATCGGCAGCTGGACCTGCTGCGGAGCGTCGGTGGGATCGAATTGCGGGACCTTTCCGGGCCCGATCAGTGTTGCGGTTTTGGGGGCACCTTCGCGATGAAAAACGCGGATGTCTCAAGTGCGATGCTCGAGGACAAGGTCAAGAGTATTGAAGCCTCCGGCGCGGAACTGTGCGTGGGCGGCGATGCCTCCTGCCTGCTGCACATCGGCGGTGGCCTCTCCCGCAAGGACAGCGGCACCGCAACCCTGCACTTTGCCGAGATACTGGCCAGCACGATGGAAGCGCCCGTCTCCGTGTCCGGTGAGGTCGAACTGCTGACCGGACGGGGACGCTCATGAGCCAGATCAGTCTGGGTATGCCAAGGATCGCTAGTTACGGCAGCGGCAACCTGTTCGCAACAGAGTCCTTCCCGCATGCCGCACATCGTGACCTGGATAACGCCCAGTTGCGTGCGAACCTGGGCCACGCCACTGGCACGATCAGGGAGAAACGCCTCAAAGTGGTGGCGGAGCTTCCCGACTGGGAGGAACTGCGCGAAGCCGGCAGCGTGCTCAAACAGCAGGTCATGGCCGATCTGCCACGGCTGCTGGTGCAGCTGGAGGAAAATGTTACTCAGCGCGGCGGCACGGTGCATTGGGCCCGAGATGCACAGGAAGCCAATGAGATCGTCGCCGGTCTTATTCGGGCCGAGGGCGCCACCGAGGTGGTCAAGGTCAAATCCATGGCCACGCAGGAAATCGGTCTTAATGAGTACCTGGAAGAACAGGGAATCGCGGCCTACGAGACGGACCTGGCCGAACTCATCGTCCAGTTGGGCCACGACAAACCCAGTCACATTCTGGTGCCCGCCATCCACAAAAACAGAACTGAGATCCGGGACATCTTCCTGGCTGAAATGGCAGGGGTGGATCCGGAGCTGACCGATGATCCCCGGCAACTGGCGATGGCCGCACGTGCGCATCTGCGCCGAAAATTCCTCAGCACCAAGGTCGCAATCTCCGGTGCCAACTTTGCCATCGCGGATTCCGGAACGCTGGCCGTGGTGGAATCCGAAGGGAATGGCCGGATGTGCCTGACGCTGCCGGAAACGCTGATCACGGTGATGGGCATCGAGAAGCTGCTGCCCACTTTTTTGGACCTCGAGGTATTCATGGCACTGCTGCCGCGTTCCTCCACCGGTGAACGGATGAATCCCTACACGTCGCTGTGGACGGGCGTCACCGAGGGAGACGGGCCGCAAAACTTCCACCTGGTGCTGCTGGATAACGGCCGTACCGCTGCTCTTGCCGACGAAATGGGCCGTTCAGCGCTGCACTGTATTCGCTGTAGTGCATGCATGAACGTCTGCCCGGTCTACGAACGCACCGGCGGTCATGCCTATGGCTCCACCTATCCCGGTCCCATTGGAGCCATCCTTTCCCCGCTGATGACGGGGATCGAGGCCGAGGAAAACAACTCCTTGCCCTACGCCTCCTCGTTGTGCGGGGCGTGCTTTGATGCGTGTCCGGTGAAGATCAATATCCCGGAGATCTTGGTCCATCTGCGCGGGAAGGACGTGGACGCCGAGCATGCCAAACGTAAGCTGCCCAGCCAGATGGACGTCGGAATGGCGGCTGCGAGGGTGGCGTTTTCCTCCGGCCGCAACCTGGCACTGGTGGAGAAGGGACTTCCGCTGGGCAAGCTGATGGCCGGCCCGGATCAAAAAATTAAGCGCCTGCCCGGCATGGCCGGCGGCTGGACGCAGAGCCGGGATATTCCCGCGCCGCCGAAGCAGTCGTTCCGTGCCTGGTGGAAGAAGGAACATGTACCCACGCCCGACACATCGCAGACGCCGGACGCGGCAGCCGAATCGGGCGAAGACGGATGAGCGCGCGGGAAGAAATTCTGGACCGGATCCGCGCGGCACTGTCCGATCAGCCGGCGGTTCCGCCTGTTCCGCGGAATTACCGGCAGACGACCGGGCTGGACGCTCAAGCGCTGGTGGAGCTGCTGGTGGACCGTCTGGTGGATTACAAGGCTAACGTCTTCGTGGAGGAGCCCGACGGCGTCAGCGGCCGGATCGGTGAGCTGCTGGCCGGTGCCGGGCGGTTTGTGATCCCCCCGGGCCTGCCGGTTGGCTGGCTCGCCTTCGACGCAGAACCGGCCCGCGCCGTCGTCGACCATCCGGACCATCCGCTGACAGTCGGGGAGCTGGACGCGATGGACGCGGTATTGACCTGCAGCGCTGTAGCGGTGGCGGAGACCGGCACGATTGTGCTCGACGGCTCCGCCGATCAGGGCCGCCGGGCCATTTCGCTGGTTCCGGACCACCACATATGTGTGGTGCCGGTGAAGAGTATCGTCGGAATTCTGCCGGAGGCCCTCCAACGGCTGGATGGCACCCGGCCGCTGACCCTGATCAGCGGACCCAGCGCGACCAGCGATATTGAACTTGAACGGGTGGAGGGTGTGCACGGGCCGCGGCGGTTGGATGTCATTATTGCGGTGTGACCGGCAGCTGGGTGGCTGCCGGTCACACCGCCAGTGTTACTTGTTGTTCGCCCTCGGCGCCCCGATGCCGGGATCGATCTGGTGCGGACCGGCGGACGAGGGCCGGACATCAAAGTCGAAGATCGATGTCGGAATGTAGACGGTGGAACACGAGTTGGGAATATCGACAACGCCGGAGAGCCGGCCTTCGATCGGTGCGGCACCGAGCATAAGGTAGACCTGCTCCGGGCTGTAGCCGAACTTTGTCAGGTAGTCGATGGCGTGCAGGCAAGCCCGCTGGTACGAGAGGTGTGAGTCCAGATACTTCTGTTCACCATCGAGGGTTACGGAGGTACCAGAGAACGCCAGCCACTGACTGAACTGCGGTTCCACGGTGCCCGGCATGAAGATCGCATTCTCACTCACGCCGTAGGTGTCCATTCCGCCCTTGATGATGTCCACCCGCAGATCGATGAACCCGCCCATCTCGATGGCACCGCAGAACGTGATCTCGCCGTCACCCTGGGAGAAGTGCAGATCCCCGACCGACAGGTTTGCGCCGTCAACAAAGACCGGGTAGAAGATCCGCGAACCCTTGGACAGGTTCTTGATGTCCTGGTTGCCGCCGTTTTCCCGCGGGGGAGCGGTGCGGGCAGCCTCCCCGGCAACCCTGTCAAAGTCCTCGGACGGCAGGCTGCCGAGCACCGCGTGCTGCGCCTCCGGGGGAAGCGCCAGTGGTGGCATCCGGTGCGGATCGGTGGCGATGAGGTCACCCTCGCGTTTGTTCCACTTCGCCAGCAGCGCTGCCGACGGCGCGGTGCCCATCAGACCGGGGTGAATAAGACCGGGGAAGGACACATTGGGTACGTGGCGGGATGTGGCGATCTGGCCATTGAAATCCCAGATCGCCTTATAGGCATCCGGGAACTGGTCCACAAGGAAGCTTCCGCCGTTGTTCTTGGCAAAAATGCCGGTATAGCCCCAGCCCTGGCCGGCCAGCGCCCCGCTGTCCTCCTGCGGAATCGGCCCGACATCAAGGATGTCCACAATCAGCAGATCGCCGGGCTTGGCGCCCTCGACGGCGAACGGCCCGCTGAGTTTATGCACCGTCAGCAACGGTGCATTGAGAATATCCTCGGCGGAGTCATCATTGACAATTGCACCGTCAAACCATTCCCGGCAGTCCACCCGGAATGACTGGCCCGGTTTGACCGTGGCCACCGGCGGAATTTCAGGGTGCCATCTGTTATGGCCGATCTTCTCCTGGTCTTCGAACTTCTTACTGGAATCCAGTGGAAACAGTACTTCGGGCATTTCATCTCCTGTGACTCGTTGCTGCGTACGTTACGGGCGCGGCAGTTTCTGATGCAATGGATTAGATGTAATACGACCAGTGGTACGGGAAGAGGATCCGGGCAGATGCGAATCGATAACCTGCGGCTCGGCAGCGCTGCGTTTGGTGGAGTCAATTAATTTGAATGCTGACGAACCGGTCCTGGACAGATTCGGTGCGCTTATCCGCCGGCGCCCGGGGCTCTTGCAGGTGGGGCAGAGTGCAGAATCCGGCGCATCAGTCATGGGATAGAAGGCGTCAAAGGACGAACAGTTCGGACACCGGAACTCATAAAGCGGCATAGACGCGCCTTTCGCGGTTGTGGGGGAAGCTTAGACGGTCTGCAGAGCTCCTTCCGCTTCGGCAGGTTCCATGTCCTGCGGCGGACGGCGGCCCAGATACAACGCCGCACCGAGGGCAATCATGGAGATGACAGCCAGGGCAGCGGCCAGCCCGGCATTCGTTTCGTATCTGCCGACCAGCAGGAAGAACGCCGGGATTGTCGCCGTCAGATGGCTGATAAAGATGGTGAACCAGCCGGTGGCACGGGCCAGTGAGTCCTTCCCGAGTCCCATCAGGAGGAAGAACATGAACCAGAGCACGGCCCAGACAAACCAAATGACGCCGAAGACCGGATCGTTCACCATGGTGAACTGCAAGGTGCCGATGACGACGGCGCTGGCGGCCACGAAGAGCGAGAACCAGCCCAGGCCCTCTGCGGTTATTCCTGTAAATTGCAGGATTCCGACGTAGAGGTAGGTGAAGCCAAACAAATAGAGGCCGGCGGCCGCGAAAATCGTCGCTAAATCATTATTTGCCTGCAGGATGATGATCGTAGGAAAAATGACCTGCATACCGCCGACAAATAAATTCAGGATACCCGCGGATTTCCCGGGAATACGTCCAATCAGCATTAGGCCATTGATGAAGAGAACGGCCCCTACGTACAGCAAACCGACACTACTCATAACGCTCCAGAGTTCAAAAGATAATGGAACATGACGGCTGTGGAAAATGCCCGTCACGGATATCAAAACAGCACTACGAAGAAATCGTGCGGTGCAAATAAAATTGCGGTAACGGAAATTATCGTTAGCCTAACCCGGCTGCATTTTAATGTCAATGGGTGGTTTCAGCGATTAATGAAAGCGCCCGGTCCCGGCCCGTCAGCTGATTTACTCCGGATTTTCCGCATGCGGCACAAACCGCACGGCCATGGCCTTATACCCGGGAGTGTTTGATTCACGGGCCACAAGCTCCCGGTGCATCAGCGCATTGGCTTCCGGGAAATAAGCGGCCGCGCAGCCCTGCGGCGTCGGGTAGACCACCAGCCGGAATTTATTGGCCCGACGTTCTGCGCCCTGAAAGGTGCTGATGACGTCCACCAGGTCGCGGTCCCGGAATCCCAGTGCTTTGACGTCCGCCTCGTGGACAAGGATGACGCGCCTGCCGTTGGAGATTCCCCGGTAGCGGTCGTCCAGTCCGTAAAAAGTCGTGTTGTACTGGTCATGGCTGCGCAGGGTCTGCAGAATCAGGTGCCCGGACGGTGGCGTAAGGTATTCCAGTTCACTGACCGTGAACCGCGCCCGGCCGATATCCGTGGCAAAGCTGCGCGTATCACGCGGCGGATTCGGCAGGATGAAGCCGTTTTTGGTCCGCAGCCGGCGGTTGAAGTCCTCAAAGCCGGGCAGGACTCTGGAAATGTGGTCACGGATGACGTCGTAATCCGCTGCCATGGCCTTCCAATCGACGCCATGATCGTCGCCAAGGGTGGCACTGGCCATCCGGGCAACGATGACCGGCTCGGCCAGCAAATGGTCGGAGACGGGAGTCAACCTGCCCTGGGTGGAACGGACCACCGACATGGAGTCCTCCACGGAGAGGATCTGACGCCCTCCGGAGTGCTTGTCATCGATATCGGTACGGCCCAGCGTCGGCAGGATCAGGGATGTCATCCCATGCATCACATGCGAGCGGTTGGGCTTGGTGGAAATATGCACGGTGAGCCCGACGCGCTGCATCGCGGCCTCGAGCACCTCCGTGTCCGAGCAGGCCAGCGCGAAGTTGCCGCCCATCGAGACGAAGACATCGACGTCGTCGTTCTCAAACGCCGCCACGGTGTCCACCGAGTCCAGTCCGTGCCGGCGCGGGGATTCAATGCCGAATTCCTCATCCAGCGCCGCAAGCATCCACTCGTGTGGCTTTTCCCACACTCCCATGGTGCGGTCGCCCTGCACATTGGAGTGGCCCCGGACGGGGCAGGCACCCGCTCCTGGTTTCCCGAAGTTCCCCTGCAGCAGCAGGAGGTTAATGATTTCCTTGAGCGTATTCACCGAATGCGGCTGCTGAGTCAGCCCCAGGGCCCAGCAGATGATGGTCGCTTTGGACTCCACCATCATCTTGGCAACGGTGGAAATCTCCAGCCGGGAGAGCCCGGTGGCCTGTTCGGTTTCGGCCCAATCGATGGACTTGCGGGCGGCCCGGTAGGCATCGATTCCATCGGTATTGGCGGCAATGAACTCATGGTCGACGACGGAACCCGGGACCCGCTCCTCCTCTTGAAGGAGTAGGTGGCCGAGGGCTTGGAAGAGCGCCAGATCGGCACCGACCTTGATCTGCAGGAACTCGTCGGCGAGCGGCGTACCGCCGCCGAGCAGCCCCGCTGGGGTTTGCGGATCCTTGAAATTGAACAGCCCGGCCTCCGGCAGTGGATTGACCGCCACGATCCGGCCGCCATTGTCCTTACATTCCTTCAGCGCCGACAACATGCGTGGATGATTGGTCCCGGGATTCTGTCCCACGACGAAAATCAGCTCGGCGCTCTGGATGTCCTGCAGTGACACCGTGCCCTTGCCGATACCAATGGTGGGGTTCAGCGCCGAACCGGACGACTCGTGGCACATGTTGGAACAGTCGGGCAGGTTATTGGTCCCCAGCGAGCGGGCGAACAGTTGATACATGAACGCCGTCTCATTGGCCGTGCGGCCGGAGGTGTAAAAGACGGTGCGCTCCGGGGTGGAGGCGCGGATATGCTCGCCGATCAGCTCGAAGGCCTCACTCCAAGGGATCGGCTGATAGTGCGTCCCACCGGGTCGGATGACCATCGGATAGGTGATTCGTCCCTGGTTGCCCAGCCAGTATTCCGTGCGGCCAGCCAGCTCTTCGATGGAGTGCTGAGCCCAGAAATTCGGGGTGACGGTGCGTAACGTGCTTTCTTCGGCCACCGCCTTGGCTCCATTTTCGCAGAACTCGGCCGTTTTCCGGTGGCCCTGGGATTCCGGCCACGCACAGCCGGGGCAGTCCGTTCCGTCGCGTTGGTTCAGCCGCAGCAGCGCCCTGGCCGTCCGCGATACGCCGGCCTGGGCTATGCCGCGGTCCAGGGCGACACCAACCGCCGTGAGCCCGGCTGCGCTCGTCTTGGGCTTTGTAACGGTCAGTTTGGTTTCGTCGATGTCCTCAACGGGCGCTCCGCGTGTCATTGATCCATCGTAGTGCCGCATTCCGGCCGCCAAAGCGCAGCGCTGCGGTGTCGGGCGCGGTGTCCGGTGAAGCAGGCAGGACCCAGCGGCGTCCGACCCCCAGGGTCAGCGCGTTGGTGCCGCAGCAGGCAGGCCGAAGATGCCGCCGTCGCCCTTCTTTTTCGGCTTGCGTACTTTGGTGCCCCAAGCGTAGGCAATGAGGGTCAGAGCCAGCTGGATGGGGAAGGCCAGCAGCGGTACGACGCCGGAAATCAGGCAAATCAGCACCGGAAGCAACGAGATCAGGGTCAGGTCGGGGCCGATCAGGAAACTGCGGATGGCACCTGTCGGTATTGGACCCATCGCGGTGGCCACTGCGGGCATGTTCCAATCCGGTGTGGGGCGGAAGGCAGCGCGCAAGGTGGCCCCACCCAGGCCGGGCCCGGCGAGCACGGCAAGGATGATCAGCGGCCACGAACCAACACCCAGGACATGCAGCAGGGCAAAACAGATGATCATCCAGAGCGTCATGCCTACCGCCGGGATCACATAGTGCGCCCGCCGCACGGTCTTGGCAGGCAGCGGCATCAGGGCATCCACGCTGGGATTGCCGGCGGCGAAGCGTGCCACGGACCCCAGGCCGGTGACGGCAAAGAGCGCGCAGAAGTACAGCACCACGGCGATCAGCGTGGCGTTGCCCAGGAACTGCACTGAAGCCAGGCTCGCTGGAATAGCGGCCAGGACCAGCACACGCACCAGGGTCCCAGGTTGGCGCAGCTGCATGGTCAGATGAGCGCTGAGCATCGTCAGCACGGACCGCCTGGTCAACGAGCCGCGGTGAAAAACCAGTGGCAGCCTGATCCAGGAATGCCCGCTGCGCGAACCGTTGCTCAGCGAGCGGGACAGCTCGCTGGCGTCCATGGACAGCACCGAGCCGGCCACGTAAGCGCTAGCCACAGCACTTGATTTCAAACTGGCGGAGCCGAGCCGCTCGAGATTGGCGTAGACGACGGCGAGCATGGCCACGGCCAGCGCGGTCACCAGCAGCGGCCAAAGCTGCCCGCCGGCCACCAGCAGGGGCCAGCTGGTGGGCAAATACTGCAGCCAGGACATATCGATGCGGGTCTTTTCGGCGTTATTGATCAGCGCGGTCGCCACCAACGACAACGGTGCTACGACGGTGACGGCGCCGGTCAGTGCGCGCAGCCAACGTTCGCCGCCAACGATCTGCACCCAGCCGGCGATTCCGTAGAGCAGGAGCGCCAGGGCCGCACCGCAGACAGTGGCAAGGGCCACCAAGGCGGGGGAGCTCGCCGCGCCGATACCCAAGGACAAGGGCACGACGACGGCGACGGCGCCGGCCGCCGGCCAGATCATGGACCGGAAGAATCCCGGCTCGATGAAACCTCGCCGGCGCACCGGCAGGCCGAGCCACCAGAAGGTCTGCGGCACTGTCATGGCGATGGGGCCGATGTTCATTTGCACGCTCAGCAGGGCTGCCGCCAGCGTCAGCATCAACGTGGCACTGGCCTGCAGCGGTTCGAGACTGGCAAAGCCGGGGGCCAGAGCGCTGGCGGACCAGGCCGGCTCGGATCCGAGGCCCAATGAGTGCCGCAGCCCGACGATGATGGCCCCGGACATGACAATCAGCACGACGGCGCCGAAAACGTAGGTGTAGATCTCCGAGACGAGCTCCATGATGCCACCCTCGGAACGCGCCAGGCCGACTTTAAAGGTGTAGCGGCGGATTTCCTTCGCACTGAGCGTGTGCCCGTGCGCTGCTGCCGGCTCTGACATGGACGTCGAATAAGACATAGTGGCGGCTCAGCCCGCGTGCGGGTTCTCGAAGGAGATGGCCAGGGCCGCCTGGTCCGGAGTCATTTTCTTCACCACGTCGTCCACAAAAATCGCCCGGGTGGCTACGATGCTCAAGAACGCCGGGTCATGGGTCACCAGCAGCAGTCCCAGTCCGGCGTCGACCTCGCTGCGCAACCGCTCCGCCAGCCGCGACCGCATCCCGGTGTCCAGACGCTGCTCGGGCTCATCCAGAACGAGCAGGCTGCGGGGCCGGACGAAAGCCGCGGCGAGGAGCATCCTCCGTCGCTGTCCGGAGGAAAGGTTGTGCGGCAGTGCGGCACGCTCGCCGGTGAGACCGAAGAATTCCAGCTCCGTGTCGATGAGGTCGTCAACCTCGGTCGAACCGTGGCCGGCGGCCACGATGGCCAGGTGTTCCTCCACTGTCAGCGCAGGAAAGAAGGCGTCGTCATCAAAGACCATGGCAACCTCGCGGCGGAAGTCCAGCCGCCGGTCATCTGCCTCCTGCCCGCGGATATGCGTTTTACCGCTGATCGCTTCCAGCTGGCCGACGACGGTCTTGAGGACCGTCGACTTTCCGGCCCCATTGGGTCCTACCAGAGCGATAGCCTCGGCCTCCCGGAGGGTGAAGGCGATCTCGCCGCAGACAGGTTTTGTGCCGTAGCCGACCCGCAACCTCTCGGCACGGACCAGCTCGGGGCGCACTGCGGTGGCGGGGCCGCCGGGGGCGGGCTTGGCGGGTTTATGCGGTTTACTCATGTCTTTGAAAGTATAGAGGTGCAAGGCCTGGGCAGCTGTGCCGGACGGTCAGGTCGGGGGGGGACGAGGCCAGCGAATCGTCAACTTTCAGCCTCAACTTGAGGGTCAAGGCTCAAAATCCCCGCGCGTCAATGTCCCGAATACGATCGGTGACGGGCGGTAACCTAGGAGGGGCGGACCGGAGACCATCGCCAGGAATTACACGGACGAGAAAGTGTGGACTAATACGTGAGCAACGATCAGGGTTCAACAACTCTGGAAGGCACAGGCCGTACGGGCAGTTCTTCCAGTGGTACGGAACCGGAGCGCACGGACCTGGACCTTGACGACGCCGTAATGGGTCCCACAGGACGTCCGCTGACCGAATTCCCGGAGCCGCCCGTCCTGACCACTCACGGTCCCGCCCGGGTCATTGCGATGGTCAACCAGAAGGGCGGCGTGGGTAAGACTACCTCCACCATTAATCTGGGCGCCGCGCTGGCCGAGGCCGGCCGGCGCGTGCTGCTGGTGGATTTCGACCCACAGGGCGCGCTGAGCGCTGGACTCGGGACGAATCCGCATGAGCTCGACCTCACTGTCTATAACGTTTTGATGGACCGCAAAGTGGATATCCGGGATGCCATCCGGCACACCGGGATTGAGAATATTGACCTGCTCCCGGCCAACATTGACCTTTCCGCCGCCGAGGTGCAACTGGTCAATGAAGTTGCGCGGGAACAGGTGCTCGACCGAGCGCTAAAAAAGGTCGAAAATGATTACGATGTGGTCTTGATCGACTGCCAGCCGTCGCTGGGCCTGCTCACGGTTAATGCCCTTACCGCGGCGCACGGCGTGATCATTCCCCTGATCTGTGAATTCTTTGCCCTGCGTGCGGTGGCTCTGCTGGTGGAGACCATTGAAAAGATCCAGGACAGGATCAATCCCGGGCTGCAGATCGACGGCGTACTCGCGACGATGTACGACGCCCGGACGCTGCACGGTCGGGAGGTCATTTCCCGTCTGGTTGAGGCCTTCGGCGACAACGTCTTCGAAACAGTGATCAAGCGCACCATCAAGTTTGCTGATGCCACTGTCGCAGCGGAGCCCATCACCAGCTACGCCGGAAATCATCAGGGCGCGGACGCCTACCGCCGGCTGGCCAAGGAACTCGTGGCTCGTGGCGGCTCGCCCTAAACCGGCAGAGTCAACGGGTTTTGAAGTCACGCTGGAGAACTTCAGTGGCCCCTTCGACCTGTTGCTGGGCCTGATTTCCAAGCACGAAATGGACATCACCGACGTGGCGCTGGCCCAGGTGACGGACGAGTTCATCGGTTATCTGCGGCGACTGCGCGAGACCGGTGCCGACTGGGCGCTGGATGAGGCCAGCGAATTCGTGGTGCTGGCCGCCACCTTGCTTGATCTCAAGGCGGCGCGGCTGCTGCCCGCCGGTGAGGCCGAAAACGATGATGACATTGCTTTACTGGAGATGCGTGACCTGCTCTTCGCTCGACTCCTTCAATACAAGGCCTTTAAGGAAATCGCTGCCATCATCGGGGACCGGCTGGAGAGCGAGGCAGAACGCTTTCCGCGGCTGACTGGGCTGGAGCCGCAGTTCGCCGCACTGCTTCCCGAACTGCTGTGGCGCCACCCGCCTGAAAAGTTTGCCGCTCTGGCGCGCGCGGCGCTCACGCCCCGTGCTCCGGCGCCAACGGCGGTGGGCTTGACCCATCTGCACGCTCCGACGGTGAATGTGAACGAACAGGCAGAGATCATCACAGCGATGCTGGCCGCCGGCCATGCAATGTCATTTCGCGTACTGACAGCGGATGCGGCGACTACTTTGGTGGTGGTGGCACGGTTCCTGGCTCTGCTGGACATGTTCCGTGACGCCGTAGTGGCCTTCGAACAGGCCGGCCCGCTAAGTGAACTGCAAGTGCACTGGACAGGCCCCTTCGCACGCAAGGAAACGGACAATGGAACTGATTAATGCGTCTATGGAAACCGAGTCGATGGACGCTGTGAACTTGCCAGGTGGTGCCAAGGCGGCACTGGAGGCGGTGCTGATGGTCACAGACGAGCCGGTCAGCGAAGCACAGCTTGCCGCCGTCGTCGGTCTTGGAGTTGATCAGGTGAGCGCACTGCTCGTCGCTCTGCAGCTGGAGTATGACGGCTATACTAGTACGGGCAAGGGTGCCAGCCCGGTCTCCGCAGCACCTGTTTCAACGGCATCTGTTTCAGAAGCATCTGTCCCGCCAGCACCGGTCCCGGCAGCACCGCGGGGATTCGAGCTGCGCAACGTGGCAGGCGGCTGGCGCATTTATTCGCGCAGGGATTTTGCCCACATTGTTTCGCGTTTTGTGATGGACGGCCAAACGGCCAGGCTCACGCAGGCCGCACTGGAGACCTTGGCCGTTATCGCGTACCGGCAGCCGGTATCGCGTGCGCGGGTTTCCGCCATTCGCGGGGTCAACGTGGACTCCGTAGTCCGTTCCCTTGCCCAACGTGGTTTGATCGAGGAATCGGGAACTGATGCCGAGTCGGGCGCGGTGCTGTATCAAACCACAGACTACTTTCTGGAACGGATGGGAATCAGCAGCGCGGAGGACCTTCCGCAGCTCGCTCCACACTTGCCCGGACTGGAAAACCTCCAGGATTTTGAAGATTCATCGTACTGACCAGCTATTCGATTATTGATATCGATTTTTAATGAGGAAACGCAATGACACCGTCGCACCGCTCAGATGATTCCGGACGCGGCCCTTCCGGCCAAGGGCGGGACCAGGACCGGAACCGGCTCCGTACCGGGGGACCGCGCAGCGGTGCCCCCCGGTCAGGCGGCTCCCGGGCGGATCGGTCAGGATCCGATGCACCCCGTTCACAGTCGGCCCGCGGCGGAGAGCGGCGAACCAGCACACCATGGTCCGGAGATCGCGATTCGGCAGCGCCGCGTGCCGATGCGCAGTACTCGCGGGGTCGTGATTCGCGTGCCGATGACCGCTGGTCTGCGCCGCGCGCGGACGATCGCCGCACCGGTGCCCCGCATGTCGACGATCGTCGGTCTGCGCCACGCTCGGATGACCGCTGGTCTGCGCCGCGCGTGGACGATCGCCGCACCGGTGCCCCGCATGTCGACGATCGTCGGTCTGCGCCACGCTCGGATGACCGCTGGTCTGCGCCACGCTCGGATGCGCCGTACTCGCGGGATCGTGATTCGCGCCCGGACGCGCAGCGTGTCGATGATCGCCGCGCGGGCGCACCTCGATCGAATGCACCTTACGCACGCGCTCCCGGCTCCGGGGCACCGCGGATCGGCAACGGAACCGGCGGCCCTTCGAAATTCGGTGCTGCGCGCAAACCCGGAACCCCCGGTTCGGGGAAATCAGCTGCGGCGAAGTCTTCCGGCGCAAAGTCCGGCGGTCCAAAGTCAGGTGCGCCCAGGGGGCCACGTGCTTTCGGCAACGAGCGGTTCGGCGGAAATCTCGGTCCGGTGAAGAACCGTCCCACCGAGCAGAACCGGCGTCGGGAAGACCAGGGCCCGTATGTGGATATGCATGATCCCGAGGGCATCCGGCTGCAGAAGCTGATGGCATCGGCCGGTGTTGCGTCCCGCCGCGTCTGCGAAGACATGATCGAAGCGGGCCGCGTCGAAGTGGACGGTCAGATCATCAACGAAGTAGGGCTGCGGGTTGATCCAAAAAAGGTCGCTATTACCGTGGACGGTATTCGGCTCCAGCTGGACGAATCCCAGGTCTACATGGTGTTCAACAAGCCCAAAGGTGTCGTCTCGACAATGGACGATCCCGAGGGGCGTCCGTGCATTAGTGACTTCCTGAAAAACCGACACGGCAACGAGCGTCTTTTCCACGTCGGACGCCTGGATACGGCTACCGAAGGGCTGCTGCTGCTGACTAACGACGGCGAGCTGGCCAACCGCTTATCGCATCCGAAGTATGAGGTTCCCAAGACGTACATGGCGCAGGTGCGCGGGCCAATGGGCCAGGGCATTGGTGCCCAGATGCGCGAGGGAATCGAGTTGGAGGACGGCATCGCACGGGTGGATTCGTTCCGCCTGGTGGACTCCACCCCAGGTCATATTCTTGTCGAAGTTGTCCTGCATTCCGGCAAGAACCGCATCGTCCGCCGTCTCTTTGACGCAGTTGGATACCCGGTAGAGCGCCTTGTCCGCGTTCAGGTGGGGCCTATCCGCATGAACGATCAGCGCCAGGGCAGCATTAGGGTCCTGGGCCGGCAGGAAGTGGGGCACCTGCTCGCTTCTGTGGGGCTCTAAAAAACGATGAATCCGTCGCATCTGACCGGACCGGTGCTGGTGATCGGCACCGGTCTCTTGGGCGCCAGTATTGGGCTCGGGCTACGTGCCCGGGGCCTTGATGTTGTTTTACACGACACATCACCTTCTGCCCAGGCCGTTGCGGTGGATATCGGCGCGGGACGTGGCCTGACGCCCGGTGAGACTGTGGCGCCTGAGCTGGTCGTGGTGGCCGCCCCGCCGGATGTCACGGCGGGGGTCGTCGCAGCGGCACTGGCAGACTACCCGGACGCCGTCGTCGTCGATATTGCCAGTGTCAAAGCCGGAATTCTAGCCACGCTGCGACGCCTTCCGGGGGTCAGCAGGGCTGAACTGAGCCGCTACGTGGGCACGCATCCGATGGCCGGCAGCGAACGTTCGGGCCCGGTGGCAGCCCGTGCGGAACTATTCTCCAGCACGCCATGGGTACTTTGTCCTTCGGAGGAGAGCTCGGCAGCGGCCATCAAAGTGGCCCATTCACTGGCCATTGACCTCGGCTCGGTGGTCTTTCGCTTCACCCCGGATGACCATGATGAAGCGGTGGCCCTGGTTTCCCACCTGCCGCAGATCATGGCGTCGCTGGTGGCCTCGCGTTTGCAGGACAGCCCGTCCCACGCGCTGTCACTGGCCGGAAACGGCCTGCGCGACGTCACCCGAATTGCCGCCAGCAACCCCGCCATGTGGGTTCAGATCCTCGGAGCCAACGCGGCGAAACTAATCGACATTATGCGCGGCGTCCGGGCCGATGTGAACCGTTTGATCAGCACGTTGGAGGCTCCCGACGCTCCGGGCGCCCACCTGGATCTCGCCAGGCTGATCAGCGAGGGCAATGCAGGTCAGGCGCGGATTCCCGGTAAGCATGGCGGCCCGGCGCAGGCGTATGCGTGGTTGACCGTCCTGGTGGATGACAAACCTGGCCAAATTGCGCGGTTGCTGACGGAAATCGGGGACATCGGGATTAACGTCGAAGATTTGCGGCTGGATCATTCGGCCGGCAGGGAAGTGGGCATGGTGGAACTCTCCGTAGTACCCAATAAACGGGTAGCACTGGTGCAGGAACTGACGGATCGCGGCTGGAAGGTCATATTGTGATGGAAGCCCAGAACCGTTCCAGCCACGAAGCAGCCGAGTCGGCGGCAACGGATCTGCGCCACTTGCGGCTGGGCAAGTCCCTCGTGGTGGCCATCGATGGCCCGTCCGGATCGGGGAAATCCAGTGTCAGCCGGGAGGTCGCCCGTCGCCTGGGGTTGGCCTACCTCGATACTGGCGCAATGTACCGCGCCCTCACCTGGCAATGCCTGGACACCGGCGTGGCGCTTGACGACGCGGTTGCCGTCGAGGCGTCCGCCCGGGCCCTGGAGTTGGAGCAAAGTACCGGCGTTGAGCACGAATTCGTCAAGGTTGGCGGCGTGGACATCACAGAAAAGATCCGCGACCCGAGGATATCCTCGGCGGTCAGCGCAGTGGCAACCACACTCGGTGCCCGTACCGAGCTGGTCCGCCGTCAGCGCGAGGCAATAACGCACGCCGCCAAGAGAATGGTGGTGGAAGGTCGAGATATCACAACGGTGGTTGCGCCATCTGCCGAGGTCAGGCTGCTGCTGACCGCCAGCGAAGAGGCCAGAATGGCGCGCCGCGGGATCCAGCTGGGCGGAACGCAGACGGCGGAGCAGCTCACCTCGCAGGTGCTGGCCCGCGATGCCAAGGACTCCACCGTCGTGGAATTCCAACGCGCGGCCGACGGCGTAGTAACAGTGGATTCCTCCACCCTCGACTTTGAACAAACCGTGGCCGCCGTCCTTCGGGTAGTGATCGACGCGGTGGAGGGAAAACACTTCTTCAGCTCCGCCGCGGATGGTTAGGCCAAACCCGGGACACGACAGACGTGTTTCAATGGACAGACGTGTTTAACAAAATCCAAGCAGCCGGTCACCAAGAAATCCGGCTATCCGCATACGTCCAGGCCGCGTTTGCCGGCGGGGGACAAGTATTTTCTGCGGACGATGACCTTACAAATCAGCATGAAGGAAAGCAACCATGAGCGACTCTCAGTCCACCGGTCGAAACGATGCGGGTGACTTTGGCCACGGTGACGAAGAATATACGCCCACCGGCACTGACCGGGTTGCTGAGCACCTGGCTGCCCTCAATGACGAGGACGCCGAGGTCCGGGCCGCATCGCTGCGCGCCGGTTTGTCCGATTACGAGCTCGACGACGAAGATGCTGCCCTGCTGGACGGCACCTTCGAGGACGCTGACGACGACGGTCTGGTCCGGCAGGATCCGGTGCTGGCCATCGTGGGACGGCCGAACGTCGGAAAATCAACACTGGTGAACCGCATCCTCGGGCGCCGTGAAGCCGTGGTGGAAGACACCCCGGGAGTCACCCGGGACCGGGTCTCCTATGCCGCTAATTGGAACGGGCGCAAATTCACCCTGGTGGACACCGGTGGCTGGGAGCACGACGCACGCGGAATTCACGCCCGGGTGGCCGACCAGGCCGAGGTAGCTGTCGAAATGGCGGATGCCGTGCTGCTGGTGGTCGACTCCACCGTGGGTATCACGGCCACCGACGAAGCCGTAGTCAAGATGCTCCGCCGGTCCAAGAAGCCGGTCATCCTGATCGGCAACAAGGTGGACGACATCGTGCAGGAATCCGACGCCGCCATGCTGTGGGGCCTGGGGCTGGGCCAGCCGTGGCCGGTTTCGGCCGTCCATGGCCGCGGTGTTGCCGACATGCTCGATCGCGTCATGGAAGTACTGCCGGAATTCTCCGCCGTCCAAGGACTGGAACGCTCAGGCGGCCCGCGCAGGGTTGCCCTGATCGGCCGTCCGAACGTGGGCAAGTCCTCACTGCTGAACAAGTTGGCCGGGAGCGAGCGCGTGGTGGTGGACCCGATGGCCGGCACAACCCGCGACCCGGTGGATGAATTCATTGAACTCGGCGACCGAACCTGGCGCTTCGTGGACACCGCCGGCATCCGGCGCCGGGTGCATATGGCGCAGGGCGCGGATTTCTACGCCTCGCTGCGCACCCAATCTGCTCTCGAGAAGGCAGAGGTCGCCGTCGTCCTGCTGGCTGTTGATGAGGTGCTCAGCGAGCAGGACGTACGGATCCTGCAGCTGGCCGTCGAATCCGGCCGTGCGCTGGTGCTGGCCTTTAATAAATGGGACCTGCTCGACGATGAACGCCGCCGCTATCTGGAACGCGAAATCGAGCAGGACCTGGCCCATGTGGAATGGGCGCCGCGGGTCAATATCTCCGCCAAAACCGGCTGGCACAAGGACCGCCTGGTGCCGGCTCTGGACCTGGCGCTGGAGAACTGGGACCGGCGCATCCCCACCGGCCGCCTGAACGCGTTCCTGGGCGAGCTCGTCGCAGCACACCCGCACCCCGTGCGCGGCGGTAAGCAGCCCCGCATCCTCTTCGGCACGCAGGCCTCCAGCCGGCCGCCAAAGTTTGTCCTCTTCACCACCGGGTTCCTGGATGCCGGCTACCGCCGCTTTATTACCCGCCGGCTGCGTGAAACCTTCGGCTTCGAAGGTACCCCTATCGAGGTCAGCATGCGGGTGCGCGAAAAACGCGGCAAGACCGCACGGAAGTAGCGCAGGCAACAGGTACGACGACGTCGGACGCTTGGTGTCGTCGTCGTGCCGCCCTGCGCGTGCCCGCCTGCACGTGCACTTCTGCCCAGCGTTCCGCGCAAAGCCCGCGTATGATGCCTCCTGCGCAGCGCAGCGGTCCAACGCTGCGCGGAACTGACATCCCCCGACGTCTGCTGGTCGGCACGGCATGGATTTTACGGTAAGCTTTTTGAGGTGGTTCGCCCGGCCGTATTTTGACCGGACCAGAACTTTCGGGCTGTAGCGCAGCTTGGTAGCGCACTTGACTGGGGGTCAAGGGGTCGCAGGTTCAAATCCTGTCAGCCCGACAGGAAAATGCCTGATGAGACGTATAGTTTCATCAGGCATTTGTCGTTTCCGGAACGTCGAGATGGTGCCTCTATGTCCTCCGCGTCATGGTCCCTGACGGCGACCCAGGCGGGCGCGCTGCCCGCCGCGAGCTCGTTCGCGGGCGAGATCCCAGAGGTAGTGATCGAAGTCCACCTCCATGGTGTGTCGCGGCGAGGCGTAGAACTGTCGCTTGTTCCGCTCGTGGTCCTTGGCCATCTGCCGGCGGATCTCGCGCTCCGGCGGGGGAGCGTAGCGCCCGCTCAGCGTCTCGGCCAGCCACGCCCCCTGCGCTTCGGCCACCGGCATCACCGCGCCCACTGGTTGCACCAGCCCGACAAAGAACAGACCGGCCAGGTCCGGATGCACCGTCCGTTTCCAGAGCGGTAACTCGTTACCTGCTGCGGAGACCAGCGCGGGGTCAAGGAATGGGAACGTCACCTCGTATCCGGTCGCCCACACGATCAGGTCGGCCTTCGCGCGGGTTCCGTCGACGAACACCACCGTGTCGCCGTCGAAACGCTCGATGCCCGGGCGCACGGCGATTCGGCCCGAGGCGATGCGGGCGCGGATCTGGTCCGATTGAACGGGATGCGATTGGCCGGGCTTATGCGCCGGCTTCGGCAGCCCGTACCTGCGGAGGCCGCCGGCGGTCAAGGCCCCGATGCGCAGTCGCAGCGCGGTCGCCCTCCACGGCAGCCAGGCCGGCAAGGTGACCTGATCGCTGGGATGCCCGAGCAGGAACTTCTGCAGCACCCATTGGCCGCGGCGAATCGACAGGGCGACGCTCTTGGCGCGGTAGGAGCCCTCGACCGCGATGTCCATGGCGGAGTTGCCCGCGCCGATGACCACGAGGTCGCGGCCTGCAAGCTGATCGCCAGATCGGTAATCGTGGGCGTGAATCTGCTCGCCATCGAACGAGCCGGGGTAGGCCGGGTCAGGCCACCGTGCGTCCCAGTGGTGTCCATTGGCGACCAGCACCGCATCATATCTGCCCGCCCGCCGGCCATTCGGGCCGCTCGTGCGTACAAGCCAGCCGCCATCGGCATCGCGGGTGACTTCCTCAACCGTGGTGCCGAAGCTGATCGTGTGCCGAAAGCCGAAGTGATCAACGTAGTTCTCGAAGTAGGCGTGCACCTGGTCGTGCCGGGCATACGGCGGATAGTCAGCCGGCATCGGAAAATCGGAAAATGCCATCCTGGGGCCGGAGGTGTTGATCTCCAATGTCTCGTAGCAGGCGGATAGGCCGTTCGGGTTATCGAAGAGCCAATTGCCGCCGATCGCGCTGCCGCGTTCGAAGCAGTCGAACGGCACGCCGGCGAGGTACAGCGCTTTGGCAGCAGCGATCCCCGAGGAGCCGGCGCCGATGATGCAGGTGCGGGGCAAAGACTCGTCCGCGGGGACGGGTGCCGTCACCGCAGCGGCGAGGTGCTCAGGCTTCACCAGGTAGGACATGCGGGAAAGTATCACAGTCTAAGGAGGTATTTTCAATGGCACGATGAGGAGCAGGGGGCGAGGCTCAACTGTGCCGCCGTAGATGCCCGCGGGCGTTCTCTTCCGAGACGTCGCGGGCGGTTCTGCGCAGAGCGGGCGTCAGCCGTTTCCTGGCCGTGCAGAATCCGCAGTATGGTGTCATAACCGGACGGAGTGACATCAGTTTTGCTTGACGTGACACCATGATGGTGTGATACTGATGTCATGCAACTCGATCAGTACGTCGCAGAGCTTAAGCACCACCTGGCCGTCGCCGCCGAGAGCGGCGGGGACGAGGCCCGCGCTATCGCCGAGCGCCTGAGCGCACCCCTCGACTCAGCGACCCGGCTTGTGCTGCTTGAGGCCCTCTCGGCGGCGGCGGGGGAGATCAGCCGCGAGCTCTCACCCGGGTCGGTGGACGTGCGACTGCGCGGCCGCGACGCCGAATTTGTGGTGAGCCCGGCCGCCGAGGCGGCCTACCTCGACCCTGGGGCGGCGCGCGGCAGCGCGTCCTCTGACGCGGACGGCGCAAGCACATCCCGAACAACGCTGCGGCTCCCGGATGCCCTCAAGGTCCGCGTCGAGGACGCGGCCGCCGCTGACGGGCTCTCCGTGAATTCCTGGCTGGTGCGTGCCATCGCAGCCGCCCTGGAACCCGCGATCCGGCGTTCGACCCAGCGAGGGTCAGGCTCCGGCGACCATTACGCAGGCTGGGTGCGATAGTCCGCCCCGCCCACTGACCGGCCTCGCAACCGCGGGGCCGCCCGACCAGGCCCTTCGAAAGGCAGGCTCCAGCATGCCCGAATATCAGACCAACGGTCCCATCGACCTCGCCCTCGACGTCCCCGTTGGGCGCATCGAGGTCTCCGCCAGCGAGCGCACCGACGTCGACGTGCGTGTCGATCCCAGTAATCCGAGCAAGAAGGCCGACGTACGCGCTGCCGCCGAGACCGTCGTCGAGTACCGGGACGGCCGGGTCACCATCGCCGCACCGCACCGGTATGGTGTGCTCATTGGTAGCGGTAAAGAGTCGGTGGATGTCACCGTCGACCTGCCGAGCGGCTCACGGCTGACCGCTGAGACCAGTGTCGGCTGGATCCGCGCCCGCGGGCCACTCGGTGCGACGCGGATCAAGTCCTCGACCGGCGACGTGAGTATCGAGCGAGCGGCACAACTGCAGGTGCACGCCAGCAGCGGTGAGGTGATCGTCGTCCACGTCGATGGCGATCTGGAGCTCACCTCAGGCAACGGGCCGACTCGTGTCGACTATGTAGGCGGCACGTCCACGCTCAAGGCTTCCAACGGCGACATCCACGTCGGTGTGGCAGGCGGGGCACTGACGGCAAAGCTCGCGAACGGTTCGATCAGCGTCCGCGAGGCACTCGACTCGGTGACCGCCCGCAGTTCCTACGGCAAGATCCGCATCGAAGAGGTGTCCGCCGGCATCATCGCCCTCGAGGCCTCCTTTGGGGAGGTGCTCGTCGGTATCCGCCGTGGCGTCGCCGCGTGGCTCGACGTCCAGTCCAAGAACGGCGTCGTCCGCAACGACATGAATGCCGACCAAGGCCCCGCCGGTAGCGAGGGCAGCGTTGAAGTGCGGGTGCGCACCAGCTACGGGGATATTACGGTGCAGCCCGCCATCGCACAGTAGATCGGCGCACCATCACACCTCCAGGGAGGAAAGGGCGACGCCCGGCAGCCGGAACTGACCTGTCCAACCACCGAACGGAAGGAACTACAAATGACTATCGTCAGCCCAGCGATCGACGTGCGCGGTTTGCGCAAGTCGTTCGGCAATAAAGTGGTGCTCGACGGCGTCGACCTCACTGTCGCGCGCGGTACGGTGTCGGCTCTCCTTGGCCCGAACGGCGCCGGCAAGACCACCGCCGTCAACATCCTCACGACCCTGGTGCGGCCCGACGCCGGCACCGCAACCGTCGATGGACACGATGTGGTGCGGAACCCGGACGGCGTGCGTGCCGGGATCGGCCTCACCGGCCAGTTCTCGGCGGTCGACAAGCTGCTGACCGGCGAGGAGAACCTCATGCTTATGGCCCGGCTGCGTCATCTGCCGGCGAAGCGGGTGAGGGCCCGCGTGGCCGAGCTGCTCGAGCAGTTCGACCTGCTCGAGGCGGCCCGCAAGCCGCTCGCCACCTACTCCGGTGGCATGGCGCGCCGGCTGGACCTGGCCATGACCCTTGTCGACACCCCGAGGATCATCTTCCTCGACGAGCCGACCACCGGACTCGACCCGCGCAGCCGCCACACCATGTGGGAGATAGTGCGCGATCTGGTTGCGCAGGGCACCACGGTGCTGCTCACCACGCAGTACCTTGACGAGGCCGATGAGCTCGCCAACCGGATCGTGGTGCTGGACGGCGGGAAGATCGTCGCCGAGGGCACCCCCGAGGAGCTGAAGCGGCTCGTGCCAGGCGGCCATATCCGCCTGCAGTTCGCGGACGCGCAGGCCCTGAACTCGGCGGCGGCCCTGTTCGCCGGGTCTGCCCGCAGGGATGCGGCGCTCACCCTGGAGGTACCGAACCCCAACGGGGTAAAGAGCCTGCGGAGCGCGCTCGACCGCCTCGACGGAGCAGGCATTGAGGTTGCCGACCTCAGCATCCACACCCCGGACCTGGACGACGTGTTCTTCGCGCTCACCGGCCGGGTCGAGCGCCCCCAGACAGAAGGGATCCCCTCATGACCGCCGCAACCATCCAACCCCAGCGCGGGCACGTCGTGACGGATTCGTTGACGATGACGAGCCGCAACCTGCTGCATATGGTCCGATATCCGGGTCTGACAGTCTTCGTCGTCGTGTTACCAGTGGTCTTCCTGCTTTTGTTCGTGTATGTGTTCGGCGGCACTATCGGGGCAGGCCTGCCGGGTGGGGCCGTCCACGGACGCGAGACGTATGCCGCCTACGTGCTTCCGGGCATCTTGCTCATGACGATCGCCGGGAGCGCGGGAGGCACCGCGACGACGGTCTCGATGGATATGACGGAGGGCATCGTCGCGCGATTCCGCACGATGGCCATCTCTCGGGCAGCCGTACTGACCGGGCACGTGCTCGGGAACACCCTGCAGGGGCTCATCGCCGTCGTGGTCGTATTCGGCGTCGGACTGCTGATCGGCGTCCGGCCCACGGCCGGGCCGCTGCAGTGGCTTGCGGCCGCGGGCCTGATGGCTCTGGTGGCATTCGCCATCACGTGGCTCGCGGTCGCGATGGGGATGGCGGCAAAGTCGGTGGAGACCGCCAGCAACCAGCCGCTCGTCCTGACGTTCCTCCCCTTTTTGGGGAGCGGCTTCGTGCCGACCGAATCGATGCCGGTGTGGCTGCACGGGTTTGCGCAGTACCAGCCGTTCACCCCGTGGATCGAAACCGTGCGGGGATTGCTGACCGGCAGCGACATGGGCGTGAACCCGCTGCTGGGGATCGGTTGGATCGTGCTGCTGTCGGTCGTGGGCTACGCCTGGTCAATGGTGCTCTACAACCGGAAGTCGGTGCGCTGATCCGGAGCCCCACCCTCCGGGCGTGAGTTCGCGCCGGGGAGGCGTGTGACTGCACCATCGACACGGTACCCTGTCCGGTATGCCTATACTTTCTGCGTCAGCTTGTAATGCCAGCCGCCGCCCGAAAGACTGGACTCAAGCACTTCCCCTCCGCGAAAGGCACAAGATGAGCAACATTCCAGCAGATCTCTCCTACACGGCCGAGCACGAGTGGATTACCGCTCCGGGCGCGGACGGCGTGGTCCGGGTGGGCATCACCGATTTCGCCCAGGACGCGCTGGGCGATGTTGTCTATGTGCAGATGCCGGAGGCCGGAACGCAGGTCAGCGCCGCGGCCGTTGTCGGGGAGGTGGAGTCAACCAAGAGTGTCAGCGACATCTACGCTCCGCTTTCCGGAGAGGTTTCCGCCCGCAATGAGGCCTTGGACGGCGATCCTGCCTTGATTAACTCCGATCCGTACGGTACCGGCTGGCTGCTGGAGATCAAGCTCGACGACGTTGCCTCGGTGGAGGGCTTGCTCAGTGCCAGCGCTTACGAACAACAGGTAGGCTAGATACACGCGTGCACTAGTTGCGCGTCCGGCTCCTCGAGACGGTAAACAACATAGACGAGAAGGAGTACCGATGGTTGAGAACTCAAGCAACGCCGTGCCCAGTGGTCAGGCGGAGTTTGCGGATCAGCCCGGCGCTTCAGAGACCACTTCCATCCAGTTGCCCCCGTCCAGCACGGAGCCAGCGGTCGAATACAAACTGGCTCCCGAGGAGCGCATCGCCGTTGAGGCTCTGCCCTCCGGGTCAGCCCTGCTGATTGCGCACAGTGGCCCGAATCGCGGAGCCCGGTTCCTGGTGGATGCGGATACGACGACGGCGGGGCGTCACCCGGGTGCCGATGTGTTCCTTGATGACGTCACCGTGTCGCGCCGGCATGTACAGTTTCGCCGCCTACCGGGGGGCTTCGAGGTCGTCGATTCAGGCAGTCTCAACGGAACTTACGTCAATGGGGACAGGGTGGATTCGGTCCGGCTGCGCTCAGGCGATGAGGTTCAGATCGGGAAGTTCCGGCTAACCTACTACTACAGCCCCGCTGTCCGCGCCCGGCCCGCCGTTCCCCTTCAGACGCAGTCCTGAGGCGGCGATGGTAAGCAGCGCCGCGTCGGCGCGCAGGGTCCTGCCGGACGTGAGCGTCCACCGGGGGAGAACTGCGCCGCAGGTCATCTTTAACATCGGAGAGGTCTTGGCGCAGTTGACCGAGGATTTTCCCTCCGTAACAGCTTCCAAGATCCGCTTCTACGAAGAGAAGGGGCTGATCACACCGCAGCGCACTCCAGCCGGCTACCGGCAGTTCCGGGAGTCCGACGTCGAGCGCCTGCGTTTTGTGCTCGCGCTGCAGCGTGATCATTATCTTCCATTGAAGGTAATCCGCGGTTATCTGGACGCCATCGATCGGGGTGAGGGGCCGGAAAACCTCCCGCCGGGCGTGTCCATTGCGCCTCGGATGGTTTCCGACGAACTCGCCATGGAGCTCAAGAGCCGGGCACGCAGGCTCACTCCTGAGCAACTCCGGGCCGAGTCGGGGGCCAGCGCTGAGCTGCTGTCCTCGTTGATCAGCTTTGGGCTGATTGCAGCCAAGGAAGGCCATTTCGATGACCACGCGCTGCGGGTGGCGAAGGCCTGCACCGCCTTGTCCGCGCACGGTTTGGAGCCGCGTCACTTGCGTCCTTTCCAGGCCGCGGCAGAGCGGGAGTTCGGGCTGGTGGAACGGGTGGTTGCGCCGCTGAGCTCCCGGCGGGACGGGGCTTCTCAGGCCAGGGCTGCTGAAACCGCCCGGGAGATCAGCGAGCTCTGCCTCGGTCTGCACAGTGCGCTGGTGCAGGACCGGATCGCGCGGATGGACCGCTGATGCAAGCTGAGCAAGCTATGTCTGTTAAGGATGACTGACCGGACATGATTGAGCTGGAGATCGTCGGGGTGCGGGTGGAGATGCCGTCAAACCAGCCACTGGTGCTGCTCAAAGAGATTGCCGGTCCCCGCCACTTACCGATCTGGATCGGTACCGCGGAAGCAACCGCCATCGCGTTGGCGCAGCAAGGCGTCGTCCCGCCGCGGCCACTGACCCACGACCTGCTCTGCAGCGTGGTGACTGCGCTGGGCCGCAGCGTCGCGAGTGTGACACTGACCGCCGTTGAGGACGGTGTTTTCTATGCCCAGCTGACGTTCGACGACGGAACAGTAGTAGGGTCGCGGGCTTCGGATGCGCTGGCGATCGCCTTGCGCGCCGCTTGCACCATTTGGTGTGCACCCGAGGTGCTCGAGGATGCCGGGGTGCAGGTCACGGACCATGATGAAGACGATCCCGACGCGATTGATTCGCCGGAGGCCGAGGAACGCGAACTGCGGCGGTTCCGCGAGTTTCTCAATGAGGTTGAGCCCGAGGATTTCGACAAATAACGACGGCGCCCCGGTGGCGGGCGGGACGGTAAGGTTAAAGCTGAACCTTAAAGTTCCGACACGGTCAAATTCTTTAGTCCCGCATCTTTGACCTATAGCCCATGCGGCCCTAACGTCGATACTGAGAGTTCCCATTGCCGGTGAGGGTTCCTGCGGGCACAATGAGGGTGGGCGCAGGGTTTGAGCCAGGATGTGTAACCCACTCTTTTGAACGAATTTCCGGTCTGAAGTTTGCCGGTTTTTCCCGGTTATTTGGCAGGTTTTTTGCCGTAGGCGCCGGCTGCAGCAGCCGATATTTGGTTCCGATGAGGGAACAACGACAAGGAGGGTCCACGTGAGTCCGAAAGGCGACGCCGGCGAACTACGGCAGGCTCCCATCCCGGGTGCGGTCATGGCGGCCGGGGCACAAGGACTGCTGTTCACCGAGGATCTGCCGGTTCTGGACGTTGATGCCGGCTACCGCGGGCCCACGGCCTGTAAGGCCGCCGGCATTACTTACCGCCAGCTGGACTATTGGGCCCGGACCGGGCTGGTGGAACCGGCGGTGCGCGGTGCTGCCGGCTCAGGTTCGCAGCGCCTGTACGGTTTCCGGGACATCCTGGTGCTGAAGGTAGTCAAACGCCTCCTGGACACCGGAGTATCCCTGCAGCAGATCCGTTCCGCCGTGGAACACCTGCGCGAACGCGGGGTCGAAGACCTGGCGCAGATTACGCTCATGAGCGACGGAGCTTCGGTCTACGAGTGCACCTCCGCTGACGAGGTTATCGATTTGGTTCAGGGCGGCCAGGGCGTCTTTGGCATCGCCGTGGGGCGGGTTTGGCGCGAGGTGGAAGGAAGTCTCGCGGCGCTGCCCAGCGAACACGCCGAACAGTCCTTCCCGGACGACGAGCTGACGAAGCGCAGGGACGCGCGTAAAATATCCTGACCCGGTACGACGGAAGATCCTGCGGGGCAGGGCCGTGCTTTCGAAGGTCGTGGGTGTGCGCCGTGTCCTTGCTGACGCGGTGTCAACAAATTTCCCGCCGTTAGCGATAGACGCGGTTGCGCAGGGACCCCTTCGCCAGCAGCCCGCCGAGCAGATGGTCGAAGAGCCCCGCCGCGTTCCTGGCCGACTCGCCCGGCCACTGATGGATCGGATGGGCCGCCCCCTGAATTTGCTGCCAGTTGGCCTGTTCGGGGATTGTCGGTGAAAGCAGCAGGGGCCCGAACATCGTTTTCATTTCGGCCAGGCGGTAAGTATGTTCACTGGAACCGCTGCGCACACGGTTCGCAACAATACCCGCAGCGGTAAACCCGGGGGCAAATTCGGCGCGGAAAAGCTCGATCGCACGAAGTGTGCGCTGCGTCCCGGCGACCGAGAACAGCGCCGGCTCGGCGATCAGCAGGACCTGGTTGCTGGCCGTCCAGGCAATTCGGGTCAGCCCATTGAGCGACGGGGGGCAGTCGATCAGGACCAACTGATATTTACCGGCACTGCTGCCGGTCGAATTGGCGGAATTATTGAGCAAGGTAGACAGCCGACGCAGGTCCCTGCGGCCAAGATCCGGTCGGTCGTAGATCCCGGCGAACGCCGAACCGATCGCGACGTCCAAAACGGGCGCGCCGCCGTCGGCCTTGGCGTTTTTGCTCCAGCCGCTCGGCAGCACGTTGGCCGCGAGCTGGGCCTTGCGGGGGTTTTTCAGCATCCGGCCGATGTCCAGTTGAGCGTCGGCGCGCACGCCAAGCCCGGTAGTGGCATCGGCATGCGGATCAAGATCAATCACCAAGGTCGCAATGCCGGCAGCGAGCGCCGCGGAGGCAAGCCCCAGGGTGACAGACGTCTTGCCGACGCCTCCTTTGAGACTGCTGATGCTTACTACTTGCACGGGTTGAACCAATACCTTTTCATCGCGTGGTCGTATAACGCGTAGTCGTATGCGGGGTGCGGCTGCGTTGCCTGTCCTCGCCGGCCAGCCCTCCGGTGGGTATTGGCCGCCGGCAGATGGCCGCAGAGCAATGAGCTGCACGTTCATCATATGGTGACGGCCCGCGGTTTCAGTCCTTCGCCTGCCGCACGCCGATTGTGTGGCCGATTAAGAAGTAAAAACGTGAGCTGGGACACGTCGACTTGTTTAGACCTCACGCCGTCACACAGACTGGGCACTAACAGACTCAGCAACAGTGAGGGAATGCCCCGCACGACCAGTTCCCCAGGAGCACAATGTTTTCAAAGATTCTGGTAGCCAACCGCGGCGAGATCGCGATTCGCGCCTTCCGCGCGAGCTACGAACTCGGCGCGAAGACAGTGGCCGTTTTTCCGTACGAAGACCGCAATTCCATCCACCGTCAAAAGGCCGACGAGGCGTATCTGATCGGGCAGGAGGGCCACCCGGTCCGGGCCTACCTCGATGTCAATGAGGTGATCAGGGTCGCCAAGGAAGCCGGGGCGGATGCGATCTACCCTGGTTACGGTTTCCTCTCCGAGAACCCGGGGCTGGCGGCAGCGGCCAAAGAAGCCGGAATCACTTTCGTCGGCCCGCCGGCGGATGTGCTCGAACTGGCCGGCCACAAGGTCCATGCGCTGGACGCCGCCCGCCGGGCAGGTATCCCGGTGCTCAAATCCAGTCAGCCGTCGTCGGACCTTGCTGAGCTGATTGCCGCTGCCGACGAGGTTGGGTTCCCCATTTTCGCCAAGGCCGTTGCCGGCGGTGGTGGCCGCGGCATGCGCCGGGTGGATAAGCGGGAGGACCTGCCGGAGGCTCTCAAGGCGGCCATGCGTGAGGCCGATGCCGCCTTCGGCGACGACTCCATGTTCCTGGAACAGGCGGTTCTGCGTCCGCGCCACATCGAGGTGCAGATTCTGGCCGACGCCGCCGGTAATGTGATGCACCTGTTTGAGCGCGACTGCTCCATCCAGCGCCGGCATCAGAAGGTGGTGGAGATTGCGCCCGCTCCAAACCTTGACGAAAATATCCGGCAGGCGCTGTACCGCGATGCCGTGAAGTTCGCAAAGGCCTTGGGTTACGTCAACGCAGGCACCGTGGAGTTCCTGGTGGATACCGTGGGCGAACGGGCCGGTCAGCATTTCTTCATTGAGATGAACCCAAGAATCCAGGTTGAGCACACCGTGACGGAGGAAATCACCGACGTCGACTTGGTGCAGGCACAGCTGCGGATCGCTGCGGGGGAGACACTGGCGGATCTGGGTCTGAGCCAGGACTCGGTGTCGATCAAGGGTGCCGCGCTGCAGTGCCGCATCACCACGGAGGATCCGGCCAATGGGTTCCGGCCCGACGTTGGAAAGATTTCCGCCTACCGTTCCGCTGGCGGTGCCGGTGTCCGGCTCGACGGCGGCACCGTGTACGCTGGCGCCGAGATCAGCCCGCACTTTGACTCACTGCTGGTGAAACTGACCTGCCGGGGCCGGGACTACCCGAGCGCTGTGGCGCGTGCCCGCCGAGCCCTGGCGGAATTCCGGATCCGCGGGGTATCCACCAATATTTCCTTCCTGCAGGCGGTGCTGGACGATTCGGACTTCATCGCCGGCAACGTTGCGACCTCCTTCATCGATGAGCGACCGGAACTGCTCAAGGCCCGCGTCTCCGCCGACCGGGGCACTAAGCTGCTGACCTGGCTGGCCGATGTCACGGTGAACAAGCCCCATGGTGAGCTGACCGTCCACGCGGACCCGGCCCAAAAGCTTCCCTCTGTCACCGCTGAGGACCAGCAGCCCGGTTCGCGTCAGCGGCTGCAGGAGCTTGGGCCGGAAGGCTTCGCCGCCGCATTGCGGGCGCAGACTGCCCTGGCTGTCACGGATACCACCTTCCGCGACGCGCATCAGTCGCTGCTGGCCACCCGAGTGCGTACTCGGGACCTGGTCGCCGCCGGACCGGCAGTCTCCGCGCTGACGCCGCAGCTGCTCTCTGTCGAAGCATGGGGTGGTGCCACCTACGACGTTTCGCTGCGCTTCCTGGGCGAAGACCCGTGGGATCGGCTGACGGCGCTGCGCAATGCCTTGCCGAATATTTGCCTGCAGATGCTGCTGCGCGGCCGGAACACCGTGGGCTATACGCCGTATCCTGCAGAGGTCACGGAGGCCTTTGTCACCGAGGCGGCACGCAGCGGAATCGATATCTTCCGGATTTTCGATGCCCTCAATGACGTGGCTCAGATGGAACCGGCCATCAAGGCCGTCCGGGCCACCGGGACGGCCGTCGCCGAGGTGGCGCTCTGTTACACCGGTGACATGCTGGATCCAACGGAAAAGCTCTACACGCTCGATTATTACCTGCAACTGGCCCGGCAGATCGTTGCAGCCGGCGCTCATATTCTGGCCATTAAGGACATGGCTGGGCTGCTCCGCCCCGCGGCAGCAGCCAAGCTGGTCGCCGCCCTGCGGTCCGAATTTGACCTACCGGTGCACCTGCACACTCACGACACCACCGGCGGGCAGATGGCTACCCTGGTGGCCGCCGCCGATGCCGGCGTGGACGCCGTAGACGTGGCATCCGCCGCGCTGGCGGGAACCACCAGCCAGCCCTCGGCATCGGCGCTCGTGGCAGCGCTGGCGCACACCGAGCGGGACACCGGAATATCGCTGCCGAATGTTTGCGCGCTGGAGCCCTATTGGGAGGCCGTCCGGCGGGTCTACGCTCCTTTTGAGTCCGGACTGGCCGGGCCCACCGGGCGCGTCTACCGGCACGAAATCCCCGGCGGACAGCTCTCGAATCTGCGGCAGCAGGCCATGGCGCTGGGCCTGGGCGAACGCTTTGAGGAAATCGAAGACATGTACACCGCTGCTGACCGTATCCTGGGCCATTTGGTCAAGGTGACCCCGTCCTCCAAAGTGGTTGGCGATCTGGCCCTGCATCTGGTCGGCATCAAGGCGGACCCAAGGGATTTTGAAGAAAACCCGCAGAACTACGACGTCCCGGACTCGGTGATCGGTTTCTTATCCGGCGAGCTGGGTAATCCGCCGGGCGGCTGGCCGGAACCATTCCGGACCAAGGCGCTGCAGGGAAGGGAAATCAAGGTCCGTGACGTGCAATTGAGCGCCGAGGACAGTGCAGCCCTGGCGGGAGACCCGGACACGGTCCGCGAGACCTTGAACCGGCTGCTCTTTGCCGGTCCAACAAAGGACTATTTGAAGGTCAGAGACACCTATGGGGACGTGTCCGTTCTGGACACCCGCGACTATCTTTACGGTCTGCAACGCGGCCAGGAACATGTCATTGCCCTGGAGAAGGGCGTGCGGCTGATCGCCTCGCTGGAGGCCGTCTCCGAGGTTGATGAGAAGGGCATGCGCACCGTAATGTGCACGCTCAATGGGCAATCGCGCCCGGTGCTGATCCGTGACAATGGCGTCGTCAGCGACGTTAAAGCCGCTGAGAAGGCCGATCCAGGCGTGGCCGGCCAGATCGCAGCCCCGTTCGCGGGTGCTGTGACGGTGACGGTTGCTGTCGGTGACGCCGTTGAAGCCGGCGGGACTATCGCGACCATCGAAGCGATGAAGATGGAGGCATCCATCACCAGCGCGGTGGCCGGGACTATTTCCCGAATTGCCGTTTCCGCCATCGAACAGGTGCAGGGCGGGGACCTGCTGGTAGTAGTGGAGTAGCAGTCGGTCTCGGTGGCAGCGGCGCGCCCCCTCCCACCCGACTGCGCTAAAATGGTGTTGACCGGCGGGGCCGTAGCTGCATAAGGCGGCTGCGGCCCGCTTTTAACGAGCGGGAGTTATGACGCAGGACAGTAAAAACCGGATAACTGCGGCCTTCCAAAGCGGGGCTGCTGCCACTGGGCCCGTTCCCGCAGGGCACAGCGGCGCCGCACCGGTGGTCGACGAACTGCAGGCGGGCTAGGGATGGTGCATTACGATCTGGCGATCCTGGGCTCGGGCTCCGGCAATTCACTGCCGGGGCCACAATGGGCGGGCAAAAACATTGCCGTCATTGACGGCGGAACCTTCGGCGGCACCTGCCTGAACGTCGGCTGCATTCCGACCAAAATGTTCGTTTATCCCGCCGATCTTGCAGCAGGCGCACGCGAGGCGGGACGTCTCGGCGTCGACGCCGAGGTAAAAGACGTGCACTGGCGCACCATCCGGGACCGGATCTTTGGTCGAATCGATGCGATCTCCGCCGGCGGAATGGAATACCGCGCGCACGGGGAACCAAACATCAGGCTGTACCCGGAGCATGCGGAATTCACCGGACCTAAATCGCTGCTGACCGCCGGCGGCACCGAAATAACAGCCGACCAGATCGTGGTGGCCGCCGGTTCCCGCCCTGTGGTCCCGGACTTCCCGGGGAACGATCACCAGCTGGTGCACACCTCCGACACAGTCATGCGGGTGGACGAACTGCCGGCTAGAGTGCTCATTGTCGGCGGCGGGTTTATCGCGGCGGAGTTCGGGCATGTATTTTCCGCGCTTGGTTCCGAAGTGGTCATGCTCACCCGCTCACCTGGGCTGTTGAAGAGCCAGGATGCCGAGATCTCGCGGCGCTTCGAAGAGCAGGTGAGCGGCCACTGGGATATCCGGCACGGCTATCAGGTGGCGTCCGTGCGGTCGGTCGATGGCACCCCTGAGGCGGCCGGCCGCGAACGGGTTTGTGTACAGCTCACCCCGGTAACGGGATCGGCTCATGCGCCGGCGTCGGTCGAGGTGGATCTGGTGTTGATCGCCACCGGCCGCCGGCCGAACACCGATTCGCTCAATATTGCGGCCACCGGGTTTGACCTGTCCGTTGACGGACGGCTGCGGGTTGACCAGTATCAGCGGGTGCTTTCCGGTGGTGTCCCAACGGCCGGCGTCTGGGCGCTGGGGGACATCAGCAGTGACTTTCAGCTCAAACACGTGGCCAATCATGAGGCCCGGACCGTGGCGCACAACCTTTTCCGCCCCGGGCAGCTGCGCGCCAGTGACCACCGCTTTGTCCCGGAGGCAGTTTTCACCCGACCGCAGATAGCCAAGGTCGGGATGACGGAGGCGCAGGCGCTGGCCGATGGGGCACGCCGCGGGGTTGAGGTCGTGGCCGCCGTCCAGGAGTACGGGTCGACGGCGTATGGCTGGGCCATGGAGGACACCTCCGGCGTCGTGAAACTCATCGCCGAAAAAGACAGCGGATTACTCTTGGGCGCGCACATCATGGGCCACGAGGCGTCATTGTTGATCCAGCCGCTCATCCAGGCCATGAGTTTCGGGCTCGATGCACGGACCATGGCAAGCGGCCAATACTGGATCCACCCGGCGCTGACGGAGGTCGTGGAAAACGCCCTGCTGTCGTTGAAACTCCGCTGACGTCCCGGGGCGGGTCCTGCGCCCTAGGCCGGTTTCTTCGCGTCGTAGATTCCCTCCACCAGCGTGTCGAAATCCTTGAGCACCTGGGACCGCTTGATCTTCAGGGACGGCGTCAGATGCCCGGAGGACTCGGTGAAATCCGTCGGCACAATACGGAAGGCCTTGATGGATTCGGCCTGCGAGACGGATTCATTGGCCTTATCCACGGCCCGCTGGACCGCCCCCGTGACCGTGTCGTGGACAATCGCGTCCTGCATGCTGATTCCCGCCGGGAGGCCGTGGGCCTGGGCCCATTTGGGCAGCGCTTCTTCGTCCAGCGTTACCAGGGCCGAAATGAACGGGCGCTGGTCCCCGAGGACCACGCACTGCGAGATCAGGGCATCGGCACGGATCTGGTCCTCGAGCATCGCGGGAATCACGTTTTTGCCACTGGCGGTGACAATTATTTCCTTTTTGCGCCCGGTGATCCGGAGGAATCCGTCAGCATCAAGTTCGCCAATATCCCCGGTGTGCAGCCAGCCGTCGGCGAACGCTTCAGCCGTCAGGTCGTTCCGACCCCAGTAGCCGCGCATGACGCTCACGCCCTTAGCCAGGATTTCGCCGTCGTCGGCAATTTTGACAGCATTCCCCGGCAGCGGCGCGCCGACGCTGCCGATCCTGATCCGGGCCGGGCGATTGACGGTCACGGGAGCCGTGGTTTCCGTCAGGCCGTAGCCTTCTAGGATCTGTAGGCCGATTCCCTGGAAGAAGTGGCCCAGCCTTTCACCGAGTGGGCCGCCGCCGGAAACGGCGTGCCTGATGTGTCCGCCCATGGCGGCACGGAGCTTCGCGTAGACCAACCTGTCGAAGACCGCATGCGCAACCTTGAGCCGGAACGGTACGTTACCGCTTTGCCTGGCACGGGAGTAAGCGATGGCCGTGCCGGCGGCCCGGGCAAAGATCTTGCCTTTCCCCTCGGACTCCGCCTTGAGCGCCGCAGAGTTGTAGATTTTCTCAAACACCCGAGGGACGGCCAGGATAAACGTCGGCTGGAAGCTTTGCAGGTCCGAGAGAAGATTTTTGATGTCAGGTGTATGCGCCACCTTCGCACCCGCTGCCACCGCCAGAACGGAAATGAAACGCGCGAAAACGTGGGCCAGCGGCAGGAACATGATGGTCTGGGCGCCCTCGGGAACCACATCGGAGAGAACGCCCAAAGCGTTGTCGGATAGCTCCACGAAGTTTCCGTGCGTTAGTTCGCAGCCCTTGGGGCGGCCGGTTGTTCCGGAGGTGTAAATGATGGTGGCTAGGTCGTCGAGCCCGCGCGAGCTACGGCGCTCTTCCAGCTGGGCATCCGGGACGGCACGGCCGGCGTCCCGCAGTTCGTCCAGCCCGGAGCCAGCCAACTGCCAGACATGGGTCAGCGCAGTGAGCGATTCGGCGGCGGCCGCCTGCCGGACCATGTTCTCATGATGGGCGGTCTCGGCGAAGACCGCGACCGCGCCGGAATCCCCAAGATTCCAGGCCACCTGGCTGGGGGAGGATGTTTCGTAGATCGGTACCGAGACCGCCCCGGCAAACCAGATGGCGAAGTCCACCAAGGACCACTCATATCGCGTCCGGGACATGATTCCGACCCGGTCTCCGGCGCCGATGCCGGAGGCCATAAGCCCTTTAGCCAAAGCGCTCACATCATCGCGAAAGGCCGTCGCGGAGATGTCCACCCAGTGCTTCTGCGCGTCCAGCCGGGCAAAGAGAGCCGGGTTGGAGGCCTTGTTGGCCTGCCGCAGGACCAGGTCCGTGGTGTTGGTGTTCCGGGGAACGTCGACCACTGCCGCAACGGAAATTTCTCGCACTGTAGCTCCTTCGATGCCTGAGGACCACTGGGGTTTGCCCTTACTCTATCCGGCAGTACGAGCCAGCTGGGTCACTTATTGTTACTGGTCAGTAACTTTAGGGCGGGCGGCCTGGTTTTCCAAGCCGGGAGGACTCTTCTGCAGGCCGAGTGCCATTGAGCTGCAGTGCTAATTCGAGGTGAACAGCACTGGAGCGCGGACACTAGAATGGCCGTGATGGTTGAGAATCTGCCCCGTGGGCCCGAAGCCGCTCCGCCGCCCGAAAAGCCTGTGGCGTTTGGCCCTGCCGGGACTTCCACGCTGAAGTTGAGCTGGCGCCGGCGTGTCCCGGCGGCCGTTCCGCGCGCTCGGGAACACCGGGCGGAGCGGTTTCCGCAGCGACTGGGACGCCGTGGTCTGGCGATTGGTATTGACATCGGCGGGACGAAAGTTGCGGCAGGGGTGGTCGACCCGCGGGGAGCCGTCCTGGATCAACGCCGCCGGCTGACCCCGGGAAATGATCCGCGGGCCGTTGAGGCGACGATTGTGGACCTCGTCCGGGAGCTCTCCGCCGGGCACCGCGTGCTTTCAGTGGGCATCGGGGCCGCCGGCTGGATGGACCTAAGCTCCAGTAACGTGCTGTTCAGCCCCCATCTGGCCTGGCGCAACGAGCCGTTACGGGCGAACCTGGAAAGGCTGCTCCGACGGCCGGTGGTACTCAGCAACGACGCCGATGCCGCTGGATGGGCAGAATGGCGTTTCGGTGCGGGCCGGGGACAAAGCCGGCTGGTGTGTGTCACCTTGGGGACCGGCATCGGAGGTGCCATGGTGATGGACTCAAAGCTGGAACGCGGCCGATTTGGACTTGCCGGCGAATTCGGGCACCAAGTGGTCATGCCGCAGGGCCACCGTTGCGAGTGCGGAAACCGCGGCTGCTGGGAACAGTACGCCTCCGGGAACGCCCTCGGGCGGGAGGCCCGCGAACTGGCACGGGCAAAGTCCCCGGTGGCGCAGGAGCTGCTGCGCCGTGTCGACGGCGACGTGGATGCCATAACCGGCACGGTGGTCACCGAGCTGGCGCTGGCCGGGGACGCGGCCTGCCGTGAATTGGTGGAGGAGGTCGGTGAGTGGCTGGGTCTTGGACTGGCGAATCTGGCCGCAGCCCTGGATCCGGGCCTGTTCGTCATCGGCGGAGGCCTCTGCGAAGCGGGGGAGATGCTGCTGGCCCCGGCCCGCAGATCGTTCGCGAGGAATCTGACCGGCCGTGGTTTCCGTCCTGCGGCGCCCATCAGCTTGGCCGCGCTGGGACCGGGGGCGGGAATGATCGGTGCTGCTGATCTCTCCCGGGTCAGCAGCCGGTCGCGGCCCTAACTGCGTGATCGGAGGGGGAACGTTTAAAAAAGCAACGCGCCCATCCTGCCTCAAGGCGGCCCATCCTGTCTCAAAGAAGCCTTGGTGCTTGTCATTGGTAAGGAGCAGCGTCCGTAGCAGCGGGTCCCGCTCAGAGGACAGCGCCGTCGTCGCCGTCGTCGTTCCGCTGTGAAGGCAACCGAAACATCAGGTAAGCCGCCGAGACGACGAAGACCGCAATCATGGCGATGATCGCCGTCAGCGGCGCGCCTCGCCACAGGAGGGCGGTGAGCAGCAGCACGATGGGTCCGCCCACAGCCCCTGTCCAGGCGAGCATCAGGGCCGGCTCAACGGCGGACAGCGGCGGCGGATCTTCGGGCACGAACTCCTCACCGTCCGGCCATTGATCTTCGGCTGCGTAGTCACGCGGGCCGGGCGGCCCCGTACCGGCAGCGGGCCCGGTATCCGCGTCCGCTCCGTTGCCCCGTGCCCCGGAGTGTGGCGCCCGGGAGATGCCCAAGGGGTCAAAATCGCCGAAAGACGTTGGCTTCCCGGCCGGGGGGGCACCGTTGGAATCCGTACCGATGGCGTCCGTGGACGACGGATCATCGAGTCCACCGGTGGTGTAGCCCGCCACCGACGGACCTTCCAACCGCGCCACCAGATCCCGCCAGATGGCGTCGTCGTCATCATTGGCGTTGGTTCCGGATGGATCCTGCTCTGGTTTACTGACCACCGGCATGCTCCCGGAAGAATGCTGCGGAACGCTCGAAGATCAGCGCGGCATCGTTGTCCATGGTGGCCACGTGGTAACTGTTTTCCAGCCGGACAACCTCGAAATCAGTGCTGCCGATCCTGCGCCCAAGAACCTCCATGCTGCTCTCCGGCACTACCCTGTCCACCGCTGACCGGAACACGATCGTTGGCACTGTGACCCGGTCCAGCCCTGCAATGGTGTCCTTGAAAAGTCCTGCCAGCTGATGAACGGCCGCAACGGGTGTCCTCGCGTACGCGCCTTCGCTGACCCCTGCGAGCTTGATGTCGTTGCCGATCGCGGGAACACTCCTGAGTACATATTTAAGCAATCCCGAGTAGCGTGCCCGGCTGTCGGCAAACGTCAGACCGGGGTTGACGAGGGCGACTCCGGCAACGTTGTGATGTTCAGCCACCCGCAACGCCAGGGCGCCACCCATGGACAGCCCTGCGGTGAAGACCGCATCGCAGCGTTCCGTCAACTCCAGGTAGGCCCGCTCGAAATCCTGGTACCACCGTATCCAGGGGGTGCGGGAGAGGTCCTCCCAGCTGGTGCCGTGGCCGGACAATAAGGGAAGGCTGACGGCGAATCCCTGGCCGGCTAAATAATCCGCCCAGCCCTGCATGCTCACCGGAGAACCGGTAAAGCCATGGCTCAGGGCGACCCCGAGCCTGGCCATGGGCCCGTGACCGCTGCTGGAAAATGTCATTGCCGACGGCATCCGCGCAGGATTTCAACGTCCCGGGCAGGAATTGTGAAGATCATAGGGCAATCGTGCCACTCATTGACGTATTTCTCACTAGCCGCGACCCACTGGCCGTATTCTCATTAGAGTATTGTCTTAGCAAAAGTGCGGGCGAAAAAGCAGCATCGAGTGTGTCCCGTGTGTGAAGGCACCAGAAGGGAAACACTGCGTGTTCTATTGGATAATGAAGCGGATCTTCATAGGTCCCGTCCTGAAGCTGCTGTTCCGTCCCTGGATCAAGGGGCTGGACAACATTCCGGCGGACGGGGCAGCCGTTTTGGCGAGCAACCATTTGTCCTTTTCGGACTCCATTTTCATGCCGTTGATGGTTCCGCGGCCCGTCGTCTTCCTGGCAAAATCCGAGTACTTCACGGGCAAAGGCATCAAGGGAAAGCTCACGGCCAGCTTCTTTCGGCTGACCAACCAGCTGCCGATGGATCGTTCCGGCGGTGCGGCCTCGGCGAATTCCTTGGAGTCCGGCCGGCAGATTCTTCGCAATGGCGGACTGCTGGGGATCTATCCGGAAGGAACGCGCAGCCCGGACGGGAAGCTCTACCGCGGTAAGGTCGGCGTTGCCAAACTGGTGCTCAGTGCGGGTGTCCCGGTAATTCCGGTGGCCATGATCGGTACGGACAAGGTGCAGCCGATTGGCCGCAGAATCCCGAACATCCGGCGGATCGGCGTGATTTTTGGCGAACCGTTGGACTTTAGCCGGTATCAGGGACTGGGGAACGACAGGTTCGTGCAGCGTTCGGTGACGGACGAAATAATGTATGAGCTCATGCGCCTGTCCGGCCAGGAATATGTGGACGCCTACGCCAGCACCGTCAAGGAGAAGCTGGCCGCTAAAAAAGCCGGCAAAGAAGCGGCGAATCCGAACGCGGCTGCGGCCGTCCGGCTGGCAGCGGCAGGACATGCCGTCAAACCGGGAGCAGTAACCGTAATCGGTGGAGCCGCCTCCGCTGCGGCATCCGGGGCAGTATTCGAAGCGGAAGCCGGGCCCGGTTCCCTGCGGGGAACGTCAGCCGCAGGCAGATTGCATTCCGGGGACAGGCCCGAGGTGGCAGTTAGTGTGCCGCCAGAGGTAGCAGAGGCGATCCTTCGCCCCGAAGGTCACCACTGGGACGCCGACACCGCCGACACCGATACCGACACCGTTGAGGGCGCCGCCGCTGAGGGCGCCGCCGAGGCCGCGGGCCCTGACAGCAACACGGGGGAGAGTTCCACCAGCACAGGAGCTGCCAGAGGAATACCCGGTCCCGCTGCCTCGCAGGCGCCGGAAAGGGGCTCGGGGGAACCCGCCATTGGCGGGGGAAGTGCTCAACTGTAGCCAATCACTGCCTGGGCTTCGTCCCCTGCTGACTTCGCTTTATGACGGCGGCAGACCCGTCATGACCGCGGCCACAGCTGGAGGCGGCAAAAGCAACTACGCTTAAGCCGTGACTGATCTTTCAACACCTGCTCCCATCCTTCCTCCAGACTTCGCCGCCGCTCCTGGCGCTGCGCCTGCAGCCGGCGCTGCCACCGGAGGCGCCGCCGCCTATCCCGGTCTGGACGAGTGGCGGAGACTGCCGATTGCGCAGCAGCCGTCGTGGTCGGATCCATCCGTCTACGAGGCCTCGGTCAAGGAACTGTCGATGCTGCCGCCACTGGTGTTTGCCGGTGAAGTGGATGACCTGCGTGATCGTTTGGCCCTGGCCGCCCAGGGGAAGGCCTTTCTGCTGCAGGGAGGAGACTGCGCGGAAACGTTCGCCGGCGCCACGGCGGACAAAATCAGTGCTCGGGTAAAGACGATTCTGCAAATGGCCGTGGTGCTTACCTACGGCGCTTCCATGCCGGTCATCAAAATGGGCCGGATGGCGGGCCAGTTCGCCAAACCGCGTTCCTCCAACGATGAAACGCGCGACGGCGTGACCCTCCCGGCCTTCCGCGGAGACATTGTCAATGGTTTCGAATTCACCCCTCAGTCACGTGCTCACGATGCCGCCAGAATGCTCAAGGCGTACCACACCTCCGCTTCCACGCTGAACCTCATCCGTGCCTTCACGCAGGGCGGCTTCGCCGACCTGCGTCTGGTGCACCAGTGGAACCGTGGCTTCACGCAAAATCCCGCCCATGCGCGCTATGAATCCCTGGCCAAGGACATCGACCGCGCCATCAAGTTCATGGCCTCCTGCGGAGCGGACTTCGAAGCGCTCAAACGCGTCGAGTTCTTCGCCAGCCATGAGGCGCTGCTGCTGGATTATGAACGGGCGCTGACGCGCATCGACTCGCGCACCGGCCTGCCGTACGATACCTCGGGGCACTTTCTGTGGATCGGTGAGCGCACCCGCGAGTTGGATCAGGCCCACGTCGACTTCCTCTCCCGCGTCCGCAATCCGATCGGCGTCAAACTGGGCCCGGGCACCACGGGAGAGGACGCATTACGGTTGATCGATAAGCTCGATCCGGACCGGGAACCGGGTCGGCTGACCTTCATTACGCGGATGGGTGCACGGAATATCCGCGAAAAGCTGCCACAGCTGGTCCGGAAAGTCACGGATTCCGGGGCCCAGGTCCTCTGGGTCACCGATCCCATGCACGGCAACACCGTCACGTCGCCCAACGGGTATAAGACCCGCAACTTCGATGATGTCATCGACGAAGTCAGGGGCTTCTTCGAGGTGCACAAGTCACTCGGAACATTCCCCGGAGGTTTGCACGTGGAGATGACGGGCGACGACGTCGCAGAATGTTTGGGCGGTGCCGATCCGATCGACCAGGAAGCCTTCCTGGAAGGTTATGAATCGGTCTGCGACCCGCGGCTAAATCATAAGCAGTCCCTGGAAATGGCGTTTTTGGTGGCCGGAGCCCTGTCCAACCGGTCCTAAATCCCGCAGGGGTCCGAAGGTGCGGGCGGATCCCTGCCCGTCCTTTAGCTGGCCGGGTCAGACTACCGTCAGGCTAATGACCGACCCTTCAGCAACGTCCTTGTTGACCGGGTTCTGGTCACGCACGGTGCCGAAAAACCCGCCCAATATGTTATTGACTTTGACCTGAAAACCGAGTTGCCGGAGCTCCTGGACCGCTTTGTCGACCTGCTTACCGATGAAGCTGGGGACTGTGACCAGCTTGGGGCCCTTCGACATGGTCAGCGTAACCGCAGAACCCCGGGACAGCGTCCCGCCCGCCGGATCTTGGGAGACGACGGAACCTGCAGGAACCTCTTTGTCGAAGACCGTGTCCGGAGCGAGTTGCGGGACGAGCCCAAGATCTGTCAGAGCCTTGCGCGCAGCGTCCTTATCCTCGCCGACGACGTTGGGCACCGGGATAGGCATCGGGCCCTTGGAGACGACAAGGTTCACCTGCGTGGCCCCACGCTGCTGCGTGTCCGGGGCCGGGCTCTGACTCAGAACAACGCCGTCGGCCTTTTCTTCGTCGTATTCTTCGGTGACGCTACCGAGGGCGAGCTTGGCGTTATGCAGAGCCGTCTTCGCTGCCTCCAGGGTACCGCCGGCCAGCGCCGGAACCCGGTACAGGACAGGTCCCATGGAAACCAGCAATGTCACCGGGAGAAACCGACGTCGCTGCGTCCCGGGCCCTGGGTCGCTCGTCACCACCAGGCCCTGTTGCACGGTCTCGTCATGGATATCCTTGCTGATGGAGCCGAAGCCCTGTTCCTGAAGCAGGGCCTGTGCTTGTGCCACGGTCTTGTCCTGCACGTTCGGGATGGCCGAAAGGGCGCCTGGACCGATCCCGAAAAACCAGCCTGCACCCCCGCCGAGCAGCGCCAGCACCAGCACCACAATCAGCCAGATTAGAGCGCGGCGGCGGGGCCGGCCGCGGCGCAGGGTCTGCAGCGGATGTTCGGCCGCTTTGATCCGGGCGTTCTCCGCGTTGCGGGCTTCGCGTTTGGCCTCGCGCCGGCTGGGTCGCAGAACCGGGACTGGTTCTTCCGGTGGGGAGAGCTGCCCGGAGTATGCCTGCCGGGCCGCCGGGAAAATCCCCGCCGGCAGTGCGGTCGTGTGCTGCGCGCGGGCCATCATTCTGGTCTGCTGCGCGCTGTTTTCTGGTCTCAAAGAGTTGCCGATCACCTCGGTCTGCTGAGCCTGGGTATGGATCGGGTCCGTCGCCAAGTGTGCGACCTCGGTGCCGCCGTCCGCGGCGCGTCCCGAGGGCGCCCGGAAGTCCAATTCTGCGTCGCTGAGCGTGACGCGGATATGGCGCAGGTCTTCCAGCAGGGCAAAGCCATCTGCGGGCCTGGCCTCCGGATCCTTCTCGGTGCAGCAGCGGACCAGCTCATCGAGGTCTTCGGAAAGCCCTGGCAGCTCGGTCGAAGGGGCGGGGACCGGTGTCGTCAGATGTTGCATGGCCACTCGGACCGGGAGTTCGCCGCGGAACGGCTGATGCCCGGTCAGCAGCTCGAAGAGCATGATGCCGATGGAATAAATGTCGCTGCGGGCGTCCGCTTTAGCTCCGTCCACCAGTTCTGGTGAGAGGTAACCGACGGTCCCGATCAGCATTCCCGTGTTCGTCGTCGTCGTTACGGCGCGGGCCAGGCCGAAGTCACCAACCTTGATCCGGCCGTCATCGGCAATGAGAACGTTTTCCGGCTTAACGTCCCGATGGACAAGGCCGGCGGCGTGGGCGGCACCAAGGCCCTCGACGACGGCGTCCAGATAGGCCAGTGCGAGCCGTGGCGGGAGCGCTCCGCGCTCGTTCAGCACGTCCCGCAAGGTGTGGCCGGGGATGTACTCCATTACCAGATACGCCAGGGGCCCATCGTTGCCGGTGTCAAACATTCCGACGACATGCGGATGCGACAGACGCGCTGCTGCCTTAGCCTCCCGGCCCAGCCGATCGAGAAAACTATTGTCCGTGGCCAGATGCGGGTGCAGGACCTTAAGAGCGACGTTGCGGTCCAGACGCAGATCCGTGGCGAGGTAGACGGTGGACATCCCGCCGCGCGCCACCTTCGACAGAACGAGGTAGCGCTGCCCGACCGTTGTCCCTACCAGAAGGTCTACCGAGAGTTCTTGCACCCTTCAATCGTAGGCGCTCAAAAGAGCAGGGCCGCGAACAACACTCGTTCCGGCCCTGCTCGTTTAATGGCGGCAGCATCCGGCCGATGTCCGGTGCTAGCCGAAAGTCAGCGCGTTTTTCTTCACCGAAGCGACGTAATTAGCCGTGTCAGGGTACATCCCGTAGAGCGAGACCGAGTACTGGCCCTGGTAGTAGCCCGCGATCGCGTTGTCGAGCGAATCGCTGGTAGAGACCAAGGCGCGGATAATTGCTATCCCGGCCGTGACGTTGTCCTGCGGGTCGAGGAGGTTCAGATGCCGTCCGACGAGCTCCGAGGCCCATTCGCCGGCCTGCGGGATGACCTGCATGGTGCCGATCGCGTTTGCGGGGGATACGGACCGGTGATTGAACCCGGATTCCTGCAGGGCAAAGGCCAAGGCCAGCGAGGGCGTCACGCCCATCCGGGCGGCGGTCGTGGCGACAAGGTCCTTTATCTCGTTCCGCGTGGGAACGGGCGCGGACAGCAAGGCGGCCTTGTTGACGTTGGCCTGCGATACCACAGCTTCAGGATACGTGTAATGCAGGAATGTACTGGGAACCAGCTGCGTCGGTGCTTCGCTGGACGCCACCGAAAGGGACCCGGGCAAGGTGAGGCGTTGGCCCGGATGGATGACACTGTTCGCCGTGATGGCGTTGGCCGATGCCAGAGCCTGCACGCTGACATTGTTGGCCGCCGCGATGGCGGACAAGGTGTCTCCGGCCTTGATGACGTAACCAGTTGTTGCGGCGGCTGGCTGCGTAGGTCCCTGCGTTGCCGCTGCTGACGCGGCGGCCGTGGAGCCGCCATTCGTCAGTTTGATCGACTGGCCCGGGCGGATGATCGAAGCCGGCGAGAGGTTATTGACAGTCAACACTTCATTGATCGACAAGGAATGAGCGGCAGCAATGGCGCTAATCGTGTCTCCGGCCTGCACGGTGTATTCGGCGGCGGCAGACGGTGCAGGCGCTGCAGGGGCAGCCACAGAGCTACCGGAATCCGTCAGGCGCAGTGTTTGTCCCGGATGGATCAACGATGCCGCGCCCAGATTGTTCACATCCAGGACTTGCCGAACGTCGAGACCGAAGCGTCCCGCAATGGCACTGACCGTGTCCCCGGTCAGCACCGTGTACTCGGTCGGCGCTGCGGCCTTAGTGGGGACAAAGCTGGCCGGGATCGCGGTGGCGGCATAGCCGGCCGGCATATGCGCATAGTTGGCAGTGCTCATGCCGGCTGAGATGCCGGCAAACTGCCCGGCAAGGGAAAACGAGCCGGAGATGCTCTTCGCCGGGACCGAGACAGGCTGTGCGGCGGTTGCCGGCAGGGCCAAGGCCAGAGACGAGAGCATGACTACAGGAAGCGCGGCAGTGGACACTACAGCTAGCTGCCTGGCTGATTTTCGGCCAGGTCGTGGCGCGAATGCGGGAGTCATGGACATAATTCCTCAACGTTGATGGTGTGATGTCGGTGTTACCTGTGATGCCGTTGCTAGTCATGATGCAGGAAACACTGGAAGAAGCCCATGTTGTTCTTGTTGCATAAGTGACTAGTGTGAATTTACACGAGAATCTCCATAGCACAACCATTTGAAAAATCCTGCCAGCAGGCTTGCCTGGAGTGTCGTAAAATGTTAGTGACGCTGTAGTGCTGGCGACACTGACAATCGCTGTGTGTCAGGGCCGCGAGTAGGACGGCGGCCATGACGTGTGGCAGGCTTGTCGCGTGAACAATGTGGAGAGTCTCGTCAGTGAATGGTTGCCCTTACCCGATGTCAGCGAGCTTCTCGGTGTTTCCGTCACCAAGGTTCACAGCCTTCTGGAAGGGCGCGCGCTGCTAGCCCTACGGATAGGCGAGCGCAAAATACGCTCTGTGCCTGCAGCGTTTTTTATGGACGGGAAGATTCTGGACAGCCTCAAGGGAACTCTCGTGGTCCTTGGCGATGCGGCATTCAGCGATGAGGAAGCAATCGCCTGGTTGTTCACCGAAGATGACTCCCTGCCTGGCCGCCCAGTGGACGCCCTGCGTGAGGGTCGCAAGACAGAAATCCGCCGCCGCGCCCAGGCCCTGGGCTGGTAGCCGGAACCTTTGCTGGCTGCACTCTGTGGTAGCACGGCAGGCAGGTAGTCCGGCCTGTTGGCCGGCCTCCGCCGGATTAGGACTTTCTGCGAACGGCGGCAGTGGCCAACGCACGCAGTGACGCCGCGGCCCCGAGTGGAATTTCCAAGGAGTCCAGGGCTGCGAAGGCCGTTGCGCTGTAGTCCTCGATAAGGGTTTCGGCTGCCGCCAAGGATCCGGAATCAACTATGATCGCCCGGATACGCTCAATCTCTGCATTCCCAAGTTCCTGACTGCCCAGCCGCTCATCAACGAACCGTGCTTCCGGTTCGCCGGCGGCCGCCAGCGTGAGCCCTACGAGGACCGTGCGCTTTCCCTCTCGCAGATCGTCGCCGGCGGGCTTTCCGGTGGTGGCAGGGTCGCCGAAAACCCCAAGTAGGTCATCACGCAACTGGAAAGCCTCACCCAGTGGCAAAGCGAACTCCGAATAGCCGGTCAGCAATTCTTCCTCGGCTCCGGCCAGAGCGCCGCCAAGTACAAGAGGATGCTCGGTCGAATACTTGGCACTCTTGTAGCGGATGATGGCCTGCGCCCGCTGCACGGCTGTTTCGGCCGGTCGGGCCGGCCCGGAGACTTCCTCGAGAATGTCTAGATACTGCCCGGCCATGACCTCCGTCCGCATGAGATCGAACACCTTGCGCGCCCTGGCGCCCGCCGCCGTCGGCTGCACTATCGCGGCGAAGGCCTCTTCGCTGAAGGACAAACAGAGGTCACCGGTCAGGATGGCTGCCGCTTGACCGAACCGCTCGGCGTCCAAGGACCAGCGATTCGCCGCATGCAGCAGGCTGAACCGTCGGTGCACACTGGGACCGCCGCGCCGAATGTCCGACCGGTCAATGATGTCATCGTGGATGAGCGCCGCCGCTTGGAAGAGTTCCAGTGCGACGCCCGCGGCGATGATTTCTGAGCTTTCCTCCCCGCCGCCGGCACCGCGCCAGCCCCAGTAGCACATGAGGGCACGCAGGCGCTTCCCCCCGGTCACCAGTGTGCGGATGGAATCCAGCAGCACCAGAGTGTCCGGGGAGATGGCCGTGAGCATCTCACGTTTTGAATCAAGGAAGACGGCCAGCTCACGGGCAACGCTGGCAATGAACACATCCTGCTCTGTGCGGACGTTAGCCGTCCCTGGGTTCACCGGAAGCTCGTCGCCGCGGCTGCTGTTCGCGCTCACTTGAGGGAAGCCGGAAGGACATTGGCGCTCACCGTGAAGGTGACGCCGGATTCGGACGGGACGACCGAAACCTGCGCGGTTTCGGTCCCGTTGGCGCGGCTGAAATCCTTGGCGGCGACCGAGCCAACTGCGTCTCCTGGGAGGGGGGTGAAACCCTGGTCCTGAAACGCCTTGGTGTAGTAGGCCAGGACATCGGTACTGGTCGCGCTGATGGCAGCGGTGACAGAGGCCGTTGCGGGCGTCTTGGTTCTATCGAAACTCGACGCTTTCACCTTGGCGCCGGGCATGACGGGGAGCAAGGTGGCAGGAAAGTTCGCAACAAGCGCGCCGACGGTCGCAGTGGTGCCCGCCGTAGGGCTGGCTGATGACGACGGCGACGGCGACGTTGTACCAGTTGAAGTGCTGGATGCTGTTGATCCCGCCGATGGCTGAGATCCAGAGGCTTCGGTCACGCTGCTTGGCGCCGCGCTGGTAGTTCCTCCGGAGCCGTCAGCGGATGTGCAACCGGTCAGGAAAAGTGCCGCGGCTAGAACAGCAGTGACGACGACAGCGGCACGGTCTCCATGCGTCCGCATGCCGATAGGTCGGACTGACAGGAGGCCTCCCCGAGGTCGATTCGGGCTTACAGGTCCGTTCAACATCACTGGCTTCCTTACATGCGGCGGTCTCCAAGAGGTCGTTCCAGTTTAGCGGGGGCGTGGCGCGGCGCAGTCCAGGAGGATCCGGGCGGTCCGGGAGGGGTTGCGGGCATTTCTGCGCCAAGCTTGCGACTACCGAAAGTTTTTCCTAAGTTCCTTTCCACAGGGGCCTGTTTTGGGGTCTTTTTGTCCTGATGATGTCAGTGCCTGCTCGTAGCCTTGTAGTAGTTGGAGATCAGCGGGATTTCCCGGTTTTTGCCGGTGCAGGTTGCCGGTACGGGTTGTTGGTGCAGGTTGCCGGTACGGGTTGCCGGGTTTGGGTTGCTGGGTTTGTGGGTTGAGAGGTGGTGGGCGGGCGTGGAGATTGATCGGGAGAATCTGGCTCAGGTGCTGGCCGCGATCACCGCGAAGTATCCGCGCCGGGTCCAGCGCGCAGGCCTCGGCGACAACGGCAGTACTGCCGGGTGCGGGACCGCTCAACCCGAGGGCAGCGGCGCAGCGAACCCGGCCGCTCCTGCTGCTCCTGCTGCTCCTGCTGGTGCCCCGGCTACTGCCGGTGTTGCTGTTCCTGCGTGTCCCGTTTGTTCTGTTGATGGTTTTCCTGTTGGTGGTCCGTCGGCGGGGATGGTGGCCCGGTTGGAATTGATTGATTCGTTGTTGGCGGAGGTGTTGGGGACGGATCCGCAGGCGGTGTCGCCGGAGGCGTGGTTGTCGGTGATTGGTGTGTCTGAGGGGACACGGCGTCGGTTGGATGCGGTGTATTTGCGAAGTGTCGCGGCAGCGGATCAGTGTGGGGCCGCGGCGTTGTCGGGGATCGGGACGAAGAACGTGCGCGAGTTCCTGGTTCATGGGGTCGGGGTGGAGCCGGGGCGGGCGAAGGCCGAGGTGGAAGCGGCCCGCGCCCTCCATACCGGGCCTGGCAGCAGGAATGGTCCCGGTTTTTTGGTGCGTGAGGTGGAGTTGGGGGGCGGGCCGTTGGCGTTGCTGGGTGCCCGGTTGGCGGCCGGGGATATCACGGCCGGGCATGTGAAGACGGGGGTGCGGGTGTTGGAGAAGGTCCCGGCCCGGATCATTACCGAGGAGACGTCGGAGCGGATGGGGGAGTATCTGGCCCGGCAGGCTCCGACGCTGCGTAGTGATGATTTCCGTCGGTTCGCTGAGCAGGTCATCCGGCTTTGCCAGGCCGATACGGGGGATCATTATGATCCGGAGTCGGTGATGCGTCGTAAGTTCACGATGGGGGTGGATGTGACGGGGATGGTGCATGGTTCGTATCAGCTGGACCCGGTCGCGGGGGCGGAGTTGATGGCGATCCTGAACCCGTTATCGGCTCCGCACCCGGATCAGCGGACCCCCGACGGGGACCTGGTCGCCGTTGATCAGCGGACCGCGGATCAGCGGCGCGCGGACGCGCTCACCGAAATGGCCCGTGCGGCCGGCGCTTACCTCAACCTCACCCACCCACCACGTAACGAGAGCCCCAACAGCGCCGGTACCGCCGGCACCGGTGCCAGCGGTGACCACGACAGCGGAAGCGACGGCTCCCCTGAGGGCACTGGCGGCGGTTCTGCTGAAGGCACTGGCGGCGGTTCTGCTGAGAGCGGCGGTTCTGGTTCTGCCAGTGGTGATGGCGGTTTGGCCGGTGGTGGCGGTGGGTGGGCGCATCCGGAAATGGATGCCTGGGCCCGGGCAGAGGCTGCCGCGGCCCAGGCCGAGGACCTGTTCTCCCTCACACCAGTGAACGACACCAGGCAGACCGGCACTGGCGAAGGCACGCACAGGGGTACCGGCACGGAGACCGGTACCGGAAACGGCCAGGACACGGGGAGGAGGAGTACTCGTTGCGGTTCGAGTATAGCCGGCAGGCTCCGCCCGGGCCGGCGGCCGGCCCGTATGACGATCACGACTACCTTTGACCAGCTCCGCAGCTTCCCGGACAGGGAAGCCTCCATCCTCCGCCACACGCTGTGGAACCAACCAAAACCATTAGCACGACCGGAACTAACAGCGCCACGGGAACCACGGGAACCACTGGAACCACTGGAACCACGGGGACCATGGGAATCGGTGGCACAGCTGGCGTTGACAGCCGGACCGGGGCTGCCGGGGCCAGGAACGCCGGCAGACCCACCCGCACCACCGGACGGTGATGGGTGGCCGGGAGGGATCGGCCCGGCTCCAGAAAGCGGTTTGGCCGGGGCCGGTGCCGGTTTGGTCGGTGCCGGTGGGTTGACGCCGTTGGATCCGATGCCGTCCTGGTGTGATGGTTTGGGCAGCATCAGCCCCGGCACCCTGGCCCGAATGGTGTGTGACGCGGCATTCGAGCGGGCCGTCCTGGGGAGCAACGGGGCTCTCCTGGATCTGGGGACCGCGGTCAGGCTCGCGACCCCCGCGCAGCGCCGGGCCGTGTCCGTCCGGGACGGCGGGTGCGTCCGGCCCGGCTGTAACCGGCCTGCGTCCTGGTGCGATATCCACCACGTTATCTGGTACTCCCGCGGCGGACCCACCGCCGTCTCCAACATGTGTGCTTTGTGCCCGGGATGTCATTCCCTGGTCCACGCCGGGATCCTGGAAGCCACCATGATCAACAAGATCCCCTACCTCCGGTACGGACCCAACGCCCGTCAACGCCCGGGCCTGCACTGCTACAACCGCACCACCGGCACCACCGGCACCACCGGCACTACAGGCACCACCGGCACCGGTCTTAACGCGAGGACAGGCACCACCCCAGACGGAGGGCCTGCGGCCGGGTACACGGAGAATCCCTGGATCCGTAACACCTACCACGACGACCTCAAAGACGCCCAAAACTTCGCCCGCACCATCATCACAGACGTGCAAATCCGAGAGGACGGGCGGAGTGGATACCGCGATGCTGGGTAGTCGAACAAGGGGTTTGAAGCACGAGAAGAGCCGCATGGGCAGAGAAAGACCGGCGGACTGCTTGGGCCGGAGGGGAATGTCGGCTGCTGAACCTAAGATGGCTGACATGGAGGCAGACGACAGCAACAGTGGTAACGGGCACCGCAGGAGTCATATTATGCACGTGGATATGGATGCCTTTTACGTTTCCGTGGAGTTGCGGGATGCCCCCAAGCTGATAGGAAAGCCTGTGGTTGTGGGGAACCCGGAAGGCCGCTCGGTGGTTCTCTCGGCATCCTATGAGGCCCGCGCGGTAGGAGTACGTTCAGCCATGCCGATGTCCGCAGCCATCCGGATGTGTCCCGGTGCTTTCATTATTGAGCCCCGGCACTGGCTGTACCGTGAAGTGTCCGGACACATTATGGAGATCTTTGACTCCATCACGGATTTAGTAGAGCCACTGAGCGTCGACGAGGCATTTTTGGATGTTGCTGGAGCGATGCGCCGCCTCGGCCCACCATTGGAGATTGGCCGGTTGATTCGCAGTCGCGTCAGCTCAGAACTGGGAATCACTGCATCGGTGGGAATCGCGTCGACAAAATTTGTAGCCAAGATTGCCTCCACGCGCTGCAAACCGGACGGAATGCTTTTGATTCCGGCAGAGGAGACCGTTCGCTACCTTCATACGCTTCCTGTGCAGGCGCTGTGGGGTGTAGGGGCGAAGACCGTCCAGGTTCTGGCCCGGCTGGGAATTCATTCGGTGGCCGACGTAGCCGGTACGCCCTTACCGGTGCTGCGCCGGGCTCTTGGAGCAACGGGGGAGCAAGTCTATCGACTCTCGCACGGTGTTGATCCACGGCGGGTGACACCCGTCAGAGTAGAAAAGAGCATCGGTGCGGAGCAGACCTTTGTGGCAGATACGTCAGATGCCGAAATCCTGAGGCGTGAGTTGCTGGCACTGGCACACAGGACTGGCGCCAGGCTTAGGCAATCCGGAATGGTCGCACGGACCGTGTCTTTAAAACTTCGGTATTCGGACTTCTCAACGGTGAGTAGGTCTCACACCGTTGCAACGCCGGTCGACAGTGCCCAACTTCTCTACGCCACCGCCGTGCAGCTGCTGGAATCGTTGGGACCCCGACCCATGAGCGTTCGGCTGCTGGGTCTGCGGGCGGAACAATTGGAAGACGCCGGTCAATCCTTCCTGCAGCTGAGCTTGGATCGCCGCGATGACAATTGGCGCACCGCTGAGGCGGCTCTAGACGCCGTAACCGCTAAGTTTGGGTCGCGGAAAATTATGCCCGCGAGATTGCTCGACGGCAGGACAGCGCGGTCCGTCCCTGGGGCCAAGGAGTCCTGATCATAGGCCGAATCAGCTAGCGGGAGATCCCTTATGGGAGCGGCGTCGGCAAGGGTTTCAGTTCTGCGAAAACCAGCCTATTCTTAAGGCACGGAGTTATCTGAAGGCGACTTCGCAGGTAGCAGTACACCCAGCAGCGGGAGTTGGCGATGTTGGGAACTAAATGGCCTGCGTGGCTCGTTGACAGGGTAGACGCCCACGGCAAGGACCTGAAGGAGGTCGAGATGCCCCTTTCGGAGCACGAGCAACGGCTACTGGATCAGCTCGAACAGCAGTTGCATGCGGAGGATCCAAAGTTCGCCCACACTTTGGGGTCTGATCCGGCAAATTCTTTCTCAACCCGCCATGTAGTGATCGGCGTGTTGATAGCTATTGTCGGGATTATTGTTCTGCTGGCCGGCGTAGCTGGGCAGTTGATCCCATTAGGTGTCGGGGGATTCGTGCTGATGGGGGGCGGTGTCTACTTCGCCACGCTGCGCAAAGGATCTCCCCGTTCTGGCGCTGGGAATTCTACATCGGGGCAGAGCAAACGGTCGAAGAGTTCCTTTATGAGCAGCCTCGAAGAGCGCTGGGATGAGCGCCGACACGGCCAGTAACGGTGCAGACCTCGTCATCCTGAAGCGACTTTGAAACGAACCCGTTGCTCCGATGGTTTCCGACTCCGCCTCGCGCGGGCCGTACAGCTCCTTGGCCACCGAATCAGGAGCCAAACGGAGGCCTGTAGACCACTTGTGAGAGTAGTTACCGCCACTATTTTCCAAGGCACCAGCGCCCGTGCCCGCCGATCCTCATCTTGCCGGGAGCCTTCGGCACTGACAGCACCACGACCACTACCTAAAGACGCTAACCGAGTGCCGTGAATAGCGGCACAATCGGTCAAGAGGTCCGCCACCGCGGACCTCTTCGCATTTAAGGCGAATTTTTCCTCCACTTGCTCCCACGCGTGAGAGCCGCGCCATCCCGCGGGTGTTTCCCGCAACATGGGCGAAGGGGCACACTTTTGGCGTTGACGGTGGGGAATTGTGGAGTAAAGTGGAGCTAGTAAGAGGGTAGTGGCAATGGGGTATTGCAGATCCCCGCAACAGCTAGGCGGTGGACATGTTTCTCGGAACACATTCACCGCGCCTTGATGAGAAGGGCAGAATCTTCTTGCCAGCCAAATTCCGGGAGGAATTGGCGGATGGGCTTGTCCTGACAAGGGGGCAGGAGCGGTGTATTTACGTCTTCAGCCAGAGCGAATTTGAAAAAGTTCATGAGGAGATGCGCCGGTCTCCACTTTCCTCCCGCCAGGCGCGCGATTACAGCAGAGTTTTTCTTTCCGGGGCTTCGGATGAGGTGCCGGACAAGCAGGGGAGGGTCACTATACCTGCGGTTCTTCGCACGTACGCCGGGCTGGGACGCGAGCTGGCAGTGATCGGAGCGGGCAGCCGGGCAGAAATCTGGGATGCGAAAGCCTGGGAGGACTACCTGGAGGAGAAGGAGAACGCTTTCTCAGAAAGGGATGAGGAAACGCTACCCGGCACCGATTGAGCCAACAGTAGAACGAGTGCAACTGCAACATAAGTCAGGAGGTAACGAGGGCCGAAGCCCGACTGCCGGGGGTCTTTTGAAGCAGTGATTTTTGATGCAGCGATTTTCCGAAGAAGATTTTTCCGAAGCCGTGAACGACCAAGCAGCGGGTTCTTGAATAAGATCTCCAGCCGCCCGGCATTGACTACCTGGCTCACCTTCCCCGGTGCCAGGCAGGGATGCATCCGGCGCGGATGGGGATCTGGTTTAAGAAACCAAAGGACGCAGACTGCAGACCATGCAGGCCGCAAAGCACGATGAGCACAGCAATGAGACGCACAAAGTATTAGCACTGAACGCAGGACCGGTACTTTGACCGACAAGCGGAAACGGAGAGGGAGGATGCGTCGATGACGTCTGACGATAACGCCACGCCGCCCACTTCCACCCGCCATGTGCCTGTATTAAGGGACCGTTGCATCAACCTGCTGGCGCCTGCTTTTGACCGAGCCGTTTCCGCTGGCACGACTCCGGTAGTAGTAGATGCGACTCTCGGCATGGGCGGCCACAGCGAGGCCATGTTGTTGCGCTTCCCTACGTTGCATCTGGTCGGCATAGACAGGGATACCGAGGCCCTCGCGCTGGCCGGCGAGAGGCTATCCACTTTTGCCGCGCGGATGGATTTGGTCCACGCCGTATATGACGAAATTGCTGACGTTGTGGCGGATCTGGGTTTCCACGAAGTTCACGGTGTCCTGATGGATCTGGGTGTGTCTTCCCTCCAGCTCGATGAACGGGAGCGCGGCTTCGCTTACTCGTATGACGCACCATTGGACATGCGCATGGACACCACCCGGGGCCAGACAGCGGCGGACGTTGTGAACAAGTACAGCGAACAGGACCTGCTGCGCGTTATCCGCAAATGGGGTGAAGAAAAGTTTGCCGGCCGAATTGCCAACCGGATCGTGGCCGCCCGGGAGGTGAAGCCATTCTCTACAACCGGGGAGTTGGTGGAGCAGATTCGCCAGGTCGTGCCAGCTGCCGCTTCCCGAACGGGCGGGCATCCGGCAAAACGGACGTTCCAGGCACTGCGCATTGAGGTCAATGAGGAACTCGAAGTGCTGGAAGCGGCGGTTCCTGCGGCCGTTGGTTCGCTGGCCCTGCACGGACGCTGCGTGGTCATGTCTTACCATTCGCTGGAAGACAAGATCGTCAAATCCGTTTTTGCCGCCGGTTCGAAGTCCTCCGCTCCGCTAGGGTTTCCGGTTGAACTGGAGGAGCACAAGGCCGATTTGAAGTTGTTGACCAGGGGGACCGAGGTTCCCACCGAGGCGGAAATAGCCGAAAATCCGCGGGCCGCATCGGCACGGCTACGGGCAGTAGAACGAGTTCGAATCAGGAGAGCAGTATGAGCGCAGCGGTCCAGGATGACTTTGAACCTACCGAGGGAAATACCGCCCGTGCGCTTTCCCGTTCTATGCCTTCGGCTTCGGAACCGGCGCGGGAGCGCCGCTCCAGGTCTCCGCTTTCATTGGTGGTTAGCCAGCCGCGCAAGCGTCGCACGCCCTTTGTCGTGTTCTGTTTCCTCACCCTCGTAGCTGCGCTGGCTACGGTTCTGGTGCTGAACATTTCTGTCTCAAGCGGCCAGTACCAATTGGTGGAGCTGCGCGCCAATCAGGTCGACCTGGTGAAATCGAATCAGGATCTGACGCAGCAGGTGCAGGCCGCGCAGGCTCCACAGAATTTGGTCGCAAAAGCCACGGAACTCGGCATGGTCACGTCCACCTCGATGGGCCAAATAAATGTGGAGTCCAAGACCGTTAGTGGTACGCCGAAGGCCGCCGTCGCGGGAGACAAGCCGTTGGCCGTAATCGCACCGCCGGCGGTGAGCGGGCAGCCCAGGGAGTCCCACGTAACACCCGCTGCCCCAACAACGGACGCACAGAAGATTCCCGTGGCGCCGGGCGGGCCGTCCAAGGCAGGAGCGGCGGCGGCACCCGCTGAAGTTCCCGCCGCTCCGTCTCAGGTTGCCGCGCCACCGGCGGCCGATCTCAATGGCGGCACAATCCCTGCACCCAAGCAAAAGAACGGTTAACGGTAAACTCTCTGGGGCAATCGGACGGCACGGCGGAGCGGCCGCGGCGCTATAAGGGCAACGCACAAAGGAACAGCACGTGGCAGAAAATACCGGCAAGGACCCCAAGACTACGAAAACTCCCGGCCAGAACCGGCTTCGCCTCCGGGTGGGCCTGGGGTTTGTCCTCGCGTTGTTGTTGATCATCTCCGGCAAATTGTTCATGATTCAGGGCTTGGACGCGGGCTCCATGGCGGAGGCGGCAGTCATGCAACGCACGGTTGTCACGAAGCTGCCGGCCACGCGGGGTGAGATCTTAGATGCCACTGGCAAGGTTTTGGCGCAAAGCATAATCAGATACAACATCACGGTGTCCCCGAAGAACAACACCACGGCGGGTGAACTAAAGACCGGTGAATTTAAGCGCCTGAACCCGGCGACCGGCAAAGTCGAGGATGTCAGTCGGGACAAGGGTCTGCAGGAGTTGGCAGACGTCCTTGGCCTGAAGGTTGAGGATGTGCGCAAGCAGGCCACCGGCACGGGGGACTTTGCGTACATCACTAAAGATGTAACGCCCGGAGTGGAAGCTAAGGTAATGGCTTTAGGCCTGCCGGGCATATATTCGGAGCCGACCAGCCGGCGGACTTATCCGCTCGGAGCCGTCGGCGGGAGCATCGTCGGCTTCATCGGACCAGATTCCAGCGGAGCGGCCACCGGCGGCGGCTCGGGTATTGAACAGACGCTGAACGCCAAGCTGCAGGGCACCGACGGCAGCCGTACTTACCAGCGCGGAGCGAATGGGATCGTGATCCCCACCGCGCCGGAGGAAAACAAGGCCGCGGTGGACGGTGAGACCGTCAAGCTGACGATTAACAGTGATCTCCAGTACTACGCGCAGCAGGCAATCTCCAACCAGGTCAAGAAGCTGGGCGCGCAGTGGGGCAATATTGTGGTGGTGCAGGCTAAGACCGGCAAGGTCGTGGCGATGGCGGAGGATTCCTCGGTTGACCCGAACCAGCCCGGGAAAACTGCGGCGGCTAACCGGGGCGCCCGTTCGGTGACCGCAGCGATTGAGCCGGGCTCTACTGAGAAGACTGTCACTGCAGCGGCCGCTATCCAGGAGGGCAAGGTCTCACCGCTTTCCCACGTTCTGGTACCGCCAACGTATACAGTCAACGGTCAGACGTTTTCCGACGCGTTCACGCACGGGACGGAACAGCGGACCTTTGCGGGCATCATTGGGGATTCGATGAATACCGGTACGGTAATGGTCGGTGAACGGTTGAGTAAGCAGCAGCGCTACGATTATCTGCATAACTTCGGCATCGGACAGTCCACGGGGATCCCGCTTCCAGGCGAAAACAAGGGGATTTTAGCGCCGCCGGAGACGTGGGACGGGAGGCAGGAGTTCACCGTGCTCTTTGGCCAGGGCGTTTCGCAGACGCCGCTGCAGACTGCGATGATCTACCAGGCGATCGCTAATAATGGTGTTCGGCTACAGCCACAGCTCATCGATTCCTACATCGATCCGGACGGCACGGAACACAAGGTGGAACAGGCCCCGGGCACCGAGGTAGTCAGTCCGCAGACCGCGGGGGACGTCAAAGACCTGTTGGAGAGCGTGGTCACCGCCGCGGATGCGAAGGACATCTCTGTGCCCGGCTACCGGGTTGGCGGCAAGACCGGTACAGCGGAGGCTGTCAAGGACGACGGATCCGGGTTCCAGGGCTACACCGCGTCGTTCGTGGGCATGGCGCCGATGGAAGACCCGCAGTATGTTGTGCTGGTCACGGTCCAACGTCCGCAAGGTGATATTTACGGCATCTCCCAGGCCCCCGTGTTTAACTCCGTGATGAGCCAGGTCCTGCACGCCAACAATGTGCCGCCGTCCACCACGCCCTCTGTTGCACTGCCGCAGAAATACTAGATTTTTGGAGCCAGCTGCATGAGTACCACTGAACCACCGTCCCCCGGCACGAAGCCGTCCGGCGTTGAACCCTCGCTCCGTCCGGCCCGGGTCACCCCCGTTCCGCTGTCCGCGCTTGCAGAACTAATTGGTGCTCCGTTGCAGGAGTCTGGGACTGTCCTGCTGACCGGCGTCAGCCTTGACTCGCGCGCCGTCGAGCCTTCTGATCTGTATTTGGCGCTCCCCGGTGCCAGCGCGCACGGTGCGCAATATGCCGGTCAGGCAGTGGCGGCGGGAGCTGTGGCGATCGTGACGGACGACGACGGCGCACGACTTTTGCGCGATCTGCCGGAGATTGTCCGTGTTCCGGTTCTGGTGGTTCCGTCCCCGCGTAGCATTGTCGGTACGGCGGCGGCCTTCGTCTACGGCACCCGCCACGCTGCGTCGGACGATCCCGCTTCGCGCGATCCCTCCGCAGCCGACATGGAGCTGTATGCGGTGACCGGAACGAACGGCAAAACAACTACTACGTATTTCATCAATTCCCTGCTCCGGGCCTTGGACTTCACGCCCGGACTGATTGGAACTATTGAAATCCTGGCCGGAGTCGGGGCTGTGCCCAGCAGGCTGACCACGCCGGAATCGACGGATGTGCATGCCCTGCTGGCGCTGATGCGTGAGCGCGGGCTGGACGCTGCTGCTATGGAAGTGTCTTCGCATGCCTTGTCCTTCCACCGCGTCGACGGCGTGGTCTTCGATATCGCCGGCTTCACCAACCTGACACAGGACCATCTGGATCTGCACGGGACCATGGAAGAATATTTTTCCACTAAGGCCCAACTGTTCGGTCCTCGCAGAGCGCGACGGGCCGTGGTCACTGTGGACGATGTCTGGGGACAACGGCTGGCGCAGGAGGCGGCCATACCGGTTACTACGCTGCGGACGGTTGAAGCAGGCACGGTTGAAGCAGGCACGGTTGAAGAAGGCACGGTTGAAGAAGGCACGGTTGAAGCCAACCGATCGCGGGAAACCGACGAACAGCCCGATTGGCAGGTCACCCGGGTCAGGAAACAGGGATTGGGCAGCTCCTTCGTATTGGCTGCCGCAGATGGCCGCTCGCTGAGCGTTTCGACGGGGCTGCCTGGAACTTTCAACATCGCGAACGCGGCCTTGGCCGTTCTGATGGTGTTGCAGCTGCAGCTGCAGGACGGCAGTGCGGGCCCGGTGGTTTTGCAACGCGTTCAGTCCGCGTTGGACAGCCATGACCCGTTCACGCTGGCAGTGCCTGGACGGATGCAATTAGTGGGGAAGTCGCCGGCGGCAATCGTTGATTTTGCGCATAATCCTGATGCCCTCGAGCGCGCCCTGCTGGCAGTTCGGTCCCCGGAGCCTGATTCAAAGGTGATCGTTGTTTTCGGCGCAACGGGGCAGCGGGACGCAGGCAAGCGCCCGAAAATGGGAGCTGTGGTGGCTCGGCTGGCAGATGTGGTGATTATCACCGATGACGATCCGCATGACGAGGATGCGGCGGCGATCCGAGCGGACGTGCTGCTGGGCGCCCGCCAGGCCAACGACGAACAAGCCCTGGGACATGAGATCCTGGAGGTTTTTCCGCGCGCTGACGCCATTGTCCGTGCGGTTGAACTGGCCAGGGCCCAGGACGTTATCCTGGTGGCCGGGCGAGGTCACGAAGTCTGGCAGGAAGTGAAAGGGATCAATTATTCCTTGGATGACAGGGCCGAACTCCGCGCTGCCCTTCGCCGCTGCGGATTCACCCCGGAGCCCGTTCCCGGGATAGAGTCCTAAACCGAGATGATTGAACTGACAGCGGCGCAACTCGCCGCGCTAACCCACGGCCACCTGACATCCACAGCAGAACCCGGGCTCGTCGTCGCCCTGGGCTTTCTCGTGACAGATTCCCGCGATGCATTTCCCGGCTGCGTTTACGTCGCCAAGCCTGGGGAGTCAGCGGATGGCCACGACTTCATTAGTGATGCCGTCGCTGCGGGAGCCATCCTGGTGCTGGCAGAGCGGGAGGTCTCCGATCCGACGGGCAGCGCTTACCCGGCGGTGGTCGTTGCCGATGCCGTTTTGGCTCTCGGTGCCCTGGCCGCGGAAGCCGTGCGGATGATTCGTGCTGCGGGGGAGCTGACTGTCATTGGCATTACCGGTTCAGCAGGGAAGACCACCACCAAGGACCTGCTGGCGGATATTCTCTCCCGGCTCGGTCCCACCGTGGCACCCAAGGGCTCCTACAACGGCGAGGTGGGCGTCCCGTTGACCGTCTTTGGCGCCGATGGTTCCACCCGATATCTGATCATCGAAATGGGGGCCACCGGGATCGGCCACATCGAGTACCTGGCGTCCTTGGTCAAGCCGGACATCGGAGTTGTGCTCGGCGTGGGAACGGCCCATGCCGGTGGATTCGGCTCCATTGAAAACACCGCGCAGGCCAAGGGCGAATTAGTAGAAGCCTTAGCTGCCAACGGAACCGCTGTACTGAACGCCGATGACGCCCGGGTCCGGGCCATGGCCTCGCGCACCGCGGCTCGGATTGTCAATTTCGGGACCGGTGATCGGCAGGCAGAACGGAATCAAGGCCTGGTGCGTGGTGTGGATGTCACGACCAACGACGAGGGGCAGCCCGAGTTCACCCTGCAGTTCGTCGCCGAGGCAGGCGAGGCCGACAGGGCCGACAGAGCGGCCCAGGCAGGCCCGCCCGGCGTCGGCCAGGCCGACGGGACCGACGGGACAGGGACGAAGGACGAAGTAGCCACCGGCACGTCCTGGCCCATCACCAGCGGTCTCTTGGGCCTGCATCAGGTTTCCAATCTGCTGGCAGCAGCCGCAGCCGCTCACGCCGCGGGTGCCCCGCCGGCCGTGATTGCGCAGTCCCTGCGCGGGCAGAAGGCGCTCAGCCGGTGGCGAATGGAACGTACGGTTCGCGGCGATGGAGTGACCGTCATCAATGATGCCTACAACGCAAATCCCGAGTCCATGCGGGCCGCGTTGCGCACCCTTGCGGAACTGGGACGAGGCAGTGACGGGGCCGAACACAGGACGTGGGCCGTCCTTGGGGCGATGCTGGAGCTCGGGCCGGATTCGATCCATGAACACGACGCCATTGGCCGAGTCGCGGTCCGGCTGAATATTTCCCGGCTGGTTGTGGTCGGGCAACAGGCCCGCGCCATGCACGTCGCGGCTGTAATGGAGGGCTCCTGGGGTGAGGAATCCGTCTTTGTCCCGGACGTGGACGCGGCCTATGCCCTGCTGCGCGCAGAGCTCCGTCCGGGCGACGTAGTTCTGTTCAAATCCTCCAACGGCGCCGGACTGAGATTTTTGGGCGATCGGATAGCATTACCAACTGACGGCACCGATGAAGGAAGGACACAGATCCAATGATCGGATTGCTCATGGGCGCCGGGTTGGGCCTGTCCTTTGCCATGATCGGCACGCCGCTGTTCATCAGGTTGCTGGTGAACAAGGGGTATGGCCAGTTCATCCGTGATGACGGTCCTACCTCGCACCACACCAAGCGCGGCACGCCCACAATGGGCGGCGCCGTGGTGGTCGGCGCCGTGGTTTTTGCCTACCTGATCACCCATTTGGTGCTCCGGCTGCTGGACCCACGCTCCCCGGGGCCTAGCGTTTCGGCCTGGCTCATGCTTTTTCTGATGGTCGGCATGGGGCTGGTCGGCTTTTTGGATGACTTCATTAAAATCTCCAAACAGCGCAGCCTGGGCCTGAACGCGAAAGCCAAACTCGTTCTGCAGGCCGCCGTGGGGATAACCTTCGCCGTGCTGGCATTGAACTTCCCCAATGACTACGGACTGACGCCGGCCACCACCAAGGTTTCCTTTGCACGCGACATTCCGGGTCTGGACCTGGCCTTCGCCGGCGCCGGTGTCGGGGTGGTGCTGTTCATTATTTGGTCCAACCTGATTGTCACCGCCGCGACGAACGGGGTGAACCTCACGGATGGCCTTGACGGGCTCGCCGCCGGAGCCTCGGTGATGGTCTTCGGCGCCTACACTCTGATGGGCATTTGGCAGAGCAATCAGGGCTGCGGGTCGCCACGGGCGGTCTCCGATACGATCTGCTACAACGTCCGGGACCCCTTGGACCTGGCGTTGCTGTCCGTCATTATTTTTGGTGCCTTGATCGGGTTTTTGTGGTGGAATACCTCGCCCGCGAAAATTTTCATGGGGGATACGGGCTCGCTGGCTATCGGCGGCGCGATCGCCGGGTTCGCGATTCTTTCCCGAACGGAGATCCTGCTGGCCATCATCGGCGGTCTGTTCGTGCTGATCTCTCTCTCGGTCATTATTCAGGTGGGCTTCTTCAAACTCAGCGGCGGCAAGCGCGTGTTCAAGATGGCCCCGCTGCAGCATCATTTTGAGTTGAAGGGCTGGGCGGAGGTCACCGTGGTGGTCCGGTTCTGGATACTCTGTGGGCTCATGGTGGCTGTGGGCCTAGGGGCCTTTTACGCGGAATGGATCGTTCAGTTGTGATGGACAATCAATCGGGCGCCCCGACGGAGCAGACACAAGCAGCTCATCGGCTCTCCACGCTGACCAGTTGGGATGCGGACTGGACCGGACTGCGGGTAGTGGTCACCGGCATTACCAAAACCGGCTTCTCCGCCGCGGACACGCTGGCTGAACTGGGCGCGCGGGTGGTGGTGGTCGCCGCGTCGGACGACGACGAAGCCCGCCGCAACGCCGATACCTTGCGGATCGTGGGTGTTGTTGACGTGCTCCTGGGTGAAGATTCGTCCACCCAGCTGCCGCTGGTGGACGGGAAACCGGCCGATCTGGTGGTCACGTCGCCTGGCATGCGCCCGGCCCATCCGCTGCTGATGGCTGCGTCCGCCGCCGCCATACCGGTCTGGGGGGATATTGAGCTGGCGTGGCGGGTGCGTACTCGGGCGGGTCGTAAGACCGCCGACTGGATTACGATCACCGGCACCAACGGCAAGACCACAACGACGAGCATGGTGGAGTTGATGCTGCAGGCCGGCGGCCTGCGCGCCATTGCCGCGGGGAATATCGGCACGCCGATCCTGGACGCGGTCAGGGATCCCCAGGGCTACGACGTCCTCGCGGTGGAGCTCTCCAGCTTCCAGCTGCATTGGTCGCACTCCGTCTCGCCGGCGGTGAGTGTTTGCCTGAACCTGGCCGAGGACCATGTGGATTGGCACGGTTCCTTCGCCGCTTATGCGCAGGACAAGGCGAAGATCTACGCCAAGACCCGGATTGCCTGCGTCTACAACGCCGAAGAACCGCAGACAGAGCGGATGGTCGAAGATGCCGACGTCGTTGCCGGTTGCCGAGCCGTCGGGTTCACGACCGGCGTGCCTGCCATCAGCATGGTCGGCGTCGTTGACGGCCTGCTGGTGGACCGGGCCTTCATCGCCGAACGCAAGGATTCCGCCGTCGAACTGGCCAAAGTCTCCGACATCGCGGATCTGGTGCCGAAGCATCTGGCGGCCAACGCGCTGGCAGCCGCGGCTCTGGTCCGGGCCTATGGCCTTGCACCCGAAGCGGTGCGGGACGGACTGCGCAGCTATCACAGCGGTGAGCACCGGATCCAACCAGTGGCCACAATCGACGGCGTGCTCTGGGTCAACGACTCCAAGGCGACAAACGCACACGCCGCAGCCGCGTCGTTGGCGGCCTTCGACCCGGTGGTCTGGATCGCCGGCGGTCTGTCCAAAGGCGTTGATTACGACGAGCTGGTGCGCATGCACAGCGCCCGGCTCAGGGCCGTCATATTGATCGGCACCGACAGCGCTGCCCTGCGCGGCTCATTGCAGCGACACGCACCCGATGTGCCCGTGATAGAGCCCGGTACGCGTCAGACTGAAATGGTACAAAGAGCCGGAGGCGGTCACATCGATGGTGCCGCCGTGATGACGTGGGCGGTGGCCGCGGCCGCTGGCATTGCCCTGGGGGGCGACACCGTGCTGATGGCTCCGGCATCCGCATCGATGGATCAGTTTTCTTCCTACGCTCACCGGGGCGACGCTTTTATCAGCGCCGTCCGCGGGCTCGTGGAAGGGCAGGCGAAGGCCGGCAAGGAGTTCTAATGGTCAGCACGCCCGCGCGTCCTACCCGCCAATCACGGGTCCGACGGTTTTTCCGAGAGTTCTGGCCCCGCGTGGAGGGCAGCAACCGTCCCAGCAATGGGTCCAGCTACTATCTCATTTTGGGTTCAACGATTGCGCTGACCTGCATTGGCTTGATGATGGTCCTGTCCTCCTCCGCAGTGGAATCGATTTCCCAGGGCGTAGATCCTTATCAGCTCTTCCTGCGGCAGAGTATCTTCGGTGTCATCGGTGTGGTGCTGATGATCGTCTTGTCCCGGCTCAGGATTTCAACGCTGAAGCACCTGGCCTGGCCGGCGCTGATCATCGGCATATTCCTGCTGCTGTTGGTTTTTACCCCGTTGGGCTTCGCCGTGGGTGGTAACCGGAACTGGATTTCCATCGGCGGTGTCACGGCCCAGCCGTCGGAAGCCGCCAAGCTGGCCCTCGCGCTGTGGATGGGCGCCGTGCTCGCCCGCAAGCATGCCCTGCTGGGACAGTTCAAGCACGCCTTTATTCCTGTCGTCCCGTTGGGTGGACTGGTGATTGCGCTGGTGCTGCTGGGGCACGACTTGGGCACGTCGGTGATCATAATGGCGATCATGGCCGCCGGCCTGTTTTTCGCCGGTGTCGGGGCCAGGCTTTTTATTCCGGTCGGGGTCGTCGGGGCACTCGCGGCGCTGATCCTGGCACTGAGCAGCGGAAACAGAATGTCTCGCATTTCCGGCTGGCAGGGCAACTGCAACGACGGAAACGATCTTTGCCTGCAGGCGCAAAACGGCATTTACGCGCTGGCTTCCGGCGGCTGGTGGGGCGTCGGGCTGGGCCAGGGGCGGCAGAAGTGGAACTGGATCCCGGAAGCACACAACGATTTTATCTTTGCCATTATCGGTGAGGAGTTTGGCCTGCTGGGCACCTTAGTGATCGTACTGCTCTACGGAATCATTGCGTTGGCAATCTTCCGCGTCATTGTCCGGCACACCGATCCCTTCATTCGGATCGTCTCCGGCTGCATCCTCACCTGGATCATCGGCCAGGCATTCGTGAACATCGCCATGGTCACCGGTCTGCTGCCGGTTATCGGTGTCCCACTGCCGCTGATTTCTTCCGGTGGTACGGCGTTGACGCTGGTGCTCGCTGCCCTTGGCGTCGTGCTCTCCTTTGCCCGCGCCATCCCTGTGGAAGGTCGCGCCACGCGATTAGCTCCCTTGAAACGGATCGCTCCCCGTAGGCCGCCTGCTCTCCGGAGACGAACAGGGCCTGTCAAACAAGCAACAATACGGAAAGAGACATCGCACCATGGCTGACCCTGCCACACCTAAGAGTGCTCCCTCCGCAACGGCGAGGCGGCTGTCGGCGGAGGCACTTGCGGCCGAGGGCTTTTCAGTGGTGCTCGCCGGAGGTGGATCCGCCGGGCATATCAGCCCGCTGCTCGCGATTGCTGCTGCGTTGCGGGCGGCCGATCCCCACGTCCGTCTGCTGGCTGTCGGCACGGCTGATGGAATGGAAACCCGACTTGTCCCCGCCGCCGGAGTGGAGCTCGCCGTCGTCGACCGTGTTCCGCTGCCGCGCAAGCCAACAGCAGATCTTTTCCGGCTCCCCGGCAGGATGCTCCGGGCCGTGCGCCAGGCCGCTGAAATCCTGGACGGTGCCAACGCATCCGTGCTGGTGGGCGTTGGCGGCTATGTGTGCACGCCGATGTACCTGGCGGCCCGGCGTCGCGGAATTCCGATCGTGATTCACGAAGCGAACAGCAAAGCCGGACTGGCCAATAGGCTTGGCGCACGCTTCACAGCCTTTGTGGGGACGGCCTTCGCGCAGACCCGGATACGGCACGGCCAGATCGTCGGGATGCCCATGCGTCGGCAGATTTCGGGACTGGATCGGAGCGCCGCGAGGATGGCGGCGCGGACTGCCTTGGGTCTGGATCCGGTACTGCCCACGCTGATTGTCACCGGCGGCTCGCTCGGTGCCCTGCGGATCAACCAAACGGTTGCGCAATCCCTTCCCGCACTGCACGCCGCCGGTCTGCAGGTTTTGCATATCACCGGACGGGGCAAAAGGATTATGGCCGACGACGGTACGGAACTGATTGCGCAACGGTACCGGCAGGTGGAGTACGTCGATGCCATGGAGGATGTCTACGCTGCCGCGGATCTGCTGCTCTGCCGGGCAGGGGCCGGGACAGTGTCCGAACTTGCGGCCGTCGGTCTACCGGCCGTGGTCATACCGCTACCGGTGGGCAACGGCGAACAGGCACTCAACGCGGCGCCTCTGGTTGCTGCGGGCGGGGCCGTGCTGGTGCAGGACTCCGACTTCACGGTGGACTGGCTGGAGCGTGAACTTCTGCCCCTGCTGAAGGACCCGCAGCGGTTGGAAAGTATGGGCCGGGCGGGGCGGGAATTGGGAATACGGAACGCGGATGTACGAATGGCAAAGATGGTCAGGGAAGCGGCAGGACAATGACGGCAGCCTCAGGAAGCAGTATCGACAGTGTCTTTTCCGGCGGAGCCGTGGCCGCGTTGGGACGCGTACATTTCATCGGTATCGGCGGAGCCGGGATGTCAGCTATCGCACGGATTCTGCTGGCCCGAGGCGTGGACGTGAGCGGATCAGATGCCGTGCAATCCGCCCAGCTCATCGAGCTAGGCGCGTTGGGGGCCCGCATACACGTGGGGCATGATTCTGCCGTGGCCGCAGCGGCCGATACCGTCGTGGTGTCCTCCGCGATCCGTGAGACGGACCCCGAACTGGTGGCAGCCAGGGGCGCGGGACTGCGGGTGCTGCACCGATCGTCGGCCCTTGCTGCGGCGATGACGGGCAACACCGTTGTGGCGGTCGCGGGAACACACGGTAAGACGACGACCACCGCGATGATTGCCGTTCTGCTGCGCGCGGTGGGACGGGATCCTTCCTTTGCCATCGGCGGGACCGTTCCGGCTCTCGGTGTCAATGCAGCCCATGGAAGCTCCGGCGTCTTCGTTGCGGAGGCGGATGAATCCGACGGCTCTTTCCTGAACTACCGGCCGCAGATCGCTGTGGTGACCAATGCCGAGCCGGACCATCTGGACCACTATGGCAATGCCGAAGCGGTCTACCGGGCCTTCGACGAATTTGCGGCATTGCTGCCGGCGGATGGCCTGCTGGTTGCCTGCGCGGACGATGCCGGCGCACTGGAGCTGGCGCGCAAAGCGCGGGCACGCGGAACCCGCGTGGTGCTGTACGGGCACGGCGACGCGGCGGATCTGCGGCTCGCCGATGACATGACCAGCAGCGGTGTCGGCACCGTGACTACGTTGACGATGCCTGCCTGGACGGGATCCGAAGGTCTTCGGACCGAGGGCCCGCGGGAGGTGTCCTTGGCTCTGCAGGTCCCCGGGCTGCATAATGCCCGCAATGCCGTGGCAGCCCTGGCCGTGGCCCTTGAACTCGGCGTTGCGCCGGAAGCAGCAGTCGCGGCACTGGGCACGTTCTCGGGTGCGTCCCGCCGGTTTGAAGCCAAGGGAGAGGCCGCCGGCGTTCGTGTTTTCGACGATTACGCACATCACCCCACGGAGGTGTCGGCGGCCTTGGCGGCAGCGCGGGCCGTCGCGGGGGAGCACCGCGTCCACGTAATGTTCCAACCGCATCTGTTCTCCCGGACCCGGGAATTTGCCGCCGGGTTCAGGCACGCACTCTCTCAGGCAGACACCGTCGCGGTGCTGGACATTTATCCGGCCCGCGAGGATCCCATTTCCGGGGTCAGCAGCGAACTGATCACCGCGGGCCTGGACCGACCCGGCGGGCATATCGTGGACCCGTCAGCGGCCGTACAGCTGCTGGCGGAAGCTGCCGCCCCTGGAGACATAATCCTCACTGTGGGCGCCGGGGACGTCACGCAATACGGCCCGGTAATAGTGCGGGCCCTAGTGGAAAAGGGTGCGCTGCGCGACGGACGACAGGATGAGCCGGGCGGGCGACATGGCGCCTAGACGGAAACCTCCGGTCATCCGGACCGACCCCAATAAGCCGGGAACCGGTTTTCGCGACCGTAAACGGGAACGCAGCGACGGCACGGCCACAAGCAGCGCGGTCCATTCAGCAAAGGTCACCTCAGCAAGGATTGATCCCGCCGGCGGTGGTTTCGCAAATGTTGATGCCGGGCGCAGTAACCCAGGCGAGAGGCAAGGCGGCGACGAACAGATGGGCGGCGCTGCGCCTGGCATAAATGTCCCCGGCGCCAAGGTTCCCGGCACTGAGGCCCCCGGCGCCAAGGTTCCCGGCACGGAGGCCCCCGGCGCCAAGGTTCCCGGCACGGAGGCTCCCGGCACGGAGGCCCCCGGTACGGAGGTTCCTGTGACGAAGGTCTCTGTGACGTCGGCGAAGGTCTCCGTCCTCCGGCTGTCTACGGCATCGGAACCGGCAGCCTTGATCCGGCCGGGGCGTCGGGTGCAGCCGTCGGGCCCGCCACGTGCCGGCACAGACGCTGAAAATCCGGGAGCTGAGACGCCAGGCCGCTCAGATCCAGACACAGCTGATCCGTCTGCCGCGACGACGGGTGGTGACGGCTCGTCGGCGAAGGTCTTAGTCTTTCCGGGCGTCCAGCGGAGGCGGCACAAACGCAATCTATGGATCACCGTCGCCGCCGTGGCCGCACTGATCGCGGTTGTCATGGCTGCCGTCATGTTCTCGCCGTTGCTGGCGTTGAAGACCATCACCGTGGACGGCAACAAACTGGCAACGACCCAGGCCATCCAGGCAGCACTGGCGCCGTTGTTGGACAAGCCGCTGCCGCAAATCGATCAGGCGCAGGTGCAAAAGCTGCTGACGCCGTTGCAGCAGATCCGATCGGTCTCCGTACAGGCGAGGCCGCCGTCGTCGTTGTTGGTGCAGATAGTGGAGCGCGAGCCGGTGGCCCTGCTCAAAACCGACCAGCAATACATTATGGTCGATCCCGACGGAGTGCAGCTCGGTGTTACATCCGATCCGGCCGCTGTTGCACTACCACTGATCGACGGCGGCACGGCCGCGATCGGTAAGGAAACGTTTAAAGCCATGACTGCCGTGCTGGCTGCTTTGCCGCAGAGTGTGCTCGGTAAACTGCAGCATGCTTCAGCGGCGTCCCCGGATGCCGTTGAGCTCACCCTCAATGACGGTAAAACCATCGTCTGGGGCAACGCCAGTGAAAAGGAGTTGAAGGCCAAGGTGTTGGAGGCACTGCTCAACGCACCAGCGCCGAGCCCCTCGGCCGGTAAGCCGCTGCCGGCGCCTGTGCAGGTCTACGATGTCAGCACGCCCCGGCATCCGGTGACCCGGTAAGCAGTCATCTCAGCCGCAGCGGAATCAGATAATTTGCACCGATTTATCCGACACGCCCCGGCGGTAATTGCATGCTGGAGCTATGCCCCATAGCGTCACAACAAGAGTTACTTGACATAACTATAACCTTCAAGTTGAGGGTTAGGCTCCAGAGCTTCAATCAGTAGTAGAGAGTTTAGGGCTCACGTACAGCGTTTAAGTACAGAGTCTGAGTACAAAGTTTTCGTTACCGGCTTTGCCTTCCGCCCCGCGGGGTACAAAGATTTTCAGACAGCACACGAACAAGGGACACGTAACGTGGCAGCACCCCAGAATTACCTGGCCGTCATCAAGGTCGTCGGCATCGGCGGCGGTGGCGTCAACGCAATCAACCGGATGATCGATGTCGGTCTTCGCGGTGTGGAGTTTATCGCCGTCAACACCGACGCGCAGGCTCTGTTGATGTCCGATGCCGACGTCAAACTCGACATAGGCCGTGAACTCACCCGCGGGCTCGGCGCAGGTGCAAATCCAGAGGTGGGGCGCCAGGCTGCCGAGGATCATGCCGACGAGCTCGAAGAAGTGATGCGCGGAGCCGACATGGTCTTCGTTACTGCAGGCGAAGGTGGCGGCACCGGTACCGGCGGCGCACCCGTCGTTGCCCGCATCGCCCGCTCACTCGGCGCGTTGACCATCGGCGTCGTCACCCGTCCCTTCACGTTCGAGGGACGCCGCCGGGCCACCAGCGCCGAAAACGGCATTGACTCCTTGCGCGACGAGGTCGACACGCTCATCGTCATTCCGAACGACCGACTGCTCTCCATCAGCGACCGGAACGTTTCGGTCCTTGATGCCTTCCGTTCCGCGGACCAGGTTCTGCTGTCCGGTGTCCAGGGCATCACCGACTTGATCACGACACCGGGCTTGATCAACCTCGACTTCGCGGATGTAAAGTCCGTGATGCAGGGTGCGGGGTCGGCTCTGATGGGTATTGGCTCGGCCCGCGGTGAGGACCGTGCCGTCAAGGCCGCGGAGCTCGCGATCGCCTCGCCATTGCTGGAAGCTTCGATCGACGGCGCCCACGGCGTGCTGCTGTCCATCCAGGGCGGTTCCGATCTCGGGCTGTTCGAGATCAACGAGGCCGCCCGCCTGGTCCAGGAAGTGGCGCACCCCGAGGCAAACATCATTTTTGGTGCCGTCATTGACGATGCCCTGGGAGATGAGGCCCGCGTGACGGTCATCGCCGCAGGGTTTGACAACGTGGATGTTACCTCCGCCAAGGCGGAGCCGGCGCTGCCGGCACAGGTGGCCGCTCCCGCGGTTCCGACTGCCGCTCCGGTTGGCGTGCCCGTGTCGGTTCCCTCCGCCGGGACTCACCACTGGGGCCAGCAGCCCAGCCATCACGTCCCCGCGGACGCCGGCTTTGACGTAGATCTGCCAGCCGTCGTCGAGCCGGATCTTTCCGGTCGTCGGATGGATGACCTGGATGTGCCGGACTTCCTGAAGTAGCGGACAGGAGGCCAGGTCGCCGTGTTTTGGTGGAACCGTGAAGTCAGCCCGGGGATCCGGGTGGGGTTCACGGACACGGGAGCCGGTAACCTGGCCTTTCACGTAGGTGGAGGCGATCCGCTCCATAAGGAGGCTGTCAGCCGGAACCGCGCGAGGCTGCAGCGGGAACTAGGGTGCGGAGCCGGACCTGTGCGGTTTATGAACCAGGTGCATGGTTCCACCGTATTCCAGGTGCGCGGCGTGGACGCGAGCGGCAGTCAACTCGGCTACGCCGGCGCGAGCGGCAGTCATCACAGGGTCGACGGGTTAAGCCCCGCGCAGGGTGCCGGTCAGGCAGCAGTGCCGACGGCGGACGCCATGGTTTCCGTCGACGCCGCCCTGGCTGTGCTGGTGGCCGATTGTGTTCCTGTGGTGCTGTTGGGCGAACGTGCCTGTGGTGGTCCCGTGCTCGCCGTTGCCCACGCGGGCAGGGCTGGCGTTGCGGCGAAGGTGGTCCTGAAGACCGTGGCTGCCATGCGTGATCGCGGCGCTGTGCGGATCCGTGCCTGGCTGGGCCCTTCGGTCTGCGGAAATTGTTATGAGGTTCCAGCCCAGCTTCGGGACGAGGTGGCAGCGGTTGAGCCGTCAGCTTTTGCCGCCACGAGCCGGCGGACGCCGGCCCTGGATCTCCCCGCCGGCGTCATGGCCCAGCTCGCCGCCGAGGGCGTACTGGCCGAACGGGTGCCCGGCTGCACTATGGAGGAACCGGATCTGTTTTCACACCGCAGGGATACCGCACGGAAGCGTCCGCAGGGCCGATTCGCAGGAGTAATCTATGTCAGTGGATGAGCAACCACGTCAAGAGCAGCCGGTCGATCAACGCAGGAGCTCAGAGCTGGGAAGGAATCTGGAGCAGGTGCGGTTTCGGATCGCCAGCGCTGCCGATAAGCGCCCGGCTGGGATGGCCGATCCGGAGCTGATCGTGGTGACGAAGTTCCACAGCGCCGCGGATGTTCTCTTGCTCGCGGGACTTGGCGTTCGGGACGTAGGGGAGAACAAGGATCAGGAAGCGGCGGCTAAGTCGGCCGAGGTTTCGCAGCGAAACACGGGAGCCATCATGCGCTGGCATTTTATTGGCCAGCTGCAGTCCAATAAGGCGAAATCGGTGGCTGCCTATGCGTACTCCGTCCACTCCGTAGACCGACCGGGGCTAGTAAAGGCACTGAGCACGGCTGTCACCGCGGAACAGCAGCGCACCGGCCGGGCTGATTTGCTGTGTTTCGTACAGGTGAACCTGGATCCGGCATTGGCAGCAGTGCCAGGAACGGCAGTGCCCGGAACGGCGTCCCGGGGTGGGGTGCCGGCAGAGGGCGTGCTGGCTCTGGCAGAACTCATTGAACTGGCTCCCGGCCTTCGGCTGGCAGGTGTGATGGCTGTGGCACCGCACGACGGTGACGCCGGCGAAGCCTTTGCACGACTGGCCAAGGTATCTGCCGTCGTCGTCCAGCGCTTTCCGCAGGCAACGGCCATTTCAGCCGGCATGAGCCAGGATCTGGAACGTGCCATCGCCGCAGGAGCGACACACCTGCGTGTCGGATCCGATATCCTCGGCCCGCGGCAGGCCTTGAGGTAGCGTCGAAGCCGTTGGGAACAAACCCTATGACCTGCAGCTAATTTATCTATGAGGAGCTACCATGGCTGGCGCTCTGCGCAAGACAATGATCTATCTTGGGCTCGCCGATGGTGAGGAGCACTACGAGGCTGAGCTCCCTCAGTCTGGACACAAGAATGAGGACTATTCAGTGGACTACGACAGGGATGTACAAAATCGGGATGGCGCCAGCCGGGAAGTACACGGCCGCGTTGATACCGCGCCCGAGCCCGCTGCTGCAAAGGCAACCGTCGACGAATACCGTGCTCCGGTGACGCCGATCAAGCGAGCAGCCTCGAGTCGCGAAAGTACGTCCGGCCTGCGCCAGATCACAACGGTGCACCCTCGTTCCTACAACGACGCCAAGGTGATCGGGGAAAGCTTTCGCGAGGGCATCCCCGTCATCATGAACGTCACGGATATGGGTGAAGCCGATGCCAAGCGCTTGGTCGACTTTTCCGCAGGCCTCGTCTTTGGCCTGCATGGCAGCATTGAGCGCGTGACCAACAAGGTCTTCCTGCTTTCGCCCTCGTACATTGAGGTTCTCGGAGACGACAAGAAGGCCTCGGACACACAAGCCAGTTTCTTTAACCAGAGCTAAGCGAGACAAGGTCCGGCCGCGTGGCCGGGCCTTTTCACGTCCGGGGAAGGTATTGTTGATTTCTCCACCTGCCGACTTCGGATAAGGATCGTGTCTGACCGCCGTGTCAATTGTTTTCGCGTTGCTTTACCTGCTGCTGTTCCTGTTCTTTCTGGCGCTCATGGTGCGCCTTGTTTTCGATTGGGTACAGGTGTTCGCCCGCGGCTGGCGTCCGAAGTCCATGGCGCTTGTGGCCGCGTCGGGAGTGTATTCGGTGACGGATCCACCGCTGAAACTGCTCCGGCGCTGGATCCCGCCGCTGCAACTCGGCGGCATGTCACTTGACCTCGGATTCATGCTCCTGCTGATCCTCGTCGGCATAGCCATGTCGCTCACTCAGGGCTTCGCCATGTAGCACGGGAGTAACCAAATTGTCTTTTCCAGCGAGGTACTGCTCGTGACGTTAGTCAGTGCACGAGAAAAGCTATACTGTAAATTCGATAGACCCTGAACTATGGATCGTGAGGTCCATATTAGGTACCGCAGTTGAGAGCGCTCCCGGGCGGTCTGGACTAACTTAGATCAACGAGGTGACTAGATGGCGCTCACGCCAGAAGATGTTGTCAACAAGCGGTTTCAGCCAACTAAATTCCGTGAAGGCTATGACCAGGACGAAGTCGACGACTTTCTTGACGAGATCGTTGTTGAACTCCGCCGATTGACCCAGGAAAACGAGGAGCTCCGCAAGAAACTCGCCGCGCAGCCTGCGGGTTCCGCATCCGCCGCCTCTGTGCCGGCACCGATTGTGGAAAAGATTCCGGCCGGAGACAGCAAGAGCGATGACGTCAAGGCCGAGACGAAGGCCGCTAAGTCCGTCGGCAAGGGCAGTGACATCAAGGGCACTGACATCAAAGGCAGCGCCTCGCCCAAGAGTGACGCCGCATCCACAAGCCCGGTTCCGCCAGTGGATACCAAGGCTGCTTCTGCCGAAGCGACCCCAGCACCCGCTGCTGCCGCACCTGCCGCCACCGCGCCGACCGCCAACGCCGCCGGCATCGATTCCGCTGCCGGGGTGCTGGCAATGGCCCAGCGTCTGCACGACGAATACGTCAACGCCGGCGTTGAGCAGCGCGATAAGATCATAGCCGAGGCTCAGGTGGAAGCCAGCTCGCTGGTCAACGACGCGCAGGAGAAAAGCCGGAAAACTCTTGGGGCGCTGGAACAGCAGCGCTCCGTGCTGGAGCGCAAGGTCGAGCAGCTTCGCGGCTTCGAACGCGATTACCGAGCCCGACTGAAGGCCTACATCGAAGGCCAGCTGCGCGATCTGGACGCCCGCGGCTCGGTCGCATCAGCGGACGTCTCGGACAGCAACGCCGATTCCTGAACTGCATAACGCAAAACCGGCGGCCGGGGATATCCCCGGTTGCCGGTTTTCGGCCTTAACACGCCGGCTTCCGGCATTGAGATGGTCCCCTTCCAGCGACACGATGAAAGCATTATGAACGACGATCCAGCCCGCGGCGCTGCCGCATCCCAACCATCCCCGCGCCAGCAGGCTCCCGCAGCAGCCCCGCTCCCGTCGGCTCCCGCCCCGTCGGCACCGGCTCCGGTGGCCGCGGAGCCAAGTGCGGATGCGAGTGCCGCGGCGGGTCGTCTCGGACGCCGCCGTGGCCCCCTGACGCTGACGCTGGCCGGATTTGCGGTGCTGGCGTATGTGTTGGATCAGCTGACCAAATGGTGGGTCTCCAGCACCATGACGGATGGGCAGATCACCCAAGTGTTCCCTCCGGTGCTGAGCTGGCATTACATCCGTAATTCCGGAGCTGCGTTCTCCATCGGGGAAAACGTCACTTGGCTGTTCACCATCGTGATGGCGGCGGTGGCCATCGGCATCGTGGTGCAGGCCCGCAAGCTGGGCTCCGTCTGGTGGTCCGTGGCCATGGGCATGCTGCTCGGCGGCGCGCTGGGGAATCTCACCGACCGTCTGTTCCGTGAGCCCTCCTTTGGCATGGGACACGTGGTCGATTTCATCGCGCTGCCCAATTTTGCCATCTTCAACGTCGCTGATTCCGCTGTTGTTGGTTCGGTGATCCTGATCTGCATTCTGACGCTCAAGGGGATCCCCTTCGGTGGCAAGGTTCCACCGGCTGACGCCGCAACGGTGGATTCCGCGGCTGCCGAGCGCCCCGATGTCTGAGCAGGTGCACGTCCCGGTGGATCTGGCCGGGGAACGAGTCGACTCCGCACTGGCCCACCTGCTGGGGATGTCCCGGTCGTCAGCGGCGCTGCTTTGTTCCGAGGGTAACGTCCGGCTCGACGGAGCCGCCTTGGCCAAGGCGGACAAACTCCGTGCGGGTTCGCTGCTGGAGGTGACTATCCCTGTACGCAGGGACCCGCTGGCCGTCGTCGTCGAGCCCGTGGAGGACCTGAAGATCCTGCTCGACGACGAATCCTTCGTTGTCATCGATAAGCCCGTCGGCGTTGCTGCGCACCCTTCGCCGGGCTGGGTGGGGCCGACGGTCGTCGGGGCGCTGGCTGCAGCAGGCTACCGTATCTCCACCTCGGGTGCGCAGGAGCGGGCCGGCATTGTGCACCGGCTCGACGTCGGCACGTCCGGGGCGATGGTGGTGGCCAAGACCGAGGCTGCCTACACGGTGCTTAAACGGGCGTTCAAGGAGCGGACGGTGGAGAAGGTCTATCACGCCGTCGTGCAGGGCCTGCCCGACCCGCTTCGGGGGACCATCGACGCACCCATCGGTCGGCACCCAGGCCATGACTGGCGTTTCGCGGTGATCGACGACGGCCGTCCCTCGATCACGCACTATGAAGTGCTGGAGGCCTTTGGCCGGGCTGCCTTGGTGGAGGTTCATCTGGAAACCGGGCGGACGCACCAAATCAGGGTGCATTTTTCCGCTTTGCGCCATCCGTGTGCCGGGGATCTGACGTATGGAGCGGACCCGAAATTTGCAGCCGAGCTGGGGCTGACGCGGCAATGGCTGCACGCCCGCCAGCTGGGCTTCAGCCATCCCCGGACCGGTGATTGGGTTGAGGTTGTCAGCGAGTACCCCGAGGATCTTTCCTATGCGCTGAATGCGCTGCAGTCTGGCCTGCACTAGGCCGTTCTTTTCCTCCCTGACGCGTTACGGCACGCCCCATGGTCGGGGAATCACGGCCAGCACGGCCTAGAATGTACGGGTGGCTAGCTCCGATTCCTTTGTTCATCTGCACAATCACACCGAGTATTCGATGCTGGACGGTGCCGCCCGGCTGACCGACCTGTTCAGTCATGCAGGCGAACTCGGCATGACTTCCCTGGCCACCACAGACCATGGCTTCGTCTTCGGTGCCTTCGACTTCTGGGCCAAGGCGAAGGCCGCTGGCATCAAACCCATCATCGGCGTCGAGGCCTATCTGACACCCGGCACGGCGCGTCAGGACCGCACTCGCGTCCAGTGGGGTGGGGGCGGGCGCGACGACGTCTCCGGAGCCGGTGCCTACACGCACCTAACGATGTGGTCCGAAAGCACCGAGGGCATGCACAACCTCTTCAGGATGTCTTCGAAGGCCTCGCTGGAAGGGTACCTGTATAAGCCCAGGATGGACCGGGACCTGCTCCAGACCTACGGCAAGGGGCTCATTGCCAGCACCGGCTGCCCATCGGGGGAGGTTCAGACCAAGCTCCGGCTGGGAATGTACAAGGAAGCCGTTCAGGCCGCCTCGGACTTCCGGGACATCTTCGGCAAGGACAATTATTTTTGTGAATTGATGGACCATGGTCTGGACATCGAACGCAATGTCTCCTCGGATCTGCACAAGCTGGCCAAGGAACTGGGTCTTCCCCTGCTGGCCACCAACGATTTGCACTACACGCATCCAGAAGACGCAGCCTCGCATGCGGCCCTGCTATGTGTGCAGTCCGGGTCCACCATGGCCGACCCGAAACGCTTCAAATTTGATGCCGATGAGTTCTATCTGAAATCACCGCAGGAAATGCGGCTGCTCTTCCGGGACTATCCCGAGGCCTGCGATAACACCCTGCTGATCGCCGAGCGTTGCAGCGTGGACTTCAATACCAGTGCCAGCTACATGCCGGTGTTCCCCGTGCCGGAGGGCGAGGATGAGCATTCCTGGTTCATCAAAGAGGTGGAAGCGGGACTGCACTATCGGTACCCGGCCGGAATTCCGGACGAGGTGCGCAAGCAGGCCGAGTTCGAGGTCGGCGTCATCACCCAGATGGGCTTTCCGGGATACTTTCTGGTCGTGGCGGACTTTATCAACTGGGCCAAGAACAACGGCATCAGGGTAGGACCGGGACGTGGCTCCGGCGCCGGTTCCATGGTGGCCTACGCCATGCGCATCACGGACCTGGATCCGCTGCGGCACGGACTGATCTTTGAGCGCTTCCTCAACCCGGAGCGTGTTTCCATGCCCGACTTCGACGTGGATTTCGATGATCGGCGCCGCTCCGAGGTTATCCGCTACGTCACGGAGAAGTATGGCGACGAGCGGGTGGCCATGATTGTCACCTACGGCACCATCAAGGCCAAGCAGGCGCTGAAGGACTCCTCCCGGGTGCAGGGCTATCCGTTCTCCACCGGTGAGCGCCTGACGAAGGCGATGCCGCCAGACGTCATGGGCAAGGGCATGCTGCTGACCGAGGTGCATAACAAAGAGGCAAAGCGGTACTCCGAGGCCGAGGAGCTCCGGGAGATTCTGCGCACGGATCCGGACTCACAGCGGGTCTTTGATATGGCTTTGGGGCTGGAGGGCCTCAAACGCCAGTGGGGTGTGCACGCCGCGGGTGTCATTATGTCCTCGGACCCGCTGATCGACATTGTCCCGATCATGCGCCGGGAGCAGGACGGCCAGGTCATCACCCAGTTTGATTACCCCACCTGTGAGGGCCTGGGCCTGATCAAGATGGACTTTCTGGGGCTGCGTAACCTGACCATCATTACCGACGCGGTGGAGAACATTAAGGCCAATGCCGGCGTCGACCTGGTGCTCGAGGATCTGGAACTTGATGACAAGGAGTCCTACGAGCTGCTGGCCCGCGGTGACACCCTCGGCGTTTTCCAGCTCGACGGCGGCCCGATGCGCGCGCTGCTCAAGCAGATGCGCCCGGATAACTTCGAGGACATCTCCGCCGTCATCGCGCTCTACCGCCCGGGGCCGATGGGCGCCAACTCGCACACGAATTACGCCCTGCGCAAGACCGGTCTGCAGAACATTGACCCGATTCACAAGGAACTAGAGGAGCCGCTGGCCGAGATTCTTGGCGGCACCTACGGCCTGATCGTGTATCAGGAGCAGGTAATGGCGATTGCGCAAAAGGTGGCCGGGTTCACCCTGGGCCAGGCCGATATTCTGCGCCGCGCCATGGGTAAGAAGAAGAAGTCCGAGCTGGACAAGCAGTACGCCGGCTTTGAACAGGGGATGAAGGACAACGGCTACTCAGCCGCGGCCGTCAAAACACTCTGGGACATCCTGCTGCCGTTCTCCGACTACGCCTTCAATAAGGCCCACTCGGCCGCGTACGGGATGATCTCCTACTGGACGGCCTTCCTGAAAGCGCATTATCCGGCCGAATATATGGCGGCGCTGCTGACCAGCGTGGGCGATGACAAGGACAAACTCGCGCTGTACCTGAACGAGTGCCGGCGGATGGGCATCACGGTGCTGCCGCCGGATGTCAATGAATCCAGTGTGAACTTCACTCCGGTCGGGCACGACATCCGATTCGGTATGGCAGCGATCCGTAATGTCGGCGTCAACGTCGTTGAAGCCATGGTTACCGCCCGGGGAGAAGCGGGCGATTTCACGTCCTTTAAGGACTACCTGCTGAAGGTTCCCGCCGTCGTCTGCAATAAGCGGACCATCGAATCCCTGATCAAGGCCGGTGCCTTCGATTCCCTCGGCCATCCGCGCCGTGCGCTGGCGATGGTGCACGAGGAGGCCATCGATTCGGTGATCGTCCTCAAGCGCAATGAGGCCGTCGGTCAGTTCGACCTTTTCGCCGGTTTCGCCGAGGAGGAGCCCGAGGCGAGCCTTGCCCTGGATATTCCGGAGCTGCCCGAATGGGAGAAGAAGGACAAACTTGCCTTCGAACGGGACATGCTGGGTCTATACGTATCGGACCATCCCCTGCAGGGGCTGGCGGGTGTGCTCAGCCAGCACGCCGACCAGACGATTACGGCCCTGATCGGCGAGGACGGTCCGGCCGACGGCGCCATCGTCACCATCGCCGGGATGATCACCTCCTTGTCCCGGCGCATCGCCAAGGCCAGCGGCAATGCCTATGCCCGGGCAGAGGTGGAGGATCTGGGCGCCTCGATCGAGGTGATGTTCTTTGGCCAGGTGTACGGGCCGATCGCCACCGTTCTGGCGGAAGACCTGATCGTGGTGGTCAAGGGCAGGCTGCAGAAACGCGACGACGGCGCGATCGCCTTGAACGCGATGGAGCTGACGGTTCCCGACCTCAGCGACGGCCATTCCGGACCGGTCGTTATCTCGCTGCCGAGCTTCAAGGCCACCGAACACGTGGTCACTGCCCTGGGCGACGTTCTGCAGACGCACCCGGGAACCACGGAAGTGCAGGTGCGGCTGGCCGGATCCCGCACCGTGGAGGTAATGAAACTCGGACTCCACCTGCGCGTGAACCCGAGTCCGGCGCTCTTCGGGGACCTCAAGGTCCTGTTGGGCCCGGCATGCCTGGAGGTGTGAGCGGCGCCGGCGCCGATGCCAGGGACTTCGATGGCGGACCCTGCAGTGTCACGAGTTGCCTAACCGGACGGATTTGGCGCGCTGTTTCGTTTGCTAGCGTAGAACCATGACCCAACCGCCCAACACCGGCGCAGCACAGTACCCGCCCGCCGTTTACGCGCAGGCCGTTCCGGGCGACCTCACCAGCGCCCCGCCGGCGTCGCTGCTGCGCTGGTTTTCCCTCACCGCAGCCGCAGGCATCGTGGTGGGGGTCCTCTGGTGGTTGCTGGCACCCGGCGGTGCGCTCTACGGGTCAGGGGCTGACACCGCAACCTGGCTTCCACGGGATCTTGTCCTGGGCACACTGGGACTGGTAGCCGGCATCGTCGTCGCGGCCATCCTGCTGCCACAACGCCGTCGTGCCGGTTCGTTCGCAAAGGTGCTCGCCGCCGTGGTCGGTTCCGCAGCAGGCTCGGTTGTCGCATGGCAGATCGGCACCCTGGCCGGAGCGCTCTTCGGCCACACCCCCGACCACCCGGCGAGTGAGAGCATCTCCTTCTCGCTGCGTTCCCTCGGCGTACTCGCGCTTTGGCCGGCCGTTTGTTCGCTGATCGTTTTTGCCGTGACCTTGGTCAGCCTGCTGCGCGCCGGTCCGTCCCACGAACAGTGAAGTGCCACATTCCACGATCGGGTGCCCGTACTCCTCAGGTGCTGATTAGTCCCAGGTGTTGGCTGGCTCCGGTCCACAGCGCGCCAGACGGTAAACTGCAAGAGTGACTAGCAGCCAGGTTCAAGGTTCCCGCCCCACCGATGCCCTCACCTTCCGCACGATTGACCTGCGCGGCAGGGAACTGGGCGCCGCCGGGCTCCGGCGCGTAGTGCCCAGGGCCGCACCGGCCGACGCTGCCGATGCCGAGGCCAAGGTCCAGCAGATCATCGACGACGTGCGGCGGCGCGGTTTTGCCGCACTCAGCGAGATGGCGGAACGGTTCGATGGCGTCACCCAACGGCACCCGCGCGTCCCGGCGGCTGCGCTGGCCGAGGCTCTGGCCGGGCTCGCTCCGGACGTACGGGCGGCACTGGAGGAGTCAATTGACCGGGTCAGGAGAGTCGCCACTGCCCAGCGCCCGGCCGATGCTGACGTCGAACTGGCCGATGGTGCCGTGGTGGGCCAAAAGTGGCTGCCGATGGGCCGCGTCGGGCTGTATGTTCCCGGCGGCCTGGCCGTGTATCCATCCTCCGTCGTGATGTCCGTCGTGCCCGCCCAGGTAGCTGGGGTCGGTTCCATTGCGCTCGCGTCACCACCGCAGAAGTCGTTCAACGGGCGCCCGCACCCGACGATTCTGGCGGCCGCTGCCTTGCTCGGCATCGAGGAGGTTTATGCCATCGGTGGCGCCCAGGCCATCGCGGCCTTCGCCTACGGCATTTCCGCCGGGGACGACGGGGCAGCCGGGCTGGATCCCGTGGATGTGATCACCGGGCCGGGGAATATATTTGTTGCCACCGCCAAGCGGCTGGTGCGCGGGGTGGTCGGCATCGATTCGGAGGCCGGGCCTACGGAGATCGCAATCCTGGCCGACGCTGGGGCTAATCCCGTTCTGGTGGCCGCGGACCTGATCAGTCAGGCCGAGCATGATCCACAGGCGGGAGCGGTCCTGGTCACAGCCTCGCCGGAACTTGCCCTGGCAGTCGAGGGCGAACTGCAGGTCCAGGGTGCGGCAACCCGGCACCGTGACCGAGTGGCTCAGGCGCTCTCCGGCCGGCAGTCCGGCGTCGTGCTGGTGGATTCGCTGGAACAGGGCATCGCCGTCTGCGATGCCTACGCGGCCGAACATCTGGAAATCATGACCGAGGACGCTCCCGCGGTGGCTGCCAGGATCAGCAACGCCGGTGCCATCTTTGTCGGCGAGTACAGCCCGGTGAGCCTGGGGGACTACTGTGCAGGGTCTAACCATGTGCTCCCTACCGGGGGTACCGCGGCGTTCTCCTCGGGACTGAATGTCACGACGTTCCTGCGCGCCGTCCAGGTGATTAACTACGGCAAGGCGGCACTGGCGCAGGTGGCTGAGCACATCGGCGCGTTATCCGCTGCGGAGAACCTTCCCGCGCATGCAGATGCGGTGCGGGCCCGCTTCGGCCAGACCGTGACCGCCGGCAGCGGGACACTGCGCTGACGCTGCAAGCGATGCCGACCACTACATATGGTAATGACGTTGTTGTAGTTCAACCAGATGTAGTCCTAGACTGGAGTCGATCGGTCACGACTGTGTGACTAACGCGAGAAGGGTGAGGCATGTACTGTCCGTTTTGCCGGAACCCCGATTCTCGGGTGGTCGACAGCCGAATGACCGACGACGGCGCAGCCATCAAGCGCCGCAGGCAGTGTCCGGAGTGCGGTCGCCGGTTCAGCACAGTGGAAGCGGCCAGCCTTTCGGTGATTAAACGCTCCGGAGTCGGTGAACCATTCAGCCGGAGCAAGGTCATCAGCGGCGTGCGCAAGGCATGCCAGGGCCGCCCGGTCACCGAAGATGATCTGGCTTTACTGGCCCAGGAAGTTGAAGAAGCCATTCGTGCCAGCGGGGCAGCTGAAATCCAAGCCCACGAGGTCGGCCTGTCCATTCTGGGCCCGCTGCAGAAACTGGATCAGATCGCCTACCTGCGGTTCGCGAGTGTTTATCAGGACTTTGAGTCGCTGGAGGACTTCGAAAAGGCCATCGCGGTTCTTCGGCAGGATCGGAACCCCAGCCTGGACGGGGCGGTACCGGCCGGCAACTCACCCGGCGCCTCAGCCGCAGGCCCCGGCACCTGAGGGCGGCAGCCCATCTGAGGCAGGATAGCGTATCTGGGGCCGGATAGCATATCTGAGGCCGGATAGCATATCTGAGGCCGGAGTGCACAGTAGACTCCGGTGGCGGCCGGGGAGGGGAAGCCCGGGCCGCCACCGGCACCACCGGTTACTTGACGAGCTTGAAGTGCATTGCGGCCTGCAGAGCTCCGCCGACGATCCCCGCGTTGTTCTGCAGCTGCGCCGGGATGATTTCGGTTTCCAGGTGCAAGGCCGGCAGGAAGTCTTCGGTGCGTTTGGAGATGCCGCCGCCAATGATGAACAGTTCAGGGGAGAAGATAAATTCGAGGTGGCCGAAGTAGCGTTGCAGTCGCTCGGCGTAGTCGGGCCAGCTGAGATTTTCCCGTTGGCGGGCAGCTGCCGAAGCACGGGATTCGGCGTCGGCGCCGTCGAGCTCAAGATGGCCGAGTTCGGCGTTGGGCACCAGCTTGCCGTTGAAGATGAAGGCCGAACCAATGCCGGTTCCCAGGGTGATAACCAGTACCGTACCTTTGACCCCGCGCCCGGCGCCGTAGCGGGCCTCGGCCAGTCCGGCGGCGTCCGCATCGTTTATGACCTGAACGTCCCGGCCTAGTTCCTTCGTTAGCAGGGCGTCGACGTCCGTGCCTTTCCAGCCTTTATCCACGTTGGCAGCCGATTTGGCGACGCCATGGGCAATGATGGCCGGAAAGGTGACGCCCACCGGCGCGTCCTTGTCCGGCGCGCCGTCGCGGGTCATCAGCTCAGCCACAATGGCGCCGACAACCTTGGCCACAGCCTCTGGAGTTGAGGGCTGCGGAGTGTCGATGCGGAACCTGTCGCCGACCAGCTTGCCCTTGTCCAGATTGACGATGCCGCCCTTGATGCCGGTGCCGCCAATGTCAATGCCGATGACATTGGAATGCGAATGGGACTTTTTCGACATGGTGACTCCGGAAGGGTTGAGGGTTGGGTAGGGGGACCGCGGGTGGTGCAGAGTTTCCAGCCTCAGGGAAGGGTAAGGACTTCGGCGCCCGAATCGGTAACCAGCAGGGTGTGCTCGAACTGTGCCGTTCGCTTGCGGTCACGTGTAACGACCGTCCAGTCATCGTCCCACATGTCCCACTCGACGGTGCCGAGCGTAAGCATCGGTTCGATGGTAAACACCATTCCCGTTTCGATCACAGTGCTGTAAGCAGGGGCGGCGTCATAGTGGGGAATAATCAGTCCGGTGTGGAAGGCCTCGCCGACCCCATGGCCGGTGAAATCACGGACCACTCCATAGCCGAACCGCTTTGCATAGGACTCGATCGTGCGTCCGATGACATTGATTTCGCGCCCCGGCGCCACCGCGCGGATGGCCCTTGCCAGGGATTCCTGGGTGCGCTCCACCAGCAGCCGCGACTCCTCGTCAACGTCGCCGCAGAGGAAGGTGTAATTAGTGTCGCCGTGCACGCCGTTAATGTAAGCGGTGATATCGATGTTGATGATGTCGCCGTCCTGCACAACGGTGCTGTCCGGGATGCCATGGCAGATGACTTCGTTGAGCGAGGAGCACAGCGACTTGGGGAAACCACGATAGCCCAGCGTCGACGGATAGGACTTGTGGTCCAGCAGGAATTCGTGGCCTACCCGATCCAACTCATCCGTGGTGACGCCTGGGACAATATGTTTGCCCACTTCCACGATGGCGCCGGCGGCAATTTTGGACGCCACGCGGATTCGCTCCACGGTCTCAGGGGACTTGACCTCCGTCCCGGTGAACTTGGCCGGGGCGGACTTTCCCACGTACTCGGGGCGGGCAATGGAAGCCGGCACCGGTAATTGCGGGCTGACGGTTCCTTGCATAAGAGTTCCGACGGGGGCGGTGGTAGCGTACGCAGGCATGGTCCTATCCTATAAGGAGTCACCGGAGGCGTTGCGGTCAGCAGCGTTTCGGATCAACCGAAGGAGCAGCAATGCCGCAGTTCTGGTACAACGTCAACACCCACCAGGTCGAAGAGGACGCGATGAGCGACTACACGCAGCTGATCGGCCCGTACAACAGCCGTGAGGAGGCAGAACTGGCGCTGCAGAAGGTTAAGGCCCGCAATGAGTCCTGGGAAGCGGGCGACGACGACTGACCGGTTCCGCCGGCCGGTCCCGGTTTCCGTGGTGCAGCGAAAATCCGGCGAGCGGGAGCTCGGGGGCTAAAAGGAGTGTTCCGGTCCCGGGAACGTCCCCTTGCGGACGTCATCGCCAAACGCCGCGGCGGCATTGGCGAGTACGCTGTGCAGATCCGCATACTGCTTGACGAACTTGGCGATGTGTCCGGTCCGCAGACCGGCCATGTCCTGCCAGACGAGCACCTGGCCGGTGGTCGAATTTCCCGCCCCGATGCCGACGGTCGGCACCCGCACGGCGGCGTCGACGGCGGCCGCGGCCTCGGCCGGCACCATTTCCATCAGGACGCAGAACGCGCCCGCTTCGGCCAGGGCGACGGCGTCGTCAATGAGTGCCTGCTGGGCCGCACCGCGGCCCTGCACACGGTACCCGCCCAAGGCGTGCTCGCTTTGTGGAGTGAAGCCGATGTGCGCCATCACGGGAATGCCGGCGGCCGTCAGGGCCCGCACCGTTTCCGCATAGTAGGCGCCACCTTCCATCTTGACCGCGTGCACCCCGCCTTCTTTCATCAGCCGGACGGAGGACCCGATGGCTTGGGCCGGGGAGGCCTCGTAGCTGCCGAAGGGCAGGTCAGCGACGATGAGGGCGCGGTGGGCGGCGGTGCTGACCGCGCGGGAAAAGATGACCATTTCATCCATCGTGATCGGCAGCGACGTCTGGTACCCCAGGACGTTGTTCGCTGCGGAATCACCGATCAGCAGCACCTCGATCCCCGCCTCGTCAAAAATTTGCGCGGCGTACTGGTCGTAGGCGGTGAGCATGGCGAATTTGCTGCCGCTGTCCTTGGCTGCCTGGAGATGGTGGGTGCGCACCCGCTTAATCGGGGCCGCACGGGTGGTCTGCGGGTCCGTAGAAGCCGCCGGCGGACCAGCGGCGCGTGGCCCGGAGCCGTACGGCGCGGGGAGTTCGGTGGCGGGCGACGGATCGGGAGTGCTTGCGGAGGCCATGCTTTGAGCTTAATGCCGGGCGGGAGAGGATGGCGATTTACTTAGTACAGTATGTAGTGCCCCGAAGATGCGCTACCGAGTCAGAAATGAGGGCGTCTTGGATCGCCAGCAGGAATTCGTACTTCGCACCATCGAAGAGCGCGACGTGCGCTTTGTGCGCATGTGGTTCACCGACGTCGTCGGCTCGCTAAAATCCGTCGCCCTGGCGCCCGCCGAGGTGGAGGGCGCCTTCGAGGAGGGACTCGGTTTTGACGGCTCCGCGATCGAAGGTCTGGCCCGGGTTTTTGAGTCTGACATGCTGGCCCAGCCCGATCCATCCACCTTCCAGATTTTGCCGTGGCGAGGGGAGAAGGACCAGACGTCGCGGATGTTCTGCGACATTCTCACACCCGACGGCGAACCGTCGGCCGCTGATCCGCGCAATGTGCTCAAGCGGACGCTGGCGAAGGCCGCGGACATGGGGTTCACCTGTTATACCCATCCGGAGATCGAGTTTTACCTGCTCAAGTCCCAGGATCTGGGACCGGACGGCATTCCGGTACCGGTGGATCAGGCGGGGTATTTTGATCACGTTCCCGGCGGTGCGGCGCAGGACTTCCGCCGTACGGCGGTGACCATGCTGGAAAACGTAGGCATTTCCGTGGAATTCAGCCACCATGAGGGCGGCCCCGGGCAGAATGAGATCGATCTGCGCTATGCGGATGCCCTGCAGACCGCGGACAACATCATGACGTTCCGGACGGTGATTAAGGAGGTCGCGCTCCAGCAGGGCACCTATGCGACGTTCATGCCCAAGCCTTTCTCCGAGCATCCCGGCTCCGGAATGCACACACATTTCTCCCTTTTTGAAGGCGATACCAACGCGTTCTACGAAGCAGGGGCGGAATTCCAGCTCTCCTTGACCGCCCGGCAATTCATCGCCGGCGTACTGCGCCACGCGCCCGAATTCACCGCCGTGACGAACCAGTTTGTCAATTCTTATAAGCGGCTCTGGGGCGGGGGAGAGGCGCCGAGCTACCTGTCCTGGGGGCACAATAACCGTTCAGCTCTGGTACGGGTGCCGTTGTATAAGCCCGGCAAGGGCCAGTCAGCGAGGATCGAGTACCGCGGCATCGACTCGGCAGCCAACCCGTACTTGGCCTATGCCGTGTTGCTCGGCGCTGGCCTTAAGGGCATCGAAGAGGGCTATGAACTGCCCGCGGCGGCCGAAGATGACATCGAGTCCCTGACCGCCGGCGAGCGACGGGCGATGGGTCACGATCCGCTGCCCTCCAGCCTGCACGACGCAGTCCGGCAGATGGAGGACTCCGAGCTGCTGCCGCAGATCCTGGGCGAGCAGGTCTTTGAGCACTTCCTGCGCAATAAGCGCGCCGAATGGCAGGAATACCGCCTGCAGGTGACCCGCTATGAGCTGCAGCGCTATCTGGGCATCCTGTAAGCCGTGTCCATGACGGTGCCGAACACAGCAGGGGAACGCAGGTGATAAGCCTGCAGCGCACGCTCATTGCCAACGGCTTCGCGGATCTGGACAAGAGCGAGAGGTTCCTAAACGCGCCGGAACTTCACGGCATAACGGAACCGGTGCTTTTTGACGGCCTGGCCATGGCTGCGGATCCTGACCTGGCGCTGCAGTCCCTGGTCCGGCTGTTGAGCCATAACCCGGCACTGCGGACGCTGATCGACGACGGTGTGCAGCGCTCCGAACCGCTGTTCCGGCTGCTCGGAGCGTCCGAGGCGCTGGCCGAATTTCTGATGCGTCATCCCGAACACCTGGACGTGCTCAATGCCGCCGTCAGCCCCGAGCCCAGGGCCAGGGACGGCGCTGAGTTACGGCGGTCGCTGCTGCAGTCTGTGGGGGCGGATCCGCAGGCCGACCTGCCCGTGGCGCAGCTGCACGGCGCCGAGGCGTACATCGCGCTGCGCACCCGGTACCGCCGGCACCTGACCGAACTGGCCATTCGTGACCTGTGTGCGGCGTCCCCGCAGGACTTCATGCCGGACGCGGCCGCGGAGCTGGCAGACCTGGCCGGAGCCGCGCTCGAGGCTGCGCTGGCCGTGTCCCGGTGCGAACTGGCCGCAACGGTAAGTCCCAGCGAAGTCGCCGGCGTGCGGCTGTCGGTGATTGGCATGGGCAAGTGCGGGGCACGGGAACTGAACTATATTTCCGACGTCGACGTCATCTACGTCATTGATGCCCCCGGTATGGAGGAGTCCCTGGCCGTCACCATTGGAAACCGGCTTGCCGCCGGAATCTCGCATGCCATCAACGCTCCCGGCCGGGAGCCTGGTTTGTGGGACGTCGATGCCAACCTCCGCCCGGAGGGCAAGGACGGCCCCTTGGTGCGGACGCTGGAATCGCACCTGACTTACTACCAGCGCTGGGCCCAGAGCTGGGAGTTCCAGGCGCTGCTCAAGGCCCGCAGCATCGCCGGAGACCCGGCCCTCGGGGCGCGCTATGAGGACGCCGTGGCGCCCCTGGTCTGGCAGTCCTCCGAACGGGACGGTTTTGTTGAATCGGTGCAAAGCATGCGCCGCAGGGTCACGGACAATATTCCCGGCACGGAAGAGGGCCGGCAGATCAAACTTGGCAAGGGCGGCCTGCGCGACGTCGAGTTCACCGTCCAGCTGCTCCAGCTGGTCCATGCCAAGGCCGACGCTGCGCTGCGCTGCCGGGACACGACGTCGGCCATCGCAGCGTTGTCCAGCGCCGGGTACATCGGCCGCACGGATGCCCGCGGTTTCGATGCAGCCTACCGCTACCTGCGGGTGCTGGAGCATCGGATCCAGCTGGTGCAGCTGCGCCGCACGCACCTGATGCCCACTAAGGACAGCGCCTTGCGGGCGCTCGCGAAGTCGCTGGCCGGCCCGCTGAGCACCGGGCGCCCCACGGGAGATTCACTGCTGGCGCAGTGGCAGAAGATCAAGCGCGACGTCCGTAGCCTGCATGAGCGGATTTTTTACCGGCCGCTGCTGACGACGGCGGCGCACCTGAGTGCCGACGACGTCCGGCTCACGTCCGAGGCGGCGCAGGGAAGGCTGGGCGCGCTGGGCTATCGGGACACCGCCGGTGCCATCCGCCACATCGAGGCCCTGACTTCGGGGGTGAGCAGGCGCGCGGCGCTGCAGCGCCAGCTGCTGCCGGTGCTGCTGGACTGGCTGGCCGACGGCGTTGATCCCGATGCCGGGCTCCTCGGCTTCCGGCGGGTAAGCGAGGCCTTGGGCACAACACATTGGTATCTGGGCATGCTCCGGGATTCGCAGGCGGCGGCGGAACGGCTCTGCCATGTTCTCTCCAGCTCCAGACTTATCACTGATCTGCTGGAGGTTTCGCCCGAATCGACGGCGTGGCTCGGCTCGAACAAGGAACTGGTGCCGCTGACTTTTGAGGCGCAATGGCAGGAGATCCGGGCCAAAATGTCCCGGCACCCGGCCGCGACCGAGGCGATGCGGCTGATTCGGCTGATCCGCCGGCGCGAGGTCCTGCGGATTGCCATCGCGGACAGTTCCGGACTGCTGCGCCAGGACGAAGTCGGCCATGCGCTGGCGGATGTGGATCGTGCAGCCGTACTCGGCGCTTTGAACGTGGCCGAAGCGGAGGCCTATGCTGCCGAAGGCGCGAAAACGGAGCTGCTGGTGGTGGCAATGGGCCGTCAGGGAGGGCGCGAAATCGGCTATGGTTCGGACGCGGACGTCATCTACGTGCACAGGCCATTGCCGGGCGTACCGGCGTCTGCGGCGCAGCAGCAGGCCGAATCCATGGTGTCCCGGCTCTCCGGGTTACTGACGCAGCCGCTTAAGCCGGCCATTCCGGCCGAGCGGGTGCTGAGCATCGACGCGGATCTTCGCCCAGAGGGAAAGAACGGGCCGATGGTCAGGTCGCTGGAGTCCTACCGGGAGTACTACCAGCGGTGGTCCCTCATCTGGGAGGCACAGGCGCTGCTGCGGGCCCGGCCGATGGCCGGCCCCGACGAGCTGGCCGCCGATTTCACTGCGCTGATCGATCCGGTGCGCTACCCTGCGGCAGTGACGGAAGCGGATCTGCGCGAGGTGCGCCGGGTCAAGGCGAGAGTCGAATCCGAGCGGCTGCCGCGCGGGGCCGACCCGGCACGGCACGTGAAGCTGGGCCGTGGCGGACTGAGCGACGTCGAGTGGCTGGTGCAGCTGTGGCAACTCCAACACGCACACCATGAACCCGCGCTGCGCACCACGTCCACTCTGGGTGCGCTGCAAGCAGCCCAGGAACTGGGCCTGGTGAACGCCGAGGACGCCGGACTGCTGGCCGGGAGCTGGCGGCTGGCCAGCAGGATCCGCTCGGCCAATGTGATCTGGAGCGGAAAATCGTCGGATGTATTGCCGTCTTCCCGCCGGGATCTGGAGGCGGTGGCCCGCTGGTGCGGATACGAAGGGGGTCAGGCGGCGCAGCTCGAAGATGACTACCTTGGCCTGACGAGGCGCGCCCGAGCCGTCTTTGAACGGCTTTTTTACGGGTACTGACATCAGGGGCGCGGCTGACGCGTTTTCGCGCAGCCGCACAGAGCGGGTAGCGTAGCTGCGTACTTTATCGGCGTTCAAACCCGCCGGTCGTGAACTATGAGGGGTTGTATTAGATGCAGAGGCTACCGATAGCCCGACGAACCCGGCGCGGCGGCTTCGCCGTAATGGGCGTGTTATTGACCGTCTTGGCCATGTTTTTCGGTGTCAGTGGTGCTTGGGCACAGGGTCCGTCTGCCCAGCCGAAAGCTGCCCAGGCGCTCGCTGCGTCGTCGTCGAACGTTGCGCCGTCGTCGAACGTTGGGTCGTCGAAAGTCGAGGGCAAAACCTTCACTATCGGCACCGACACCACGTTTGCCCCGTTTGAGTTCCGCGACAGCAGCGGCGAACTGGTCGGCATTGACATGGATATTATCCGGGCCGTAGCCAAAAGCCAGGGTTTCACCGTGGAGGTGAAGTCGCTCGGATTCGCCGCGGCATTGCAGGCACTGTCGTCGAAGCAGGTGGACGGGGTCATCGCTGCAATGTCCATCACGGACGAGAGGAAAAAGGTCTACGACTTCTCCGATCCGTATTTCGATTCCGGTGTGCAGATGGCCGTCGCCAAGGACAACACGGATATCAAGGGCTATGCGGACCTAAAGGGAAAGACGGTCACCGCCAAAACCGGCAGCGAAGGGGAGACGTTCGCAAAATCCATTGCGGCCAAGTACGGCTTCACTATCAAGGCGCTTGACCAATCGGCGACCATGTATGAACTGGTCAAATCCGGCAATGCCGCCGCTGTCTTTGACGACTATCCCGTGCTGGCCTACGGCGTCAGCCAGAACAACGGACTGAAAACGGTAACCGCAAAGGAGGCCGGCGGATCCTATGGATTCGCGGTCAACAAGGGGCAGAATGCGGACCTGATGGCCGCCTTCAACACCGGGCTGGCGGAGCTGAAGGACAATGGCCAGTACCAGAAAATCCTGGATAAGTACCTCAAATCCCCGCAGGACACTGTATCGGCGGACAGCAGTTTCTGGGCGCTGCTGGTCCAAAGCATGCCCGCGCTGCTGAAGGGTCTGCAGAACACCGTCGTTGTGACGCTGATTTCCTTCGCATTCGCCATGCTTCTTGGACTGTTTTTTGGCTTCCTGAAGGTCTCCCACAACATTGTCATGCGTGGTGCAGCCACCACCTTCGTGAACATATTCCGCGGTACTCCGCTGCTGGTGCAGGCGTTTTTCTTCTACTTCGGACTGCCGCAGATCATCGGCCAACCGGTCAATATCTGGGTTGCCGGTGTGCTGACCCTGAGCCTGAACTCTGCCGCCTACGTCACCGAGATCGTCCGCGGCGGCATCCAGTCGGTGGATCCCGGCCAGCTGGAAGCCAGCCGCAGCCTTGGGCTTGGCTACGGCACCTCGATGCGTCGCGTCGTGGTTCCTCAGGCCTTCAAAATCATGACTCCGTCGCTGATCAACCAACTGGTCATCCTGCTCAAGGACAGCTCCCTGCTGCTGGCCATCGGTTTCGCCGAGTTGCTGTACCAGGGACAGCAGATCTACTCCAATAACTTCCGCATCAGCGAAACGCTGCTGATTGTGGCCGCGATGTACTTTATCGTGATCATGATCCTGACGAAGCTGTCCAACATCGTGGATAAGAGGTTCAACAAATGAGCGAGCAGGCACAGGCGGCGCAGCCGGGCGAAGGATCCGGCCCGGGATCCACCGGCACAAACCGCAGCAGCAAAATCTCCGTCAGGGGGCTGAAGAAGAGTTTCGGCACCAACGAGGTCCTCAAGGGCATCGATGTGGAGGTCGCGGACGGTGAAGTGGTGTGTGTGATAGGTCCCTCCGGTTCCGGGAAGTCGACGTTCCTGCGCTGCCTGAACAAGCTGGAGGACATCACCGCCGGGTCGGTGCTGGTCGGGGGCACCGACCTGACGGAACCTAAAGTGGATCTTAACAAAGTCCGCCAGCAGATCGGTATGGTCTTCCAGCATTTCAACCTCTTCCCGCACATGACTGTGCTGGAGAACATCACCCTGGCCCCCGTGGAGCTGAAGAAGCAGACCAAGGAACAGGCCCGCCAGAGCGGAATGAACCTGCTCCAGCGCGTCGGCCTGGCCGAGAAAGCGGATGCCCGGCCCGCGTCCCTTTCCGGTGGCCAAAAGCAGCGCGTTGCCATCGCGAGGGCGCTGGCCATGAACCCCGGGATTATGCTGTTCGATGAAGCCACCAGCGCGCTGGATCCGGAAATGGTGGGCGAGGTGCTCCAGGTCATTCGGGACCTGGCCGCCGAGGGGATGACCATGGTTGTGGTGACCCATGAAATGGGGTTTGCCCGCGAAGTGGCAGATCGGGTGATCTTCATGGCCGACGGCGTCATCTGCGAGCAGGGAAGCCCCGAGGACATTTTTGCCCACGCGCAGCAGCCGCGCCTGCAGGACTTCCTGGCCAAAGTTCTCTGAGGTTCTGTGCGCTAGGGTGCCTGTCCGTTAGGGTGCTGTGCTTTCACGGACTTCCATGGCGACGTTAAGCACCCTTGATGGCCGGGGAGAACGCACCGCAAGACAGGAGAACCCACGCATGGATATTCAGAATCTGCTCGAAGAGATCGCCGGCACAGTGCGCCCCGTGGCGGCCGCGGGTGAGGTGGCAAACTACATCCCCGGGCTGAGCTCGGTCAGCGCCGATCACTTCGGCATTTGCGTAGCGACGGCCGACGGCGAAATTTACGGCGCCGGGGAGTGGGCCAGCAAGTTCTCCATCCAAAGTATTTCCAAGGTCTTCAGCCTAGCTCTGGTGCTGGCCGGCGACGGCGATCGTATCTGGCAGCGCGTTTTCCGGGAGCCGTCCGGTACCCCGTTTAATTCACTGGTTCAGCTGGAATCCGAAGAGGGCATACCCCGCAATCCTTTTATCAACGCCGGGGCGTTGGTAGTGACGGATCGGCTGATCACCCTCACCGGCGACGCGGGAGCGGCCGTGCGGGATCTGCTCCGCCGCGAGAGCGGCAACCCGGAGGTCGCCGTTGATCCGCTGGTGGCGGCGTCGGAGGCGGAATATGGGCACCGGAACTCCTCCCTGGCGCATCTTTTGGCCAGTTACGGAAATCTGGAAAATTCGGTGGACCTGGTCCTCGAGCAGTATTTTGACCAGTGTGCCCTGGAGATGAGCTGCCGGGATTTAGCCGTGGGAGCCCGCTTCCTCTCCCGCAACGGTGTGGCTGCGGACGGCTCGCAGTTCCTCTCGCCCAGCCAGACCAAGCGGATCAACGCCGTGATGCTCACCTGCGGCACCTATGATGCTGCTGGTGAATTCGCCTACCGCGTTGGGCTGCCGGGCAAAAGCGGCGTCGGCGGCGGAATCGTTGCCGTGGTACCGGGCCGTTGTACCATCTGTGTCTGGAGTCCGGGACTGAGCAAATCGGGCAACTCGCTGGCCGGCATGGCCGCGTTAGACGAATTCACCACCCGGACCGGCTGGTCCATCTTCTAGTCCTCTGCCGCCGGAAATTCCTTACAAGCCCGACGGCGGCCCGCACCATCAGGTGCAGGCCGCCGTCGTCGTTCTGTCAGCGACACGTGCTGCGGACGCTACACCCCGTAGTAGAGCTCGAACTCGTACGGATTCGGGCGCAGGGACAGCGGCCGGATCTCGTATTCGTACTTGTACTCGATCCAGGTGTCGATCAGGTCCTGGGTAAAGACCCCTCCGGCCTGCAGGAACTCGTTGTCATCGGCCAGAGCCTGCAGCGCTTCCTCAAGGGAGCCCGGAGCCTTGGGGATGTCCTTGGCCTCCTCGGCGGGCAGCTCGTAGAGGTCCTTGTCAATCGGTGCCGGCGGTTCGATCCTGTTCTTAATCCCGTCAAGCCCGGCCATCAGCTGCGCGGCGAACGCCAGGTACGGATTGGACGAGGCATCAGGGGCACGGAACTCCAGGCGCTTGGCCTTCGGGTTGGAACCGGTAATCGGAATGCGGATACCGGCCGAACGGTTGCCCTGCGAATACACCATATTCACCGGGGCCTCGAAACCCTTGACCAGGCGGCGATAGGAGTTCACCGTCGGGTTGGTGAAGGCCAGCACGGCGGAGGAATGCTTGAGCAAGCCGCCAATGTACCAGCGCGCCAGGTCGGACAGTCCCGCATAGCCCTTCTCATCGTAGAACAGCGGCTCGCCGCCATTCCACAGTGACTGGTGGCAGTGCATGCCGGAGCCATTGTCACCAAAGACCGGCTTGGGCATGAACGTCACGGACTTGTTCCACTGCCACGCGGTGTTCTTGATGACGTATTTGAACTTCTGCAGATCGTCCGCGGCATGGACCAGAGTGTTGAACTTATAGTTGATCTCGGCCTGGCCGGCAGCGCCGACCTCATGGTGGGAGCGCTCCACCTCCAGATCAACATTGTCCAATTCGATGCACATCGCATCGCGCAGATCTGCCTGGTGGTCAACGGGTGCTACTGGGAAGTAGCCGCCCTTGGTGGGCGTCTTATATCCGAGGTTGCCGCCTTCTTCCTTGCGGCCGCTGTTCCACGGCGCCTCCACGGAATCGATCTTGTAGAACGAACCCTGCGGGGAGGACTCAAACTGGACGTTGTCGAAGACGAAGAACTCCGCTTCGGAGCCAAAGAACGCGGTGTCTGCGATCCCGGTGGAGGCCAGGTAGGCCTCAGCCTTCTCGGCAACCCCGCGGGGATCCCGGTGGTACGGATCCCCGGTGCGCGGATTAACAATGGAAAAGTTCAATGCCAGCGTCTTTTCGAGCCGGAAGGCGTCCACGAAGGCGGTGGTCACATCAGGGATCAGCTGCATGTCGGACTCGGCAATGCCCTGGAAACCGCGGATGGAGGAACCATCGAACAGCTGCCCGTGGACGAAGAAGTCCGCGTCGACGCTTTTCGCGGGAACATTGAAATGCTGCTGGACCCCCGGGAGATCGGTGAATCGGATATCGACGAATTTAACGTCTTCGTCCTTGATGTATTTGAGGACTTCGTCCGCGTTCTTGAACATCTATGCTCCTTACGCATAAGGGGTTTCCGGCCGCAGCGGGCCGTGTAGTGCAACTGCAACTGTTACCAGACTAAGCACACGGGATTACCCGGGAGTGTCTGCAGTGTTTCGGAGAGGTTTCGCACTCGCCGCTGCCTTTAGTCTAGCGGCGGTGCCGGGTCCGGCCCGCACCCGTGACGCGGGTAGGCTTGTTACGTGGTAGATCGCAAAGACATCGGTTCCTGGCTCGGTGGCCCGGATACCTCGGGAATTTCCAAATATCCGGGGGAACGGCTCGGCTTGCCCGAATCCGGCCCCGGCTCGATGGCCCGGGCCGGGCGGCGAATCCTGGCCATCTGCATTGACTGGGGACTGTGCTACCTGATAGCGCACCTGCTGTTGAACGGAAACTCCGCTGGAATCCTGGGTATTTTCATCCTGGAACAAATTCTCCTGGTGGGCACGCTGGGTTACAGCATTGGTCACCGGATTGCCGGCATCCACGTGACAAGGCTCGACGGCGGCCCGGCCGGCCCGCTGGCCGCAGTAGTCCGCACCCTGCTGCTGGCCCTGGTGATCCCCGTCGCTGTTGTGGACGCCGATCACCGCGGCCTCCACGACCAGGCGTTCAACACCAAACTCGTCCGGATGTAGCGCTCGATCATTACCGGCCTGGGGGCACGAGGAGCATGATCGGTTAACGTCGGACTGTCCCGGCGTCCAGCCATGCCCGGGTGGCGAACGGCTGCATTTCCTCGCCGCTCAAGCCATCGCCGGCATGAACAACCGCCAACGTAGCAGGAGAGGAATTCCCTGTTGCCGGAGATGGTGCGGCAGGCAAAGGCTGGATCGGGAAGGATGAAAGAGGTGCCGCCCCAAGGGACGGCACCTCTGTCATCTTTCCCGGATTTGCTGTCTGTGGGTCAGCGGCCCCGGGCGGCCTTGCGGTCTGGCCGGGCTTTGTTGGGGTCGATGCCCTTAGGGATCGGCAGCTTGTTCCCCAAGGAAGAGATACGTTTGTTGACCGCCCCGACCTCGGTCTTCGTCAGCTCCGGCTTGAACTTTCGCAGCTTCTTGGTCAGCTTCTGCAGCTTTACCTGACCTTCGTCGCGGCCCGTTTCGATCACATGTACGGTGACGTTAGGGAGAATGCGCTTCAAGCGCTTGCGCTCGGAGTCCACCAGGGTGCGCACCCTGATGGAGGGGCCCTCGGTGATCAGCACAATGCCCGGCCGGCCAACGGCACGGAAGACGACATCCTGCGTCCTCGGGTTGACGGCTACCGGCTGCTCATCAATGATCCAACCGCGTTTGAGCGTGTTCAACGCAGCCCCCGCGGCACCGGGCTTGCCTTCGATCTGGGCAAAAGCTGCGCTCTCGGCACGTCGGGACAGGACCAGCAATGCGCCAAGCAGTCCGAGCGCGATGCCCAGGATCAGCCCGGTAATCCAGTTCCCGCCGAAGACGAAGATTCCCAGAACCAGTGCCACAATGATGGCCCCGAGGAAGACCAACAGCATGAGCCACGCCACGTTCGGGTCGTGGCGGCGGGTTATCTTGAAGATTTCCACCATCTGTTTGACGCGTCCCTGTTTCTTAGGGACGGCCGTGGCACCACCTTTGGCACGACGGGTAAACACCTTGCGCTTTGGCGCGTCGGGGCTGGTGGCTGCGGAGCTAGAGGATTTGGCCATAGTGGAACTAATTCTAACCGTAATTGGAGCGCTTAGTGTGCGGCCAGAAGGGTCGCCGCCTCCTGGCGGGTGGATCCCGAATCGGCGATGTGCGCCAGTTCTTCCGGTATCGTCAGGCCCTTCTTGCGCATCGCCGTCGCCCAAAGCCGACCGGCGCGGTAGGACGAGCGCACCAACGGTCCTGCCATGACGCCGAGAAACCCGATTTCCTCCGCTTCCTGCGCCAGTTCCACGAATTCCTGCGGCTTGACCCAGCGGTCCACCGGGTGGTGACGCTCACTGGGGCGCAGGTACTGGTTAATAGTGATCAGATCGCAACCGGCCTCGTGCAGATCGCGCAACGCCGAGGAGACTTCCTCCCGCGTTTCCCCCATGCCGAGGATCAAATTCGATTTAGTGACCATGCCCAGATCGCGTCCCTGCGTGATGACTCCGAGCGACCGCTCGTAGCGGAACGCCGGTCTGATGCTCTTGAAAATACGCGGAACAGTCTCGACGTTGTGCGCGAAGACTTCCGGCCGCGAGTCACAGATGGCCCCTATGTGCTCGGGTTTGCCGGAGAAATCCGGAATGAGGATTTCGACGCCGGTGCCGGGGTTCAGCTCGTGGATCTTGCGGATCGTTTCGGCGTACAGCCAGACTCCCTCGTCCGGGAGATCATCGCGCGCCACTCCGGTGACAGTGGCGTAGCGCAGCTCCATTGCCTTGACCGAACGGGCCACCTTGGTGGGCTCAAAGCGGTCCAGCGGAGAGGGCTTCCCGGTATCGATCTGACAGAAATCGCAGCGGCGGGTGCACTGCGCCCCACCGATCAGGAACGTAGCCTCTTTGTCTTCCCAGCACTCAAAAATGTTAGGGCAGCCCGCTTCCTCACAGACCGTATGCAACCCCTCCTTTTTGACCAGGTTCTTCAGGCCGATGTATTCCGGGCCCATCTTGACCTTCGCCTTGATCCAATCGGGCTTACGCTCAACGGGCGTTTCGGAGTTGCGCTGTTCAATGCGCAACATCTTGCGGCCTTCGGGTGCCAAGGTCACAGTAGAACTCCTTCTGCCGGTGCCGGTCCGGTGGGGCCGCATCCGCTCGCGTCATGATGAACGTCCGGGGCAACGAGCGCCCCTTCGTACTTGTAAAATTCCTCTTTGATCCTTGCGGTCAGATCCGCCGGGCGAACGTCCAGACCTGTCTCCGCCGCAATGGACGTGGTGCCTGCGTCCGTGATCCCGCAGGCAATGATCATTGAATACGGAGTCAGATCATTGTTGCAGTTAATGGCAAAGCCGTGCATTGTGACGCCCTCATGAACGCGAATGCCGATGGCCGCAATCTTGCGCGTCGGCCCCTTGCTGTCGGCCTCGATCCAGATCCCGGCGCGGCCTTCAACCCGGCTGACCAGCAGCGAATAGCCGCTCAGTACATTGATGATGATTTCCTCGAGGATGCGGACGTACTGGCGGATACCATGCGGATCCCGTAACGCCAGGATCGGATACCCCACCAGCTGCCCTGGACCGTGCCAGGTCAGCTTTCCGCCGCGGTCGACCGCAATCACCGGCGTGCCGTCAAAGGGCCTCTCGTGGTCTTCGGTCCGCTTGCCCGCGGTGTAAACGGCCGCGTGTTCAAGTAACAGGACAGTGCTGGGTGCACGGGAGGCCAGGACGTCACCGTGCAGCGTGCGCTGCAGATCCCACGCCTGTGTGTAATCTACGAAGTCCGGTGCGAAACCGACCTCAGCGAACTCAAGAGTCATGAACTCAAGGGTAGACCTCTTGAACCGCAGGCCTAAATCCATCCGGGAACAGGCAACCTGTGGATAACTTCTGCGGTCCGGCTGGATTTGGGCTATTCCTGAGGTATGGATAGTTTCGGCCGGGATGACGCCGCCAGGACCGGGGTCGATGACGCCGCCAGGACCGGGGTCGACGATGGATTGGCAGCCGGGTTCGACGACAGACTGGCAGCCGGGTTCGACGACGGACTGGTTGCCACCCCTGTCCTGCCGGGCTACCGTTCCGAGCGGCTGCTCGGCACCGGGGCAAGCGCGCAAGTTTGGTTGGTCCAGCATGAAGGAACCGGCGAACTCCTGGCGGCGAAGTGCTTCCCGCCCGTCGTTGCAGATGTGGAAGCTGCAGGCGTGGCAGCTACAGGCGTGGAAGCTGGAAGTGTGGAAGCTGGAGGCGTGGAAGCCGCAGACGCGGGCGCCACGGGTGCGGGCGGGAACGCCGGTGGTGCCGCAGTTGCCGGAGTCGCCGGGCCGGGAGTTGCGGGCCCACTAAATGCGGCACCTGGCTTATGTTCCGGCCCGGCATTGCTGCGCGAACTGCGTATCCTGGGAAATTTTAGCCACGAACACCTGCTCACAGCCCGGGGCGTCGTTGGACTGTCCGGCAGCTGGCGCGGCGGTAGAGCGCTGCTGATGGACTATGCACCAGGCGGATCCTTGGCGGGTCTGGTCGCCATCCGCGGGCGGATCAGCGTTGGCGAGGCCGTCACCGTCCTCACGCCGCTGGCCCAGGTGTTAGGTTACCTGCACGGCGAGGGTGTTGCGCACGGTGATGTTTCCCCGGGCAATGTGCTCTTCAGCGCTCAGGGCAAACCGATGCTGGCCGATTTTGGCGTCGCGAGAATGGTGGGCGAGGCCGGGCGGCCCCAATTCGGGACCCCGGGATTCTTTGCAGCAGCCCGCCGCGATCCGGAGTCCCGAAGGCCTGGTGGTACCGCCGAGTTCGATGATCCCCTTCGCGATGGTCCCCTTCGCGGTGATCCACTCAGTGATCAACTTCATGGTGATCCCCTTCATGGTGATCCCCTTCACGGTGATCTCCTACGCGGTGATGCCGACCTGGCTTTGGATACCACGGGCGATGTGTATGCAGCCGCGGCCGTAGGTTGGTATGCCCTAACCGGGCAAGTGCCCGGGGATACGGACTCTCGGCCGCCGCTTTCGGCCTTCGTGCCGGGCGTGCCGGAGGAGCTTGCTGCCGCCCTCGAAGCAGGATTACAGGAGGCTCCCTCACGGCGCCCCACGGCGATGGAATTTGCCCAGGCCGTGTACCGCAGCGCGCCGGCTGCGCCCATCGATCTGTCCAGCGCAGTTCACCCCAGTGTCCTCCCCGACCTGCTGACGCGTCGAAAGGTGCGGGCGCCGCGCGCCCGCTGGTACAAGCCGGGAGACTGGCTCAGCCGGCCCTTCGCTGCCGGTCCACACCTGCCATCAACTCGGCAAGACGGCAGGGGAATCGACCGTGCCCGGGACCGCAGCCACCGGCACAGGGACCTTCGCGGTGGCAATCATCCGCGCAGGAACAGTCGGGCCGTGGCGGTGGCTGCTGGTGGACGACATCATCTGCGCAGCAGGACCGTCCGAGGGATCCGTGCGGTTGCGGCTGCGCTGGTCCTGCTGCTGCTGGCGGCGGCATGCATGCTGATGTGGGGGACGATGCCGGCGGGGCCTCTGGCGCCGGCAGACGTCGATACGGAAGCTGTACCACCGCACGATGCGCTGCTGTCCTTGGCGGTTCCGGACAGCATTCGGATCAGGCTCGCATCCAACGCCCCCTCAGAAGCCCTCGGTGCCCTGGCCTGGCTGCGGTCCTACGCCTTTTCGTCCGGACAGCCCAACATGCTGCAGTTTGTTAACGTCAGCGGTTCGCCCGCCGCGGCAGCGGACGGGGACGTTGCCGCGGCGCTTGAGCAAAAGGGGCACGTGCTGAGCGGGTTGGAAAGCCAGGTCCTCAACGTCACGGAATTGGCAGACGAGCTTCCCGATTCAGCGGAGCTCAACGCCACCACAGTGACCAGCGGTTTCGCCGAACAGGACGGGCAGGGCGTGGTGGTCCGGACGCAACCCGACGCCGTCACACAGCAGCTGTTGTTTGTGCTCCACCGGGAGCAGGGGCGCTGGCGGATCGCCGAGGTTCACCAGCCCCGCCCATGACGTGCGCTAAATCACGGTGGATTCTTCCGGGCCGCCTACCCATGCCGCCACGGCCGCCGCCGTCGGATGCTGGAAGGTGAATCCGTGCTCGAGCAGCACCCCGGGGACCGCGCGGGTGCTGGTCAGCAGCGTTTCCTTCGCCATCTCCCCCAGCAGCGTGGTCAGGACCACTTTAGGTACACGCAGACGTGACGGCTTTCCGAACGCCTTCCCCAATTCCTCGACCAGCGCCCCGACCTGGGCCGGCTCGGGCGCGCAAAGGTTCACCGGCCCACGGATTTCGGTCCGCAGTAGGAATTCCATCGCGGCGACGTCATCCGGAAGGGAAATCCATGGCCAGTACTGCTGGCCGCTGCCGAGTGGACCACCGAGGCCGAGCTTCAGAGGCAGCAGCAGCTTCCCGATCGCACCTCCGCGGCGCGTCACGACGACTCCAGTGCGCATGACGACCGTGCGGACCTCCTGGGGGGCGGCAAATGCGGCGTCCTCCCAGCGGCGGCAAATATCGGCCAGCAAAGAATCTTCCGCCGAAGGAAACGACTCGTCGACGGATGTTGAATCGGCCTCGCCGTAGTATCCCGTTCCAGATTGGCTGAGGAAGACCGACGGCGGATTCTGCATCCGCGCCATGGCACGAACCAGGGTCCTGGTTGGATCTACCCGCGATTCATAGAGCGTTTCAACATAGCCCCGCGTCCACGGGCGGTTGGCCAACCCCGCGCCGGAAAGGTTGATCACCGCGTCGATGCCCTCCAGCCGACGCGGATCCAGCTCTTGCCGGGCCGGGTCCCATTGCACTTCGTCCGGCCTCTGTGCCGAACGACGAACGAGTTTTATGACGTGGTGACCGGCGCGGGTCAGGGCCAGGCTGCTCGCCGAGCCCAGCAGGCCGGAGGCGCCGGAGATTAGGATTCGCATGCGTTCATCACATCACGGAGTCCGCCCGGGCGAAAGACCGGCAGATGCAGCTCTTCTTCCTTCCTGCAGGCCCCTTTGGGGGTGTGGCTAAGATCGGACAATGACCACTTCCAGCTATTTCCGATTTCCGCACGTCCACGCAGACATGGTCACGTTCGTGGCGGAGGACGACGTTTGGGTGGCGCCGCTGGGTGGCGGCCGGGCGTGGCGGGTGTCGTCCCTTCAGCTCCCGGCAAGGAACCCGCGATTCACCCCGGACGGCAGCCACCTGGTGTGGACGGTGATCCAGGGCGCGGCGCCGGAGGTGGTGAGCTCGGCTGTCAACGGCGGTGGCTTCCGCCGCCTGACGTATTTTGGGCATCCGAGCACGAAGGTCAAAGGGTTTACCGCCGCGGGGGATGTCTTGGTGACGAGCGCATTTGAGCAAGCAGAGAGCCGTCATACCTGGGCCTATGCAGTGAAAACAGATGGGGCCAGTCGCAGCCTGCTGCCATACGGCCCGGTAGAATCCGCCGCCTTCGGCCCGGAAATCGGAGACGAGCGACCCGTCGTCGTCTCTTCCGTATTGTCCCGCGAACCGGCATGGTGGAAGCGGTACCGCGGCGGCACCGGCGGGAAGCTGTGGATCGATGCCCATGGATCGGGAGAATTTTCCCGGCTCGTGCCCGGGCTGGACGGCAATTTAACCGATCCCATGTGGATTGGGGACCGCATTGCATTCCTCTCCGATCACGAGGGATACGGCAATGTCTACTCCGTCCGGCCCAACGGTGACGGGCTGCAGCGGCACACCGACCACGAGGGGTTCTACGTCCGGCATGCTGCAACGGACGGACAGCGGGTAGTTTTCGAGTCTTCCGGCAGTCTGTTCCTATTGCCCAGCCTCGATGCCGAGCCGGTCAAGCTGGAGATCACGCTTGGTTCGGCATCCACCGGACGCCGACCGCGGGCGCTGAACGTCGGCGAGCACCTGGGTCAGATCATGCCCGACGAAACAGGCAGGGCCAGTGCATTGGAGGCCCACGGCACGGCGCATTGGTTGACGCACCGTGACGGTCCGTCACGGATTCTGGAGGCAGCTCCCGGCGTTCGGGCCCGTCTGGTCCGGCCGCTGGGTAGCGGGAAGGTGATTTACGTTGCCGATCACGGCGGCGTCGAGGCGCTTTACCTCAAAGACATTACTGGCGGTGTATCAGAGAAGTCCGCAGCTGCGCTGCCCGGGAACGAGAGGACCGGTCAGGAGCCTGCGGCAGACAGTTCCGGCGCAAGCGGTACTGGCCGCCCGGCGGCAGCTACGCCCCCGGCCCCGCAGGACGAACTGCCGCGGCCCGTCTCGGCCGCCGCTGTCAGTCAGGACAGTGCGGCAGCTGCCGCACTCCCGGCGCAGGAGGTCGATGCCCCGGACTATGACCCGCGCCCGGGTGGAAAAGGGGCGACTGGGCGCCCGCCGGTGTCACCAACCGCGGACGGTGCGGCAGCCTGGGCCAGCTCCGCAACGACGACGGACGCTGGATACCCGGCCGTTCCTGGCACATCGACGAAGCGGATTGATTTTGCGGGCATAACCCGCGCCAGTGAGATCGCCGCGAGTCCGGACGGCCGATTTGCTGCCATCGGAACCGAATTCGGCGCCGTGCTAATCCTGGACGTTGCAGCGGAAACCCTGCGCGAGATCGCCAGCACCGACGCCGGAGCAATTGGCGAACTTGTCTTCAGCCCCGACTCAGCCTGGTTACTGTGGGCGGAACCCGTAGGTGCCGATACCAGCCGTTCCCGGATACGGCTGAGCAGAGTTGGTGACCCCGTTAGGGAAGACACCGTGGGGGAAGACTCCGCTGGGGACAACACAGCGCGGATCATCGAACTGACCGATGGACGGTTTGCCGATCACGGTGCTGCTTTCACCCGGGACGGCCGCTTCATCGCATTTTTGTCACAGCGCAGCTTCGATCCCGTCTATGACACACACGGATTTGATCTCAGTTTCCCCTCCTCAACCAAACCGTTCCTGATCGCGCTGGCCACCAATACGCCGTCGCCCTTTGGCCCTTCAGTGGAAGGTACCGAGGCCGAGCCGGACGCCATGACAGCTGCCGGCGACGAGCCGCTGGAACTGGTGGTCCACGCGCAGGGCATTGCCGACCGGCTCATTCCGGTGCCGGTTCCGCAGGGCAACTACGAAAAGCTCAGTGCGGCGGACGGAGCGTTGCTTTGGCTGGCCGGTGCGGGAGAAGGTGTCACAGGCGACGGTCGTGCAGTGACAACGGACGAGCCGACGGCCCAGCGGCTGGAACGGTTCGATATTGCCAAGCGCGAGGTCAGCACTCTGGTACCGACGGCCAGCGCCTATCGCGTGACCGGGGACGGCAAGCGGGTCCTGGTGGTGCACGAGAACAAGGTTCGTGTGGTCCCGGCGAACGCGAAGGTGGAGGAGAGCGCCCCGGAGAGTGTCACCGTGGACCTGAGCCGCGTTCGCGTCCAGCTGGAGCCGCTGAAGGTATGGGGCCAGGCGTTTGACGAAGCGTGGCGCCTGCAAAGGGATTTCTACTGGACTGCCGACATGGCAGGGATCGACTGGCAGGGTGTTTACGACCGATACCGGCCGCTGGTGGAGAAACTGGGCTCCCACGATGACCTGGTGGATTTGCTCTGGGAAATGCACGGGGAACTGGGGACCTCGCATGCCTACGTCACGCCGAAACCGGTCACCGAGGTGGACGCTGGCCAGCAGGGGAGGCTCGGCGCTGATCTGAAGCGTACCGACCAAGGCTGGGAAATTCAACGGGTCCTTCCCGGAGAATCGTCGGATCCGCAGGCCCGTTCGCCATTGACCGCGCCCGGTGCCGGTGTGCTTCAGGGCGATGTAATCCTGCGAATCGACGGCGAGGACGTGCCTGCAGAAGGACCCGAAACGCTGCTGGTCGGCGCCGCGGAGAAAACCGTGGAACTAACCGTACGGAACGGCCGCGGGCACGCTGGAGCCGCGAACGACGGCGGCGCGGGCGCGGTGCGCCGGATCGCCGTTGTGCCGATAAAGGATGAAGAACGGTTGCGCTACCAGGACTGGGTGCTGGGAAATCGCCGAACAGTGCGGCAGGCATCCGCGGAGCGGTTCGGCTACCTGCATGTTCCGGACATGCAGGCCCGCGGCTGGGCCCAACTGCACCGCGATCTGGATACGGAAACGGCCCAGGACGGGCTGATTATGGACGTCCGCCGAAATCGTGGTGGCCACACCTCGCAGCTGGTGGCAGAGCTGATCGGCCGAAAGATGACCGCGTGGACACACGCTCGGGGCCTTAAGCCGGGCATCTACCCCGCTCAGGCACCACGCGGTCCGGTGGTGGTCCTCACCGACGAATTCGCCGGCTCCGACGGGGATATCATCACTCAGGTGGCTAAACTGCGGGGGATTGGTCCCGTTGTTGGCATGCGGACTTGGGGCGGTGTCATAGGAATTGACGGAAAGTTCGCATTGGCCGACGGCACTGGAGTGACTCAGCCGCGCTATTCCTTCTGGTTCAGTGGGGGAGTCGGCTGGAAGGTGGAAAACTATGGCGTCGATCCGGACATCGAGGTGCCCTTCCCACCGCACGCCTATGGCGACGGGTCCGACCCGCAGCTGGAGTATGCCATCGGTGTGCTCAAGGAAATGCTCGCCGAGATTCCCACGCAGACGCCGCCGCCGCTGAGCGGATATCCCAGCCGGGCCCCCGGCGCTTTGCCGGACCGGCCGCGGCGCCAGTAGCGCCGGACCCACTGCTCACACTGTGGTGCGTTGTCTGCGCCCAAGCTAAAAACGTGAGCATGGACGCCCGTCGTGATGGTCCATGACCATTTGGCGGGGCATACGGGCCAGCGTGTGTTGTCCCCCTACGCGTCGAAGGCCGCGATTCCCCGAGGGGACCGCGGCCTTCGAGTCAGATCTTCCCGACGGGGGGAGAACCCCATGCGGAGCGCCGGTGGCGCGGGTTAAGACTCCAGCGAGGCCGTCAGCGTAATATTGACGCCAGCCAGTGCCGCAGAGACCGGGCAGCCGGACTTTGCGTTGTCGGCAATACGCTGGAAGTCTTCTTCGCTGAGCCCGGGAACCTTCGCCTTGAGCGTCAAGTGGCTGCCGGTGATGCCTTCTCCCGGCTGGAAGGTCACATCGGCGGTGGTATGAACCTCGTCGGGAGTCTTACCTTCTTCGCCCAGCATGTTGCTGAATGCCATGGAGAAGCAAGCCGAATGAGCGGCGGCGATCAATTCTTCCGGGCTGGTCTTGCCTTCAGCCTGCTCCGAGCGAGCCTTCCAAGTGACGTCGTAGGTGCCAACGCCGGAAGTATCCAGCGTGACCTGCCCGGAACCACTGGGCAAATCGCCGTTCCAGACGGTATGGGCTGTGCGTGTAGTAGCCATGCTAACTCCTAGGGTAGTTGGTGCTGCCAGTAGGCTGTGGAACTTTGCCGGTACTGGCGGCGGATGTTCCAATACGTCCTTACTGTCCCACCCTATGCTGTGCGAAGAGACTTCGCACAGGCCGGCCCTAGAAGGGTGGGGGTTGGGGGTTTTTGGTGTAGGTCCGGCCGGTGGGTGAGGTGTGGATGAAGGTGCCTGGGGTGGGTTGGCTGACGGTCCAGCCGGTGCCTGGGTTGTCTTTGAGGTGGTGGTCTGTTGTGCAGAGTGGGCCGAGGTTGGTGTCGCTGGTTTCGCCCAGGGGTACGGGTGTGCCGTCGGTGGCGTAGGTTTGCCGGTAGTAGGGGATGGTGTGGTCGATGTCGCAGTCCCTGGCGGGTTTGTCGCAGCCGATGCCGCGGCAGGTTTGGTCCCGGGTGATGATCCAGCGTTTGAGGTCTGCGGGCGGGTCGTGTTGGCGGCGTCCGATGGAGAGGATGGTCCCGGTTTCGGGGTCGGTGAGGATCCGTAGCCAGGATGTTGCTTTCCCGGCCAGTAAGCGGGCGGTCTCGAGGGGGATTGGTCCGTAGCCGTCGAGGACGGCGGGTTTGTCTTCGACGCCGAGGAGGGTCAGGACGGGCACGGTCACGGCGATCTGCGCCGGCGCCCACCGCCGACCGCGTACCAGGCCGCCCCGGGCCCCGGTATGGGATCCGGCCGCGTCAGCCCGGCCCAGCCCGGCCCTGCCAGTGTTGGAGCTGCCGGTGTTGGAGCTGCCGGTGTTGGTGGTCCCGGTGCAGGTGGTACGGGTGTTTCCGGGACCGGTCTCAGGGACCGGGGCGGTCTCGGTGTCGGTGCTGGCATCAGTGTCGGTGTCGGTGTCGGTGTCGGTATCGGTGTTGGGGTTGGTGGTGGTGTCGAAGATGTCGGTGAAGACGTCGGCGCGGTATTCGTTGATGGCGCGGGAGGGTTTCCCTCCGGGTGTGGACGCGGTGGTCGGTTCGCCTTCTTGTTGCGCGCGGTGGGCCCAGGCGTCGATGGTCTCGTAGAGCCGGCGGGCATCCACGGCGGAAAGGTGCGCGCCGATGTCGGCCATGCCATCGGCTTGCGGGGTGAACCAGACATCACGGGTGGTGCGGGCGCGTTCGAAGCGGGCGGTAAGGGGTTCGGGATCGAGTTTCTCGGCCATGACCCGGGCGTGGCGTTCCAGTGCTTTCGGTGTCAGGGACGGTGCGGTCCCGGCGATCGCGGCATCGACCCGTGGCCATAGGTGTGCGGGGGTGGTGGCGAGGCCGGTGAAGATCGCCTGCACCCGTGCTTTGTCTAGGATCCCTTGTTCGTGCAGGGCCAAGGTGGCCGGGAGGAGCTGGGTGAGGTATTCACTCTGGTCCATCAGCCGTTGCGCGGCGAAGGAGCTCAGATGCAGGACGGCACCGATTTCCGCGGCGGCGTGTTTGGAGCGCTCGGAAATCCATTCGGACCGGGCCGGGACCGTGGAGCGCCGGGGTGTTTCCTCCGGCAGTGGCGGACGAACGGTCGCGAACGCCGCGACGGCCCGGGCCTGGACGGCTTGGGCCCAGGAGATCAGTTTCCCGGCGGCGCCGGCGTAATCGAGGAATTCATCGGCTCCGCCGCCGGCGGGATTCAGTTCAGCCAGGGCCGTGGCCGCCGCGATCGGGTCCAGGGCCGCGGGGTTGTCCTCCCGCGTCAGGGCGGCCAGCAACGCGCGGGGACCGGCCTGCGGGTGCCTGAGGTCCTTCTCGGTAACGTATTTGGCCGGACCCCAAAACAGCTCCGGCAACCCGGCATCATGAACGTTCCGGGCATGTCCGGGAGCCTCGAGGAATTCCTCCAGAAGCGCCTCAAAACCCCGACCGGTTCCCATACACCAATCATATCCTAACCAATCACCAATTAGAATACTTGAGTCGAACAAATATACGACGGAAGTAGAACGCCGATGGGCGCCCTTCCTGAATGGAAAGAGCGCCCATCGGCAGTGGCTAACTGGGAGTTAGAGGCCCAGCTCCGACTCGAAGTTTCCTTCTTCCAGGCGCGCCCGCAGTGTCTGCAGGAAACGTCCGGCGTCGGCGCCGTCGACCAGGCGGTGGTCGTACGTCAAGGACAGGTACATCATGGAACGAATCGCGATGGTGTCGTCTCCGTCAGGACCGGTGATCACGACCGGCCGCTTCACGATGGCACCGGTACCGAGAATCCCGACCTGCGGCTGGTTGATGATTGGCGTGTCGAACAAGGCGCCCACGGAACCGATGTTGGTGATGCTGAACGTTCCGCCGGAGAGCTCGTCCGGGCCAATCTTATTATTTCGGGTCCGGGACGCAACGTCGGCAATCTTGGCCGCCAAACCGGCCAGATTGAGGTTGCCGGCATCGGCGATGACAGGAACCAAGAGACCCTTGTCCGTATCCACAGCAATCGCCAGGTGCTCGGCGTTGTGGTACGTGATCTCCTGCTTGTCCTCGTCATAGGCAGCGTTGACCTTCGGGTGCTGCTTCAGGGCCTCGGCGACAGCCTTGGCAATGAACGGCAGGAAGGTGAGCTTGACGCCGTTCTGAGCCTGGAAGGTACCCTTCGCCGCCGTACGCAGTTTGGCGATCTTGGTCATGTCGACCTCGTGCACCTGCGTCAGCTGAGTGGAAACATCCAAGGATTCGCGCATACGACGGGCGATGACCTGCCGGATCCGAGGAGCCTTCTGGACCGTACCGCGCAGCGAGGAGGCCGGAGCACCTGCAGCGGCCGGGGCTGCAGACGAAGCCGCAGCCGGGGCGGACGGGGCCGCCGCGGGGGCAGCGCTGGGCGCCGGTGCGGCTTTCGCCTCGGCAGCAGCAACGACGTCCTGCTTGCGGATGCGACCGCCGACGCCGGTGCCGGTGACAGCTGCCAGATCGACTCCGTGCTGGTTGGCCAGCTTGCGGACCAACGGAGTGACGTACCCGGCTTCACCGCCATCAGAGGGTGCCGTGGTCTTGGCTGCCGAATCCTTGGCCGCAGAAACCGTAGGGGCCGACGCCGGAGGTGCAGAGGGTGCAGCAGAGGGAACCTCAGCTTCCGGTGCGGGAGCCTCGGTGCCTGCACCCGTTTTGGGAGCAGCCGTATCGACGGGCTTCTGCTGGGTTTGTGTAGAATTGGCATCGGCAGCCGGCTTGGCCTCAGGGGCGGGTTCGGACGCAGCGGCCGCGCCGGATCCGATGACGGCGAGCACGGAGCCGACTTCGGCGGTCTCGTCCTCGTTGACGCGGATTTCCTGCAGCGTTCCTGCCACGGGGGACGGGATCTCGGTGTCAACCTTGTCCGTGGAGACCTCAAGAAGGGGTTCATCGACCTCAACGGAATCGCCCACCGCCTTGAGCCAGCGGGTCACGGTTCCTTCGGTCACGCTCTCGCCCAATGCAGGCAGAATGACGTCGTGCGTCTCGCCGCCACCGGACGAAGCTCCATTATCGGGAGCGACAGGTTCACTCTTCGCGGCGGAAGAATCCGAACCGATCGGAGCGTCAGCGGAAGGCGTTGTCGTCTCGGCAGGGGAAACGTTCGCTTCCGGCGCTGCAGCGTCTTCGGTCGCTGCCGAATCACCGCTGCCGATGCGCACCAGCGGGGCGCCGACCTCTGCCGTCTCGTCCTCGGCAACAAGAATTTCCTCGATCACACCCGCGATCGGAGAAGGGATCTCGGTGTCAACCTTGTCGGTTGAGACTTCGAGCAGGGGCTCGTCTACCTCAACCCGGTCACCAACCTGCTTGAGCCAGCGAGTGACGGTACCTTCGGTGACGCTTTCACCAAGGGCGGGTAAGTTCACGGATTCAGACATTTCGTCCCCGTTCTCCTTTATCTGCAATGCGAATTGATAGCGGTATTTCTACGCCTGAAATACCGCTGGGAATACTGCTTTGAGCTTAGTGCACCCGGTGCGGAACACCGGGTGCACTAAGCAAGTGTTACTAGCCGTGCAGCGGATGGCCGGCCAGGGCCATGGCAGCCTCGCCCAGGGCCTCGTTTTGCGTGGGGTGCGCGTGGAGCAGCTGCGCGACGTCTTCGGGGTAGGCTTCCCAGTTGACAATCAGCTGAGCCTCCCCGATCTGCTCGCCCATGCGTGAACCAATCATGTGAACGCCGACGACGGGGCCGTCCTTTTCGCGGACAAACTTCACCAGGCCACCGGTACCGAGAATGGAGCTCTTGCCGTTGCCGGCCAGGTTGTACTCGACGCTTTCGACCTTGTCGTCGCCGAACTTAGCCTTGGCTGCCTTTTCGCTCAGGCCCACCGACGCGATTTCGGGGTCGCAGTAGGTGACCTTGGGGACGTTGATGTCCTCAACAACCACCGGACTCTTGCCGGCGATTTCCTCGGCAACGAAGATGCCTTGCTGGAAACCGCGGTGCGCCAGCTGTACGCCGGGGACAATATCGCCGACGGCGTAGATGTTGCCCACACCGGTGTGCAGGCGTTCGTTGGTGATGACGAAGCCGCGGTCCATCGTGATACCCGCCTCTTCGTAGCCCAGGTTGGCGGTGGAGGGCCCGCGGCCTACGGCGACGAGCATCAGATCTGCCTCGAACGTCTTGCCGTCGACGAGAGTCACCTTGACGCCGTCGTCGTTCTGCTCCACGCCCTGGAAGAAGGTGCCGGTGCTGAACTTGATGCCGCGCTTCTTGAAGGTGCGCTCAAGCACCTTGATGATGGCAGCGTCCTCGTTCGGCACCAGCGAGGGCAGGCCCTCGATGATGGTGACGTCAACGCCGAAGGACTTCCAGACCGAGGCGAATTCAACGCCGATCACGCCGCCGCCAAGGACGATGACGCTCTTAGGCAGGTAATCCATGGTCAGGGCGGTGTCGGAGGTAATGACCTTCCCGCCGATTTCCAGTCCCGGCAGGCTGCGGGAGTAGGACCCGGTGGCCAGAATTATGTTCTTGCCGGTGTAGGCGGTTCCGTTCACCGTGACGGTGTTCTCGGCGGTGAGCTTGCCCTCGCCTTCGATGACGGTGATGCCCTTGCCCTTGATCAGGCCGCTGAGGCCCTTGAACTTGCCGGCAATGATGCCGTCCTTGTAGGCATTGACCGCCCTCATGTCAATGGAGTCAAGGGTGACGTTGACGCCGTACTTCGCAGCGTCGCGGGCATGATCGGCGAGTTCCGCAGAGTGCAGCAGCGCCTTGGTGGGGATACAACCGTTGTGCAGGCAGGTTCCGCCCAACTTGCCTTTCTCGACAAGTCCAACAGTGAAGCCCAGCTGGACGGCACGGAGGGCTGCGGCATAGCCGCCGCTCCCAGCCCCGAGAACCAGGATGTCAAATTCTTGCGCAGCTGCCTGATCGGCCACTTAGACGCTCCCTCGCGTATCGGTTGACGCGCATAGCCGCGCGCCTTCTTGTTCACTACTTTGTTCACTGCTTTGTTCACTACTGCAACTAAACAACGTGGTCTGACGTACCTGCAGTGCCGGATTTCTGTGCAGCGACGAATCCAGCAGGCAGACTTTCAGCCTTCACCTTATCGTCCACAGTAACCATGCTCCACCTGCGGGACGCGCAGATGACGGCGTTGTGTCGAGTTTCACGATTCTGTGTGAGTGACCTGTCACGGCCGGCGGTCATCATGCCGCCGGCCGTAAGGGCTGCCGGATCAGGCCGTTCGGGCCAGCACGTCCTCCACGTACGCGACCAGCGTGCGCACGGCAATGCCGGTGGCCTGCTTGGGCGTGTAGCCGAAGGGAGCCCCTTCATTGAAGGCCGGTCCGGCGATGTCCAGATGCGCCCACGGAATTGTCGAGCCGTCCTTGGCCTTGCCGACAAACTCATTTAAAAACACCGCGGCTGTCATCATGCCGCCCATTTTCTCGCCGATGTTGGCCAGATCCGCAACCGGGGAATCCAACGACGGACGCAATTCCTCCGGCATAGGCATGGGCCAGAACAGTTCCCCGGCGCGGTCGGCAGCGGCCTTCACCGCGGCGCTGACGCCGTCGTCGCCCATCACTGCAGACACCCGGTTCCCCAACGCGACCACCTGCGCTCCGGTCAAGGTGGCGACATCCAGGATGGCATCAGGGTATTCCGCGGATGCCGCCGCGAGGCCGTCGGCCATCACCAGGCGTCCTTCGGCGTCGGTGTTCAGAACCTCGACGGTCTTGCCGCCGAACATGGTCAGCACATCGGAGGGGCGGATGGCCGTTGCCGAGGGCATATTCTCGGCAAGGCAGAGCCACGCCGTCAGCTTCACCGGCAGGCCCAGCTCGGCGACGGCCAGCAGGGCGTTGAACACCGCGGCCGCACCTGCCATATCGCATTTCATGGTCATCATGCTGCCGGCGGGCTTGAGGGAAATTCCACCGCTGTCGAAAGTGATGCCCTTCCCCACAAACGCCAGCTTAACCTTGGCCCGGGCCGGTGCATACTCCACCTTGACCATCCGCGGCGGGCGGGAGGACCCTTGGCCGACGCCCATGATCCCGCCGAAGCCCTCGCGTTCCAGCCGCTTTTCGTCCATCACGGTGACCTTGACGGGCAGCCCCTTGGCCAGATCCTTCGCCGCCTCCGCGAACGTCTCAGGGTAGAGATGGCTAGGAGGCTCGTTGACCAGTGAGCGGGTCGCATTGACGGCCTTGGCGACAATGGAAGCGCGTTCCAGAGCCGGTGCCAGCGCCGGGTCCTCCGCTGCCGGGGTGAAGATGGTGATGGTCCCGACGTTGGTCTTCGCGGCGTCAGCGGCGCGGTGACCGGTATAGGAATAGGCACCCAGAGCGGCACCTTCAGCAACCGCGGCCGCCTGACCCACCGTCGTCGTCGGAAGGGCGACGGCGACGGAACTAACGCCGGCGAGCTGCCGGATGGCGGACCCGGCCGCGCGGCGCAGCGCCTCTTCGCTGGTCTGGTTATCGGTGAGCTTACCGACGCCGGAGAGCACCAGGACCTGGGCGCCGACCTCGGGGACACCGGGCAGGCGACGAACCTCATCGGCGGCACCGGTGATGCCTAGAACCTGCAGTGATGCTGCCAGCGCGTTAGCGGCCTTCGCGGGCAAGGGGTTGTCTAAAAGCACGGGTCCATTGCTGCCTTGCCCGACGCCGACCACCAGGGCCTGCGAATCATCCTTTTTGAGGTCTTTGGCTATGGCACGGAGAGTTACTTCATGATTTTTGAACACGAATACTGATCCTCGCTGGTTGTGGGTGGTTACCGTTTGCGGCGTTGAATAAGATCGTAGTCCGAGGAAGCGCACGGACGGCGCAACGGCGGGTCGCCGCTACGATAAACGAGGGCCGAGATGGCCGGCGCCGCCCCGGGGCCTTGGACGCCGGAATGTTCGGGGTAGTCAGGACGTTCTAACAACTAGTAGCGGTACTGGGCTGATAACGCTACGTCACATGTCTGCCAGCAGGCGGACCAGAACGCCGGGCCTTGGTTCGTGGAGGAAGAAAGTGAAAGACATCGAGTACACACCGTTTATGGAGCCGTCCGGGCTGTACGCCCTCAACGACGCGCTGTTGCAGCAGGAGGATCTGCGCGGACTGAATATGCTCATGGGTTTTTCCGGCTTTTCCGACGCCGGTCAGGTCGTCTCGCAGATCACCACTGAATTGCTTGGGCAGCTGGAAAGCGAGCCGGTGGCATTTTTCGATATCGATCAGCTCATCGATTACCGCTCCCGCCGTCCGCGGATCACCTTTGCGCAGGACCGTCTGACCGATTACCAGCAGCCGCGGCTGGCGCTGTACCGGATGAAGGACGCGCTGAATAAGCCCTTCCTGTTCCTGACAGGTAATGAACCCGATCTGCAATGGGAGCGGTTCACCGGTGCGGTGCTGAAGCTGGTTAAACGCTTCGATGTCAATCTGGTGGCCTGGGTGCACTCCATCCCGATGCCGGTCCCGCACACGCGCCCGATCGGCGTGACCGTGCACGGCAATAGGCCCGAGCTGATTGAAGGAATCTCGACCTGGCAGGCCACGGTGGACCTGCCGTCCGCCGTCGGTCATCTGCTGGAATTCCGGCTGCAGGAGGCGGGCCGGAACGTGGCCGGTTACGCAATCCATGTTCCGCATTACCTAGCCGACGCCGAGTACCCGCCGGCCGCCGTCGCCGGACTGGAGCACCTGGGCGCGGTGGCATCCCTGATGCTGCCCAGCGAACGTCTGCGGGAAGCCGGACGAGACGTGGAGCGCCAGATCGCGGAGCAGACGCAGGGCTCCGCAGAGGTCCAGGCCGTGGTGCATAACCTGGAGAGTCAGTTCGATGACCGGGCCCAGGGAATGGCGCGCCGTTCGCTGTTGGCGGGCGAGAATGACGAGTTGCCGGACGCGGATACTTTGGGTGCCGCAGTAGAGGCCTACTTGGCCAGCCAGGAAAAGGAGAACGACGGCGGCGGCTCCTGAGCGCCGGCCGGCCGCGGTCGGGCTCCGGTAACGGTCGCGGTCGGGCTCCGGTAACGGTCGCGGTCGGGCTCCGGTAACGGTCGGGACGGAGGTCTCCTGCGTGTTGCCCACCTAAGATGGTGGTGTGAAAACCAGTGGGAGCGGAACCGGCTTTGGCCAGCAGAGAAGCACAACACAGGGGCACGGCGCCGTGTCCCGCGGTGGGTACGGCCGGGCCTGGTTCGTCTGGGGCGTTGGAGTGTTCGCCTATCTGATCGCCATAACGGCACGGACTTCCTTTGGCGTCGCGGGGCTGGAAGCAACGGCCCGCTTCGGGGCTACCGCCTCCGCGCTGTCGGCCTTCACCGTGCTACAGCTGCTGGTTTACGCGGCGCTGCAGATACCCGTCGGGGTGTTGGTTGACCGTTTCGGCCCGCGGCTGATGATCGCATGCGGTGCAGTGCTGATGTGCCTGGGGCAGGTCCAGCTGGCTGCGGCGACCTCAGTCCCGGCCGGCATCGTGGGCCGGGTGCTGGTGGGTGCCGGAGATGCGATGACGTTCATTGCCGTCCTGCGGCTGATCCCGGCCTGGTTTCCCGCCTCCCGCGTCCCGTTATTAACTCAGCTGACCGGACAGCTGGGCCAGCTGGGACAGTTGATCAGTGTGATCCCCTTTGCGCTGGTCCTGCATGCTTTCGGCTGGAGCCCGGCCTTTTTGGGTGTTGCCGGACTCTCGCTGCTGGCCTTCGTGCTGGCGGCAGCGTTGCTGCGCAACCAGCCAGCGGGCGAGCCGGATGCCAGGACGGCCCACGGCCTGAGGGAAACCGCTTCAGCCATCACCAAAGCATGGAAACAGCCCGGCACCAGGTTGGGTATGTGGAGTCACTTCACCACCCAGTTCTCCGGCACGGTTTTCATCATGACGTGGGGCTACCCCTTTCTGGCCTCCGGGCAGGGGGTCGACCCGGCCGTGGTGACGTTGCTGATGAGCCTGTTCGTCGTCGTCGGCATTATTTGTGGGCCGCTGTTGGGCGGCTGGGTCGGCCGGCATCCGCTGCGGCGATCCACCATGGTGTTATTGATTGCCGCGGCCATCGCCGTCGTGTGGCTCGCCACTTTGCTGCAACCTGGAAGGTCTCCGTTGTGGCTGCTGCTGGTGCTGGTGCTGGTGCTGGCGTTGGGTGGCCCGGCATCGATGATTGGCTTCGATTTCGCCCGGACCTATAATCCCTCGCATCGGATGGGCACGGCGACCGGAATCGTCAATATTGGTGGCTTCTGTGCCTCCTTGCTCACCATGTATGTTGTGGGATTGGTGCTGGACCTACTCAATAACAGCGGGTTCTCCCACGGTGACCTGTATTCACTTGATTCCTTCCGGATAGCGCTGTCCGTGCAGTTCCTTGTCCTGGCGGTGGGGGTAGGGGGAGTGCTCTCCTGCCGCGCAGCGGTGCGCAAACAGATGGCACTGGAGGGCTTTCGGCTGCCTCCATTGCGCGCAGCGCTTTCGGATAACCGGCGACGACGGCGGCAGTACCGCGCGGAGCAGCGTGGTTCGCGGGGCGGGGACAGCGGAAAGACCTCAGACTAGCCCTGCACAGGCTCTTTCACCGGGGTTCGGTGCACAATCGGCAGTTGGCCTCTGGGCGCGGCGGCAGGGCGGACGGACAGTTAAACCATGACTACCGAACAGCGCCTTTCCATCAGCTCCGGAGAAGATATTCTCAGCTACATACCGCATGCGGTGGGCTACTGGCCCACCAACAGCCTGGTCTGCCTCACACTGGCCGCCGGGAGCGTCGGCGCCACCCTCCGTGTGGATCTTCCCCGGCCCGGGGACGCTGGGCTGCGCGAGTTCGCCGATTACATCTGCTCCACACTCGGCGCGGACGAAGCCGCCGACGGTGTGCTGTTGGCCATCTTTGGCGGAACTGACTGGCAGCTGAAGGGACGTACTCCGTACCGGGAGATGATCAGAATGCTGGACCGTTCTTTGGCCCAGGCGGGTATGCCGGTGCGGGAGAAGTGGTATCTGGGGCCCGAGTATTGGCGCAATTACCTCTGTATGGACGGAGCATGCTGCGGCTGGCCTGGGCGTCCGTTGGAAGACATTACCAATAGCGCTTTGAATGCGGAATTGGTTTTTCGTGGCAGTGCACTGGTGGATCCCGCAGACCGGGCGGGCTCCGCAGTTGTGACCCCTTCGGATGTTGACGTGGCGGCCGTGCAACGGAAAGTGCACCAACACCACGCAGTGCTGGCGGGGCGGGAGCGGGAACAGGAGCAGTTCGTGGCAGTGCTCCAAACCTGGGAGCTGGCACTTCTTCGCTGGCCGGAACCGCCGAACGCATCCACTGCTGGCTACCTGCTGGCATCGTTGCAAAGCGTGACCGTCCGGGACTCAATACTGGTCCTGGCTAGTGTCAATGCCCGGCTGGCATTCGAAGGGGCCCTGGCCTGTGGCCTGCTCACTGACTCGGAGCATGGTGTGGCAAGGCCCGCGACCAGGAGACCCAGCCGGAACGAGCAGGATGTACTGCGGCGAAGCTTCAGCAGATTGCAGGATGCCCATGGGCAGGATGTGGCCGTCCAGGACTTCGGGCCAATCCTCATGGGAGAGGGATCAAGCGACCCGGATTGGAAAAAGCTCGATGCGGCGGACGAGCTGTTGACCTACCTGTCCCGGTCGGGGACTGCCGAGCCGCGGGCGGCCGTCCTGACTATGTTGGCGTGGACTCAATGGTGCCGGGGACGCGGTTCAAGCGCGGATGCCTTCCTCCAGTTGGCACTGCGGGAGGTCGGCGGCTACCCACTGGCGGTGCTCCTGGAGGAACTGATCAGCCGCGGCTGTATCTGTAACTGGGCTCGGAACCGGCGCACTTCCTGGCGCAGGACGGCCCGGATTCCAGCCAACGGCCGGGAAGGATATCGTTCGCAGTGAATTATCGTGAGAGACTGGAAGCCGCGACCCGGTTGGGTCCGTGATTCACCTCCATTGCGTTTGTAACGTGCAGTTGCCGGGGAAACTCCTCACACCGACGGGAACAATGTCGGCTTGCTGGTAGTTATAACTGGTGACTCTGCAGGTTGCGATGGTGTGTGTACAACATCGCGGACTTGACAGGGTCATAGTGGTGTTGCCCGTAGGTGACTCCACAGACCGCCGCAAGAAAGGTTTTCTGTGTCTGACACTGCCAAGAGCAATGACTCTGTTACTTCCGAGGTTGATGCCTCGGCACCCCTTGCAGCTGGCCCGAAGAAGGCTCCTGCAGTGAAAACCGGTGCCTCCCGTACGGCCGCTGCCACCGTCAGCAAAGCTGTCAAATCTGCTACTGCAGATGAGGTTTCCGATGCCTCCGCCACACTCTCCCCGGCGCAGAAGCGTGCCGCCACGATCGCCGCAAAGAAGGCAGCCTCCTCTGATGGCGAGGATGCCGCTCCAAAGGCCCGCGGACGCCAGGCTAAACCTGCCGGTGCCCCTGCCAAAGCCACCCGCGGAAGGGCCTCAAAGGGATCTCAGGATCACGAGACCGAGGACGCGGCGACCGCTGACGATGACGAGTCGCGGACCAATACAAACACTGAGACCGTCGAGATTGTGCCTGAGAAGACGGGGCGCGGTTTCGTCTACTCCGATGCCGATGACGACGACGCACCCGTCCAACAGGTCATGTCTGCAGGTGCCACTGCGGACCCGGTGAAGGACTACCTGAAGCAAATCGGTAAGGTCGCGCTGCTCAACGCGGAGCAGGAGGTTGACCTCGCCTTGCGTATTGAGGCCGGACTCTTTGCCGAGGAGAAGCTTGCGGCTGACCTCGCGGCAGACAAGACCAAGATCGATGACAAGCTCAAGCGCGAACTGCAGTGGGTCATTCACGACGGCAAGCGGGCCAAGAACCACCTGCTCGAGGCCAACCTCCGGCTGGTTGTTTCCCTGGCAAAGCGTTACACCGGCCGCGGGATGCTATTTCTGGACCTTATCCAGGAAGGTAACCTGGGCCTGATTCGTGCGGTGGAGAAGTTCGACTACACCAAGGGCTTCAAGTTCTCCACCTACGCCACCTGGTGGATCCGTCAGGCGATCACGCGCGCCATGGCCGATCAGGCCCGGACCATCCGCATCCCGGTGCACATGGTGGAGGTCATCAATAAGCTGGCCCGCGTACAGCGGCAGATGCTGCAGGATTTGGGCCGCGAGCCTACTCCGGAAGAGTTGGCCATCGAGTTGGACATGACGCCGGAAAAGGTCGTGGAGGTTCAGAAGTACGGCCGGGAGCCCATCTCGCTGCATACCCCGTTGGGCGAGGACGGGGACTCCGAGTTCGGTGACCTGATCGAAGACTCCGAAGCCGTGGTCCCGGCCGACGCCGTCAGCTTTACACTGCTGCAGGAGCAACTGCACTCGGTGTTGGACACCCTCTCCGAGCGTGAGGCCGGCGTAGTCGCCATGCGCTTCGGTCTAACCGATGGACAGCCGAAGACTTTAGACGAAATCGGCAAGGTCTACGGAGTGACGCGGGAGCGTATCCGGCAGATCGAATCTAAGACGATGTCCAAACTACGTCATCCGTCGCGTTCTCAGGTACTGCGCGACTACCTGGACTAATACCGGACCGGTCCTGACCGGACAGGACCGATGGCGACAGGAAGGGCCCCTCCAGTGGAGGGGCCCTTCCTGTGCTTTATTCCCAAAGTTGCTCAGTTATACCGGATTTAAGGTTTGACTATCCGGCTGGCCAGGAACTTTGTCAGTCGTCGACCAGAACGGGGTCCTTTTGATGCAGGCGGGCCGTCTCGTCCTGCCATTGTGAGGAAAGCGGCTTCAATGTGGGCTCGACACCGCGGGCGTGGTGCCCGCAGAAGAGTAATTCACCGCCGGAGGATTCCAGCACAACGCGGACATATGCTTGAGCTCCGCAGCGGTCGCAGCGGTCCAGGGCGTTCAATTCGCGGCTGGCTACAGCTGTTGTCATGATGGCCTCCTTAGTAGATCTGTACATTCATCCAATCACTATTCGTAGCCGTCGGGCGTCAGGTTGGGTTAACTTTCGCTGACCGCGTAGCCGTGTCGGGCTGGGAGGACCCGGGTGCGGTCGTCGTCGGCGGCACAACATTGATGCACCGAGCCCGGCCCGGCACGCCTGCACCAGCCGGGCCATGGTGGGCGATACCCTAGACAGTGGTCCGCTTTCCCCGGCGGGACCCTGCACCAGCACCGCCCGAACCAGCACCGCCTAAAGGAGTCTGCCGAACGTGACCCCACCGAGTTCCGAGTACACCGCCCGTCACCTCTCTGTGCTGGAGGGGCTGGAAGCTGTTCGGAAAAGGCCCGGGATGTACATCGGCTCCACCGACTCCCGTGGACTGATGCACTGTCTATGGGAAATCATCGACAACTCCGTGGACGAGGCTCTAGCTGGCCATGGTCAGAGCATTAAGGTGATCCTGCACCCCGACAATTCGGTGGAAATCCACGACGATGGCCGCGGAATACCTGTTGACCTGGAGCCCAAGACCGGTCTGACCGGCGTCGAAGTGGTACTGACCAAGCTCCATGCCGGTGGCAAGTTCGGCGGAGGTTCCTATACCGCCTCCGGCGGACTTCATGGTGTTGGCGCCAGCGTGGTCAATGCGCTGTCGGCACGTCTGGATGTCCAGGTGGACCGTGGCGGCAAAACGTACCAGATGTGCTTCCGCCGCGGCGAGCCGGGACACTTCAAGGACACCGGACGCAGTGTGAGCCCCACCGCGCCTTTTGAGCCCTTCATAGAGAATTCCAGCCTTGATGTTGTTGGAAGCACCAAGCGCGGTGTCACGGGAACCAGGATCCGGTATTGGGCGGACCGGCAGATTTTCACGCCGGACGCGAAGTTTTCCTATTCGGAGCTCGCCGATCGTGCCCGCCAAACGTCCTTTTTGGTACCAGGGCTACGTATTTCCATCCGCGATGAGCGGCGGCTGCCGGGAACGCCCGGCGAACTGGAAGTGCATGAAGAGGTCTTCCAGCACGACGGCGGACTCTCAGAATTTGTCGATTATCTCGCCGTGGACCCGGCGGTAACCGATATCTGGCGGATCCACGGCACCAGCAGCTTCAAGGAAACCGTTCCCGTCCTGGATGCGGACGGACACATGAAAAGTACCGAGGTGGAACGCGACTGCGAAGTGGACATCGCGATGCGGTGGGGGATTGGCTACGACACCACAGTGCGCAGCTACGTCAATATCATTTCCACGCCCAAAGGGGGCCGGCATCAGGAAGGTTTTGAACAGGCACTGCTCAAAACGTTCCGCAAGGTCATCGAGGCTAACGCCCGCAAGCTCAAGGCCGGCAACGACAAGATCGAGAAAGACGACGTGCAGGCCGGCCTGACGGCTGTGTTGACGGTACGTCTGGCAGAGCCGCAGTTTGAGGGTCAGACCAAGGAAATCCTGGGCACTCCCGCGGCGCGGACCATCGTGGCCAAGGTGGTGGAGCGGGAACTGACCGCCAAGCTCAACTCATCGCAGCGAAACGAGAAGGCACAGTCGGCGCAGCTGCTGGAAAAAGTTGTTTCCGAGATGAAATCCCGGATCTCGGCCCGTGTGCACAAGGAAACACAGCGGCGCAAAAATGCGTTGGAAACTTCCTCGCTTCCAGCCAAACTCGCGGACTGCCGTACGGACGACACGGCCCGCAGCGAGCTGTTCATCGTCGAGGGAGACAGCGCGCTGGGTACGGCCAAGCTTGCCCGGTCGTCGGATTTCCAGGCTCTCCTCCCGATCCGCGGGAAGATCCTTAACGTGCAGAAGGCCTCGGTTGGGGACATGCTCTCCAACGCCGAGTGTGCTGCCCTGATTCAGGTCGTCGGGGCCGGATCGGGGCGCAGCTTTGTGCCGGAAGCCGCGCGCTACGGAAAAGTGATCCTGATGACCGACGCCGACGTCGACGGCGCGCATATCCGCACCCTGCTGCTGACCTTGTTCTTCCGGTACATGCGGCCGATGATCGATGCCGGGCGGGTGTTTGCGGCCGTTCCGCCCCTGCACCGTGTGGAAGTAATCAACCACGGGGCTAAGGCGAACGAGATGATTTACACCTATTCCGAGCAGGAGCTGCACGCGCTGCTTGCCTCGCTGGAAAAGTCCGGGAAACGGTACAAGGAACCGATTCAGCGTTACAAGGGCCTCGGGGAGATGGACGCCGGGCAGCTGGCGGAGACCACGATGGATCCGCGGCACAGGACGTTACGTAGGGTCACTGCCGAAAACGCGGAAATGGCGGAGAAGACCTTCGAACTGCTCATGGGCTCCGATGTTGCACCCCGTAAAGACTTCATTATCGCCGGCAGTGCGTCTCTTGACCGGGAGCAGATCGACGCCTGAGGGCCCGATCGGTCGGGAAGCCCACGGCCTGCTCGGAGCCTACTGGCCCTCCTTCAGCGCGGCATAAGTGTCCAAGGCGCGCTGCCGGGAGGGGCCGAGTTCCACCAGTGGCGCCGGATAGTCCCCGGCAATGTCCGGGGTCTTCCACGGTTCGTGGACTGACCGTGCTCCGAAGGAAGCGAGCTCCGGCACATAGCGCCGGAGGTAGAGCCCGTCCGGATCGAACTTGCGGCTCTGCGTCACGGGATTGAAGATCCTGAAGTAGGGCGAAGCATCAGCCCCGGAGCCGGCAACCCACTGCCAGTTCGCTGGATTATTCGCCGCATCCGCATCGACCAGGGTGTCCCAAAACCATTGTTCACCGATTCGCCAGTCGAGCAGTAGATTCTTCACCAGGAATGAGGCGGTGACCATCCGGATCCGGTTGTGCATCCAGCCGGTCTGCCAGAGTTGGCGCATTCCGGCATCCACGAGCGGATAACCGGTGCGGCCGCTGCGCCACGCTGCGAGTTCGGCCGAAGCGTCCGGTGCGGTAGGGGAAGCCCAGGCAAATTGGTCAAACTCCGGGCGGTAATTGGCAGTGGCCAGGTCCGGATTGAAATAGAGCAGGTGCCAGCAGAATTCGCGCCAGCCGAGTTCACTGCGGAAGACCTGCAAGTCTTTGTGAGCGGCGGCAGGAAGTCCGCGCAATGCGTGCCGGATCTGGAACGGGCTGATTTCTCCGAAGCGCAGATGCGGTGACAGCCGGCTCGTGGCCTCAATGGCAGGAAAGTCCCTATCCGTGGCGTAGTCCCTGGCCTGCCGATCACCGAAGTCCGCAAGCCGTTGGTGGGCACCAATCTCCCCGGGTGTCCATTCCGAGCTTAGACCTGGGGACCAGTCCGGGGCAGTGGGGAGGAGCTTCCAGTTGGCCAGCGGCTCCGAGACGACGTTGGGGCTGCGAAGCGATTCCGGGGCGCTCAGCGGCCCGCGTGGTTCTTCCGCATTGCTGCAGGCGCGCCAAAACGGAGTAAAAACCTTGTAGGGCCCACCGGCGCCTGTCCGGATGGTCCACGGTTCGAAGAGCAGGTTGGCTTGGAAGCTTGCGGCCTCAATGTTGATATCAGCCAGCTCCTCCTTGAGAGCGGCGTCGACCCGACGCTCCGCCAATCCATAGCGCCGGTTCCAGAATACGGCGTCCGCTTCCGCCTCAGCAGTGACGTCAAGGACGGCGTCCCTGGCACAGCCACGCCGGAGAATTAGCGTGCCTCCGACGGCTGCCAGCTGCGCCGCAAGAGACTCCAGTGAATGATGGAGCCACCATTTCGAGGCGCTGCCCAACGGACGAATCCCCTCGGACTGTTCGTCGAGAACGTAGAGAACCACAATTTTGCCCCCGCGCTGGGCAGCTGCACTGAGGGCCGGGTTGTCGGCCAGCCTAAGATCGTCCCGGAGCCAAACGACGGAAGTTGCCATCCCACCAATCTAGCCTAGGCGCTCCCTGGTACCTCTAGCCCGGCTACCGGTCCGGTACTGCTAACCCAGCAGCCCCGGTACCGTCAGCAGGGCAGTGGGTACAGCCAAGAGCAGTACCGAGCCGACCAGCACCAAAGTCTGCACCGGACGCGGCAAAGCAGGAGCCGGGTTAAGCAACCGGCCCAGCCGCGCCGACGTCGTTTCCGGCGTATCGATGCGGTCTCCGCCGCCGTCGACCAGTTCGATGGGCGCGAGCCGTGCCGGGCCACTGGCCACTAGGGCGATCGCCTTGACCAAGGTAGCCCGGTCCACCGAATGCAGCGCCACGTCGTCGGCGAGCATTTCAATCAGCGCGTTGACGGAGCGTTGCGCCAGCCGGGACGTGGGCAGCCACGGCAGGGCCGAGCGCCAGCCGGCAAAGGCCCAGAGCAGCAGGTGGTGCCGTTGGCTCAGGTGCGCGTTTTCGTGAATCAGGACCGCCCGTAATTCGTCCGGTTCCAGCAGATTCATCAGCCCGTCGGACAGGACAGTGATGGACCGGGAGCCGCCGGGCAGGCAGTAGGCTACCGGCACGTCATGGCTAATGACCACGGTGCCCGGCCTTCCGGTGGCTGGAGAGCTGAGCAGCTCCAGCAATTCCCGATGCCGGCGGCGCTGCTTGTGAATCCGTGCATAGGTGAGCAGCAGGGTGAATACGAGGTGGGCAAAAAGGAGCGCTGCAGCGCTGAGCGCGAAGGCGTGCCAGAACTCCAGCTGCGCGCCAGAGGTTCTCCCCAGCATGATGCCCAGCAGATTTTTCAGCCCGGAGATAAGGTTCCCGCCGAGGGGTACCAGGCCGAATACCAGCATGGCCCCGATCATGGACAGTCCGCCGGCAAGGGCTATTGCCTGCCAGAGGACCATAGCGCTGAAGGGGGAGCGGGCGGTCCATCGGGCCCGCGCCAGTACCAGCGGAACCGGCCACGCGAGGATGACGGCGAGGATGGCCAGGAACCACGAGGTCCAGAACATGGATTAGTGCGCTCGACGGCGGCCCGTGGCTTAGCCCCGGCCGAGGAGTTTGCGCAGTGTGGTGGCCTCGCCGTCGGTGACAGTCCCGATAAAGCGCGCCAGCACGGCCTCCCTGTCAGGGGCGGAGCCGAGCACCTCGAGCATCAGCTCAGCGGTATGCTCGGCGCGGCTGGTGACGGAGCGGTAGCGGTGCGGGCGGATGCTTCGCTCACGTTCCACCAGTCCCTTCTTCTCCAGCCGGGACAGCACGGTCAGAACCGTGGTGACAGCCAGTTCCTTCGTGTCGGTCCCCCCGGCGACTGCGGGCGGGCGTTGCGAGAGCAGGTCCCGCAGGGCGTTGGCGGTGATGGCCTCAGGGTGTTCCCAGAGTAGATCCATAACGGCTCGTTCAAGCTCCCCCAATGTGGCCATCAATGATCCTTCTAGGTCGTGGGATGCAATTGTCTTGGTCTCAATCTACAGGGTCCGGACGAAAGTTTCTACAGTTGGTAGAAATAAGGTTTTCTACGTAGTGTAGAAATCTCATGTACCCGGACCTGAAGGTGTAAACGATGGAAGCGCTGGACATCGCACGGTGGCAGTTCGGCATCACCACGGTCTACCACTTCCTGATGGTTCCCCTGACCATCGGGCTCGGTCTGCTGGTGGCCCTGCTGCAGACGCTGTGGCACCGGACGGGCAAAGAAGAGTACCTGAGAATGACGAAATTCTGGGGCAAACTCTTCCTGATCAACTTCATCATGGGCGTCGCCACGGGACTGGTGCAGGAGTTCCAGTTCGGCATGGCCTGGAGCGAATACAGCCGCTTTGTCGGCGACGTCTTTGGAGCGCCGTTGGCGATGGAATCGCTGCTGGCGTTCTTCATTGAATCCACCTTCCTGGGCCTGTGGATCTTCGGCTGGAAGAAGCTTCCGGCCCGCATCCACCTTGCGTGTCTGTGGACCGCGGTGGTGGGTTCGGTGGTCTCCGCTTATTTCATTTTGGTAGCCAATTCCTGGATGCAGCATCCGGTTGGCGTGGAAATCGTCAATGGACGCCCTCGGATGGTGGATGCCTGGGCCGTGTTCACCAATAACACGGCGCTGGTTGCCTTCCCGCATACCCTCACCGGGGCCGTCGCAGTCGCGGGAGGTTTCCTGCTGGGGATCTCCTGGTACCACCTCTGGCGCCGCCGCCGCGACGGGATCGACACCGTGGATGGCCAGGGACGGGTCCTGGTCGGAGAGTCCGCGACAATTCCCGGCCGGGACAAGACTGACCACGCCGTCTGGCTGCGATCGTTGCGGATCGGCGCCGTCGTCGCCATGATTGCCTTTGCCGGCACCGCGATTACCGGGGATATGCAGGGCAAACTGATGTTTGAACAGCAGCCCATGAAAATGGCGGCCGCGGAAGCCGCCTGCCACGACGGGACCAGTTTTTCCGTCCTTTCCATTGGAGATCCGGGCAGCAAAAACTGCAGCGACGTCACCGCCGTCATTGAGGTTCCCGGAATTTTGTCCTTTTTGGCGCACAACGACTTCACCACGGATATCAAGGGCGTCAATACCCTGGTGCCGGAATATCAGGCGAAATACGGCAAAACTCTGCCGGATAACCCCATCTACGGCGACCGGGCCGGCCAGGAAATCCAGTACGTTCCGGTGATGGCGGTGACCTATTGGGGGTTCCGGATGATGATCGGGTTTGGCGGCCTGGCCGCACTGGCCGCGCTGGTGGCTTTGGTCTTGGTGCGCAGGGGCACCGTGCCGGAGTCGAAGTGGCTGATGCGCCTGGCGGTCTTCGGCATCCTCGCGCCGTTCGGAGCCAACGCGGCAGGCTGGATCTTTACTGAAATGGGGCGGCAACCGTTCGTGGTGGCGCCAAATCCGCAGTTCACCGGGATCGACCAGGTGTTCATGTTCACCGCTGCAGCAGTCTCGCCGGGAGTATCCGCCGGTGAGCTGATCTTCTCGCTGGTGGCGCTGGGAACGGTGTATGCGGTGCTGCTGGTGGTGGAGGTGAAACTGCTGTTCCGCTATGTCCGCGGTGGGGTCGCCGCCGCGATGCCTGAACTGGCGCACGGCGCGCAAGGCAAGAAGAGCAACGACGGCGACCACAACGGCGGAGCGTCCGGCGGGGGCGCCGGGGACACCGATGACGTCCTTGCCTTTGCCTACTGACTGCTTTGCCTACTGACTGCTTTGCCTACGATCGCGCTGCCGCTGACGGCCAAGCGTTCTGAACGCCTTGATCCTGACCGCCCGCACCCGACTTTCCACACACAAAGGACACCGATATGCAGACACTGCCGACTATCTGGTTTGTGCTGATTGCCGTGCTCTGGACCGGCTACCTCTTTCTGGAGGGATTCGATCTCGGCGTGGGAATGCTGATGAAGCTGTTCGCCCGGAATAACACCGAGCGCCGCGTCCTACTCAACACTGTGGGACCGGTCTGGGACGGGAATGAAGTCTGGCTGATCACCGCCGGAGGGGCCATGTTTGCCGCGTTCCCGCTCTGGTATGCCTCGCTCTTTTCCGCCCTGTATATTCCACTGGTCTTTGTGCTCCTAGGACTGATTTTCCGCGCGGTCGCCTTTGAATACCGGGGCAAAGTCAATACAGAGCAGTGGCGCAACCGCTGGGACTGGGCCATCGCTCTCGGGTCCTTCGTGTCCGCCTTCGGCATTGGTGCCGCCCTCGCGCTGACCACCACCGGCCTGCCGCTGAACGCCAACGGTGACCGGGTGGGAGGGCCTTTCGCCTGGTTTAGTTGGTACGCCGTGCTCGGAGGCTTCGCCGTCGTCGGCTTCTCCTTGGTGCACGCCGCCGCGTTCCTGGCATTGAAGACCGATGGGGACATCCGTGACCGGACCCAACGCCTGGTTACCCGGTGGCTGCCGGTGGGGTTGTTGCCGCTGGTGGTCTGGGTGGTGCTGGTGACCTACCGGCATGGCCAGGTGTTCAGTTGGTTGCTTGTTGCGGTGGCCGCGGTAGCCGCCGTGGCAGCGTGGCGGCTGGCGCGACAGGGCAGGGAAGGCTGGAGCTTCCTGGGACTGGGGGTCTTCCTCCTGACCGGCAGTGCGGCACTCTTTGGCTCCGTGTTCCCGGTGGTCCTGCCGTCCACCCTGAATCACGACTGGGACCTGACCGTCAGTAACGCTTCCTCCTCGCCCTACACCTTGGGGCTGATGAGCATCGTCGCCTGTGTGGGCATCCCTCTGGTGCTGGCGTATCAAGGCTGGACCTATTGGGTCTTCCGCAAACGGGTCAGTTCGTCCCATCTGCCGCCCACGCATGATGTGTTGCCCGCCGTGGGACGGGTCTAACGTGGTTGTGCCAAAGCGCCTGCCATTGCCCACCGGTTCGCAGCGGACCTTGTATCTGCTCGGCCTGCTGAGCGCGCTAAAGGCACTGACGTGGGTGCTGCTGGCGCAGGCAGTGGTGAACGGAATAGCCGCCCTGATCTCGGCACCCGGGAGTCTGCCGGGAGCGTTGCTGCTGGGCGTAGCCGCGGCACTTTCCCGGGCGGCCACGGTCTGGGGCATCGCCGTCGTGGCGCGGCGGACAGCGGCCGGTGCCAAAGAAGACCTGCGGCTAAAACTTGCCGCCCGGATGGTGCAGGACGGTGGCCACGGTTCCGGCGGACAGGGCGCCGGGACCGTGCTGGCCACGCGTGGGCTGGACGCGATGGACAATTACTACACACAGTTTCTGCCCGCTCTGCTGGCGTGCGCCACCGTGCCGCTGCTGATCGGGGCCAGGGTGCTGCTGGCCGATTGGGTCAGCGCGGTGATAGTTGTCCTCACGGTTCCGCTGGTGCCGTTGTTCATGGCGCTGATCGGCATGCACACCCAGGACCAAGTGGAACGCGCGGCCGGTGCGCTGTCGAGGCTGTCCAATCATCTGGTGGAACTGGCGAAGGGGCTTCCGGTATTGGTGGGACTGGGCCGGGCCAGGGCGCAGACCGAGGCGCTGCGCAGGGTTGCTGACGACTACCGCCGCACCACGATGGGCACGCTGCGGGTGGCCTTCCTCTCCGCGCTGGCACTGGAACTGATCGCTACCCTCTCGGTCGCCGTCGTCGCCGTCTTCATTGGGCTGCGGCTGGTGCAGGGATCGATGGATCTGGAAACGGGCCTGTTGGTGCTCATTCTGGTGCCGGAGTGCTACCTCCCGCTGCGCGAGCTGGGCACCGCGCACCATGCCAGCGAAGACGGACGCGTTGCGCTGGCACGGGCCGAAGGAATTCTGGCCGCTCCGGGTTCGGTGCCGCTGTCCCGGCAGGCGATTAAGTCGGCGCGGCTGACGGACTCAAGGGACGGCGGCACGTTGGCTGATTGTGTCGTTCAGGACGACGGCGACGAGCTGGCTGACAGCAATGCTCAGGGCGGCAGCGTGCGGGCTTCTGTAGACCCGCGGGCTCCGGAGGTCGGCGTCGCAGGGTTGCATGTCGGATATCCGGACCGGAACACTGAGGCAGTCTCGGCGCTGACTTTCACGGCCCCCGCGGGGCAGATCACCGCCATTTCAGGTCCGAGCGGCTGCGGAAAATCCACCGTGCTGCACGTGCTGGCCAGCATTGTCGCGCCGCTTGAGAACGAAATTGTCGCGCCGCTTGCGAACGAAACGACGGGAACGTCCGCTGCCGCCTCGGGGGTCCGGGTCAGCGGCAGCATCACCGGGATAGACCCCGACCGCCTGGCCTGGGTGCCGCAGCATCCCGCCACCGTGGCGCAGACCGCGCGCGCGGAGGTGGAAATCTACGGTGCGGCTGGAACTACAAGGAGCAGCGGAACCGCGAGAAGCGAGACAGTGACCAGCGAGACAGGACCCAGCGATAGAGTGCCCAGCGAGACAGTGCCCAGCGAAGCGTCGGCCAGCGGGACCGCGGATATGCTCTTGGCCCGGGTGGGTCTCACATATGCGGCCCTGCGGCACCCGGCGGAGCTTAGCCCGGGGGAGCTGCGGCGTCTTGCGCTGGCCCGGGCGTTGGCACGGATTGAAGCGGGCGCCACCGTGCTCCTCCTCGATGAGCCCACCGCCCATCTGGACGCTCTCACGGCACGCAGCATCGAGCGGACCATCCGTGACCTCCGCGGGAGGGTCACCATTATTGTGGTGGCGCACAATAAATCCACGCTCGCGCTCGCCGATCACGTGGTCCACCTCGATGCCCGCGGCCTGCGGACGGACGACGTTAATGCTGGCGCTGACGCTGACGCTGCCGCTGCCGCTGACGCTGCCGCTGCCGCTGACGCTGCCGCTGACGCTGACGCTGACGCTGACGCTGACGCTGACGCTGACGCTGACGCTGACGCTGACGCTGACGCTGACGCTGACGCTGACGCTGCCGCTGACGCTGCCGCTGACGCTGCCGCTGACGCTGCCGCCGAAGCGGCAGTTGATGCCTCCGTGGCGGCCTCCGCCGCCGCCCCCGCAAACGTCAGCGTGAGCAGTGAGGAAACGTCGAGCCTGCCGCTCGCCGTCTCGGGGGAGGCAGCCCCGGGCATCCCCCGTGGTTGGAGCGGCTCTGCCGGTGACGCAGCGACCACTCCTGCCTCGGCAGGCAGCGGCCTTAAGGTTGGCACCGCACGACTGTTGAAACTGCTGGTCGGCGTGCTGGAACCGTGGCGTCCGCGGTTCCTGCTCGCCGTCGTCGCCGGCGCCGTGGCGACGCTGGCGGCCCTTGCACTGACCGCTCTCTCCGGCTGGCTGATCGTGCGCGCCAGCCAGCAGCCGGCCATTCTGTATCTGCTCGTCGCCATTGTGGGCGTTCGGTTCTTTGGGCTGCTCCGGGCACTTTCCCGGTACTGCGAGCGACTCTGGCTGCACGATGCGGTCTTCGCGTCACTGACCCGTCTGCGCGTGCGCGTTTGGGAATCCCTCGCATTGCGCGTGCTATCCCGGCGTTCGCTGCTGCGCGGTGACGGCGCGGTGGATCACCTGATCGGGGATTTCGATGCCGTGCGTGATCTGGCACCTCGGGTGGTGTTGCCCCCTGCCGCCGGTCTGTTGGCCGCGGCTGCGGTCATAACGACGACGGCGCTGCTGCTGCCTGCCGCCGTGCCGCTCCAGCTCGTGGTGCTCGCCGGTGCCGTGCTGCTGGCCCCGGCCGTCGCCCTCTGGGCCGACAATCGAGCCGGCGTTGCCGAACATCGGCACCGTTCCGCCGTCATCCGCACCGTCAGCGTGCTGCTTGGCGCGGCGGCGGATCTGCGTGTCAATCGCGCGGAAGGACCGCTGCTGAATGAGCTGCGCCGGGACGATCACGAGGCGACGGCGGCGGTGCAGCGGGCAGCCCGGGCACAGGGAACAGCGCAGGGACTGTTGGTTCTGCTCTCCGCCGTAGGCGCTTTCGGCATGCTCGCTATAGGTGCCGGACAGGTCGCGGCCGGGGCACTGCCGGTGGAGGCGTTGGCCGCGCTGGTGCTGCTGAATCTCTCCCTCGTGGACGCGTTTGCACCGGTCAGCGCCGCAGTGCAGCTCTGGCCCGCGCTGCGAACGGTGCTGGCCCGCTTCAGCGATGACTTTGCGCCCGAGCCCGGAGCCGGGCACATCGTCGCTGAAGTTGCCGAGCCCGCGGTGATGCTGGCGGTGCATTCCCGCCGCGGTTCCGAAACGCCCGGTATTGGGCTAACAGGCGTCACGGCCCGCTGGCCGGATTCTGCCGCATCAGTTTTCAGCGGGCTGGACGCAGCCGTACGCGGCGGCGAATGGCTCACGGTGACGGGGGAATCGGGGTCCGGGAAATCCACTCTGCTTGCCGTGATGCTCGGCTTTCTGGCACCTGTGGAGGGGCACTGTACCTCCACAGGCCGGATCGCCTGGTGCCCGCAGCAGGGACACCTCTTCGACTCCTCGCTGCGGGCGAATCTGCTGCTGGCCCGCTCACGGGACGATGAACCAACCGAGGCCGAGCTGGTCAAGGTGCTCGACGCCGTCGGCCTCGGTACTTTACTTCGCCAGCTCCCGCGCGGGCTGGACACCCGGCTCGGCCCCGAGGGCAGCCACCTCTCTGGTGGCCAGCGCCAGCGGGTCGCGGTCGCCCGGACACTGCTCACCGGTGCAGACATCCTGCTGCTCGATGAACCAACGGCGCATTTGGACGCCGAATCGGCGGCCGCATTGATGGTCGATTTGCGCCGGGCTCTGCGGGACAAAGCGGTTGTGCTGGTCACCCACGACGCAGCGGTGTGCGATCCCGGGGATCTCCGGCTGGAACTCGGTGGCCGTGCCGGACGCAGTGACGATACCGTCGCTGCCATAGCGTTGGCCAACACCTGTCAGGCTTTGGTGGGTGTCTGAGCGGCATGCATGGCGGGCGCTCTGCCATGGATTTGGACGGATGCCGTGGAAATTCCCAGGGCATCTGTCCAGCGCACCGGCACATTGGATGACCGGGTCCCGCTTGTGCGATCGCGATGGGCCTTTGGCGGGATGCAATCGGTCACAATAGGCTGGCGGCATGAGCGAATCCTTCCGTGTTGCCCTGCCGGCAGCCGCGAATCTGCAGTTCCGCGCCATCACGTCCGCAGATATTGACCAGTGGCTGGCGTTGATTGAACGGATTGCGGCGGCCGAGAAACCGCCTTGGCATGACCAGCGTGCGGACCTGGAGCAGGTCTTTGCCAGCAGCAAGAACGATCCGGCCGTCAATACGGTGATCGGTCTGGACAGCGAGGGCGCTGCTCGCGCCTACGGCCAAGTGACCAAAAATGACGGGGGGCCCAAGGCCTATGCCTTTGGCGGTGTGGACCCGCTGTGGCAGCGTCGGGGAATCGGTTCGGCCGTACTGCGCTGGCAGCTGGCCCAGGCAAAGTGCCGTTTTGCCGGGGATAGCCAGGCACCGGTGGTGGTGCGCGCTCATTCCCAGGAGGACAACGCGGCAGAACGTGCTCTGCTCTCCGGAGCGGAATTTAGGCCGGTGCGGTATTTCACCGAGATGGTGAGGCCGTTGGCCGGTGACATTCCCCAGGTCGCGTTGGACGCCGGGATTGAGCTGCTTCCTTTCACGCCCGAACGATCCGAAGAAGTACGGGCTGCACATAACGAGGCGTTTGCCGATCATTGGGGCTCTGAACCCCGCGATGAGGAGGCCTGGGGGTTCATGGTTAACCACCCGCTGGCACGTCCGGACTTCAGTGCCATTGCCGTGGACCGCGGCACGGGGGAGGTGGTGGGGTACCAACTGGCCAGTTACGACCCGGACCCTCTCAACACGCGGGGACGGCACGAAGGCTACACGGAATTGCTGGGCATCCGCCGGCCCTGGCGCGGCCGCAGGATTGCTGCGGCGCTGCTGGCTGATGCGATGGAACGCTTCCAGTCAGCCGGGATGGATTACGCGACTCTGGATGTGGACACGGAGAACCCCTCCGGAGCCTTTGGTCTCTACGAGCGGATGGGATTCCGGCCAACGCACCGCTCGGCAGCCTGGGACTGCGAGCCCGGCTGACCGGGAAGACAAGCAGTGCGGGAAGCGGCCTGGGACTGCGGACCCGGCTGACCGTGGGAGCGGCCTGAGCAGTCTGAGGTTACGGGCCGGACGGAGCGCAGAGCCAGCGTGCGCAGCGTGCGCCGCCAAGGCGTGCCCCGCCTGGGTGTGCGCCGCCTGGGTGTGCGCCGCCTGGGTGTGCCCCGCCTGGGTGTGCGCCGCCTGGGTGTGCGCCGCCTGGGTGTGCCCCGCCGAGGCGGATTGGGCTGCTGCGGCCGGCTTAGCCGTCCACGTCGTGCAGGTGATGGACAACCTCGTGCAAAAAGTACCCCGAGAGGCTCCCTACGCTGAAGGACTTGCCGTCGCTGCGCCGCCCGGTCCGGGGCCACTGGTCCTGTGACACGGCGGCGAAAGTCTCGGCGATTTCCTCGCCGGCATCCCTTAGGGCTGCGCTGACCTCCGCGGGGTCCGAACCGTTGTAATCCCCGTCGATGCACGCCTGGTCCTGGTCCCAGTTGGCGAATTCCGGGTCGTCGCCCGCAAGCATCAGCTCCAGGCGCTGGTCGAAGAGGCCAAAGACGTCACGGACGTGGCAGGCATATTCCAGCGCGGACCAGGTGGTCTCATTCGGGCGCTCGGCGACGTTCTGCCGGCGCAGGACCATGTGCCAGCGGGGCAGCAGCTCCGGTAAGGCGCTTGCCGCCGTCGCGGGTGTGGTGCTGGCTGCTTCAAAGCCGCATTCGGGGCAGGGACGGGCACACACCCAGGTCCAGTCTTTGGTGTCCGGAGTGATGATCATGGCAACAGTCTAGGCACACCCGCGAACGCGGGCTCGCTTTCGCGTCATTCGCTTGCGGTCTGGCTGGGTCCGATCGCATCGATGGCCTGGGTCAGCACGATTCCGGAGCCGTCGCGGCGCCCGTGCTCGGTGGGCAACGCACGGGCCACGCCGGTCTCCGAGGCCGCCTTGGCCGGTCCGTGCCCGGCCCACGCCAGCAGCAGGCGGTCCTCACCCCTGAGGAATCTGTGCGCCCGGACTCCACCTGTGGCGCGGCCCTTGGCCGGGTACTCGGCGAATGCCGTTACCTTGGCCGAACCGGGGACGGTGCCGGGTAGGGCGTCGGAGCTGCCGGCGATGGTGACGACGACGGCGGCTGGGTCAGGTGCGCCGCCGCCTTCAGTTGTGACGACCGTAAAGCTGATGACCGAATCTCCGGCCTGCAGCTTGATGCCGGCCATCCCGCCGGCGGTGCGGCCCTGCGGGCGGACGCTGGAGCCGGGGAAGTGCAGCAGCTGCGCCTGTTCGGTGATGAAGACGAGTTCATCGTTCTCGCCCGCGGGCGCTGCACCGACGATTCTGTCCCTGGCTTTGAGCGCAATGACCTCCCAGTCATCGCGGTTGAGCGGATATTCCGGCGAGACGCGTTTGATGACTCCCTGCTCGGTGCCCAGGGCGATGACCTCATTGAGCGGGGTGAACCCGACGAGCGTTTCACCCTTCGTCAGCGTCAGGAATTCCTTGGCGGGGACACCGCCGGCCATGTTGGGCATAGCGGTGGTAGGCGGGAGCGCCGGCATGTCCAGCACCTGCAGCCGCAGCATGCGTCCGGCAGAGGTAACCGCCGCGATTTCCGAACGCGCGCTGGTGCGCAGCACGGAACGGAAGACGTCATGCTTATTGCGCGGACCGCCGTCGTTCAGGGGCTCCTGATGGGCGGTGCGGGCAATCTGTCCGGACGCGCTCAGGATCACCCAGCAGGGGTCATCGGCGATCTCCAGCGCCAGTGGAGCGGCTTTTCCCTTCAGCCCGGCACCGCCGTCGACCGCGGCCAGGGCTTTGGCAACGCCGGGGGCCACCGCCTCGGATTCGAGCAGCACCGTGCGCCGGGGGGTGGCGTACTTGTCCGCAACGGCGCCCAGCTCGCCGGAGACAAGGTCCCGCAGGCGCTGTTCGGAGGCCAAAATTGCTTCCAGCTCCGCGATTTCACGCAGCAGCTCTTCTTGTTCCTTTTCCAGCTCAATGCGGGAGTATTTGGTCAGCTGGCGCAGCCGGAGTTCCAGAATGTAGTTGGCCTGGATCTCGCTCAGATCGTAGATCGCCATCAGGCGCTCCCGGGCCGCGGAGACCTCATCGGAGGAGCGGATGATCTGGATCACTTCGTCAATATCGACGATGGCGATCAGCAGACCCTCCACCAGGTGCAGCCGCTCCTTCTTCTTTCCCAGCCGATAGGACGTCCGGCGCCGGACCACCTGCAGCCGGTGGGCCACATAGACCCGCAGCAGGTCCAACAGCCCGAGTGTCTGGGGCTGGCCATCCACCAGGGTGACGTTATTGATCCCGAAGGAATCCTCCATCGGGGAGTAGCGGTAGAGCTGCGCGATCACGGCGTGGGGATTAAAGCCGTTCTTGATTTCTATGACCAGGCGCAGCCCGTGGTTACGGTCTGTCAGGTCAATGACGTCGCTGATGCCCTGCAATTTCTTGGACGTGACGGCGTCCTTAATCTTTTCAATGACCTTTTCCGGTCCCACCAGATACGGCAGTTCGGTGACCACCAGTCCAGTACGGCGCGCGGAGAGCTGCTCGATTTCGACCTTGGCACGGGTTTTAAAGGAACCTCGTCCGGTGGCGTAGGCGTCGCGGATGCCGTCCAGACCTACGATCCGGCCGCCGTTGGGCAGGTCCGGCCCGGGGATAAAGACCATCATGTCTTCCAGGCTTGCCTCCGGGTGGGCGATCAAATGCCGAGCGGCCGCGATGACCTCGCCCAGGTTGTGCGGGGCCATATTGGTGGCCATGCCGACGGCGATGCCGCTGGCACCGTTGACCAGGAGGTTTGGGAAGGCGGCCGGCAGCACCTCGGGCTGCGTCAGCTGGTTGTCGTAGTTGGGAATGAAGTCGACGACGTCCTCATCCAGGTCGTCGGTCAGCGTCAGGGCGGCGGCCGCCAGCCGTGCCTCGGTATAGCGCGGGGCTGCCGGTCCGTCGTCGAGCGAGCCGAAGTTTCCGTGCCCGTCGATCAGTGGCAGCCGCAGCGAAAAGTCCTGCGCCATGCGCACCATGGCGTCGTAGATGGCGGTGTCCCCGTGTGGGTGCAGCTTACCCATCACCTCCCCAACTACGCGGGCGCTCTTGACATGGCCGCGGTCCGGACGCAGGCCCATCTCGCTCATCATGTACAGAATGCGGCGCTGCACCGGCTTCAGGCCGTCCCGCGCGTCGGGCAGGGCGCGCGAGTAGATGACCGAATAGGCGTATTCGAGAAATGACCCTTCCATTTCACTGGAAACATCAATGTCAATGATTTTTTCGACGAAGTCATCGGCAGGCGGTTGGCGCTTGGCCATGGGAAAACGGGTTCCTTACTGGGGAAGGTGCAGGGACTAGGTACAGTGAGTCTATGGTGGAACAGCCCGAGAGGGCCGAATATCCGGAGCACTGGGAGGCCGATGTCGTGCTGCGCGACGGCGGGACCGCTCATCTGCGGCCGATGTCCGCCACCGATTCCGACGCCGTGCAGACGTTTCATCTGGGGCAGTCGCAGAACTCGATTTATCTGCGCTTTTTCACCTATAAGTCCCGGTTGACCGACAAAGAGCTGCACCGCTTTACCGAACTTGATTACCGGGACCGGGTTGCCTTGGTGATTACTATCTCCGGCGAAATCCTCGGGATCGGCCGTTATGACCGGCTGGACGATCCGGCGCAGGCGGAGGTCGCCTTCAATATCGCCGACCGCCATCAGGGCCGCGGTCTTGGTTCCATCCTGCTCGAACACCTGGCCGCCGCCGCACGGGAGAACGGAATCCGAAAATTCACCGCGGAGATTCTGCCGGAGAACCGCAAAATGCTCGCGGTCTTTTCCGAGGCCGGATATGAAGTCCACCGGCACTTTGACGACGGTGTTATTTCCCTCGCCTTCGATATCGATCCGACGCAGAAATCGCGGGCGGTGATGGAATCCAGGGAACACCGGGCGGAGGCCCGGAGCGTGGCCGGGCTGCTGGCGCCGCGCTCCGTGGCCGTGATCGGCGCGAGCCGGCAATGGGGAAGCCTGGGTAACCAGCTGCTGGAGCACATTGTGGAGGGCGGGTTCAACGGTCCGGTCCACGCGGTCAATCCCGAGGCGCTGGAGCTCTCCGGCCTGATGTCCTACGGCAGTATCGGCGATATTCCCGGGCCGGTGGATCTGGCCATCATCGCCGTCCCCTACGATCAGGTGCCCAAGGTCGTGGCTGAATGCGGTGCCGCGGGGGTGAAGGGACTGCTGGTGGCCACCGCAGGTTTCGCGGACGACGGCGCCCGCGGCCTGCTGCGCCAGCGCGAGCTTGTGCGTCAGGCCAGGGCGAGCGGGATGCGTGTAATCGGACCCGCATCGCTCGGCGTGGCGAATACGCATCCCGACGTGTCCTTAAACGCCTCGATGGCGCCTTCGCTGCCGCGCCGCGGTGGCCTGGGTTTGTTCAGCCAGTCCGCAGCCATCGGGGTGTCGCTGTACGCCGCATCCAGCCGACGACGCATCGGACTCTCCAGCATGCTCTCGGCTGGCAACAGGGCCGACGTTTCCGGCAATGACCTGATGCAGTATTGGGAAGACGATGAGCAGACGCGCGCATGCGGGCTGTATCTGGAATCTATCGGGAATCCCAGGAAGTTTTCCCGGATCTGCCGCCGGCTGGCGCGCAGCAAGCCGGTGATCGTGGCGAAATCAGAGGTGATGGGGCTGGTGCTGCCGCCCGGCCACGCGGTTCGGACCACCGCAGCTCCACCAGGCGCGTTGGATGCGATGCTGCGGCAGGCCGGTGTCATTCGAGTTGAGACAATCGACGAACTGCTGGATGTGGCGCAGATCGTGGATCGCCAGTCGCTGCCGGCCGGGCCGGGCATAGCCGTGTTCAGCAATTCCCTGGCCTTGGGTAAAGTGGTTGCGGATTCCGCGCAGGCGCATGGGCTTCACGCCTGTTCCATCACAGCGGATCTGCAGCTGGACAGTGGCCAGTCCGTGGCACTTCCCATCCTGCGGCGGCGCCTGCTCGCTGAGCTCCGCCGGGACACAGTGCACGCCGCCGTGGTGACTCTGCTGCCCGCCCGTGGCCTGACCGTTGAAGCGATTGCCCAGCTGCTCTTTGACTGCGGCCAGGAAGCGGGCAAGCCGGTCGTGGCGGCGTTTACCGGGATTTTGGATCCTTCGATCTATGTCGAGGGACTGATCGGTCGGGGCCTGCCGTGCTACTCAAACCCGGCCAACGGCGTTCGGGCGCTCGCCGCCGTCGTCCGTTATGCACAGTGGCGCCAGCGCGAACAGGTGGCTTTTGCGCAACCGGAGCACATCGATTCGGACGCGGTCACGGCGGCGCTGGAGGGCCTGCTGGACGGCGTCGTAGGGGATGCCCTGGTGACCCTTGACCCTGGTGTAGGCGCGGAGCTGCTGTCGCACTATGGCATCCGGGTGTTGGAATCCGTACCCTTCCAGACGCCGGATGAGGCGGTGGCGGCGGCACAGCGACTGGGCTGGCCGGTGGCCTTGAAGACGACCGATGCCATCCTGCGGCATCGCCTGGACCTGGGCGGGGTGCGACTGAATATCGAAGACGCCGTTTCGCTGCGGCTGAACATCGCGCAGATGGCCAAGGTGCTCCAGCCATTCGGAAGTTTCGCTATGGAAGTCCAGAGCATGGCAGCTGTGGGTCAGTCGTGCACACTGCGGGCCATTGAGGACCCGTTGCTGGGCCCGGTTGTCTCCTTCGGACTCGCCGGCGATGCCGTTGATCTGTTGGGGGACTGGGCTCATCGAGTGCCCCCGCTGACCGGGACGGACGTGGCGGACCTGGTGCGCTCCCCGCAGGCGGCGCGCAAATTATTTGGCTATCAGGGCCTGCCGCCGGTAGACATTGCCGCCCTAGAGGACCTGCTGGCCCGGCTGGCCGTACTGAAGGACGAGCACCCGGAGATTGCGCTGGTTGAGTTCAATCCGGTGTTGGTCGGGCATAACGGACTGCAGATCCTCGCCGCCGACGTGCGGATCGGAAACCCTGCACAACGGACGGACAGCGCACGCCGTGCGATGGTCTCCTGAACCGGTTAGCATGCGGGCGGCGGATCTGTGAAAATGGAACCATGAACTCGTTCGGAACCACGGCGCCGCACGCCGCCCAAGGCCATGACCTCGAGGCGGCTCTGCAACGGGCTGGCTTTTACCCGCCGTTGGTCGCTGACGTGGTCGAGGATGCCCTGGACGGGCGGTCGTGCCTGGCACATCTAGTCCACTTGGAAACCCATTTTGACCGGACCGAAGTGCACCGCCACATCACCGTGCTGGTGCTCACCGAGGACATGCTGGTAATCACCCACGTGGACGATCAGCAGCTCGACGACGAGGGCGAACAGATGGTGGCGCAGGTATCCACTGAATCTGTGCCAGTGAGCCAAATTAAGTCCGTGGTGCTCAGCTACCTGTATGCCCAGCCGCAAAACTACAAGCCGTCCGACCCGGTGCGGGAGCTGACGGTTTCCATCGCTTGGTCCGGCGGCCAACGGATCGACATCGGCCCCGCCGGCTGCGCAGATCCACAGTGCGACGCGGATCACGGCTACACGGGCACCGTCGCTCAGGAAGACATCGCCCTGCGGATCAGTGCCGAGGCGGACGGGCTGCAGGCAGTGCAGGATGCCAAGTCTTTTGCCCGCTCCCTGCGCGCTGTCAATACCAGCAGCATCAGCACCGCAGCGGCCGTGTCACCCGCCGCTGCCCACGGCACCGCCTCGTCCGCAGGGGAGCCGCACGCCGTCGAACGGGGCAGGTTCCCCTCGCTGGGGTACAAGCTCAATCGCGGGCACGACCGGCGCTAGGGCGTGCCGTCGACTGGTGGGATGCCACCTGCACAAGCAGTGTCCACTGCGCTCAAGCCCGGAGCGGACATGCCGGCCCAGGAGTCGTTGCCCAAGGCCCCCGGGTACGGGCGTAGTACCGTTGGCGAAGTCCTGACCAGCAGTGCCGCTGCCCTCGGTGTGCCGGGATTTACGAATCCGCTCAAGATTCCGTCTTCCCGCCGGATCTGTGTAGTGCTGGTGGACGGTCTGGGCAAGGCGCTCTTGGCCCAACGGGCCGCGCATGCGCCCTTCTTGCGTTCGGTCATGACGCATCCCGACAGCAGGATGGCAACGCTTAGCGCTTCCTTTCCGTCCACCACGGTCAGCTCGCTGACCAGTCTGGGGACCGGCGTCGCCCCCGGTCAGCACGGCATGGTGGGGTACGACGTGCTGGATCCGGCGCAGGATAAGGTGGTAAACCTGCTGGGCGGGTGGGATGCGGGTGTGGATCCGCTTGCCTGGCAGCCTTTTCCCACCATTTTTGAACGGCTTCGCGGGAAAATTCCGGTGGCGACGGTCAGCCTGCCCAAGTTTGCCGATTCGCCGATGACCCGCGCGGCCTTGCGCGGGAGCGAATTCACCGCTGCCACGTCGCCGCACGCACGCACCGCGGCAGCGGCCGAGCTGTTGACGGCCAATGAGAACATGCTGCTCTATTTCTACTGGAGCGAGTTGGACAAGGCCGGCCACGGCCACGGCTGCCAGTCCGCTGCCTGGGAACACCAGCTTGAAGAGCTGGATGCGGCGATGAAGCGTCTGGCGGCGCAGCTTCCGTCGGACACGATTTTGCTGTTGACCGCGGACCACGGGATGCTGGACGTCCCCGAGCACGCTCGCATCGATTTCTCTGCCGAGCGCGAACTGGTTGCTGGTGTTCGACACACGGCGGGAGAGCCGCGGATGGTCCATCTGTACCTTGAACCGGATGCCGGCGACCAGGTACGGGACAGCCTTGTTGAAGCCTGGCTGCGGCGCTACGGCAAGCAGGCCTGGGTGCTGACCCGCGAGCAGGCCGTCCGGGCGGGTTATTTCGGCACTGTACGGCCGGAGGTGCTGGGCCGGATCGGCGACGTGCTGATTGCGGCCAGGGAGCCCATAGCGTTCTACGATCTGCGCCGAGTGCGCAGTTCGGCCATGGAAGTGGTGGGCCAGCACGGGTCCCTCACGAAGGTCGAGCGCGAGGTCCCACTGCTGCAGATTCCCATGAGCGCTGCCAGCGGCAGGAGCGGGCGCAGGCGTGGCTGAACTGGTCTTCTTCTCCGGCACCATGGACTGCGGGAAATCCACCCTGGCCCTGCAAATGGACCACAACCACCGTCAACGCGGCCGCAGTGGGCTGCTCTTCAGCTGCAACGACCGCGCTGGAGTATCGGTGATCTCCAGCCGGCTGGGTCCGCGCAGCGCTGCCTTGGAGGTGGACCCTCAGACGGACCTATGGGCCGAGGTTGTCGGACGGCGCACCCGCGGGGAGCGGATCGACTACCTTATCTGTGACGAAGTGCAGTTCTACGCCGCCGCGCAAATTGAACAATTGGCTCGCACCGTGGACGAGATGAACGTGGACGTCTTCGCCTTTGGCATTGCGACCGATTTCCAAACCAGGCTCTTTCCCGGCTCCCAACGGCTCATTGAGCTGGCCGACCGCGTGCAGATACCCCAGCTGGAGGCATTGTGCTGGTGCGGCCGGCGCGCCACTCAGAACGCGCGGACCGTGGACGGGGCCATGGTGGTTGAGGGCGCGCAGGTGGCGGTCGGCGACGTTGAGATGGGCCTGGGCGCCGACGTTCCAGGGGGCGGAGTAGCCGACGACGGCACCAGTGCTGCGGCTGTGGGCTATGAAACGCTGTGCCGCCGCCACTACATGCGCCGGATCACCGCACACAGTGCCAGCCTGGCCGGAGCGCAAGAGCCCCTCCTGCCATTCGACGTTGCCGGCTGAGCGCAATTTTTCCCCGGATGACGTGAGGGCTCCCGTCGGCGTTTGTGTCGAGGCGGCACCGTGGGCGCAGCAGTTTGCCCACACGTCCGGACGCTGAAGCGTCAGTTTCCGGGAGTGAGCTAGTCGCCTTTCGTGCCGAAGACGATTTCGTCCCAGCTCGGTACGCTTGAGCGTTTAGGTTTGACGGCAGCTTTCCGGTCCGCGCGCTCTGCTGTTTCAGCCCGGTCAGGGGACTCCTGGGCAAGAGCACCCTTGGGTGCCGCCGAGATGCGCACTTCCCTGGTCTGGGTGCTGACGTCATGGAGGTCAAGGCTGTCCGGCGCCGGCGCCGGCGCCGGGTGCCGCGGGGCCAGGCTAAGACGCGAAAAGGGGCGGGAGCGATCTTTCCGGTTCCTGGGCGTGCCGGCTTCAGGCGTCTCGTCCTCGGCTGCGTTGGAATCTGAGTCGCGGCCAGAGGAATTGTCGGCTGTGAGGCCGTAGCTCGTGGAATTACGTTCGGCCGAGTCTTCCGACGGGGGCGTCACCGCCCGCGGGTGTGCTGCCGGGATTCCGCTTGTTAACATCGAGGCAAGGGCGTCATCTTCGTCCTCGTCCACACCCAGACGTTGCCCGCGGCGGGACCGCAGCATATCCAGGAGGTTCTCCGCCTCGCTTGCCGTCTGATCTGCTCCGGCTGGTTCGCCGCCGTCGGCCGACTCCGAGTCCAGGGCAGCCTGGGCTTCAATGTCAAAGGGCCTGTCCGCGACGGCGGTGAGCCGTCGGGCCGGAAGGGGACCGTCGAGCGGTTCGAGCTCGCTAAGCTGCTGTGCCCAGCGGTTGGTGTTGTGAATGGTTTTGCGCCCCGGGTTGAAGATCCATTGCGCGGGAGCCGGCTCGCCGATGCTGGCAATAGCGCCCGTTGCAGGGGCCCGGAACGAACCGGTCTTGGAAGTTGAGCTGGTTTGGGAAGTTTCGCCGGGTGGATTTTCGCTCGTTGATTCTTCGCCGGCTGAATTGTCACTCTTGGAACTGTCTGTCTTGGAACTGTCTGTCTTGGAACTGTCACTGTTCGAATCGTCGCTGTTCGAATTGTCGCTGTCGAAGTCTGCGGTGACGGTCCAGGCGCCATCTGGCCGGCGCCAGGCGTCCCACACGACGCTGGCCGGATCAATGCCGAAGGCCGTGAGCCGGCAGGCCACCATTTCCTCCAGGCTTGCCGGATTGTCGCCGAAAGCGGATCGGTATCCGTCGTGGGCCGGGGCAGCAGCCGATACTTCGACAGCTCGGGCCTGCCGGGCAATGTACTCGCGCTCGGCCAGTACTGGACCCTCATATCGGCGGATGTGGGCCAGATCCAGGCCCGAGGACTCAGCCACCGCCTCTGCCGTTGCGCCGGCGCGGATCTGTATCTGGATATCACGCGGGGACAACCGCGGTTTTTCCGCATCGGTCCCCCGGGCTGTCATCCGGCTGGCCTTGGCCGTCCGCGACGCGGCGACGCGAAGGGCCTCATCGATACGCAGCCGGTAAATTTCCCCGCCGGTACCACTGAGGAGCAGGTGTTCGGCGTCATCATGGACGCCCACCAACCGCAAATCCTGCATAAAGCCCTCCAGCCTCTCGCTACATCAATGAAAACCTTGCCACCGAAAGGCGGTATTTCCTACTACCTCAGTGGGCGTGGCGCGAACGCGTCCGGCAGCCAGGGCCCCGGCGAGCTCACGTCCAAGGGCGGAACTGCCCGGGCCGGTCTCCGGCGCCGGTCTACGAGGCCGGTCTAGAATGCGGACGGCGAGGGCCTGCCAGTCAGCACAGCGACGAGTTTCTCCGGCCGTCTGGTTGATGCGAGCCAGTAGGGCGTACGGTCTGTCTCGTCGGTGATGTCGATCTTGACCACCGGGCCGATCCAGCCGCGGATGCACAGATAGGCCAGGCCATTTAGCTTGGTGCCACGCTGGGCTGTGGCGTCGTCGCCCCGGAAGCCTTCGACACTGCCCACAAAACGCCGCTCAATGTTGGCGCGGCCAACCTGGATGGTGTCCTCAGTGACCTCGATCTTCGGTGTGGAGGTCAGTAAAAGAATGCCCATGAGCAGAAAAAGTCCCACAGCAGCCAGATATCCGGCCAGCATGCTGATCGGCGCCAGAATCAAAATCCCGGCCCCGGAAAGGCCCACGACGACGACCCAGATCCAGACATTCGGCCAGAGTTTTTCGGAATAAACGACGGCGGAGGCCGGCGCGAGGTTCATCGCGGAATCATGGGACATAACCCCAGCTTTTCACCTTTCCCTGATGATTTCACCTTGACGGGCCGCCGCGGAGGAATGCCCAACGATGCAGCCGCTAGAGTGATCTGCTGTGAGCGAAGAAAATACAGAGTTCAAACCTGCCCCAACGACGACCGGCCGTCTCGAAGTGCAGCTAAAAATGCTGGACGACGGCATTGAACCTCCCCACTACGCCCATCCCGGCGATGCGGGGGCGGATCTGCGCACACGGCTGGATCTGGTCATCGCCCCGGGGGAGCGCGTTCTCGTTCCCACGGGCGTATCCCTCGCGCTGCCCGAAGGATACGTAGCCCTCATTCACCCCCGTTCCGGGCTGGCCACCAAACATGGGCTGACCATTGTCAACGCCCCCGGTACTGTGGATGCCGGGTACCGCGGGGAACTTGCCGTTACGCTGCTGAACACGGACAGGTCCCAGAGCATTCACCTCTCCCGCGGCGATAGAATTGCACAAATGGTCATTCAGCGTGTGGAACATGCACTTTTTGTCCCGGTGGACGAACTTCCTGATTCCGTCCGCGGAACCGGCGGTTTCGGTTCCACCGGTGGCTTCACCGGTCGCTGATGTTCGGTTCGTCCACTCACGGATTGCGCCCACTGACCGCTGCGAAAACAAAGGAGATGCCGCTCAATGGCTTTCGGAATAGGTAAGAAGAGCTCCAAAACACGCCCTGCGGCGGACGACGTCCAAGACGCTTCCGTTCCGGAGGCGGAGCCTGCCGTGAGCGACGCCGTGGATAAGTCGGCAACTGTCGCTGAGCCCGTCGGAGCTGCGAACGGCGTTGAGGACCCGGCAGACGTTGCCTATGACCGCGCCACACACGGACCCTTCGATGCGGACGAGATTCCCACCCGTGAGGGGTACCTTGACCTGGGCGCGCTGCTCATCACCCCGCATGACGGCCTGCAGCTGCGGCTCGAAGTTGAAGAACGTACCCAGCGGGTCATTGCCGTAACCCTTGACCTGAACGGATCGAGCCTGCAGTTGCAGGCCTTCGCCGCGCCACGCTCGGAAGGCCTGTGGCCGGAAATCCGTGAGCAAATCGCTGTGTCGGTGAATTCTCAAAGTGGAAGCATCGACGAATTGGACGGCACCTTCGGCCCGGAGGTCTTGGCCAAACTCCCGGCAGAGGCTGCTGACGGAAGCCGTGGCTACCGCATTGCCCGGTTCATCGGAGTCGACGGCCCGCGCTGGTTCCTGCGCGGAGTGCTCGGCGGGGATGCGGCGCTTGACCGCGAAGCCGCGGCGCCGCTGGAGACGCTCTTCCGCGCCGTCGTCGTCGTCCGGGGAGAAAGTCCCTTGCCGCCACGAGACCTGCTGGTGCTTCGGCTGCCCAAGGACGCAGTAGCGGACGACGCCGGACACGTGCCGGGGGACCAGCCCGTTCAGGCGCAAGGCGGCGAGCCCTACCGGCGCGGTCCGGAGATAACCCAGATTGGCTGATATCCATGTTTGATCTGCAGCACTCCTTGACGACGGGGACCGCTATTTGCGCCCTCCCAGCACGGGGGCGGGCGCGGTGCAGCGGGTTTGTCGACTCAGTCACTATTCTCCCCCTGGACTGCCCCCCGGAGTTTTCCGCCATCATTACGGACGTGGATAAGTACTCGCAGCCCGCTGGCGGCACAGGCCGGAAAAAGGTTCCGGCGAAACAGAACAACCGGCTGCGCGTAGTCTGGCTCGGGCGACGGCGGGTCGCCGGGATCGCGCCGGGAACTGCGTTGCGCTTCGAGGGCATGGTGTCGCTGCGCGACGGACTTCCCACCATGTTTAACCCCCGCTACGAGATCATCGGTAAACAGGAGACTTAGTTGACCATTCCCGACGACGGCCTACCGCAAAAGCCCGGCGGACCGCCCGACCTCCAGGCGAACCCGACCCTGGCGTCAGTAGCGCAGGAGATGGCCGCAAAATCCGGTCTGAAGCGCAAGGATGACGGCCAAATCGACCTGCTCCAAGCAGCCGGAGGTTGGCGGGGCATCGCCGAAAGCGTGCTGCCAGGTCTGTTGTTTGTGGTGGTCTTCACCATCACTAGTGAGCTGAACATCTCGCTCATACTTTCGCTGCTCGTTGCTCTGGTCTTCACCGGGGCACGGTTGCTGAAAAAGGAGCCGCTGACCCAGGCGATTGGGGGACTGATAGGTGTAGGGATCTCTGCGCTGATCAGCCGCAGTACCGGGCAGGCCAAAGACTATTATCTGCCGGGATTCTTCACCAACGCCGCTTATATGGCGGCCATGGTCATTTCGATCCTGGTCAAGTGGCCCATCATGGGCGTGGTGTTCGGATATGTACGCAACGAGGGGCTGCGCTGGCGCCGGGACCCCAGTCGGCTCCGGGCCTACCGCGTCGCCACCTGGATGCTGGTGGCAGTGATGGGACTGCGCCTCGCGGTGCAAATTCCCTTGTACCTCGCTGACCAGGTGGCGGCGTTAGGCTCGACACGGCTGATCATGGGGCTGCCGCTGTACGCATTCGGGCTTTGGCTTGCATGGCTGCTCAGCCGGCCCGTCCGTACTAAGGATTTGGCTGTTGACGCTGCTTCCCCGGGGACAGCAGGGCCCTAAGCTCATCCTCGGCCGCAATGGTCGTCAGGAAGAACAGTTCATCGCCGCTGTCGATGACGTCGTCGGGACTTGGTGTGATCGGTGTTTCGTCACGGAGAATCGCGACGAGCGTTGAGTCAAGCGGCCACTGAATGGACCCCACCGTGCTGCCGATCACCGAAGCCACTTCGGGCACCGTGAATTCGACCAACGCGGAGACTCCGGCCTGCAGCGTGAGCAACCTCACCAGATCACCGATCTCCACTGCTTCTTCCACTAAAGCGGTCATCAGGCGCGGCGTGTTCACGGCGACGTCCACGCCCCACGAATCGTCGAACATCCAGTCATTCTTCGGGTTGTTAACCCGTCCCACGGTGCGGCCCACACCGAACTCCGTTTTGGCCAGCAGCGACACCACCAGGTTGACCTTGTCATCCCCGCTTGCGGAAACGACCACATCCGCCTCTTCAAGCTTCGCTTCCTTTAGTGTGCTGATTTCGCACGCATCTCCGACCAGCCAGCGCGCACCACGCAGGCCGCTGCGGCCAACTACCTCCGGCTTGGGGTCAATGAGCAGAATCTCGTGTCCGTGGGACAAAAGTTCCCGGGCGATCGAGGAACCGACGCTGCCGGCCCCTACAATGACGACTTTCACTCGGACTCCTTGGCTGGGGCAGTGACAAGAATACGATTGATTTCGGGCTGATCCGCCACCGGCAACATCACGTGCACGGTATCCCCTTGCTGATAGCTGGTGTCTACGCTGGGCAGCATGCCTTCCCCGAATCGAGTCAGGTAGGCCACCTTGCAGCTGGAAGCCTTTTCGATATCCAGGACGTGCCGTCCGATCCAACCAGCATGCAGATTGACTTCTGTGAGGATCAGCCGGCCGGAAGGTTCGCGGAAGTCGCCGCTGATGGCAGCTTCCGGCAGAATCCGGCGTAGCACCTGGTCGGCGCTCCACCGGACCGCTGCGACCGTTGGAATCCCGAGACGCTGGTAAATTTCCGCGCGGCCCGGGTCGTAAATACGGGCAACTACGTGCTCGACATGGAACGTCTCGCGGGCCACGCGAGTGGCAAGCACATTGGAGTTATCCCCGCTGGACACGGCAGCAAAGGCGTAGGCATTCTCGATGTCCGCCTGCTTGAGGGTTTCCCTGTCAAAGCCGACACCGGTAACGGTGCGGCCCGCAAATCCGGTACGGAGCCGACGGAAGGCGCGGTCATCCTGGTCAATGACAGCCACTGAATGCCCGGCGTCCTCCAGCGTATGCGCCAGCGTGGCGCCGACGCGGCCGCAGCCCATGATCACAAAATGCGCCATTGGCCCTCCTCAAGGTGGTTTATCCGCAGCCGTCACAGCACCGCAAATGGTGAACTCGTCCGTGGATATTATCCGTTGCTGCAGAGGCTGTCACCAACTCGCCTGGTCCTCGGTAGCTTGGGGCTTGTAGTTTAGCGGTCGGTGATGATGGTGCGGGCGAAGTTTTGGGCGTCTTTGAGGTCGTCGTGGTAGGTGTTGCGGATCCAGGGATTCTCGGTGTACCCGGCCGCTGGTCCTCCGTTTGGGGTGGTGCCTGTCCTCGCGTTGAGACCGGTGCCGGTGGTGCGGTTGTAGCAGTGCAGGCCCGGGCGTTGACGGGCGTTGGGTCCGTACCGGAGGTAGGGGATCTGGTTGATCATGGTGACTTCCAGGATCCCGGCGTGGACCAGGGAATGACATCCCGGGCACAAAGCACACATGTTGGAGACGGCGGTGGGTCCGCCGCGGGAGTACCAGATGACGTGGTGGATATCGCACCAGGACGCGGGCCGGTTACAGCCGGGCCGGACGCACCCGCCGTCCCGGACGGACACGGCCCTGCGCTGCGCGGGGGTCGCGAGTCTGACCGCGGTGCCCAGATCCAGGAGGGCACCGTTGGCGCCCAGGACGGCCCGCTCGAATGCCGCGTCACACACCATTCGGGCCAGGGTGCCGGGGCTGATGCTGCCCAGACCATCACACCAGGACGGCATCGGATCCAACGGCGTCAACCCACCGGCACCGACCAAACCGCCGGCCCCGGTCAAATTGCTTTCTGGAGCCGAGAGGGGCTCGCGCTCCGGCTCCCGCTCCCGCTCGCGCTCCCGCTCGCGCTCCGGCTCCGGCTCCCGCTCCCGCTCGCGCTCCGGCTCCCGCTCCCGCTCGCGCTCCGGCTCCCGCTCCCGCTCCGGCTCCCAGGACCATGAGGACCCGGATCCGGGGCTGGAGGAATCGTTGGTGCTGCCGTCAGTCGTGCAAGTGGCCCAGCCGAAGCTCCGGGTGTCCGGGCCGATCCCTCCCGGCCACCCATCACCGTCCGGTGGTGCGGGTGGGTCTGCCGGCGTTCCTGGCCCCGGTAGTTCCGGTCCGGCTGTCAGCGCCAGCTGTGCCACCGATTCCCGTGGTTCCAGTGGTTTCAGCGGCGCTGCTAGTTCCGGTCGTGCTAATGGTTTTGGTTGGTTCCACAGCGTTTGGCGGAGGATCGCGGCTTCCCTGTCCGGGAAGCTGCGGAGCTGATCAAAGGTAGTCGTGATCGTCATACGGGCCGGCCGCCTCCCCGGCCGGAGCCTGCCGGCCCTGCTCGGACCGCAACGAGTACTCCTCCTCCCCGTCCCGGTTTCCTTGCCCGCACCTGCATCGGTGCCTATTCCGGTGCCGGCTCCAGTTCCTGTGCCAGTTCCTGTGCCAGTTCCTGTGCCGGTTGCTAGGCCCCTACCCGCATCCTTGCCGGTACCGGGGTCTGTGCTGTCATCTGTTGGTGTGAGGGAGAACAGGTCCTCGGCCCGGGCCGCGGCTGCCTCAGCCCGGGCCCAGGCATCGACTTCCGGATGCGCCCACCCACCGCCACCACCGGCCAAACCGCCATCACCACTGGCAGAACCAGAACCGCCGCTCACAGCACAGCCACCCCCAATGCCCTCAGAAGAACCGCCGTCGCTGCCCTCGGCAGAACCGCCGCTCCCGCAGCCCTCGGCAGAACCGCCGCTTCCGCTGCCCTCAGGGGAGCCGTCGCTTCCGCTGTCGTGGTGACCGCCGGCACCAACACCGGCACCGGCGCCGGTGTTGGCGGTACCGGCGCTGTTGGGGCTCTCGATACCTTGTGGATGGGTGAGGTTGAGGTAAGCGCCAGCCGCACGGGCCATTTCGGTGAGCGCGTCCGCGCGCCGTTGATCCGCGGTCCGCTCATCAACGGCGACCAGGTCCCCGTCGGGGGTCCGCTGATCCGGGTGCGGAGCCGACAACGGATTCAGGATCGCCATCAACTCCGCCCCCGCCACCGGGTCCAGCTGATACGAACCATGCACCATCCCCGTCACATCCACCCCCATCGTGAACTTACGACGCATCACCGACTCCGGATCATAATGATCCCCCGTATCGGCCTGGCAAAGCCGGATGACCTGCTCAGCGAACCGACGGAAATCATCACTACGCAGCGTCGGAGCCTGCCGGGCCAGATACTCCCCAATCCGCTCCGACGTCTCCTCGGTAATGATCCGGGCCGGGACCTTCTCCAACACCCGCACCCCCGTCTTCACATGCCCGGCCGTGATATCCCCGACCGCCAACCGGGCACCCAGCAACGCCAACGGCCCGACCCCCAACTCCACCTCACGCACCAAAAAACCGGTACCACCACCCGCACCGCCGCTGCCGCTTCCACCGCCGGTGCCGGTGGCGGGGTTAGTGGTGTGAATCGCGCGGGCTGCTTCCACCTCGGCTTTCGCCCGCCCCGGTTCAATTCCCACCCCATGAACCAGGAACTCGCGCACGTTCTTCGTCCCGATCCCCGACAACGCCGCGGCCCCGCACTGATCCGCTGCCGCGACACTGCGCAAATACACCGCATCCAACCGACGCCGGGTCCCCTCAGACACACCAATCACCGACAACCAAGCCTCCGGCGACACCCCCTGCGGATCCGTCCCCAACACCTCCGCCAACAACACATTCACCAGCTCCAACCGGGCCACCATCCCCGCCGACGTACCACCAACAGGAAAACCATTAACAGAACAAACGGGACACGCAGGAACAGCAGCACCGGCAGTACCAGATGAGCCGTCAACGGCATCATAGGGAACCTTGGGCGCGGCCGGCTTTACAGGATCGGCAGGAGCAGCGGGAGCGGCCGGGTTCGCGGCGCCGCTGCCGTCGGGCTGGCCGGTCCCGGGAACAGTGTCCGGGACACGGCCAGAGCCCAGGCCTGCGCGCTGGACCCGGCGCGGATACTTCGCGGTGATCGCGGCCAGCACCTGAGCCAGATTCTCCCGATCAATCTCCACGCCCACCCACCACCCCTCAACCCACAAACCCAGCAACCCAAACCCGGCAACCCGTACCAGCAACCAAACCCGGCAACCCGTACCGGCAAAAACCGGGAAATCCTGCTGATCTCCAACTACTACAAGGCTACGAGCAGGCACTGACATTATTAGGACAAAAAGACCCCAAAACCGGCCCCTGGGGAAAAAACTTCGAAAAAACTTTCCCCCGCGCCGATGCTTGTCCGGGGAATGCTAAAAGTGCCTTGCAGCAACGAATCTTTCGTTTGATCCTCGTCTGTGGTTCTTCCTCGGGCTGACCCAAGCCTGCCCCTGGCTTGTCCGTGGCTCGTCGCGACCACTTCCCTTGGACAGTGCCGTAAAGTGGCGTTGTCACTGACGCCATGGCTGATCCCAGCCTTGGCCGGCTAGAGCCTCAAAGGTAGAACTGTGCTGACTTTTTTGAACGCGTTTAAGCGTGTGTTGGTTGGTCGTCCCTTCCGGAACGACAGCCTGGCCCATACGCTTCTACCGAAGCGGATCGCGCTGCCGGTTTTTGCCTCTGACGCGCTCTCCTCTGTGGCCTATGCCCCCGACGAAATCCTGCTGACGCTGGCGCTGGCTGGTGCCGCCGCCGTGACCATGGCGCCGTGGGTCGGCATAGCGGTGATGGTGGTGCTGCTGACTGTGGTGGCCTCCTACCGGCAAAATGTGCATGCTTACCCTTCCGGCGGTGGCGATTACGAGATTGCTAACGTCAATTTAGGGAAGACGGCGGGGCTCACTGTCGCTTCTGCCCTGTTGGTGGACTACGTCCTCACGGTTGCGGTGTCCATGTCGTCCGCGGCCAATTATCTTGCCACGGCCGTTCCCGGGATGCACGGGACCCAGGCCATGGTGGCGACGATTGGCGTGGTGGTGCTGGCTCTGGTAAATCTGCGGGGCATTAAGGAAGCGGGCAGTGTTTTTGCCGTTCCCACGTACATCTTCATCTTCTGCATTCTCGGGATGACTGTGACGGGGCTGATCGAGGCGATTTCCGGAAACCTGGGCCGCGCACCGTCGGCCGCTTTCGAAATCGTCCCGCAGGCGGGCTTCGAGAACGGGCTCGTGGGACTGGCTGGCGGGTTCCTGCTGCTGCGGGCATTCTCTTCGGGCGCGGCCGCATTGACCGGTGTGGAGGCCATCAGCAACGGCGTGCCGAACTTTCAAAAGCCCAAGAGCAAGAACGCCGCCACAACGCTGCTGCTGCTGGGTGCGATTGCCGCCGCCATGATTGCAGGAATTCTGTACCTGGCCAGGGCCACCGGAGTCCAGATGGCGCAGGATCCGACCAGCGAGTTCCTGCTCAACGGCCAGGCGCTGCCGGACGGTTACGTGCAGAACCCAACGATCAGCCAGATCGCCGGCACGGTTTTCGGCACCGGCTCCATTCCGTTCTTTATCATTGTGGCCGCCACCGGCGTGATCCTGGTGTTTGCCTCCAACACCGCCTTCAATGGCTTTCCCGTACTGGCCTCGATCCTCGCCCAGGACGGCTACTTGCCTCGGCAGCTGCGCACCCGCGGTGACCGGCTGGCGTTCAGCAATGGAGTCATCGCCCTGGCCGTTGGCGCGATGGTGCTGATCATCGCCTTCGACGCCGACGTGACGAAGCTTATTCAGCTGTACATCGTGGGTGTGTTCATCTCCTTCACCGCCAGCCAGATCGGCATGGTCCGGCACTGGACGCGGCTGTTGCGCACGGTCAAGGACAAGGCCTCCCGGGCCCGGATGCTGAAATCGCGCGTCATCAACGGCGTCGGCTTCCTGATGACGCTCACGGTGCTGATCATTGTGCTGATCACCAAGTTTGAGCAGGGCGCGTGGATCGCACTGCTGGCCATGTTCTTCCTGTTCATGATGATGCTGAGCATACGGATGCACTACGACAGGGTGGCCAAGGAACTGGCCGTGGACGAGGATTCCTCGCCACGGGCGTTGCCCTCCCGCGTGCATGCGGTGCTGCTGGTCTCCCACGTGCGCAAGCCGGTATTGCGGGCGCTGGCATACGCGCGGGCGTCGCGCCCGTCCCGGCTCGACGCCATCACGGTGGATCTGGACCCGATGGAGACCGAGCAGACGGTGCAGGACTGGGAAAAGCTGGCCATCCCGGTGCCGTTGACGGTGCTGGCCAGCCCGTACCGGGAAACCCTTACACCGATCATGGACTACATCACCACCATGCGCCGGGATTCCCCCCGGGACCTGATTGTCGTCTACATCCCGGAGTACGTGGTGGGTAAGTGGTGGGAGCAGCTGGTGCATAACCAGACGGCGCTGCGGATCAAAACGCGGCTGCACTTCGAGCCGGGCGTGATGGTGGCCAGCGTGCCATGGCAGCTGAAATCTTCTGAAGACTCGCAGAAATTCCAGGACCTACTTTAATGCCAGGAGCACTACCCGTGGAGAATCCGCACGCACTGACCCTTACCCTCGGACCGGTGGCACACGGCGGACATTGTGTGGCGCGGCACGAAGGGCGGGTGATTTTTGTCCGGCATGGCATTCCGGGCGAGGTGGTGCGGGTAGCGTTGACCGAGCACGACGACGATGCCTCCTTTTGGCGGGCGGACGTCACCGAGGTGCTTGAGGCATCCGCTGACCGGGTTCCGCATTTCTGGGCTGAAGCCGATTCGCTGCGGACGGCGGCAGCGGGGCAGCAGCCGGTGGGCGGGGCCGAGTTCGGGCATATCAGCCGGCCGCGCCAGCGCCGCCTCAAGGCCGAGGTGCTCGCCGAACAGCTTCATCGTCTGGCCGGAATAGAGCTCGACGGCGGCACGGGAGCGGGTGGGCACAGCAACTCACCGTCGGGTCTGCTGGCGGCCGGGGTGGAGGATCTCGACGGCGGGGACGGGGACCGCGTCGGTAGTGCCCGGGACCTGCCTGCTGGTCTGGGTTGGCGGACCCGGGCCGGCTTTGCCGTCACAGCCGCCGGGGGGCCTGCGGAGCCAGGCAGGCTGGGAATGCATGCGCACCGGTCCGAGGCAGTGCTTCCCGTTCGGGCGATGCCACTGGCCGGGGCGGAAATCAACGGACTACGGCTGTGGGAAATTGACCTGACCGGGATCACGCGCATTGAGGTCTCGGCGCCGGCCAACGGTTCGGCGCCTCTGGTGCTGCTTGCCACCGATCCGCAGCTCTCCGAGAAGGCCCGGGGCTTGACGCTGAAGCGAATTGCCAGGCAGCTGCAGGCCAACGCCGCGGGCAACCAGGGCGCTGAGGGTTCTGAAGCTGCGTCCGCGGTACGGGTTTCAGTGGCCGGCTGGGTGCCGGAAAGTGGCGCGCTGACGCTGATCAGCGGTCGCGGCCGGGTCAGTGAAACGGCCGTCGGGCATGAATTCCGCGTCAGCGCAGGAGGGTTCTGGCAGATCCACCGCCGCGCTCCGGATATCCTCACCCGCGCCGTAATGGATTTATTGACCGGCGGCTTGGCCGGCGCAGACGGCTCAAGTAGTCCTGGCGGCTCAGGCAGATCAGCGGGCTCGGGCGGATCGGCCGGACACGCCGGTACGGGCTCAGAGGCAGTTGGCTACCTTTTTCCTGGCGCAACCGTGGCCGATCTGTACGCCGGCGCCGGCGTGTTCAGCGCCTTGCTGGCCGATGCCGTCGGGCCCACCGGGTCCGTCTTGTCGGTGGAAGGATCTGCCGGCAGCAGCAAGGATGCCCGGACGAATCTGCATGCTGCCAGCCAGGTGGAAATCAGGCAGGGGCGGGTGGAGCGTGTTCTGCATGAACGGAGCGGGACCCCAGCCTCCGGTTTTGACGCGATCGTGCTGGATCCGCCCCGCGCTGGAGCCGGTAAGAACGTGGTGCGCCAGCTGATTGCCTCGGCTCCGCGGGCCATCGCGTATGTCTCGTGCGACCCGGCCTCATTTGCCCGCGACGTCGGCTACTTCCGTGCAGCCGGCTGGAATCTGTCGAAACTGCGGGCTTTTGATCTGTACCCGCACACGCATCATTTGGAAACGGTAGCCCTGCTCACGCCGGGAGCCGGTCCGATTGGCTGAACCAGCGAAAAGACCGAAAATACCTGAAAATCCCGCGGGACCGGTACAGACCGCGGGACCGGTACAGACCGCGAGAGGGGAAAAACCCGCGAGGGCCTCCGGGCCGTCGACCCGTTCTGCCGCACACTTGGCCGCCATGGCGCACGCCCGCGGGCTGCTCGCACCGCTGGACGACGCTGAGCTGGGGGATCTGGGCCTGACTTCCGGGCAGGTGGACACCCGGACTGAAGCGGGTCTGACCAATGCCGTGCCGCATGAGGGCAGCAGGAGTATCTGGCAGATTCTGCGCGCCAATCTGCTGACCCTGTTCAACGCGGTTCTGGGCGGATGCCTAGTGGTTGTTTTGCTGGTCGGGGATCCGCGTGACGCACTGTTTGGCTTCATAGTGGTGGCCAATATCGCGATCGGCGTGGTGCAGGAGTTCCGGGCCAAACGCACCCTGGATAAGCTTGCCGTACTGCACGCGCCCAAGGCCCGGGTGCTGCGCGAGGGCGCCGTGCAGGAGCTGGCAGTGGGAGCGGTGGTGCACGATGACGTGCTGGTGCTCCGGTCCGGTGATCAGGTACCGGCCGACGCGCGGGTTCTCTCCGCAGAAGGCCTGGAGCTGGATGAATCCCTGCTCAGCGGCGAATCGGATTCCGTCGGCAAGGCCGCGGGGGATGACGTGCTATCCGGCTCATCCGTCGTCGCAGGCTCCGGCACGGCGCGGGTGATCCGCGTCGGAGCAGAGTCCTACGCGAGCAAGCTGACGGCGGAGGCAAAGCGATTCTCGCTGGTTAATTCCGAAATCCGCAACGCAATCAACCGGATCATTCTCTACATCACGTGGGCGCTGATCCCGATTGTGCTGCTGACGGTCAACGGCCAGATCCAGGCCCGCGGAGGGTGGGGACCGGCGCTGGAGTCCGGGCAGTGGAAGGGTGCCGTGGTCAGCGCGGTGGCCGGTATTGTGGCCATGATCCCGGAGGGGCTGGTTCTGTTGACCAGCATTTCCTTTGCGCTGGCGGCTGTGACGCTGGCCCGGCGGCAGGTTTTGGTGCAGGAACTGCCCGCTGTGGAGGGGCTGGCCCGCGTTGACATGGTGTGCCTGGATAAAACCGGGACGCTGACCGAGGGGTCGATTGTTTTCGACGCAGTGCATCCGCTCGCGGACTCTCCGCCGTCCGGCTGGGAGGGCGCACTGGGGTATTTTGCCGCCGATGGGAACGCCAATGCCACCGCCGCTGCGCTGCGGCCTGACTTTAGCCGGCCGACGACGGTCCGACCGTTGCTGGTTGTGCCGTTCAGCAGTGCGCGTAAATACAGCGGGGTGATATTCGACGGCGGCGCTTCCGACGGCGCCGACGTGCCCGCCGGCGCCGCCGCCCCCGACGGCGCAGGGCCCGCCGCCGGCCCGGCCGGCTGGTTTCTCGGAGCCCCGGAAATGCTGCTCGATCCGCACGTCGATGGCCATCGTCAGGTGCTGGCGGCGGCGGGGGAGCTGGCCGCCGCCGGATTGCGTGCCTTGCTGCTGGTGCACACAACGTCCCCGTCCGCCGTCGACCGCGCGAGTGCCGCACAGTTGCCGGACCAGCTGGCTCCGGTAGCGCTGCTGACGTTTCGGGAGAAGATTCGTTCCGACGCGGCCGCCACGCTGTCCTACTTTCGCGAACAGGGCGTTTCACTGCGGATTATCTCCGGAGATAATCCGCGGACCGTTGCGGCGGTGGCCAGGGCGGTGGGTTTCGCCGATGTGGTGCACGGCTATGATGCACGGGACCTCCCGGAGGATCCTGCCGAAATGGCGGAGGTGCTCGAACGCGAGCATGTGCTGGGCCGGGTCACGCCCGAGCAGAAAAAGTCCATTGTGCTGGCGCTACAGCGGCGCGGGCACGTCGTGGCGATGACCGGGGACGGCGTTAACGATGCGCTGGCCCTGAAGAGCGCGGACATCGGCATTGCGATGGGATCCGGCGCGGCAGCGACCCGCGCCGTGTCCCGGCTGGTGTTATTGGACGGCCAATTTTCCCGGCTGCCCGCCGTGGTCGCGGAAGGGCGCCGCGTGATTGCGAATGTGGAACGGGTGGCGAACCTGTTCCTGACAAAAACCGCCTACGCCGTGATCATCTCGCTGGTGATCGGCCTGCTGCTGTGGCAGTACCCGTTCCTGCCCCGCCAGCTCTCGATTGTCAGCTCGCTCACGATTGGCATTCCGGCGTTCTTCCTGGCGCTGCTGCCGAACAAACGCCGTTATCAGCCTGGCTTTCTGCGCCGCTGCCTGATGTTCTCGGTGCCCGCCGGAGTGATCATCAGCGCCTGCATCCTGTCCGTCTATGGCTACTCCCGCGCCTTCCCGGACCCGGCGCTTGACGCCGCCGCCCAGATCCAGGCCGGCCAGACGGCGACGACGATCGCGGTGCTGTTGGTGGCACTGTGGGTGCTCTCCGCCCTGGCGCGGCCGTTCGACAAATGGCGTGCGCTGTTACTGTCGGTGTTGATCCTGGCCCTGGGACTAATCCTGGCCATTCCCGCTGCGCGGGCCTTCTTTGCCCTGCAGTTACCGGGCGGGTGGCTGCTTGCGGCTACGATGGGAGTAGTTGTACTGGGCTGCGCGGCGATCGAAATTCTGTACCGGTCCCTGAAAAAACGGGGAGCCGTGTCGGAGCGCGAGTGAGGATCTCCTAACTAGCGGGTCAGCCGCCGCGTGGCAAAGATAAAAACTGTGGCGAGAGGAGTCCAACGATGACGAATGTGGACAGTTTTGGTTCCAAAGGCGTACTAGATGTAGCCGGGACCGAATATGAGATTTTCCGGTTGAATTCGGTAGAGGGCGCACAACGCCTTCCGTTCAGCCTCAAGGTATTGCTGGAGAATTTGCTGCGCACCGAGGACGGTGCCAATATCACCGCAGACCATGTGCGCGCCCTCGCCGGGTGGGACCCGGATGCACAGCCCGATACGGAGATCCAGTTCACGCCGGCCCGCGTGATCATGCAGGACTTCACCGGTGTTCCCTGCATTGTTGACCTGGCCACCATGCGCGAGGCCGTCAAGGAACTCGGCGGCGACCCCACCCGCGTCAATCCGCTTGCTCCGGCTGAAATGGTCATTGACCACTCGGTGCAGATCGATGTGTTCGGTACCGCCGACGCCGTCGAGCGCAATATGGACATCGAGTACCAGCGCAACGGTGAGCGCTACCAGTTCCTGCGCTGGGGCCAGACGGCTTTCGATGATTTCAAGGTTGTTCCCCCGGGCATGGGCATCGTCCACCAGGTCAACATTGAATACCTGGCCCGCACCGTCATGACCCGCACGGTGGAGGTCGACGGCGTTAAAACGTTGCGCGCCTACCCGGACACCTGCGTCGGCACCGACTCGCACACCACCATGGTCAACGGCCTGGGCGTGCTGGGCTGGGGCGTGGGCGGCATCGAGGCAGAGGCAGCCATGCTCGGCCAGTCCGTCTCCATGCTGATTCCCCGCGTGGTCGGCTTCAAGCTGACCGGCGCCATCCCGGCCGGTGCCACCGCGACTGACGTGGTGCTGACCATCACCGAGATGCTCCGCAACCACGGCGTCGTCGGCAAGTTTGTCGAATTCTACGGCGAAGGCGTTGCCGCAGTGCCGCTGGCAAACCGCGCCACGATCGGCAATATGAGCCCGGAATTCGGCTCCACCGCGGCAATGTTCCCCATTGATCAGGTCACCATGGATTACCTGCGGCTGACCGGCCGCAGCGAAGATCAGCTGGCGCTGGTCGAGGCCTATGCCAAGGAACAGGGTCTGTGGCATGATCCGTCCATCGACATCAAGTTCTCCGAATACCTGGAACTGGACCTGTCCACGGTGGTGTCCTCCATCGCCGGACCCAAGCGGCCGCAGGACCGGATCGAGCTGACCAACGCCAAGGACGAGTTCCGCAACGACATCCTGAACTACGTGGCGCACGATGCCGACGCAGGGACCGTCGATGAGTCCCTGGAGGAGAGCTTCCCGGCCTCGGATTCGCCGTCGTTCACTCAGCCGGACACCAAGGTCACCGACACGGACCGCGTGCCGCCGAAGTACTCGGCAGCCCATGGCGCGGCCGGACGCGTCAGCGAACCTGTTCAGGTGCACATGTCCGACGGTCGCGAATTCGAGCTCGACCATGGCGCTGTGAGCATTGCTTCCATTACTTCCTGCACGAACACCTCCAATCCGTCGGTCATGCTGGCGGCGGCTGTGCTGGCGCGTAACGCCGTCAACAAGGGCCTGGCGTCCAAGCCGTGGGTGAAGACTTCCGTGGCCCCCGGGTCCAAAGTCGTCACCGATTACTACGAGAAGTCCGGCCTGATCCCGTACCTGGAGAAGCTCGGCTTCTACACCGTCGGTTACGGCTGTGCCACCTGCATCGGCAACTCCGGCCCGCTGGAGGAGGAAATCTCCGCCGCGATCGCCGAGAATGACTTGGCCGTCACGGCCGTTCTCTCCGGTAACCGCAACTTCGAAGGCCGGATCAATCCGGACGTAAAGATGAACTACCTGGCGTCGCCGCCGCTGGTGATCGCTTACGCCCTCGCCGGAACCATGGACTTTGACTTCGCCTCGGACCCGCTGGGTCAGGACGAGGCCGGCAAGGACGTGTTCCTGGCGGACATCTGGCCGAACCCGACCGAGGTGCAGGAAGTCATGGACGCCTCGATCGACAAGGAGATGTTCACCAGCTCCTACGCGACCATCTTTGACGGCGACGAGCGCTGGAAGTCCCTCTCCACGCCGGAAGGCGATACCTTCGCCTGGGATCCCGAGTCCACCTACGTGCGCAAGCCCCCATACTTTGAGGGCATGAAGGCGCAGCCGGAGCCGGTCGCTGACATTGCCGGTGCCCGGGTCCTGCTCAAGCTCGGCGATTCCGTGACCACCGATCACATCAGCCCTGCCGGGTCGTTCAAGTCAGATACCCCGGCCGGTCAGTACCTGCTGGCCAACGGCGTGGAGCGCAAGGATTTCAACTCCTACGGCTCCCGCCGCGGCAATCACGAGGTGATGATCCGCGGGACGTTCGCGAACATCCGGATCAAGAACGAGCTGCTCGCGGCGGAAAACAATGGCGCCGGCGTCGAGGGCGGTTTCACCCGCGACTTCAGCCAGGCCGATGCACCGCAGGCCCGTGTTTACGATGCCTCGGTGAACTACCAGGCGGCCGGTATTCCGCTGGTGGTCCTGGCCGGGAAAGAATACGGCTCCGGGTCTTCGCGTGACTGGGCCGCCAAGGGCACGGCGCTGCTGGGGGTCAAGGCCGTCGTGGCCGAGAGCTACGAGCGGATCCACCGGTCCAACCTGATCGGAATGGGTGTTCTGCCGCTGCAGTACCCGGCGGGCCAGAACGCTCAGTCGCTGGGGCTGACCGGTACGGAGGAATTCTCCGTAGAAGGTGTGACTGCCCTGAACGAGGGCAGCACCCCGAAGACGCTCAAGGTCACAGCCAAGGCGCAGGACGGTCAGGAGATTTCCTTCGACGCCGTGCTGCGTATCGATACTCCGGGAGAGGCCGACTACTACCGTAACGGCGGCATCCTGCAGTATGTGCTGCGCCAGATCTCGACCGCCGCTTAATTGCGGCGGGTCTAACCCCGCAGCGGCAAAAATCCCGCAGCGTCAGTAACCCGCAGTAGAAGAATGGTCCCCGGTCCGGACGGCTCACGTCCCGGACCGGGGACCATTCTTTTGCGCCGAACACGGCCGCGCCGGGAACCGGCGATTTGGCGCAAGCGTTAGAGTTATGGGCGCACGCGTTAGAGTTGATCGACTAATGGTCGATCCGAGGAGGGGACCCATGGGACTTTTAGAGACAATCCGGCATCCGGGCGACCTCGGCAAACTCAGCAATACCCAAATGGGACAGCTGGCGGAGGAGATCCGTCGCTTCCTGATCACCAACGTCTCCGCGACCGGGGGCCACTTGGGACCGAATCTGGGCGTCGTCGAGTTGACGTTGGCGATCCACCGGGTCTTTGACTCCCCGCGGGACAGCATCGTCTTCGATACCGGCCACCAGTCCTATGTTCATAAGCTGCTCACGGGTCGGCAGGACTTCTCCACGCTCCGGCAGCAGGACGGTTTGTCCGGATATCCGTCGCGGGCCGAATCGGTGCACGACATAGTGGAGAGTTCGCATGCGTCCTCCTCGTTGTCCTGGGCGGACGGCATCTCCCGTGCCCGCCAGCTGACAGGCGAAGGTGACCGGTACGTCGTCGCTCTCGTTGGCGACGGGGCGTTGACCGGCGGGATGACCTGGGAAGCCTTGAACAACATTGCCGCGGACAAGCGCCGCCGCGTCGTCGTCGTCGTCAATGACAACGGCAGGTCCTATGCGCCCACCGTCGGCGGTCTGGCAGACTATCTGGCGTCCATGCGCCCGGCCATTGACCATGTCCGCACGCACCCCAAATACGAGGACACCATGTCCTGGGCCAGGCGAAGGCTGCAAAGCGGAAACCTGGCCGGCCAGTTTGTCTACAAAAGCCTGCACGCGGCAAAAACCGGCGTCAAGGACTGGTGGGCGCCGCAGGGACTCTTTGACAATCTGGGACTCAAATACATCGGTCCGGTCAATGGCCACGACGAAAAAGCCATGGAAGCGGCACTGACCGCGGCCAAGAACTTCGGCGGACCGGTCATCGTGCACGCCATCACCGAGAAGGGCCACGGCTACGCGCCGGCCCGGGCCCATGAGGCGGATCAGTTCCATGCCGTCGGCGTCATCGACCCGGAAAGCGGCGAGGCCATCGGGGCCTCCGCCGGCCAATCCTGGACGGGGGTCTTCGCGGACGAAATCGCCGATATCGCCGACGAACGCCCGGACATCGTTGGCATCACCGGCGCCATGCTGATCCCGGTCGGGCTGCATAAGTTTGCCGCCCGCCACCCGGACCGGGTCTTCGACGTGGGCATCGCCGAACAGCACGCCATGACCAGCGCGGCCGGCATGGCGTTCGGCGGCCTGCACCCGGTCATTGCCATGTACGCGACCTTCCTCAACCGTGCCTTTGATCAACTGCTGATGGATGTGGCGCTGCACAAGGCCGGCGTCACGGTGGTGCTGGACCGTGCCGGGGTGACGGGTCCGGACGGGGCCAGCCACCACGGCATGTGGGACATGTCCATGCTGCAGATTGTTCCCGGACTGCATCTTGCAGCGCCCCGGGACGGCACCAGACTGCGCGAGGAACTGCGCGAGGCGGTCGCCGTCTCCGATGCGCCGACGGTGATCAGGTATTCCAAGGGAAACGTGGGGGCCGAGGCCGAGGCGATCGAAAGGCTGCCCGACGGCGTTGACGTGCTGGTGCGCCGGCCGTCGGGTTCCACGGAAAACGACGTCCTCATTGTTAGTGTCGGGGCGATGAGTGAATTGGCGTTGAACGTTTCCAACCGGCTGGGGGCGCAGGGCATCAGCTCCACCGTCATCGATCCGCGCTGGGTCCTGCCCGTCCCGCCGTCGGTGGTGACCCTGGCGGCACAGCACCGGATTGTGGTTGTCATTGAGGACGGAGTCCGGGCCGGAGGTATCGGTTCGCGGATCCGGCAGGAAATGCGCGCGGCCGGGGTCGACACGGCCCTCAATGAGGTGGGTCTTCCGGTTGAATTCCTCGATCACGGCAGCCGGTCCCAGGTGCTCGAACGCGTTGGCCTGACCGCTCAGCGGGTGACGCAGGACATCGTGGCCCAAGTGCTGGGCACCAAGGTGCCGTTCGCGCGGCCGTTGCCCGGTCAGGAAGCGCCGCAGACCGGGCAGTTGCCCCAGCTGTGAGGGATCCGCTTTGAGAGAACTGCTGTGAGGGAAAGCCGGTGAGGGAACCGGACGGCATTCAGGCCGGGGACCTGGTGGTAGCGCGGAACCGGAAATACGACGCCCGGGCGCATTGGGTGGTTCCCGGCAGGTACTTGGGGGAGGACCGGCACGGGTGGTGGATTTTCCAGGGCAGTAACGAATTTATTTCCAGGCCCGGGGCGGCGCTGTACACCGCTTCGGACGCAGTGCTGCTCATTCCCCGCAGCGGCGACTATGTGGCCACTTTCTTCGATGAGAAGCACCCGGACGGTACGGAGATCTACGTGGACCTGGCGGTGGATCCGGGCTGGAACCCGATCCGGCCGCACGTGTTCGAATTTCACCTCATCGACATGGACCTCGATGTGGTGCGCAGCCGCGATCGCGGCGTCTTCGTTGACGATGAGGACGAATTCGCCGACCACCAGGTGGCGATGCGCTACCCGGAGGAGATTATTGCGCGGGTCCGGTCCGAGTGTGAACGCATTTTCACCGCCGTCGCGGCAGGTCAGGCGCCGTTCGACGGTACAAACATCCAGTGGTTTAGAAAATCGTATGAGAATGGACGGGCATGAGCATTATCAGGATGTATAAAAAGACGGACGACGGCGTACTGGAGTTCCGCGAGGCTTGGCGCGATGAGGAGGACGGGGTCTTCGTGGTCAACGCCGGAGCAGTAGGTCATCAAAGCTCCACCAAGGAGGTGCCGGCCGAGACCGCCGACGCCGGGGCGGAACTGCTGGCGGAGTTCCAGACGCGCGGCATAGAGGAGGGCTACCGCGTTGTCCCGCTCGAGGAACAGTATTGGGTAGTCGCCCAGTTCGCGCTCAAGACCGCAGCAGGGACTGAGCGGGATAAGTACTTGGAACGCAAGGCGACCAACAGTATTACGTCCTTCTTCGCCTGGCGCGGCATCGGCCTGGTGGACCGGAGTGAATTCGCCACCGGTAAACTCAACATCTTCACCGTGGCTCCGGATGCCGCCAAGGCCGTTGCGGGGATCAAGACCTGCGCCCGCGAGTCGGATCTGGACGTTACGAAACTGAGCATTGGTGTTGCGCCGTACTCACACCTGGACGAAATCAAGGGCAAGCACGGGCTGAAGAAGGGTGAAACCTTCACCCTGTAGGCGGTGCCCTACCTGGACTGTGCCCGGGTAGGCTGGACAAATGACTCAATATCGACAACTTGGCAGCTCCGGACTCACCGTTTCCGTCGTCGGCCTCGGCTGCAATAACCTCGGCCGACCAGGGACTGCGACCCAGACCCAGGAAGGGACCAACGCGGTGATCGGCGCCGCGATTGAGGAAGGCATCACGCTCTTTGACGTCGCGGACACGTACGGGATGACAGCGGGCCTGAGTGAGGAAATGCTCGGCAAGGCCCTCAGCGGCAGGCGTGAGGACGTCATCGTTGCCACCAAGTTCGGGATGGACATGGAGGGGGCCAACGGGTCCGATTGGGGCCGCAGGGGATCGCGCCGCTACATCATCAAGGCCGCCGAGGCATCGCTGCGCCGGCTCGGGACCGACTGGATCGACCTCTACCAGTTCCACACGCCGGATCCGCTCACTCCGATCGACGAAACACTCGCCGCCCTGGACCAGCTGGTCAGCTCCGGTAAGGTCCGGTACATCGGCCATTCCAACCGTGCCGGCTGGCAGATCGCGGAGGCGGAATTCACCGCCCGCGCCCGCGGCTGCACGCCGTTCATCTCCGCGCAGAACCACTACAACCTGCTGGACCGGCGCGCGGAGCTCGAGGTTACTCCCGCGTCGGAGGCCTACGGGCTCGGACTGCTGCCCTACTTCCCGCTCGCCAACGGGCTGCTCACCGGCAAGTACAGCAAGGGCAACGCCCCGGAGGGCAGCAGGCTGACCCACTCGCGGACCAACCTGCTGGCCCAGGCCGACTGGGACCAGCTGGAAAAGTTTGGCGATTTCGCCGCGGCCCGGGAGTTGACCGAGGTGCAGGTCGCATTCTCCTGGCTCGCAGCTCAGCCGTCCGTCAGCAGCGTTATAGCCGGCGCAACGAAGATCGAGCAGGTCCGGGCCAATGCCGCCGCGGTCTGCTGGACGCCGTCGGCCCAGGAGCTGGCCGAGCTGGACGTGATTTTCCCGCAGGTGCCCAAAGTGGCTCTGTTCTAATGAATCGGATTTTGGCCGACATGGATACCGGCATCGACGACGCCATGGCGCTGGTCTACCTGCTGTCCAGACCGGAAGTGCAGGTGCAGGCGGTCACCTGTACGGCCGGCAATGTCGGCGCCCGCCAGGTGGCCCTGAATAATCTCTCGCTGCTGGAACTCTGCGGCCGGGCCGGAATCGAGGTAGCGATCGGTGCCGAGGTGCCGCTGGAGATCCCGCTGGTCACCACGGAGGAGACCCACGGCCCGCAGGGCATCGGATACGCGGCCCTGCCGCAGCCGGCGCAGCAAATTTCGCCGCGCCACGCCGTCGACGTGTGGGTGGATCAGGTCAGGGCTCATCCGGGAGAGATCACCGGCCTGATCACCGGCCCGCTGACCAACTTCGCGTTGGCACTGCGGCGTGAACCGGAGCTCCCGCGGCTGCTCAAGGGACTGGTGATCATGGGCGGCTGCTTCTACTACCAGGGCAACACCACGCCCACCGCCGAATGGAACGTTTCGGTGGATCCGCACGCCGCCCGGGAGGTCTTCGAGGCCTACACGGGGCTGCCGGAAGACCGGCTGCCGATTGTCTGTGCGCTGGAAACCACGGAACGGATTGAAATGCGGCCGGAGCACCTGGCACGCCTGGCGGAGGTGGCGGGAGCACACCCGGAGCTGGTGCTGCCGGAGCAGCCGGAAGGGCAGCGCAGCAACTCGGATAACCCGCTGGTGGCCTGTCTCTCGGACGCCCTCCGTTTCTATATGGAGTTCCACCGGCTCTACGACCAGGGGTACATTGCGCACGTGCACGACGCGTTTGCGGCCGCGGTGGCCGCGGACCGCACCCCGTATCGGGCACGGCTGGCGACGGTCGACGTCGAAACCTCCTCGCCGCTGCTGGTCGGCACCACTGTGGCGGACTTCCGCGGGCTCTGGGGTAAGGCGCCCAACGCCCGGATTGTGGTGGACAATGACCCGGAGCAGTGTTTTGGGGAGCTGATTGAGTCGCTCGGCGGGCTGGCCCGGGACCTCTACGGGCCGCCCACGGAGACCAATCACCGGCCATGACAACCTGTCGGACCGCCGAGCCGTCAGCGGGGACGGACGGCCGGGATGGTGGGGTCACGGGCTGGCCCGAGCGGCTAGAATGGTTAACTGCGCCAAGGTGACATAGGCGGACCGTTTCCGTACTCTCAAGGATTCCTGATGTCCTCCTCCTCATTGACCCTGCCCGCCTCTGGACAGGCGGCCGGCCGTAACCGCCGCCTGCTGGAAATTCTGGGCGGTGCCTCCATCGCCGCAACCTACGTCTACCTGGTGCTGGCCCAGCCGACGGACATTACTAACGGCCTCTCCAGCGGCTCCACCCTGCTGGCGCTGTCCGGCTTCCTGCTTGGCGCCGTGCTGCTGATTGCCGGCGTTCTCCCCACCATTCCCACCTCCACGCTGGTGCTGATCCCTGTTGCCCTGGTGCTGAACATCGTCCTTGGACAGTTCATCGGGAGCACGCTGGTGCCGTTCTACCTCGATTCCATCGGCACAGTGCTGATCGCGGTGCTCGCCGGTCCAGCGGCCGGCGCGGCCACGGGTGCGCTCAGCGGCATCGTCTGGTCCCTGTTCAACCCCACCGTCCTGCCGTTCGCCGCCGGTGCCGCGCTGATCGGATTCCTGGCCGGACTTGCGGCACGCTATGGCCTGTTCCGGCGGTTCTACCTTGCCCCGGTTGCCGGCTTTGTCACAGGGATCTTTGCCGGCGTGTTCTCGGCGCCGATCGCGTCGTTCGTCTATGGGGGGACCTCCGGCATTGCCACCGGGGCCGTGGTGAGCGCGTTCCGGGCGATGGGGGACTCGCTTCTGAGCGCCATCACCAAGCAGGCGCTACTGTCGGATCCGATGGACAAGGCGATCGTCTTCAGCGTCGTGGCGCTGCTGGTTTATGCCCTGCCACGCCGCACCACCTTGCAATTCCCGTTCATCCGTCGCCACCGGGTGCTGGCCGGCGCCAAGACCTCCTAGCGTCCTTGCTTCCCGACTCTCCGGCAGCCCCCGGCGGACTCAACCCGCTCACCCTGCTGAGCGCCGCCGTCGTCATAGCAGTCACGACGACGGCGATCAACAGCTGGGCGGTTTCGGCAGCGGTTCTGTTGCTGCTGGCTGCACTGCTGAGCCTTAACGGGCTGGGGCGCAAGGTGCTGCCCGCGGCGGCCGTGATCATGGTTCCGTTCTGGTTGTCCCTGCTGCTCACGCACGGCCTGTTCTTCCACGAGGGCCGGACCATTCTCTGGACGGCCGGCCCAGTCCGCGTGACGGCGGAGGGACTTGAATTCGCCGCCGGCATGGGGCTGCGCACGGCCGTTTTCGTGGTGGTGTTCCTGGCTTTTTCCTTCAGTGTGCGGCCGGCGGATCTGATGGCCTTGCTCAGCAAGTACAGGCTCCCGCCGCAGCTTGGTTTTGTCCTATGTTCCACTCTCACCATTGCCCCGGCCGTCAGCGGGCGCGCCCGCCGCATTGCCCAGGCGCAGCAGTCTCGTGGGCTGGTCACCGGCCCGGGAGCCGGCGGCCGGCTGCGCGCGGTCCGGCAGCAGGCGGTGCCCCTGGTGATGGCCTTGCTGCACGAGGCCGGCAGCAGGGCGGATTCCTTGGAAGCGCGGGGTTTCGGCGGCCGCGGCCCGCGTACCAGTTACCGGGAAGTGCCCGATTCTCCAGCGCAGAGAATCTTCCGCTGGCTGGCCGTAGCAGCCCTGGCGGTGTTCCTGGCGCTCTGGTTCGGGCCGGGCTGGTTCACACCCGGCGGTGTCCGGTGATGCGGCTCAGTCTAGAGACCTTTTATTACCCGGGCGAGGATCGGCCCACCGTGCAGGGTATCGAGCTGGACGTGGGTGCCGGCGAATGCGTGCTCGTGGCCGGTGGATCCGGCTCCGGGAAGTCAACGCTGGCGCGCATCCTGGCCGGTGTGCTGCCGGGGCGGCATAACGGTGAGCTGACGGCCCGCTTCGAGGTGGCGGGGGAGAACTTGGTGTTTTCCGGCACGGGCTCAGTGAATCCGCGGGTCAACCCTGCGGTCTGGAACCGGAATATTGCCTATGTGGGCCAGGTGCCGTCAGCCCAGCTGTCCACCGTTGCGGCCACCGTCGCGGAGGAAATTGCCTTCGCGCTGGAGAACGCCGGGATGGAGCACGCTCTGATGAAACAGCGGGTCCGGATCACGGCCAGCGCCCTGGGCCTGACGGAACTGCTTGAGCGCAAGCCGTTCGAGCTCTCCGGCGGCGAGCAACGGCGGATGATCATTGCATCGGCGGCGGCGCTGAACCCCGCCACCCTGGTCCTGGATGAGCCGATGGCCGGCCTGGACGCGGACGCCCGGCGCGCCGTGGAAAACGTGATCGGATCACTGTTGGACCGTGGGGCCGGCGTGGTACTGCTCTCACCCGAGCTCGGGGGTGCCGGGCGTCTGGCCGGACAGATGCTGCTGCTCGACGGCGGAAAAATGGTCGCGTCCGGACCGCGGCAGGCGGTACTGACGTCCGCCTGGGCCGCACGCCTTCCGGTGATCCCCGATCCGCTGGATGCCCCGGAGCCCGCGGAGACTATGCTTCAGCCGCCATGCCCCGCACCGCATGCCCGGACCCCCGCGGCCGCGCTGGGCGGCGTCGTCTACCGCTATGGTACGCAACGCCGTCGGCCTTTCCTTGCCTCCCGGAAGCGCGCCAAGACTTCGGCACAGGCCGTGCTCGACGGCGTAGACCTGGCTCTTGGTGCCGGCGAGCGGGTTGCGATCGCAGGGGCGAACGGAGCCGGCAAGACCACCCTGCTGCGCCACCTCAACGGCTTGGCCCGGCCCGAGTCTGGCACCGTTCGGATCCTGGACCGGGACATTGCGGGGCAGTCTGTCGGCGCTGTTTCGGCGCATGTTTCCTACCTGTTCCAGGACCCGCAGGATCAGCTCTTTGAACGGACCGTGGCCCGCGAGGTCGGCTACGGGCTGCCCGAACTCGATCCGGCCGCCCGGGAGGCCGTGGTCAAGGAGGCATTGCGGCGCTGCGGCTTGGCCGAGCTGGCCGGAGCACACCCCTACGAGCTGCCCGCCTCAGCGCAGAGGCTGGTGGCACTGGCCACCGTGCTGGCACGGCGTCCGGCCGTGCTGGTGATGGACGAGCCGACGGTGGCGATGGACCGGGACGGTCTGGACCGGCTGGCGGACGCGATTTCCCAGGAAGCGGCCCGTGGCGCCGCGGTGGCCATCGTCACCCACGACCTGGACTTCGCCTACCGGCACTGCCATCGGCTGGTGCTGCTCAGCGGGGGTCGGATCGTTGCGGACGGGCCCTTTTCCCGTGTCTTGGCGCACCACTTCGCCGGTGGTGAAGCCTTCGGCGTGCAGGCCCCCGCAGCCTGGCTGCGTCGGCGGGAACCGTAGCACTGGCTGCGCCAGGCAGGAGCCGTAGCCCAACGGTTTGCTGTTTCCCAGCCGGCGTGATCTTGTCCCGCTCCGGCCGCGGGCAGCACCGGGAAGAACCCCGAACGGCTGGCCTATCTCATCAATTCCCTCAGCGCGGACATGCTGGCTGAACGCCTACGTGGATACGCCCGCTACCGCCGCCTGCTGGACACCGACAACGCCCTCTACCCGGAGGCGGTCGAACACGCCTTGCGGTAACTTCATCCGGGCGACGGCGGCGGCCAGTCAAGCTCCGTTACGGAACGAGCGGTGCTGGAGGCACTGACTTGGTCGGCGCAGCCGTCGACGGCTGCCGAGGTCGCCGCTGCGGTAGGCATGTCCCGCGCCACTGTGCCTCCAGTCATTGGTCGAGGAAGGCACAGTGGACGTTGCGCTGCACTACGCAACCACCGGACGGCATGGGCACCAATACGCGCCTCGGAGACGGCCGGTGGCTTTTCTTGATGCAGCACTCACCGTAGGCACTGGGCAGGTAAAGCGGGGGTCATCGGTTCGAATCTGACGGAGTCCCAAGATTTGCCCGGGCCAAGGCCTTGTCTGACATTGCACTGACGCGGTCCGGCTCGGGTTTTACCTGTGCCGCACTTGTAGGGGCAGCGCTGAATTAGAGCAGAGCTCCGGTACTTCAGTCCTCAACGAAGACAGTTGTGACTAATGCCGCGTCGGACGCTTGGGCAGGCTGATGGGTTCTGTGGTCTGCGCGTAGTAAGGGGCGGATGCTACCGTCATGCCGCCGTCCACCACGAGGATTTGCCCGGTGATGTAGGCGGAATTGGGGGAGAGCAGGAATTCGATGGCATTGGCCATGTCTGCGACGGTGCCAGGATGCCCCAGCGGGATTGTTGCGAGAACGGATTCCATCGGCGCCATGCCCGGCATGCTGTAGAAGTATTCGAGCGAATCAGACTCGATGAGGCCGCCGTTGACGCCGTTGACGTTGATGCCGTAGCCGGCAAACTCCACGGCCATGTAGCGGACGAAGGATTCCACCGCTGCTTTGTAGGATCCGAGGGCAGCGTAGGTGGCGAATCCTCGGTGACTGCCGTAGCTGGTGACCGCAACGATGCGCCCGCCGCGGTCCATCAGTTTGACCGCCTCTTGAGCTCCGAGCACGAAGGGCCGGACGTTCATGGCGTAGGAACGGTCCAGGTGGTGGGTCTTGAGGTCCAGCAGCTTCTTGAACGCTGACGCAGCGGCGTTGTTGATGAAGAAGTCCAGCCGCCCGTAGGCAGCGTCCACTTCGTCGAAGAGCCGGATGATGTCTTCGGGGTTTTCGACGTCCGCCTGGACCGCGATGCCGTCGCCGCCGGCGGCCTTGGCTTCGGCAATGACGGCGTCGGCCAGATCAGCGTTTTTGCGGTAGTTGATCACGACGCTGGCCCCCTCCGCGGCGAGCTGCAGGGCCAACGCCCGGCCGATCCCGCGTGAAGAGCCGGTGATGAGCGCCACCTTCCCGGCGTACTTGCCAGAAGCTCTGGCTGCGCTGCCGGCGGTCACTGGGCTGCCTCGGTCAGGCCCGAATCGGCGTCCCGGTCCGCATCCGCCGGTGCCGGGTCCGGAACAGCCGGGTCCGGAACAGCCGGGGCCCCTCCGTGGCCCGCACGGGAGAGGAGGTCCTTGGCGATTACGGCCTTCTGGATCTCGTTGGTTCCCTCCTCAAAGCGCTGCGCCCTGGCGTCCCGGTAGACACGTTCAATGGGCTGTGATTTCCAATAGCCAATTCCGCCGTGAACCTGCAGCGCCTTGTCCGTCACCCGGGTCAGCATGTCGACGGCGGTCAGCTTGGCCATCGAGGACAGGGCAGGAGCGCGGTCGGAACCGGCTTCCCACTGGGCAGCCGCGTGCATGACCAAAGCTCGCGCGGCCTCGATGTCCGCAGCGTTTTCGGCGAGCAGGAAGGCGATGGCCTGCCGCTGTGAGATTGGCTTCCCGAAGGTGACCCGATGCTGGGCATAGCTGACGGCGAGCTGCTGGGCGCGCTGGGCCAGACCGACGCAGCTCATCGCCACGGAAATCCGGCTCGGCGTGAGGAATCCGCCCAAGGCGATCGTCAGGCCGTCGCCCTCGGCGCCGAGGCGCTGGGACACCGGGACGGGGGTATCGCGGAAGGTGAGCCGGGCGTGATCGGTGCCCCGGACGCCCATGGTGTTGGAGGTGTCCTGCACTGTGGCGCCGGCAGCGTCTCGGTCCACCAGCAGGGCGACGGTTCCTGCTGAGCCGCTGCTGCCGGCCAGCCGGGCGAAGAGCAGCCAATAGTGACAGTTCACGCCGAACGTAATGAGATGTTTGGTCCCGGTGAGGTAGTAAATGTCCCCGTCCCGGCGGACGGAGCAGCTGATGTCCGCGCCCGTTCCGTTGTCCGGTTCAGTCAGGGTGAACGCCACGGTGATGTCTCCGGCCACGGAGGGGCCGATGAATTTTTCCCGCTGCCCGGCGCTGGCGTACGGATTCATGGACCGCCAGGTGCCGTTGACCACGTGCACGATCATCCGGATGGAAGCGTGGGACCGGGAGAAGACCTCCATCAGCCCCATCCACTGCGTAAAGCTCAGCCCACGTCCGCCCAGTTCCACGGGCGCCGCCAGGCCCAGGAAGCCCTTGCTCTTGAGCTCAGCGCGCAGGGCCGGTTCCACCGTGCCGCTGGTCTCGATCCTTTCGGCCCACGCCTCGCCGGGCCCCTCGACCCAGGCCGTGACCTCCGCCAGGAGGCTTTCGTAAAGTTCCTGCGGCACGGCGCTGCCGCGCCCGTCCAAGGTGGAAGCCTGCCGTACCGTCATTTTTCCCTGGCCTTTCTCGTCGTGCGCGTCTGCGGGACCAGATGCGCGGCGCGCTCGCGCAGCACGAACTTTTGGATCTTGCCCACCGGGTTGCGCGGAATCTGGTCTATGGGCTCGAGCCGCTCGGGCCAGTAGTGTTTGCTCACGCCGCTGTGCTGCAGGAACCGCTGCAGCCCGCTGAAGCTCAGTTCCGCTCCCGGTGCCAGCCGGACGAAGGCGCAGGCGCGCTCGCCGAGCCGTGCGTCGGGCATGGCAACGATCGCCACATCGGCAATGGCGGGGTGCGTGTGCAGGAGTTGTTCGAGCTCGGCGACCGGAAGCTTCTCCCCGCCGCGGTTAATAATGTCGCGCACGCGACCGGTGATGCGCAGATAGCCTTCATCGTCGATGGTGGCCAGATCCCCGGTACGGTACCAACCATCGGAGCTGAACGTCTCCGCGGCCAGCTCGGGCCGGTCCAGGTAGCCGTCGAAGACCGTGGGGCCGGTCAGTTCCAGATTGCCCTCCGCCTCCGGCGGCAGCCGCAGCCCGTCGTCGTCGACAATCCTCAGCTGCACTCCGGGCAGTGCCCTGCCGTCGGTACCCCACGCCTTCGACGGCGGGTCCGCCGGTGAGGTGAGCGCACCGAGCCCCGTCTCGGTGGTGCCGAACGCACCGCACACTGCCGTACCGAGCACGCGGGTGGCGCGTTCGGCCAGTGCCCGGGGGACGGCCGCGCCCGTCACCACGAAGATACGCAGGCGTTCCGGCCGGGGCCCGCCGTCTTCCACTGCCTGCAGTAAATCGGTCAAAAAGGGCGTCGCGGCCTGCACGAATGTTGCTTCCCACTCATGCAGGATCTCCAACGCGCGGGGAGCATTCCAGACGCTTTGCAGGATCTGCGGGACGCCCAGCGTGAATGACAGCCACATCCCGTAGAGGAAGCCCGTCTGGTGCGCCAACGGCGACGGGATATAGATGGAATCGGTGCCGTCCAGGCCCAGCTGGCGGGCTTCCATCAGGGCAGCCCGGGAAAGCCGCCGGTGCGTATGGATCACACCTTTGGGCCGGCCCGAGGTGCCGGAGGTCAGCAGCAGTTGGGCGGCGTCGTCCGGACCTGGTGCGCGCGCGTCCAGTGCTGCACGGTCGACGACGGCGGACGCCCAGGCGTGGTGCCAGGGGGACCATTGCACCCGTGGATTGGTGTTGTTGGGCATCAGCCGCGGGACACCTGCCGTGCCGTGCACCACAAAGACGTGCTCGACGCAGATGACGGCGGTGCCGGTGCCGGGACCGCTGCGGTCGAGCAGCCGGGCGATTTCGCTGGCATGCTGGCGGCCGCGGAAATTGTCTGCCACCAGCAGCACCTTGGCCCCGGACTGCTGCAGCGCATAGGCAACTTCACGGTCGCCGAAAATCGGCATGATCGGCGCGATGACCGCCCCGATCCGCAGTGCCGCTGCGGAGATCACGACGAACTGGCGCCAGTTCGGCAGCTGGACGGCGATCCTGTCTCCAGCGGCGACTCCCAGGTTGAGAAAGACGGTCGCCGCGTGATCAACCTCGCTATCAAGGGCCGCCCAGCTTAGGTGCGACGTCGTATTCCAGCGGGCATCCACCACGGCTAGGGCGTGCGGTTTCTCTGTGGCCCAGCGCCGGATCCAGTCCGACGCCGTCATGGACTCGGCAGCGGCGCTCTCCTTCGCATCGGGCTCGGCGGGATGATGGAGCACGGGCCGGCGGGCGGAGCCCTGCTCCACCTCCATATCCAAGCCGAGCGTCTGCATGGCGGCCAGGAATTTCGGATAAGAGATCCGGTACGCATTCGGGTAGGTCAGCGAGGATCTGCCGGCCGCGGCCGTTGCCGCGACGGCCAAGGACATCAGGACCCGGTGATCGTTGAAGGATGAAAGGTGGGCTCCGTGCAGTCGGGGAACGCCGCGGATGCATAAATTGCTGCCGTCAAAGGTCAGGTCTGCGCCCATGCTGTTGAGCTGGAGCATGGCCACGACGCGGTCTGACTCCTTCAGCCGGACGTGCTCCACGTGCCGGAAGACGCTGTCGCCATCGGCCAGGGCCGCCATCACCGAGAGCACCGGCAGCATGTCCGGCACCGTCCGGCAATCCACGTCCATCGGCCCCATCCGCCGGCCCTGGTGCCGCACCCGGACGCCGTCGGCCTGCCTGTCGTACTCCATCGGCAGCCCCATGGCGGCCACAATGTCCAGCAGCTCGGACTCCGGATGGTCGGTGCCGCTGGAGCTGGTCTGGCGTAAGCCGCGCAGCAGAATGTCCGACGGGTGCAGGGCCCCTACGGCCAGTCCGAAGGCGGCGGAGCCGATATCCGGCGGCAGGACCAGATCCGTGGGCTTCGGCATCTGGTTGGGCGGGATGGTGTAACGCCTGCCGTCCGCGGACACATCGACGTGCAGGCCGAATTGGCGCATCATGCGCACGGTGAGCTCAATGTAGGTGCGTTCGTTGAGCGGCCCGTCGATGACTACTGTGCTTTCGTCCAGCGCGAACGGGGCAAGCAGCAGCAGTCCGGAAACCCATTGTGAGAGCGTTCCGGAGATGTGCACTATGCCGCCGCTGGGACGGCGGGCTTTGACCCGGATCGGCGGGCAGTCAGTGGGGGAGGTGGCGTCAACGCCGAGCTGGCGCAGGGCGGCGAGTAACGGGCCGATGGGTCTGCGTAGGAAGTACTTTTGACCTGTGATGGTCACGTCGCGGTCTGCCAGGGAGGCCAGTCCCACCATGAAATATAGGGTGCTGCCCGAACTGCCGGCGGAGGCTGCATCCGAGCGCGGGTGGTACGGGCCGCCATGGACAATGAAGGTATCTCCGCAGATCTCGATTCGGGTGCCGAGGGAACGCAGCAGTGAAACGGTATAGTCCACGTGCCGGGCGTCGCTGAGCCCGGAAATGTGGCTCACGCCGGGAGCCAGCGAGGCAAGGATCAGCGCCCGATGGGCATGATATTTCGAGTTGGGGACCTGGACATCCCCACGGATAAGGTCGTCGGAACCAATGACGGATAATTGCACGATGCCAACCCGTTTCCACGATTTTTAAGACGGAATGTAACGTCTCTGGTTCTGCTCTCCTGTGGTGAAACTAGTCTTCTACCCCTGGGTCAGGGCCGTTGCTAGTGAGCATACGTGATTTGGATCTTGTACGGGGCAAGTAAAAAAACTTCTGCGCGGAGGTTGCGGTCTGAGGCAGCTGCCTGAGGCGGCTACAGCGAGACGGTGATCCAGTCCCCGTCGATAGCGGCGTGCAGGGGCGTCAGGGGGCGCTGGGCGGGTCCGGTAATGACGGTTCCGTCCGCGGCTTGAAAGGACGATCCGTGGCAGGGGCAGTCAAACTTTTTCCCGGCTGCCGCCACCGTACAGCCGGCGTGGGTGCAGATGGCGCTGTAGGCGAGGACGGACTTTTCGTCCCGCCGGAACAGCACAATGTCCTTACCATTGGCCTTCGTGCCACCCGTGGTGCCAACGGCCAGATCGGCCAATCGCCCCACCCGGACGGGAGTTCCGCCGGCACTGGGAACTGCTGATGGTTTCTGCGCGCTGGCTAAGGCAGCCTGTTGCGCAGAGCATCCCGTCAGTGCCGCAATTGTGCCTGCGGCGGCACCTGCCGTTAGGAGGGAATGGTTCAGCAGGGTGCGGCGGTTTAGCGGAGCGCTCGAAGTCATGGATCCAGTGTGCCAGTTCTGACTGGGAAGTTTCTCAAAGCTGGATGCGCGCCCGGAGTCGCCACGGCTCAGGCGCCCAGCTCCGGGTGGAAGAGTTGGCCGTTGACGCGCTCGGATGCCCCTACCCGGTCCAGATACGGGGTGATGCCGCCCAGATGCATCGGCCAACCCGCGCCGGTGATGACGCAGAGGTCGATGTCCTCCGGACCGGCCACCACGCCCTCGGCGAGCATCCGGGCGATCTCGTCGGCCAGTGCATCCTGCGTGCGGGTGAGTACTTCGGCGCTGCTGGAGGGGGTGTCGCCGAAGCTCAGCAGCGCCAGCGTCTCCTTGGACACAAACTGGCTGCCGTCGCAGTTCTTCTCCCACAGGCCCTTCTTGCCCGCATCGATCAACCGCTGCTGGTTCGCAGAAACGTGAAAGCGATCGCCAAAAGCCGCGTGCAGGGATTCCTGCACATGCTGTCCCACCGGCAGTCCCACCAGCGCGAGCAGGCCGAACGGGCTCATCGGCAGGCCCATCGGGCGCAGCGCATTGTCGGCCGTGACCGCATCGGTGCCCTCGTCAAAGACGGCGGTGATTTCGCCGAACATTCGGCCCAAAATGCGGTTCACCACAAAGGCGGCGGCATCCTTGACCAGGACGGCCGTCTTCCGCAGCGCCTTGGCCGTCTCGAAGGCGGTGGCCAGCACAGCGTCGTCCGTCTTCGGAGCGCGGACAATTTCCAGCAGCGGCATCAGGGCTACCGGATTGAAGAAGTGGAAGCCGACCAGCCGCTCGGGATGTGCCAGGTCCTCGGCCATCGCGGTAACGGAGAGCGAAGAGGTGTTGGTGGCGAGGATGCAGGTTTCGGAAACCACGGCCTCCACCTCGGCGAAGACCTGCTTTTTGACGCTGAGTTCCTCAAAGACGGCTTCGATCACGAAGTCTGCGTCCGCGAAGGCGGCCTTGGAGACGGAGCCGGAGACCAATGCCTTGGTCCGGTTGGCGGCGTCAGGGGAGATCCTGCCCTTGGCCAGCAGCTTGTCCACCTCCGTGTGCACGTAGCCCACGCCCTTGTCCACGCGGGCCTGATCGATGTCCGTCATGATCACCGGGACCTTGAGCTGCCGGGCGAAGAGCAGGGCGAGCTGGCTGGCCATCAGTCCGGCACCCACCACACCCACCTTGGTGACGGGGCGGGCGAGTTTTGCCTCCGGTGCACCGGCGGGACGTTTGCCGCGCTTTTGCACCAGATCCAGGAAGGCATAAACGGTGGAACGGAACTCCGCCGTCTGGATCAAATCCGCCAGCGCCAGATCCTCCTGCGCGAAGGACTCGGCCTTGCTGTAGTTCTTTCCCTTCTCCAACAGGTCCAGGAGGCGTGCGGGGGCGGGGGCCGCGTTGGATGTTCTGTCTTCGACGAATTTACGGGCCCCGGCGACGGCGGCATCCCAGGCAGCGCTGTTGGCGTCCGAGAGCGGCTCGGCGACGGCGTTGGGCCGGGTCACTGTGACCTCGCCGGTCATGACCTTGGCGGCCCATGCGAGGGATTGTTCAACGAAGTCGGCCGGTTCGAAGAGTGCATCCGCGATGCCGAGTTTGAACGCGGCTGAGCCGCTGAGGGTGCGGTTGTTGCTCAGTGCGTTCTCGATCATTACCTTCACGGCATTAACCGGTCCGATCAGCCGGGGGAGCAGGTAGACCCCGCCCCAGCCGGGCACCAGCCCCAGGAACGCCTCCGGCAGACCAATGGCGCCGGCACCGGTGGAGACGGTCCGGTAATTCGCGTTCAGAGCGATTTCCAGCCCGCCGCCGAGGGCAACGCCATTGATGAAGACGAAGCTGGGGACCCCCAGATCGTTCAGGGTGCTGTAGACATCGTGGCCAAGGCTGGCCATTAAGATGCCGGACTCGCGGTCATGCAGGCCCTTGACCGCGGAGAGGTCCGCGCCGGCGACGAGGAAGTGCGGTTTTCCGGTGACGCCGACGCCGATGATTTCCCCCGCGGCTGCCCGTGCCCGCTGGGCCTCCAGCACACCCTTGAGCTCCACCAGCGTGTTGGGTCCCAGCGTGCTGGGGCGGCGGTGGTCCAGACCGTTATCCAGCGTGATCAGGGCAAAGGTGCCGGCGCCGGGACGGCCACCGACCGCGGGAAGCTGAACGTCCCGTACATACGAGTGGGTGACCACTTCATCGGGAAAGCGCCCGGTAATGGTGCTGTAATCCTGGACGCTCATGCTGCGTTCTCCTCTTCGGTGGCCGTGCCGTCCCAGTGCGGGTTTTCCCAGATCACGGTTCCGCCCATGCCCAGGCCGATGCACATGGTGGTGATGCCGTAGCGGACGCTGTGATCCTGCTCGAACTGGCTGGCCAACTGAGTCATCAGGCGCACACCTGAGGATGCCAGCGGGTGCCCCACGGCGATAGCGCCGCCATAGCGGTTGACGCGCGGATCGTCGTCGGCGATGCCGAAGTGGTCCAAAAAGGACAACACCTGCACCGCGAAGGCCTCATTGATTTCGAAGAGTCCGATGTCCGCAATACCCAGGCCGGCCATCTTTAGTGCCTTTTCCGTCGCCGGAACCGGGCCGATGCCCATTACCTCCGGCTCGACGCCGGCAAAGGCATAGGAGATCAGCCGCATTTTGACCGGCAGGCCCAGTTCCTCCGCCGCTTCGGCAGACGCCAGCAGGGCTGCCGTGGCGCCGTCGTTCAAGCCGGCGGCATTCCCGGCGGTCACCCGGCCGTGGGCACGGAAGGGAGTGCGCAGGGACGAAAGGTCCTCCACCGTAGTGCCTGGACGCGGCGGCTCATCGACGGTGTTCAGTGCCCAGCCCTTTTCGGGCTTGAGCGTTGCGACTGGGACCAGGTCCGGCTGAATCAGACCATCCTGGTAGGCCTTGGCCAGCTTATGCTGGCTTCCGACGGCGAAGGCATCGGTGCGGTCCTTAGTGATGGCAGGGAAACGGTCATGCAGATTCTCCGCAGTGTTGCCCATATTCAGTGCGGCCGGATCCACCAGGCGCTCGGACATGAACCGCGGGTTGGGATCTGCGCCGGAGCCCATCGGATGGTTGCCCATGTGCTCCACGCCGCCGGCGATGACGACGTCGTAGGCGCCGAAGCCGATGCCGGACGCCGTCGTCGTCACGGCTGTCATGGCGCCGGCGCACATCCGGTCGATGGCGAAGCCCGGGACCGATTTCGGCAATCCGGCCAGCAGCGCTGCGGTGCGCCCGATGGTCAGGCCCTGATCGCCGGTCTGCGTCGTGGCGGCAATGGACACTTCATCGATGCGCTCCGGCGGCAGCGAGGGGTTGCGGCGCATCAGTTCCCGAATGCATTTGACCACCAAGTCATCGGCCCGGGTACCGGCGTAAATGCCCTTTTCCCCGGCCTTGCCGAAGGGGGTGCGGACGCCGTCCACGAAGACAACGTCCCGTACTTGCCTGGTATGGCTCACCTGATACTCCTCATCGAGACTGATAATCCGCGCGGGTTTGATGTCGTGCCTGCTACTGCTGCCCGCTACTGCACTGCTGCCGGATACTGTACGGCGCCGGCATAACGGCCGACGGCGCCAGCAGCTACGTTACTAGTCAGTAACTTAGCTGACAAGCGGCATGCTGCACGGGGCCGCCGACTGTTGTTCAGGCCGGGTCGGAGGGGCCGGCGGCGGTGGCCGGGGACCCGCCGTCGTTCTTGTCAGTGGCTTCCTGGGCTTCCTTCACCTTCAGGTCCTTCTCCTTGAGGGGCAACTCGTCGGGGTGCAGGAACGCCTCGACCAGCAACGGTGCAATGAGGTTGACCTGCCACGGACGCGCGCCCAGCTCGGTAAGCTGCTCGGCCACGGTTGCGGTGTTGATCGGCGACGGCGGCCGCCAGCTGGTCCGGCGGAGGTAGTCAGGGGTCAGCAGATTCTCCACCGGGATGTTCAATTCCTCGGACAGGGCCGCAAGGCGGGGACGTGCGGTGGCCAGGCGAGCCGCTGCCGCGGGATCCCGGTCCGCCCAGATCCGCGGCGGCGGTGGCGCATTGGTGGGCAGCTGCAGCGGCGGAAGATCCCGCAGGTCCCGGGCGGTGGAAATGGCCCGCAGCCAGCGCGGCGCTTCCTTCTTGGCGGCGCGGCCGTTGAAACCCGGCACGGCCAGCAGCTGCGGAACGGTAGCGGGCATGGCCTTGGCAGCTGCGGCGACGGCTGAATCGGGAATCAGGCGCCCCGGAGCCACGTCGCGTTTTTGCGCCAGCTGATCCCGCTCCGTCCACAGCTCCCGCACGGCGGCCAGCTGGTGCCGGTCACGGAGCTGATGCGCCCCCGATGTCCGGCGCCAGGGCTCAACCCGCGGCGGGGCGACGCCGCTGGCCAGGATTGCGGCGAATTCCTCCTCGGCATACCGGAGTTTCCCCTGGGCCTGCAGCAGTTCGACGAGTTCATCGCGCAGTTCGGACAGGACCTCGACGTCCAGAGCGGCATAGCGCAGCCACGGCTCGGGCAGCGGCCGGGTGGACCAATCCGCCGCTGAGTGCTCCTTGGCGAGGCCGAAACCAAGGAGCTGCTCGATCACCGCAGCCAGCCCCACCCGCGGCAGCCCGGCGATGCGCGCGGCCAGTTCGGTGTCAAAGAGCCGGTCCGGCCACATGCTCAGTTCCAGCAGGCAGGGCAGGTCCTGGCTCGCGGCGTGCAGGATCCATTCCACCCCGCGCAGCGCCTCGTTGATGATTTTCAGGTCATCGAAGGGCTCCGGATCGATCAGCCAGGTGCCGGCACCGTCGCGGCGAATTTGGATCAGAAAGGCCCGCTGGCCGTATCGGTAACCGGAGGCCCGTTCGGCGTCGACACCCGCCGGACCGGTGCCGGCAGCGAGGGCGGCGGCGCAGCGCTCCAGCCCCTCCTGGGTTGAGATCACCACCGGAACGCCGTCCCGTGGAGTGTCGAGGTCCACGACGTCGGGCAGCCCGGAGATTTCCGCGTTCAGTTCCGCCGGCGTCAAGGCGCCGGGTGAAGCGCCCACGGGCTCCGGCCCGGGCCCCAGGTCCCCTGTCGGTTCTTCGATGTGCGGGGTCTTCGCCGGCCGCGAGGCTCTGGGGCCGCGGAGTCTGCTGCGTTTGTGGCTGGGGGTATTTTGAGTATGCGGGGTGGTCATGATTCCTCTAGTCTACCGAGCACGGATTAGGGGACCTTCCAGCAGTAGCCCGCACCGTCAGTTCAGCCTTCGGCCCGGCAAAGCAGTGACTCCCTCGGGCAGCGGCGGGAGGCCGGCAAAACTGCAGACCATCTCGGACCAGGCCCGAAGATGGGCCCCAACGTCGGAGGACACCGGGGTCCAGGAAGCACGCAGCTCCACTTCCACCGAATCCGGCCGTCCCGCCAGGCTGCCATAGCTTTCCGACAGGATTCTGGTGGCCGTGCCGCCGGCGGCGCGGTAGGGGGCAGCATTGTTTTCCAAAGCATCCACCAGCCAGGTCCACGCCACGGAGCCCAGCATCGCATCGTTGCCGATATCCGCCTCGAGTTCGGCCCGGATGTAGGTCACGATCCTGAAGGTGCCGTCCCAGAGGGCCGAGCCTTCCGGGTCATGCAGCAGGATGAAGCGGCCGGTGGCGAGTTCCGACGGCTGCGCGGGGGCGGCCAGCATGGCGGGGCCGTGCACGGACTTCAGGGAACGGACGCGTCCCGCTCCGGGTCCTCCCGGACGTACACCGCCGGGGCCTGCCACGATCCCGGCACCGGCCACTTCACCGGTGACTTCTGCTCCGAGGGCCACGGCGAAGGGGGCCAGGCGTGACGGCGCCGGAATCTCCTCGAGGCGCAGCTCGCTGCGGCATCGGGCTTTCCGGAGGGTTCCCAGGGCCGTCAGGAAATCTGAGGGTACCTGTGCTATCGCGCTCACACTGGCAGATTATGCCGCCCGGACCCGGTTCCCTCGAAGGCGCGCCGGTATTTCTCCCCGCCGCCGGCCCGACTAGGTCGCTGCAGATGCACGCATAACGGGATTTGAGTGCAGCTGCGCCGGCCCAGTTGGGGGTTAGCCGAGTTCGCTGCGGATGGCGGCGAGGAAAGCGTCCACGTCGGCCTCGGTGGTGTCAAAAGCGCACATCCACCGGACCTCGCGGGTCGCCGCGTCCCAGTCGTAGAAGCGGAAGGATTCGCGCAGCCGGTCCGCAGCACCTTCCGGGAGGATGGCGAAGACACCGTTGGATTCCGTGGCCTGGGTGGGCCGGACGGCGGCGATCCCGTCCACGCCGGCCCGCAGTCGGGCGGCCATGGCGTTGGCGTGCTGTGCCGAACGCAGCCACAAATCCCCCTCCAGCAGGGCTAGGAACTGGGCGGAGATAAAGCGCATCTTAGAGGCCAGTTGCATATTCATCTTGCGCAGGTACAGCAGGCCTTTGGTTGCCTCCGGATTCAGCGCCACCACGGCTTCTCCGTACAGCAGCCCGTTTTTGGTGCCGCCGAAGGAGAGGACGTCCACGCCGGCGTCCGAGGTGAACGCACGCAGCGGCAAGTCCAGATGAGCGGCGGCATTGGCCAGCCGCGCGCCGTCCATATGCAAGGACATGCCGCGTTCGTGGACGTGGTCGGCAATGGCGCGGACTTCGGCCGGCGTGTAACAGGTGCCCAGCTCGGTGGTCTGCGTGATGGAGACGGCAAGAGGCTGGGCCCGGTGTTCGTCTCCCCAGCCCCAGGCCTCCTGGTCAATGAGGTCCGGGGTGAGCTTGCCGTCCGGGGTCGCGACGCCGAGCAGCTTCATGCCGCCGACGCGTTCCGGTGCGCCATTCTCGTCCATGTTGATGTGCGCCGTCCGGGCACAGACCACCGCACCCCAACGCGGCAGCACCGACTGCAGGCCCAGTACGTTAGCCCCGGTGCCGTTAAAGACCGGGAAAACCTCAACACCGGCACCGAAGTGGCCCCGCATAACCTCCTGCAGACGAGCGGTGTAGACATCTTCCCCATACGACACCTGATGGCCCTCATTCGCCGCAGCGAGGGCCTGGAGAACCTCCGGGTGCACGCCGGAGTAGTTGTCCGAGGCGAACCCCCGCACACTCGGGTCGTGCAGGCGGGTGGCGGAAAGCTGGCTGTTGAGGGTCTCAGTCACGGGGAAGCGGTACCTTTTCTAGAGGACTTTGCGGCTGCCATTGAGCCCGGCAGCCGGTTGGGTGAAGAGGGCCGATATCTCCTCGGCCAGTAATGTTACATCGGTAAACCCGGGAAAGGCCCGCTCTGGCGCTGCCGCCCGCATACCATCGTCCACCAGCGCCTTGACGGCCAGCACGACGGCGGCGCCTTGGCTTTTGTCCGCGGCGAACCCGTCGGCGACTGCTTGGACCCACGCCTCGGCTGCCGCCTTGGCCATGGCGTAGTTGGCGTTGCCCGCCGTCGGCCGGGTCACCGAGGTGGAGGACACGATGGCCAGCCGGCCCGCCGGGGAGGCCAGCAGATCCGGATAGAACGTGCGGCTGGTGTTGCGCAGCGTGGTGATGACATTGCGCTGCAGGAAGTCCCAGTCCTCATCGCTCTGCCCGGCGATGCCCTTGCCGCCGCGCCAGCCGCCCACCAGATGAATCAGCCCGTCAACGGTCCCGAAGTCGCGGTGTACACGGTCCGCCAGCGCCTGAACGTCGGCCGGATCCGCCAGGTTGCAGACCAGCCCGACGGCGCCGGGAATGCCGGAAACTGCGGCGGCGATCCGGCCCGGGTCCGAGCCCACGGAGAGCACCTGATGGCCGTTATCTGCCAAGGCGCGCGCGGCGGCGATGCCCGCCGAGCTGCTGCCCCCCGCGATGAGTATGTTCAGCTTCGCTGCTTCCTGGTTCTGGGTCACAGCTCCAACCCTATCCACTGCTGCCCCCACGTACTTAGGCCGCGGCAGCGGATTCGGGGCTTTCGCCGGTGATGCCCGCGGTGGAGTCGATCACGCTCCGCATCTTTTTTTCCAGCGCCTCATAGAACATGGAGAGCGGGAATTCATCATCGAGCACCTGGTCGGTCAGCCCGCGCGGCGGGCCGTCCAGCGGCAACGCCTCCGGGCCCTGGGCCCAGACGGACGCGGGATTCGGCGTGACGGTGCCGGAAACCAGCTGGTACGCGGCGAGCCAGTGCGCGGTCTTGGGCCGATCGATTGAGCGCCAGTACAGTTCTTCAATGGCGGTACCGAGAGCAATGACGACGTCGGGCACCTCGTCCCAGTCGATCGAGAGTTTCGTGTCGGTCCAGTGCAGCACGTGGTGCTGGTGCAGCCAGGCAAACAGCAGCTGGCCGCCGAGCCCGTCATAGTTGCGCACCCGGCTGCCGGTGATGGCGAAGCGGAAAATGCGGTCGAAGATGACGGCGTACTGCACCAGTTTGGCGTGCTTGCGTGCCTGCGGTGAGGCGTCGTCGTCGTGCTGGACCTTCACGGACTCACGGAACGCCGTCAGGTCGCAGCGCAGCTCCTCCAGCGAGTACAGGAAGAACGGCATCCGCTGCTTGATCATGAATGGGTCAAAGGGCAGATCACCGCGCATGTGCGTCCGGTCGTGGATCAGGTCCCACATCACGAACGTTTCCTGGGCCAGCTGCTGGTCATCGAGCAGTGCCGCAGCGTCCGCGGGCAGTTCCAAGGACGTGGTCTCGGCCGCGGCGCGCAGGACGCGGCGGAACCGGGCGGCTTCCCGGTCGGCGAAAATGGCGCCCCAGGTGAACGACGGTGTCTGGCGCACCGCAACGCTTTCCGGGAAGAGGACGGCGGAGTTGCTGTCGTACCCGGCGGTGAAGTCCAGGAAACGGACCGGGACGAAGAGTTTGTTGGAGTACGCACCGGATTCGAGTTCCGCGATGAATTCCGGCCAGATCACTTCAATCAGCACCGCTTCCACCAGTCGGCTGGTGCTGCCGTTCTGCGTGTACATCGGGAAGACCACCAGGTGGCCGAGCCCGTCGATGCGCTCGGCTGCCGGCGCGAAGGCCAGCAGGGAGTCGAGGAAGTCCGGAACGGCGAACCCGCCGTCCCGCCACCGCTGAAAGTCGGTGACCAGCAGGCGCAGGTATTCGTCATCGTGCGGGAAGTTTGGCGCCAAGGCCTCGATGGCGCGGCAGATGGTGCCCACGTATTCCGACGCGGTTCCGTGATCGGCAGCTTCGGGAACGGAGCCGTCCTTGATCTGCAGCGGCTGGAGGCCGGAGGCAGCCGCCTTGAGGGCAAGCCAGTCGCTATTGGTAAGCAGATCAGCAGCATTAACACGGAGGCCCAGCTGACCGGGGTGCTCCGTTTCGCGCTCCTGCGCCGGAAGGGAATATGCGTTGAGTGTCTCGGTCACCGTGCCAGTCCTTTTCTGTCATGGGCCGTTCCTCGGTAGGACGGTAACGGCCGCTGTGCGTCTTTAAGGAGCGTATCAACGCGACAGCAACACTTATGCGAAATCAACTCCAACATTAGCAATAGTTATGCTCGGAGGCGCAACAGCGGGGGACTGCGCCAGAGCCGGGTGTGCTGGGCCGCCCCAGCACACCGTGAATCAGCACACCGTGAATCAGCGGCTACGTGGCGGGAACCAGTGTCAGCGAGACAGAATTGATGCAGAAGCGCTGGTCGGTCGGATTACCCAGACCCTCGCCCTCAAAGACATGGCCCAGGTGGGAATCACAGTTTGCGCACCGTACCTCGACCCGTTCCATCCCCAGTGACCTGTCGTGGATGTACCTGACGTTTCCCTCCGCCAGCGGTGCCCAGAAGGAGGGCCAGCCGCAGGAGGAATCAAATTTTTCCCCGCTGGTGAACAGCTCCGCACCGCAGGCGCGGCACTTGTAGACACCGGCGGTGTGCGAGTCCCAGTATTCGCCGGTGAACGGCCGCTCGGTTCCGGATCGCCGCAGTACGTCAAATTCGGCCGGCGTGAGTTCCTCGCGCCACTGCTGATCGGTTTTGGGCCCGCCCGTTCCGGCCTGATCAGTACCGGCCTGTTCGGTACGGCCTTCCTGATCGGGAGCGCCGTTTGAATTGTTCGTCTGGTCGTTCAACTGATTGCTCATAGTGGCTTAACGCCTAGGAGTCGCCAATAAATCCCGAGCCGGCGTAAAGATGCAGCACCGGCAGACCAAGTTTGTGCTGGGCCTGGCTGGCCCAATCCTGCCGGAAGGTATCTGCCAGGGCGTGCGGGCGGGTCACGACGACGGCCTGCCGGGCCTGCGTTTCCTTCACCCTCGCCACCAGAGAGTCGACGGCGTTTCCATCCGACACTTGGCCGGTGACCCGCGCGCCGGCTTTTTGTAAGGTTGCCAGGGAGATGGCCAGCGTTTGCGCCGCCTCGGCGCGGACCGTCGTCTTGTCGGGAGCCTTTTCCCGCAGTTCCCGCAGCACCGCCGGCAGGTCCAGCATGGTCAGCCCGTCGACGACGTCGACGAGCAGGTTCCGTTTGGTATTGGCAGGAACCAGCAGCTGCAGCTCAACGTCATCTCCTTCGCCGTACAGCCGGGTGATGTTTTCCGCGTCGACGTCGCCCAGCGGTTCCTCGGTGAGAATAATGATCGAATCAGTCATGGCCTAAGCGTATGTCAGGAACCGGCCCGCGAGGTGTGCGCTGCGGGGCGTCGGAGCCACCGGCGGCGCGCGGTTCGACGATCCCGGGCCGGTTGGCGACAATGGAGACATGCCGACTTCAGTACAGCCGACTTCACAGCCAAACCGATCCCTCGCGACGGACCTGGCCCGACGCGGCCAGTCCGCGCTTCCGGTCCAGGTTCCCGCGCCGAGCGCCTGGCTCAAATGGACCATCGCCGGCGTCGGTATCGGCGCCGGGGCGGGCTCAGTGCTGCTGACTGCTACCGCAGCGCTGGCCGCGTACTTTGCCCGCCGGGTGGTCACGCCGGCGAAGGAGCGTGAACAGGACCTTGCGATTCTGGCCGTAATCCGGGACGGTATGGACCTGGAGGTGGTCCTACCGGCGACGGCGGAAACTACGGTGCCGGGGACTTACAGCTTGTTTTTCGACGGGGGAGCCGGACATGCGGTGATTGGCGGCATCCGCTCCTATGTGCCGCGTGAAGGCACGGTGACCCGGGAGGTGCTGCGGGTCAGCGGAGCCGAGCTGGGGCACGCTTCCCGCGGCTGGTGGAGCTCGGCCGTCTTCGCCGGGCCCGGGGACGTGGGGCTGGCAGCCGAAGACGTCATCCTGGAGTTGCCCGTGGGCCCGGCACCGGCGTGGCTCTTCCGCTCCGGGGCTGGGCACAGTACCTGGGCCATCATGGTGCACGGGCGGGGTGCCACGAGAAACGAGGGGCTTCGGGCGGTCCGGACCGCCCATGATCTTGGCTTGAACAGCTTAGTGATGTCCTACCGCAACGACGGCGAAGCCCCCGCTGCCGGGGACGGCCGCTATGGACTCGGCGCCACCGAGTGGCCGGATGTGGAGGCCGCCATTGAGTATGCGCTCTCGCAGGGAGCCAAGGATGTGGTGCTCTTCGGCTATTCGATGGGCGGCGCTATCGCACTGCAGACGGCCGACCTCAGCAAGCACCGGAACGTGATTCTGGCCCTTGTTCTGGACGCGCCGGTGATCAGTTGGGTGGATGTGCTGGCGCACCAGGCGGAGCTGAACAAGATTCCCGCCGCCGTTGGCCAGTACGGGCAGCTCATGCTCAGCCATCCGCTGGGCCGCCGTCTGACCGGTCTGGCGGCGCCGGTGGACCTCAAGAGCATGGACTGGGTGGCCCGGGCGGTGGAACTGCGCACACCCACCCTGATTATTCACAGCGTGGATGATGACTTTGTCCCATACGGGCCATCAGCGGAACTGGCCCTGCGCAATCCCGAGATGGTGACGCTCGAGACGTTCAGCCGCGCACTGCACACCAAGGAGTGGAACGTCGATCCGCAACGCTGGGAAGCCGTCGTGGCCGATTGGCTGCAGCCGCGGCTGGGGCGTCATGAGCTGCCGAGGACGGCGGGCCCGGGGGCCTAGCTGGCAGCTGCGACCTTGCGCTTGATCCGTCCCAGCATGGCTGACATGCCGCGCATCCGCAGCGGCGTGATCGCCCGGGTCAGACCCAGCAGGTCCGGCATATCATCCGGGACAGCCAGAATGGTCGCCGCCGGAAGCCCATCGAGGCCCTCATGCAGGACGCCCGCGAAACCGCGCGTGGTCGGCGCCTCCTCGGGTGCCTTGAAGAAGAGCCGGACCACGTCGCCGTCGTCGCCCTTTTCGGTCTCGACCGTCAGAAACAGCGGCGTCTGGCACTCCACTACCTGTTCCAGCAGCTCCGGATGATCGCTCAGGCGCTCCGGAAGGGCCGGTAGCCCGCGGGAGAACTCCAGCAACAGCAGGAGCCGATCGGGTTCCTCAAGGGCCTGGAAATCATCAACAATCTCCGCCAAGGCGGGAGGCAGTGCAGCTGTAGTAGTCATCGAAACCAGCCTACTCAAATTTCAGTTGGCGCGCTTAGCCGGCAGCTCGCCGCGTTCGGCACCTTTGGCGATCGGGACGCGAACGGCGTTACCCCATTCGGTCCACGAACCGTCATAATTGCGCACCGAATCGAATCCCAACAGGTATTTAAGCGCGAACCAGGTATGGCTGGAACGCTCCCCGATGCGGCAGTAGGCAACTACATCGTCTCCTGGCTTGAGGCCGGCTTCGCCGAGATAGAGGTTTTCGAGTTCTTCGCGGCTGCGGTAGGTGCCGTCGTCGTCGGCCGCCCGGCCCCACGGGATCGACGCGGCGGTCGGAATATGCCCCCCGCGCATGGCACCTTCCTGCGGATAGGCAGGCATGTGAGTGCGTTGGCCCGTGTACTCCTCCGGGGACCGCACATCGATCAGGGGCTTGCCCAGATGTGCGAGCACATCGTCCTTGAAGGCACGGATCGGGGCGTCGGAACGCTCGACGACGGGGTAGCTGGCTGCGTTCACCGCCGGTGCCGCTGTAGTCAGTTCGCGGCCCTCGGCAATCCACTTATCCCTGCCGCCGTCCAGGAGGCGGACGTCCTCGTGGCCAAAGAGCGTAAAGACCCACAGGGCATAGGCCGCCCACCAGTTGGACTTATCACCGTAGATCACCACGGTAGAGTCCCGGGAGATGCCCTTGGATCCGGCAAGTTTGGCGAAGGCGGCTCCGTCGACGTAGTCACGGGTGACTTCATCGTTGAGGTCGGTGTGCCAGTCAATCTTCACCGCACCAGGAATATGACCGGTTTCATACAGCAATACGTCCTCGTCAGACTCGACCAGTACCAGCGATCCATCCGCCTGGGCCCCGGCCTGCAACGCATCCGCGAGCCATTGGGTGGAAACCAGCCGGTCCGGATGTGCATACGCGGCAAACTTTTCGTTGGTCTCTGCTGCAATCGGCATGGTGGTCCTTAATCTCGTCGTGATCCTTCGGCCTTTACTTCAGCTTAACCACCCGCGGGATGCAAAACTTCCGGGCCGTTAACGTAACGCAACATCTCCGGCGGTATTCTTGCTGTGCACCCGCAATTCTTGCTGTGCACCCACAGCGTGCAAACTCCTGCGGTGGAACACCCCGCATCACACCGCGCATCGAGATGAATGGATACCGCCCCTTGGCACAACTTGAGCAACTTTCCGCCCGCATGCCGTCTGTGACGGTGGACGAGCTTCTCAAGGGCTTCTATCCATCTCCCCGCTTTGGCTCCGTGTCATTCGGCAGCTACCGCCCTGACCCCGAGCAGCCGTCGCAGACCATAGCAGTCAGGGCGATGGAGCGTTTCGCGGAGTCCATCAATACTCCCGAACCAAAAGGACTGCGGAAGCTCTTCGCCGCCAAGAAGCCGGCCGTGCGGTCCGGCTTCTACCTCGATGGCGGGTTCGGCGTGGGCAAGACCCACCTGCTCGCCTCGCTGTGGCATGCTTCCGAGGGGCCGAAGGCCTTTGGGACCTTCGTCGAATATACAAATCTGGTGGGCGCGCTGTCCTTCCGTAAGACGGTGGAAGCATTGAGCAGCTACAAGCTGGTCTGTATCGACGAATTTGAACTCGATGACCCCGGAGACACGGTGCTGATGTCCCGGCTGATGCGCGAACTCGCGGACGCCGGAGTCAAACTCGCCGCAACCTCCAACACGCTTCCCGGATCGCTCGGCGAGGGCAGGTTTGCCGCCGTTGACTTCCAGCGCGAAATTCAGGTGCTGGCCGATCAATTCGAGGTTGTCAGGATCGACGGGGAAGATTACCGCCACCGCGGTCTGCCAACCCCGCCGCGGCCGCTGTCCAACAGTGATCTGAACGCTGTGCTGAAAGCCGAATTCGCGGACAAAACCGTGGCCCTGGATGATTTCAACACCCTGGTGAATCACCTTTCAGCCGTCCATCCCAGCCGCTACCGCCAATTGCTGGACGGTATTGACGCCGTGGTGTGGCGGAATGTGGAAACCATCACCGAGCAGTCCGTCGCCTTGCGCTTCGTGGTGCTGGCCGACCGCCTCTATGACCGCGACGTGCCGATCCTGGCTAGCGGGGTCCCCTTAGATGCACTGTTTACGAAGGAAATGATGGCCGGGGGATACCTGAAGAAGTACTACCGCGCGGTCTCCAGGCTAACTGCGCTGGTTCGGGAGGGCCAGAAGCAGGAAGCCAGCTAGCCTGCTCCGGCCGAAAGCACCAGCGGGTCTTAAACGCCAAAGCGCTGGCACTGCCTCTCGGCAGGGCCAGCGCTCCTTTGACGTGAGTCTCAGGCTAAGGGATTTCTAAGCGGGACGATCCTCGGAGCCTTCGCCGGTCTTGGTGTTCGGGTTACCGCCCACCTTACCGAGGAAGCCGTGTGCAGCGTTCTGGACGCCGTCGATTTTGTCCTTGAACTTGTCACCGGTCTTACTGTCGATGAAGTCCCCGGCCTTGTCGATGCCGTTCCGGATCGCAGCCTCGTTGCCGCTGACCAGTCCCGCGGCCTTGCCCTTGATGTCGTCAAAAACACTCACGGGCACCTCCCTTCCCTCATGGGAGCCAGTTCGCTCCAGCACCATAATTCTAAGCGCAGATCCCTATGCTGCCAAGGATGCCGGCCAGGACCGGCTCGGGGCGATATAAATTCCATCCGATGGGGCCCGTGACCAGGCAACAAAAAAGCAGCTTCATCACGAAGCTGCTTACTGTGGTGGGCGATACTGGGATCGAACCAGTGACCTCTTCCGTGTCAGGGAAGCGCGCTACCGCTGCGCCAATCGCCCAGATCAGCACCAGGAAAACCTGCTGAAATCTGTTTACTGCGGTGAAGTGGAGGTGGGAACGGGATTCGAACCCGTGTACGCGGCTTTGCAGGCCGCTGCCTCGCCTCTCGGCCACCCCACCGTATTTCGGTCCGGAAATCCAAAGTTCAGTACAGCATTTACTGCACTGCACCGTAATGCCCCGGACACTTTTTCGACAGTGTCCTGCGAGCGGATGACGAGATTCGAACTCGCGACCCTCACCTTGGCAAGGTGATGCTCTACCACTGAGCCACATCCGCAGAAGAAACCACATTGAGCCCTCAAGATCTGAGGATTTTTTGTTTCCATTCCCGCTTCGTTCCCGCTGAAGCGTTCGTGGCGTTCCTTGCTAGAAAAACTTTACAGAAGGTTCAGCCAAACACCAAATTGGGCTGCCGCGGGCCTCCCTGGAGGACTCCTGCTCTGCCCTAGGGGCCCGCAACGACGGGGATTTTGCAGATTACACGCTTGTCATTTGCAGGCTTAGCACCCGGTGCTGCCCGACACCCTCCTCGTGGGCCGGCCCGCCTTGCTGGACCGACAGCGGCTTGATTATGAGCCAACGCCGGTATCCGTTAGGATTTTGAAGCAACGCAGTGCTTGAGCGGCCTTCCCGGCCGGCGGGCCATGCGGGCGATTGGCGCAGTGGTAGCGCGCTTCGTTCACACCGAAGAGGTCACTGGTTCGAACCCAGTATCGCCCACCAAAGAAAAGTCCCTCTGACCAGCACAAACGCCGGTCAGGGGGGCTTTTCTGTCCAGACGGGCCCTAGCGGAACACGGCATATGCAACCGCGACTATGCACCCGGCCGGGATCCCCACTAGGACTTGAGCGGTGGTGTGGTCGCCGAGTTTCACCCGGGACCAGCCGACTGCAGCCGGAATCAACAGCGCTGGCAGGAATCCCGCACCCAAGGTGAGCGCCGAAGCGACGGCCGCGAACGTGACCACGGAGACATGCACGGACAGTTTCCAGAAGGCGTTCACTGCGCCGACAAGGATCATCCCGAAGATAACGCTCAAGAGGCCGACGATGCAGACATGCGGGGCGCCGAGGAGGAGAAGGATGACTAGTCCCAGGACACCTGAGACCATGGCTGCTAAAAGTACAGGCAGCCGTTGCCGCCGGTTCCCGACGTGATGATCGGAGACTTTGCCCAGGTGGGTCGCGAGGAGAATGCCGGCAAATGGTCCCACAGCGGCGAAGAGCGCCGCCAGCACGGCAAACCAGAAGCCGCGCCAACCATCGGACACCGCCCCGGTGGTCAGTAAAAACACGGACACCACATCCGTGGGAGAGAAGACTTCGGTCAGGGCCCTGGCTAGTCGTTGCATCCATCAAGCTTAGGGATCCCCCCGGCCGCTGCGGACAATGGGCTCAGCCCGGTGGTTACCCGGACTCCGTTCGCGGCATGCTGGAGCGGATCAGTTCCATGACGGTGGAGTCCGCCAGAGTGGTCACGTCCCCGATCTCGCGGTTCTCCGCCACGTCCTTCAACAGCCGCCGCATTATTTTCCCCGAGCGGGTTTTTGGCAGCTCGGCCACCACCATGATCTGCCGTGGCCGGGCCATTTTCCCGATTTCCTTGGCCACGTGCGCACGGAGCTGCTGCACGATGTCCGGGCCGCCGTCGCCGGCTTCGCTGCGCAGGATGACGAAGGCGACGACGGCCTGCCCGGTCATGTCGTCGGTGGCACCAACGACGGCGGCTTCGGCCACCATCGGATGGGAGACCAGAGCGGATTCAATTTCGGTAGTGGAGAGCCGGTGCCCGGAGACATTCATCACATCGTCCACCCGACCCAAGACCCAGATGTCGCCGTCGTCGTCCTTCTTGGCACCATCGCCGGCAAAGTACAGTCCGGGGAAACGGGACCAGTAGGTCTTCACATACCGATCGTCGTCGCCCCAGATGGTGCGTAGCATGGCAGGCCACGGACGGGTGAGCACCAGGTATCCGCCGGAGCCGTTTGGCACCGGCTGCCCCTCGTCATCCACCACGTCGACCTGGAAACCCGGCAGCGCCTTCATAGCCGCCCCGGGCTTGCCGGCAGTGATTCCGGGCAGCGGGCTGACCACTATGCAGCCGGTCTCCGTCTGCCACCACGTGTCCACCACGGGAGTGCGGCCATGCCCTATCGTGTCGCGATACCAGATGTAGGCGGCCGGATTGATCGGCTCGCCCACGGAACCGATCAGCCGCAGGCTGGCCAGGCTGTACTTGTCCGGGATCTGGGCCCCCCATTTCATGAAGGTCCGGATGGCGGTCGGCGCGCAGTACAGCAGTGAGACCTTGTACTTGTCGATGATTTCCCACCAGCGGCCCTGATGCGGGGTGTCCGGTGTGCCCTCGTACAGGATCGATGTTGCGCCGTTGGCCAGCGGCCCGTAGACAATGTAGCTGTGCCCGGTGACCCAGCCAATATCTGCCGCCGTCCAAAAAACGTCCCGCTCCGCCTTCAGATCGAAGACCGCCCAGTGGGTGTACGCGGCGCCGGTCAGGTAGCCGCCGGTGGTGTGCAGAATGCCCTTGGGCTTTCCCGTGGTGCCAGAGGTGTACATAACGTAGAGCGGATGTTCGGCGTCGAAAGGCTCGGCGTGGTGGTGCGTGCTGGCCTGCTCCACCGAGTCGTGCCACCAGATGTCGCGCCCGTCCTGCCAAGCGACATCCTGGCCGGTGCGCCGGACCACCAGCACGCTGCGCACGTCGGGGCAGTCCAGCAGCGCTTCGTCGACGGCGGACTTCAGGGCCGCCGGCTGGCCTCGCCGGTAGCCGCCGTCGGCGGTGATCACAACGCGTGCGTCGCAGTCGTGGATGCGGGTGCGCAGGGCGTCCGCGGAGAATCCGCCGAAGACGACGGTGTGCGGAGCGCCGATCCGGGCACAGGCCAGCATCGCCACGACCGTCTCCGGGATCATCGGCATGTAGATGGCCACCCGGTCACCGGCTGTGACGCCGAGGGCGGTCAGGGTGTTCGCGGCCTGGCAGACCATGTCCGTCAGCTGCGCATAGGTAATGGTCCGGGTGTCCCCGCCTTCGCCCTCGAAGTAGTAGGCGACCTTGTCACCGCGGCCGGCTTCGACATGCCGGTCCAGGCAGTTGTACGCGGCATTGAGCTTGCCGCCGACAAACCATTGGGCAAACGGCGGATTGGACCAGTCCAGTACTTTTGTCCATTCCTGCGCCCACGCCAGGCGCCCGGCCTGGCGTCCCCAGAACGCCTGATAATCGGCGTCCGCTTCGGCGTACGCCTCCGCTGTGACGTTGGCCTGCGCGGTGAAGTCCGACGACGGCGGGAACCGCCGCTGCTCGTGCAGCAGGTTCGCGAGAGTCTCGGTTCCGGGCGAGGTTTTTGGCGGCGCAGGATCGCCGCCGCTATTGGGGTTAGCCTGGTCGTTTCCTGAGGCGCCGGGCATGGGAATCACCGGGTCCCTACAGGTATTACTGGCCGCTTGAACGTGGAGTTCATCACCACGGCCAGCGAGGCGTACCAGGCAAGGAGGGCAGTGATGATGCCGAGCCAGCCACCTATTACGGTCAGCGAGTCGGAGCCGGCAAAGGCGCCCGCGGCCAGGGCGATGTAGGTCAGGGTCAGGAAAACGAAGACGGCAAGGACCGCTATGCTGACGCGCGACGCGGCGACTGTCATATACGCCGTAAAGATGGCCCAGGCCAACAGAAACAGTCCAACTCCCTTGCCCGCATCCGCAGGCGGCAGTGCGGCGGCCCGGAACTGGACCAGGAACCAAAAGGAGAGCCAGAAGGCGCCATATGAGCAGAACGCCGTGGCTCCGAAGGTATTCCGGTTTGCGAATTCCCAGATACCGGCCGCAAACTGCGCTACGCCGCCGTAAAACAGCGCCAGACCGAGCACCACTGGCTCATCGAGTTTGGGGATCAAGCCGGCATTGATCACACTGAGTACAAAGGTGGTCAGCGCGAAGGCGCCAAGTCCCAGCGCGGCCGGATCGGCGAAGGGAAGGGTCGCAGCGGGCGCCCCCGCAGGCAGTACCTGCGCTGGAGCAGCGTGCGAGGGGATGGGGCTGGGTTCTGTGCTCATGGCTCGTCTCTCATGACATGACTCCTCGTTCACACCAGCGCCATCGCTGGCTACTGCCTCACAGGCTACTCCCGAAAAGGCAAGGGTACTGCCGAATTTTTTGTGGTTAACATCACACTATGCTTGGGGTACTGTCAGGGTTCCCGAACCGGTGCCGGGGCCGGTGCTGACGGCGCTGCCGGAAAGGGGACGGCTGCCGGTGTCGGTGGTGAATGCAATAGTGGAAGCATGACTCAGCCAGCCTTAGCCCATGCCACCGAATTCGGCCGGATGTACGCCCGGTCCCTGTCGGAGCCGCCCGTTATGCCGTCCATCACTACGGTGATTTCCCAGCAGTCCGGGACGCTGGACGGATGGTTCGGGTACATGGCTGCCAATTCCCTGGCCCAGCATCCAGCCCTCCCGGGAGCGCTGAGCAACCCTTCCCAACTGCGCGGGATGGTCAATGACGCCTCCAAAGCGGCCGAGAGATTTCGGGATGCGGCCGCCGCCCGAGGAGACCGCGTTCATTCATACTGCGAACAGGTGTCGCTGCGGGCGCTTGGCCGCGCGCACCGGATGCCGGAGACGAGGGCCGCTTTGGCAGAAAACGGCGAAGAAAAGTTTGCGGCCCGCTTTGATGAATGGTGGGACCTGTACCAGGTAGAACCTGTCGCGCCCGAGGTGACGGTCTGGAACCATTCCGTTGGCTACGCGGGGACGCTGGACCTAGTGGCGCGGATCGGCGGGAGGTTGTGTCTGATCGATTATAAAACCAAGGGAACGGACCGCAACGGCGCGGTGAAGGCGCTGGACGAGAAGGTGGTCATGCAATTGGTGGCCGGGATGAAGGCAGAAGAAGGCCTGGTCGACGCCGGTGCCGGAAGCTGGGAGTCATGGTCGTACGGTGAGGATCCCATCCTGCTGGGGGTGGCGATCGGGGAGACGGAGGTCCGGGCGCTACGCGCCAACCCGGAGGTGCTCAAATATCACTGGTACAAGTTCGCCGCGCTGCGAAACGTATGGAAAACGGCAGCGGACGCGCGTGCCGCCGGTGCGGCCCTGCTGCCGATTTCTCCGCCCCAGTCCGACGGGGCCAATGCTGGTGCGCCGCAGCCCGCTGAAACCGCAGCCAACTAGACTGAGGAGGCGAATAACCAACAATTCCGTACAGACATCGTCCCGCACTGAAGTGAGGCTCCTCCCGCATGGCCATTTTGAGTATCCGTATTATCGGCGATCCGGTGCTGCGGACCGTGGCTGATCCAGTGACAGAATTCGGGCCTGAATTGGCGAAACTCGTGCAGGACATGATGGAAACCATGGATGACGTGGACGGTGCCGGGCTGGCGGCTCCACAGGTGGGTGTGAGCAAACGGGTCTTCACCTATCGGATCGGAACGGACCACGGACACGTCATCAATCCCGTGTTGGTCAGCAGCCCTGAGCAACAACTTCCCAGCGTTGAGGGCTGTCTGTCCGTCCCCGGCCTGGGATTCCCCGCACCGCGGGCGCTGCGGACCACGGTAAGCGGTGTGAACCTCCACGGCGATGCCATCGAGATCGAAGGGGAGGGCATGCTGGCGCGCTGCTTCCAGCACGAGACGGACCACTTAGACGGAAAGCTGTTTGTTGACCGGCTTGACGGCCGGGACCGCACCGCCGCCTTCCGCGCCATCCGCAATGCCAGCTATGGCGAAGTGACGGAAAAGACCACTGCAAAGCGCGCTCGCAGCGTCGGCTCCAGCTTTGGCGCCGCCGGACAGGTCAGGTCTGGATTCGGCGGCGGCAGCGTACGTGCCGGGAGCGGCAAATGAGGGTGCTTTTTGCCGGCACGCCAGCGGTGGCGGTGCCGTCGTTGGACGCTCTGCTCGCTGCCGGCCTGGACATCATCGGGGTGCTGACCCGTCCGGACGCGCCGATCGGACGCAAACGTGTGCTGACGCCGTCGCCCGTTGCCCAACGAGCCCAGGAGCTCGGCCTGCCGGTCATTCGGGCTGCGCGAATTGATCAGCAGGCCTGCGCCGAGATCGCCGCGCTGGCCCCCGAGGTCGCCGCGATCGTTGCCTACGGCGCCATGATCCCGGCCGACGCGCTGTCGATTCCGCCGTTGGGCTGGATCAACCTGCATTTTTCGCTGCTGCCCGCCTGGCGCGGCGCCGCACCCGTCCAGCACTCGATCCTCCATGGTGACGATGTCACGGGTGCTTCAACGTTTGCCCTCGAAACGGGGCTGGATACCGGACCGGTCTACGGCACCTTGACGGAATTGATCAGACCGACAGATACCGGTTCCGCATTACTCGAGCGGCTCTCCCATAGCGGTGCGGTGCTGCTGGTCCAGACCCTGAGCGCGCTGGCATCCGGGCGCGCGAATGCGCAGCCGCAGCGCGGCGAGATCACCTTGGCGCCGAAACTGAGCATCGAGGACGGCCGGATTGACTGGAGCGAGCCGGCGCTGGCCATTGGGCGCAGGATCCGAGCGGTCACAGCGGAGCCCGGCGCCTGGACCATGCTCGCGGACCAGCGGATCAAGCTCGGACCGGTACGCCTGAGCCCCGATGTACGCCTGAGCACCGATTTACGACCGAGCCCAGATTCCCCCTTGGGCACCGATTCGCCGCTGGACACCAGTCCCCTCGAGTTGCCGCCGGGCCGGCTGGCAGTGGGGCCGAAATCCGTTGTGGTGGGCACTGGTTCGCATCCCGTGGAACTGGTGCAGGTGCAGCCGGCGGGTAAGAAGATAATGCAGGCAACGGACTGGGCACGAGGCCTGGCGGACAGGGAAGACATGGTGTTTCAGTGACGAACGAAAACCACGGCTCCGGAAACAGTGGTGCGCGGAATTCCGGCGCACGTAACTCCGGGGCGCGGAATTCCGGGGCGCACGATTCGGGCGCGCGGCGGAATGCGCAGGGCCGCGAACGTAACAGGACGTCCGCGCCGTCCTTTACCGCAGCGGCCCCATCGGCACGCACCCGCAGGGCTGACCCGGCCCGGCTGGTGGCCTTCGAGGTGCTCCGGGCGGTTTCCGGCGAGGATGCCTACGCCAACCTGGTCCTCCCCTCCCGGATCCGGCAGCATCACCTGGACAAGCGGGATGCCGGATTTGCCACCGAGTTGAGCTACGGCGCGTTGCGCGGGCAGGGAACGTACGATGCGATTTTGGCGCGCTGCGTTGACCGCCCGCTGGAGCAGCTGGACCCCGCCGTTCTCGATGCTCTGCGGATCGGCGTCCACCAGCTCCTCGCGATGCGGGTCCCGGCCCACGCGGCCCTGGATCAAACGGTCGGCCTGGCCCGCGCCGTCATTGGTGCGGGTCCGTCGTCGTTGATTAACGCGGTGCTCCGCCGCGTGTCCGCAAATGATCTGCAGGAATGGATCGCCACGCTGACGCAAGGACAGACGGATGCGTCCACGATCGCCGCGCTGACCTATTCGCATCCGGAGTGGATCGTCCGGGCACTGCGCCAATCGCTGGTCTCGCACGGGCGGGACGTCACGGAGATCACGGCACTGCTGGAGGCGGATAACGCCGCTCCCGTGGTGAACCTGGTGGCCCTGCCGGGGTTGGGAGACCTTACCGAGGCACTGGATGAAGGCTTTACCGTCGGCGGGCTGGCGCCGGGTTCAGCACTGTCGTCCGGCGGGGACCCCGGCCGGCTTTCCGCCGTGCGGGACGGCACCAACCGGGTGCAGGATGTGGGCTCGCAGCTGGTGGCCCGGGCGCTTGCGGCCGCTGAGCTGCTACCGCCGGGGGGCTCGGCCGTCGAGCCGGACGGCGAACGATGGCTGGATCTGTGCGCCGGCCCGGGCGGTAAGGCTGCGTTGCTGGCAGCCCTGGCGGGCCAGCGCGGGGCAACCCTGCTGGCTAACGAACCCGCCCCGCACCGGGCCAAGCTCGTAAAGCAGGCGCTGGCCGCGGTGCCGCGGGACGTTTGGACCGTGCGGATCGGTGACGGCCGCGAGGTGGGGGAGCAACGCCCCGAGGGCTTTGACCGCATTCTGGTGGATGCTCCCTGCACCGGTCTGGGTGCGCTGCGCCGGCGGCCGGAATCCCGCTGGCGCCGCAAACCCTCCGACGTCGGCGAGCTCGGGCCCTTACAGCGCGAACTATTGGCTTCGGCCATTAAAGCGGTGCGTCCCGGCGGCGTGGTGGCCTACGCCACCTGCTCCCCGCACCCGGCGGAGACCAACGCCGTCGTCGTCGATGCGTTGCGCAAGCGTGAGGATCTGGAGCTGCTCGACGCCGGCGCGGTCCTGGACGGCGTCAGCCTCACCGGAAACCTGGGCGCAGGACACGAGAAGACGGCCCAGCTCTGGCCGCATATTCATGGCACGGATGCCATGTTCCTGGCCTTGATCCGCAAAAAGGTTTGATTCACACGAAGGCTTGATCCACACGAAGGCTTGATCCGCACGAAAGCTTGATCCGCACGAAAGGCACCTCATGACCGCTAACCGTTCCGTTGCGCGCTGCTGCATCAGCCCCAGCATCCTTTCCGCCGATTTTGTGAATCTTCAGGCGGAGCTGGACAGGATTTCCAACGCCGACGCCGTCCACGTTGATGTGATGGATAATCACTTTGTGCCGAATCTGACCATCGGGCTGCCCGTGGTGCAACGGATCCAGCAGATCAGTCCGGTGCCGCTGGACGCGCACCTGATGATTGCGGAGGTGGACCGCTGGGCGCCGGCCTACGCCGATGCGGGTCTGGCTTCGGTGACCTTCCACGTCGAGGCGTCCAACGCACCCATCAAGCTGGCGCGCGAGCTGCGGGCCCGCGGAGCCAAGGCGGGCATGGCCCTGCGGCCGGCGACCCCGGTGGAGCCCTATCTGGACATGCTGGCGGAGCTGGACATGCTGCTCATTATGACGGTGGAGCCCGGCTTTGGCGGGCAGTCCTTTTTGGACGTGACCCTGCCGAAGATCCGTCGGGCGCAGCAGGCCATCGAGGGATCCGGGGTGGACGTGGCGATTCAGGTGGACGGCGGGATCACTGAGGAGACCATCACCCGGGCGGCGGAGGCGGGAGCCACGATGTTCGTGGCCGGATCCGCGGTCTACGGGGCAGCGGATCCGGGGAAAGCCATTGAGCGGCTGCGGGCCAAGGGCCAACTGGCGATCCGCTAAATTCCCTCCCGACACAGAGGGGAAGATCGGCTGAGCCAGTTGCCGACGTCGCCTGGGTCATTGCGGCGGACCGCGAGGCTAAGCAGTGCCATAATGGAGCAGTAACAAGTTTTTACGTGCTCCGGGGTCGGTGTAAGTCCGAACCGGCGGTTATAGTCCGCGACCCGCACGCAAAAGGCCGGCAACGGTTCGAATGCAAACGGTTGAACCGGTGGAATTCCGGTACCGACAGTTAAAGTCTGGATGGGAGAAGCACGAGCAGTTTTGGCCTGCCGCGGCGTTGGCGCACTCTTTGGAGTGCCCCGCCCGTCCGGGCCCTCTGTCGTTACCCCGGAGCCAGTGCAGATTGGCGAAAGGCAAGTAACGATGGACATGCTCCGGTGGCTCTTCGAGGCGAAACTGGATTTTCCCGGCGGCGGGTTCCTGCTCTGGCGCGAGGTGCTGGGCAATCTCTTCGGCCTGGCCAGCGCGCTGGGCGGAATGCGCCGTAAGGTCTGGGCCTGGCCCGTGGGCATCTTCGGCAATGCGCTCCTGTTCACGGTCTTCATGGGCTCGGTCTTCGGCTCACCGCTGTACGCGAACCTCTTGGGACAGGCGGGGCGGCAGATCATGTTCATCGCCGTTTCAATCTTCGGCTGGTACCGCTGGCGGCAGAGCAAGCGTACTGCCGACGGAGCCGCGGTAGAGCCGCGCTGGGCGTCCAATCGCGTGCGGCTGGGACTGGTGGTTGCGCTGGTCGGCGGCACCGCGGTATGGACCCCGATTTTCACCGCGTTAGGCTCGTATGCCCCGGTCTGGGCCGATGCCTGGATCTTCATGGGGTCCTTGCTCGCGACCGTCGGGATGGCCAAGGGCTGGGTGGAGTTCTGGCTGATCTGGGTGGCCGTTGACCTGGTGGGGGTGCCGCTGCTGTTCAGCGCCGGCTACTACGCCTCAGCCTTCATGTACATCTTCTACGGTGCCTTTACGCTGACCGGCTTCTTTATCTGGTGGCATGTGCGGAACCGGAATGCGGAAAAAGTGCTGGTGGAAACGGCGTTTCCGGATCCGAGGGTATCCCGATGAGCGGGGAGATGAGCCCGGACCCCGTGCGCTACAGCACCGCCGAATCGGCGGCCATGAACACCGCGTTAGGCGCAGCAGCCCAGGGCATCCGCGGCGCAAACCCGTTGGTGGGCGCCGTGCTGCTGGATCCTGCCGGCCAGGTCATCGCCACCGGATATCACCGCGGAGCGGGAACCGCCCACGCCGAGGTGGACGCCCTTGCCAGTATCCGGACGGATCTGGCCCGGCGGATCGGAGGATCAGGCGACCTAGCGAGCTCACGGGACGGCGAACTAGCCAGGGCACTGGCGGGGGCGACAATGCTGGTGACGCTGGAGCCATGTAATCACACCGGACGGACGGGCCCCTGTGCACAGGCAATTATTGATGCCGGCATCCGCCAGGTGATTTACGCCGTCGACGATCCGCACCAGCCGGCGGCCGGTGGAGCTCAACGGCTGCGGGACGCGGGCGTGCAGGTGCGGTCGGGGCTGCTGGCACAGGAAGCCGTCGAACTAAATCGTCGCTGGTTCGCAGCCGTCCGTGCTGAGCGGCCGTTCACCACACTCCATCTCGCCCAGACGCTTGACGGCCGGATTGCCGCGGCCGACGGCAGCAGCCAATGGATTACCTCCGCTGCCTCCCGGGCGGACAGCCATGGAATTCGTCGCCTGATCGATGCGATCCTGGTAGGCACCGAAACCGTTTTCGCGGATAACCCCCGGCTGACGGCACGGGAAGCCAGTGGCGAGGACTCCGCGCGGCAGCCGCTGCGCGTAGTCATGGGACTGCGGGACATCCCCGCGGGGGCGGCGGTCCGCGCCACGGGCCCGGCCGAACCCGCTGGTCAGGGGGGATTTTTGCAGCTGCGCACCCGCGATCCGCTGGCCGCGTCCCGGACCTTGTTCGACCGCGGCGTTCGTCATTTGATGGTGGAGGGCGGGTCACGGATCAGCGCAGCCTTCCTGTCCGCCCAGTTGGTTGATGAACTCATTGTGTATCTGGCGCCTACGCTGCTGGGGGCCGGTATTCCTGCGCTGGGAGAACTGGGCATCGGCACACTGGCAGAGGCCCAACGGTGGGACTGGGATGCCGGTGGTGGGGCGGCTGTCAAACCTCTGGGACCGGATCTTAAACTTCGTCTAAAACCTGCGGCAATGGCCGCTGGAACTACGGGAGGAAACTGAAGTGTTTACCGGAATTATTGCCGAGCAGGGGCGCGTTGAGTCGCTGCAGCAAGCGGCCGACGGCGGCAGCGCCACGTTGGTGCTGCGCGCTGGGCCCTCCCTCGAGGGCCTCGGCCATGGCGGCTCAATTGCCGTCAACGGCGTCTGCCTGACCGCCACCGCCATCGGCGGCGGAGTGATCAGCGTTGACGTAATGGGAGAAACCCTGACCAGGACCACCACCGGGCAGCTCAGGGCCGGGGACAGCGTGAACCTGGAACGCTGCGTGCCCGCCGGCGGCCGGCTTGATGGTCATGTGGTCCAGGGCCACGTTGACGGGGTGGGCACCTTGGCCGAACGGGAAGATCTGGGCGCCTGGGAGCGGCTGCGTTTCGAGGTTCCTGCGGCGCTGGCCCGGTACATCGCCGAGAAGGGATCAATCGCCGTCGACGGCGTTTCCCTCACCGTGAGCGCGGTGAGCGACGCGACGCAGGCGAGCCCCTGGTTTGAGGTCGGGCTTATTCCCACCACCTTGGCGGAAACAGGGCTGGGCGCGAAGCAGACAGGATCCGCTGTGAATCTGGAGGTGGATGTGCTGGCGAAATACACCGAGCGGCTACTGGCCTTTGGCCCGCGGGCCCACGAGCGGGAACTGATCCCGGGAAGCGCAGCCACGTCCATCCCCACCAGACAGGAGCCGGGAAAATGAGCGATGTAAAAGCCACCGAACGGACCGGTCTGCTGGACACCGTACCGGACGCCGTCGCGGCCATGGCCGCCGGCAGGCCCGTTTTGGTAGTGGACGACGAACGGCGGGAAAATGAGGGCGACATCATTTTCGCAGCGCAACACAGCACGCCGGCATTAATGGGCTGGACCATCCGGCACAGTTCTGGAGTGATCTGCGTACCGCTGAGCCATGAACGCGCCGACGCCCTGGAACTCCCGCCGATGGTGCTGGTCAATCAGGACGCCAAGGGAACGGCCTACACCGTTTCCTGCGATGCCGCGGCGGAGGTCACCACCGGCATCAGCGCCACGGACCGTTCGCGCACGGCCCGGGTGCTGGCGTCTGCGGACTCGACGCCGGCGCAGCTGACCCGTCCGGGACATATGTTTCCGCTTCGGGCCGCGGCCGGCGGGGTCCGGCAGCGGCCCGGACACACCGAAGCTGCCGTTGAGCTGTGCCGGCTTGCCGGCTGCGAGCCGGTGGGGGTCATCGCGGAGGTAGTGGACGACGACGGCGAAATGCTGCGGGTGGCTGCGCTGCGGACGTTCGCGGACCATCACGGCCTGCTGCTGATTTCGATCGCGGACCTGGTGGCCTATCTGGACGCGACGGGAGCAGCGAGGTGAGCGCCCATTCGCTGGCCGCGTATCCCATGAGTGCGGGCCCGGTGGTGCAACTGCCAACGGCGTTCGGCGACTTCCAGGCCCAGGCCTGGACCGATGAAACAACCGGCGCCGAGCATCTGAGCATCAGCGCGGAGCGTCCGGCCGCGGCGGACAGTCCGACGGGCGCGACGGGCGGGGCGGAGCGCAGCGTGGAGATGGTGCCCCTGGTCAGGCTGCATTCGGAATGCCTGACGGGAGACGTTTTTGGCTCCTACCGCTGTGACTGCGGGGAGCAGTTGGCCCACGCGCTGCGCAGGATCCGCGACTGCGGTGGAACGCTGATTTACCTGCGCGGTCATGAGGGCCGCGGCATCGGACTGGCCAACAAACTGCGGGCCTACGCCCTGCAGGAGGCCGGTGCAGACACTGTCGAGGCCAACGAGCAATTGGGACTGCCGGTGGATTCACGCGACTACGCCGCCGCCGCCGGGATCCTGGCCGCCCTGGGCCTGCACCGCATCCGGCTGTTGAGCAATAACCCGCTCAAACGGAGCCAGCTGGCGGCGCTGGGCATTGAAGTAGCGCAGATGGTCCCGGTGCAGGTGCCGTCCCGGGAACAGAATGTCCGCTATCTGCGCACCAAGCGGGACCGCATGAACCATACCCTGAACCTGCCTAATACCCCGGCGGTTCCGGCAGTGGCGGTCCCGGCAATTCACAGCATCAGCACCAGCACCAACCCCAGCACCAACACCAGCACCAACCCCAGCACCAACCCCAGCATCAGCAGCGGAACCACGCCACCATCGGATAGCAGAGGACAGCACTTATGAGCGGACACGGAGCACCCAGTATCGGCTTCAGCAGCCAGGACCGGGAACTGGCAGCAGGCCTGCGCCTGGCCATTGTCGCGGCCAGCTGGCATACAGAAATAATGGACGGCCTGCTGGCCGGGGCGCTGCGGGCGGCGGCGGAAGCCGGCATTGACGCTCCCACGGTGCTCAGGGTGCCGGGCAGCTTTGAGCTCCCCGTCGCGGCGGCGCGGCTGGCGCCGGACTATGACGCCGTCGTCGCCCTCGGGGTCGTCATCCGTGGCGGCACACCGCACTTTGAGTACGTCTGCCAGGCGGCGACACTAGGCCTGACGGACGTCAGCGTCCGCACCGGAACCCCGGTCGGCTTCGGCGTGCTGACCTGCGATAACGAGGAGCAGGGCCTGGCGCGTGCCGGACTGCCGAGCTCGGTCGAGGACAAGGGCTACGAGGCGACGACGGCGGCGCTGGCCACCGCGCTGCTGTTTGTCGGGAGATAGGTTTTGGGTCATACTCCGCTACCGAATCGGGCTGATCCGGGCAGAGCTAGTAGGCTGGAACGCGTGAAGACTTTCGAATCGCTTTTTGCCGAGCTTGGAGACAAGGCCGTCCAACGGCCGGTCGGCTCCCGCACCGTCAGCGAACTCGACTCCGGCGTTCACGGCATCGGCAAGAAAATCGTGGAGGAAGCCGCCGAGGTCTGGATGGCGGCAGAATACGAATCCACGGACAACATGGCCGAGGAGATTTCCCAGTTGCTGTACCACGTTCAGGTGCTGATGATCGCCAAGGGACTGACGCTGGAAGACGTTTACCAGCATCTGTAGCCACGCGCTGCTGCCGCGGCGCTGTGGCCAGATCGTTAATCGTCCCCACCCGTGAAAATCCCACGCCCAGCGTGAACCGAACGCGAAAGATTCGCCATGCTCAGAGTTGCCGTCCCGAATAAGGGATCCCTGTCCGAAGCCGCATCCGCCATGCTGACCGAGGCCGGATATCTCCAGCGCCGCGATCCGCGCGAACTGGTCATGGTTGATCCCGACAATGACGTGGAGTTCTTTTTCCTGCGCCCGCGCGACATTGCCGTGTATGTGGGGGCCGGAACACTCGACGTCGGTATTACCGGCAGGGACCTGCTGCTCGACGCCGAGGTGGCAGCCGAGGAACTGCTGCCGCTTGGCTTCGCCGTTTCCACGTTCCGCTTCGCCGGCCCTGCCGGTCAGTTCTCCCAGCTGTCCCAATTGGCGGGCAAGCGATTAGCCACCAGCTACGACGCCGTGCTGCGCCGTTATCTTGCCGACAACGGGGTAGCCGCCACTGTGGTCCGGCTGGACGGCGCGGTGGAATCCTCCGTCCGGTTGGGCGTTGCGGACGCTATCGCCGATGTGGTGGAAACCGGAAGCACGCTTAAGGCCGCAGGGATGGAAGTCTTTGGCGATCCAATCATGAAATCCGAGGCGTTGCTGATTGGTCGTCCCGGCGTGGCCGCCCCGGCGGGACTCGACGTGCTGATCCGCAGGCTGCAGGGCGTCTTGGTGGCGCGCCGGTATGTCCTGATGGACTATGACATTCGCAAGGACCTGGTGGAAACATCCGCCAAACTGACTCCCGGGTTGGAGTCACCGACCATTTCACCGCTTCGTGACTCGGACTGGGTGGCCGTTCGCTCGATGGTGCCCAAGAAGGACACCAACCGCATTATGGACGAGTTGTACGAGCTCGGCGCACGGGCGATTCTGGTCAGCAGCATTCACGCCTGCCGAATCTAAGGAGTCAATGATGGGTGTAGCAATCCGGGTCATTCCGTGTCTGGATGTGGACGCAGGCCGGGTGGTCAAGGGCGTGAAGTTCCAGGGCCTGCGGGACGCGGGGGACCCGGTGGAGCTGGCGCACCGCTACGATCGTGGCGGCGCCGATGAACTGACGTTTTTGGACGTGACGGCATCATCTGGGAACCGCGACACAACCTTTGATGTGGTGGCGCGGACGGCCGAGGAGATCTTCATCCCGCTGACAGTAGGCGGCGGCGTCCGCGGTGTGGCCGACGTGGACAAGCTGCTGCGCTTTGGCGCTGACAAGGCATCGATCAATACTGCTGCAGTGGCGAGGCCGGAGGTCATCGACGAGATCACCCGGCAGTTCGGATCCCAGGTGCTGGTGCTCTCCGTGGATGCCAGGCGGACACGTGGAGACGTTATGACGCCGTCGGGCTTTGAAGTCACGACCCATGGCGGACGGCAGGGGACCGGGATTGACGCGGTGGCCTGGGCGCGCGAGGCTGCCGACCGCGGCGTCGGGGAAATCCTGCTCAACTCTATTGACGCGGACGGAACCAAGCAGGGCTTCGATCTGGAGCTGATCCGCTTGGTCCGGGCAGCGGTCCGCGTTCCCATCATCGCCTCCGGAGGCGCTGGCGAGCCGGCACATTTCCCGCCTGCCGTTGCCGCGGGAGCCGATGCCGTACTAGCTGCGTCGGTCTTCCACTTCGGGCCGGACGACGCAATCGCCCAAGTCAAGACCGCGATCCGCCAGGCCGGCTTCGAAGTCCGGTAGAGGGTCGCCATCCGTTAAAGTCAGGTCCGCGGTCCGTTAGGGATAGCGTCGCTGTGGTTTTCCCGGCTACAGCAGGGACCTAGAGGCCCACTTCGGCGGTCTGCAGCAGGGCGACGGCATCGGGCTGGCCCTCGAACGTGACCAGCGCATGGCCGGTCCTCCCGTGCGCGTGCATCAGCAGCTCGCCGGGTTCGCCCACGATGGCCACGGAAACGGCGGCACGCTTGGCGACGTGCCGGGGCCCGGAGGGACAGACCAGGACTATGCCCAGGTCAACGCCCCGGTACAGAATTGCTGCGCGTTTGACCAGTTCGTCCCAGAGTGCGTCCGAATAGGCTCGGTCCAACGCCCGCGGCGCCCAGCGGGGCATTGCACGCCGCACGTCTTCGGTGTGGATGAAATATTCGATCAGGTTGGAGCTTTCGTCCACTGCCTTGATTTTCAGCGGGGAGAGCTTGGGTGGCCCGGCCCGGAAATCCGCGACCAACCGGGAGTACGCCTCGACGGTTCCGGACTTTTCCGCCAGCTTGGCGGTCGCTTTGTCCGAGGCCCGGTTGAGGGCTTTGATCAGCACGCCGAGCCCCACCTTGGCATGGCGTTCGCGCAGGTACAGATGCGCCGCCAGCTCCTGGGTGCGCCAACCAGCGCAGAGAGTGGCGGCGCCGGGCCCTGCTGCGAGCAGGGTTTCGGCCAGGACTTCGCGGGAAGGATCTACAAAATGCATCACTTGTGAAATTAGCACGCCCTCATCTGTTTTAGGGTTGTGAACCGCCGCAGTTGCTGATTACGATCTGTTGCCCCGCGCTGTTACGGGCGCCCGAACGTCAGCTTACGCCGGTGGCACTAGAATTGAAGGCGATGTCTGCTGAGCCGAACGCCCCGTCCCCTTCCGGCAGCACCGCTGGGTCCAGCGCCGACTTCGTCCTTCCCGAGGACATTGCGGCGCGGCTCAAACGTGACGCCGCCTCCCTGGTGGCCGCGGTCATCCAACAGTTCGACAGCCGGGAAGTGCTGATGCTGGGCTGGATGGATGACGAAGCGCTGCGCCGGACGTTGAGTTCGGGCCGGGTGACGTTCTATTCGCGCTCCCGCCAGGAATACTGGCGTAAGGGCGATACCTCGGGCAACGTGCAGTATGTAAAGTCCGTGGCTCTGGACTGTGACGGCGACGCCTTGCTGATCATGGTGGATCAGGTAGGTGCTGCCTGCCACACCGGCAGCCGGACCTGCTTCGAAGGCCGTGATCTTGACGCCGTCGTCGGCTAGGTTTCCTCAGCACAGTCCCCGGCAGAGTCCGTCCAGAATTGAAGTCCACCTACAAAGAAGGTCGCCGTACACATGCAGGAGCTAGGCGTGATCAGCCCGACCCTTAAGGAGTTCCGGCTGTTGGCCAGGACCAGGCGCGTGATTCCCGTGCGGCTGAAGGTCCTTGCCGATGCCGAAACGCCGATCGGTCTGTACCGCCGGCTGGCTAAGGGTCAGCCGGGTACGTTTCTGATGGAATCCGCCGCGATGGGAGGCGTCTGGTCGCGATATTCGTTCATCGGCGTCCGGTCCCGGGCCACGTTAACGACGGACGACGGCGCCGCCTGCTGGCTGGGCGAGGCACCCACGGGCGTGCCGTTGGGTGGCAACCCGGTGGAAGCTGTCCGGGCGACGATCAATGAACTGCGCACCGAGCGCTTCGAGGGGCTTCCGCCGTTTACCTCCGGTCTGGTCGGTTTTGTCGGCTGGGAATCGGTGCGGCATTGGGAGAAACTTCCGTCCCCGCCGGAGGATGACCTGCAGCTGCCCGAGCTGGCGCTGAATCTGGTCGCGGACATGGCCGTCCATGACAATGCCGAGGGCAGCGTGCTGCTGATTGCCAACGCCATAAATTACGACGGCAGCACCGACCGGGTGGATGAGGCCTGGCATGATGCGGTGTCACGCGTGAACACGATGCTGCAGCAGATCAGCACACCGGTGGCGCAGCCGGTCTCCGTGCTGAACAGCACCGACGCGTCATCCTTCGCGGACCGGGTCCGGCAGCGCTGGGCCGAGCCGGAGTATCTGGCCGCAATCGACAGGGGCAAGGAAGCCATCGTGGAAGGAGAGGTCTTCCAGGTGGTCATTTCACGCCGCTTCGAGATGGAATGTGACGCTTCGCCGCTGGATGTCTACCGCGTACTGCGCACCACGAACCCGAGCCCGTACATGTACATCTTCAGCTTTGAAGATGCCAAGGGCCGCCCCTTCTCCATTGTGGGGTCCTCGCCGGAGTCGCTGGTGACGGTGACGGGCGAGGAGGTCATCACCCACCCGATTGCCGGCTCCCGGCCGCGGGGCGGGAGCGTGGAGGCGGATAAGGCCCTGGCCGATGAACTGCACGCCGATGCCAAGGAACGCGCCGAGCACCTGATGCTGGTGGACCTGGCGCGCAATGATATTTCCAAGGTTTGCGTCCCGGGTTCGGTGGACGTCACCCAGTTCATGGAGGTGGAGAAATTCAGCCACATCATGCATCTGGTCTCCACCGTCGTCGGCACACTGGGACCGGAGTACACGGCCTACGACGTGCTGGCCGCAACGTTCCCCGCCGGAACCCTTTCCGGTGCGCCGAAGCCCCGGGCGCTGCGGCTGCTCGACGAGCTCGAGCCGCACCGGCGGGGCATTTACGGCGGTGTGGTCGGGTATCTGGACTTTGCCGGCGATATGGACATGGCCATCGCCATCCGCTCCGCGTTGCTCCGAGATGGCCGCGCCTATGTGCAGGCCGGCGGTGGAATTGTTGCCGATTCCGACAATGCAACCGAGGCGCAGGAATCCGTCAATAAGGCAGCGGCACCGCTGCGGGCAGTGCATGCCGCCGCCTCGCTGCAGACCATCGCCGCGGATTTCAGCCACCCCTCCTTTAGCGAGAGCCTCAGCGACTTTCGATGACTGACCCGAAGATTGTGAGCAAATCTAGCATGCGTGAAGATTCCGTCGAACGGACGCAGACAAAGCCCGACGGCGGGGGAGCTGCCGGCCGGCGAACAGGGCGGCTGCGGCGCAAGTCCACGCTGATCATGCTCGCCGTCATCAGTTCGCTGGTGGTCTTCGGGACCACAACGCAGACCTGGGTGCACGTCAAGCTCGGGCAGGGTGTGGTTCAGCAGGCGGATCTGAACGTTGCCGGCAGCAAAGCGGCGACGGCGGTCACAGCGTTGGCGCTGGTGGCACTGGCGGGCGCGCTGGCGGCCTCGATCGGCCGCAGGGTCTCGCGCGTCGTGGCGGCGGTCATCATTTTCCTGGGGGCCGTCGGCATCATTGTCTCTTCCCTCGCCGTCGTGCTAAACGCGCAGGCAGCCGCGGCCGGACCCGTGGGGACGGCGACCGGGGTCACCGGCCAAAGTTCGGACGTGACGACGACGGCGTTCCCACTGATCGCAACAGCTGCCGCCGTGGTTTTGGCGCTGACAGCGGTACTAATCGCCTGGCTGGGCCGGACCTGGAACCAGCGGACCAAATACGATTCCAGCGGCGCCGGCGCCGGCCGCCGTACCGCAGCACCGGCCGGTTCGGCAGCCGGCTCAGCTGATCCGACGGCTGTACCGGCGAGGCCCGAGGTGCGCGATGACATTGACAGTTGGGACGAGCTCAGCCACGGAAACGATCCGACAGCCTAAAACGCTGGCCCAAGATCGACGGGACCGGAACGTCGGGACCGTCGTGCGAGAGGCAACGCGGGGAACTAATGGCAGAATGGAAGCAGTAGCAGTTTGGCGGAAATCAGCACGAGGGAGATTTAGCATGAGCAACAGGAGCGCTACCACGGGCCGGAGTGCCGCAGCGACGGAAGACATTGACCATTCGGTTGAGTTGGGCCACGGAAACAGCCCGGCGGCTTGGACCACGGTTGCCATCATGCTCTTTGGTGCCGCGATCGCCTGCATAGCCTTCATGATGGGGCCGCCTGCCACCGTGCTGTTCATCATCGGCGTGGTCATCATGCTCATTGGCCTGGGCGTGGGCTACGGCCTGCGGGCGGCCGGCTACGGGGTAGGCGGCCACAAGCTCAAGAGCGACGGACACTAGGCGTGAGCGTTCTCGACGACATCATTGCCGGGGTCCGGGAAGATCTCGAGGCGCGCAAACAGAAGGTCAGCCTGGCCCAGCTGCAGGACCTGATTGCTGCCCGGCCGCCGGCCCTGGATGCTTGGGCGGCCCTGGGCGGCGACGATTCGCCACGGGCGGGGCTTAAAGTCATCGCCGAGGTCAAGCGGCGCAGCCCATCCAAGGGTCCGCTGGCCGAAATCGCCGATCCGGCTCTGTTGGCGGCCCAATATGCTGATGGCGGCGCGGCCGTCATCAGTGTGCTGACCGAGCAGCGCCGGTTCGGCGGCTCATTGGCGGATCTCGATGCGGTTCGTGCCGCCGTCGGCATTCCCGTGCTGCGCAAGGACTTCACCTGCGATCCATACCAAATCTGGGAAGCCCGGGCCCACGGCGCGGATCTGATCCTGTTGATCGTCGCAGCGCTGACCGATGCCGAGCTGGCAGGGTTCCTGGCCTTGGCAGATGAATTGGGCATGAACGTCCTCGTGGAAACGCACACCAGCGAGGAAGTTCAACGCGCGGTCGCAGCCGGGGCCCGGATCATTGGCGTCAACGTGCGCAATCTAAAGACCCTGGACGTGGACCGCTCCGTTTTCGGTTCGCTGGCCGGGCTCATCCCCGCCGAAGCCCTGGTAGTGGCCGAATCCGGGGTCCGTGATGCCGACGACGTCAGGCACTATGCCGGTCACGGTGCCAACGCCGTCCTGGTCGGTGAGGCGCTGGTCAGCCATGCCACACCGGGGGAGCGGATCGCCGAGTTCGGTTCCGCGGGTGCTGCTGCCGTCAGCGCCGCGGCCATTGCCACCGCAGGCTCCGGCCACGCCCTTTCCTGACCACCGTATTCGCCAACAGCCAACTTTTAGAACAGGACGGTCGGACCGATGGCCACCACGCCAGCAGCTTCGCCCCAGGACCATCCCGCGGACGCCTTTCTCAGCGGGGCCACCCGCCCCGCCGAAGGCACGAGCATTGACGCGGCCGCCGGCCCGGACACCGGCACGCGCGCTGACGGGGCCGCCGGCCCAGCAGCCCGCACCGGAAGCTTTCGGCACGCCGCCGGACCGTACTTCGGCAGCTACGGCGGCCGCTGGATGCCCGAGTCCCTGATCGCCGCCTTGGATGAGCTGGAGGAAACCTTCGAAAAGGCGAAGGTTGATCCGGATTTCCTGGCCCAGATTGCGGACCTGAACAAGAACTATTCCGGCCGGCCGTCCCTGCTGACCGAGGCAAAGCGCTTCGCCCTGCATGCCGGGGGCGCCCGGATCTTCCTCAAACGTGAAGACCTCAACCACACCGGTTCGCATAAGATCAACAATGTTCTGGGGCAGGCCCTGCTGGCTAAGCGGATGGGCAAGACCCGGGTCATCGCCGAAACCGGGGCCGGGCAACACGGCGTGGCCAGCGCGACGGCGGCGGCGCTGCTCGGGCTCGAGTGCGTGGTGTACATGGGGGCCGAGGACTGCCGCCGGCAGGCGCTGAACGTGGCGCGGATGCAGCTGCTCGGCGCCACCGTGATTCCCGTGACGAACGGATCGCAGACACTCAAGGACGCCATCAATGAGGCCCTTCGGGACTGGGTGGCCAATGTGGACAGCACCCATTACCTGCTCGGGACGGCAGCCGGAGCCCATCCGTTCCCTGCCATGGTCCGGTTCTTCCATGAGGTGATCGGCGAAGAGGCCCGGGCGCAGATCCTGGAGCAGACCGGCCGGCTGCCCGACGCGGTGTGCGCCTGCATTGGCGGCGGTTCCAACGCCATCGGAATCTTCCATGGTTTCCTTGACGATCCATCCGTGCGCCTTTACGGTTTCGAGGCCGGGGGCGACGGCGTCGAAACGGGACGGCACGCCGCGACGATTACGCTCGGCCGCCCGGGTGTGCTGCACGGCGCGCGCTCCTATCTGATGCAGGATGAGGACGGCCAGACGGTCGAGTCGCATTCCATTTCCGCCGGGTTGGATTACCCGGGGGTCGGACCGGAGCATGCCTACCTGGCGGACATCGGCCGGGTCAGCTACGAGCCGATTACCGATGCCGAGGCAATGGATGCCTTCCAATTGTTGTGCCGGACCGAGGGGATCATTCCCGCGATCGAATCGGCGCACGCGCTGGCCGGCGCCATCAAGGTGGGCCAGCGCCTCACAGCGGATCAGGCCGATCCCGCGGAGACCATCATTGTGATTAACCTTTCCGGACGGGGCGACAAGGACGTAGAAACGGCCGCGGCCTGGTTTGACCTGATCGATGCCGAAACCGCAGCCGAAGCGTCGGCGGAAGCGGTCATCCGCGCGGCCGATACCGCAGCCGATCAGGTCTCTGCTGCGGCATCTGGCACCCCATCCCATGCGGCCGAAGCCAACCGGCGGAACGGAAAATGACTGTGGACCCCAACGTAAGTGGTTCGACTGCGGAAACGCCCGGCACGGAAAGTTCCAGCCCGGAAACTCCGGGCGCACCCAGCAAGAGTGCCGCAGCCATTGACCGCGCCAGGGCGCAGGGCCGCGCGGCCCTGATCTGCTACATTCCGGCGGGGTACCCGGATGTCCAGACCACGATCGACGCCGGCATCGCGTTGGCCCGCAACGGTGCCGATCTGATCGAGATCGGTATTCCGTACTCGGACCCGGTGATGGACGGCTCCGTGATCCAGGCCGCGACCACCGAGGCGATCGCTAACGGATTCCGGGTTTCCAGTATCTTCGACATCGTCGCCGGCATCACCGCCGCGACCGACGCGGCAGTGTTGGTGATGACGTACTGGAACCCCGTTCTGCGCCTGGGCGTGGATGAATTTTCCCGCCGGCTGGCCGCGGCCGGGGGCGCGGGGCTCATCACACCTGACTTGATTCCCGAGGAGGCTTCGCAATGGCTGGAAGCCTCGCAGAAGTACGGCCTGGACCGGGTCTTCCTGGTGGCGCCGTCATCCACCCCCGAGCGGCTGGCGAGGACCGTAGAGGCCAGCCGCGGCTTCGTCTACGCGGTGTCCATCATGGGTGTCACGGGCACTCGGACGGCCGTGAGCAGTACCGCAGAGCAACTCGTCGCTGACACCCGAGCCGCCGGAGCCGCCCGTGTCTGCGTTGGCCTGGGAGTGAGCAACGCCGACCAGGTGCGGGAAATCGCCGGCTATGCCGACGGCGTCATCGTCGGGACCGCCCTCGTGGCAGCCCTGCGCGACGGCGGCGTGCCGGCACTGGCCGACCTGACCACAGACCTCAGCTCCGGGCTGCTGCCCGCCGGCACGGAAGCGCACTGATCCGATGAGAACTGTGATTGAATCTGCCCTGACAGCGCTGCCCGCCAGCATTCCCGCCCCGGTCTGGTCCGGCTTCGATATTTCGCTCCCCACCGGGACCCTGCGGATCCACGCGTACGCACTGTGCATTCTCGCCGGTATCATCGCCGCGACGGTCTTGACGCATATTCGCTGGACCAAGCGGAAGGCACCGGTTGGGTCCATCTGGGACATCGCCATCTGGGCCATCCCGATGGGCATCATTGGCGGCCGCCTGTACCACGTTTTCTCCTCCCCGGACGCCTACTTCGGTCCCGGCTACCGGGGCGGCGGAGACCTGTGGCTGATCCCGCAGATCTGGCGCGGCGGCCTGGGGATCTGGGGCGCGGTAGTGCTCGGCGTCGTCGGCGCCTGGATCGGATGCCGGCGCGCCGGTGTCAAGCTCCCGGCGTTCATCGATGCCGCGGCGCCGGGCCTATTGCTGGCGCAGGGGCTTGGCCGCTGGGGAAATTACTTCAATCAGGAACTCTTCGGCGGCCCCACCACGCTGCCGTGGGGGCTGCAGGTGGATCCGTCCAATGTGAATTTCCCCGCCGGGTACGCGGCGGACACACTTTTCCACCCGACGTTCCTCTACGAATCGCTATGGGACCTGGCCGGCGTCGCGCTGCTGCTGCTGCTGGACCGCAGGTTCCACTTCCGCCGCGGCCGCCTGTTCTGGCTCTACGCGATGTACTACACGCTGGGCCGCGTGTGGATCGAGCTGTTGCGCATCGACAATGCAGAGCAGATCACGTTCTTCGGCATCACCACGCGGCTGAATGTCTGGACCAGCATTCTGGTCTTTGTGGCCTCCGCGGTCATCTTCCTGGTCCTGACGTTCTACCGGGGCAAGGGCAATGATGACACCGTCCTGCTGGCGGGCAGGGAATCCGCGGCTGGACACGACGGCGACGCCGATTCGGGTCCCGGCGGCCGGTCCGATGCGGGTTCCGACGGCGGGTCCCACGTGGGTTCCGACGGAGCCGGCAATAGGATGAGCCCCGCGTCCGAGTCTGACAGGGCAGCGAAAGCCGATGGCGTGGCGGGCGGCGCAGCGGGGGCAACCCGCGCGGTCGGGGTCGTTGACCGTCCCGAAACCGACCGCGCGGTTCCTTCCGGTCCAGCCGCCGTCGGGCATTCCGATCTGAAGACTGCGGATGTCCAGAATGCGGACGCTTTGTCCAGCACTCGGGAAAAGCCCGCAGCGCGTGATAATCTCGCCGATACCGGGGAAGGGGAAATCTCCGGTACCTAGGCTCCACAGCTCCGCGGGATACCACGGTCGCGGCGGAGCCAGGGCGGGCCGCTCCGGGTTATCACCCGAAGGTCCACCGCCCAGGATGCGGCCCGGAAACGGGCCGGGACAGTGGAACCACCTGCAGCCACTGCCATTCCTGGAAGCACTGGCGTCCTAAGAACGTTAGAACAGCCGTGACGACTGTCATATAATTTGCACTAGAAAATTAGCGCGGCCGGTTTTGTGCCGTCCGTTGCGCCGGGCCAATGTTGTCCCCTCCGTACGCTCCATTAGGGGGAAGGACTAGAAACGCCATGATTCATATCCCATCCGGTGCGCCGGTTCACACCAGCGCACCGCCAGAGGCCACCGGTCCGCAGGTTCACACCAGCGCACCGCTGAGGGCCACCGACGCGCAGGTTGCACCGCCGTCCCCGGTGCCCGAATCCCCGTTCCGCCGTTATGCGCAATTGCCCGCAGCGCAGGGCCTTTACCAGCCGGAGCAGGAAAAGGATGCCTGCGGTCTGGCCATAGTCGCAACGCTGCGCGGCGAGCCAGGGCATGACATCGTGGACGCCGCGCTCACCGCGCTGCGCAATCTCGAACACCGGGGGGCCGTCGGTGCGGACGAAGGCACCGGTGACGGGGCCGGCCTGCTCACCCAGATCCCGGACGAATTTTTCCGCGCCGTCACGGCCTTCGCGCTTCCCGCGGCCGGGCAGTACGCCGTCGGCACCGCGTTTTTGCCCCCGGAGGCAGCCGAGGCTGAGCTGGCCAAGGCCGGGCTGGAAGCCCTGGCCGAGGACGAGGGCCTGACCGTCCTTGGGTGGCGGGAGGTCCCCATCGTTGAGGGTCTGGTCGGCGCGATGGCCAAGGCCTGTATGCCGCGCTTTGTCCAACTCTTCGTGGCCATGCCGCAGGCTGACGCCGACCCGGCCGTCCGGTTGGATACCCGGCAGCCGGCCACCGGGCAGCCGGACAGCCGGCAGCCGAACGACAGCCAGCAGGACGACAGGGCCCTGGATGCGAAGGCCTTCCGGCTCCGCAAGCGCGCACAGAACAAGTTCGGCGTCTACTTCCCCTCGCTGTCCTCCCGAACCATCGTGTACAAGGGCATGCTGACCACCGCCCAGCTGGAGCCGTTCTACCCTGATCTCTCGGACAGCAGATTCAAGACCCGGCTCGGGATTGTGCACTCGCGGTTTTCCACCAACACCTTCCCGTCCTGGCCGCTGGCGCAGCCGTTCCGCACCATCGCGCACAATGGTGAAATCAACACCGTCAAGGGCAACCGGAACTGGATGCGCGCCCGCCAGTCCACCCTGAGCGCCCCGTTGCTTGGCGATACGCCGGAGGATCTGTTCCCGATCTGCACCCCGGGTGCTTCCGATTCCGCATCCTTTGATGAGGTCGCTGAACTGCTCTGGCTGGCCGGCCGCCCCATCACCCAGGCCATCATGATGATGCTCCCGGAGGCCTGGGAAAACCATGCCACCATGGATCCGGCGCGCCGGGCCTTTTACGAATACCACTCCATGTTGATGGAACCGTGGGACGGCCCCGCCGCTGTCTCCTTCACCGACGGCACGATGGTGGGCGCCACCTTGGACCGCAACGGTCTGCGGCCGGGACGGTATTGGATCACCGAGGACGGGCTGATTATCTTTGCGTCAGAAGTGGGCGTGATCGACATCGAGCCGGCGAAGGTGGTCAAGAAAGGCCGGGTGTCCCCGGGCAAGATGTTCCTGGTGGACACCGATGCCGGGCGGGTCATCTCCGATTCGGAGATCAAAGACGAGCTGGCCGGCGCCAATCCCTGGGGCGAGTGGGTGCGGGATAACGTGATCAAACTCGCTGATCTGCCCGAACGTGAGCACGTGGTCTACACCCGGGCCTCGGTCAACCACCGGCAGCGCACCTTTGGGTACACCCAGGAGGAACTGCGGATCCTGATCGGGCCAATGGCCCGCTCCGGGGCCGAACCACTGGGCGCCATGGGATCGGACACCCCGATTGCCGTGCTGTCCCAGCGCCCCCGGCTGCTCTTTGACTACTTTGTCCAGTCCTTCGCCCAAGTCACCAATCCGCCGCTGGATGCCATCCGCGAGGAGCTGGTCACCTCGCTGAACTCCAGCATCGGGCCGCAGGGCAATCTGCTCTCGCTCCAGGAGGTCCGGCAGCCGCAGCTGGCCCTGCCGTTCCCGGTGATCAACAACGACGAACTGGCCAAGATCGCCAACATCGAAAACCCCGCGGGGGATAGGGTGGCCGTCCGGGTGCGCGGTTTGTACAAGCCCGACGGCGGCGAGGGCGCCCTGCGCGCCCGGCTGGCGGAAATCTGCGAGCAGGTTTCCGGCGCGATTAACCGCGGCGTGCAATATGTAGTGTTGTCGGACCGGGACTCCAACGCGCAGTGGGCGCCGATCCCTTCCCTGCTGTTGCTCAGTGCGGTGCACCATCACCTGCTGCGCAGCGCCAACCGGACCAAGACTGCACTGGTGGTGGAGGCCGGGGATGTCCGCGAGGTGCATCACGTGGCGGCCTTGGTGGGCTACGGCGCCGCTGCGGTGAACCCGTACCTGGCGATGGAAAGTGTGGAGGAACTGATCCGCACCGGTGACATCACCGGCGTAAGCGCCGAGGAAGGCGTTTACAACCTAATCAAGGGTCTCGGTAAGGGCGTGCTGAAAATCATGTCCAAAATGGGGATTTCCACGGTGGCCTCCTATTGCGGAGCGCAGACGTTTGAGGCCCTGGGCCTGTCCCAGGATCTGGTGGACGAGTTTTTCTCCGGGACCAATTCCCAGCTTGGTGGGATCGGTCTGGGCGTGATCGCGGCGGAAGTCGCCGCGCGGCACGCCATGGCGTATCCGGCCGACGGCGTCGAGGAGCCGCACCGGCCGCTGCTCAACGGCGGGGAATACCAGTGGCGCCGCGAGGGCGAGCCGCACCTGTTCAACCCGGACACCGTCTTCCGGCTGCAGCACGCCACCCGCGAGCGGCGCTACGACATCTTCAAGCAGTACACCAGCGGCGTCGATGATCAGTCCAAAAACCTGATGACGCTGCGCGGTCTGCTGAAATTCAAGGACGGAGTGCGCCCGGGCGTGCCCATCGACGAGGTGGAATCCGTGGCCAGCATCGTCAAGCGCTTCTCCACCGGAGCAATGAGTTACGGGTCCATCTCGCAGGAGGCGCACGAGACGCTCGCCATCGCGATGAACCAACTCGGGGCGAAATCCAACACCGGCGAGGGCGGCGAGGACGTGGACCGGCTGCTGGACCCGCAGCGCCGCTCGGCTATTAAGCAGGTTGCCTCCGGCCGGTTCGGTGTTACCAGTCTGTACCTGACCAACGCCACGGACATTCAAATTAAAATGGCGCAGGGTGCCAAGCCCGGCGAGGGCGGGCAGCTGATGGCCCGCAAGGTCTACCCGTGGATCGCCAGCACGCGGCATTCCACGCCCGGCGTCGGGCTCATATCGCCGCCGCCGCACCACGACATCTACTCGATTGAGGATCTGGCCCAGCTGATCTATGACTGCAAGCGGGCCAATCCCTCGGCCCGGGTGCACGTCAAGCTTGTCTCCGAAGTCGGGATCGGCACGGTGGCGGCCGGCGTGACCAAGGCCAAGGCCGACGTCGTCCTGGTTTCCGGGCACGACGGCGGCACCGGCGCCAGCCCGCTGAACTCCCTCAAGCATGCCGGCGTCCCGTGGGAACTGGGCCTGGCGGAGACGCAGCAGACGCTGATGCTCAACGGGCTCCGGGACCGTGTGGTGGTGCAGGTGGACGGCCAGCTCAAGACCGGCCGCGACGTGGTGATTGCCGCGCTGCTCGGCGCCGAGGAGTACGGCTTCGCCACCGCGCCGCTGGTGGTCTCGGGCTGTGTGATGATGCGGGTCTGCCACCTGGACACCTGCCCGGTGGGCGTGGCCACGCAGAATCCTGAGCTGCGCCAGCGCTTCACCGGCAAGCCCGAGTTCGTGGTCAATTTCTTCGAATTCCTGGCCGAGGAGGTCCGCGAGATCCTCGCGCAGCTTGGCTTCCGCAGCCTCGAGGAGGCCATCGGCCATGCCGACACGCTCGATGCCCGCGCGGCGATCAACCATTGGAAGGCCGAGGGCCTGGATCTGGATCCGATTTTGGCGGGCATGGATTTCGACGCCGACGCGCCGCTGCGCAATCTGGTGCCGCAGAACCACGAGCTGGACAAGCACTTTGACCAGCAGTTGATTACTCTCAGCGCCGAGGCCCTTAGCGACCGGACCCCGGTGAAGATCTCCGTCGGTGTGGTGAACACGGACCGCTCCGTGGGCACCATGCTCGGCTACGAGGTGACAAAGAAATTCGGCATCGAGGTGCTGGCTACGGACACCATCGACGTCACGCTGACCGGCCAGGCCGGTCAGTCACTGGGCGCCTTCCTGCCGGCCGGCATTACGCTGCGGCTCTTCGGCGACTCCAATGACTATGTCGGCAAGGGGCTCTCCGGCGGAAGGATCATGGTGCGGCCGGACCGCACCAACGTTTTCCCGGCACAGGACAATGTGATTGCCGGAAACGTGATCGGCTACGGCGCCACCAGCGGGGAGATGTTCCTGCGCGGCCAGGTGGGGGAGCGGTTCCTGGTGCGTAACTCGGGCGCCGTCGCCGTGGTCGAGGGTATTGGTGATCACGGCTGTGAATACATGACCGGCGGCCAGGCCCTGATCCTGGGACGGACCGGGCGCAATTTTGGCGCCGGGATGTCCGGCGGGACGGCATACGTGCTGGATCTGCAGCCGGCCAAAGTCAATATCCAGAGCCTCGATTCCGGCGAACTGCAGCTGCTGCCCCTGGACGAGCAGGACCGCAGCCTGGTCAGGGATCTGCTGAGCCGGCACTACCAGGAAACGGAGTCAACGCTCGCCGCACGGCTGCTGGCGGATTTCGAGGCCACGGCCGCGCGCATCACCAAGGTTTTGCCGCGGGATTACGCCGCCGTACTGCAAACGCGCCAGGACGCGGCCAACGAGGGTCTTGACCCGAACGGGCCCGAAGTCTGGCAGAGAATTCTGGAGGTTACCGGTGGCTGATCCACAGGGATTTTTGAAGGTACGTGACCGTGTTACCCAGCCGCGCAGGCCGGTGCCGGTGCGCATTATGGACTGGAAGGAAGTCTATGAGGCGCAGGAGAAAGGCGTCCTGCGCAGCCAGGCCGGGCGCTGCATGGACTGCGGTGTCCCGTTCTGCCACCAGGGCTGCCCGCTGGGCAACCTGATTCCGGAATGGAACGACCTCACCTGGCGGGACAAGGGTGAGGAAGCGGTGGAGCGGCTGCATGCGACGAACAACTTCCCGGAATTCACCGGACGGCTCTGCCCGGCACCGTGTGAGTCCTCCTGCGTTTTGGGTATCAATCAGCCGGCGGTGACCATCAAACAGGTGGAAGTCTCCATCATCGAACAGGCCTTTGACCAGGACTGGGTCAAGCCGCTGCCGCCGGCCCGGCTCACCGGGCGGACCGTTGCCGTCATTGGTTCCGGTCCCGCCGGCCTGGCCGTGGCCCAGCAGCTGACGCGCGCCGGGCACACCGTGGCCGTCTACGAGCGCGATGACCGGATCGGCGGACTGCTGCGCTACGGCATCCCCGACTTTAAGATGGAAAAGCATTACCTTGACCGCCGGCTGGAACAAATGACGGCGGAGGGGACGCGGTTCCGTCCCGGCGTGCAGGTGGGCACCGACGTTTCCTGGGAGCAGCTGCGGCGCCGCTACGACGCCGTCGTCATCGCCACCGGCGCGACCGTGCCGCGGGACCTGGACATCCCCGGCAGAGAACTGGACGGCGTGCACTTCGCCATGGACTACCTGGTGCAGGCGAACCGGGCCGTGGCCGGAGATGCTGTCACCACCGCTGCCGGGCAGGGCCGGATCGACGCCCGCGGTAAGCACGTGGTGATCCTGGGTGGCGGCGACACCGGAGCGGACTGCCTCGGCACCGCACACCGCCAGCAGGCAGCCTCCGTGACCACACTCGCTATCGGCCTGCAGCCACCGGCAGAGCGCGCCGCTCACCAGCCGTGGCCCACCTTCCCCACGCTGTTCGAAGTGGCAGCCGCGCATGAGGAAGGCGGCGAGCGGACCTACCTGGCCTCCACGGTGGAATTCGTTGGCCAGGACGGCGTGCTGACGGCCATCAAGGTTGCCCAGACGGAGTTCGTCAACGGCCGCCGCGTCCCCAAGGCCGGCACCGAGCGGGAGATCCCGGCGGATCTGGTCTTCCTTTCCCTCGGATTCACCGGCCCCGAACCGGCCGGCATCACCGAACAGATCAACGCCGAATTCGACGTGCGCGGAAACGTCGTTCGGGACGGCTACTACATGACCAGCACCGAGGGCGTCTTTGTTGCAGGCGACGCCGGCCGCGGGCAGTCACTCATTGTCTGGGCCATTGCCGAGGGCAGAGCCTGCGCCGCCGCCGTGGACAAATTCCTCTGCGGAGAGACACTGCTGCCCGCGCCCGTCGCACCAACCGACGTGGCGGTCAGCGTGCTGTAACGACCCGGCAAATTCACCCGCTGTTAATTCTTCCAAGATTGTTAGTTAAAGAACTCCATTAGGGTAGGTACATGAGACGCGCAAAAATTGTTGCCACATTCGGACCGGCTATTGCCAGCTATGAGAACACCCTGGCAGTGCTTGAGGCCGGGGTGGATGTTGCCCGGATGAACATGAGCCACGGTGACTACGGAGTGCACGACACGACCTACGAAAACGTCCGGAAGGCCGCCGCCTCGCTCGGTAAACCGGTGGGCATCATGGCCGACCTGCAGGGCCCGAAAATCCGACTGGGCCGCTTCGTGGACGGACCCCATGCGCTGGCCGTCGGCGACGTCTTCACCATCACTACCGAGGACGTCCCGGGCACCCAAGACGTCTGTTCCACCACACTCAAGAGCCTGCCCGAAGACGTCAACGTCGGTGACATCCTGCTCATCGACGACGGCAAGGTCTCGCTGCGCGCCACCGCGGTCGACGACGTCAAGGTCACCACCGTGGTCACCGTTCCCGGCGTCGTCTCCAACAACAAGGGCATCAACCTGCCCGGCGTCGCCGTCAACGTCCCCGCCCTGAGCGAAAAGGACGAAGACGATCTGCGCTGGGCGCTGGCGCGCGGCGTGGATCTGGTGGCGCTCTCCTTCGTCCGCGATGCCACCGACATCGACCGCGTGCACCAGATCATGGACGAGGAAGGCCGCCGCGTACCGGTGATCGCCAAGATCGAAAAGCCGCAGGCCGTCGAACACCTGCCGGCCATCATCGACGCATTCGACGCCATCATGGTGGCCCGCGGAGACCTCGGCGTGGAACTGCCGCTCGAAGAGGTGCCGATCGTGCAAAAACGCGCCATCGAACTGGCCCGCCGCTGGGCCAAGCCCGTCATCGTCGCCACCCAGGTGCTCGAATCCATGATCGAGAGCCCGCGCCCCACCCGCGCCGAGGCTTCCGACTGTGCCAACGCCGTCCTTGACGGTGCCGACGCCGTCATGCTCTCCGGCGAAACCAGCGTCGGGAAGTTCCCGATCGAAACCGTGAAGGTGATGGCCCGGATCATCGAATCCACCGAGGTCCACGGACTCGAACGTGTGCCGGCTCTTGGCACGCAGCCGCGCACCCGCGGCGGTGCCATCACCCGCGCCGCCGTCACCATCGCGGACCAGCTCGACGCCAAGTACATCTGCACCTTCACCCAGTCCGGGGATTCCGCCCGCCGGCTCTCCCGGCTCCGCCCGGTCAAGCCCGTCTTCGCCTTCACCCCGGATCAGCATGTCTGGAACCAGCTGGCGATGGCCTGGGGAATCCAGCCCATTCTGGTGCCGATGGTGCACCACACGGACGAAATGACCGAGCAGGTGGACAAAATCCTGCTGGAGAAGGAGCTGGCATCCGACGGCGACCTGGTGGTCATCGCTGCCGGCTCCCCTCCCGGCCAGGCCGGTTCCACGAACTCGCTGAAGGTCCATAAGATCGGCGACCTGGCCGACTTCAGCGCGACCGGAAACCCGAACAGGGAAAAAGTGGGTCCGTGGCCAACCCACTGACCTGACCTGACTTGACTTGACCTGACGCGCATCCGGAACGCCCGCGGGCCCGCACCACAAAGGTGCGGGCCCGCCGGCGTTCGCCCGCCGTCGTCGACTCAGTTGACCTGGTTGATGATCGTCTCCGCGACCTCGCGCATGCCCAGCCGGCGGTCCATCGACGTCTTCTGGATCCAGCGGAACGCCTCCGGCTCCGACAGCCCCATCTTCGTCGTCAACAGGCTCTTGGCCCGCTCCACCAGCTTCCGCGTCGCGAACTGCTCCTGCAGATCACTCACCTCCGCCTCCAGCGCCCGGATCTCCTCGTGGCGCGACAACGCAATCTCGATCGCCGGCATCAGATCCGCCGGCGTGAAGGGCTTGACCACATACGCCATGGCACCGGCATCCCGCGCCCGCTCCACCAGCTCCCGCTGGCTGAACGCCGTCAGCAGAACCACCGGGGCAATCCGGGCCTTGACAATCTTCTCCGCCGCCGTAATCCCGTCCATCACCGGCATCTTCACGTCCATCAGCACCAGATCCGGCCGCAGCTCCTCCGCCAGCTGCACCGCCTTCTCACCATTGTCCGCCTCGCCGACCACGTCATATCCCTCGCCGCGGAGAATCTCCATAATGTCCAGGCGGATCAGTGTTTCATCTTCGGCGACCACCACGCGGCGGGCCGGAGCGGGGGTGGACGCAGCGGACGGCGTGGGTTCCGATTGTTCTGACACGAGGGCTCCTTGAAAGCGGTATTGCTGGGTAACGGGACTCTGGGGCGTTCAGCAGTACACGCCGCCGGCCAGAGACTCCAGTTCTACGATTTAGCCTATCGGCATGTAGAGTAGTTTTTCGCATGGGTGAGGGTTTTTGCTCTTTATCTCACGTGGAAGGCCCGAGTGGCGGAATGGCAGACGCGCTGCACTCAAAATGCAGTATCGAGAGGTGTGTGGGTTCGAGTCCCACCTCGGGCACAGTATTACCGCAGGTCAGAGACATATTGGTCCTTCAGTTGTTGACAAAACTACAAAATTCGTTGACAGCCACGTAGAATTATCTACGTGGCCAGCATTCGTATACGCACGAAAATGGACGGTTCGCAGACCTACACCGTCATGTGGCGCGACCCCGAGACGAAGACGCAGCAGGGCATGACCTTCACGTCCGAGTCCGAAGCTGCCACCGTCAAACGGCTTCTGGACGCCAACTGTCAGTCATTTGAAATGGTCCAGGAAGTATTGCTGCGGGCAAAGCGCAAAGTGCCAACTGTTGCGGCCGTGATCCAGGAACACATCGACCTGCTGGTTCGGCCCTCCTCTGGGACCATGCGTACGTACCAAACCATGCTGGATCTTCACATCAAACCGGTCCTGGGTGGAATCCCCATCGATGAACTCAATTTCCGCGACATCACGGAGTGGATTCGCGCAATGCAAAAGAAGGGGAAGTCGGCCAAGACGATCAAGAACAACCATTCTCTGGTTTTTTCGTCCATGGAGATGGCTGTGCGACTGAAGTACCGGTCAGATAATCCATGCCGTGGCGTTCAGCTGCCATCGGGGAATCGTGTCGAAGATGACGCCCGCTTCTTGACGCACGCAGAGTTTGGACAAATCCTCGCCCTGATGCCGGAGCGCTACAAGGACTTCACGCAGTTTCTCGTCATGACAGGTACACGCTTCGGTGAGGCGACGGCCGTTACTGTTGCTGACGTCGACTTATTGTCCAAGCCGGCGACCGTGAGGATCAGCAAGGCTTGGAAGCGCGATGGCAACAATGATTTCTATGTTGGACCGACGAAAACCGGAGCGGGCAAGCGTACGGTCTCCTTGGCCCCGGATCTTGTGGAAATCCTGATTCCCTTGGTCGCCAGTCGGCAGGGGACTGACCTGCTCTTCACGACGGGAACCGGTGGCCGTATTGCCCACAGTGTCTACTGGCAAAAATGCTGGGTGCCGACCGTGAAGTCCGCCCAGGTGGCAGGACTCAAAAAGTTGCCGAGAATCCACGACCTGAGGCATACTCACGCTTCGTGGTTGATCCAAGATGGGGTATCGCTTTTCACGATCTCTCGTAGGCTCGGCCACGCATCAACTCGCACCACGGAAGAGGTCTACGGTCATCTCATGCCGCAGGCGCTCCTAGATGGGGCAGAGTCTGTGCAACGCTCCGCGAGAATCTGGGGAGGGTAGGTCTTCAGCTAAAAGCCATGGTAGAGGTCCTACGGACGTTCACGAATATCGGGCACGGGCATCAGCCCGGGAACCGATCAAGCGTTGATGTGGCGTCGTAAGGGGGTGGGGGAGAACTTCCCTGCTCTTGGCGATTTCCTCCAAGTGCTCGTCGGTGAACACGATCTTCCCTTTGCCCCATTTCAGATGGGGGAACTCGCAAGTGGCCGCGCCAGTCCGAAGCCACGATTCCGAGCAATGGAGTAACTCCGCAGCCTGCTGGGGTTCGTAGAATTCGCGTTTCATGGCGTGGTTCTTTCTTCCTTCTGGATTGGTTTGAATCGCGTGTCGGAGTTTTCCAAATTCTCTGGCCTACCGCTATCCCATGCCAGCGCCAAGCTGGCATGTCCCTTAGGGGATCTTGATTTTCCTGAGAGCCTAGCCATCGCACTCTCCTAGACTAGGGTGACCTTCACTACTCCATGGTGCGAAAGCAATAAAACTACATGACCTGAGGTCGTGTATCGGAAAAACGCGGATACGTAGTCCCGCTACTGCTCGAGAACGTCCGGCGGGACCGGAGCTGTTGCGGTGTCGGACCTGACCATTTCCGAAGCCCCGGGGGTGAGGGTTCGCTTCTATTGCCCAAGTAACGAGCCGATACCTCACAGGAGGACGACAGGTTCTCGTTGTAACGTCCTACTGGATGGATGTACAACCGCAACCCACCGCAGCCACGGATGATGTGCCGAGCTGGCGATTGACCACGAAACGGGCGAAAGCGGAGACTGTGGCCACCTTCGCCGTGTTCGCTCTCTACGCGGCCTTTCTCCTAAAGCTGCTTCTCTTCTCTCGCGCACCGGGTTCGGAGAGATCGATCATTCTCATCCCGTTCGCGACTATCGCGGGATATGTGTCCAGCCACCGGTTCCGGGACCGGTAGAGTGGCATTCGCCAACGTCGTCCGGAACGTTTTGATCTTCATCCCGCTTGGCGTCTATGTATCGTGGCTCCGACATTGGGCGGCCGTATGGCTGACCGTGCTCACGGTCGCCTCGGTCAGCGTCGCTGTAGAGATCATCCAGGGCGTGTTTGCGGTTGGAGCATCGGACATCGATGACGTGATCCTGAACTGCGTCGGAGGAATCATGGGAATCCTCACCTTCAGGCTGCTTTCAGTGATCCTGCGCGACCAATCCCTAGTGCGGACCGCGATGGCCGTGTTGTCACTGCTTGCGCTGCCCGTCTGGTGCTACTTCCTCTTCGGCGTCCGACTACACATGTGAGCACACCCACGATCCTCGACCCCACAGCAGAGCGACCACCCAGAGGTCAACCAGGTCCGCAGCGGGGTGCGGGTGCGGTCGAAGGTCGTCCCGGGCACCACCGACGTTCGGCGCGAGCAGGAGTGAGGGATCGTACCTAGCGACGCTTGTGTAAGCCTGTCCAACATAACGTCTCAGTAGTTCTGAACCAGGTTGACATACTCACCCCTTAGCGTGAATTTCTGCACCGATCCTCCCCAGACCCCAAACTCGGGACGGGTTTGTGGACATCCCAGTGGGGCTCTTCGCGTTTCGTGGTGAATACCAGCCCGCTGAGATGAATTCAGGCCACCGTCCTGGCGGCACTTCTTAGCAGGATACGTGATTGATAGTTGTTTGGGTTACGGAACCCGCGGGCAATCCTTTTGATGTTTTTGATCATCGTGTTTGCTGCCTCAACCTTCGCGGTGGTGACGCGGGTGGCCAGCAGTGTTTGGATCTCTGGCCACCACTTGTTCACGGTCTTTTGCAGCCGGTCTGTTTCCTTCATCGCAGCAGCCTTGACCTGGCGCTCAAAGAAGGCTTTGCGGTCTTCCACGCTGGCCGGGTTGGTGGCGGAGAGCATCAGACGGAGGGCTTCCTTGACGCCCCAGGCTGCGACGAGTTCCTTGCTTGGGTCATCGGTGGCGAAGACGTCATCGAGGCGCTTCTTCCCAGCGTCGGAGAGGGTGTCGTAGCCGCGCAGCAGCAATTGCCGGTGGGCCCATGCCTTGTCTGTTTTCAGGCCGCGGCGCCCGTTCTGTTCCCGGGAGACCCGTTGGCGGACCTGGGTGAGCATGTCGTTGGCCAAAAGCACCAAGTGGAAGTGATCGACGCTGACGGCGGCGTCGGGCAGGTTCTCGCGCAGGGCCTTTCGGAAAGCGGCCGACGGGTCGATGCCGACCGTCTCAATGCAGGAAAGCCAGGCGGTGGGGCGGGCTTTGAGCCAGGCCCCGATCCCGCGGCTGTCGCGGCCGTCAACGATGCCCAGAACCTGGCCGGTGTCGACGTCCACGATCGTTGACATCCACGGCTCGTACCGGGTCCACTTCTTGCTCTGCTGGTCTTGAAGCCAGCGCACGGAACGGTAGCGGTGCTCATCAATCCCGAGTCGTGCCGGGGCTAGTAAGTCCACGGAGGGCAGCGCCGCGGCGGCGGCGACCACGACGGTGTTGACCAGCCACCATGACACGCCGAACGCTGTCGCGACTTCTGATGCGGCCCGGCCGGAATCGATGACGGCGTCCTTGAGGGTTTCCTTCAGCCGTGCGGTGGAACGGGCGAACCGCGGCACTTGAGGTGTCGACTCGGAAAATGTCTTTCGGAGAGGGTGTCAGATGGTTTGTGTAAGGAATGGGAATCCTTACTGATTGGAGAATCATTGTGAGCATGACTGATACCAGAAAACTGGATGCAGGGACGTTGGCGCAGAGAGTAGCTGCGGTAGGAGATGTCGAGGCGTTGAAGTCCTCGGGGGCCTTTGACGAAGTGATGGAGCAGATCGATTCGGGCACGCTGGAAATCGATGGGAAGAACGGCTTTCTGGGGCAGATGATCAAGGCCGTCCTCGAACGCGGTCTGCAGGCGGAATTGACCGCGGAGCTGGGCTATGAAAAAGGAGACGCTGGGGCCCGGTTAGCGGCGAATTCCCGTAATGGCTCGTACCCGAAAACGGTGGCGACGATCGCGGGGGATGTGGAACTTGCGATCCCGCGCGACCGGGCGGGGAGCTTCGTCCCGCAATTGGTACCGCGGGGAACGAGGCGCACCGGGGGCCTGGATGACATGATCATCAGCCTCTATGCCGGCGGCATGACGGTGCGTGATATCGCCCATCACTTGGAAGCAACGATCGGTACCGAGCTGTCCAGGGAGACTATTTCCAAGATCACCGATGAGGTTCTCGATGAGGTCATGGCCTGGCAGTCCTGGCCCTTGGAGCCGATCTACCCGATCATGTATTTGGACGCGATCGTCGTGAAAATACGTGATGGTCATCATGTGAAAAACAAAGCCGCGCACATCGCCATCGGTGTTGATCTGGAGGGCATCAAGCACGTCTTGGGCATCTGGATTCAGGAAACCGAAGGAGCGAAGTTCTGGGCTGGAGTCTGCTCTGAACTCGCCAACCGGGGTGTGAAAGACGTTCTCATTGTCTGCTGTGACGGGCTCACCGGCTTCCCCGACGCGATCCAGGCCACGTGGGCCAGCGCGACGGTCCAGACCTGCGTGGTGCACCTGATTCGGGCCGCGAACCGGTTCGTCTCCTACGGCGACCGTAAGCAGGTCTCTGCCTGCCTGCGGCCGATCTACACGGCGCCGACCATAGAAGCCGCTCTGACAGCCCGTGAGGACTTCGCAGCCTCGGCGATGGGGCAGAAGTATCCTGCAGCGGTGAAAACGTGGGAAAGCGCCTGGGAGCAGTTCATCCCGTTCCTGGCGTACCCGCCGGCTCTACGGAAGATCATTTACACCACGAACGCGATCGAGTCCTTGAACTACCAGCTACGCAAAATCATCAAGAACCGCGGGCACTTCCCCAACGATCAGGCGGCTGTGAAACTGCTCTGGCTCTCGATCTGCAACATCGAGGACAAACGCGCCCGCGAACGGATGAAGAAACGCAAAACCGGCAAAGACACCCAAGGCGTCCACCTCGTCGAAGGAGCCTCCACGACCGGCTGGAACCAAGCACTAGGACACCTGGTGATGATCTACCCCGAACGCCTCAACGCACACCTAAAATAAAACAAGATTCCGTTCCCTTACACAAACTACTTGACACGCCCCTTTCGGACACAAAGAGTCTCGTCGCAAAAGAGCCGGCGCTTGGCCCACATGAGCCTCACCCGACCAGCGACAAGGATGTCCCGAACCCGCTGGATCCGGCGCGAATGGACCCGAGACGCCAGAACGGCGCAACTAGGGCAAGCTGTCGGGAAGTCCGAGGTAACCGTGACGACACGGATGCCGGCGCCATCGTCATTGATGACGGAGATGACCTGATAATCAGGCAGATTGAAGAGAGTCGTCGCCGCATCCGGGCACGACTGGGTAGGCTGGATCAAGGCTCGTGGTTCCTGACTCGAGAAGAATGCTAGACACATCCATCTCAGCAGGGCCGCGAGCTCCTACTTTGCTACGACACGAACCCCAGATTCACCACGAACCGTGAAGAGCCCCCAGTGGTGCCCCTAGTAAGATCACAGCCCAGCCCTCGAAGCAGGTTTATTTGGACGGCCGGCAAATACAGGCCGGACCACTTCCCCATGGACTAAGACACCGGGGCCGTCTTACCCGCCGGGGAACAAGGGTTCTTTTCAGCAATGACGACCATGGCCGGCAGTGCACTGCCACCTTGGACGGGCACAGGAACCTCCGGAGGGGATGAGTTTTCAGGCGCCTGGGGGGATTGACGCTGAGATGCTATCCGTTCTGACACCACACCTACCGGGCGCCGCGCACGCCAAAAATGAAACCACCAAGACAAACCAGACCTGCACGAACACTAAAAACAGTCTCTGAACTGGCCAAATGATTAATTTAGTGTCCAGCAGCTATAGCATTATATGAACATTAAGACTAAAATAGAAGTATGACAACAACCCCAGCCCAACTGATCATCTACACCAAGCCGTCCGGCTGCTTTGGCTGCCGGAAGACCAAAGAGCTCTTCACCGCTGCCGGCGTTGAATTTATACATCACGGGGTCGCCACAGGAAACGGAAAAATCGTACGTAAGGCATCGCCGAGGTACATACGCCAATGGCGTGGCAGTTTGTTGATGGATGCTGTGCCAACAGGCGTCCGCAACGAGAACCTTGAGCGGATACCTCCGCAGCCGGCTTGGGGCAATCTTGTTCCTGTTGGGGGTGGAATAGGATACGCCCTAAATGGGGCAATGCCTAAGGTGAAGGGGCACCAATGCGCGGAAAGTAGCGCTAGGGTCCCCAGCCCTCATCAAGTACTCTCAGCGCCAACGGCTGTACCGCTAGTCCCCAATGCCGGTGACGTGGGAGACTCGCTGACTACTCCTGTTGCTCGCCCAGGGCTTTCGCAGCCATCGCCTTAGCCTCCGCCACCGGGACGCTGCCGCCGCGCTCCGCGTAATGCTCCATGACCCGTACCGTCAGGGTTTCCAGGGTGTCGTCGGACGTGACCGGAATCTGGAAGCTGACCGTCTTCCGTTCGGGCTTGGAAGGGGTGAGGCGTTTGATCTTCGCGATGGCCTCCTCTGCAGCTGACCGGTCCTGTTCCCTCCGTGCGACAGTTGCTGCCCGTACCCGCTCCTTGGCTTTGCGCTTCCTGGCAACAAATAGCCAGATGACCAGGGCGGCCCCCGCCATGAGGACGAACAGAATGGTTATAGCCACCGGGTTCCCCTGCCATAGTCCGCCGATGAATCCTCCTATCAGGAGGAACAGCAGTACAGGGCCGATAAGCTGCTGCTTTTGCCTGGTCGTGAGGAGTGCCATGATCAGAGGCTACCCCGACGCACCGACTCGCAGAGGGTGCCCAGGCGCTTTTTATGGCGAGTGACGACCCGATGCCGTCCGTGGGTGCTCCCGGGCCTGCGTCAGGGAGTTCGGAGAGACCTGCGCCGGAGTGATCGCTACCCCCGTTACCCCCCCCCCATTTTCCACAATCCCTTCTACGATGTATACGATTTTCTCCACCCTGTCTGTACGCCAAAACTTATGAGTTGGGGAGCGGTTTATCCCTTCGGAGAGTTCGTTGCAGCCGATCGAGCAGGTCATCAAAAATATCTGAGTATGCCGCGCGGGCTTTGGCGGGGTACCTCCTTCGCCGGTTGGAATCCCCCTACCGCGCAACCAATCAGTAGGCCAGCACCTCCAAAGCCGGCAGTGTAAGTATCGACGACGGTTCCTGGAGAATCCTCGAAATTATAGAATTCGAGTGGGTCAGAGTTGTTGATGGGGTCGTTGGCGGCGTAGGCGTAGTGGTTGGCGTTGGCTGAGTCCAGGGGCACCCATGAGTTCATTCAGGACGGTTCACTTTCCGGATCTCTCGGATTAGCATCGCAGAGTTGGCTAGGCCGGCGAGGAGAGCAATTGAACCAATGAATATAAAAACAGTTCGCCAGTGAGGACCGTTGGCAACAATAACTCCGCCCCACATAGCGAGTGCAACGAAAGCAGAAGTGATGGTTCCGAGAACATAGATTATTCGGTTGTTTCGCGTTTTTCTCACTATCAACATCCTCCTTGCGCGTCACAGCCATACTGTGCACCGGCGCCGGCTATCCCAATCCAGAAGTTAGCGACGGCAAATAATCCTGCACCAACAGTGACCTCAGGTGCGAGTAGAACTCCTAGCCCCACTACCCCGGACACAAGGGCAACTCCCGCAATAACGTCGAAGATATTAAAGGTTCCGAGTGGGTCGGAGTTGTTGATGGGGTCGTTGGCGGCGTAGGCGTAGCGGTTGGCGTTGGCTGGGTCCAGGGGGTTGTCGAGGGTGTCTTGTTGGGTCCAGCGGCCGGTGGTGGGGTTGTACCAGCGGGCACCGTATTTGACCCAGCCTGTGGTGCGGTCTTGGATGCCGTCTTTGAAGGTGTAGGGGTTTTGGGAGACGGCGTTACCACCGGAGACCTGGGTCAGGACGGGCGTGCCGTAGGGGTCGTAGTCGTAGGCGAACGCGACGTAGGGGTCGTTGGTGATCAGGGCGGCGGGGTTACCGGTCCCGTCATGGACGTAGAGTGCTTGTTTCCCTGACGCGGTCCGCAGCATCAACGGTTCCCCGGTGACCGGGTCGTGATCGACGTAGGCGGTGAGGGCGTCTTTGGTGTATTGCTCGATGACGGGCTGACCCTGGGCGTCGGTGCGCCCGTAGGTGACCTTGTAATCGCCTTGGGGAGTGGTTTCGGAGAGGACTTCGTTCTGCGACCCACCGGCGTAGGTGTAGTTGTAGGTCGCCCCGCCCTTGGTCACGGTCGTCATCTGCTGCGCCCCGTTGTAGGTGTAGGTCCCGTTCGGGTCGGCGGTGAGGTTCCCGGTCCCGTCGTAGGTGTACCCGGTGCTGGTGATCTGGTTCGCCGGGTTCACCGTGAACGACTGGCTGCTGGTGACACTGCCGGTGGTGGTGGCGGTGAGACGGTTCCCCCGGGAATCATAGGTGTACGTGTACGTCGCCGGCGAGGATCCGCCGGTGATCGCGGCTTTGGTCAGTCTGCCGGCCTGGTCGTAGGTGTAGGCGGTTGCGGCGCCGGTTTTGTTGTCTTTGGCCCACTGGATTTTGGACCGGTCCGTCGACGCGGTGGTCGGGCAGGTCGGGGCGGTGGTCCCGGCGGCGTGGCAGTAGGTGAGGTCCACGACCGTGGTCAGGCCGGCGGTAGCGGATTGTTCCTCGGCCAGGACGCCGGTGACCCGGCCTGTCGTGTCGTAACTGGTGCGGGTATGCGCGGCCCAGACCGTGTGATCTGGGTTGGTGTCCATCCAGGTGTCTGTGCGCCGGCCCCGGTCATCAACACTGAACGCCAACACCCGGGGTGTGCCCTGGTACTGGTACGTCATGGAGGACGGGACGCCGGAGGCGTCGAACGCGTACGTTGTCGTGCCGCGGGTATCCGTGGTGGAGGTCAGATTCGAGGCCTTGTCGTAGCCGTAACTGATGGTTCCGCCGCCGGCCGTGTTGGTCCGGGAGGTCAGTCGGCCCAGTTGGTCGTACCCGTAGGTCGTGGTTCCGGAGGCGTCGGTGCGGGTGGTGACCTGCCCGTTGCCGTTATAGGTGTAGGACAGGGCCGGTGTCCCGTCGGAGTAGGTGGTGCCGGTGAGCCGGCCGATGGTGTCGTAACTGTAGGTCAGGGTCGTGCCCCTCCCGTCCGTGGCCGTGGCCGTCCGCCCCCATGCGTCGTAGGTGAAGGCGCGGGAGGTGAGGGTGCTGCCGGTCACGGGCGTGACCGTGGTCAGCTGCCGGTCGGTGTTGTAGCCGTAGCTGGTTTTGTTGGTGCCGTTGCCGGGGGCCAGGGCCGTCGCCACCGTCCCGTCCGTGTTGTAGGTCAGGGTAGCGGTCGCGGCCATCGCGTCCGCGGATGTCAGCGTGTTCCCGGCCCCGTTATACGTGTAGTTTGACGTGTTCCCGGAATCATCGGTGGACGACGTCGCCAGGTACTTCGTGCTCGCGGCCGTGTTCCCGTAGACCGCCTGCCCGGCAGCACCGCCGGGAGAGGTGCTCTTGGTCAGGGATTGGCCGGTGTTCGCCCCGTACGTGTTCGTCGTCGTGCCGGCCGTGGTGCCCGTGCCCTGGGTCGCGGTCAGCGTGTCGAAATCACCCGTGTACGTTTTTGCCTGGGACCGGCCCATCGGATCCGTGACCGCGGCGACCCGCTTGTCCGCAGTGAGGGTATACGTGGTGTGCGGGACCGAGGCCACCGCCACGGCCTGATCGGTATTCGGGCCCGCGACCAGGGTTTGCGTGTTCGACGGGTAGGTGAACCGGATGGTCGAGTTCCCCGGGGACCCGGCGGAGGTGTTGGCCTGGGTGATGGAAGTCAGGCGGGAACTGTACCCGTCATAGGTCAAGGTCATCACCGCCCCGGTCGGGGCGGTGATTTTAGTGACCTGCCCGTTGACGGCGGTGAACGTGGTGGTTTTCCCGTTCGGGTCCGTGTAACCGGTGATGTCCCCAGTGGTGCCCTTGGTGACGACGGCGGTGCGGGTTGTGGCCCCCGTGGACTGGGAGAACGTGATCGCCGTGCCCACATACGCCGGACCCGAGGTGACAGTGACCGCCCGGGCTGGCGTGGGTCCCCTCGTCCCGGTTACCGTTCCCGGGATCCCGTTCGTCGTTGTTATGAGGGTTTTGTTGGTGTTGCGGTCACTGATCGAGACCGGATACCCGTCCGTGTTGAACTCCACGACCGTGGCGCTGGTCCGGGACGTGATCGTGTACCCGGTGCTGGTTTTAACCAGGTCCGCTTTCGTACCGGCCGGAGCGGTGAACGCCGTCGTCGATCCGGTGACGGGGGCGAAAATCACGGAGTAGCCATCCCCTGCCGTCCACATCACCCCGCCGGTGACGGTGGAGAGGCGGCCGGCGCCGCCGACGTTGAAGCCGAAGCCCTTCGGCAAGGCCGAGGACGCTGGCGCCGGGCCCGGCAACGAGTTCCCGACCAACCCCACACCGACATCACCCTTGACGCCCGGGGCTGCCAGGCCCGCCAGGTTCAGCATGACGTTTCCGGTGCCCACGTCCACGCTCAACCCAACCTGATCCGTGACCGGGACCGGGAGGCGGGTCGCTCCCGGCCTGGACCCAAGAACACCGTGACCCGTGCTATCCCCGCTGGGTAGTGCCGCGAACGAGGGCCCGGCCAGGCCTGCCACCAAACCCAACGCCAACACCCCGGCGACCGTCGACCGAACCAGAGGCGCCATCCCCGGCCCGCAATCATGGACGTGTTTTTGGCGCGGCCGTGTGCAACATCAAAACTCATGATTCCCCCAATAAGAGACCCAGCGAAGAGCTGATGAACGTGACGCTATACCAAAAACCATCCATTGCACAGAGCAAAAAGCGGCTCTTCAGAATTGAGAGTGTAGTCAGCGTTGCCGCGTTAGGAGTCCGTGGGCGGCAGGTTTTTTCGGTTGAGGTGAGGGCCTTGGGAGAGAATCGGATTGTCTAGATCGTGATTCCTCTACCGCAAGGCCCTCGTGTTCCACGCTACCTTCCATAGCCCTGACCTGACCACATTCTGCCGCCTCGATGAGCTCGGACTCGAGGCCACGGGACAGTACCTGAGCGGTGATCGGGCCGTCCTGGCCTGCCGTGTTGTTGATCCGGATGACTGGTGCCGGAACTGCGGGAGCCAAGGCATCCCTCGGGACACGGTGACTCGCCAACTGGGCCATGAACCCTTCGGTTGGCGTCCGACCACACTGCTGCTGAGAGTGCGCAGGTACAAATGCTCTGGGTGCGGGCAGGTGTGGCGGCAAGACACGTCCAAGGCCGCCGAATCACGGGCGAAACTCTCCCGCCGCGGGCTGCGGTGGGCCCTGGAGGGGATCGTGTGCCAACACCTAACGATCGCCCGCGTTGCTGAGGGCCTGGGCGTGAGCTGGAATACCGCGAACAAGGCCGTCCTGGCCGAAGGCAAGCGTGTGTTGATTGATGACCGGCACCGCTTCGACGCGGTGAAAGTCATTGGTGTTGATGAGCATGTTTGGCGGCACACCCGCCGTGGCGACAAGTACGTCACCGTCATCATTGACCTCACCCCGATCCATGATGGCACCGGCCCTTCCCGCCTGCTGGACATGGTCGAGGGCCGCTCAAAACAGGTCTTCGCCACCTGGCTAAAAGCACGCCCACAGCAGTGGCGGGACGGGGTTGAGGTCGTGGCCATGGACGGGTTCTCCGGGTTCAAGAGCGCAGTGGCCCAAGAGCTCCCCGACGCCGTCCCGGTGATGGATCCATTCCATGTCATCCGTCTGGCTGGGGAGGCGCTGGATTCGTGCCGCCGACGCGTTCAGCAGCAGACATGCGGTCATCGAGGGCGGGCCGGGGACCCGCTGTATTCGGCTAGGCTGACGCTTTATACCGGGGCGGATCTGCTCACGGACAAGCAACGCCTACGCCTTGAAACCCTGTTCTCTACGGATACGCATGTAGAAGTTGAAGCGAGCTGGGGAATCTACCAACGCATGGTAGCCGCCTACCGGGAACCAGACCGTGCCAAGGGGCGGGAGTTGATGCAAGCCGTGATCGACTCCGTCAGCACCGGCGTCCCAGCAGCTCTCATCGAACTCACAACACTGGGGCGGACGCTCAAACGACGGGCAGAAGACGTACTGGCATACTTCGATCGACCAGGTACCTCCAACGGGCCAACTGAAGCCATCAATGGCCGGCTCGAACACCTTCGCGGTTCCGCTCTCGGCTTCCGCAACCTCACCAACTACGTCGCAAGATCACTGCTGGAATCCGGCGGATTCAGACCGAAACTACACCCTCAATTCTGAAGAGCCCAAAAAGCTTCACATATCAAAAGCAACTACTCAGATAGTTGCTCCCACGACTACCCCTTCCGCTGGCCCGGGAAGCCATGTATTATCCCGTGCAATATGCCCTTCCATGGGAGGAGCCCGAAACGGGAAGACCATTAAGGAGTTCCTGACTGCTCACATCGATTTACTCTCAAATGAGTAAAAACTCATTTGAGAATGAAGGCGCGATACCAGGCGACAGCTGAGAAAAGTCGAGGATTCACCATGCCTGAAGCCGCTAGCTTCATTGGGCTTGAGGTGTTCCCCGGGGCGTGGTGTTAGGTGCCTATGAAGGGTCGAACGCACCCAAGCAGGCCGACAGGCTGCCCGCGAATAGGTAGGGTCGGCGGCCGCAAACGTGTCATGTCGGACTCTAAGATCAGCTGCGCACGAAAGCTTCTCATCCAAGGCAGACCGCCCAAGGAAGTCGCCGCCAGGCTCGGGGTTTCGGTGCCCCCGCTGTACCGCTGGGTCGTGGCCAGGGACCCTGAAGCAGTTGCAGTCCCGTAGCTCGGCCTTGGTGCAGACGACTGTTGAAAAAATGCGGGCCCGGTTTGTGGTCGTCCCAGGTGGTGCCCATGGGTAAGATCACGGCCCTGCCCTCGAAGCAGGTTCATTTGGACGGCCGGCAAATACAGGCCGGGCCACTTCCCCATGGACCAAGACACCGCGGCCGTCCCGCCCGCCGGGGAACAAGGGTTCTTTTCAGCAATGACGACCATGGCCGGCGGTGCGCTGCCACCTTGGCCGGGCACCGGAACCTGCCGGAGGGGATGGGTTTTCAGGCGTCTGGGGGATTGACGCTGAGGTGCTATCCGTTCTGACACCACACCTACCGGGCGCCGCGCACGCCAGAAACGATACCACCAAGACAAACCAGACCAGCACGAACACTAAAAACAGTCTCTGAACTGGCCAAATGACTAATCTACTGTCCAGCAGCTATAGCGTCATATGAACAGTGAGACTAGAATACAGGTATGACAGCAACCCCAGCCCAACTGATCATCTACGCCAAGCCGTCCGGCTGCTTCGGCTGGACAGGTCGATGCGGGATGTCTGTGGAGTGTCCCGACTACCGACCGATTTCAGGACGCCAAATTGTCTCTCAGTGCATGCGCTCGGCGTTCTCGCGCGGGATGCCGTGCGCGGCCAGCGCGTCGAGTTGGGACTGCAGTTCCTGGGTCAGGTGTGAGGAGCGGGCGTAGCCGATGCGGATGTCCGCGGTCGGGTCGGTCGCTCGGGAAGGGTGCCGGCAGTGGAGTTCCCAGCCTCCACGCTTGCTCGTGAAGGCTGAATAATAAGTTCTATGCAGAATGAATCTTGTTATTTCTTCTTCCGCAAATACATTCTTATTCCAAGAATAACTATTATAATGGCAAACACTCCTACGCCAACAAATGCCAGCGTTGGATCGGTATTATTCCCAAAATTCGGTGATACGGCTTGCATGTTTTCCTCTCCGGTTATAACTTACGCTCTGTACGCAGCCCTGAACGGTAGCGGAAAGTATGCCGAGGTCAGCTCATGAACGAGAATGATGGAGATGCGCCCGATCCCGCTGCTTGAGCCGGCTCAGGCTGCTGAACCGGCTGTATCCCAGACGCTAAACGCTCCAAGCACGTCAGGATTGAAACCTTCAGGATGAGATCCGAGACCCGCGACAACACCCGTCAATAAATCGAAAAAGAACTTCATTCTGACAGACGAGAAGGCACCAGGCCTGACGCCAAGGTGGGGTACACGTCAAACTGACGGCGGCTCAAAACACACTTTCAGGAGACCCGGGGGCGATTCAAACCCGACACTCACGTCCGTCCTCCCGGCCAGGATCCCCACGGATGTCCGCCCGATCCGAAAACGACAACGGCCTACGCCCACCAGCAACTCCTCTATTCAACTAAAGTGTTGCTTCGAGGGTATGACACCGCCGAGTATGTGCGTTATTTTAAATTCAGAAAGCTGAATAGGAAACCCGAGCCGATACTCGTCAAAATCATAATCCAGAATATAATCCAATTCTTTCTGGGGACAACTTTCGAGTCCCACATTCGATGCTTTAATGTCGGTTGAAGTAGAAAGGGAAATGCACCTAAAAGGAGTCCCACGCAGAGTAGTCCAAGCAGCAAACTCATGATTCTCTTATCGTCAATTAATTCTTTGGAAACGCTTTTGACAACAGACCGCCAAGGCCTCCAGTTATACCGCCGACAACGGCTCCCGTAAGACAGGACCCTCCGACGTCTGGGCTGGAACCGTCAGCCCCACTGGAGATTACCTCGCCAGCAATACCTGCCGCACATCCGACGGCCAGTCCGGCAACGAATCCGAGAGGCGTGGATTTGGTCAGCAAGCCGATCCCAAATGAACCAGCAGTTCCTATAACGCCGTCGACCGTGTTGCCAAGAAGATCTCCCAAAAAGCTCAAACCAGTACTGTCCGAGTTGTTGATGGGGTTGGCTCCTGCGTAGAGGTAGGTATTGGCTTCTTGTCCGCTGGGGTCGGGTTGGGTGAAGCGGCCGGTGGTGGGGTTGTAGTAGCGGGCACCGAATTTGGTGTAGCCGGTGGTGGTGTCTCTTCCGCTCCCGGGCTGCGCGTCAGGCCAAGCCTAAATTCGCCCTATCTACCATGCCTAGATACGAAGGGCCGCATTCTGAAAGGCCCTTAATCCTAGTGACGCCCTGCAATTGTTACGTGCTCTCGCCGCTACGCGGAGGGGCCCGAGGGGGGAGACCGATTATGGTAATTAACCCAAATTAGTACAATTGGGGCACCAATTACTCCACTAAGGACCCCACTCAACAATGCGGATCGCTCCGACGATATGAAGGTAATCAATATAACCACCGGAATGGTGATGACTAAGGTGACCCCAGTGGCCAACCAGGCCTTACGTACTCTTCGTGCGTTCTCTGGCGTGTCACTCATATGCTTTCTTTCTAGCTAGTGGCGGCGTTGAAAAGGGAACCGGCCCCAACCGCCCCCGTGCTATAAGCTATTCCCGATCCGCACGCGGTAGCAGTGTCTTGGGGAGATGTGCCATTGCCATCTATAGCGTTCGCCGTCCCTGCTGAGATTGCTCCACCTAAGCAACCGCCAACAACAGCGCCTGCAGCGGCTCCGCCAAGTGGTGATATAAGAGGGCTAAGGCCAACCGCCAAGGGAACTCCTATTAGGGCGTCTACAACTCCACCGGCTAGTGCACCAACGATAGTAGCAAACGGGCTGGCTAGTCCGGTGGGGTCGGTGTTGTTGATGGGGTTTGCTCGCGCGTAGAGGTAGGTGTTGGCTTCTTGTCCGCTGGGGTCGGGTTGGGTGAAGCGGCCGGTGGTGGGGTTGTAGTAGCGGGCACCGAATTTGGTGTATCCGGTGGTGGTGTCTTTGTATCCTCCGGCGTATTGCCAGGGGTTGTTGTTGGCTTGGGTGCCGGTGGTGGTGGTGTTGCCCCAGGAGTCGTAGGTGTAGGTGGCGGCTTTGGCTTGGGTGCTGTCGGTGAGGAGGATGACGGAGCCGAGGGTGTCGGTGGTGTAGTAGAAGCTGCCGGCCGTGGTGCGCATGCTGATCACGGCACCGGCGGGGTCGCGGATGAAGGCTGTGGTTGCGCCGGCGGTGGTTTGGGTGGTGATGCCGAGGCTTCCGTTGAGGAAGTTGGTGTTTCCGGATGTGGTGCGTTCGTCGTTGCGCTGACCGGCGTAGGCGAAGTTCGTGGTGCTGCCACCGGTGGTGGTGGAGGTGACTTGGTCGAAGACGTTGAACGCGTTTGTTGTTCCGGCACCGCCGCTGGTGGTGTTGCCGTTGCCGTCATAGGTATAGCTGGTTGCACCGGTGGGTGGGGCGCCGCAGCTGCCTGTTGAGGCCGCGGTCCAGCACAGCTGGTCGGCGGCGTTGTACGCGGAATAGATGCTGGGTTGGCCGGTTTTGGTGGAGGTGACCCGGTTACCGTTTTTGTCGTAGCCCCACGTTTCGGTGGTGGTTCCCTGAACGGCGGAGGTGAGCCGGTTGAGTTCGTCGTAGGAGTACGTGGTGACTGCGTTGGTTTCGGTGGTGGTGGTCTTTTTCAGTGATCCATCTTTACCGGTACCACCGGTGGTGTAGGTGTAGGCGCGTTTAGCCAGGACGGTACCGCTGCTGTTGGTGGCGGTGATTGCCGTGGTGCGTCCGGCATTGTCGAACGTCGTCGTGTTCTTGACCCCATTGGGGTACGTCGTGGTCGTGCGGCGGTTGTTTTTGTCGTAGCCGAAACCGGTGCATTTGGTGGAATTAGGGAAGGCCGGTGTGGCCGGGCAGGACCCGCCGGGCTCTGCCAGGGTGGTCAGCCGGTTCGCGCCGTCGTACTTGTAGGCCACCGTCCCGGTCGGATCGATGAAGGTGAGGATATTTGAGGCACCGTCATAGGTCAGGTTAGTGGTGATGGTGCCGGTTGTTTTGCTGGTGGCCCGGTTCTGCGCGTCATAGGTGTAGGTGGTGGTGCCGGAGGCATCGGTGCGGGTGGCAAGGTTGCCGTTAGCGTCGTAGGTGTAGGTGACGCATGAAGCGGCGACGCAGCTGGAGCCGTAGCGGGTCTGGGTCAGCCGGTCGTTGGCGTCATAGGTGTAGGTTGCGCTCTGGTTTTTGCCGTCCTGGGTGGTGGCGATGCGTCCGGCAGCGTCAAAGGTGTTCGTGACGACGCCTAAGGGTGCGGGTCTGGTTAGTGTGACCGGGTTGCCCTGGGAGTTGTACCCGTGGGAGGTCGTGTTGCCCTGACCATCGATGGTGCGGCACAGGGATCCGGGTTTCGCACCGCAGGTCGTGCCCAAAGTGTCGTCCTGATAGTAGTTCTTGATCGTCCCGGTCAGCCCTGGTTTTGTGGTGATCGAGGGCGCGTGGGTGTTCGCGTCGTAGGCGACGGTCGTAGTTTTGCCTTCGCTGTTTGTCGCTGTTGCCGGTTGATAGTTCGATAAGGGATCTCCGGTGGCGGAGGAGTAGGTGAAGGACACATCTCCTCCGGATCCGCCTGAGGCCCCGGCCGGGGAAGTGATGCTGGTGAGGTTGTTGTTGGTGTTGTAGGCCGAGGTCGTCAGATCACCTAAGCCGTCAGTGGATGAGGTGCTGTTGTCGTGTTTGTCGAAGACGCCGGAGACTACATTGCCGTTGGGATCCAGCACGGAAGTTACCTGCCGGGCTGTGTTGTAGGTGTAGGTAGCGGTTTGGCTGTTGGGGTCTTTCAATGTTGACGTCGTCGCGTTGGGGTAGGCGGCGGTCCAAATGCTTTGGGCGCTGGTACCGGAGCCGTAGGTGATTTTGGTGGTTTTATTGCTTGTGCCGTATTCAATACTCGTCGCTGTGGTGCGCCCGTCCGTGTAGGAAGCGAGCTTCCCGGCGGCCGTGTAGGTGAAGGCCGTAGTGATACCGGTCGCGTCGGTGACCTTGGAGAGTCGTCCCTGCCCGCCGTTGTATTCAAAGGTGACCGAGCGGTTCAGGGACTGATCGGTGATCTTTGAGGGCTGGTTCAGGTTCCGGGTGTCACCATAGAGGTAGGACACGGACCGGCCCTGGGTGTCCGTTGTGCCCGAGAGGACGCCATTGGTATAGGTGTAGGAGATCGTATTCGGGTTATTCAGGTTAGCGTCGATTGAGTAGGCCAGGGAGTAATTCGCCCCGTCATCGGTGTAGACGTTGACGACACCGGAATCGTTAAAGCGGATCCGATACTCGTTCACCCCGGGATTAGTCAGGGAGGCGTTCATTCCCGGCGGCATGGTGTAGCCGCCGCCGGGAATGGCGGTGAAGGTGTACCAGCCGCCATCGGGAGCGGTGTACGTCACGGCTCCGGTGCCGGGGTTGACCCGCAGAGCTGACTCGATCCGGCCCACGTTCAGCGTTGGGCGGGCGTCGTTGAGGCTGTTATACCGCCAGGAAAGGTTCATGTCCTGACCGATGCCGCGTACGTGCATCAGCCGGCCGGTCAGGACGACGTTGCCGTTGGTCGGATTCCAGGCGAGACCGGCGGAATCGGAGAGTTGATGGCTGACCATCGATGCCGCTCCCCGCGAGCCCGAGGACGCGCCATCGGTGCCGACGGCCGGAGGCAGGAGGTGGGCGTTGGTGAACCAGCCCTGAACATCAATACTCAAATCAGCCGGGGCGGTTCCCAGGTTATGAACAATGATCTTCCCATCCGTGGTACCTGGCCGGACAACAATGACGTTGGAGACTGCGTCCGCTCCGGTATGGTAATTGACCTGGCTTTGCGGCTGCTCGGCCTCATCGGAAGGGTAGACACGGAACCACCCGGTGGTGGGGGCACCGGAATTGAAGGCGGTGATGTTCATCGTGACACCGGCCAGTTCCGCGGACGCGGCCGGAAGCCCGTTGACCCCTGCCACCTGAACGGCGACGGTCCCGCCGGCAGGGATGGACTGGCCTGGGCGGCTGTCATAGATGCGGCTGGCGAGGGAATGATAGGTACTGTCGCTGGCCTGGCCATCGAAGTATCCTTCAACATCGATAATCACATCTACGGGGCTGGTGCTATATCCCACCCGGAACGACACCTGACCGGCGGCGTTCATATCCAACGTCGTGCCAACACCGGTGGTCACTCCGCCACGGAAATGCAGTGGTGTGACCGGATCAGCAGCCCCACCCGGGTAAGGGTACAGGGTGGGGGTCAGATTCGCGGGGTCTTGACTGACGAGGATGACATTGGCGAACACCGCGCCCGCGGTATTAGGGATGCCTGCCACGTTTTTCAGGTTCACTGTTTTAACGTCCCCGTCGACCCACTGACCGGCCGGGATGCCCGTTCCGTTACGGCTGTCGATGACTCGGCTGCTCAGAATCGGGACGTACCCGCCCGGTGCTGGTACGTCACCGGTAGTGAAATAGCCTTGGACTTCAATGACGTAATGCTGGGAAGCGGAAGTGCGCAGTGCGATCTTTCCGTCTGTCCCGATTGGAACAATGGAGGTGTTGGAGAGAATGTCGCCATAACCGCTATAGAGGTTCGTCGTCTGCGTTGTTGGTCGATCGGTGTTGGATGCCAGCTGTGTCCAGCTGTCTGTGGGCGCATTTATCGCCGTCAATGTGACGACGACGGCCTTGGCTCCCGTGGACGGGATCCCGAGCTGGCCCAGAACCTGGATGGAGACCCACGTGTTCGCCGCGACCGGTCCCGCCACCCCGCCGGCCCCGTCCCGGGTGTCTACCAGGCGCCCCTGTACCGGAACGAAGACACCGGATTGAGTGGGCGCTGCGCTGCCGGCAGGAAGGGCCGCAGGTGAGATTGCCGCGGGCTGAACCGCAGCGGGTTGGACGGCGGTAGCCGTAGTGGCCTGCGCGGGGGCCGGAACAGTCATCCCGTACAGAGAGAGGCCAAGGGCCAGCAAACCTGCAGGGACTAGCCTGCTGCGGGTGAGTGAGAGACGGGGAAAAGGGCGCGTTATAGCGCGGCGGATATTAGTCATCCTTGACCAGGTGCTTCCTACGAAAGACGTAGGGAGCGGCCTACCCCAATGCCCCCCAACATCAACTGATGTGATAAATCAGAGCATAAACGCAGCCAACGGCTATAGCAAAACAAATCTGGTAACTTAAGTAATTCCTGTTATTCGCTTACCAAACCGCGGATCGAGCCGATAGTACCCATGGGGTTACTACGGAAGAAACGGTGGAACAGTCAAAGCCGAAAATGACAAATTGCTTGAATCCTCGGAGTCTGCAGTAGCCTAATCCGGCTTCTCGGCCGGAGCCGCCGGTCGGCCTGTTCAGTGCTACTTAGGGTACAAAGCTGAGAATGGTAATGGGGCCTTGAGGGGCCGCATGTCAGGTATTTGACGCGTCGATCCGAGGCTTTGCGTAATACTTGGGATTTGCGAAATAAGGGTGCGCGGCTGCCGGAGCATATGTATGGTACGCATCGGCCAACAGATAGTAGATTTCAGGCCACGGACCGTGTACGTGGATTTGGGCGGGATCGGGTGAGGTCAGGAGGACCGCACCGCGCCATATTTCATCGGGTAGAGCCTCCACCCAAGCTCGCTGGACGTGACTAAAATGGCTCTTCAGAATTGAGAGTGTAGTCGGGGCTGCCGCGTGAGGAGTCCGCGGCTGGAGGTTGTTTCGGTTGAGGTGAGGGCCTTGGGAGAGAATCAGATTATCTAGATCTTGATTCCTCTACCGCA
>NZ_JAPNLH010000050.1 GCF_026627425.1 Arthrobacter endolithicus
ACAGCGCCGATGGTACTGCACTCGTGAGGGTGTGGGAGAGTAGGACACCGCCGGACAACCATTAAAAAAAGGACCAGGCCCCGCACACCGTGCGGGGCCTGACCCCTTTAACACCCCCAACACCACACCCCACCCCACACCCCCAGACCCAGCACCGGCCCCAGCGCGGCAACGGCCACCGGCCCTGGATGAACTGTGGCCGATGGCCGGAACGCCTCAGAAGCATACCGGCGGACCTATCGCCTTAGATGGGGAGGTGACGGAGCCATCTTCGGTCTGTCAATTTCGTCAAACTCCGAGGTAACCGTGTTCGCTCGAATCGCCGGGGGGCAGTCCATGCCCGGCGTCGAGCGACAGTCCGTGATCGGCGCCGCGAAGGCCGTTCCCGGGGGTTCTGCGGAACCTCTTGAGTTGCGTCCTCCCGGCGCTACTCCTCCTCGACTGGATCAGTCGTCAGTTCGTGGGCTGCGTAGCGTCCGCGGCCGGCTGGCGCCGTGAACGGGTCGACGCCGCTCGGCATTGGACGATGCCCTCTCCACGACGCGTGCCGGCGCACGCCCGACGTCGGGAGGGAGAGGCTCGGGTCGCCAACCACAGGCCATTGACAGGCGAACTCATTCCCGGAGTCGCTGCGTGCGTTGCAACGAACGCTAGCCCAGATTTTGCATGACGGTCTGGGTGTTGGCCTAGCTGCGGCTTGGCTAGCTGTCGGTCTGATTTCAGGGTTTTGGGTGTGGCGGTGTGGCCTGGTGTCGCTGGGTGGGCGTCGGTTTCCACGTCTTCCGATGGGGTTGTTCTGGGTGGTGGTTGGGGGCCGGGCCTGGGTTCTCAGGCTGGCAGGGGTAGCTGTTTTCGGCGGTGCTGTGAGAGTTCTTTGATGGCGTCCCGGAGTGTGGTGATTGTGCTGGCTTCGGGAGCCGTTTCAGGAATCAACAACCACGTTTTCCTTGCCCGGGTGATGTGTTTCCCGGCGGTGGCGAAGAGCCGGTATCGCCACCGTTTCACATCCCAACCGCGCCCCTTGTGGCCGGTGGGCAGCATGGATAATTGCAGCCAAGACACCAGATTAATCGCCAGAGGCAAGGTCCACCCAGGCCTGATTGGCATGAAAGTCGAAGAACGGCAGCTTGCCTAACCCTGTGTTCTTTAACGTCTTGATGCGGTTCTCACACCGGCCCCGCGCCCTGTGCCGCACATCGAGGGTGGGGCCGTGCCAGCGCGGTGAATTCGTCAAAAATGCTGTCACACGATGCCCGTCTTGATCCAATAACGTTGCCTGCGCACCAGGATGCAAGGGCTCGGCACGCAGGTACAGGTTCGTGCCTTCCGGGTAGTCCGTGAGCCCATGACATCGGTGGCATTGACCACCCACGCATCCGTGCGTTCTTCCCCGGCCTGGTCCAGGGCCGGTTGCCAGTACTTCTTCTCATTGATTCACGCGACCATGCGGGCCTTGGCCACCGGCACCGGATACGAGACACTGGGAACTGCACCCCGAGACTGGCGAGGTAGAGCAGGAATTTCCGGGACGCACCGGCACTATCGGTACGCACCAACACCTTCTCCCCAATCAGCACACCATCATCGGTATAGAAGGCGTCGGGGAGTTGAGCGACTGCTTGCTCGAAGATCTTGATATGGTCATCGGCACTGTTGGCACCGGCATTGCCCGGGCGCAGAAACGTTGCCAGGATTTCCCCGGTTCCGTTGCTGGCGCCGTAGTCAACACTGGCGATGAAGGGCGCGAACCCATACCCGCCCTTATACGTGCCGACCGCTTGTTCCTTGTCACTATGGGAGGTAACCAAGGTGGCATCGAGATCGATGATCAGCGGGTTCAAGGCGGTTGCTGTCAGGGCAGGATTCCGGTCCCCGGCAGCCTCCCACACCCGGGAACGCAACTCGCGTGTCATGGTGGCGAACCCATAAGCGAAGACATCAGGGGCGGCTGCCGCTTGTTGGAAGAACCTTGACATCGTCGCGTTCGAGGCGACCTTCCCAAACACGCCTGCACTACTGCGCAACATGTCCAGGTCAGAGACGTGTTCCCCACCACCGGCGAGCATGACAGCCACGGAAGCCATGATCCGGCCGGGACGGTGGCGGGCACTGGTAGGAACGAACTGGCCCAAACGATCTTCACACAAAGACCGGAACCCCAGCGCGTCAATGAACGCGGTCACCACGTTCAGTCCAGCATGGGAGATCAGGGCTTGGCCTTGTGTGTGATCAACTATTTGTAGGCCGTTTTAGCTAGGAATGTAGGCCGAGTTAGCGGCTCGTTTCAGGCCAAAAGAGCGCTAAGAATCAGGCCAGTTTTTTCCCCTCCAAATCATGGTTTCGGGGT
>NZ_JAPNLH010000051.1 GCF_026627425.1 Arthrobacter endolithicus
CACAAGGGTGAGCACCCGACCCAAAGCAATCACACCCCCCTGCTCGCGCAGGGAAATAATCCTCCTGGAAACCTTCGAGGTCGTGGTATTCGCAAGATCAACAATCACGGCCTTCTCCAGATTCGACCGTCACGGGCCAGCAGCTCATCAGCCGAAGCCGGGCCCCAGCTGCCCGGGGTGTAGTGCTCGGGCTGTTCACCCAGACCGGCCCAGTACTCTTCGAACGGGTCCAGGATCTTCCAGGAAAGTTCCACCTCCTGATGGCGGGGAAACAGCGGCGGCTCACCGAGGAGCACGTCCAAGATCAGCCGTTCGTAGGCTTCGGGGCTGGACTCCGTGAAGGAGTGGCCGTAGCCGAAGTCCATGGTCACGTCACGGACTTCCATCTGCGTGCCCGGGACCTTGGAGCCAAACCGGATGGTCGCGCCCTCATCGGGCTGGACCCGGATGACCACGGCGTTTTGCCCGAAGTCCTCCTCGCCGTGGTCACGGAACAAAAGGTTCGGTGCGCGCTTGAACACGACGGCGATCTCGGTCACGCGCCGGCCCAGACGCTTGCCCGCGCGCAGGTAGAACGGCGCCCCGGCCCACCTTCGGGTGTTAATGTCTAGTCGGATGGCCGCATAGCTTTCCGTTTTCGAGTCGGTGGGAATGCCGTCTTCTTCCAGATAGCCCTGGACCAGCTCGCCACCCTGCCAGCCGCCGGTGAACTGCCCGCGCGCCGAGTGGGTGGAGAGGTCCGCCGGGAGCTTAACGGCGGCGAGGACCTTTTCCTTCTCGGCGCGGAGGTCATCGGCGTTGAAGGAAATGGGCTCCTCCATGGCCGTCAATGCCAGCAACTGCAGGAGGTGGTTTTGGATGACGTCGCGGGCCGCGCCAACGCCGTCGTAGTAGCCTGCCCGGCCGCCGGTGCCGATGTCCTCGGCCATGGTGATCTGGACGTGGTCCACGTAGTTGGCGTTCCACAGCGGCTCGAACAACTGGTTCGCGAACCGCAGCGCCATGATGTTCTGGACCGTTTCCTTGCCCAGGTAATGGTCGATCCGGAAAATCGAGTCCGCCGGAAACACCGATTCGACGATGTCGTTCAGTGCCCGGGCCGATTCCAGGTTGTGCCCAAACGGCTTCTCAATGACCACCCGGCGCCAGTTGTCTCCCGCGGCCTGGGCCAGCCCGTGCGCAGAGAGCTGACGGCAGACCTGCTCGAACGCCTTGGGCGGGATGGACAGGTAGAACGCATGGTTTCCCAGCGTGCCACACTGCTCGTCCAGTTCGGCCAGTGTGTCCTTGAGCCGTTCAAACGCCTCATCGTCTCCGAACTCGCCCTGGACAAAGCGCACCCCACGGCTCAGCTGGTCCCAGACAGTGTCATCAAACGGGGTGCGGCAATGCGCCTTGATGGAGGCCTTGACCTCCGCGGCAAAGTCCTCATCCGCCCAGGAACGGCGGGCGAACCCCACCAGTGCAAAGCTCGGCGGCAGCAGCCCCCGGTTCGCGAGATCGTACACGGCGGGCATGAGCTTCTTGCGGGCAAGGTCACCGGTGACCCCGAAGAGGACCAGCGACGACGGGCCCGCCACCCGGGACAGTCGCCGGTCGCGCGGATCCCGGAGTGGATTATGCCCGGACCGCACACTCAAATCAGGGTGAGTAAGAGACATCGTTACCTTCCATTTTTCGACGGGTCGCGGGCTGGCGGTGCGGCCGTGGGGGGATGCTCATGAGAGTGTCTGTTCCCAGGTTTCCCCGAAGGGGACCGTGTCGCTGAACTCGAGGGTGTACCGGCCAGGATAATGGCGGGTGACCAGGATGCCGGCACAGCGCTGGGTCATCGCTGCCTGCCGGAGCGCGACCTCTGCATCGTCGAGCAACTCGTTAAGCAGGCCAGGCCTGTTAACGAGGACTTCCACATACCCGGTGCTCTGACTACCCATGATGAACAACTTTCCTTCCAGGGAGTGGGCCCCCAATGCGCCACCCCCTCATCGTTGGGTGTGCTGTGTCTTAGATCGAATACAGCGTGACGGGATCACCACGAACAAACAGATGACGGCAGCCTGTGCCGTTCTCGATGACCCATATCAGTTGACCGTCGTCAGCGCGCTCATCAACATAAGCTGCGTAGCAGAACGAATCGATGGACCAGACTTCAACGTCTTCCCCATGCTGAAGGGAAGCCCACGCCCGGACAGGCTGCTGGTGAGGGAATCGGCGACGTCCCCGGACCGGTCCCAGTGTTTGTTGACTCATGTCTTAGTGCTTCCGACGAACCGGTAGTGCCCGCAGTGACGTCTCTGGGCCTGGGGCCCAGGCAAGGAA
>NZ_JAPNLH010000052.1 GCF_026627425.1 Arthrobacter endolithicus
CTGTTCCGTGGTGGCCAGGACAACGGTGCTGGCGGGGCTGCCGGCCAGTACTGCGGGAGCGAAGGACGACGGCGACTGCGTCCAGTTGACGCCGTCGGCGCTTGTCTGCAGGGTCCCGTCGTAGGCCACCAGGCCCGACTTGGTGAACGTCAGGGCGTGGAAGTCCGATTGCCCCTGCCGGGAGACCGGCTTCCAGGTTTTACCCGAGTCAACAGATTTGATGAGTCCGACGGGGTCCGGCAAAGCCGATCCCGCGCCGGGGTGGCCGGAGGCATAGAACACCGCGGGATCCGCTGTTGCCGTGAACCCCATCAGATCAATGGTGTCGCTGGTCCTGACGGGGTGTTTTTTGCTCGCGTCATACAGCCCGTCGTGGGTGGCCAGCAAGACCTCCGACGAAGCCGGGCCAACCGTGATGGCGTGAATATGCGCAGCGAGACTCTGGGAAGTTGGCGCGGGGTCGGCCGCGGTGGATCCGGCAGAGCAGCCGGCAAGCAGCAAGGCGACGGCGCCCAGCGCCGTGGTGGCAGCCAACCGAAGGTTGCGGGAAAAGAAGGTAGGTGTTTTCACAGGGGCTCCAAGGAAGGAAATAAGGTGTCGCGGCGGCGACCCGGAACCCGGGCCGCCACCGGCCATGACGGCGTGCCCTGGCTTAGAGGGTGGTCAGCAGATCCTTCATGTCCTTGATCTCGGATTCCTGGGTGGAGACGATGGACTTCGCCAGCGCAACTGCGTCGGCGTTCTTCCCGTCGATCACCTCGGTCTTCGCCATCTCCACGGCCCCTTCGTGATGCGTGACCATCTGCGAAAGGTAAAGCTTCGCGGCCTCCGCGCCCTGCGCCGCGTCGAGCTTTTTCATCTCGTCATCGCTCATCGTGCCGGTCATTCCCGACATTCCCGACATGGCAGCCGGTTCCTTCCAGACAGCAAGCCACCCCGTCATTTTCTCGATTTCGGGGCCCTGGGCCGCCTTGATTCTGGTTGCCAGGGAACTGACCCGCGGGTCGATGCCCTGCTTGGCCAGCAGCATGTTGCTCATATCCACGGCCTGCAAGTGGTGCGGAGTCATCATCTGGGCGAAGGTGGTGTCGGCAGCGTTGTACTCCACGCCGGGTGTCGTCGCGGACGCTGCCGTGCTCATACTGGTAGGGCCCGCAGAGCTACCGCCGTGATCCATGCCCGGCGCACTACCGCCATCGGTGGCGGCGGAGCAGCCGGCGAGGGCGATGGCCACGGCAACCGCCGTTGACGAAATGGTCAGAAACTTCTTCATTGGGAAAGTCCTTCACTAAAAACTGGAGTCTCACTGGATAGCCGGCGCACGGTATCAGTGCGCATCGATAAAGGCCGCCCGCATGGCGGCGGCCGGATCATCGGTTTACGTTCGGCTAATAGAGAGCTGGTTTAGTGAAGGTCCATCGGGAATCCGCTCGACCGCGGTCAATGCCGGCGTTCGCTTAGACACAATATCGCCATACAGGTAGGTAACCGTCTGCGGCACCGGAACCATGATGCCCGCCGGACCGAAGGTAGGCACACAGGAACCATCCATGGCCATTGACCCGGGACAGCCAGGTGAACAGCTACAAATGACGGGAACCTGTTCAACCGGTTCTTCCGGAACGGCAACCTTCACGGCATGAACCGACGCTGCGGAGGTCGTCATGGCAGCTGGAGCCATTGACGCAGCAGGTGTTCCGCCAATCACGTGCATACCCAGGATTCCCCCGGTGATTCCCAGCACGACGATGAGCAACCGTCCCCAGCGAAGCATGGACCGGATGCCGGGCAGTGTCAGTGTGCTGCTCATGAATCCTTCCTTATTCGCTGGGTTGCCAGCCATCCTACCGGCCACACTTGGGCCATGAAGAATCTCACGGAACCGGGCTTAGGAGATGGCAGTATGCACTATCGTCGCTTGAGGCCGACAATACCCCGGTAGGGTATAAGTGGTCAATACTGCGCCAATAGTGGCGCGTTTCTGTGCAAAAATCTACGTATGGATGCAGATAAACGGATATGTGGCCGGGAACCGGACAGCCAATACGTCGAATTGGCCGTCGAGGTATTCGCAATGCTCGCCGACGCAACGCGGGTTCGGATAGTTCTCGCGCTGCGGGACGGTGAAATGGCCGTCAATCAGTTGGCCGAGATGGTCGGAAAATCTCCCGCAGCCGT
>NZ_JAPNLH010000053.1 GCF_026627425.1 Arthrobacter endolithicus
GTTTCCGAACCCGTTTGGGGCTTCATTCTGATCAAAGAACCAAGGAGAAAATCATGTCTATCAACATTGAATCCCGAACCGTAGTAGGGGTAGCGCACCCTCTGGACCCGCTTTCCCGCGCTGAGATTTCCCGGGCGGTCTCCATCCTTAAGGATGGTCAGGCCGCGGCAGAGACGTTCCGCTTCATCAGCGTTGAGCTGCGCGAGCCAGCCAAGGAATTGCTGAGGGCCGGCAGTGAAACGGTACGTGAGGCGGACGCAGTCCTCATCGACCGTGGCACGGGACGTGCCTATGAAGCCGTTGTCGACCTTGATTCTGGAATCGTTCAGACGTGGACGCAGTTGGCTTCCGGCGTTCAGCCGCCCTTTATGTTGGATGAGTTTGCCGAGTGCGAGGAAAGCTGTCGAAAGGACCCGCGGGTCATTGAGGCCCTCGCCAAACGGGGCCTGACTGATCTGAACCTCGTCTGCTTTGAGCCTTGGTCTGTTGGCTATTTCGGTGAAGACGCTCAAGGGCGCCGGCTGATGCGCGCTCTCGTCTTCGTCCGGGAGGATCCTACCGATAGCCCTTATGCGCACCCGATCGAGAACTTCATCGTCTTCTACGACCTCAGCTCCGGGGAGGTTGTTAAGGTCGAGGACAACGAGTCCATCCCGGTCCCCCGTGCCAGCGGTAACTACCTGCCCAAATACGTCGGACCGGCCCGCACCGATCTCAAACCCATTTCCATCACCCAGCCTGAAGGTCCTTCCTTCAAGGTCACGGGAAACCACGTCCAGTGGGCCGACTGGTCCTTCCGCGTCGGTTTCACCCCCAGGGAAGGCCTGGTCCTTCACCAGCTGCGCTTCCGTGACAAAGACACCGAACGCCCCGTCATCAACAGGGCGTCCTTGTCGGAGATGGTTGTCCCCTATGGTGACACCGCCCCCGTACAGGCCAAGAAGAACGCCTTCGATTCCGGTGAGTACAACATCGGCAACATGGCGAACTCCCTCAAACTCGGCTGCGACTGCCTGGGCGAGATCAAATACTTTGACGGCATCACCACCGACAGCCACGGCAACCCGATGACCATTGAGAACGCCATCTGCATGCATGAGGAAGACGACAGCATCATGTGGAAGCACTTCGACTTCCGCGAGGGCACCGCCGAAGTCCGACGCAGCCGCAAGCTCGTGATCTCCTTCATCGCCACTGTGGCCAACTACGAGTACGCCTTCTACTGGCATCTCTACCTTGACGGGAGCATCGAGTTCCTGGTCAAGGCCACCGGAATCCTGTCAACGGCCGCCCAGCACCCCGGCGAGAAGACCCCGTATGGGCAGGCCCTGAACAATGACGGACTCTACGGACCAATCCACCAGCACATGTTCAACGTCAGGATGGACTTCGAAGTCGACGGGCCCAAGAACGCCGTCTACGAAGTCGACATGGAAATTCCTGAGGACAACCCCACACACACCGCTTTCCGTGCCGTCGATCGGCTCCTGGAAACCGAACAAGCGGCGATCCGCAAGGCAGACAACTCCAAGCACCGCTTCTGGAAGGTCGTCAACCACGACAGCAAAAACGTGGTGGACGAACCGGTAGCGTACCGCCTGATCCCCACCAACGCCATCACCCTAGCCGCAGGGGACGAGTCCTACGTCAGCCAGCGCGCGCAGTTCGCCCGCAACAACCTCTGGGTCACCGCTTACGACCGGACACAACGTTTCGCAGCCGGGGAATTCCCGAACCAAAGCACCAACGGCGATGACGGCCTGCCCGCATGGACCCGCGCGGACCGGAACATCGTCGATGAAGACCTCGTGGTCTGGTACACCTTCGGCATGCACCACGTCGTCCGGCTCGAAGACTGGCCCGTCATGCCCCGCCAAAACATCGGCTTCATGCTCGAACCCCACGGATTCTTCGACCAAAACCCCACCCTCAACCTCCCCACCCAAGAAACAACCACCACAACCACCAAAGCCGCACACTGCTGCAACGGACACGAATCATGAACCG
>NZ_JAPNLH010000054.1 GCF_026627425.1 Arthrobacter endolithicus
CCCCAGCCATGACGGCTACCTCACCATCCGCCTCGACCCGCTCCCCACCCGCCGCGCCACCACCGCGATCAGTGAACTCTGCGACCATCTCACTGCCACAGAAACCCGCTATCCCGGCACAAACCAAATCCTGCGATTCGAAACCAAAAACCGTGAAACGTCGCCACCAAATTAAATACCTATGTCAAGAGTCCTGGGGCTATCGTCCGCGAGGGCGACCAGATTACCCCGAATGAAGGCCCGCCCAACTCCTTCAACTGACGTATACAGAGTGAGTTCGCGCTGCTGAAAAGGGGGAGTGATTTCTGAAGAAAATTTTGCTGAATTGGGGGAGTAAAGGGGGAGTTGGGCCGTTTTTGGCCTTAAGCGGCTCTGACCTGCGGAATGAAACCGCAGGTCAGAGCCACAATTTGGTGCCCCGGGCGGGAATTGAACCCACGACCAAGAGATTCGCAGGTGGACCGTCTGTCCTAGGTTGATCGCTTGTGCGTTGGGGGTAAAGTTCTTGCAACAGGGATAGGTAAGTCCGAAATGAGTCCCAGTTGTGTGGTCCCGGGTTCAGGGTGCTGGGCTGCCCGACGGACCATCGCGGCGACCGTTGCCAGAGCTAGAGGGTCGCGAAGTTTAATCGGCAATCCCTGGCTGGAGCACTGAGATGTCAGCCAATGAAGGAACGCCGTTTGCCAAACGCCCGTGGCGTCGTTTGGTGTAAATATTTCTGCGGCTGGCACCACTTTCGAGCGAGAAGACCTTGGATCGTGAGTGGGCTTCCCATGCTCGCAAGACTGGATGGGTTGGTGAGCCCGGGGATGGGGGCCCCGGGCGTGGTATTCAAGGGTAGACATCGCAGCTCTCCTGCCAAGCTTCACATCGCCATTTGTATATCTCCTACTGCTCCATCGTGCTCGGACTTGGAATGGCATGACCTTGGAGACTCCTTCGTCACCGTGTGCCGCAGGTATAAACGATGTAATGGCTGAAAATCGGATATTTTGCAGTTTTCCGTAGCCATACCCTGAAGAATTTTTTCCATAAATATATGTGACTATTTATGAAAAGGCAATTAGTACTTCGGCGCGAGAGGTCTTCAGAACCCAACTGTTTCATATTTTCCAATTGATTCTTACTAATTCCGAATCAAAGCGCCACTCTTTGTACATGGGAACGATTTTACCGGGGACTTTGGGATCAATGAATATTTTATCAATAACCGTGTCGACTAGTTGGCGTTTCCATGATAGATCAGAGGACTCCCATGCATCTTGAACAGTTTTCCCATGGGGTATATTTGCGAGCGTAGATTGGCTCCAGGTGGCGTCGATTTGCTTCGACAGCCGTCGGGTACGTTCAGCCGCAATAGTCTTGGCAATTTTGAATTCGGGAAATTCCAGTTCTCCCGTCGAATACAGATTAAGTATCTCTGTCAGTCGGGTCTTCTGCAACTCGCGTTCCTGTAAAAGCTTGGCGAGTGCAGTGGATTCTCCGATAGCAGAGTCAATGTGCCGGCTGAGGTCATCTGAGTCCAGGCGGTACATGAGAGCTTCAATGACTAGATCTTCAACCGGTGGCTTGCGCCGTTTGACTTTTCCGCAGCCAACTTCGCCTCTCAAGTCATCAAACTTGCGACAGCTAAATGCGGGTACATAACTGGCTCTTCAGAATTGAGAGTGTAGTCGGGGCTGCCGCGTGAGGAGTCCGCGGCTGGAGGTTGTTTCGGTTGAGGTGAGGGCCTTGGGAGAGAATCAGATTATCTAGATCTTGATTCCTCTACCGCA
>NZ_JAPNLH010000055.1 GCF_026627425.1 Arthrobacter endolithicus
TCCTTAAGTGTAGTAAGAACTGTCAGAAAACAGTGTTCCTCCTGCCCGTTTGTTTCGAGACGATGGTTGTGAGCCAGAAAGTATCTGTTCGGCCGTTTTGGGGCCGATGATCGAATCGAAGGGGTTTACTCGTGAATTTATCTACAGCTCCGGTGCGGACCGTGCATGGTACCGCAGGTGACATTGTCCGTAATTTGTCTTTGGTCAGGGATGAGATCGCTGACACGGCGGCCAAGATCGATGCGCAGGAGATGGCGGGCCTGGCAGGCCATTTTGGCCAGACTGGTCGGGTGTTCGTTGCTGGTGCGGGGCGGAGTGGGTTGGTTCTGCGCATGGCGGCCATGCGGCTGATGCATCTGGGTATGACTGTCCACGTTGCCGGTGATACGACCACTCCTGCGATTAGTTCCGGTGACCTGCTTTTGGTGGCTTCCGGGTCGGGGACGACCTCGGGAGTGGTTAAGTCGGCGGAAACCGCGGCGAGGGCCGGAGCCCGGATTGCTGTGTTCACTACTAACCCGGATTCTCCGCTTGCTGGTCTGGCCGACGCGTTGGTGATTATTCCTGCGGCCCAGAAGACCGACCACGGCTCGAGTGTTTCCCGTCAGTACTCTGGGTCGCTCTTTGAGCAGGTACTTTTCCTCGCCACCGAGGCTCTTTTCCAGTCGTTGTGGGACAACGCCGATGAACCGGCCGAGCAGCTTTGGCTCAGGCACGCCAACCTCGAGTAATCGGGGCCTTCACTTTCCCTTTCCACCGCAGTTCCCCTACAGAAAGAAACAACATCATGAAACTCCAAGTTGCTATGGACCTCCTGACCGTCGAAGACGCCCTCGTACTGGCCGGCCAGGTCGCTGAGTATGTCGACATCATCGAACTCGGCACTCCGTTGATCAAGGCCGCCGGGCTCTCGGCCGTCACTGCTGTGAAGAACGCGCACCCGGACAAGATCGTCTTTGCTGATTTGAAGACCATGGACGCTGGAGAGCTTGAGGCCGATATCGCCTTCAAGGCCGGCGCGGACCTGGTCTCCATCCTCGGTGTCGCTGATGACTCCACCATTGCCGGTGCCGTCAAGGCGGCCAAGGCCCATAATAAGGGCGTCGTCGTGGATCTTATCGGTGTGGCAGATAAGGCCACCCGTGCCAAGGAAGCCCGCGCGCTGGGGGCGAAGTTCGTGGAGATGCACGCTGGCCTGGACGAGCAGGCCAAGCCCGGTTATGACTTGAGCGGGTTGCTCAGGGCCGGAGAAGAAGCCCGCGTTCCGTTCTCCGTGGCTGGCGGGGTGAGCCTGAGCACCATCGAAGCCGTCCAGCGTGCCGGGGCCGATGTCGCCGTCGCCGGGGGCTCCATCTACGGTGCAGCCGATCCTGCCTTGGCAGCCAAGCAACTCCGCGCCGCCATCTCTTAGCCCTTCCGATTGATAGTGGCGTCCCGCACCATAAAAGCCGCGGGACGCCACCATCGGGGAGGGCCTCCTGCAACTTCAGAGGCCCAGCGGTCGTGGAATTCCTTGCCTGGGCCCCAGGCCCAGAGACGTCACTGCGGGCACTACCGGTTCGTCGGAAGCACTAAGACATGAGTCAACAAACACTGGGACCGGTCCGGGGACGTCGCCGATTCCCTCACCAGCAGC
>NZ_JAPNLH010000056.1 GCF_026627425.1 Arthrobacter endolithicus
CTTTCTGGCTGATATCCATCGTCTCGAAACAAACGGGTAGGGGTAACACTGTTTTCTGACGGTTCTACCTACACTAAAGGACTGCCAAGACACGCCCACCCCGATAGACTACCCAGATGACCGCAACTACCGACCCGCCCCTGAAAGAATCCACCGTGACCGTTCCAGAGCTGTCGTGGCCGCTTTTGCAGACCGTGGCAGCATTGGCAGACGCCCCCCTGACCCAGATAGCGGAGCGGCTACGTGATGCCACGCTCCCCCATCTGGGAAGCAGCGCGCTGGTCATCTTCACCGAAGACTGCACGGGGCGGCCGCAGAAGAAGGCTGGCGAGGAAGAAATCATTTCCCGAGTCTCCATCGCCGAGCTTGACACGCTTCGCGCTGCCCTACCAGATCAGACACCCTGGTTCGGGGAAACCGAGCTCGCCGGCCGGCCCCGGCCCGTACTCGCCCTCAAACACTCCCCCAGCAATGCCCTCCTCGTCCTCACAGATCCACACCCTGCCGATCCAGGACACGAGGCCTGGCTGGACCTAGTGACGTATCTGTGGGGCATCGTTGCCCGGCGGATCCAGGAGAAAGTGGCCGACGCGCCGCCGTCGTACCTGCTGGAATCGCGGGCGGCTTCAGCTGAACGCGTCCGCGTGACGGCGGAACTGACCGATCTGCACTCCACGACCTTGGAGACCCTCCTAGCAGCCCTGCGCTCAACGTCCTTGGACCATGCAACAGCCCGCTCAACTGTCACTGACCTCACCGCTAAGGCCCTGGTCCGGCTCCGCACCCTCAGCGACCGCACGACGGACCTGGTGGAAGAGCCAGTCGCCACAGCCTTCGAACGCCTGCGGGAGGACCTCCGACCGCTTACGAAATTCAGCGGCATTGAGGTCGAGTTCATCAAGCCGCCCCTAAATGGAAGGGCCCTGCCCGGCGAAGTTGCCCACGCGGCACGGGCCGTCGTCCGCGGACTGGTGCTGGCCATGATGGAACAACCCGACGTCAGCAGAGTCCGGACACAGTGGGACTGCGACGGCGAAAACCTGCTGATCAACGTGCGCGACGACGGCGGCGGCACACTCGCCACCGACGCCCCGAGCATCGGCCGTCTGGACCGTCGGGTCCAGGCGCTCGCCGGACACCTGCAGATCGACGTCATGCCGGGCTGGGGTGCAGACGTTCTCGTCACACTCCCCCTGGACGCGCCGGCACGCCCGGCTGGGGACGTCGCCGGGTGGAATCTTGCCGCCCGGGAACTCGAGGTGCTCCAGCACCTTGCCGCCGGACAACGTAACCGCACCATCGCCTCAACGCTGGGTATCAGTGAGAACACGGTCAAGTTCCATGTGCGGAACCTCTTCAAAAAACTCGCCGTCAGCTCCCGCACCGAGGCCATCGCCCTGGCACATAACCACGGACTCCGGTGAGACTGCAACGACCCGACGTCACCGTCCGATGCCGCGAGGCCGTTATCGGACATCGCCGATTTACTGACGCTGATTGCCTTCTGCTGGCGAAGTCCGTTGGCGAGGCAGCCGTGTAGCTATTGAGGCCGCTGACGGCAGCCGGACGCTTTGCCATCG
>NZ_JAPNLH010000057.1 GCF_026627425.1 Arthrobacter endolithicus
CGACGAGACTCAGCTAAAGTGCTCGCGAAATGGGGTGCGTGCCGCATTTGGGATGTGCTCGCGAAATCTCTGGTGCATGGTCGGGTGCTTTGGTGTGCTGGAGGGATGGACTATGGGATGTCGTTGTCTGCGCGCAGGGAAATTACGAAGAAGGAAGCCGGGGAGTATTTTCGGTCTTCGAAGAAGGCCAAGGGCGAGATCCTGGACCGGTTGATGGTTGAGATCGGGTGGTCCCGGGCGAACGCCCGCCGCCAGCTCGGCAGGGCGTTCCGGCGGCGAGGCCCAGCCCGTGTGGTGACACGCAAGCCGAGGCCGCCATCGTATGGCTATGACACGGTGAAGGTCCTCCAGCAGGTCTGGGTCGTGGCGGGGCAGCCCTGCGGGAAGTACCTGGCCGCGGTCATGAGTGCCACGCTGGTCAACATGGAAGCCCACATCGGTTCCGGAGCCTTCGGCAGGGCCCGGCCCCGCTACAGCCCACAGGTGCACACCCAGTTACTGGCGATGAGCGCGGCCACGATCGACCGCCTGCTGGCACCGTTCAAACTGTCGATGTATCCGGAGGGGAAATCCACGACCCGGTCGCGACGGAACCACTACACCGAAGCGATCCCGATCATGTCCCGTATCCCTGACATTGACTGGCAGCCGGGCCTGGTCGCCATCGATACGGTCGCTCACTGCGGCAACAGTGCCAAGGGCCAGTACGCGTTCACACTGACAGCTACGGATGTCTTCACCGGCTGGACTGTGAACCGGGCGATCAAGAACAAGGCCTCCAAATGGGTGGTGAAGGCGATGGATGAAATCCAGGACGAATTCCCGTACCCGATCGACCACTGCCATAGCGATAATGGGTCGGAATTCCTCAATGAACCAGTGACTACCTGGTGCAATGCCCAGAACATTCGCATGACCCGCTCCCGGCCCCACCATTCCAACGATAATCCGTTTGTTGAGCAAAAGAACGGCGCCATCGTGCGCCGCTCGGCGTTCAACTACCGCTACGACACCGATACTGAACTCCGCCTGCTCAACGAGCTCTGGCCGTTGGTGAACGTGCGCAAGAACCTGTTCCTGCCCACCAAGAAAGTCACCGGATATCACCTCAGTGGCAAGGGAAAGTCAGTGCGCAGCTACGACGATCCACGCACCCCGGCCCAGCGGATCGAGGACACCGGGATCATGCTCGAGCCCCAACGACGCCACATGAAGGAGCTCTATGCCAGTCTGGACCTGGCCGGGCTGACGACCCGGATCAACGAGATCCAGCAGCAACTCATCCGGCTCGCCGCAGCCAAGACCTACTCCCAAGCACCCCACGCAGCATGACACTTTCGCGAGCACATTAGATGAGGCACGCAGGAATCATTTGGCGAGCATATTGACATGAGGCACCACG
>NZ_JAPNLH010000058.1 GCF_026627425.1 Arthrobacter endolithicus
TTTCGGTTGAGGTGAGGGCCTTGGGAGAGAATCGGATTGTCTAGATCGTGATTCCTCTACCGCAAGGCCCTCGTGTTCCACGCTACCTTCCATAGCCCTGACCTGACCACGTTCTGCCGCCTCGATGAGCTCGGACTCGAAGCCACGGGGCAGTACCTGAGCCGCGATCGGGCCGTCCTGGCCTGCCGTGTTGTTGATCCGGATGACTGGTGCCGGAACTGCGGGAGCCAAGGCATCCCTCGGGACACGGTGACTCGTCGGTTGGGCCATGAACCCTTCGGTTGGCGTCCGACCACACTGCTGCTGAGAGTGCGCAGGTACAAATGCTCTGCGTGCGGGAAGGTATGGCGGCAAGACACGTCCAAGGCCGCCGAATCACGGGCGAAACTCTCCCGCCGCGGGCTGCGCTGGGCGCTGGAAGGAATCGTGTGCCAACACCTAACTGTCGCCCGCGTTGCCGAAGGCCTCGGCGTGACCTGGAATACCGCGAACAAGGCGGTCCTCAACGAAGGCAAGCGTGTGTTGATTGATGACCCGCACCGATTCGACGCAGTAAAGGTCATTGGTGTTGATGAGCATGTTTGGCGACACACCCGCCGCGGAGACAAATACGTCACCGTCATCATTGACCTCACCCCGATCCGTGAGGGCACGGGCCCTTCCCGCCTGCTGGACATGGTCGAAGGCCGCTCAAAACAGGTTTTCACCAGCTGGCTAAAAGCACGCCCACAACCCTGGCGCGACGGGATCGAAGTCGTGGCCATGGACGGGTTCTCCGGGTTCAAGAGCGCCGCAGCCGAAGAGCTCCCCGACGCTGTTCCGGTGATGGATCCATTCCATGTCGTCCGTCTGGCCGGGGAGGCCCTGGATTCGTGCCGCCGACGCGTTCAGCAGCAGACATGCGGTCATCGCGGGCGCGCCGGCGACCCACTGTATTCGGCTAGGCTAACGCTTCATACCGGGGCGGATTTGCTCACTGACAAGCAACGCCAACGTCTTGAAACCCTGTTCTCCACGGATACGCATGTAGAAGTTCAAGCGAGCTGGGGCATCTACCAACGCATGGTTGCCGCCTACCGGGAACCAGACCGTGCCAAGGGGCGGGAGTTGATGCAAGTCGTGATCGACTCCGTCAGCGCCGGCGTTCCCAGCGCACTCACCGAGCTCACAACGCTCGGGCGAACCCTCAAACGCCGGGCAGCAGATGTGTTGGCCTACTTCGAGCGACCAGGAACCTCCAACGGGCCAACTGAAGCCATCAATGGCCGGCTCGAACACCTTCGCGGTTCCGCTCTCGGCTTCCGCAACCTCACCAACTACGTCGCAAGATCACTGCTGGAAT
>NZ_JAPNLH010000059.1 GCF_026627425.1 Arthrobacter endolithicus
ATCTCAGCGCGGGAAAGCGGGTCCAGAGGGTGCGCTACCCCTACTACGGTTCGGGATTCAATGTTGATAGACATGATTTTCTCCTTGGTTCTTTGATCAGAATGAAGCCCCAAACGGGTTCGGAAACCTGCCCAGAAGAGGCCAAGCTTGTCCTCGTCGTCGCTGACTAACCGGTTCTTGACCTGCGGTCAGTGATCCAACATCGCAGCGCGGTCCCCGCGTCCGGCCCGGCAGGCGGTGTTACCGTGGCCAGGCAAACAGATACAACAGATCGTTGGATTGTCAGAGCTGTGCATCTTTCTCAGAGCTGTTCCAATTGGATGGATATGAGACTGTGCTAAAGAAATACGCAAGAACACCGGTTGGGGCTCCAGGATGGACCATCGGTATACCCGACATGACTTATTTTCAGAGGGATAACCATTCTCTACTGGCAAGATGACAGTCAGGCTCGTACCTTCTACGCAGCAAACCAATGTCACGCAACTCGTTTAGGAGGAGATTATTTGTGACTATTTTTATGGGAAATTCAAGACATATTTTCCCATTGCAGTTTGCCCGTGGGAAGGATTTGTAGACCTGTTCGTGGCTGTCGTTCCCGGCCAGAAAATACTAGCGTTTGCACCCCGGGTCGATGACATCCATGCCACCTAAGCAACACGGGCCTGCCGGTCTATGGGACAATTGGTTACCAGTGTCTGCCCGGTGGTGATCGCTTCATCACTCCCGTAGCTATTGTAGGATTCACGATTTGTCCTCTTCGACTTGTTCATCGTCCTGTAGTCGCCGAACGGTTTTCGTTCTGGCTGGTATCCATCGTCTCGAAACAAACGGATAGGGGTAACCCCATTTTTGGATAGCGCTAACTACACTTTGGGATTGGCCAGATGTATATCCCAGGTCGACTACCCGGATGAGCGCAGCCGTCGACCTGCCCCTGACCCAGACAGCGGAGCGACTACGAGATGCCACGCTCCCCCACCTGGAAAGCAGCGCCGGTCCTCTTCCCCGAAGACTGCACGGGGCGGCCGCAGAAGAACGCTGGCGAGGAAGAAATCATTTCCCGGGTCTCCATCGCCGAGCTTGACACGCTTCGCGCTGCCATACCAGATCAGACACCCTGGTTCGGGGAAACCGAGCTCGCCGGCCGGCCCCGGCCCGTACTCGCCCTCAAACACTCCCCCAGCAATGCCCGGCTGGGGACGTCGCCGGGTGGAATCTTGCCGCCCGGGAACTCGAGGTGCTCCAGCACCTTGCCGCCGGACAACGTAACCGCACCATCGCCTCAACGCTGGGTATCAGTGAGAACACGGTCAA
>NZ_JAPNLH010000005.1 GCF_026627425.1 Arthrobacter endolithicus
GAGTGGGACCGCCGGCAAACCCGACATCCCCAGATACCTGAAGGACCAGGCGTGCTCCGCCCCGACCCCCCCTGGTGTGATGCCAGTCACCTACCCGGCGTCCCACTGCAAAACTACGCCACCTAATCCAGTAAGTCGAGTACTTTTAAAAATAAATACTTCTTTACTGGAGTTATTTTCAGTACAGCCAGTCGAGCCTCTGACCTCCTGTAGTCGGCCTTGGTATGTCACGAACTGGGCGCCCGAAGATCGACTTGCCCCGACCGATGAGGAGCGCGGGCTGCCGGTCGGGTCGGCTCGGCTCGGAGGGCGAAGTCGTCGCAGGCGTTGTCGATGGGCTCACGGATCTTGCTCGGCTGTAATGAGGGTTTGAATAACACGGCAGTTGCCGAATGTGTGGGCTGCCTACGAACACCGTGGGCAACAGGCTGGCGAAATTCCTCCGAGATCGTCTCGACGGTCTGGTTGACGAACCGCGACCAGGGCGCCCACCGACCATGACGGCCGACCAGGTTGAAGACGTCGTGGTCGCGACTATAGAGTCAACGCCGAAGAACGGGATCGGTAATGGTCAATGATGGCCAAGCGTTCGGGCTTATCCAAATCCACCATCGGGCGGATCTGCAGGAAGTTCGAGACGAAACAGCACCGGGAGGACGGGGTCAAGCTCTCCAATGATCCGCAACTCGTCGATAAGGTCTGCAACGGGCCTGCGGACTGAGAGTGGCTGAACTCCTGGACCTAAAATTGGACCGGCGTCACCCTCCAAGCCCTTATGAACCTGTTAGGTCACATCTCGGTCGAGAAGAGCCTACGCAACACATCCCTCTTTAATTTCACCGTGCGCACCGAATACGAACGAGTACATCGCCGAAACGCGCCCGGACTCGGAGACGAACCTGGCCCTGAAAGTCCTCCGGCTGATCACACTGGTCACACCACACTGACCCGGCAACGATTAGCCGGTATGGCGAATTGCACCCGGTTATTAGCCGATTAATGCTGGGACAATGACGCGGCAGAGAATTCCTTCTCACACCCGAAGACCGACTTCTACCACCACTTCAGCTTCGCCAACCCGCTTGAGGCCAGCACCGACGTCATGAACTACATCGAAGGCTGGTACTGCCGCCAACGACGGCCGTACCCAACCACCAAGCCCCCAACCCCGTAGCCGCTTAACGAAAAATCAACGACGAAACTGTCTCGAGAACTTGAAGTGAGCAGTTTCGAAGCCCTCCGGCATCATGGTCACCAACGCGCAATTGCTGCGCGAGCTGATCATCATCCCTCGATGGTTCCTTCCTGAGGACCGGATGACCCGTCGGCCCCTATCCCGCCGTCTCGAACACAATCTCCGGCGCAGCGTCCGGTGTCATATCGGGGTGAGCTGCCCACCACGCGGCACAGGCAGCACGCCAACTGTTAAGGTCGTTTTCACGGCCGCTGACGCTCACCGTCGATCCCGATACGCGAGCCACTGCGGCGTCACAGAAGTAGGCTCCGTCGTCGGCCGTGATCGCCGGGTACTCCTCGTAAAGTTCGCGCAGGGAACGGATCAAATAGTTCGGACGCTCTTCCACCCGCGCACCCAGCGCTGTTTGGACCGAGTCCACTCCCGTGAGGACGAGGACTGTGGCCATGCCCGCGCGATTTCCCCCCAGGATGTCGGTGTCCAGTCGGTCGCCGACGACGAGGGCGCGCACGACGCCGGAGTGGCGCGCAGCTGTCCGGAAGAGGGCTGCTTCTGGTTTTCCTGCGACCAGAGGCGACTTGCCGGTGGCAGCGGCAACCGCGGCCACCAGTGACCCGTTGCCGGGAGCGAATCCCCGCTCCTGCGGAAGGGTCATGTCCATGTTAGTCGCTATCCAAGTGGCACCCGCTGTGATCGCGTAGGCGGCCTCCGCGAGATCCTTCCAGCCAAGGGAGGGGGAAAACCCCTGAATGACAGCGTCTGGCCGATCATCCGATGTGGGCACAACGACGAGTCCCTGCTCCCTGACGGAGTCCGCGAGGAACTTACCGCCGACGACGAGCACCGACGCGCCTGCGGCAACCTCGCCAGCCAGCAGCTCTGCACCGGCCAGCGCAGATCCGAAGACTTGCTCAGCGGTGGCAGGTGCCCCTAATTCCCGCAGATGCGTGGCAACCTCCTCGGGTGAGCGTGACGCGTTGTTGGTCACGTATGCCAGGCTCTTACCCTCTCCTGCGAGCTGATCTAGTGCTTCGACGGCGCCGTCGATCACCCGCGGTCCGGTATACACGACGCCGTCGAGGTCCGCGAGCAATCCGTCAAAGCCGTCAATTAGCCGTTTGGTCATCGATACCTCACCCTTGTTGGTTTTGCTGTTCGGCTTGCGCTCTCGTTTGGGGCCGTTCCCTCGTAAGAACCAGGAGGATACGACTCAACCCCTCCGCTGGTTTTTGCTGCTTCAGTGTGCCGGATCAGTCGAATGATACGCCAGCGTCGACGACCCGAGCCGCGAGGCCCTCCTCGGCTGAAGCCACCTAGACTCGGGGGCCGGAGTTCTTCTTGTTATCGACCTCCCCGTCGACCTTCAGGAAGCCGTCGTAATACCTGAACACGTTGTCAACCATCGGACGGGCGAACGGATACAGGATGTCCGTGTGAATGTTGGTCTTGATGTCACCCTAAAACACCGCGTCAGCGATCTCCTAATCGGAAGAACCGGCGGTGTCATTCCCTCGAAGCAACAAGTTCGTTGAATAGAGGAGCTGCTGGTGGGGCGTAGGCCGTTACCGTTTTCGGATCGGGCGGACATCGCCGTAGGCAGCCTTGGTGGGCGAACGGATCGGCAGATCGCGGCTGATCTTGGTCGGGATCACACGATCATCTGGCGGGAACGCCGGCGGAATTCGACGAAGACCGGCGGTTACCGGCCGGTGAGTGCTGACTGCGCCGCGGAGCGGAAACGCCGACGCCCGCAAGCACGGAAAACTGGACACGGATCCGGTCCTCGGCGTACGGATGAAGGCGGATCTGGCCAGGTCAAGGACACCGCTGCAGATTGCCGGTCGTTTGCGTTTGGAAGCCACAGACACCAGCGGTGAGACCATGACGAAATCACCCGAGGCCGAGGGGCGGACCGTCTCCCACGAGACGATCTACCGGCGGATTTATGCCCTGCCCAAGGGCGAGCTGGCGACCTCCGGAATCCTGCTCCGGTCCAAGAGAACTAGGAGTAAATCCCGCAGGCCCCTCGGTGAGCGGACAGGTGGGCGGATCATCGGGATGGTCAGCATTGATGACCGTCCCGAGGAAGCAGCTGATCGTCGTGTGCCTGGAGCGTGGGAAGGGGACCTGGTGGTCGGCAAGGGATGCAAAAGTGCTATCGCGACGCTGGTTGAGCGGCACAGTAGGTTCCTGATCATGTTGGGCCTGCCCGAGGGCAAGAAGGCTACCGGTCTGGCCGATGTCCTCATCGGTCAAGTGAATAACCTGCCGGCGCTGATGCGTGGTTCCTTGACCTGGGACCAGGGCACGGAGATGGCCCCTGACCTTCCCGTGTACTTCGCCCACCTCAACCCCCACTCACCGTGGGAGCGACCATCCAATGAAAACACCAACGGGCTCATCCGGGAGTACCTCCCCACAGGCATTGAACTCACCAGCCACCAGCCCTACCTAGACTCCATCGCCGATGAGCTCAACGACAGACCCCGCGCCGTCCTGGGATTCCTGACACCACGAGAAGTATTCACCAAACTACTCAACGACAATTTTGCTAAGACGGCTTGACACCGCCCAGTACAGACAAGGCCCCATTCAACGTTGGCCACAGCGTCTACCAGTGGCGCTTCAAGCACGTCGCCGCCACCGTCCACACGATCGGCCAGCACTTGCGGATCAACCGCGCAGACCTCGATGCTTGGCTCAGTGCTAGGGAGGAACACTGATGCAACATGCACACCTGGGTCAAAGCATGGCAAAACAGTCCTGACCACGAAGGCCGCCCCCCGGGCCACCGACCTGCTCGAAGCCGTCGACGTCTTCTTGTCGACCGGTGCCAGGATTGGCCAAGTGATTGCCCTACGTTGGGAAGATGTGGATCTGGATACAGAGCACCCGTCCTTGACCATCAGTGGAACCGTGCCCCGTTACAAAGGGTAGCCGCTGTTCCGGCAGGATTACACCAAGACAGCGGCCGGATACCGCACTGTGGCGCTCCCCCGCTTCGTCGTGGAGACCCTCAAACGCATGTGGGCCGAACGCCAACTTGGCCCGAGGACTTCCTGTTCCCCTCGGCTGCCGGGACGGTGCGCAGCCCCAACAACTTCCGCCGCCAAAGGAGTGACGCGAGGGAAGGCTCAGGCTACGAATGGGTCACTCCGCACGTTTTCCGCAAGACCGTGGCCACCATCATCGACCGGGAATACAGTTCCAAGGACGCCGCATGTTAAATGGGCCACTCCGGCAGCGCCATCACGGAGAAGCACTACATCGAAAAAAGCGGCCATGGCGCCGGACCTGACCAAGGCGCTGGAAAAGTTGCCACTGTTCGTCCACCCGCGGTGCCCCTCAGCATCACAGCACCGCCATCCATTCCTGGGCTCGGGCTCTAAAGATGGTGCCAGAAAGGGCTCTCCGCCCCGAAACCTCCATGACTACCTTTGCAGGGACCTGGGCCAAGGCGCCAATTGCGCAGCAAGCTGCTGCGCAAGAATCGTTTTTGGTGCCTCCAACGCCACGATTCCATGACCAAACGAATCCCAAAATCCAAGCGTGTCTTTTGCCCAAAGCGCGTCGTTCCGTGTGGTGAGGGCATTTTTACCCAAACAAAAGGCCCTCCAACCCGGCGTTTCCGCTGGTCAGAGAGCTTTCGTGGTGGAGCTAAGGAGATTCGAACTCCTGACCTCTTCGATGCGAACGAAGCGCGCTACCAACTGCGCCATAGCCCCGCGATGGCAACGCCATCGACTCACCTAGAATATCGCCCCTCCCCCGGACTTTCCAAACGCCGCTTCACGAGCAACCATCCATGCGCCCCGCCACAGACAAAACCACGGTCCGCGGAGAAGATCACCCTACGCAGCGCTCGCCCCGCAACGGCCAGCCAAGGAGCTCCGCAACCGCCAGCCCCATCAGTCCGCAAGGGACTCGAGCCATTGGCTAAAGGTAATGGTGCCGTACGTGTTCTCGGGCACCAGGTTGCCACCTTCACGGAGGAAGCGGCCCAGGCTACCGGGCAGCGGCAGCGGCGTGGTCATGCCCTTGCGGCCGGTGGCGGTTTTCCATTGCCCGACGAGCTGTCGCATGGTGAGGACTTCGGGGCCGCCAATGATTCTGGTGCTGTGCAGCGCTGCACTGCCAACGCCTTCTTCCATGGCGGCGTCGACCAGCGCACCGGCTACGTCTGCGGTGGCGATCGGTTGGAAGGAGACGCCGCGGATGACGGGGACGAGCCCGTAGCGGGCCCCTGAGCTGAAGATGCCGGCGACGAGGTCGTGGAACTGGGTTGCCGCGATGACGGCGGTGGGCACGGTGGCGCGCTGGTACTGCCGGGCGCGGGCGGCCTGGACTTTGTAGTAGCCGTAGTCGGCCTGCCCGGCGTTGGCGATGCTCAGCAGGACGGCCCGGCGGACGCCGGCTGTGGCGGCTGCACGGAGCAGCCGGCCGCTGGTGGCGGGGAGCACTTTGAGCGCTGCGCCGGATTTGGCATCCAGAGTTTCGATCAGCAGGTCGGCGCCGTCCAACGCTTCGGGGAGTCCCTGTCCGGAGGCGACGTCGGCGGTGATGTAGTCGGCGCCGGGGATGCGTTTGGGGCTCTCTGGCGCGGGGCGGCGACGGCTGATGGAGCGGACCTCTAAGCCGCGTCGAAGTGCCTCGGCCACCACCATGCGTCCGGCCGTTCCGGTTCCGCCCACCACCGCAATTGTTGCCATTTGAGCAGACTATCCGGCTCCGCCGGTCATGGGAACTCCGGGCAGGACAGATCTTCCGTTACACCGGGAAAACGCGGGCGCGGCGCTGGCAGGCGTGGCCGCGGCGGGGTCGGTCAGGCGCGGCGGCGCTGGAGGACGTCGTCGAGGTTGCTCAGGCCGTGCACGGGCTTGGTCTTATCCGGCACGACGGCGGCAACGGTGCCTTCCGTGGAGGTGACGGACGGTGATGCACTTACCTGCACTGTGCCAGCTGAAACGGTGCTCGCTGCTGCGGCCGCCTCGGTGACCTTGATGGAGGCCTTTGCTGCGGCCTTTGGTGCGGCGGGGAGTTCCAGCGGGGCGGGCGCGGGGCGGTCCGCCCGCGGAGCCTGAACGTAGGCAGGCTTGGGAACTTCCACCGGCTGCCAGGGCTCGGGCTCCGCGACCGTGCGGGTGTGCGCGACCTCGGCGTCGGCGGCGCCGCGGGCGGCAACCTCCAGGGCCGCACGGCGAAGCTCGGTGGCGGTCAGCGGTATCCTGGCCGTCGCTTCCTGGCTCTGCTTTGCGGCGTCGGCTGCATCAAAATCGGCGGAGTTGAAGACGGCGACGGCGGCACGGCCGACGACGGGCCGGCCTGCGGCAGGCGCGGTGCCACGGACCGGCGCGCTGCCGGCGCCGGTGCCACGGACCGGCGCGCTGGAGGAGCCCATAGCAGCGCGGAAGGCGGCCTCGACTTTACGTTTGCGGTCGCGGACGGCGAGGCTGCGGAGCAGCGCCAGGGACGCGACGAAGATGATTGCGGCTGCCGCGGGGATCAGCCCCGAGGCCAGGCCCAATAGTGCGAGTCCGCCGCCGATGACCAGAGTCAGCAGGGCAAGCATGCCCAGCAGTGCCAGGGCGGTGCGGCCGTAGCGGATTTTCAACCGGGCCGGCCGGGACGCGAGGCGGGCCGTGCTGCCCCCGGTTTTGCCGCCGTCGTCCTGAGTGCCGGCACCAGACCTCACGCCGATGGACGTCACAGCAGCGGACGTCACTGCAGTGGACGTCACGCCACCGTTACGGACGTCGTGAGTCTTCGTCGTGTTCATCTGTTTCTCCTGCGTCGGCTGAGTTTCCATGGCCATGAAAACATCTGGGCGAGGGGCCGGAGCAGCGTCAATGACGAGCACCTCCGGGAACGCGGCCGGACTGTCCGCCAACAGAATCGGCTTTTGTCTGCGCAGCACGTACGGACCAACCCACAGCAGCCAAAGGGCAACAGCGACGAGCAGAATCACTGAGGTATTAAGGGGTGCGTCCACGGTTCAACTTTAAGGGGGATTCGTGCCGGACCGGGCATTAGCGGGGGCGTGTCGCGGGGCGCGCTGTCTTTCAGCGGTTTTTCGGGCCCCGGCCGTCCCACCTTTTGGGCCGACCGGCGCCTACGCCCCCGATGCCCCGCCGCGCTCGCGGAGCCAGCGCGGCAGCAGCCCGTCGGGAACTTCCTCGGCCGTGAGGGCGAAGCTGCGGTGGTCCGCCCATTGTCCGTTGATGTGCAGGTACCTCGGCCGAAGCCCCTCATCGCGGAAACCGAGTTTCTCCACCACCCGCAGGCTGGGACCGTTCTCGGGCCGGACGTTAATCTCCATCCGGTGCAGACCCAGGTTCCGGAAGCAGTGGTCAGTGGCCATCGCAACGGCTGTTGGGGCAATCCCGCGGCCGGCACGGTCCTGGTCCACCCAGTATCCCAGCGTGGCCATCATCGCCGATCCCCAGGAAATCGAGGAGACGGTCAGCTGTCCGATCAGCTGCGGTGCCGCAAGCCCTGGTTGACGTTCCGCGATGATGAACGGCAGTGCCGTTGCGGCCCTGGCTTGCTCGTTCAGGGCACGGACCATCCCTGCGAAGGTGGGCAGGTTAACGCCGGGGGACGGGCTGCTGGCCTCCCACCGGGCCAGCCAGTCGAAGTTCCGCCGGCGCACCTCGCTCCAGACTTTCTTATCCCGGTGCCGCACCGGCCGCAGGATGATGTCGCCGCACTCGAGCGTCACCGGCCAGCTGGTATCCCCCCGCATGGGCCTAGGCCGGCAGCTGCGCCGTGAATCCACCGAGCCACTGGCGCAGTTCGGGGCCCAGGTCGTCACGCTCGCACGCGAGCGTGACGACGGCCTTGAGGTAGCTGAGCTTGTCGCCGGTGTCATAACGGCGGCCGCGGAAGACAACGCCGTAGACTCCGCCGCCGTTGCCCTCGCGGCAGGCCAGGGTCTGCAGCGCATCGGTGAGCTGGATTTCCCCGCCCCGGCCCGGCGGCGTTTTTTCGAGGACCTCGAAGATGGCCGGATGCAGCACGTACCGGCCGATCATGGCCAGGTTGGAGGGTGCTTCCTCCGGGCTGGGCTTCTCCACCAGCCGGCGCACGCGGACGTAATCTTCGCCATCGATCGCCTCCATGTCGGCGCAGCCGTAGGCGGAGATCTGCTCAGGCTCCACCTCAATCAGGGCAATGACGGAGCCGCCGGTTTTGGCCTGCACGTCCATCATGGTGGTGAGCAGTTCGTCGCGCTCGTCAATTAAGTCATCCCCGAGCAGGACGGCGAACGGTTCGTTCCCGATGTGTGTCTTGGCGCGCAGCACGGCGTGGCCAAGCCCCTTCGGATCGCCCTGCCGGACGTAGTGGATCTCGCCGAGCTCGGTGGCGAGCTGCACGGCGGCGAGCCGGTCGTCGTCGCCCTTTGCCTTCAACGTGCGCTCGACGTCCGGCACCCGATCAAAATGGTCCTCCAGGGCGCGCTTGTTCCGCCCGGTAATCATCAGGACATCAATGAGCCCGGCACTGACGGCTTCCTGGACGACATACTGGATGGCGGGCTTATCCACGACGGGAAGCATTTCCTTGGGCATGGCCTTGGTGGCCGGGAGGAATCGCGTGCCCAATCCGGCAACGGGAATTACGGCCTTGCGAACGCGGGGTGCAGAAGTCATTGTCCTAGGCTACTTGAGGATAATGGGATTTGGTCACACCAGTTCGACAATGCGTGTAAAGGGGGAAATGATGCCGGTGAAGACTGAACTGCGGGCGCTGCTTCGGGCGCAGCGGCAGGAAATGGGCGACGGCGGCAGATCCGACGCCGGCGACGGTTTCGTCGGGCAGGCCCTCCAGTGGGCGCAATCCCTCCGGCGGCCCATGGCGGCTCGGCCCGTGACCGGTTCCGCCGTGGAGATTTCCTCTCCTGCTCCCCTTTCGATTGGGGCGTACCTCTCCAGCGGCACAGAACCTCCAACGGCCGGCGTGGTCCGTGCTCTGACGGACGCCGGCTACCACGTGTATGTTCCGGTCTGCGAGGTGGGCTTCCTCCTTAGCTGGGTCCGCTGGCGGCCAGATATTCCCCTGCATCGCAGCGCCCTGGCACCTGTGGATGAACCCGTGGGGGAACGGCTACCGGCAGCTTTCATGATGGAAGCAGCCGGAATTCTTCTGCCCGCCCTGGCAGTGGACGCGGATGGCATCCGGCTTGGTCACGGCGGCGGCTACTACGACAGGTTCCTCGCGTTGCTGGGGCCAGCCGCGCAGCGTCCGCCAACCGTGGCAATGGTCTACGACCACGAGTTGCTGGCCGCAGGTGCGATCGGACGCGAGCCGTGGGATGCACCCGTTGACGGCGTCCTGACTCCCCGCCGCTACGCCGCAACTGCGGCAGGCTAAACGCGAGGAAGTGTTAGAATTGGCACTCAGGGCCATAGACTGCTAACGTTTTCTGGTTTAGCGACGGCCCTGTCCCGTGTTTCGAGAAGGAGAATCAGTGCCAACCTACGCCTACGCTTGCAAGGACTGCGGCCACAACTTCGACATCGTGCAGTCATTTACTGACAATTCCCTGTCGATCTGCCCCGAGTGCCAAGGTGCGCTGCGCAAGAAGTTCAATTCCGTGGGCGTCGTCTTCAAGGGACCAGGGTTCTACCGTACAGATTCCCGGGACAGCAAGGGTGGCGGCTTTCCGGCCACTGCCAAGAATGGTTCGGCCAAGGAAGGCAGCCGCCAGGACGGTTCCGGCAAGGACGGTTCCATCAAGGAACCCGCCAAGGAATCCGTCTCCGCAGGTTCTGCTGCCAAGGATTCTGCGGCAAAGGCTCCGGTCGGTGTCGGTGCATCGAGCGGTTCGGGAAGCTCCGGCGGCAATTCCGGCGGAAACTCGACCGCGTCATAGGGCAAATCCCCGGTGACTGCCGCTGCCAGCTGAATCATGTTGCGCTTCTCCGTCAGCCCCGGCCGGCCCCTTAACCCTCTGCGGCTGCCCCCCTCCCCCGGAACCGGCGCAGCCCCAGCGCCGCGGCTGCACCCCTCCCCCGCGTTCTACGCGTAACGGAGTAGGGTTAAACAGAGGCGAGGAGGCCCCCGGATGCGCAAGCTCGTGACCCACGCAGTACTCGCCGTCGCTATCTGCGGCGGACTGGCTGCCTGTGCGACAGGCACCGACACTGCAGGTCCGTCTCGTGCCGCACTCTCCCCCGGCGTCTCCTCTGCGGCAGCTCCCCCTACCGCGGCAGGATCGGGAGCAGCTGGCGGATCGGGAGCAGCTGCCCCGTCGCCGCCGTCTCCCCCTATCGCGGCAGCCCCGTCTACCGGCACCGGCCCGGGCGCGGGCAACGCAGTTTTGGCCATCACGGTTAGGCCGTCTGACAGCGATCCCGCCGTGCACTACACCTTAACCTGCACGAATGGCGTTTCCGCTCCCGGCAACCAACTCCCCACCGCCGACGCAGCCTGTGTGTTGATTAAGAATGACCCCACGCTGCTGGACTCGGGTGCACGTAAATCGAACCAATCGTGCACGCAGCAGTACGGGGGCCCACAGCAGGCCACTGTTACCGGAATACTGGACCAAAAGTCCGTCAGCGCCTCATTCTCCCGCACTGACGGCTGCGCAATAGCGGCGTGGAACGCGGCCAAGGATCTCTTCGGCGCAGCCGGGGGCCCAGCATGACCGTCGCTGCTGGGGAAAGCCTGATCGACCTCACCATCACACTAACTGAGTACCCCGGCGCTGGAGACCATATCCTGCGCTTCGTAGCGGACGGCGGGAGCCCCGGCCCGGCTTCGACCGTCCCGGATCCGGGCGCTGCCCTGACAGTCCTGGAAATCCATGGTGAGGGCATCTTCTTCCCACGACCCGGGCCGCCGAGGCGCTGCACTCAGCAGTATGGCGGCCCGCAGGTGGCTATTGTTACCGGGCAGTTCAAGGGCCGGCGGGTCAATTGTCGCTTCCAGCTCACCGACGGGTGCGAGATTGCCCGATGGCGTGCGCTGGCGCCATTGCTCGGGACCGGTGCGGGGTCTGGGACGGAGTCGAGGCTGCAGAATTAACCTGCTGCCCAAATGCCGCGCAGGGGTTCCGCGCAGTGCGCGGATCATGTAGCGGCAGGGTCATGTAGTGGCCGGCTCACGTGGTGGCAAGATCCCGTAGGGGCACGATCACGTGGTGGCGCATCCTCCACAGGCTGGCTTTCCCACAGCTTCTACACAGACTGGGTTTTCGCGCCGAGAATCCGGTTCCGCGGCCGTAGGTTCGAGGCATGAAGACTCTCGGCCAACAAACGGCACCAACGTATCAGGGACAATACCAGGGCGCTGCACTCCAACCCACTTGGCGCCATCGGATTATGCGACTGGTTCGGCGGCGACGGCGCTTCATTGCCGCCCTGCTTCTCTGTGCGGCAACGGCCGTGGCTGTCCAGCAACTGGCCCCGGCACCCGTGGACACCGTCGTGATTGTCGTCGCCGCCAGGGATCTGGCCGGCGGGGCAATGCTCGGCGCTGCGGACCTGGCACTGCAACGGCTGCCCCAGGACGCGGTACCGGCAGCGGCATTCCGTTCTCAAGATTCAGTCGCCGGCCGGCAACTCTCCGGCCCGCTGCGAAAAGGGCAGGTTCTCACGGATGCTGCGCTTTTGGGTTCGGGATTGCTGATCGGAACTCCTACCGGCAGCCAGGCGGTGCCCATTCGGCTTGCCGACGCAGCCACCGTCGCTCTGATCAACCCCGGTCAGCTGGTCAACGTAGTCCTGAGCACCAGCACAGGGCTGGACCAGACCGCTGTCAACCAGGTGCTGGCCGAGGCCGTACCCGTGCTTTGGAAACCACCCGTCACCGGACTGAGCCAGGATCTGCTGCCCGGCAAAGAAGCCGACGGACTGGTGGTCGTCGCGGCCACCGGTGATCAGGCCGTCAAGCTGGCCGGAGCGTCCGCTCGCGGCAAGCTCTTCCTGGTCCTGGTGACCCCGGCTGACCAATCGCGTGCCACTACCCCCAGTGCGGAGGGCGTTGGTCCTTGAGCCAGTCGTCGTACCCCTCGTCCGTCTTATCTCCCCAGGCACGCGGGTCGTCCTTGGCTGCGACCGTGGCGAGCAGCGGTTCCGCATCCTCCGGGAGCGTTAGTTCTGTGGCGTCAGCGCGTGCAGCGGGTGCCGTCGTTGAGCCGACATCGTCCGCCAATGCCGGTCCCGTTTCTAGTCCAGCAGTTGCTCCCATGCCTGGTCCCGTTTCTATTTCAGCAGGTGTCCCCGTGGCAGTCCTCGTGTCCGTTCCCGCTTGCCCTCCCGTCTCCGGGTTTACGACGTCGGCGTTGCCGTCCGCTCCAGCGGCCATGGATGCCTGCGCCGGATCATTGCCCTCGGCAACGGCGGAAGGGCGACCGGCCGACCCCTCGACCTCCCCGGCCCACACTGTTCCCTCGGACTCCTGCTGCGTCTCCATCTCTGAGGACCTAGCTTCAGAAAACCCACCCTCCGAAGAGACTGCGTCTGAAGCCGCTAGGTCCAAAGACACGGCCGTTGCCTCTGTGCCCTTAGCCTGCGCCCCCTGTTGATCGACTTCCGCAGCGCCGGTACGCGATTCGTCCGGTCGGGGACCCCCTGACAATGGCCTGGCCGCCGTAGCGGGCCCCAACAAGGAGGAGAGCTCGCCTTCGTTCAGCGCCGGTGAAAGGCCCAGGTATCCGCCAATCCGGTCGGCACATAGAGAGGGGTCGGTAAAGACCTCAATTGTCCACAGCGGCATGTAACGCCATCCGAGCCGTTCAAGCAGCTGCGGCCGGAGCCGGCTACGCTCTCTAACGCTCATCCCCTGGTACTTTGCCGTTCCATCGGATTCCACGGCCACCGGGGTCGGGATTTCGTCATCCTGCTTGCCTAGGTTCTGCAACGGGTCCGATGCGGCCACCATGTCGAGGACGCCGTCGTAGTGATGCCAAACGCGTGCTCCCCGGGCCCGCAGCCGCTCCGCCAGATCGGCGACAAGCGGGTCTTCACCCAGCGACTGCTCGCTGGCAGCGGCCCGTGAGGCGGTCGTTCCCAGCCGGGAGTTTCCCGCCAGTTCGCGGTCCAGCAGCTCATAGAAATCGCGTGCCCCGTAGCTCAACCGGGCCTCGTCCAGATCCTCGGGGCGGAAACAGGTGATGATCTGCAGATGCTCCCTGGCGCGTGTCATGGCCAGCGCGAACTTCGAGCGCCCGTCAGAAGCCGACAACGGGCCGAAATTATGCAGCGCCCGCCCATGTGGCGTCCGTCCGTACCCAAGGGAAAAGATCACATGGTCACGGACCAGACCCGCTGCCCTGTTCACGGTGACCACCCGGAAGGATTCCGGGCTGGAGGCGAAGAACTCGGTCAGCAGCGGGTGGTTCGGCATTTGCATCCGGATGGCCTGGGCCACCCGGATTGCGTGCCGTTCGCTGGCCGTGACGACCGCGAGGGAGGAACGCGGACGGACCCGGGCATGTTCAAAAACCAGATCGACAACACGGTTTACCTCGGCCACCACGGATTCAACGCCATCAATGCCGGTCCCGGGCAGACCCGTGCCGTCCGGCAGGTAGTCAACCACCAGTGATCTGTCCAGCCCGGTCACGGTGCGCCCGTCCGGCATTCTTTCGAGCTGGTCATCGTAGAAGTCTTTACTCAGCTGGAGGACCAGCTCCTCATCCACCGCCCGATACGACACGCTCAGCCGGCGTCCCGGGAGGACCTTGGCCAGGGCACCGAAGATACTCTCCGGGCGTTGGGACTCTTCCTCGCCGCGTGCCACTTTTTCGACCGCGACGGAGAAGGCACGCGGAGCCGCCGTCTGCTCGTCACCGAAAGCGATCACCTGCCGGGCACGTGCAATGGACGGCAGGGCCGCCTGCAGCGAAGTGGATTCCGCGTCGAGGATGACGACGGCGTCAAAGCGCTGCCCTGCCGGAACCACAGCGGGGAGCATCAAGGGACTCGTTGCCCATACCGGCAGCAGGTTGGCCAGCAGGTCAGGGGTCTGCTTCGCGAGCCCCTCTAGGGTCACGCGCCCGTCCTTAAGTAGGTTCCGCAGCAGTTCGCCCTGACGGTTGCGGCCGGAGACGGTGGAGTTCCATTTCTGGGCCAGCCGCCACCGCAGCCGCGGGCTGCCGCTGTCGACGTGCGCCTGGTCGGCTAGACGGAACTCGGACTCCAAGCGGCGCAGGTTCTCGCCGTCGGACATGGCAAGATAATCATCGCCGCTGATCATGGCCTCCAGCGCCGACTGCCACCATGCCAGTTCCAGCTCGGTGCGCGTCTCGGCCGGTGCCACCTCACGGTCCGTCAGATCGTCCAGCAACTCGCCAAGTCCATGTTCGCGCATGCTTTCCAGCAGCAGGGTGCGCTCCGGCAGGGTCTGCAGCGTTTCCTTATCATCCACCAGGGCCTGCAGGCGGACGATCAGCTCATCGATGCCGGTGCTTTCCAGCCCACCGCCGGCGGCTGTCCGCTCCACTGCCAGGCCCAGCTGGTGCAGCAGGCCGCCAAGCCCGGTGTGCGTGGCGCGAAGTTCGGCAAGCCCGGACGGGACGGCCGGATGGCGTTCCGTCGTGGCGTAGTCCGCCCACACCGAGCGTTGTTCCTGCACCAGCACCAGGGAGGTGTGCAGATCCGAGATGTGCACCCCGGGGCGCACATATTCCTTCGCCACCCTCCGCAGTCGGGAACGCTGCATGGCGGGCATCTCCAGACTCCGCTCACGGCGCCAGCCGGAACTGGCGGTAGCCGAGATGAGGTCCGTGACGGGGCGGTCAAAGATATCCGGGGTGAATTTATCCAGGCTCTCCCGCACGGCCACCAACAGTTCCAGCTGTTCGCCCCACTCAACAAAGCTGTGGCCCTCGCGGATCTGAGAGAACTCGGCCATCTCGTTCATCTTGCGGGCAAACTCGGGCAGCTGAGTCAGCAGTCCGCTGGCCAAGGCATGGGCCTCTTCGGTTTCCTTGCGGGTCACCAGCCGGGCCCCGTGCCACGCACTGGTAGTGGCGGATTTACTGAAACTGCCCAGTTCCGCGGCGCGGCGCAGCCGTCCGGCCAGTTCGTCACGGTCCGCGATGTTGTCCAGGACGCTGCGCTTGAGCCGGACGGTGGTGGACGGCGCCGGATGGATCGAGGTCAGCTCAGCCAGTGACTGCATTGCCTGATAAGGGGAACAACCCCAGCGTTGGCGCACATTGTGCAGGGAGGCTACGTGGTCCATCAGGTGGTGGCGGTGCTCGGTCAGCGTCCGGTGCAGATCGGTCAACTTCGGCTCTGCGGCCTTTTCATTGCGCACAATCGCCCGGACCAGCGCGGATTTGAGGTGTTGCGGACCGGTTTGCGCACTGAGCTGCAGCAGCAGATCCGCCAGACCCAGATCCGAGAACCGCTGCGCCAGTTCGTTCAGCGTGCCGCGGCGCTCCCCGATCACCAGCACGCTCTTGCCGTCAAAAACCAAAGCAGCTATGGCGTTAATGGCGGTCTGCGTCTGGCCGGTCCCCGGTGGGGCTGAGACGACCAGTGAATCACCAGCGCGGATCATATCGAGCACCTGCTGCTGGCGGGTATCGGCGTCGAGCACCAGCAGCTCGTCGTGCGGTTCGCGTGCGTCCAAGGCCGTGAATCTACCCGATTCGCCCCGATCGTCCGCCTCATGCAGGGCGGAACGGACCGCGTCAGCGCCCTCATCACGGCTTGCGGAGCTCAGCGCGTCGACAAAGGGGTTCCCCGCGAGCAGCGCAGCGTCGTGCAGGTTTTCGGCGAGGTCGGCAAAGGTGGAGACCAGCAGGTGATGCTCGACGACGGCGCCCTTGATCGGCTGCACCAGGGCACGCAAGCGCTCCAAGACGGGAGCCGGATTAAAGCGCGCCGTGCTGTAGGCCAGCCTGGCCAAGGACTGCGGATCAAGCTCGATGCCGTGAACGTGGCGCAGGCTGCGCACCAGAGCAGGATTCAGTCGTGCCTGCTCCGTGAGTTGGAGTTCATAGTCGTCCTGCCCCGGCCGGGCGGTCATGACAATCGCGGTCAGCAGCACCGGGGCGCAGACGTGGTGTGGTTCCACGGTGCTGCCCCCCGCGCCGTCGTTTCGTGTCGCGTTAGTCCAGCTGGCCGTCCCGGCCGCCAGATAGCCCACATCGATGCCGCGGTCAGAGCCCAGCTCAAAAATTTTCGCCCGCAGCGTTCCCGCAGTGCGGACGGCCACGGCGTACTGGCCAGCATCACGGACCAAGGTGGAAAGCCTGGTGCGCCGGCCTGTCAGCAGCTGCGCCAGGCCGGAGGGATGGGCATGCGTCAGGTCAATGCAGCCCTCGGGAGCCTTAGTGAAGCCCAGCAGCGTGTCGGGGCCGGAGTAGGAGCCCAGCCCGGCAAGCCATGTCCGGAGCTCGTTGGAGGTCTCGCCCTGGCTGACTTTTTCCGACACTAGTGCCTTCTTCTCTCTATTGGATCGCGCAGGGCTCGACCTCGCAGGGCTGGACCGCTCAGGGCTGGATCCATCGGTGTTTGATCTATCGGCGTTTGATCTATCGGCGTTAGAGCGTGACGATCTGGACCATACGGGCATCTTTTGAGGCTATCCCTTGTTGTGCAGAAATCGCGGCAACGGCACACTGATCCGGCGCTATTCCCACTCGATGGTTCCCGGCGGCTTGCTGGTGACGTCGAGCACGACGCGGTTAACGCCGTCGACCTCGTTCGTGATCCGGTTGGAGATGCGGGCCAGCAGGTCATACGGCAGTCTGGACCAGTCTGCCGTCATCGCATCTTCGCTGGAGACGGGCCGGAGCACAATAGGGTGTCCGTAGGTTCGGCCGTCGCCCTGTACCCCGACGCTGCGGACGTCCGCCAGCAGCACCACGGGCATCTGCCATACTTCATTGTCCAGCCCCGCCGCAGTCAGCTCGGCGCGGGCGATGGCATCGGCCTTTCGCAACAACGCCAGTCTCTCGCGGGTGACGTCGCCGACAATCCGGATCCCCAGGCCGGGGCCGGGGAAGGGCTGGCGTCCCACGATCTCGGCCGGCAGGCCCAGTTGGGCGCCCACGGCGCGGACCTCGTCCTTGAACAGCGCACGCAGCGGCTCCACGAGCTCAAACTGCAGGTCTTCGGGGAGCCCGCCGACGTTGTGATGACTCTTAATGTTGGCTGCTCCCTCGCCTCCCCCGGACTCGACGACGTCCGGATAAAGGGTCCCCTGCACCAGGAACTTGATCGCTTCGCCGTCGGAACCGGCCTCGCTGATCAAGGCGCGCTCGGCTTCTTCAAAGGCGCGGATAAATTCGCGGCCGATGATCTTGCGCTTGGTTTCCGGGTCGGATACGCCGGCCAGGGCATCGAGGAAACGGTCAGTCTCTTTCGCAACATAGAGTTTGACACCGGTCGCGGCGACAAAATCCCGCTCCACCTGCTCGGCTTCACCCTCGCGCAGCAGACCGTGATCAACGAAGACACAGGTCAATTGATCTCCGACGGCGCGCTGGACCAGGGCCGCCGCGACGGCCGAATCCACTCCTCCGGACAAACCACAGATCACCCGGGCGCCGCCGATCTGGTCGCGGATCCGCTGGACCTGCTCCTCAACGATGTTTCCGGTGGTCCAATTGGGCTGCAGCTTGGCGCCGTAGAACAAGAAGTTCTCCAGCACCTGCTGGCCGAAGTCAGAATGCTTGACTTCCGGGTGCCACTGCACGCCAAAGAGTGATTTTGCTTCATTGGCGAAGGCTGCCACGGGTGCGCTGTCAGTGCTGGCCAGGACCTCGAAGCCCTCAGGTGCCTGCTGGACGCTGTCACCGTGGCTCATCCAGGCGTTCTGATGGTTCGGGGTGCCGGCCAAAATGGACCGTCCGTCCCCCACCGTCGTGATATCCGTTGCCCCGTATTCACGCAGCCCGGTCTGTGCCACGGTCCCGCCCATCGCCGCGGCCATCGCCTGGAATCCGTAGCAGATCCCCAATACCGGAATGCCGGTTTCGAAGAGGTCAGGACTGACGGACGGAGCGCCGTCAGCGTAGACGCTGGACGGACCGCCGGAAAGGATGATGGCCGCCGGATTCTTCGCCAGCAACTGTTCGGTGCTCAGCGTGTGCGGCACCACCTCCGAGTACACGTTGGCCTCACGGACGCGACGGGCAATTAGCTGGGCATACTGGGCGCCGTAGTCGACGACGAGGACGGGCTGCTGCGTAGTCTGGGGTTCTGCGGGGGTAGTCACCCATCAATCTTAACCCAACGCTGTGCCTCACCCCGCCGGGCGTGCGGACCAGCACAATTCCCGGCGTTCTGTACTCTTCATCAAAACCACCTGCGGCACCGAGGACCGAATGCCGGGTTCGGCGAAAGTGACGGCGGTCAGTACCGCTTGGAAGCCGTCGGGAATGCGGCCAGCTCCGCCTCGACCTGCTTATGGATCCTGCCCTCCAGGAAGAATGACAGGAACGGAATGACGCCACCTAAGGCGATCAGGATGAACTTGCCGAACGGCCAGCGCATCAGGGACCAGAGCCTGAAGTCCGCGATGAGGTAAACCACGTACATCCAGCCGTGCACAATCAGCACGGCGGTGGAGATGTTGAAGCCGCCGATCACGCTGAAGCCGTTGTCCTGCACCGCGGCGAAGCCGAAGCCGTGGCTGGCTCCCGTTGCTGCATCGGTTCCACCGGCCATGAGCACCGAGTGGAACCCGTAGCGCACCACCAGTTCGGTGGTCAGCAGGAGCAACATCGAACCGGTGAGGTAGGCCAACGCTTTATACAGCCCGAGGGCGGACCGGATCTGCGCGGCTGTCCCGCCGAAACGGCGTTTGGGTGCCTTGGATGGAGCGCTCACTGATGTACCTCACTGGATTGTTGGATGGAAGTTCCGCCTTCGTCTAAGATGCTGTTTTCCTCGCCGGCATGGTCGCCACCGTGATCCTCGCCGGCGTCGTCGTAATCGTCGTCGTCCTCGGGCTCCAGCGTGCGACGGTAGGCATCCGAGACCAGCCGCCACCACAGGAACACCGCGAAACCAGCGAAAACGACCCACTCGACGGCGTAGAAAATGTTGAGCCAATTAATCGGCGAGGCATCCGGCTGGGCGGTCACGGTGATGGCCTTGAGATCACCGGCCACTGCCTGCGCCCCCACTTCGTGTCCGGCCGCAAGCTCGCTATTGGAAATGACGAAGCCCGGGTAGCTGCTGACCTGCCAGACATTGATGAGTTGCGCGGTGGACAGGGCAGCCACCTGCCCGGCGGGGACGTTGGCCTTAGGGTCCGGCGCTTCGGACGGGATGAGCCGCCCGGCCAAAATGATAGGGCCCGACGGCGGCGTCTTGGCTTCTCCGGGAGCCTTGAGCCAGCCGCGGGCCACCGGAATCACGGTTTCGGCCGACGCACCGGCACCCTTGAGGACCGGGGCGCCGTCAACGATGAACGCGGTCACGACCCAGTAGCCGGTAGTGCCGTCCTGCAGCCGGTTTTGCACCACGACCTGCCGTGACGCATCAAAGTGACCTTGCGCCGTGACCAGCTGGTCGGCGGCGGCGGCATGCATCGGCACGCCCGGCTCCAGCACGGACAGCAGGGGCTTGGTGCTTTCAAGCACGACCGGCGGAGCGTCGGTGCGCTCGGTGGAACGGGAAAACTGCCACTGACTAAGCAGAACAAAAACCCCGGATACGGCGAGCGCGAGGATGAGCGCGGCGATCCAGCGGGGTTTCAGGGCGGTTTTCAACACCCCTTAAAGGTACTTCTTCCGCCTGTAGAAGTCCCAATGCCCGCCCCTGCACGCCACGGGCGGCCAAGGAGCCTGCGCGGACTGCAATCGGATCAATCTGCGCAACATCAATTTGCGCAACGTTGACCGCTCAATGCGCGCGGGATGGATGATGCGCGCTCTAAGGTCCGGACGCTGCGCAGATCGTAAAGTTCCCCGGGAATTCTTGGGATACGCTCGGCCCGGTCTGCCGAAGAGGTGAGTAAGGTCACGATTTGATCACGAAATTTACGGTCCCCGTGCCCGGCGTGAAACCCGGCCTAGGCTGGATCTTTGTGCGTACATTCCCTTACCCCGTGTCGACTGGCCCGGATGTGCGCTCTCCGCTTCGTTACTTGTGGTGGCTGGCCCGCCAGCAAGGGGCCTCGCTGGCGGCCGGAATGGTCTTCGGCTCCGTCTGGATGCTCAGCCAGGCGCTGGTTCCCCTGGTTTTGGGCAAGGCCTTGGACCAGGGCATTCTCGGTCGGGACTTTGCTGCGCTCCTGGCCTGGACGGGAGTGCTGCTGCTGCTGGCCGTGGTCCAGTCCGTCTTCGCCGTCCTCCGGCACCGGATCTCGGTCAGCAACTGGCTGCAGGCGGCGTTCCGGTCCATCCAATTGGTGGGCCACAAGATCACCTACAGCGGGGATGCCCTGCCGCGGAAATTCTCCACCGGAGAGGTGGTCTCCACCGCCGCCTCGGACGCCACCCGGATCGGGCAGATCTACGACACCTTCGCAAGGCTCACCGGATCGGCTTTGTCCTACGTCGTGGTCACCGTCCTCGTGGCACAGGTGTCCTTGACCCTGGGGATCACCGTGCTGGTGGGAGTGCCGGCATGCTGCGCCATGCTGCTGTTCATCATCCGACCGCTGCAGAGCCGGCAGCGGGCACAGCGTGAGGAGTCCGGCAAAATGACCGCCGTGGGTGCGGACACCGTGGCGGGGCTGCGCGTACTGCGCGGGATCGGCGGGGAACACATCTTCGTGGGCCGCTACAAGAAACGGTCGCAGGCAACCCGGCAGACCGGCAACGATGTGGCCCGCTCGCTGGCCACCCTGGAAGCCACCCAGTTGCTGGTCACCGGCGGTTTTGCCGTGCTCTTCACTTGGCTGGGTGCCTCGCTGGCCGTCACGGGCCAGATCTCACCGGGGCAATTGGTCTCGTTGTATGGTTTCGCCGTTTTCCTGGTGACGCCGGTCCGTTCCGTGGCGCAGGCCGTTTCCTCCGCCATCCGCGCCGTGGTCGGCGCACGCAAGATCATCAACGTTCTGGGCACCGAATCGGCGGTGCGGACGCCGGCGGATCCGGAGCCCGCACCGCAGGCGGCCGCCTCCTTCTACGACACCGCGTCATCGGTGGAGATTGCACCATGCCGGCTGACCGCCGTCGTCTCCGGGAATCCGGCCGATTCCGCGGCCCTGGCCGAGCGATTGGGCCGCTTCGATGATGATGCCCTCAGTACGACGCCTGTGCTGTGGGGTCAGACGGCGCTGCACCGCGTGGCGCTGGGACAGGTGCGCCGGCGGATCGTCTTCAGTGAGGCGGATCCGCAGTTGTTTACCGGCACCTTACGCGAGGGGCTGGATCCGCAGCAGACGCACGACGACGACGACGTGCTGGCCGCGCTCGAAGCCGCCAGTGCGCTGGACATCCTGGCGGGTGTGGAGGAAGGACTGGACTACAAGGTCACCGAACGTGGACGGTCCTTTTCCGGCGGCCAGCGCCAGCGTCTGGCGCTGGCCCGGGCGCTCTTGACCGAGGCGGAGACGCTGCTCCTGGTGGAGCCCACGAGCGCCGTCGACGCCCATACCGAGGCGCGGATCGCCGCCCGGCTGGCGGCGGCCCGCGGCGACGGACGCACCACCGTCGTGGTGACGGCCAGCCCGCTGATGCTCGGCGCCATGGACCACGTGGTGTTCCTGCACGACGGAATCTTAGCGGCGGCGGGCACGCACCGCGAACTGCTGGAAAACTCCGACTACCGGGACGTGGTGATCCGCGGTGAGTGACACCGAGGCCGAACAACTCAATATCTCCACCTCCCCGGACTCGCCCGGAGCTGCAGCTGAAACCCGCACCGGAGCCGGCCCTGACGCGGTGCAGAACGGCCAGCTCCCGGTGTCCGATTCTCCGCAGGTCCGGGCGGAAACGCGGCGGCTGCTTTCGATGCACCGCGCTGCACTGATCAAGGTGGTGGCGCTGTTCGTGCTGGCCGCCGTCGCCGGCCTGGCGGGCCCCGTCTTGCTGAAACTGATTGTCGACGGCGTTGCCGCGGGGACCACTGTTGGCTATGTCAGCAGGCTCAGCCTGGTGATGGCCGGATTTGTGCTGCTGCAGGCCCTCCTGCAGCGGTTTGCGATGACAGCGTCCATGATCGCCGGGGAAAGGGTCTTCGCGCAGCTGCGCGAGGAGTTCATGGACCAGGTGACGGCCCTTCCGCTGTCCACGGTGGAAAAGGCCGGCACCGGGGACCTCGTTTCGCGCACCACTAATGATGTGGAGGCGGTCTCCTTCGCCGTCCGGTTTGCGGTTCCGCAAATCCTGGTTTCCGCCATTACCGTGGCGCTGACGGTGGCGGCCGCCGTCGCGGTCTCCCCTGTCACGGCGATTGCGCTGCTGGCGGGCGCTCCGCTGATGATTCCGGTAACGCGCTGGTACCTCAAGCGCTCGGCCGCCGGGTACCTGACGGAACGGGAAAGCTATTCCGTGGTCAATGGCTCCATCACGGAGACCATTGAGGGTGCCCGCACGGTGGATGCACTGAGCCTGGGCGCACTGCGCCGGCGGTCCATTGACAATGCACTGCTGGGCAGTTTCCGGGCCGAACGCTATACGCTCTCGCTGCGCAGTGTCCTGTTTCCCGCCACGGAATTCGCCTTTTACCTCCCCGTGGCGGTGGTCCTGCTGTGGGGCGGCTGGCTGGCCACCGAAGGCGAGGTGACCCCGGGCATCGTTGCCGCCGTCGCCCTGTATGCCCTCCAGCTCATCGACCCGGTCAACACCTTGATCATGTGGCTGGACGAACTCCAGGTCGGCGCCTCGTCGCTGGCACGCATCACCGGAATCCGCAATGTTCCCGCGGACCGGACGGCTTCCGGCGTGCTTCCGAAGGGTCAGGATATCCACGTTCAGGCCGCGCGCTACGCGTACCGGCCGGGGCACGATGTGCTGCACGGCGTGGATCTGCGCCTGGTGCGCGGCGAACGACTCGCCGTGGTGGGGCCCTCGGGGGCCGGAAAGTCAACGCTTGGCCGGCTGATTGCCGGTATTCATCCGCCCACCGGCGGATCGGTGCAGGTGGGCGGCGTTCCGCTGGTCGATCTGCCGCTGGAAGAACTGCGCCGCCAGGTGGCTCTGGTCACCCAGGAGCACCACGTCTTTGTGGGCAGCGTGGCGGACAATGTGCGGCTGGGCAAAGCGGACGCCGACGGCACCGAGATTGAACGGGCGCTGGACGACGTCGGCGCGCTGAGTTGGGCGCGCGACCTCCCGGAGGGGCTGGAGACAGAGGTCGGATCCGGGGCGTATTCGCTGTCGCCTGCCCAGGCGCAGGAGCTCGCACTGGCCCGGCTGATTCTGGCCGACCCCCAAACCTTGGTGCTGGATGAGGCCACCTCGCTGATCGATCCGCAGGCGGCCCGGGACCTGGAACGATCGCTCAGCGCCGTCCTGAAGGGGCGCACAGTGGTGGCCATTGCGCATCGTCTGCACACTGCCCATGACGCGGACCGGGTGGCTGTGGTGGAGGGCGGCAGGATCATAGAACTAGGGCCGCATGAGGAACTGCTGGCGCTGGACGGATCCTACGCGTCGCTGTGGAATTCCTGGCACACGCAATAGGAGAAGGCCGGGCCGCGGAGCGCAAGTGCTCAGGGGCGCAGTGCCGCTGGTGATCAGTGGTCGAAGAACACCAGGGTTGAATTGATCAGTTCGGCGATGACCTCTGCGTCATGGGCCCGGCGCAGCGACTCGCGGAAGTTCTCCTTGAACAGCGAGCGCGCCAAGGTGGCCAGCACCTCAAGATGTTCGGAAAAGGAACTGGCCGGTGTGGCGATCAGCAGCACCACCGTGGCCCGCCCGTCCACAGCACCAAAGTCCAGGCTGTAGCCGTGCCGGGTGACACCCACAGCAATCGATGTCTTGGTCACAAATTCGCTGCGCGCGTGCGGCATGCCGATGCCCCCAGGCAATCCGGTGGCCAGCTGGTGCTCGTGGGCATTGACCTGGGCCAGGAAACCCGCCAGATCGCTGATCCGTCCGGCTTGGAACATCCGTTCCGCCAGCTGCGCCGCAGCGTCCTCCTTGGAATCTGCCTCCATTTCCAGGAGGACGAGCTCTGGCGTCGTCAGTACTGCGTCGTATCGTTCCAGCGAGCCCTCTGTCATATCTGCCTCTCGGGCACTTTGTTCACCGCGTCTGCATGCACTGTGTGCACCGCGTCTGCATGCACTGCGTGCACTTGCGCTGCGTTACGGCTGCCGTGTGCCAGTCTCCACACTCAGCCGGGCCGCGTCCGCGGACGCATCGTCGGGCTGCTGCTGGCTCAGACGCTCAGCTTTCACGCGCGCCACATAGTTTTTGATTTCGTTCTCCTGCTGTTCGCCGCTCCAGTCCAGGATTCCACTCATCAGTTTAGCGACAACCGGGGCCGCCGCCACGCCCCGATCCCACGATTCGATGGAGATCCGGGTCCGCCGCGTCAAGACATCCGTCACATGCAGCGCACCCTCGTGCGTGGTCGCGTACACCACCTCGGCCTGAAGATAATCGTCGGCACCAGGAAGCGCCTGGCCAAGCCCGGCGTCGTCGGCTATCAGTTTTAGGACGTCCGCCGCCATTGAGCCGTAGCGGTTGAGCAGATGCTCCACCCGTGCGACGTGCACGCCCGTTTCCTCCGCCGTTCGGTTGCGCCGGTTCCAGGCAGCCTTGAACCCCTCCGCACCGAGCAGGGGAATGGTGGCCGTAACGCTGGCCGGGACCTTTTCATCCAGCGTGCGGGTTGCTTCATCCACCGCATCCTTGGCCATCACCCGGTAGGTAGTCCATTTACCTCCGGCTACCACCACCATGCCGGGAACCGGGTGTGAGACCACGTGTTCACGAGAAAGTTTCGCGGTGGAATCACTCTCCCCCGCCAGCAACGGGCGCAGCCCTGCATACACGCCCTCCACATCTTCCCGGGTCAGCGGCCGCTTGAGCACCTTGTTGACGTGCTCGAGCAGATAATCGATGTCCCGGGCGGAGGCAGCCGGATGGGCTTTATCCAACTGCCAGTCGGTGTCGGTAGTGCCGATAATCCAGTGCCGCCCCCAAGGGATCACGAAGAGCACGGATTTCTCGGTCTGCAGGATCAGCCCCACTGTGGACTGGAACCGGTCCCGCGGCACCACCAGATGGATGCCCTTGGACGCGCGGACCTTCAACTGCCCGCGGTCGGTCACCATTCCCTGGGTGTCATCCGTCCAGACGCCCGTGGCGTTCACGACCTGCTTGGCGCGGATATCGAACTCGCTGCCGTCCTGGTTATTCCGGACCCTCGCCCCCACCACGCGCTCACCCTCACGGAGGAAGTCCACCACGCTGACCTGGTTGACCGCGTGTGCTCCGTAGCTCGCGGCGGTACGGATCATATTAGCCACATAGCGTGCGTCGTCCACCTGGCCGTCGTAGTAGCGGATGGAGCCGATCATCGCATCGTCTTTAAGGCTGGGAGCCGCCCGCAGGGTGGCCTTCTTGCTCAAATGCTTATGCATCGGCACGCCCCGGCTGTTACCGGATGTCAGGCCCAGAGTGTCGTAGAGCAGGATGCCTGCCCCGACGTAGGGGCGTTCGATGAACCTTTTGGTCAACGGATACAGGAAGGGAACCGGACGGGCCAGATGCGGGGCAATGCGCTGCAGCAGCAGCCCGCGTTCCTTCAGTGCCTCGGTGACCAGTGCGAATTCCAGCATCGGCAGGTACCGCAGGCCGCCGTGGATCAACTTGGAGGAGCGCGACGACGTTCCCGCGGCCCAGTCGTTGGCCTCCACGATGCCGACCTTCAGTCCCCTGGTCACCGCATCGAGGGCGGAACCGACGCCGACGACGCCACCACCGACCACCAAAATGTCCAGTTCAGCGCCGGGATCGGAGGTTGCCCTGAGCTCCGCCAGCGCGGCCTCGCGTGCCTGCGGACCAAGCTCACCGGTGGGACGTGCTGAAACAGACATGCGGACCTCCTGAAGACGCAAGAAAGCTGGTGCTTTCACCCTACGTCTTGGAGCGCCGGAAAGGCAGTGCAGGTGATGCGCCCGGGACGCGGTGCGCTCCTTCGGCGCGGTTGCCTTGGCCTCGGTCCTTAGGGCGAGACCACGACCTCGACGCGCTGGAATTCCTTTAGATCCGAATACCCGGTGGTGGCCATCGAACGGCGCAGCGCCCCGATCAGGTTCGCCGTGCCGTTGGCCTGGTGCGCCGGCCCGAACAGCACCTCGTTCAAGGGCCCGACGCTGTCCAGGCGGACCCTGTCCCCGCGCGGCAGTTCCGGGTGGTGCGCCTCGGCGCCCCAATGCCAGCCCTGTCCCGGTGCCTCATCCGCGCGGGCCAATGCCGCGCCGAGCATCACGGCGTCCGCGCCCATCGCAATCGCCTTGACGATGTCGCCGCTCGAGCCCATGCCGCCGTCGGCAATGACGTGCACGTACCGGCCGCCGGACTCATCCATATAGTCCCGGCGCGCGCTGGCAACGTCGGAGATGGCACTGGCCATTGGTGCCCGGATGCCTAGGGCGCGGCGCGTGGTAGTGGATGCGCCGCCGCCAAACCCCACCAGGACGCCGGCCGCGCCTGTTCGCATCAGGTGCAGCGCGGGAGTGTAGCCGGCCGCGCCGCCCACAATAACGGGAACATCGAGTTCGTAAATGAATTGCTTGAGGTTCAGCGGCGCCGCGGTCTTGGAGACGTGCTCGGCGGAGACCGTTGTTCCCCGGATGACGAAGATATCTACGCCCGCGGCCACCACTGTTTCGTAAAATTCCTGCGTGCGCTGCGGCGTCAGCGCCCCGGCCACCGTCACGCCTGCCGCGCGGATCTCGGCCAGGCGGGAGGTAATCAGTTCAGGCCGGACCGGGGCAACGTAGAGCTCCTGCAGGCGCCGGGTGGCCGCCGGATTCGTGGCGGTGGATTCCAGCTCAGCGATCTCGTCGAGCACTAGCTGCGGATCTTCATACCGTGTCCACAGACCCTCCAGGTCAAGGACGCCCAGGCCCCCCAAGCGTCCCAGGGCAATGGCTGTTGCCGGCGACATCACCGAATCCATTGGAGCACCGATGACCGGCGTTTCAAACTGGTAGGCATCAATCTGCCATTTCACCGAGACATCTTTCGGGTCTCGGGTCCGCCGGGACGGAATTATCGCGATGTCATCCAGGGAGTAGGCGCTGCGCCCACGCTTGCCGCGGCCAATCTCAATCTCGTAAGTCACTGCTCAAGGTTAGCGCAGGTGCGCATCCTGCCCCGCGCACCAGGAATAGACATCGGCACCAACGCGGAGCAGGTGCCGATGTCTATACGTGGTGCGCTGTTGCCGAAACGGGGAGGTGTGGGAGCGAGGGAGCGGCTGGGTGGGCCCACGACCGCGAGGGCCCCGCACCGAGGAACGAGGTGTGGGAGCGGCCGGGTGGGCCCACGGCCGCGAGGGCCCCGCACCGAGGAACGAGGTGTGGGAGCGGCTGGGTGGGCCCACGGCCGCGAGGGCCCCGCACCGAGGAACGAGGTGTGGGAGCGGCCGGGGACTATTTCGAGCCGTAGTTGGGCGCTTCCACCGTCATTTGAATGTCGTGCGGGTGGGATTCCTTCAGCCCGGCGGCGGTGATGCGGACGAATTTTCCCTTCGCCTTCAGCTCCGGGACGGTACGCGCACCCGTGTAGAACATGGTCTGGCGTAAGCCGCCAACCAATTGGTAGGCCACCGAAGATAACGGTCCGCGATAGGCTACCCGGCCCTCGATGCCTTCCGGGATGAGTTTGTCGTCACCGGAAACATCGGCCTGGAAGTAGCGGTCCTTGGAATAGGACGTGCTCTTGCCGCGGGTCTGCATTGCCCCGAGCGAGCCCATGCCGCGATACGTCTTAAACTGTTTCCCATTGACGAAAATCAGCTCCCCCGGGGCCTCTTCGGTGCCTGCCAGGAGGGACCCCAGCATCACCGTATCCGCACCGGCTACCAGCGCCTTGCCGATGTCGCCCGAATACTGCAGGCCGCCGTCGGCAATCAGGGGCACGCCGGCAGGAATGGCCGCCTTGGCCGACTCGTAGATGGCCGTGATCTGCGGAACACCGACGCCAGCCACCACCCGGGTAGTGCAGATGGAGCCCGGCCCCACACCCACTTTAATGCCGTCCGCGCCCGCATCGATGAGCGCCTGGGCACCCTCGCGCGTTGCCGCCTGGCCGCCGATGATGTCTACGTGCGCCGCGGCGGGCTCGGCCTTCAGTCGTGCGATCATCTCCAGCACGCCCTGGCTGTGCCCGTTTGCCGTATCAACGAACAAGGCATCCACGCCAGCGTCGACAAGCTTCATGGCCCGCTCCCAGCCGTCACCGAAGAAGCCGATCGCGGCGCCGACACGCAGCCGGCCGGCGTCGTCCTTCGTGGCCAGCGGGTACTGCTCGGCCTTCGTGAAGTCCTTGACGGTGATCAGCCCGCGCAGCCTGCCGCCGCCGTCCACCAGTGGCAGCTTTTCGATCTTGTTCCTGGCCAGCAGACCGGAGGCGTCCTCACGGCTGATCCCGACCCGGCCGGTGATCAGGGGCATCTTCGTCATGACCTCATGGACCAGGCGGCGCGAGTATTCGGCATCCGGGATGAAGACCGTATCCCGGTTGGTGACGATGCCCAGCAGCTTGCCCTCGCCGTCGACGACGGGCAGGCCCGAAACGCCGTAGTGCCGGCATAGATCGTCCAGCTCCTGCAGCGAGGCCTGCGGGCCGATGGTCACGGGATTGGTGATCATCCCCGACTCGCTGCGCTTCACCCGGTCCACTTGCTCGGCCTGATCATCAACCGAAAGATTGCGGTGCACCACACCCAGGCCACCCTGACGCGCCATGGCCACGGCCATCCGGGCCTCCGTGACCGTGTCCATCGCCGCAGAGAGCAGCGGGGTGTTGACGCGAATGCGCCGGGACAATCGTGAGCTGGTGTCCGCCTCGGAGGGAATCACATCCGTATGGCCGGGCAGCAGCAGCACATCATCGTACGTCAGACCAATGAAGGCAAAGGGGTCGTGGATTTCGGGCTGGGTCATGAGGGCTCCTCAGCGGTGGCGCAAGGTGGGGGTCTATCCATTCTAAAACGAAAGCCGGCCCAGCCCTATTCTGGGCCGGATGCCAGCGCCGGTTCCGCACCGGTCAGCGGCCTACCCCCACCCGGTGACGGCGAGCAGCCGCTGCTCAAACATCGGCGCCATGGATTGCGTATACGTCTTGGTCAGGTGGTTGTCATCCTTGTAGACATACACGTTCCCTACCACGGCCGGGCAGACGCCGTTGGCACAAATGTAATCGCTCATATCCATCAGGAACAGGCCCGGCAGCTTTCCCTGCAGATCATCCAGCGGGGAACTGGCGGCCAGGCTTTCGGACAGCGGTGGATTGCACGCCGGCGCGGTGGCCCCCTTCTTAGCCGCACAGTCCGCCATGTTGATAGTGAACCGCGGGTTGTCCCTGATCCCCACCACCTGGATCCCGGACTCCGAGAAACCCCGGATCCCGTCCAAATAGCCGGGAACCTCCGTCTCGTAGGGGCTGTCCTCCAGCGTCAGGGACGCCACGGTAAAGACAGCATCCGGATGCAGAGCCATCACATAGTCGCGGTCCTGAGCATTGAATTCGTTGCAGTCCTCCGCGCGGGTGGCCGAATCCGCCCCGTACCGGCACCCGTCCTTGATCATCATGACGATCTGCCAGTTGTGCGCCGCGGCCAGGGCGTCCCAGTCCGGCAGCCACTGCTGGGAATGGGAGTCCCCCAGCACCACGATGGTTTTGGCCGGTGTTCCCACCGGTTTGTTGGCGTGGCAGATCTGCGCCAGCAGCGGTGCGGCCGGGGCCAGCCGGCCGGTGCAGTCGCCGTCGATGGTGGCGAATTCATTTTTCAATTGCGCTGGCGCGGGGATGGCCTTGGCGCTGGGCGAGGGTATCCCGGCAAATCCCGGTTCCAGCGCCGCCGCGCCGGGGTTATCCGCCGCGGGCTGGGCCGCCACCGCCGCGTCATAGGCATTTATGTTGTTCTGCCACAGCGCCGCCGGAGCAGCCAGCAGCGCGCCGCAGGCAACCAGAACTGCGGCGGCGCGCCAGACGTGGTGCTCCGGCCACTTCCAGCGGCGCAGCGGCGTTTCGACGAATTTCGTGGTCAGGAACGCCAGCGCAATGGACGCAGCGACGATGGCCACGCCCTGCCACACATTGACCGCCGGCCGGTCGATCACCACCAGCACAAGGACCAACAGCGGCCAATGCCACAGATACAGCGCATAGGAGACGTTACCCATGGCGACCAGCGGCTTGGCCGAGAGAATCCGGTCCACACCCAGCCTGCTGCCGGTCTGCCCGGCGATGATAATGAATGCCGCGGATACCGTCGGCCAGAGCGCAATGTACCCGGGAAACTGCTGGTCGACGGTGAGAACGAGGCCGCAGCTGATCATGGCCGCGATGCCGATCCAGCCCAGCAGCACCCGGACGGCGCGGGGAAATTTCACGTACGGCAGCGCCAGGGCCAGCAGCGAGCCGAGCGCGAATTCCCAGAGCCTGGCCCTGGTGTCAAAGTAGGTGTAAGCCTGGTTTTCGGCGGTATGACGGACGGAGAAGGACAGCGAGAAGGCGAAGATCACAGAGAAGATCACAGCCAGCACAGAACGGTAGGTCAGCCAGCTTCCGAGCTGCGGCAGCCTTGTCTGCAGAGTGGACTGGCGCCCGATGCCCCTGATGACCCGCAGCAGCAGGGCGGCCGCAGCGAAGATCAGCGGCCACAGGATAAAGACCTGCCCCTGGATGGACAACGACCAGAAGTGCTGCAGCGGACTGGCACCGGAATGGTCAATGGCGTAGTAGTCCACCGCATTGTCCGCCAGTACCCAATTCTGGAAGTACAGCAGCGAGGCCCAGGCCTGCTGCAGGATGTCCGGCCAGCGCCGCGGCGGCAGGAAGGCCCACGTGCCGATCAGCACCGCAAGCAGAACGATGACGGCGGCAGGCAGCAGCCGCTTGAAGAGGTGCAGCCAGTGCCGGATCAGCCGCAGAGGCGCTCCGCGCTCTACCTTGCGGGTGAATTGCAGCGTCATCAGGAAGGCGGAAATGAGCAAGAAGACATCCACCCCACCGGAGACCCGGCCCAGCCAAATGTGGTAGGTCACTACCATCAGCACGGCCAGCGCCCGCAGGCCCTGTACCTCCGGGCGAAAGCCCTTCTTCTGTTGCGTGGACGCCTTCTGTTGCGTAGGCACCTTCTGTTGGGCGGGCACCATTACTTTCCCTCCTCCCAGCCGGTGGCCGCGATGAAGGCCTGCTCCACCACTGGCGTGAGAGTCGACAGATAGGTCCTGGTGACATGATTACTGTCCTTGTAAACCAGCACATTGCCGATCACGGCCGGGCAGCTGTCCTCCGGGCAGAAATAGGGGGTGAAATCCAGGAAACTCACACCCGGCAGGCCCTCCTGAAGCGCATCCGTGGGGGAAACCGCGGAGAAACTTTGGTCCTTCGCTGTGGCGCAGATGGAATAGTCCTTGAGGTTCTTCGCCACACAATCCGGTCCGGATCCCAGCGGGGTCTGGTCGAAGCGGGGCGTGTCCCGGATGGCAACAACGGGAATACCGGCGGCGGTGACCTTGGAGATAATCCCCGCCCAGGATGGGTCCAGGTACTCGCTGGTGCTCAAACTATGCGCGGCCCGGGTACTGGTGGTGACCACAGCATCGGGTCTAAGCTCCAGCGCCGAGTCGAGCGCACCACGCACGTAATCGGCACAGCCGGGGGAAATATCCGCATCGGTTCCGTCGGTGACAGGACAGAATCCGCCAGTAAAAGCGACCACCCGCCAGTTGTTTTTCTTCGCCATCTCCAGCAGCGGCGTGCTCCACATCAGCGCATGCGAGCTGCCGACCACCGCGATGGTCTTTGCCGGGTTAGCGTCGTTGCCATTGTCGCAGCGCGTCCGGGACTCATCGGATTTGTCGATGACGGTGCAGCCACCGTCCCAGACGGGCCACTGGTCCGCAATGTCCGTCAGCGCCGGAACCAGCGGCGCTGTCTTCGCGCTGGCTGCGGGCGAGTAGCCGGCAAACAGGGCCGCCGCGCCCGGGTTTTCCGGGGTGGAACCGGCGCCCGCCTTCATGCTGACCTTATCAAGATGAAGTTGCAGGCCACCGAGCGGAACCGCAACCAAGGCCAGTGATACTGCCATGACCACGCCGGCGCGCAGCTTGCTGGATTCGGCCCACTTCCAGTCCCGGATCGGCTTTTCCACGAAACGCGTAGTGAGGATGGACAGCACAATGGCGCTCACTATCACCACGGTGCCCGAGAACCAGCCGGCCTTCTCCTGGCCAGAAACACCGAGGTAGATGACCAGCAGCGGCCAGTGCCACAGATACAGCGCATAGGAATTCCCGCCCATGAAGACCAGCGGCCGGGAACTGAGGAGCCGGTCCGCGCCGATCGGACTCTCGGTCTTACCGGCAATGATGATCAGGGCGGCGGCAACGGTGGGCCACAGCGCAATATAGCCGGGAAATTGCTGGTCAACTTCGAGAACGATGCCGCAACTGATCATGGCGACAATGCCAATCCAGCCCAAGAGTACCCGCAGAATCCGCGGAAAATTCAGATAGGGCAGCGCCAAAGCCAGGAGTGATCCCAACGCGAATTCCCAGAGCCGGGTGCGGGTATCAAAATATGCGACAGCCTGGTTACTGCCGGTCTCCTGGATCGAAAAAACCAGGGACGCCAGGAAGACTAAACCGAAGACGTAGGTGAGCAGGACGCGGTACCGTAGCCGGAATACCTTGGCCAGCAGCGCTGCGGCGGCAAAAATCAGCGGCCACAGAATAAAGACCTGACCCTGGATGGACAACGACCAGAAATGCTGCAGCGGGCTGGCCACACTGTGGTCAGCGGCATAGTAATCCACCGAATTGGACGCCAGCGCCCAGTTTTCGAAATAGAGCATTGATGCCCAGATTTCGGAAAAAATCTCTTTCCACCGCGTCTGCGGCAACCACAGGTAGGTCGCCGCGAGCACCGCCAGCAGAACGACGACGACGGCGGGCAGCAGCCGCTTGAACAGGTGCAGCCAGTGTTTAAGCAAGTCCAGCGGTGCCCCACGCTCCACTTTTCCGACAAACTGGCGCGTCATCAAAAAAGCGGATACCAGCAGGAAAATGTCCACTCCGCCGGACACCCGGCCAAGCCACACGTGATAGACCACCACCATGAGCACGGCCAAGGAACGCAGGCCCTGGACCTCCGGCAGGAATTTCCGGTTTCGGGGTCCCCAGTCACCGCGCCGTCCCGCCGTGGAGCGCCGTCCGGCAGGCTTTGCCAAAATACTGCTTGTCACGCTTGCTAATCACCTAACACTTGCCAAAAGTCCCTACCATGTTACCGGAATGTAATCTTGAATTAATCGGGCAACGAGAAGCACAGGGAGCGTACATGACACTGCTGATCCGAGCCGTGGTTCCGTCGCGTTTAACGACGAGGGTCGTGGAGGCCGCTGAAAGTATGCCCGGCACCGCCGGTGTCGTTGTCTTTGACCACGCATCCGTCCTCCCGGCCGGGGACGTGGTGGAGATTCTGTGCGTGCGTGAATCCGTCGATAAGCTGCTGGAGAGCCTTGAGGGGATGGACGTCGCCAAAGTTGGTTCCGTCAGCGTCAGCGAACCTGCCTTGGTTCTTGCGGACAAAGTAAATGAGGCCGAACGTGCTACCCCGGGTGAAGGCGCCGACGCGATCATCTGGGACGAGGTGGAAGCCCACACGGGTGAGGATTCCAAATTGAGCTGGAGCTTTCTGGCCTTCCTGGTAATAGCCCTGCAATTGGCCGGTATAGGCATTGTGACCAATTCCACGATCGCTATTGTCGGCGCGATGGTCGTTGGACCGGAATTTGGCCCACTTGCGGGCATCGCCCTGGGACTAGTGAACCGCCGCTGGGTGCTGGCCAAGAGATCGGCAATTGCACTAGGCGTCGGCTTCCCGGTCGCAATGGTCGTCACGGCGTTTGCGGCTTGGCTGTCCGTCCCGCTGGGCTTGTTGGATCGGACCTTCCTGCAGCACGGCAGCCCAGCCACGGACTTCATTTACCACCCGGGGCCGTACTCGCTGATCGTAGCCATGCTGGCCGGAGCCGCCGGGATGCTGTCCCTGATAGGGCAAAAGTCCGCTGTCCTAGTGGGCGTCTTCATTTCAGTGACCACAGTCCCGGCCGCCGGCTATGTCGCCGTCGCCCTGGCGCTGGGGGAACCGGTAAAGGCCGCCGGTTCGGCGTTGCAACTGGTTCTGAACCTCGCCGGCATCATCATCTCCGCTGTCGCCGTATTGGTGTTTTACCACCTGGTCACGTCCAAGGGGCACCCGGGACAAGCCACGCCGGCTGCCCGCCGGCGCCGCGCCGCCGCCCGCCGCTACCGCGGACGCTGAGGCGTCGAAACCGGCCACCGAAAACGGAACTACCCCGCAGAAAGTCCCTGCGGGGTAGTCCTGTCAACGCTCCCGCAAACGCCGGGAGCTGGATTTCTTAGTGCTGGTGACCTGCTTCGTCGTCGTCCTCGGCCGGCTTCTCCGTGACCAACGCCTCCGTGGTCAGCACCAGAGCGGCGATGGACGCAGCGTTACGCAGCGCCGAACGGGTAACCTTGACCGGGTCAATAATGCCGGCTTCGATCAGGTTGCCGTACTCGCCGGTTGCGGCATTGAAGCCGAAGCCATCCTCGAGTTCGCCCACTTTGTTGACAACCACGTAGCCGTCATGCCCGGCGTTCTGGGCAATCCAGCGCAGTGGCTGAGCGATGGCGCGGCGAACCAGTCCGACGGCTGTTGCGGCGTCCCCGTCCAGGGCTGCCACCTTCGGATCCTCGTCCAGAGCCTTGGCCGCCTGGACCAGAGCCGAGCCACCGCCGGCCACGATGCCCTCTTCGAGAGCGGCCCGGGTGGCGGAAACAGCATCTTCGATGCGGTGCTTCTTCTCCTTGAGCTCAACTTCGGTGGCCGCGCCGACCTTGATGACGCCGATGCCGCCGGCCAGCTTAGCCAGCCGCTCCTGCAGCTTTTCCTTGTCCCAATCCGAGTCGGTGCGCTCCAGTTCAGCGCGCAGCTGCTTAACACGGTCCGCAACATCTTCCGTCGTGCCGGCACCGTCCACAATGGTGGTGGTGTCCTTGGTGACGGTAATGCGGCGCGCGGTGCCGAGCTCGTCGAGACCGATCTGCTCCAGGGACAGACCAATTTCCGGGGAGATCACCTGTGCGCCGGTCAGCGTCGCGATGTCCTGCAGCATGGCCTTGCGGCGGTCACCGAAGCCCGGGGCCTTGACCGCAACCACGTTCAAGGTGCCGCGGATCTTGTTCACGATCAGCGTGGACAGGGCTTCGCCGTCGACGTCCTCGGCAATGATGAACAGCGGCTTGGCCGCCTGCAGAGCCTTCTCCAGCAACGGCAGGAAATCCTGCAGCGAGGAGATCTTGCCCTGATGGATCAGGATGAGGGCGTCCTCAAGAATGGCTTCCTGGCGTTCGACGTCGGTGACGAAGTACGGGGACAGGTAGCCCTTGTCGAACTGCATGCCCTCGGTGAGTACCAGCTCGGTTGCCGTGGTGGAAGATTCCTCAATGGTGATGACACCATCCTTGCCGACCTTGTCGAAGGCCTCGGCGAGCAGTGCGCCAATCTCCGGGCTCTGCGCGGAGATGGCGGCAACTTCGGCCACCTGGCCGCCTTGGACCTCGCGGGCGTTCTCCAGCAGGCGCTGGGCAATCGCGTCCACCGAGACCTCGATGCCGCGCTTGAGATCTCCGGGAGCGGCTCCCGCGGCAACGTTGCGCAGGCCCTCCTTGACCAGAGCCTGGGCCAGTACCGTCGCCGTCGTCGTTCCGTCGCCGGCTACGTCGTTGGTCTTGGTGGCAACTTCCTTAGCCAGCTGTGCGCCAAGGTTCTCGTACGGGTCCTCCAGCTCCACCTCGCGGGCGATCGTGACGCCGTCATTGGTGATGGTGGGGGCACCCCACTTCTTATCCAGCACAACATTGCGGCCACGCGGCCCCAGAGTCACCTTGACGGTGTTCGCCAGCTTATCGATGCCGGCTTCCAGGGAACGGCGGGCAGCATCGTTGAATGCAAGCTGCTTTGCCATAAAATTTGTGTCCTTTCAAGGCGAAAACCCCGCACCCTTGACTCCAGTAGGGAGCGGCGGTGCGGGGATCCGTCAAAGCGAATTGTGCTTCGTAGAAGCCAGTGAGCTGTTGGTCAGCTAACCGACTGCTTCACAACAGAGTTATTTTGACTACGAGTTACTTCACAACAATGGCGAGAACGTCGCGGGCGGAGAGAACCAGGAGTTCTTCGCCGCCGGTCTTGACTTCGGTTCCACCGTACTTGGAGTAGATGACGACGTCGCCGACGGCAACATCGATCGGAACGCGGTTGCCGTTGTCATCAACGCGGCCGGGGCCGACTGCAACAACTTCGCCTTCCTGGGGCTTTTCCTTGGCGGTGTCCGGGATAACCAGACCCGAAGCAGTGGTCTGCTCCGCTTCCAGCTGGCGGACGACAATACGATCCTCAAGAGGCTTAATAGAGACCGACACTCGGACCTCTCCTTCACATGAGTAAAATCTGCGGATTATTGCAATGCGTGCGTCACTGTTGGTATTGCCGACCGTCGTCGCGGTGCCGGTGGCAAAACCGTGGGCGCTCTCATTTTCAATTAGCACCCTACGGGTGAGAGTGCTAACTCAGACTCTATGGTTTGGGCTGGCACTCGGTCAAGGCGAGTGCCAGTTCAAAGGCATCCGTCCGGCGGAATTGCCGACTGCCCCACGTGGGTGCAAGCTTGGAGCCATGACAATCGATGTGCCTGCGGTGCAGGTCCGGGGGCTGACAAAGTCCTACGGCGCGGCCCTCGCCGTGGACGGCATCAGTTTTGAGATCCACGACGGCGAAACGTTTGCCCTGCTCGGCCCCAACGGTGCCGGAAAAAGCACCACCATTGAAATTCTGGAGGGCTACCGGAACCGCAGCGGCGGGGACGTCACGGTGCTCGGCGTCGACCCGCAGCACGGCGGCCTGGATTGGAAGGCCCAGCTGGGGATCGTGCTGCAGTCCAGCGGGGAAAGCGGCAACGTGAGCGTGCACGAACAGCTCACCCACTTTGCCGGGTACTACCCCAACCCCCGCAAGGTCAGCGACGTCCTCGATGCCGTGGGACTGACGGATAAGGCGAAGACCCGGATCAGCAGGCTTTCCGGTGGTCAGCGCCGCCGTGTGGACGTCGCCCTGGGCATCATCGGCCGGCCCAGGCTGCTGTTTTTAGACGAGCCCACCACGGGCTTCGACCCGGCGGCCCGCCGGCAGTTTTGGGCCCTGATCAACCAGCTCAAGAACGAGGGCACCACCATTTTGCTCACCACCCACTACCTTGACGAGGCCGCAACGCTGGCCGACCGTGCCGGTGTGATCGTCGGTGGCAGGCTGGTGGACATAGGCACCATTGACCAAATAGGCGGGGCCGCAGCCAAGGTTCCGCTGGTGCGATGGCAACGGGACGGCGTCGAGCATGCGCAGCGGACCAGCGAGCCGGCCGCCCTCGCGGCGCTGCTGTATGCCCAGGCCGGTGGAGAGGTGGACGGCCTGCAAATCACCCGGCCTTCGCTGGAGGACATTTACCTGGATCTGGTGGGCAACCCTGCTGCTGCCGCGGTCGAGGAGACGATATGAATACTGTGACTTTGGGCGCCTCGCGGATTGGCTACGAGTTGAGGGTGTATTTCCGCCAGGGTGATTCGGTGTTCTTCACCTTCCTATTCCCGATCGTGATGCTGTCCATCTTTGCCGTTGCCTTCAGCACCAGCGGCAACATTGGCTCGGCCCCGGACGGCAGCGGCGGCATCTCCTTTGCCGCGTTTTACGTCCCCGGCATGGTAGCCGCCGGCATGCTGCTCAGCGGCGTACAGAACCTTGGTGTAGACATTGCGGGTGAAAAGGGCGACGGCACGCTCAAGCGTCTGGGCGGTACTCCGCTGCCCGTGTTTTCCTACTTCATGGGCAAGATCGGCATGGTGCTGGTGAGCTCGGTCCTGCAGGTAGCACTGTTGCTGCTGGTCGCACGGTTCGCCTTCAATGTCGCGCTGCCCACGGAACCGGGCAAATGGCTGACGTTTGCCTGGGTGTTCCTCTTTGGCGTGATCACCAGCTGTGTTTTGGGCATTGCCCTGTCCGCGCTCCCGCGCACGGGGAAGTCCGCGACGGCCGTAGTGATCCCCATTGTGCTGCTGCTGCAGTTCATCTCCGGCGTGTACCTGAACTTCGCGCAGCTTCCCGGGTGGCTGCAGAACGTGGCCGCCGTCTTTCCGCTGAAGTGGATGGCGCAGGGCATGCGAAGCGTGTTCCTGCCTGAATCCTTTGAAGCGATAGAGCCCGGCGGTGCCTGGAACCTGGGGTCCGTGGCGCTGGTCATGGGGCTGTGGCTGGTGGTGGGCCTGATCCTGTGCCGCCTCACGTTCCGCTGGATCCGCAAGGACAGTTAGCCATCGGGCGCGACGGCGGGCGACGGCGGGCGGCTGGCGACGGCGGGCGGCTAGGCTTGTCTTCATGGCCCAGGAACAGATTGCCCCCCTTCTCACCGCCGAGGGCTGGGAGCTGCTGAACTCCCTGGGTCCGTACTCCGAGAAGGATGCCCTGGCGCTCAACTCCGCACTCCGCAAGGCCGGCCACTCCCCCGAGTTGGTCTCCGCGGCGCTGACCCAGTCCAGGCTGCGGACTAAGGCAGAGGCCAAATTTGGCGAATTCGCCCGCCAGATGATCTTCACGCAAACCGGGCTGGAACAGGCCACCAGACTCAATGTGGCCGCCCGGCACGCGGAACGCTTCGCCGGTGCCGGCATTAGCCACGTTGCGGATTTGGGCTGCGGGATCGGCGCCGATTCGCTGGCACTGTCCAGCATGGACATCCAGGTCACCGCCATTGAGCTCGATGAAACCACGGCGGCCTGCGCCACCTTGAATCTGATGCCCTTCCCGTCCGCCGCAGTTCGTCAGGAGGATGCCACCACGGTGGACCTGACCGGCGTCGACGGCGTATGGCTTGACCCGGCGCGCCGGACCACCAGCACATCCGGTACCACCCGGTTGTTCGATCCGGAGGCCTTTTCCCCGCCGCTGTCCTTCGTGGAAACGCTGGCCGCGCGCGGCCTGGCCGTCGGAGTAAAAATGGGGCCTGGCATTCCGCACGAGTCCCTCCCCGCCGGCTGCGAGGCGCAGTGGGTTTCCGTCGACGGCGATGTTGTCGAAGCGACGCTGTGGTTCAACGCACTGGCGAGGCCGGCCGTGAGCCGCGCCGCGCTGATCATCGGGCCGCGGGGATCCGCCGAACTGACCAGCCCGGTGCCCTACGATCCGGCCCGGCAGGACGTTCAGACCGGCCCGGCTGAGGGTTTTCTCTATGAGCCGGACGGCGCCGTCATCCGCGCCGGGCTTGTCGCGGATCTGGCGCGGTCCCTGGGCGGCCACCTGCTCGACCCCCACATTGCCTATATTTGTGCCGCAGAACTGCTGGACACGCCCTTTGCCACGGTTTACCGGGTGCTGGAGGTCAAGCCGTATAACGTCAAGGCCCTCAAGGCATGGGTGCGGGCCAACCGGATCGGTGTGCTGGAGATCAAGAAGCGCGGCATGTCCGTCACACCGGAGGAGCTCCGGCGGCAGCTGCTGACGGGCTCAGGAAAGGGCCCCAACAAGGCCACGCTGGTGCTGACGCGGATCGGCGAAGACCGGGTCGCCGTCGTCGTCGAGCCCGTCAGCCGTCCGGCATTGCCTCTCGCCCTCTGACGCATGCTCCGGACGGACGGAGCCTTAAACGCCGCATTCCCCGGCCGTCTCAGTTTTGCTGCTGAGACGGCCGGGGAATGCGTTGTGCGTGGCGCCTGGTGCTACTTGGTGTTCACCGTGATGGTGGCTACGCCGACGAGCATTCCTTCCTTCACAGCATCCGTCTTGAAGGTCTTGTTCAGCAGGCCGGCGGCAACATCGGAGATCTCCACCTTGGTCCCCTGCAGGATGGCTGTGTCACCCTCGGTCTTCAACGGCATCAGGGTTGAGCCGTCCAGATTGAAGATGTAGGCCTGCTTCACGGCGACGGTGCCGTTGACGGCGACATCTCCGTAGAGCTTGGAGGTGCCCGGGTCGATTGTGAAGTTGGTCAGGTCAACCTTGGTGTCCCCGGCCGTCAGGGAGAATCCGGATCCGGCGTGGTTGATCAGACCCTGAACGAAGGGACGGTACGACGACGCGGGATCGTAGTAGTCGACCTTGCCGCTGGTGATCGGGAAGACCAGTGAGCCGTCGGTCAATTTCGCGGTGCCGATGACGCCCGGGGTGAGCTTGAGCGTCTCCAGCGCCTTGGCGAAGGACGCGTCGAGCTTCACTGCGGTGGTGGTCCCCGTCAGTGCCGGAATGGAGGCCAGCGGCTTAGGCGTCGAGGCCATCGCCGAGGAGCTCGAGGAGGCGGCCGTGGTGGTGGTGGAACCCGCAGACGCGGTGCTGCTGCAGGCTGCCAAGGAGAACAGGAGTGCACCGGATGCTGCAACGGCGCCGACGGTAGTGAAGATTGATTTGCGCATGATAAGTAATCCCTAATCTGTGGATATGGTTTCCGCAACCGGCCTGTTGTTCACAGCTGCTTGCCTGTCAGAGGTACTTCGCCGCTGTCGGTGATGCGGATGGGTGGGGCTGTAACCGTTACCGTCCCGTGACCTTCGAAGGGCCCTCTGCGCTTCCTCCACTACACGACCGTGAAACCATCCGGAAGTCGCCGGCGTCCGGTCAGGGCGGTGAGAATGGAAACACCGTCGCCGCGGTCTACGGCAATCCGTGCGGCCAGGCCCGTAACCTCCAGCAGCACCTGCGCCGGCATAGTCACTGCCACCTTGGCAGCGGCTGCGGTATCGAGGCTGTGGACGGCCAGTTCGAACGTGCGGGTCGGTAGATAGTTGCGCAGATACATACCTCCAGCGATCGTTTCAATCAGCGCGTCGCCCGAATTCTCCAGGGCATGCAGAGATTCTTCAACGAGGACCATAATGGCTGCTGCGGGGTCCGCTCCCAGCTGCCGGCCGGCCTGCCGCCCCCGCTCCGCTACAGCATCCGGGCTGGAAGATTGGGTTGCCCGCCCAACCAGTGCGAAATACCCTTCCGGACTCGTGACCGCCTCACTTGTGGCGGGCTGGCGCAGGTAGGCCGTCACAGTGCTCAGCGCTCTGCCGGCATGCCCCACGAGTGCGCGCAGGTCCCACACCCCAAGTCCGGCGTTCGCCCAGCCATCTTCGGGAATCCGGGCGACCAGATCTGCAAAGCAGAAAGCGGCGCTCCGATACGTTGACGTTACCGGCTCCAAGGGGTCCATGACTTAATAGTGCACGACCGTAGCCGCCGCCCGCCCTTGGAAGGCGATTGACCTCTTGCATCGGTGCGCCCCGGTCCCGGAAAGCCCATAAGGTTCAATAGTGACTGACCCCGAAAACGGCGTACGCGTCGATGTTGTCTTTCCGTGCCTGGATGAGCGCGGCGCCCTGCCCTGGGTTTTGTCCCGGCTGCCGCCCGGATATCGGGCCATCGTGGTGGATAACGGTTCCACCGACGGATCTGCCGCCGTCGCGGCCGCACTAGGCGCGAGCGTTGTCAGGGAGCCCGTCCGCGGGTTCGGATCCGCAGCGCACGCCGGGCTCCTCGCCGCCACGGCCGACTATGTGGCGTTCTGCGACTGCGACGGATCGATGGACCCGGCAGCACTCCCCCAATTGCTGGCCCCGGTGCTGGCCGGAACGGCCGATTTGGTGCTGGGCCGCCGCCGACCGGAACGCCGGTCGTGGCCTGTGCATGCCCGGTTCGCCAATCTTGTGCTCGCCTGGCAGCTTCGCCGGCTGACCGGAGAACGGGTGAGCGATCTTGGCCCGATGCGCGTGGGCCGCCGGGCGGAGCTGCTGTCCCTGGAGCTATTGGACCGGCGCAGCGGTTATCCGTTGGAGATGTTCCTCAAGGCCAGCCAACGGCACTGGCGGATCCGCGAACTGCCCATCATCTATTCACCCCGAACGGGCAGATCCAAGGTTACCGGGACGCTGCGTGGAACGGTGACCGCGGTCAGGGACATGTCCGCGCAGCTCAAGGCCGCCCGGAGCCTGGCCGCAGCAGCACCCGTCCAAAGCCCCCGCGGCGCCGAAGAAAAGTAGTGATAACCGAAACTAATGTGACCGTCGCGGTCATCGCCAAGGAATGCGTGCCCGGCCGGGTCAAGACCCGCTTGTGCCCGCCGTTGACGCCCGTGCAGGCAGCCGCCATTGCCCAGGCAAGCCTGAGCCAGACCCTTGCGTTCGTCCGGAGCCTCCCCGTGGCCGATCGACTCTTGGTACTGGACGGGACTGCCCGCCCCCAGGACGCGGCCGGATTCCGGCTCCTCCCGCAGGAAACCGGCGGCCTGGATGAGCGGCTGGCTGCGATCTGCGCGGTAGTTCCGGGACCACTTTTGATCCTGGGCATGGATACTCCGCAGCTGGAGCTGCAGCACGTGCGGGAGTTACTGGACGATTGGACTACTCCGGCGCCGGTCCATGATGCGTGGCTGGGGTGGGCGTCCGATGGCGGTTTCTGGGGTTTGGCCATGCACACACCGCGCGGCGACCTGATCCGCGGCGTCCCGATGTCAACGGACCAGACCGGGGCACAGCAGCTGGCCCGGTTGACCGGGGCCGGTCTGCGGGTGGGCCAGTTGCCCATGCTCGACGACGTCGATACCGTTGCTGACGCCGCACACGTTGCGGCGATGGTGCCGAGGACCACTTTTGCTGCCGCCGTGGCCGCCGCGTTTGCTGCCGCACCTGACGCTTTTGCTGCACCGCTGGCAGCTTCGCCGGCTGACGCCGTCGGGAGCCACCGATGACTCAGGCCATTTTCATGCCTGCTCCTGCAGCAGGCGCGCAGCCTCTGTCGTCACTGCCGCCGAGGGTCCCGGGCACGGCGCTTTTTGGGCAGGGCTCGTCCGAACCCTACGCCCGGGCGCTTGGCCGGAAACAAGGATCCCTGACCTTGCGGCCGGTGTCTGCGGACTACGGCTTGGCACCGGTCACCTTCACGGTCGACAGCTGGTGTGCTCCTGCCACCATATTGGAACGGTCGCTGGTGGCCGGTCTAAGCGGTCCCCTGCTGGACATCGGCTGCGGCCCGGGGCGGCTGCTGGCTGCCGCTGCTTCCTTCGGAATCACCGCGATGGGCCTGGATACCAGCACTCAGGCGGTGCAACAGGCCCTCGATCGAGGCACTCGCGCCGTGCGGCAGTCGGTCTTCGAGACCGTCTCGCACACAGGCCGGTGGCGCTCCGCCGTCCTGCTGGATGGAAATATCGGCATCGACGGCAGCGTGAGCGCCCTGCTGCGCCGCAGCCGCGAACTCCTGAGCCCGGACGGAACGCTGCTGGTGGAAGTGGATCCGGACGACGACGTCGATGCCGCATTCCAGGCGGTGCTGGAGGACGACGACGGTAAAGTCAGCGAGCCATTCCGCTGGGCCCGTGCGGGACGAACGGCCCTGGCCGCTAGGGCTGGCGCCAGCGGGTGGGAACTGTCCGCAACCCGGCGGGCTCAGGGTCGGGTGTTTTGCTGGCTGAATCCCGCTCGAGCGAACCGCCCGGCACGCCGTTCCAGCAGGTAGATTACCGCGGCAGCACCCAGCGCCAGCGCCAGCCAAAGCCAGGCCAGATGCGCCAGATAATCCATTTCCAGCACACTGGTGTTCCGCGCGACCGATTGTGCCCGGACCAGGATGCCGGTCAGCAGGCTTAGCATGGCGCCGACCATGAGCGCACCTCGCAGCACGGCCGCCGATGCACTACCCAATCCAAAGGTGAACCTGTTCAAACCGGCCCCAGCCAAACTGGTTAGTGGGACCAGAATCCCATCATGGAGCACAACCCCGCAGGCCAGCCAGAACAGTAACCCCAGCAGCTGCGCCGGACCAAGCTGTGTGGGCAGACCCAGTAGCCCGTAGCCGGCGATGCCGGCGCCCAACAGCCCCACAACGAAGCGGGCCGCGCGAACGCCCGTTCCGAACTTTGGCTCAGCCGCCGTTGGCGAGGATTCCGGCGTTGAATGCTGTATGGGCGTTGTCACAATATCTCCAGACTCTGCAGCCATTTGGTCTGCAGCACCCCGGGTCGGCCCGGGGCAATAATCCGCGCCGGATACCCATGGTCCAGATCCAGGACCTCCCCATTGAGCTCCAGCGCCACGAGGGTCTTCTCATCCGCGGTATAGACGGCGGGCATGGTCATTAGTCGGTAGGCCCCCTCGGGTTCCAAACTGGTCACCAGCAGATCCGATTCCGGCACCGCACCCATCGCCTGGACCAGGTCCCGGATCCGCACGCCCCGCCACCTTGCGCTCTGGCTCCACCCTTCAACACAGGCAATCGGCAGTTGGTGTTCGGTCTGCGGCAGGGCCGCGAGCTCACTGAGGGTCAGGCTGCGGCTTTTACCACGGTAGCTGACCTTCAACGTCCAGCCCGGGTTCTGCGCCAAGGGGCCGACCTTCGCATCGGCCGCGGTCCGGTTTACCGGCACGGACGCAGGCCCAGTACCCATTTTCCGCGGGGCGAAAAAATTAACCGGGGACAGCCAGGCAAAGGATTGGCCGGCTGTGCCCAGCACCACCGTCCCTGTGGTCACCCCGACTGCCGCCAGGAAGCCGCGCCGGGACCATCGTCGTGAAACAGCCCCAGCTGTCCCGCGGCCGGAGCGCATTTGTTGCTGCCCTCCCGGGTCCGGTGCCGTCAGTTCCGCGGCTGCCGGCACCGTCGTCGTCGATTCTGGGTTGGCAGGCTCACGCGCACGGCGCCAGTTCGCGGCGATGAGCGGCAATTTGACTGCGATGTGCAGCAGCAGTGACCCCCACACCACCCAGGACAACCAGTAATGCGTCTCGCGGAAGGGGAAGGGCCACGGGTACCACTTGTACGTATTAATCAGCCCGGTCAGTACCTGCAGCAGGGACGCGGAGACAAACAAAGCAATGGATCCCCGCTCCACCGCGTGCACCACAGACCGCACGGGAGGCCAGCTGAGCAGTTCGGGGTAGACGGACCATAGCTTGGCGAATAATAGCGGGATGGACGCGATCCCGGAGGTGATGTGCACGCCCTGGGTCAGCTGGTAAATCCAGACCGGTCGGGTGGGGAAAAACATCCAGCCCGGCGGGTTCTGCAGCCCGTGACTAAACAGGCCGGTGGCAAAGCAGACCGTGAAAGTGAGCCCCAGCCACCTGCCCAGCACCACCGAAAGCCTGGTACTGCGCACCGGCGAGGCAAATTTTGCCGCGAGCGCGTCGGTCAACCTGTTCATACGGGGTCACACTACCGATCAATGGAAATACCAGGAGAAAGAGAAGTCTTTTCGTAGGGCCAACGCCCGAGGTAGCGGTTTGGTGCCCCGAGCCCCCCGCGATAAGGCAGGATCGAAGGGTGGACCTCCAAGAGACTAGCGCCTCAGACACGAGCGCCCAACCCGTGAGCACCGGCTCCTCTGTTAATGCCGCCCCCCGAGGGATGGGAACAGGAACAGCGGCAGGAACGCCGCCCGGGTGGACGCGGGCGCTGCTCCTGACCCTATTGCTGTTAGTGCTCTTGGCCGCGGCGCTTTACTCGACGGTGCGTCCGCAGCCGCCGTTTCCGCTGGCTGTACTGGCCGGCACCCTCCTTTGCTGGCTGCTCCTGGCTGGGGCTGTCTGTGCTTTGCGGCGTGCCCGGCCGGCCAGAATCAGCACGGTCGTGATAGCCGGAGCGCTGCTCCTCGGTGTGGCCGCGATCAGCTCTCCGCCTTCCACCAGCAATGACTCGGCCCGCTACGCGTGGGACGGCATCGTGCAAAAGGCCGGCGTTTCCCCGTATACCCATGTGCCGCTCGATGATGCGCTCGTCGGGCTCCGCCCCGGATGGTTGTTTGCGCCCGGAAACGGCACTGCGGACGGCGGGACCCGTTGCTCCCCCGATCTGTTCGCTACCGCCCCGGTAGCCACCCGGGGGGAGCCTTCCGGACAGCCGCTGTGCACCACGATCAACCGGCCGAACGTTCCAACAATTTATCCCCCGACGGCGGAACTGTATTTCCTGGGCGTCCGGCTGACCGTCCCGGACGGCGTGGGCTATGCGGCATTCCAGCTCGCCGGTCTGCTGGTGAGCCTGGCGGTCACGCTGATGTTGCTGCTGGCACTTCCTCGTTTGGGCCTGCCGCGGTATTTGGCCGCCGTCTGGGCCTGGAGCCCGTTGGTGCTCATTGAAGGCGTGAACAATGCCCACGTCGATCTGCTCGGGGGCGCCCTGCTGTTGGCCGCGGGGCTGCTCTTGACGGCGGGAAAGGCAGGAAAACCGCTGCGGTCCGGTTTCATGTTCGGTGCGGCCGTGGCCACCAAGCTCATTCCGGCGATGGCCGCACCCGCCCTCCTCTTCCGAAGACCCGTCAGGTTCATCTGTGCGGCGCTGGCCACGTTTGCTCTGCTGTATACCCCCTATCTGCTGACCGCCGGGTGGGGCGTCATTGGCTACCTCCCCGGCTACCTCAAGGAGGAGGGGTACAGCGATCAGGTCGGCATCCGCTTTGCCTTGGCCCAGTTCATCTCCGGCGGCCCATGGCCGATGTTACTCAGTGCCGCGGCGCTGCTGCTGCTGGCATTGACCGTGCTGCGCAAGACGACCGTGCACAACATCTGGGAGCAGCAGACCCTCATGATCGGCTTGACCCTGCTGATCGTCAGCCCGAACTACCCCTGGTATGCGCTGCTGCTGCTGCCCGCCGTGGTGCTGAGCCGGTACTGGGAGTACATCGGGGTCATGGTCGCGCTCAATATCGTCTACCTGCTGCCCGGGGATCCGGTGTTCAGCGGCCGCGTCAACCGCGCCAGCCTTGCCGCTGCGGCCCTGGCCATCGCCGTGGGAGCCTGGCACCGCCGTCGGGCGTTCCACTTGGCGTCCGCCGCGGACGGACTGCGCGCGGCATCCGGGATGGCAGGATAGAAGCCATGACAGAATACGACGGCGGCAGTAACCTCGCGCGGATCGGCATCATCGGGGGCTCGGGGACACAGCACCTGCCCGGATCCCAGGTGCTGGACGTCCTCACTCCCGAAACCCCCTACGGTCCCACCTCCGGCCCGGTCTCGCTGGCCCGGGTGGGCGGTCAAACCGTTGCCTTTCTGGCCCGGCACGGTGCCGGACATTCCCTGCCGCCGCAGCAGATTAATTACCGAGCCAACCTTTGGGCCTTGAAGAGCCTCGGAGTGGAAGGCATTATTTCCTCCTCCGCGGTCGGCGGACTTCGGCCAGGTTACGCTCCGGAAACGTTTGTCCTTACCGACCAATTGATCGACCGCACCACCGGACGAATCGACACCTACTTCGACGGCTCCCTACCGACCGGAGTGCGGCACCTGCCCGCGACGGAACCGTTCTGCGGTGTCCTGCGCCGGCATTTGCGGCAAGCGGTCACGGCACGCGGCCTGCCCTTTCAGGCGGAGGGCACCGTGGTTGTCATCAACGGGCCAAGATTTTCCACTCGGGCGGAATCCGCCTGGTACGTCTCCGGAGGCGCGGACATCATCAGCATGACGCAGTATCCAGAGCCGGTGCTCGCCGCCGAACTGAATATGGGCTTTGCCAACCTCGCCTACGTCACCGACTCGGACACCGGTCACGACGGCTCGGCACCGGTTACCGCCGAGGCCGTCTTCGGCCGGCTCAAGACCGCCCAGCCGCATATTCTCGCAGTCCTGGAAGCCGCTGTCAGCACCCTCGACGAATGCTACCGCGCTCCGCAGCTGATGGATCCTGAGGCCGTCCGGATCATCATGGACCAGCCCGTGTCCGGGCCCTCCGCTCACGCGGCGCCCGGCTCAGAACCCGCCCCGGCGGCAGGCCGATGAGGGTCCTGGTCACCGGAGGTGCGGGGTTTATTGGCACGGCGGTCGTCGAGGCAGCACTGTCGAAGGGCTGGGAAGTGCGGGTGCTCGACTCCCTGGACCCACAGGTCCACCCGCGGCCGCCCCGTCTGGATCCACGGATTGAGCTGGTCGTCGGAAACACCGGGGACCCCGCCGTGGTTCGTACAGCCTTGGACGGGATCGACGCCGTCTGCCATCACAGCGCAAAAGTGGGGCTGGGCGTGAACTTCGCCGACGCACCGGACTACGTCTGGAACAATGACTTTGCCACGGCGGTCCTGCTGGCCGCCATGGAGCAGGCCGGCATCGGCCAACTGGTGCTGGCCTCATCGATGGTCGTGTACGGCGAGGGGGCGTACCGGGACCCCGTCACCGGGAAACCAGTCCACCCGGGGCCGCGCAGCGTGGAAGACCTGGAAGCGGGCATGTTCGACCCGCGGAACCCCGATACCGATGAACCACTGGTTCCCGCCCTGGTGACCGAGTCCTCGGCATTGGATCCGCGCAACGTCTACGCCGCCTCCAAGGTCAGCCAGGAGAATCTGGCTTCGGCATGGGCCCGTGCAACCGGTGCAGAAGCTATAGCGCTGCGCTATCACAACGTCTACGGTCCGCTGATGCCCAAGAACACCCCGTACGCCGGCGTCGCCTCAATCTTCCGGTCCGCCATTGCCCGAGGCGAGGCCCCGCGGGTCTTTGAAGACGGAAATCAAAGGCGCAGCTTTATCCATGTCAGTGACATCGCCACCGCTAATATCCACGCTCTGGAAGCACTGCACAGCGGTTATGGGCGCAGCTTCGGTGCATACAACGTCGGGGCCGACGAACCACAGACCATCGGGGACGTCGCCCGCGCCCTCAGCACTTTCAGTAACGCGCTCGCACCGATTGTGACAGGGCAGTTCCGGCTCGGCGACGTCCGGCACATCACCGCCAGCTCGGAGCTAATCAAGAAGGAGCTTCAATGGCGTCCGCTCGTCGGATTCGACGAGGGAATGCGGGAATTCGCCCTGGCACCCTTGCGCGGCGACGAGGACTAAAACGACCGGATCTCCATGCGGCGCAAGCGGCCTTGGTCGATCACCGCACTCGGTGGTCGGCCACGCAAGCCCTTCGAGCGCGTGGAGACCAGCCACCGGTCAGCGCGGGAAAACTCCGGTCCGGCCCTGAAATTGCCGCGTGGCGCGCCGAGTTGCGGAACAAGGCCCAGAGTTGCGGCCTCATTGACCCGCGTCTGCGTGCCGACGGCGCCGTGATCGTGCACCCATCGGACGCCGGATATCGACTGACGAGCCGGTTCGCCGCAGAGGCCGCCGGTGTGGTTGGGACTTATGTGCATGTGCTCACCGACGATGTTCCCGCCGCCGGTGCAGGCGCCCCGACTGTGACCGCTGCCGAACTACTGGCCAGCCTCTTGCGAACATTGGGGAATCGCGGAACATGCGGAAACCGAAGCAGTCCGACACCGGTACGACCCATTCCGGGGCCCCATGTGTGCAGATTGTGCACACCCTCTTTTTTTGCCTTTTCCGGTTGGTCTGTTCGTTCTTTGCACTACTCAGTCTGACTGATGGGCACGCCTCCGATCTGGTTGATGGTGTTCCGCCGACCGAAAAGTAAGCACGGGTCGCAGACTTCCCAGCTGTGATGACGCTCCGATGATCCATAGTGCCGGAAAACTCTTCGACGGCGCGGACCTGACCGAAATTCCCAAGGCATAGGACGCTTGGTCACGCTCTCCGGTCGTCGTAATGATCGGTTGGCAGACATTCTAGGGACTTTCTCGAAGACTGTATCTACGTTCCGGCCGTCCGGCTTTACCGTATTCGAGCCGGACCGCCATCTGCCCGTCGTCAGCGAAGTACTCCAGGTAGCGCCGTACACTGACCCGTGACAGCCCGATGCTGTCGGCACACTCCGATGCGGACATTTCGCCGCCTCCTTCTAGTGACCCAATCACCAGACGGGCAGTTTCCACGCTCAGTCCTTTCGGCAACGGGGAGACCTTCTCGCCGACAGGGTTGCCGACAAAGCCGAAGATTTTGTCGACGTCGTCCTGAACCGATTCCTCGACCCGGTTCAAGCGCTGGTGGCGCTCCTTGAAACGCCCCAACTGGGTCACCAAATCGCTGTATTCGAACGGCTTGATCAGGTAATGGGCCGCCCCGCCCTCCACGGCTGCGCGGACGCTGTTGGCCTCCCGTGCGGCCGTGATGACGATAACCCCGACCGGGACGCGGGAAGCCCGAAGTTCATGGAGCAGATCCAGACCGTTGGAGTCCGGAAGGTGGACATCCAGCAGGATGAGATCGGGATGGTTCTCTTCCACCGCGCGGCGCGCCTCCGCGCCGGTCTGGGCATGGCCGACGACGCGGAAACCGGCGGTTTGGTTAACGAATTTTCCGTGGATCCGGGCAACCATGAAATCGTCTTCGACTATGAGGACACGGATCATCGAACCGGCGCCGGGTAGGGAAGAGTTGCTTCGAAAACCGCGCCGTCAAGATTATGAACGCCCACTGAGCCCTGCCTTCTGGCACACACCAGCCGCACCAGGGCAAGGCCTATGCCGCGCCCGGACGCCGGGACCGGCTTCGTGGTGAAGCCACGGTTGAAGATGCGGTGCTCAAGGTCCTCAGGGACGCCCGGACCCGGATCGCTGACTCTGATGGTGATCATTGAATCATTGTCGCCCAGATCAACCAGGACAATCACGCCGGAGAGCCCGGCGGTCGCGTCCACCGCATTATCAATGAAGTTGCCAAGCACCGTGATGGTATCGGCAGCCAGCGACGGCTCGAGCGGGCCAAGGGCGGAACTTTCGGACAGCCGCAGCTCGATGCCCGATTCAGCAGCCAGGCTGGTTTTGGCCACCAGCAGGGCGGACACGGCCGCATCCTCAATCCGGCTGGAAATGTCGTCGTTGATCTCCGCCCGTCGGCGGGTCAGCGTTCCAATAAAGGACCGCACCTCCTCAAACTCACCGAGCTGTACCAGACCCGAGACGGTGTGCAGCTGGTTGAAAAACTCATGGGTTTGGGCCCTCATGGTTTCGGTAATGCTCTGATTGGCGGCCAACCGGCTTTCCAGTTCAGCCATTTCCGTCCGGTCGCGCAGCGTCGTCACCGTTCCTATCGGTCTCCCCCGGCTCCCAACCACCCGCCGGTTTAGAACCAACAGGCGTGATCCTGTGACGGCCGCCGTTTCTTCGCCGTCGGAAGTATCCAGCAGCAGCTCCTTGACTTCCGCGCTCAGCGGCAGTTCGTCGACCCGCTCTCCGGCCACATTCGATGGCAGGCCCAGAAGCTCGATCGCTGTCTTGTTGAGCAGGGTGACCCTGCCGTCGATGCCAACGCCAATCACCCCCTCTCGAATGCTGTAGAGCAAGGCTTCGCGGTTGTCCGCCAGGTCCGCGATTTCGCGCGGCTCCAGCCCCCGGGTGCGCCGCCGGATAAGGCGCGATAACAGCCACGAGCCCAGCACTCCCAGCACCGCCCCCATTCCGAGGAAGATCATCAGATCCGGAACGGCCGCCGCCAGCGAACCTCCCAGCGGCGGGTAATCTTCCGCCACCACCACAACGCCGCTGACGGTTCCGTCCGCCTGCAGGATAGGTACCCGCGCCCCAATGGTCCGCCGCCCACTCAGGGTAAGGTTGCCCGTCCATGACCTGCCCAAGGGCGCCCGGCTTTGTGCCAGGTCCAGTCTGTCACCGACAGCCTGCGGATCGGAGGAGGCCAGAACCTTACCGGAAGAATCGGTCACCGCCGCGATCGAAGCCCCCGACAGTGTCCGGGCCTTTTCGACGTCAGGAGCCAGCACGACATCTGCCTCGGGCGCGGCGATGTCATCCCTAATCAGCGGCGTCGAGGCCATGTTCTCCGCGATCGCGAGCATCCGCTGGCCCTGGATCTGGACAAACTCTGCCCGGGATTGGCTGACCGAGACGGTGGTGACCGCCAGCAACACTGCCGTGATCACAGCCAATTGAAGCACCAGAAACTGGCCCGATAATGTCAGATGGCTGGGGCGACGCTTTCGTGACCACAAAGACCACAACCTCCATTGATTTCGTATTAGTGACTTTGACCGGGACGTGGGTCACGCTTTGATGGTAACCACGTCACATCGCGTGAAATGCACCACCAGGACCGGCGGCATAGAAGGGAGGAGCACGATGAGATTGTCCGGATGGATGAAGGCCTCGCTCCTGCTCCTTGTGCTGGCGCTGACCGGATGCGGCTTACCGGGGCCCTCCATGACGGACATCCGCATGATGGTCCCCAACAGCCCCGGCGGCGGCTACGACATTACCGCACGCATTGCCGCCCGGACGATGGAAGACTCCGGCGCCACCGGACATATGGAGATCTTCAACGTCACAGGAGCTGGCGGAAGCGTGGCGTTGGCAAGGCTGATCAATGAATCCGGCAACCCGGACCTGATGATGATGATGGGCCTGGGTGTGGTCGGCTCCGGATACGCGAACGGGTCCAAGGACAACGTCTCCGACGCCACGGCCTTGGCCGAACTGATCGAAGAACAGGAAGCCATCCTGGTCAGGTCTGATTCACCCTACAAATCCATCGGCGACCTGCTGCAGGCGTGGAAATCCACCCCCTCATCGGTGACGGTGGGCGGCGGATCCGCACCCGGCGGTCCGGACCAGCTCTTTCCGATGGAACTTGCCCGCGTCATCGGCGTCCCCACCAACGAAGTCCATTACAGTGCTTACGCCGGAGGCGGCGAACTCCTCCCGGCGCTGCTGAACCGAAAAGTCAGCTTTGGAACGTCCGGGCTGGCCGAATACCGGGACCAGATCGCCTCGGGCCAGTTACGGATCCTGGCCGTTTCAGGCCGCGAACGGCATGCGTCCATCACTGCACCGACGCTGCGTGAATCCGGAATCAACCTGGTGTTCACGAACTGGCGCGGCGTGCTCGCCCCGCCGGGCATCACGCCCTCCGACCGGCAGCGCCTGCTTCAGGCGCTGGACCGGCTCCACGAGTCCCCGGCGTGGAAACAGGCTTTGCTGGACAACGGCTGGGACGACGCCTACAAAACCGGGGACACGTTCTCCGCGTTCCTCAAGGAACAGGACGCCACCGTGGCGGCCACGTTGAAGGAACTCGGCATCCCTTAGCCCAGCCCCTCCCCGCAGCACACTGCAGATAATCCGCCAGGTCAATGACCGCACCGCCCGACAGGAATTCCCCCATGCCCGAAACCACGCCCAAAACCACGCCCAAGCCGACCCACTCCCGTGACGTCGTCGTCGAATTCCGTGACGTCCACAAGTACTTCGGCGACCTGCACGCCCTCCGCGACATTAACCTGACGGTCGGGCGAGGGGAGGTTGTCGTTGTCCTTGGACCCTCGGGCTCCGGAAAATCCACCTTGTGCCGCTGCATCAACCGGTTGGAAACCATCGATGCCGGCGAGATCCTGGTCGACGGCGCCGCCCAACCGGCCGAGGGGAAGGAACTGTACAAGTTCCGTACCGAAGTGGGCATGGTTTTCCAGTCCTTCAACCTGTTCGCCAACCGCACGATCCTAGACAACGTCACCTTGGCGCCGCGGAAGATTTTGGGCCAGCCCAAAGCGCAGGCCGAGGCGCGCGCGCTGGAACTGCTGGACGCCGTCGGAATCGGGGCGAAGGCGGGCTCCTTCCCCGCCCAACTCTCCGGCGGCCAATCCCAGCGGGCAGCCATCGCGCGCGCCCTGGCCATGGATCCAAAAGTCATCCTCTTCGATGAGCCAACGTCCGCCCTTGACCCCGAATCAACGCAGGAAGTGCTTGCCACCATGCGCCAGCTGGCGCAAGGCGGCACCACCATGCTCGTCGTGACCCACGAAATGTCCTTCGCCCGCTCCTGCGCGGACCGGATCATTTTCATGGCCGACGGCGCGATCGTCGAAACCGCCGATCCTGAAAACTTTTTCACCTCGCCTGAAACCGATCGGGCCCGAAGCTTCCTCTCCTCCGTCAACTAACAGCAGCACCCGTCCGGGCATCGCTGCCCGGACCCAACAATTCCGACCCAAACAAAAGGAAAAAAATTATGAAGAATCTCCGATTCCTTGCACCCGTTGCGCTCGCGGCCACCCTGGTCCTGGCGACGACCGCCTGTGGCAGCCCCGAGGCGGCCGCCCCCAGCTCACCGACCCAGACCTTCCCGGCCGACAGCACGATGAGCAAAATCCAGCAGCGCGGCAAGATCATCGTCGGCGTCAAGTTCGACCAGCCGATGTTCGGTGTGAAGAACCCCGTGACCGGCCAGATGGAGGGCCTGGACATCGAACTGGCCAAGCTGCTGGCCAAGGACCTCACCGGGAGCGAAGACAACATCCAGTACATTGAGGCCATCACGGCCAACCGGGAAGCCTTCATTCAGCAAAACAAGGTCGACGCCGTCGTCGCCTCCTACGCAGTCACGGATGAACGCAAGAAGGCCGTTGCCTTCGAGGGCCCGTACCTCGAAAGCGGCGTCTCCACGATGGTGCGCAAGGACGACACCAGCATCACCAAAGCCGATGACCTGAACGGCAAGCCTGTCTGCACAGCCACCGGTGCCCGTGCTGCCCAGCTGCTGCCCACCATCGCCCCCAAGGCCACGCTTACCCTCTTCGGTACCTACAGCGAGTGCGCCCAGGCACTCAAACAGAAGCGCGTTGACGCCGTCGTCACCAACGAGTCGCTGCTCTTCGGCCTGATGGACCAAAATAAGGACGAATTCAAGATCGTCGGCGACTACCTCGCTTCGGAGGAATACGCGATCGGCTCGGCCAAGGACGACACCGCCTGGCACGATTACCTGGACACGTTCCTGAAGAAGATCGAAGACAACGGCGACTGGAAGAAGGCCTACGACAAGACCATCGGCGCGGTCCGGCCGGGCGACGTCGCCGCCCCGAAGATCACTCTGTAGGGAAAGTCGATGCCCATCTTGTCCGGCTATGCAGCCGACTTCAGCCAGGGTGTCCTTGTCACCCTTGAACTGAGTGTCCTCGGGTGGGTGGGGGCCTTGCTGCTCGGAACAATCCTGACCGCCTTGCGGGTCAGCCCGATCCGCACGCTTCGGGCCGTGTCCGCGGCGTACGTGACGGTGTTCCGCAACATTCCCATCCCGGTCCAAATGATTCTGTTCGTGTTCGGCCTCCCCGTCCTGGGTATCCAGTACTCATTGTTCGCTTCCGCGGCGATCGTCCTGGTCCTGTACACCGCTCCGTTCGTCAGCGAGACCCTCCGCGCGGGGCTCAATACCGTGGCGTCCGGGGAGCTGGAGGCGCTGCGGGCCCTGGGCTTTGCCCCGGGACCCTCCATGGTGCACATCATCCTTCCGCAGGCCTTCGGCACTGTGGTCAAGCCATTGGGAAATGTGCTGATCACCATGATCAAGAACACCTCGGTGGCGGCCCTAGTCGGCGTTGCCGACCTGACCTTCACCAGCAATAAGGCCTCCGTCGACCAGGCTCAACCGTTCATTATTTTCGGCGGCGCGGCAGTGGCCTACCTGGTGATTGGGCTGGTCGTCAGCCGCCTTGTTGCCTCCCTTGACCGAAAGGCGGCGTTTAGCCGATGACGACCGTGACACTGTTCGACAAGCCGGGGCCGCGGGCGCGCAAGCGCCACGCCGTCATGGAGGTTCTCTCCCTGGCGGTGCTGGGAGCGGCGGGATTCGGGGTCTACCGGGTGCTGGATTCGCACGGCGAATTCGGCGCGGCAGCGTGGCAGCCGTTCACGCAATGGGGACTGTGGAAACTGCTGGCAGAGGGCTTGGGCAACAACCTCCGCGCCGCCGGCGTCGGCATGGTCCTCTCCCTTGCCTTCGGCGCGCTCCTGGCCGTCGGCTTGCTCGCCCGGCGAAAAGCCATCCGCGTTCCTTGCCGGATCATCGCCGACGTCTTCGCCAGCGTGCCGCTGCTTCTGCTGCTCTACTTCACCTCGCTGGTGCTCCCCTCCTACGGCCTGAAACTCTCCGACTTCTGGTTCTTGGTCATTGCCCTGACCCTCTACAGCAGCGCCGTCATCGGTGACCTGCTCCGTTCGGGCATCCTGGCGATCCCGAATGGCCAGACCGAGGCTGCCCAGGCTCTCGGATTCTCCGGACTTCGGACCATGCAACTAGTGCTGCTCCCGCAGGCCCTGCGGTCGATGAGTCCGGCCCTGATCAGCCAGATGGTGATTCTCTTCAAGGGAACAGCGCTGGCCTACGTCCTCGGCGGGTATCTGGAACTGCTCCGCAGCGCAACCGTCATCGGCACCTACTACAGCCGTTCCCTCCTCCAAGCGCAGATTGTTGCCGCCGTGGTTTTCATGATCATCAACATCGCCCTCGGAGCCGTCGCCGTGGCGATCGAACGACGCGAACGACGCCGTCAAGGGACCCTGCCATCCCCGGACCAGGTCCCTGAAGTCATGGCCGAAGTTCCCGCGGGATAAAAAGCCCCCGGCCGGATCCCGTCCTTCAACCACGGTACAGGGCGACTGGCCGAGGGGTATATTGAAACCCCTCGGCTCCCGCCTGCCACGAGCATGGGTCTTCTGTTAACCAGTCAGGGGACCATCCGATGCGCCTTGCGGAAAGACCCGCGACAGCTTGTGCATCGAAGCTTCCGTGTCGTCGACGGACAACGAGGTCCACGGGGACGGGATTCAGCGCGGTAAGTTTGCACCGCCCATCAACTCGGCAGCGCCCTGGGGCTCGCTATTCTCGTCACAGCGTCCACAACCGCCGCCACCGACAACAACCCACGGCGGCGACTCCCGGCCCATGACCGCCAGCTCGGGGCTGATCAAGACGGACCCGCGCTGACGGCGGCTCTGGACCTCTATGCAGGGATGCGGTAATTCGCACTGGTGCCCCTGCGCGGCGAGCAGGAATAGTGCGGCGCAGGCGGGACCTAGGCGCGGGAAAATTCCGACGCGGCGCGGACTTGCTCCGGGCTGGGGCGCACGCCGGTGTACAGCACGAACTGCTCCTCCGCCTGGATCGCGATGACCTCGGCGCCGGTAATGACGCGTTTGCCGGCGCTGCGGGCGGCGCTGATGAGGGGTGTTTCGGACGGCAGGGCGACGACGTCGAACACCACCTGCGCGGCGGTCACCGCGGCGTCGTCGAACGACTGCACCTTTTCGTCATCGCCGGCTATGCTCCCCCTCATGCCAAGAGGGATGACGTTGATGATGAGATCCGCCGTCGCGCTTCCCACCTCCGGCTGCCAGCCAAACCCGTAAAGGTCAGCCAGCGCCCGGCCGGTTGTTTCATTGCGGGCCACGATTGTGACCGCGGTGAAGCCAGCGTCACGCAGCGCCGCTGCCACGGCCTTCGCCATGCCGCCTGAGCCGCGCAGCAGCACGGAGTAATCTGCGGGTACGGCGTGGTCCCGGAGCAGACGCGCAATGGCAAGGTAATCCGTGTTGTACGCCGTCAGGACGCCGTCGTCGTTCACAATCGTGTTCACGGATGAAATGGCAGCCGCAGACGGGTCCATCCGGTCCACCAGTGCAATGACGTCCTCTTTGTACGGCATTGAGATGGCCGCACCGCGGATCGGTAAGCCCCTGATTCCGGCCACCGCAGCCGCAATATCCGTCGGGGCGAAGGCCTTGTACACGAAATTCAGGCCCAGCTGGTCATAGAGATAGTTGTGGAACCGGGTCCCGATGTTACTGGGCCGCGCTGCCAGGGATATGCACAGGGTCATGTCTTTATTGAGAATGGGCATGCTCCTATTCTCCCCTCTGCCGACGGGCGGGGAAATGGCGTGTGTTGGGAAAGAATGAGGGGCGCGACCGATGGCATTGAGCGTCGGGGTGGGCGTCATTTCCCGGATCACGGTTCGATTAGAATGGAGTCCACCAATTCACCGATGTCAGGAACGCGTTTGAAGATCGATTTCGCCTCATCGGCACAGTCCACCTTGGGCGTGGAGTGGGAACTGGCGCTGGTGGATTCCGGAACCGGCGAGCTGGTTCCGGTCGCCGACAAGGTGCTGGCCGCCGTCGGCCGAGCCCACCCCGAGCTGCAGGCGGACGAGGAACATCCGCACATTAAACAAGAGCTGCTGCTGAACACCGTCGAGCTCGTTACCGGTGTCTGCCAGAGTGTTGCCGAGGCCAAAGCCGATCTGGCCCGGACTCTGAAAACCCTGCGCGAGGCGACCGACCCGATGGGCGTTGAGCTGCTCTGTTCCGGCTCACACCCGTTCAGCCAGACCAGCCGGCAGGCCGTCACCGACAAGGAACGCTATGCCAAGCTGATCGACCGCACCCAGTGGTGGGGCAGCCAGATGGTCATTTACGGGGTACACGTCCACGTGGGGCTGGACAGCGTCAAGAAGGCCATGCCGGTGCTCGACGGCCTGGTGAATTATATTCCGCACTTCCAGGCGCTCTCCGCGTCCTCGCCCTTCTGGAACGGTGAGGATACCGGTTACGCCTCCCAGCGCGCGCTGATGTTCCAGCAGCTGCCCACGGCCGGGCTGCCGTTCCAGTTTTCCAGCTGGTCCGAGTACGAGGCCTATGTGCAGGACATGTTCACCACCGGCGTGATCGATGCGATCAACGAAATCCGCTGGGACATCCGCCCGGTGCCGGGACTTGGCACCATTGAAATGCGCGTTTGTGACGGCCTTTCCACCCTTGAGGAGGTGGGCGCCATTGCCGCGCTCACGCAGTGCCTGGTGGATGACTTTTCCCGCACTCTCGACGACGGCGGCAGCATCCCGACGATGCCGCCGTGGCATGTGCAGGAAAATAAATGGCGGGCTGCCCGCTATGGCCTGGACGCCATCATCATCCTGGACGCCGCCGGCAACGAACGCCTGGTCACCGAGGACACGCTGGAACTGCTGAACAAGCTGGAGCCGGTGGCCCGTCGCCTGCATTGTGCCGATGAGCTGGCCGACGTGGAAAAAATCATCCGCCGGGGCGCCGGATACCAACGGCAGCGGGCGGTTGCCAAAGCTCACGACGGCGACCTGCACGCCGTCGTGGACGATCTGATCCAGCGGATGCGAACCGGCCCCGCCGACAGCTGAGACCGCCGCACGCCCCGACACCCGGCCCGTGCCTCAGGTGAGTGGGTACTTCTGCCCCTAAACCGGGTGGTTTATGGGGCAGAAGTACCCACTCACCTGAGGCTGATGCTGCTCACCGGCATCGACGAATCCGGGGCGAAGGCGATACCGCTGGGCAGGATACCGCGCATTACCAGCTGCGCACCGAGGGCGGCCACCATGGCGCCGTTGTCGGTGCACAGTGAGAGCCGCGGCACCAGCAGGCGGATTCCGACGGCGCGGGTTCGCTGATCGGCAAGTTCACGCAATCTGGAATTGGCTGCCACTCCGCCGCCCAGGAGCAGGGTGGTAATGCCGTTTTCCCGGCAGGCCAGCACCGCTTTGGCGGTAATGACGTCCAGCACCGCCTCCTGGAAGCTGGCGGCGATATCCGCGACGGGCGGCTGCTGCCCTTGGGCTTCGAAGAGCTCAACGCAGCGGGCCACGGCGGTCTTGAGGCCGGAGAACGAGAAGTCGTAGCGGTGGGGTCCCGGTTCAGCCGGCGTCCCCATGTACTTCGGTACCGTGAGCCCGCGGGGAAATTTGATCGCACGGGGGTTCCCGGTCTTGGCCAGGGCGTCGATCGCTGGGCCGCCGGGATAGTTCAGCCCCAGCAGCCGCGCCACCTTGTCGAAGGCCTCCCCCGCGGCATCATCGATGGTGGATCCGAGCATTTCAACGTCCTCGGCGATGCTGCCTACGCGCAGGATCTCCGTGTGGCCACCCGAGACCAGCAGGGCGCCGATGTTCGCCAACCGGCCCAGCCCGCCGCCGTCGCCCACTTCCTGCGGCCCACCGCCGTCGTCCTCCCCCACTGAAACCGCACCGAGCGATTCGTCCAGCAGCGCCGCCCCTACATGGGCGACCAGGTGATTAATGGCGTAGAGCGGCTTACCGGCAGCAACGGCGAGCGCCTTCGCCGCACACACACCGACCATCAGGGCGCCGGCCAGTCCGGGGCCGCTGGTCACGGCGATCGCGTCGATCTCCGCCAGGCTGACGCCCGCCGCGTCGAGCGCTGCCCGCAGCGTGGGGACCATGGCGTCCAAGTGCGCACGGGAGGCGATTTCCGGAATCACCCCGCCAAAGCGGATGTGTTCTTCCATCGAGGAGGACACCACGTTGGCCAGCAGCTGCGTTCCACGGACGATTCCGACGCCTGTTTCGTCGCAGGAGGATTCGATGCCCAGAATCAGGGGTTCTGTCCGGTTCATGCTGTTACCTCCTCGGTTGACGTGAGCCTTAGCCGCATAATCAGGGCGTCCGTCCCATCGCGGTAGTAGCGTGCGCGCACGTGGATCTGTTCGAAGCCGAAGCGCAGGTACAGTTGCTGTGCCCGCGGATTATCGGCGCGCACCTCCAGCAGGACGTCGTCAGCAGCACGGGTGGCAGCCTCCGCCAGCAGGGCCCGCAGCAGCGCGGTGCCGATCCCCTGCCCCTCGCACTCCGGGAGCACGGCGATGGTCTGCACATCCGCGAGGGGCAGCACACACATCAGCCCCGCATAGCCGACAATCCGGTCGTCCTGCTCGGCCACCAGATAGCTGCGGGTCTGCGGCTGGGAGAGCTCATCCACAAACATTTGCCGCGGCCAGTAGTCCACCGGGAAAAGGGCGGTCTCCAGCTCCGCGACGGTGTCAATGTCCGCCGGCGTCATCGGCCGCAGCTGGGCGCCGGTCACAGCGCGCGCTTCCGCGGCCCAGGGACCTTGGCATCTGATTCGCGCAGATACAGCGGGGCGCTTGGCAGCAGCCTGTCACCACAGACCAGCAGTGCGGCGGCACGCAGTCCCAGCGCCGCGGCGGTCGGCTGGGCATCGGCAAAGGCATCCGGCACGGTGCAGCCGCGGGCCAGCAGCTCGTCCCGGTACAGGCCGGCGCCGGCGCCGAACACTGGCAGAGCAGGCAGTTCCGCGGCGGGTCCAACGTGCGGGCCCTCCAGCAGCGTGGCGCCCGGGGAATACCGCGCCCAGTACACTTCCTTGCGCCTGGCGTCCGTGGCAATAAGGAATTCCCCACCCATCAGATTCCGGTCCCGGGAGGCTGCGCCGCAGACGTCCCACGCCAGCGCGTCAAGGCTCATCACGCCGTGCAACGGAACCTCCCAGACGAAACTAAGCATCCGGGCCGCGGCGATACCGGAGCGCAGCCCGGTGAAGGGACCGGGCCCCACACCGACAACGATGGCGTCGAGCGCCGGTCCCTCGACCGCTGCGTCACCAAACAGGGATTCGATGCCCGGCACCAGCACCTCGGCGTGACTGCGGGTGTCCTCAGTCGCAAAGCTTCCGACGACGGCGGCACTTGCCTTCGCGCCGTAGCTGGCCGGCACCGTTCGTATCAGGGCGGCGCTGGCGATGGCGGAAGTATCGATGGAAAGAATCAGCACTAATCCAACCTAGTCCATCGGTTCCGTGTCGGAGCTGGCCGGATCTGCGGCGCACGGAAGGCCGGACAGATCCACGCCGCCCCAGCGTGGGCCAACCGCGGTGACGCGCAGCAGCCGGGCTTCGGCGCCGTCTTCCAACCCTGCGTGAGCCGCCCCCACCGCACGTACCAGCTCTACCTCCAGGCGGCTTTCCGCCAGATGCTCCGCCAACCCGGCGCCCCACTCCACCACCGTGACAGCCGAATCGAGAGTGTTCTCCAGGTCTATGTCGTCCACTTCACCACTTGATCCCAGCCGGTAGGCGTCGACGTGGACCAGATCGGGTCCCCCCGGCCGGGGACCATCGGGCAGGTTCGGGTGGATCCGCACCAGCACGAACGTTGGCGAGATAATGCCGCTGCGCACTCCCAATCCCCGGCCCAGCCCCTGGGTGAAAGTTGTCTTTCCGGCGCCAAGCCCACCACTGAGGATGAGCAGATCCCCGGCCTGCAACATGCCGCCCAGCCGCTCGGCGATAACCTGCGTTTCTTCCGCGGCAGCGGTCTGGAACTCCCATCCTGCGGTCATGGCACGGGCACGCCCGAAAGGCGGACTAAAACCAATATCCGCTGGACCAAGTGGCGCGCAGCTGGGAACTCCGGGAAAGCACGGACGCGCCCTGCGCACCCAAAAGCTCCAACTCTGCGCACACTGATGCGCACCCTCGGGTTCACTCTGCGGGCCCTTCGTTGAGGTAGACCCGCGGTACGCGCGGACCAACCCGGGTCACGATTTCATAGTTAATCGTGCCCGCAGCGGCAGCCCACTGCTCCGCGGTGGGGCCACCGTCGTCGCCCGTTCCGAACAGTTCCGCCTCCGCACCCAACACCGGTGGTCCACCCACAACCGCCGCCTCGGCCCCCAGATCCACCACCATCTGGTCCATCGCGATCCGGCCGACCACCGGGTAGGTCGTGCCGTTGATCCGCACCGGGCCACCGGTGGCAATGCGGGGAACACCATCGCCGTAGCCCAGCGGAATCAGGGCCAGCGTGCTGGGACCTTCTGTGACGTAGTTCAGTCCGTAGGAGACGCCCTGGCCGGCCGGCACGTCCTTACGGGAGGCCACCAGTGCCTTGAGCGTCATTGCCGGCCGCAGCCCAAGCTGGGCCGAGGTCTGGTTTTCAAACGGGGAGAGCCCGTAGATACCCAGCCCGGCCCGGGCCAGATCGAAGTGCGCATCCGGACGGGAAAGAATCGCCGGGGTATTGGCCACGTGCCTGACCTCGAGGTCGGCGCCGGCGTCCTCGGCCACGGCTACGGCTTCACGGAACCGCTGCAGCTGCTCATCGTTTTCCGGACGCTCGGGTTCATCGGCAACGGCAAAATGACTGAAGACGCCGACTACACGCAACAGTCCCTGGTCCTGGTAGTCCATCGCTTCCGAGACCACGGCATCCCAAAGCGCCGCGGTGCTCCCGTTCCGGCCCAGGCCGGTGTCTATCTTCAAATGGACCCGGGCCGGCCGCTGACGTTCACGTGCCGCGGCAACAATATACTCCAGTTCCCAGCCCGAGCAGCCGATGTCGATTCCCGCCTCCAATGCGCCGGAAAAATCGCTGGAGGGCGTATGCAGCCACGCCAGGACCGGGACGCCGATTCCGGCCCGCCGCAACGCGAGAGCCTCGGAAATATGCGCCACACCCAACCAGTGCGCGCCCGCTTCCACAGCGGCCTTCGCCACCGGAATCATGCCATGGCCGTAGGCATTGGCTTTGACCACGGCCATCAACCTGGCCGGTGAGATGACGGCGGAGAGTTGGCGGACATTGTGCCGGATGGCGTCGAGATCGATCTCGGCCCGGCGTTCAGGAAGAACATGCTGCTCGGATAAAGTCACCTACCCATTTTAGGCCTTCTCGCCCGGCCGGACTTTTACGGGAGTGGAAGTCCGCGTGGAACATTGCACCTGGGTAATGGGAGAATTTGAATGGCACGGCCGTCGTGGCGGCGCCGTGGGACGAAGGAGAGCAGTTGCATAACACCCGGCGCGTCGCAATGCTTTCGCTGCACACCTCACCGCTGGAACAACCCGGGAGCGGGGACGCGGGCGGGATGAACGTCTATGTACGCCAGCTCGCGCTGGAGTTGGCTGCAGCCGGCGTCGAGGTTGAAATCTTCACCCGCAGCACCGCCAGCACGGAGCCAGCAACGACGCAGATGGCTGCCGGCGTCCTGGTGCGGCATGTGCGGGCCGGCCCAGTGGGCCCCGTTGCCAAAGAGGAACTACCTCAGCTCATCGCGGATCTTACGGCCGCCATTACGGCCGCCGGCCCAACGGGGAACGGCTTTGAGGCCGGGTACTTCGACCTGCTGCACTCGCATTACTGGGTGTCCGGTATGACGGGGCTGGCGCTGGCCCGGGAATGGAAGCTGCCGCTGGTCCACACCATGCACACGATGGCCAGGGTGAAAAACCATCACCTCCCTGACGGCCAAAGCGCCGAGCCGAGCCGGCGCGCGGAGGGTGAGCAGCAGATTGTCCGGCAGGCGAACCGGCTGATCGCCAATACCACCGCGGAGGCGGCCGAGCTCGAACGCCACTACGACGGCTGCCAAAGCCGCATCGATGTAGTAGCTCCCGGGGTGGACCTCAAGGTCTTCAAGCCGGCGTTCCGTGACCGCTCCCGGCAACAGCGCGGGATTGCCCCGGACGTCTTCCATGTACTTTTTGCCGGTAGACTGCAGCGGCTCAAGGGGCCGCACGTACTAATCAAAGCGGCCGGCGTGCTGCACCGGACCCGCCCGGACATTAACCTGCAGGTCACGGTGGTCGGCTCGCACAGCGGATCTGACCGCTACGATCTTGGCAAGCTGGTCAACTCACAGGGGCTGACCGGCGTCGTCACGCTCCATCCGGTCGTCGCGGCGGAGGAACTGGCCCAGTGGTACCGCTCCGCGGACGTGGTTGCCATGCCCTCTTCCAGCGAGTCGTTTGGTTTGGTGGCGCTGGAGGCACAAGCCTGCGGCACCCCCGTGGTCGCGACCGACGTCGGCGGCCTGCCGCGCGCTGTCAGCGACGGCCGCACCGGACTACTGGTTCCGGGACGCGATCCGGAGAACTGGGCCGCTGCACTGGAATCTCTCTACGATTTCCCGCACACCCGTGAGGACCTGGGCCGGGCCGCCTCAGTGTTTGCGGAATCCTTCGGCTGGCAGCACACCGCGGAGCTGACGATCGCCAGCTATGACCGCGCCCTCGCCGCCGCCTTACGAATTGGAGTCTAAGCCGGACATTGCGGGGCCGGATCCGGTCCGGCCCCGCAATGCGCACTAAAGAAACGGGTTTTAGCGCTCCAGGTCGCCCCGGATGAAGGCTTCGACCTTTTCGTGCGCGATGTCATCCGCGAACTGCTCCGGCGGGGACTTCATGAAGTAGCTCGATGCGGAAAGGATCGGTCCGCCAATGCCCCGGTCCAGGGCAATCTTCGCAGCGCGGATGGCGTCGATGATCACTCCGGCCGAGTTGGGTGAATCCCAGACCTCCAGCTTGTATTCCAGCGATACGGGCGCGTCACCAAAGTTCCGGCCTTCCAGCCGGACAAACGCCCATTTGCGGTCATCGAGCCAGGCAACGTAGTCGCTCGGACCGATGTGGACGTCATCGGCTGCCAGTACGGCAGAGGTGTTGGACGTCACAGCCTGCGTTTTGGAAATCTTCTTCGATTCCAGCCGCTCACGCTCCAGCATGTTCTTAAAGTCCATGTTGCCGCCTACGTTGAGCTGGTAGGTCCGGTCCAGCACCACACCGCGGTCCTCGAACAGTTTTGCCATCACGCGGTGGGTGATGGTGGCGCCGATCTGGCTCTTAATGTCGTCGCCGATGATGGGCACTCCGGCTGCAGTGAACTTGTCTGCCCATTCCTTCGTCCCGGCGATGAAGACAGGCAGGGCGTTGACAAACGCGACGCCGGCGTCAATGGCGCATTGTGCGTAGTGCTTGGCCGCGGCATCTGAACCGACGGGCAGGTAGCAGACCAGCACGTCGGCCTGCACCTCGCGCAACACAGCGACGACGTCAACGGCTTCCTCGTCGGATTCGACGATCGTCTCGCGGTAGTACTTCCCGAGTCCGTCCAGGGTCGGGCCGCGCCGCACCGGCACGCCCAGGTTGGGCACATCGGCGAGCTTGATGGTGTTGTTTTCGCTCGCTCCGATGGCGTCGGAAAGGTCCAGTCCCACCTTCTTGGAATCGACATCGAAGGCGGCCACAAAGTGCACGTCATTGACGTGGTACGGGCCGAACTCCACATGCATCAGACCGGGCACCGCGGCGGCGGGGTCCGCGTGCTGATAATACTGCACGCCCTGCACCAGCGATGAGGCGCAGTTTCCCACTCCGACAATGGCTACCCGAATTGGATGAGAAGACACGGAACTCCTTATTAATTTTGCAATTCATTTTCACAAGTCGACTTTAGTTGTGCAACAGACAGGACCCGCTACGGCCGCAGCTGAAGACGGGGCACGGGCGGGGACGGCGCCGACAGGCGCCTGATCATTATATTGCAACCCGGAATCGGCCGAGGTTGTTCCCGGTCCCCGACGGTAGCCCGATTGCGGGTGCCCGTCGGGGAAGGCCTGCTTAGCGCTGGGCCCACAGATTGATATGGGAGTCGACGGCGAACTCATCAATCGCAGTTAACTCAGCCGTGCTGAACTGCAGGTTCTGCACTGCGGCCAGGTTGTTGTCCAGCTGCTGGACACTTGAGGCTCCAACGAGCGCCGACGTTACAGGTGAGCCCTTCGGCTGATCGCGGAGAACCCAGGCGATCGCCAGCTGGGCCAGTGACTGTCCGCGTCCGGCTGCAATCTTGTTCAGCCCGCGCACACGCGCCATCTTCTCCTCGGTCAGGGACTTTTCCGACAAAAAACGCTCCTTCGCGGCCCGGGAGTCGGCCGGAATCCCGTCCAGGTAGCGGTCCGTGAGCATGCCCTGGGCCAGCGGCGAGAAGGCTATGGAACCGGCCCCCACCTGGCCCAGTGCCTCATACAGGTTCGGCGACCCGTCTTCGGTCCAGCGGTTCAACATCGAGTAGGAGGGCTGATGGATCAGCAGCGGGGTGCCTAAATCCTTCAGGATCCGGGCCGCTTCCAGTGTCTGTTCAGGAGTGTAGGAGGAGATGCCCGCGTAGAGGGCCCGGCCGGAGCGCACGGCAGTGTCCAGCGCGCCCATCGTTTCCTCCATCGGCGTCTGCGGATCCGGACGGTGGCTGTAGAAAATGTCGACATAATCCAGCCCCATCCGAGCCAACGAGGCATCCAGGCTGGACAGCAGGTACTTCCTTGAGCCCCACTCCCCATACGGCCCGGGCCACATGTCGTAGCCGGCCTTGGTCGAGATGACCAGCTCGTCGCGGTAGGCGCGGAACCCTTCCGCCAGGTGCCGGCCAAAGTTGGTCTCGGCAGAACCGGCGGGCGGTCCGTAGTTGTTCGCCAGGTCGAAGTGCGTCACGCCCAGATCAAAGGCACGGCGCAGGATGGCCCGCTGGACTTCAAACGGTTTGTCGTCCCCGAAGTTGTGCCACAATCCCAGCGAAACCGCGGGCAATTGCAGCCCGCTTTTGCCCACTCGGCGGTATGGCATCGAATCATAACGGTCTTCGGCAGCAGAAAAGGTCATCTCTTCATCATGCCACCAACGAGCCAAGGACCGCCGCGCTGCGGGCCGGCAGCGATACCTTGGCGGCGCCATCGGACACCACACCTTCGCCGGTACTGAACAATACGGCGGCACCGGCCGTAATGGGGACGGTCCGCGGCACTTCTGCGAGGTTTACCGCAACGCTCACGGCATCCCGGCCGGTGCCGCGGTGCATCACCAGCCAGCGCTCCGGCTCGCTGAATTCTACCCGGACGGAGCCAAAATCCGGTTCGGTCAGGGCCGGCAGGCTCTGGCGCAGCGAGATCAGCGTGCGGTACTGCCCCAGCAATCGGGCGTGGGCGCCGCCGTCCGGTCCCTGCCCCTGGGCCTGGCTCCAGTCGAGCTTGGAGCGGATGAAGGTCTGCGGATCCTGCGGATCGGGCACCAAGGCAGGGTCCCATCCCATCCGCTCGAACTCCCGGATCCGGCCCTCCGCCGTCGCCTTGCCCAATTCCGGCTCGGGATGCGAGGTGAAGAACTGCCAGGGCGTGCCGGCGCCGTATTCCTCGCCCATAAAAAGCATCGGGGTGAACGGGGAACAGAGGTTCAACACAGCTGCTACAGCAAGCAGATCAAAGCCGACGACGGCGCCAAGCCGGTCCCCGATGGCACGGTTGCCGATCTGGTCGTGGTTCTGGATGCACACGACCAGCTGCCAGAGGGCCGCGCCGTGCGGGTCCAGCGGCCGGCCGTGGCGGCGTCCACGGAAACTTGAGTAGCTGCCGTCGTGGAAGAAGCCGCCGGTGAGGACCTTGGCCAGCGCGGAAACGGAGGCAAAGTCCTCGTAATAGCCCGCTGTTTCCCCGGTGACATTGACATGGACCGCGTGGTGGAAATCATCGCTCCACTGTCCGGTCAGCCCGTATCCGTGGGCCGCACGCGGATAAATCAGGCGCGGATCATTGAGGTCTGATTCGGCAATCAGCGTCAGCGGCCGGCCCAGGGCCACGGCGACTGCATCGGTCCGGGCCGTCATTTCCTCCAGGATGTGCACCGCCCCGGTGTCCCGCAGCGCGTGCACGGCATCCAGACGCAGGCCATCCACATGATAATCGCGGAACCACATCATCATGTTGTCCAGGATGTACCCGCGCACCTCGTCGGAACCAGGGCCGTCCAAGTTCACCGAGTCGCCCCAGGTATTCGCCGCACCCTGCGTCAGATATGGTCCGAACCGCGGCAGATAGTTTCCGCTTGGGCCTAAATGGTTGTACACCACATCCTGGATCACGCCCAGGCCGCGCCGGTGGCAGGCATCGACGAATCGCTGATACGCCTCCGGGCCGCCGTATTCCTCCTGCACCGCATACCAGAGGACGCCATCATAGCCCCAGTTGTGCGTGCCATTGAACGCATTGACCGGCAGCAGCTCAACGAAGTCCACCCCCAGCTCCGTCAGGTAATCCAGCTTGCCGATCGCGGCCTCCAGCGTTCCCTCCGGGGTGAAGGTGCCGACGTGCAGCTCGTAGATCACCCCGCCGGCCAGCTGGCGGCCGGTCCAGGCGCCGTCACCCCATTGATAACTTCCGGCATCGAAGGTCCTGGACTGCCCGTGCACGCCGTGCGGCTGGCGCTGCGACCGCGGATCCGGCAGCGCGGTGGTCTCGCCGTTGAGCAGGTAGCCGTAGTCCACGTCAGCTCCGCGCGGCGCGTCGTCGACGGCCCACCAGCCCCCCCTACCGCGGCTCATCGCCAGCCGCTGCCCGTTCGCCAGCAATGTCACGGAGTCGGCGTCGGGTGCCCATAAATCAAAACGCATATCGGCAAGGTCCCGGTGAGTCATGGTGGCTTTCCTTAGTTACTTTAGTGTCGGTGCGAATCAAGAGTGCGAATCAAGACGGCGACGGGGAAGTCCCGCAGCAGCTCCGGCACGGGCACCGCAGCCGCGGGGTAGTGGCGCCCGGTCAGCAGATCGGTGCACGGATACGGCAGGCCGACGACGGTTCCCCGCCAGCCGCCGTCGTCGTCCAGTCTGCGCGGCAATCGGGTGGCGACGGCGATCGCACCCCCGGTATCAAAGGCCAGCAGATGCGCGGCGGCCGGACCATGCGCGGGCACCGGGCTGTAGCCGGAGAACAGTTCCGGCCTGTCCCGACGCAACCGCAGCACCCGCGAGGTCACCAGCAGCTTGGCGGACGCGGTATCCATCCCTGCGGTTTGCTGATCGGGCGCTGCCGGCAGATCGAGCGCTGCCAGGCGCCGCCGTCGTTGGGCAAAATCGACCAGGCGGCGGTTATCGGGGTCGGTCAGCGAAAGCTCTTCGAGTTCACTGCCCTGGTAAACATCCGGGACGCCCGGAATCATCAGCTGGAGAAGTTTTGCGCCGAGGACGTTGACATGGAAGTACGGCCGGATTCGGGCCACGAAACCGCTAACCAGCGTCGAGACCTCCTCGTTGTCATACACAGCGTCAACCAGCCCCGCCAGCTTTCGCTCGAAGGCCTCGTCAGGGTCCGTCCAGGTGGTGGAATTTCCGGCCTCCCGCGCAGCCTTCTGCGCATAGGTATGCAGCCGGTCCCGGCTGATCGGCCAGGCACCGATCACCGCCTGCCAGAGCAGGTTCTCCAGCGGGCCATCCGGCAGCGGGACAAGCCCGCGCAACCGCGCCAGAAGCTCTTCCCATTGGGACGGGACCTCGGAGAGAACCGAAATGCGTGCCCGCGCGTCCTCCCCGCGTTTCGTATCATGGGTGCTGAGGCTGTTCATGGTGGCCGGTTCCGCCTGCTGCCGCGCTGCCATGAAATTGTGGAATTCATCCGGGCTGACGGACCACACGGACGGGTCGGCGCCAACTTCGGTGAGCGAGGTCAGCCGGGTGTACCGGTAGAACGCGCAGTCCTCAACGCCTTTGGCCATCACCATTCCGGACGTCTGCTGGAACCGAACGGCCAGCTCCCCCGTGCCCCGAAGCTGCGGCAGCACGATGTCCAGGGCCCGGGCGAGGTCCGGTCGGCGCTGCCGGCTCCGGACGGCCGCGGCTTCAAGGTCTTCCTTCCCGTGCGGCAGATAGGTCCGGTAGACATGGAAGTTGCTGATTAATTCCGCGAGCGCATCCGCAATTTCCGCGGGCGACGCGGTTTCGGCAGTTTCCGCAGCGTGCGCCGCATCTGCGGTCAGCGCAGCATCCGGGACCAGCCGGGCCAGCCGGCGGATTTCCGAGTTTAATATACCGTCTGTCACAGCGCGCTTGGTCCCGTGGATCAGCTCCGCATAGTCGCAGTCGCTCCCCCGCAGCCGGGCATCCAGCGCGCTCAGCGGCCCCTCTCCAGCAGGATCCACAAATAGTCTGTCCAGCTGCGCCAAAGAGTCGTATCCGGTGGTTCCCTCGCAGGCAAGGGACTCCGGCAGGGTCTCGCCGGGTTCCAGGATCTTCTCGATCAGCAGATACGCCCCGCCGGTTGCCTCTTTCAGCCGCGAGAGGTAACCGCCGGGGTCGGCCAGCCCGTCGGGATGGTCCACCCGCAGGCCGTCCACCCAACCCTGCTGGATGCAGCGCAGAATCTGCGCATGCGATTCATCGAAAACCCACGGAACCTCGACGCGAATACCCGCCAGTGTGTTGACGGCGAAGAACCGGCGGTAGTTCAAATCGTGATCGGCGCGCCGCCAGTCCACCAGCTCATAGTGCTGCCTCTGGTACACGGCCAACGCCTGCTCCCCGCTCAGCACACGATTGCCGTCGCCTGCAGAGTTGCTCTTGTCGCCCGACTCTCCGCCATTGTCCGAGTTACTGTCGTCGTCCGGCGCGGTCCGGCTGCCGACCGCCAGCGGAAAGCGGTGCTCGTAATAGTGCAGCTCGTCACCGTGCACCTCGATGGCATCCAGATCCGATGCCGAGCCCAGCACGGGCAGCAGGATCCGGTCCCCGCCTGCCGCCCAATCGACATCGAAGGCCTCTGCATAGCGGGATTCACGTCCCTCTTTGAGCAACGACCACCACCACGGGTTCGCTTGCGGGCTGGCCACGCCCATATGGTTCGGCACAATATCGAGCAGAATGCCCATTCCTGCTGCATGTGCCTTGTCCGCCAGGGCTGCTAGGGCTGCTTCCCCGCCGCGCGCAGGGTCCAGTATGGCGGGGTCGACGACGTCGTACCCGTGATCCGATCCTTCCTCCGCCTTGAGCAGCGGCGAAAGATAGAGCCAGTCCACTCCGAGCATTGCCAGGTAGTCCACCTGGGCTGCTGCGTCCCAGAGCGTGAACCCGGAACTGATCTGAAGCCTGTACGTGGAAGCCGGTTTCCGCATCTGCGGTTCTCTCCATTCTCAAGGTGGACCTGCGCTGCATTGCCTGGGCCCCGTGGACCTGCGCTGCATTGCCTGGGCCCCGTGGACCTGCGCTGCATATTGTCTGGATCGGGCGGACCTGCGCCGGCCGGTGTCTGGGTCTGGCGTGACCTGCACCGGCCGGGTAGATCAGCCCGCAGCCGCTACTTCAGCCGCGGTGTTAACCCGGTCTGCCAGCGAAGCGGCCACCGAGTGGTCCGGCTCCTCCTCGGGAGCGGAGTAAGCCCGTAGAACCATCATCGTCTTGGCGGAAATCGTCAGTTGTTGGCCGCCATCGAGCGTCACGGCGTCTTCGGCATGCTCGCCGGCCGTGTCAATGACCACCTCCCACTTCTGCGCATAATCTCCGACCGGCAGGGTCAGGTCCACCGGGTCGACGTTGGCGTTGAAGTACAGCAGGAAATTCACATCAGTGATCTGCCGCCCACGGGTGTCAATGCCGATGATGGCGTCGCCGTTGTAGAAAACTCCCACGGTACGGTCCAGCCCGGTGTCCCAGTCTTCCGGCTTCATTTCCCTGCCATCAGCGTTCAGCCAGACGATGTCCGGAAGCGCCTCGCCTTCACCCCGAAGGACCGGGCGGCCATCAAAGAAGCGGCTGCGCCGGAAGGTGGGATGGTCGGCACGGAGCCGGTTGACGGCTGCGGTGAACTCCACCAGCGGAGAATCCATCGAATCCCAGTGAATCCAGCTCAGCTCGGAATCCTGGCAGTAAGTGTTGTTATTTCCCTGCTGGGTCCGCCCCAGTTCGTCACCGTGCAGCAGCATCGGGACACCCTGCGAGAGCAGCAGCGTGGCAATGAGGTTCCGCTGCTGGCGGGCGCGCAGTGCAAGTACCTCCGGATCCTCGGTGGGACCCTCCACCCCGCAGTTCCACGAGCGGTTGTGGGATTCGCCGTCGTTATTGTCCTCGCCATTGGCCTCGTTGTGCTTTTCGTTATAGGAGACAAGGTCTGCGATGGTGAAGCCGTCGTGGGCGGTCACGAAGTTAATCGATGCCACCGGCCTGCGTCCGTCATTTTCGTACAGATCGGCAGAACCAGTAAGCCTCGAAGCAAATTCGCCCAGCGTGGCTGGCTCGCCACGCCAGAAATCGCGGACCGTGTCGCGATACTTGCCGTTCCACTCCGTCCACTGCGGCGGGAAATTGCCCACTTGGTAGCCGCCTGGACCGATGTCCCATGGCTCGGCAATGAGCTTGACCTGCGAGACCACGGGATCCTGCTGGATGAGCTCGAAAAAGGTCGACAGTTTATCAACGTCGTAGAATTCCCGGGCCAGCGTGGATGCCAGATCGAACCGGAAGCCGTCCACATGCATTTCCGTGACCCAGTACCGCAGCGAGTCCATCAGCAACTGCAGGGCGTGCGGGTTGCGCACATTGAGCGAATTGCCCGTGCCGGTGTAGTCCATGTAGTGCTTTTCGTCGTTGTCCATCAGACGGTAGTAGGCAGCGTTGTCGATGCCGCGGAAGGACAGCGTGGGGCCCAGGTGGTTACCTTCCGCTGTGTGGTTATAGACCACGTCGAGGATGACCTCGATGCCGGCCAGATGGAGAGCCCGCACCATGGCCTTAAAATCCTGCACCTGCTGGCCCAGATCACCGGTGGAGCTGTACTCATTGTGTGGTGCGAAAAAGCCGATGGTGTTGTAGCCCCAGTAGTTTTTCAGTCCCTGGTCCAGCAGCGTGCTGTCCTGCACAAACTGGTGGACCGGCATCAGCTCGATGGCCGTAATGCCAAGCTTCTGCAGGTGTTCAATCACCACAGGATGGGCGACGCCGGCATAGGTACCGCGCTGTTCCTCGGGAATTTCCGGATGCAGCTGCGTCAGGCCCTTGACGTGTGCTTCGTAAATAACCGAACGGTGATAAGGAGTACGCGGCGAGCGGTCGCCATCCCAGTCGAAGAAGGGATTTATTACGACCCCGAGCATCATGTGCGGAGCGGAATCCTCGTCATTGCGCGAATCCGGATCCCCTAAATTGTAGGAAAAGAGCGCCGGCTCCCAGTCAATTGTCCCTGAAACGGCCTTAGCGTAAGGATCCAGCAGCAATTTGTTCGGGTTGCAGCGCTGGCCCAGCTCAGGGTTATACGGGCCCGTAACCCGGTAGCCGTATTTCTGCCCAGGCTGGATCTGCGGCAGATAGCAGTGCCAGACGTAACCGTCCACCTCGGTGACGTCGACGCAGGTCTGCGTGCCGTCGTCGTCAAAGAGGCACAGTTGGACGGAGTCGGCCATGTCGCTGAACAGTGCAAAATTGGTGCCGTTGCCATCAAAGGTGGCTCCCAGCGGGTAGGCGTTTCCCGGCCAAACTTCCATCTGTACTCCTAAACGTTGGTCAAACATGTTTTCTTGACTCTCTCATAGAGTAAGCAGACTTACCCTATTCCACCGCTTAGGTTACCGGTCCTGGTGCGTACAGTTTGCGCCACACCTCGGGCACCGCCGCGGCCAGCGCCGCGGCATGCAGCGGGCCCCCTGCAGATGCCAAAACGCCGGCGCGACCGTGCAGGCTGGCGCCCGCGGCGGCGATGGCAGCCCACCGGTCCTCAGCCGGGATGCCGAGGGCGCTGAAGCCCGACGTTTGCGCGGCCAGTGCAGCCAGCAAGGCGCCGATGATTCCCGCCAAGGTGTCGCCGCTGCCGGCAGTGGCCAGCCACGGTGTTCCCTCACTCTGGCTGAAGACGGATCCGCTAGGCGATGCCACCAGCGTGGTGGCACCCTTGAGCAGAACGGTTGCACCCGTGAGCTTCGCGGCTTCCACCGCAAAGTGCATCCCCTGGGCTTCGATCTGCGGCCGGCTGACATCCCGGCCCAGACGCTGGAACAGCTGTGCCAGTTCGCCAGCGTGCGGCGTCAGAATGACGTGAGGGGCCGTGCCTTCTGATAGCTGGGCAGGAAGTACCGCCAGAGCGCCCGCATCCGCAACTACGGGCAGTCCCGAGGCATACGCGTCCCTGCAGCGCTGCAATTGCTCCTTCACATCGCTCTCGCCGGCCTCGCCAATGCCCGGGCCGACGAGCCATGCCTGCACGTGGTTCCCTTCCACGGATCCCTGGCTGCAGACCACCTCCGGACTCGATAAATGAATCAACGCCGCTACGGACTCCGGGCCTAGGTACCGGACCATCCCCGTCCCGCAGGCAAGGGCACCGGCACAGCTAAGTTGAGCCGCCCCGGGGTACTGGCCGGAGCCCGCCACCACGCCCAGTACTCCACGCGTATATTTCTGCTCATCCCTGCCAGGGGACGGCAATAGCAGCGCTAAATCCCCCGACTCAAGCCTGCGCAAAACCGGGTCCTCAAGGCCGTGCCCCAGCCCAATGTCGATCACCTGCAGCCGACCGGAGGCACCCTCCCCGGGTGGCGCGAGCAGGCCCGTTTTGGCGGCGCCGAAGGTAACAGTGAGCCCGGCGGTGAGTACCGGCTCATGCAACTCACCGGTGTTGGCGTCAACGCCGCTGGGCAGGTCACAGGCCACGATCAGCGGTCCGTTGGGCTTTCCAAAGGCGCCCGGTTTCTCAGCTGCCGCGTTCTGTTGCAGCGCGCGCACGGCATTGGCCCACGGAGCCCGGAGACTACCCCGGGCGCCGGTGCCCAGGATCGCGTCGATGAGCACATCAGCCGCAGCCGCCTCGGCAAGCCAAACCTGCGCGGCGATAGCCGCAGGAGCCCGGCTCCCGTTGTCATCGGTGGGGCCATTTACGGTGTCCTCTTCCGGCCCCGGCAATGTGTGCGTTCGCCCGCCTGCCCGCCGGAACGCCTCCAGCGCCTGCTCATGGGCTCCCGCCGAACTCAGGACCGCCGTCGCCCGCGCTCCGCGGTGCAGCAAGAAGGATGCGGCGTACAGTGCATCACCGCCGTTGTTTCCGGGTCCGGCCAGCAGGACAATTCGGGCACCATAAACCCGGCCCCGGCGCTCGGCCAGCAACCGTGCCACTGCGTTAGCTAAACCGTGCGCGGCCCGTTGCATCAAAACCGGCCCCTGCCCGGTACGCAGCAGAGGTTCTTCCGCCGCGCGGATCCCCGTTCCGCTGAAGGCGCGCTGCATGCTAGCCCTCGGCGATGACCATGGCGGTGGAAATACCGGCGTCGTGGCTCATTGAAAGGTGCCAGCGTTTGACGCCCTTCGCCGCAGCGACTGCCGCCACCGTGTCCTTGACCTGAACGGTAGGGCCCTGTTCATCGAGCCCGATCCAGCAGTCCTGCCAATTCATCCCGGCCGGGGCGCCAAGGACCTTGGCCACCGCTTCCTTAGCCGCAAATCGAGCGGCCAGCGAGCGAGTGTTGAGGGTGCGTTCCGCCGGCACAAACAACCGCTCGCGCAGTCCCGGTGTCCGCTCCAATTGGCGGCCGAACCGCTCCACATCCACAACGTCTACGCCTATCCCAATGATCATGCTCCCCAGCCTAGTGGTCCCGCTGATGCCAGCTGCCAGTCAGGCGGCAGGATAGCGCAGCCTGGGACTACTCGACGGTGACGGATTTGGCCAGGTTGCGCGGCTGGTCCACATCAAAGCCCTTCGCCGTGGCCAGCTCGCAGGCGAACAGCTGCAGCGGGACCGTGGCCAGCAGCGGCGCCAGCAGCGGGGGAATCTGAGGAATGTAGAAGACATGCTCGGCATAGGCCCTGACCGCTTCATCCCCGGCTTCGGCGATCACAATTGTCTTGGCTCCGCGGGCCCGGATCTCCTGGATATTGGACACCACCTTGGCGTGCAGCGAATCCCGGCCCCGCGGAGACGGAACCACCACCACGACGGGCAGCCCTTCTTCAATCAGGGCGATCGGACCGTGTTTGAGCTCGCCGGCAGCAAATCCCTCGGCGTGGATATAGGCCAGTTCCTTGAGCTTGAGCGCACCCTCCATGGCGACCGGAAAGCCTACATGCCGGCCCAGGAACAGCACCGTCCTGGTATCGGCCATGGACCGGGCCAATTCTTTGATCTGCCCGGAGTTGTCAAGAATCTCCTGGATTTTGGCCGGAGTCTTTGCCAGGTCAGCAAGGATGTCCTTGATTTCACCTTGGAACATGTTGCCGCGCAGCTGTGCTAAATAGAGCCCCAGCAAATAGGCCGCCGTGATCTGGGCCAGGAATGCCTTCGTGGACGCCACAGCGATCTCCGGACCGGCATGGGTGTACAGCACGGCGTCGGATTCGCGCGGAATAGTGGAACCGTTGGTGTTGCAGATCGCCACGGTCATCGCGCCTTGCTCGCGGGCGTAGCGGACCGCCATCAGCGTGTCCATGGTTTCGCCGGACTGCGAGATAGACACGATCAACGTCTTGTCATCCACGATCGGGTCGCGGTAACGGAATTCGTGGCTGAGCTCCACCTCGGTGGGGATTCGGCACCAGTGCTCGATTGCATATTTCGCCACCTGGCCGGCGTAAGCCGACGTCCCGCACGCCAGCACAATGATCTTATTGACCGTCGTGAGCAATTGCGGGTCGATCCGGATTTCATCCAGTGTCAACCGTCCGTGCTGGTCCGATCGCCCCAGCAACGTCTGCGCCACGGCATCGGGCTGGTCATTGATCTCTTTTTCCATGAAGGAGGGGTAGCCGTCCTTCTCGGCGGCTGCGGCATCCCAGTCAACGTGGTATTCCTTGCCCACCGCCGGTGCGCCGTAGAAATCGGTGATATCGACGGTCTCGGACGTGATGGAGACAATTTGGTCCTGCCCCAGCTCAACAGCCCGGCGGGTGTAGTCAATGAACCCGGATACGTCGGATCCGAGGAAGTTCTCGCCGTCGCCAAGTCCGACGACGAGGGGAGAGTTACGCCGTGCGGCGACGACGGAGCCCGGCTGATCCGCGTGCACGGCCAGGAGTGTGAACGCTCCTTCCAGCTGCTGGCAGGTCCGCTGCATGGCCACTGAAAGCGCGTCAGAGGCGGCGCCACCGGCGGCGAGAACGTCCCGATAGGTGTCAGCCAGGAGAACGGCTGCCACCTCGGTGTCCGTCTCCGAGATAAAGAGATGGCCTTTGCGCAGCAACTCGGCTTTTAGTTCGGCAAAGTTTTCGATGATGCCGTTATGGATCATCGCAAGCTTCCCGCCGTCGGCGAGGTGTGGATGGGCGTTCTGGTCCGTGGGACCACCATGGGTGGCCCAGCGGGTGTGTCCGATACCCGTCACGGCTGCGGGGAGCGGGCTGGCCTCGAGAACGGCCAGCAGATTCGCCAATTTCCCGGACTTCTTCCGAGATTCGATCCGCCCGTCAGCAATCACGGCGATCCCGGCTGAATCATACCCGCGGTATTCCAGTCTGCGCAGTCCCTCCAGAATCACTTTCAGAGCATCGTTACGCGGCGCCCGCGCGCCATCAGTAACATCGGATCGGCCTGCATATCCCACAATTCCACACATGACATCAAGCCTAACCGTACTCCGGGAGAAGGGATGTAGGATCTTCTACGCCGGGATCCTATTTCCGCATTGGCCGCCACACAAGGCAGAATCTCTTAGGTGACTTTGCAACGGAACGAGTCCAACGGGAACGACGGCGTCTCCCCCTTCGTCGAACTCGACCGCCAAACATGGTCGCGGCTCTCCAACGAGATTGAACAGCCGCTCAATGAGGCGGACATTACGCGCCTGCGCGGGCTCGGTGATCAGTTGAATATGAAGGAGATCCGTGAGGTCTACCTCCCGCTCTCCCGTCTGCTCAACTTGTATGTAGCCGCCGCGGGAAAACTGCATGCCGCGACAACTACCTTCCTGGGTGAGAAAGTCCGCCGTACCCCTTTTGTCATCGGCGTCGCCGGGTCCGTCGCCGTCGGAAAATCCACCACTGCCCGCGTACTGCGCGAGATGCTCCGCCGCTGGCCGGACACTCCTGACGTGGAGTTGGTCACCACCGATGGGTTCCTTCATCCGAACGCCGAGTTGGAACGCCGTGGACTCATGCAGCGCAAGGGCTTTCCGGAGTCTTACGACCAGCGGGCCCTGCTGCGCTTCGTCAGTGCGGTCAAGAGCGGCGCCGAGGAAGTGCGTGCCCCCTGGTACTCCCATCTGACGTACGACATCGTGCCGGGAAGGGAGGTCGTGGTGCGCCGCCCCGATGTGCTGATCGTCGAGGGGCTCAACGTCCTGGCGCCGGCGCGTCCACGACTGGACGGTCGATCAGGGCTCGCGGTCAGCGACTTCTTCGATTTCTCCATTTTTGTGGACGCCAAAACCCCGTACATCGAGCAGTGGTACGTGGATCGCTTCAGATCCCTCCGGTCCTCCGCCTTTGCGGACCCGGCGTCATATTTCCGCCGTTATGCCGATCTCTCCGATGCCGAGGCCGTAACGACTGCGGTTGATATCTGGAAGCGGATCAATGAGCCCAATCTCACGCAGAACGTCCTGCCGACCCGCGGGCGCGCACAATTGGTACTGACCAAAGATGCTGATCATTCGATCCGCCGGATGCTGCTGCGGAAGACCTAGGCCATGCCCTCGCTCCCCGGCCGCCGAACGGTGGCAAAGTACCTGGTCGGCGGCGCTGCGCTGACCGTCTTCGCGGCCTGCACTGCACCTGCTAAGCCGATGCCCTCCAAAACCGGCGGGCCCGTTCCGGGATCGTCGCCGGGACCAGCGGCGGGCGGGGAAATGCCGACGGCGGCCGGTCCGCCAGCGGACGGGGCTCCCCTTGCGGCCGCTACCGATGGTGGCGCCGTCGCCGGCCCTGCTGCGCCCGCCCCGCCGGCATCGCAGGCAGAGCCGTGGGCCCCTCCCGCGTCCGGTCCCGTTCCATCACGGGGTTCCCCCGTACATGCACTAAAGACAAAGTATTCGCTCTCCGATCCCAACAGCCCCTGGGTCGTGGTCAATAAGCACCTCCCGCTGAATCCCCTCTCCTACGAGCCACCGGACCTTGTCCGGCCAGCTCTCCCGCCCGGCAGCGGTGGAGAAGCCGCTCTGCTCCGTGCTGAGGTGGCAGCAGCCGCGTCACGCATGTTCGTGGCCGCCGCGGCGGCAGGTGCGCCTATGACGCTGTTAAGCAGCTACCGCTCCTACGACATGCAAGCGGCGCTCTACGGCGGATACGCCGCGCAGACCGGCGGTGCCGACGCGGACACCAAATCCGCCAGGGCCGGGTATTCGGAACATCAGACGGGCCTTGCCCTGGACATCGGCGACGCCAACGGGCTCTGCAACCTCAATCCATGCTTTGCCACAGCCCCGGCAGCGGCATGGGCCGGCGCTAATTGCCACTTATTCGGCTTCACCGTTCGGTACCAGTTGGGGCACGACGGCGTCACCGGCTTTTATGCCGAACCTTGGCACTTGCGGTACTTAGGGGTCGAGATGGCCGCCGATATCGTGGCGAAAGGTTTCGGCAGTCTTGAAGAATTCCTCGGCATAGAACCCGCTGCGGCCTATCTTTAATAAACATTTGCGGTAACTTGACATTATGTTAAAGGGATTCAGAGATTTCATTATGAAGGGCAACGTCGTAGACCTTGCCGTCGCCGTAGTCATTGGGGCCGCCTTTGGTGCCGTCGTCACCGCGCTCGTCAACAGCGTCCTGATGCCTCTGATCGCAAAGATCTTCGGGGTTGTGACATTCGATAACTTCCTGGCCTGGGGGGACGTGCGGTTCGGCGTCCTGCTTACGGCAATCGTGAATTTTGTTCTGGTGGCAGCGGCCATTTATTTCGTCGTCGTCGTGCCGATGAACCACATCATCGCCCGCCGCAATGCCAAGCTTGGCATCAAGGATGAGGAACCCGCCGTCGATCCGCAGATAGAACTGCTGACGGAGATCCGCGACTCACTGCGCTCGCGCACGAACTAGGGCTGCGTGGTAGAGCAGAAAGGGCAGGAACTCTCGTCGGAGATCCTGCCCTTCCTGCCTGCTGGGGGCGTTTAGTGCTGCAATGCGAGCCGGAGTTCGACGACGGCGGCCAGCTCGGTGCAGATCCGCGTGGCCGTGACCATATCGCCGGCTTCCACCATCACCCGGACCAATGCCTCCGTCCCTGACGGACGCAACAACACCCGCCCGGACTGGCCCAATTCAAGCTGCGCCTGTGCCACGGCTTCCGTGACACCCTCATCGGTGCGGGCCCGCTGTTTGTCCACACCTTTGACATTGATCATCAACTGCGGCAGCTTAGTCATGATGGTCGCCAAGTCCTTGAGGCTGCGCCCTGTCCGCGCCACTTGAGCCGCGAGCTGGAGCCCCGTGAGCACACCGTCCCCAGTGGTCGCATAATCTGCGAAGATCACATGCCCGGATTGCTCTCCGCCCAGGGTGAAGCCGCCGTCCCGCATGCCCTCCAAAACGTAACGGTCCCCGACAGCCGTTTCACGCACGCTGATCCCGGCTTCGCCGAGCGCAATCTTCAGTCCCAGGTTGCTCATCACGGTGGCCACCAGGACATTGTCCTTGAGCCGTCCGGCGCCCTTCATAGCGACCGCGAGGATGGCCATAATCTGGTCTCCATCCACCATGGCGCCCTCGTGGTCAACGGCAAGGCACCTGTCGGCGTCACCGTCGTGCGCTATCCCCAGATCGGCACCATGCTCCAAGACCGCCGCCTGCAACTGTTCAAGATGGGTGGAGCCGACGCCGTCGTTGATGTTCAGTCCGTTCGGTTCCGCGCCAATGACGAAGACCTCGGCGCCCGCGCTCTTGAAAACCTCAGGAGAACATCCGCTGGCCGCTCCATTGGCGCAGTCCAGCACCACGCGCAGGCCCTCCAGACGGTTGGGCAACGTCGACAGCAAGTGCACAACATAGCGGTCTTCCGCGTCCGCGAACCGCTGGATCCGACCCACACCCACGCCGACGGGCCGGAATATTTCCCGGGTCAGCTGGGACTCGATGGCATCCTCGAGCTCGTCACCGAGCTTTTGGCCGCCCCGGGCGAAGAATTTTATCCCGTTATCCGGTGCCGGGTTATGTGATGCCGAGATCATCACTCCGAAGTCCGCCCCGAGATCGGCAATCAGGAATGCCAGAGCCGGCGTCGGCAAAACCCCCGCGTCGAAGACGTCAACACCCGCACTCGCCAGCCCCGCTTCGACGGCAGCACTGATGAATTCTCCACTGGCCCGCGGGTCCCGGGCTACGACTGCCCGGGGCCGCTGCCCCTCTGCCATACGCTCATGGCCCAGGACCACCGCAGCGGCCTGAGCCAGCGATAGCGCCAGTTCCGCTGTGAGCAGACCATTGGCCAGCCCTCGGACACCGTCGGTTCCAAATAATCTAGACATCGCAGCCAAGTCTAATCGATAGCCCGGCCGCGCTGCGTCAGGGGGCGCCCCGATCGGGCAGTGCGCAAACGAAAAGCCAGTCGCTCTGCGACTGGCTTTTCGGGGAACGCGGTATTTAGCGCTTGGAGTACTGTCCGGCCTTGCGGGCCTTCTTCAGACCGGCCTTCTTGCGCTCGATGACGCGTGCGTCACGAGTCAGGAAGCCGGCCTTCTTCAAGATCGCGCGGTTGTTTTCCTCGTCAATCCCGTTCAGGGAACGGGCGACGCCAAGGCGCAATGCGCCAGCCTGACCGGAGGGGCCACCGCCGTGGATGCGGGCCATGACGTCGTATGCGCCGTCCAGGTCAAGGATGCGGAACGGCTCGTTGACTTCCTGCTGGTGCAGCTTGTTCGGGAAGTAGTCGTCGAGTTCACGGCCGTTGACGATCCATTTGCCGGTCCCGGGGACAACGCGCACGCGGGCGATTGCCTGCTTGCGGCGGCCAACGGCAGCGCCGGGAACCGTCAGGGCCGGGCGTTCCTTCTTCGGCGCAGCGTCCGACGCCGGAGCACTTTCCGAGGTGTAGCTGGTCGGTACTGCTTCCTCAGCCGGAGCGGCCTCGGTGTTCAGCTCTTCAGTATTCTGAGCCACAATTCTCCTTGAATAAATATATTGGGTGAGGGCCAGAACTACTGGGCGACCTGAGTGATTTCGTAGGTTGTGGGCTGCTGTGCAGCGTGAGGGTGCTCGGCGCCTTTGTAGACCTTGAGCTTGCCCAGTTGCTGTGCTGCCAGGGAATTTTTTGGAAGCATGCCGCGGATTGCCTTCTCGACAGCGCGCACCGGGTTCTTCTCCAGCAGTTCCGCGTAGTTGACGCTGGACAGGCCACCCGGGTAACCGGAGTGGCGGTAAGCGCGCTTCTGTTCGAGCTTTGCGCCGGTGAGGGCAACCTTCTCGGCGTTAATGATGATGACGAAATCGCCCATGTCCATATGGGATGCAAAGGTGGCCTTGTGCTTGCCGCGCAGCAAAATGGCGGTCTGGCTGGCAAGACGTCCCAGGACAATGTCGGTGGCGTCAATGACAAGCCACTGGCGCTTGATGTCGCCGGGCTTCGGGGTGTACGTACGCACGGTTTTTGCCTTCGTTTCTTGTTCTTGGGTGGCGATAAGAGTCGGTTACGCCTGCTATCTATGCGCGACCGGAACAGAGGTGAGGGCTCTATAAAACCAGTAATCCTTGCGTCCCGATTCCCACCTGCCCAATAGCGACCCATGCAACAGGGTCTTCGGGCAGGCGTGCAGTATCGAGAAAGGACACGCACAACGACTATCAACGATAGCGCGACTTGCCCGCTCAGGTCAAAGTCAGCGTCGTGGGGTATTCCGCAATCCCTTCATGACCACGCCACTGTCCTACACAGATTGTCTGCCCGGGCAGGCCGCAGAGGTAGTGCACTCGCCGCTCAGGCGCGACGTGCACGGGTGAGTTCCTGCCGGGCCTGCACATCGGCGGCCGCTGGATACCGTACCTCTTCGAGAGTCAAAGGGTGCGGCGGCGCCAGCCTCGACTTAGCATCACGGGCCTTCGCCAGTAGTCGTTCATGAAGCCACTCCGGCGACTCCAGACCCTCACCGACCTGCACGGCCGCTCCGACCAGGGACCGGACCATATTGTGGCAAAAAGCATCCGCTTGAACGGTTACGGTGATGATCCCATCCGAGCCGCGGACGAACTCAAAGCGCTGCAGCTCCCGACGGGTTGTCGCACCGTCCCGGGGCTTGCAGTAAGACCTGAAGTCCTGGATCCCCAAAAGCGCCCGTGCCGAGGTATTCATCCGCTGCACGTCCAGTGCCTTTTGATACCACAGTGTGTTGTGGCGCAGCAGCGGGTCCCACTGCCGTTCGGTGTCCGCGATCCGATAGCTATACCTGCGCCAAAGGGCTGAAAAACGCGCGTCAAAGCCCACAGGGGCCAGAGCCACGGCATGAACTTCTACCGCCCCGGACAGTCCTCCGAGCACCTTGCTCAGGGCACCGCGCAGCCGCCGCAGCAGCGCGGCTGCGGGCTCCCGGTCCTGGCCGCGCAGTACGCCGACCCATTCCTGCGGTGTCAGGTCGCAGTGCGCTACCTGACCGCGGGCATGCACCCCTGCATCGGTCCGACCGGCGACGACGACCCTGATCGGGCGCCTGATCAACATCCCCAGCGCCTCCTCCACGGTGCCTTGGACGGTGCGCAGCCCGGGCTGGACCCCCCATCCGCTGAACGGTCCGCCGTCGTATCCAACCTCCAGCCGGACACGCAAAAGCCCGCCGCCCCTTGGAACGGGTGCGGCGGGCTCTTGATCGGTCATGGCTTTACGCTACTTCGCAAAAACGGCCACGGCCGGGATCGCAGGAAACGTTTACTTTTCGTCCGCGGCCTTGGCTGCGGACTCGCCCTCGGCCGGCACCTCAACGGTGTCGGACTCAGCGGCGTCAGCAACAACGGTTTCGGACTCAACGGTGTCAGTCTCGACGGCGTCAGTCTCGACGGCGTCGGCAGCAACGGTGTCGGACTCAGCCTCAACGACCGGGGCTGCGGCCTGAGTGGACCGCGTTGCCTCGGACACGACGGCCTGCTTGGCGCTGACGGGCTCCAGCACCAGTTCAATGACGGCCATCGGGGCATTGTCACCCTTGCGCGGACCGATCTTGGTGATGCGGGTGTAGCCACCGTCGCGGTTCTCGACGGCCTTGGCAATGTCTGTGAACAGCTCGTGGACAATGCCCTTGTCGCTGATCAGGCCCATGACGCGGCGGCGCGAAGACAGGTCTCCACGCTTGGCGAAAGTAACCAGTCGCTCTGCATAGGGCTTCAGGCGTTTGGCCTTGGTCTCCGTGGTGGTGATGCGCTTGTGCTCAAACAGGGCTGCGGCCAGATTGGCCAGCATCAGCCGCTGGTGTGCAGCGCTGCCTCCGAGGCGCGGACCCTTAGTGGGGGTAGGCATGGTGTTTTCTCCTCAAGTGTTGGCCTAACGCCCCCGGAAGCAGAACTCTGCCAGCAGAAATCTGCGTCGGGGCCGGTCAGCCGAAAGTGTGTTCGTCTTTAGAGCTCGTCGTCGCTGAACGCGTCGTCATTCTCATCGAGGGCTGCGGCACGTGCTGCAAGGTCGAACCCTGGAGGGGAATCCTTCAGGGACAGACCGAGCTCAACAAGCTTTGCCTTGACCTCGTCGATGGACTTGGCACCGAAGTTCCGAATGTCCATCAGGTCCGCCTCGGAGCGGGCAACGAGTTCACCCACGGCGTGGATGCCCTCACGCTTGAGGCAATTGTAGGAACGGACCGTGAGGTCCAGATCCTCGATCGGCAACGCCATATCGGCAGCCAGCGCCGCGTCCGTCGGGGACGGCCCGATCTCGATACCTTCTGCTGCGGTATTGAGTTCGCGGGCCAAGCCGAACAGCTCAACGAGCGTCGTGCCGGCCGAGGCAATGGCATCGCGGGGGGCGATCGCCTGCTTGGTCTCCACATCAACGACCAGGCGGTCGAAGTCGGTGCGCTGCTCCACGCGGGTGGCTTCCACGCGGAACGTCACCTTCAGGACCGGCGAGTAGATGGAATCGACCGGGATACGGCCAATTTCCGAATCACCGGACTTGTTCTGGGCTGCCGATACATAGCCGCGGCCGCGCTCGATGGTCAGCTCGAGCTCGAACTTACCCTTCGAGTTCAAGGTGGCAATGTGCAGATCCGGGTTGTGGAATTCCACTCCGGCCGGCGGAGCAATGTCCGCAGCCGTGACGACACCGGGACCCTGCTTGCGCAGGTAGGCCACGACGGGCTCGTCGTGTTCGGAGGAAACCGAGAGGTTCTTGATGTTCAGGATGATCTCGGTGACATCTTCCTTAACACCGGGAACGGTAGTGAATTCGTGCAGCACGCCATCGATCCGGATGCTGGTGACAGCGGCTCCGGGAATGGAGGACAGCAGGGTACGGCGGAGAGAATTTCCAAGGGTGTAACCAAAACCGGGCTCCAAGGGTTCAATGACGAAACGGGAGCGGTTATCGGATACTACTTCTTCGGAGAGGGTGGGGCGCTGTGCAATGAGCACTGGGGGTTTCCTTTCAGCGAGCGTCCGCTATATGACGCAACACAGGTGGTGGAAAGAGCTGTCTACGTCTTAACGCCCGGAGAGTTGGCCCGTCCCGGGCCGCTCCGATATGCAATCGGGCGGCTGGGGCGGGCCAACTCGGGCGTCACGGCTTAGACGCGGCGGCGCTTGGGCGGACGGCAGCCGTTATGGGCGCTGGGGGTGACATCCTGAATGGAGCCCACCTCAAGGCCTGCGGCCTGCAAGGAACGGATTGCAGTCTCGCGTCCAGATCCCGGACCCTTCACGAAAACGTCTACCTTCCGCATACCGTGCTCCTGAGCGCGCTTGGCAGCAGCCTCGGCGGCCATCTGCGCTGCGAACGGGGTGGACTTGCGTGAACCCTTGAATCCAACCTCGCCGGATGAAGCCCAGGAAATAACGGCTCCATTGGGATCCGTGATGGAAACGATGGTGTTGTTGAACGTGCTCTTGATGTGCGCCTGACCAAGCGCGATATTCTTTTTGTCCTTCTTGCGCGGCTTGCGAACCGCACCGCGAGTCTTCGGGGGCATTTTTTCTCCTACAGAAAGTTATTTGTGAAGCACGTTGTCAACGCAGCGTTGTTAACGTGCGGCCTTCTTCTTGCCGGCCACGGTGCGCTTCGGGCCCTTGCGAGTACGAGCGTTGGTTTTCGTACGCTGACCGTGGACGGGCATGCCGCGACGATGGCGGATCCCCTGGTAGCTGCCGATTTCCACCTTGCGGCGGATATCTGCGGCCACCTCGCGGCGAAGGTCACCTTCAACCTTGTAGTTTCCCTCGATGTAGTCGCGAAGCTGAACCATTTCAGCGTCGGACAGGTCCTTGACACGGACATCGGGAGAAATCCCGGTGTCAGCCAGTGTCTTGTGTGCACGGGTCTTGCCCACGCCGTAGATGTATGTAAGCGCTACTTCCAACCGCTTTTCGCGGGGAAGGTCTACGCCAGCGAGACGTGCCATATCGGCTGCTCCTTGTGTAAACCGGAGGTCGTAAGCAGTACACCCACACATTCCGTGTGGCCCCGGCCTCCGACCGGGGGTCCGCCGACTCGTTAGGATCACTCCGCAACGGGTCGGCTTGTGCTGCCTTATATTTACTTACCTGAGCGGGGTACGGATCTTCCGGTAAGGAAGAATCAGCCCTGACGCTGCTTGTGGCGCGGGTTCTCGCAGATCACCATGACTCGACCGTTACGGCGAATCACCTTGCACTTTTCGCAGATCTGCTTGACGCTCGGCTTGACCTTCATGGCATTCCTTTGCGTGTTGTGCAGTTGTGGTTATTTGTAGCGGTAGACAATACGACCACGAGTGAGGTCGTAAGGGCTCAGCTCCACCACTACTCGGTCCTCAGGAAGGATTCGAATGTAGTGCTGGCGCATTTTTCCTGAGATATGGGCAAGAACGATGTGCTTGTTGGTCAACTCAACGCGAAACATCGCGTTAGGCAGAGCCTCAGTCACAACGCCCTCGATCTCAATGACCCCGTCTTTCTTGGCCATATCCTCCGCTAACTGGTTCGGCCCCCGTTGCCGGCAGATCTGGTAAAAATCCCGGCAGGGAGCTAGGTTTACTACTGATTTGGTGTTTTGGCCGTACCGGCAGCCACTGAATGCACCCTCCCGGTTACGGGAGAAGGCGCGCAAGGGCTAAGACAACCAACAAGCCACTGTACGTCATGACGGGGCTAAAAGTTAAATCCGGCTCCGCCCCGCCGCCTGCGGCGCCATCCCTTGTGGAACCTGTAAATGAGGGGTTACCGTCAATTACCGTCCGCTTAACAGCAGGTGTCGCCGGCACTAACAGTTCGCGCGATCGGGCCAAAAGCGGCCGGAATTGATTATTTGTGTGCTGAAGTTAGCTCGGGACTACAACGCACCGGGGGCGACCGGTCGGAGGGGAGGCTCGATGAGCTGGCTGGATGCAGGCGGTTCGCACGCGGCCGCTGAAGCGGCGGAAAAGGGCGACGACGACGGCACCGTTCACGGCGGGCCGGGCGGGCCGGGCGACGGGAGACGGGGCCAGGTAAAACCCCCCAGGGTCGGCACAGCCCGATCCAGCGGCCGGAGCAGAACCGGCGGCAAGTACTGGACGCCCAGGGCCAGGCGCGAAGCCTTGGTTTTCCTGGCTCTGGCACTGCCGAACATTGTTCTGATTGCCTTCTTCACCTACCGGCCATTGTTTGCCAACATGTACTACTCCACCCTGGACTGGACCCTCGGCGCGGCCCAGGCAACAGCGATCGGGTGGGGAAACTACGTAGAATTCTTCACGTCCTCGGATGCTTCCACGGTGCTGGGCATTACCGCAGTTTTCACCCTCGCAACCGTCGGCGGCGCTATGCTCCTGGGCTTATTGGTCGGCATCGCCCTCAATGCCAAGGTCAAGGGACAGGGCTTTGCCCGCTCCGCCATCTTTGCCCCGTATGTTCTCTCCGGGGTCGGCGTCGGCCTTGTCTGGCTGTTTATCTTCGATCCGGTCTACGGCGTCCTGTCCTGGATACTGCGTGGCTTCGGTGCGTCGAGCCCGCAGTGGATCAACGATCCCAAGCTGGCGCTGCTGATGGTCATCATCGTGTATGTCTGGAAGAACCTAGGCTACTGTGCCGTCATCTACCTGGCCGGGCTGCAGTCCATGCCCAAGGACCTGATGGAAGCGGCTTCGCTGGACGGCGCCGGAAGTTTCCGCCGCTTTATCTCCATCACGCTGCCGCTGCTCTCCCCCACAACGTTTTTCATCCTGATCACCAGCCTGCTCAGTTCGCTGCAGGCTTTCGACATCATCCGGATCATGACCCGCACAGGCAACGGCACCAACACGCTGATCTTCGAGTCGTATCTGCAGGCCTTCAGCACCTACAACCGGGCCGGCTATTCCGCGGCCATTTCCGTCGTCTTGTTTGTTCTGCTGCTGCTGCTGACCGGGCTGCAACTGCGGTTCGTAGAGCGAAAGGTCCATTACGCATGAGTACGGCAACGGCCCAGATAATCCCACCACAGCGGAAACGTCCGCTGTCCTGGAAGAACATAGGGCAGACCATCCTGGGCGGTTATGTCCCATTGGTCGCTGCCACGCTCGTGGTCCTCCTGCCGCTGGCCTGGATGATCATCTCATCGCTGAAAGCTCCGGGTGAGATCGTCACCACAGAGCTGACCATCCTGCCCCAGCATCCGACAATGCAAAACTACGTGGACGCGGCAACTTCCGTTCCCTTTGCCCGGTTCTTCCTCAACAGCGTCATCGTCACCAGCATTGCCTCCGTCATCAAGTGCTTTCTGGCCATCGTGACGGCCTATGCGCTGGTGTTTGTCCGATTCCCGTTCAAAAGGGCCATCTTTTTGCTGATTCTGGTGGCGTTGATGGTGCCGCCCCAGGTATCGGTGCTGCCCAACTACATTCTGATCGCCGGCTTGGGCGGGCTGAATACCTATTGGGGAATTATTCTCCCCGGTCTTGGCACCGCCTTCGGCACCTTCCTGCTACGCCAGCACTTTATGACGTTGCCGGTCTCGATTTTGGAGTCCGCGGAGATCGACGGCGCCAATCACTGGCGCCGTCTGTGGCAGATCGTGTTCCCCATCTCGGTACCGACCATTGCGACCGTTGCCTTGGTGACCATAGTTACCGAGTGGAATGACTACATCTGGCCGCTGATCGTCGTCGACAACCCCAACATGATGACACTGCCCGTTGGGTTGACGCTGCTGTCCAACAGCGACAGCGGCAGCCAGGCGTGGGGCATCCTGATGGCGGGCGCAGTAATCGTAATCGTGCCCATTCTGATTATTTTTGCAGCCCTGCAGCGCTACATCGTCGCCGGGCTTACCCAAGGCTCCGTCACCGGCTGACCGGGAGCGATTAGTACCTTCGGCCTCTTCTCACCCTCTCGCATCAATCGAAAGGCAACACGGCATGTCAGCACAATTTGATCGACGGCGTTTCATGGCTCTTTCCGGACTGGGCCTGGGCGCAACTGCCCTGGCCGCCTGCAGCGGTCCGAACACCAGTGGAGGCTCGGGAGCGGGTTCCACAGCGGCAACCGACTGGTCAAAGGTCAAACCCGCCGCCAAGATTTCCTTCATGTCCAGCCACCCCGGCACTTCCCAGCCGATCGAACAGACGCTCATCGACGCCTTTCAAAGTGCGAACCCGAACATCAAGGTGGACCTGATCACCGGAGGAAGTAACTACGAAGAGGTCGCGCAAAAGTTCCAGACCGCGCAGGCCGGCAATAGCGTGCCCGACGTCGTCGTCGCTTCAGATGTGTGGTGGTTCCGGTACACCCTGTCGTCGACGATCGTGCCGGTAGATGACATTCTCAAAGCCGTCAATGACAAGACCAACGACTACAACACCACGCTTTATGACGACTATAAATACAACAACTCGCACTGGGCCGTTCCCTATGCCCGTTCCACCCCGCTGTTTTACTACAACAAGGACCATTTCAAGGCCGCCGGGGTCCCCGACCGGGCTCCGAAAAGCTGGGATGAATTTGCCCAATGGGCCCCGAAGATCAAGGCCGCCAACGCCGCCCTGCCGGGGTACGCCAATGTCTATCAGTATCCGGCCCTGGCCGGTTACGCCGGATGGACACTGCAGAACGTACTCTGGGGCTACGGCGGCGGCTGGTCCAAGGAATGGGACATCACTGCCGACTCGGACGCCACGGTTAAAGCCCTGCAGTGGGTTCAGGACACCATCGTCAAGGACGGCTGGGCAGGCGTTTCCTCCAAGGATGCCGTCTCAGATATGACGGCCGGAGCGGTCAGCTCCACCGTCAGCTCCACCGGAGACCTGGTCGGGACGATTAAGGCCGCCAAGGCCAAGAACATGAACATCGGCGTTGGTTTCCTGCCCGGCGGCCCGGTTTCTGCCTCGCCGGTATGCCCAACCGGCGGCGCGGGTTTGGTGATTGCCAAAAAGACATCGCCCGAGCGCCAGCTCGCGGCGGCCATGTTTGTTTCGTTCATGACAAATGCCGCCAACACAGCACAGTTCTCCGCGGCGACGGGCTACATGCCGGTACGGACGACGGCGGATATGAGCTCGGTGATCAGTAAGACGCCGGAAATCCAGGTGGCTCTTGACCAGCTCAAGGTCACGAAGAGCCAGGATTATGCCCGGGTTTTCCTGCCCGGGGCAGATCAGGAAATGGCGAAGTCTGCCGCTAAATTCATGAACGAAAAGGCCGATGTCAAAGCGACTATGACCGCGCTGACGGCAACGCTGGAGGGAATCTACAACAAGGATGTCAAGCCCAAGCTCAAGTCCTGACGCCCAGACCCAGCGGTGTTCTCCGCATGGGTGTTCCGATGCAGAAATGTCCTATTCAGTGCCGGTTCTAAGCAGCGGGGATGGGGACGGGGGTGACGCCCAGCGGCGCGAGCCGGGACGCGCCTCCGTCGTCCGCGCTGAGCACCCAGATACCATCGTCGTGGATCGCCACGGAGTGCTCCCAGTGGGCGGCGCGGGCACGGTCAGAGGTAACGACAGTCCAGTCGTCCGGAAGAACGTCAGTCTGCAGCGAACCGCGCACCAGCATTGGCTCAATAGCCAGGCATAGTCCCGCCCGCAGCCGGGGGCCGCGGTGGCTGGTCCGGTAGTTCAGCACATCGGGCGCCATATGCATCGCACTGCCGATCCCGTGGCCCACATAGTCCTCAAGGATCCCCAGCTTCGCCCCGGGGACTGTACCGACGTAATCGTCAATGGCCGCGCCGATGTCGCCGACGAACTTACCAGTGGCCACCGCTGCGATCCCCCGCCACATTGACTCTTCGGTGACGTCCGAAAGGCGTTGGTCCGCAGGATCGGCCGCCGCCGGACCGCCGACTATCATGGTCCGCGCCGAATCCGAATGCCAGCCGTCGATGATCGCCCCACCGTCTATCGACAAGACGTCCCCGTCCCGGAGCATGCGTCCGGACGGGATACCGTGGACCACCTCTTCGTTGACGGATGTGCAGACCGTGGCCGGGAACCCATGGTAACCGAGGAAATTGGAGGTGGCCCCGGCCTCCTTAAGCACAGCGGCGAACACCTCATCCAGCTCCTTCGTCGTCACCCCGTCGGCGGCATCGGCCAGTACCTTCGTCAGGGCTCTGTTCAGGACCACTCCGGCCTCGGCCATGCTGCGCATCTGCGCATTGGTTTTATATTCGATTCGCTGCTGGCCAAATGCCATGGCTTTTTTCCTTCCAGAATGATTCAAACAGCAAAGGCTCCCCCGTGGCGGGAGGAGCCTTCACTGTTCCTTATGGCGCAAAACCTACGCGGTCCTGGCTACCTCAATAGCATCCAGGACGCGGTTGGTGACCTCGTCAATGGCCCCAAGGCCGTCGACCTGGGTCAGTATGTCCCGCTTGGCGTAACGGGCGACGACGGCCTCCGTCTGCTCGTGATAGAGGTCCAGCCGGTGGCGGATCACGGCGGTGTTGTCATCGCTGCGTCCGGTGTCCAGCGCCCGGCCCAGCAAACGCTTGACCAATTCCTCGTCGTCGGCCGTCAGCTGCAGCACGACGTCGAGCTTGGACTCCGTCTCGGTCAGGATGTCGTCCAGCTCATCGACCTGGGCCGTCGTACGCGGATAACCGTCCAGCAGGAAGCCTTCAGTCGCATCGTCCTGCAACAGACGGTCGCGCACCATCTTGTTCGTCACGCTGTCCGGAACAAAGTCCCCGTTGTCCATGTACTGCTTTGCTTCCAGGCCCAAGGGTGTCTCGCCCTTGACGTTGGCACGGAAAATATCCCCGGTGGAAATGGCCACCACGCCAAGGCGGGCGGAAATCCGTTCCGCCTGGGTGCCTTTGCCGGATCCGGGAGGACCGATAATCAGCATTCTCGTCATCGCAATAACCCTTCGTAGTGGCGTTGTTGTAGCTGCGCATCGATCTGCTTGACCGTTTCCAGCCCGACGCCGACAATGATCAACAGCGAGGTGCCACCGAACGGGAAGTCCTGGTTAGCCTGGATCAGGACCAGGGCAATGAGCGGAATCAAGGCCACAAAACCCAGATAGACGGCTCCGGGCAAAGTGATGCGGGAAATGACGTACTGCAGATAATCCTGCGTCGGCTTGCCCGCCCGAATCCCCGGAATGAAGCCGCCGTATTTCTTCATGTTGTCGGACACTTCTTCGGGGTTGAAGGTGATCGCAACATAGAAATAGGTAAAGAAGACAATCAGGAAGAAGTAGATCACCATATACAGGGGGTGGTCCCCCTTTGTAAGGTTGCTCGTGACCCAGGTGACCCAGCCAGCCGGCTGGCTGCCGTCCTTGGGAGTGGCGAACTGTGCAATCAGAGACGGCAGATACAGCATCGAGGAGGCGAAGATAACCGGGATAACACCAGCCATATTGACCTTGATCGGGATGTAGGTGCTGGTACCGCCCATCGTGCGCCGGCCGATCATGCGCTTGGCGTACTGCACCGGAACGCGCCGCTGTGACTGTTCAACGAAGACAACCAGGGCGACGACGACGAGGCCGATCAGCAGGACCATCAGAAAGACGCCCCAACCCTTGGTCTTGATGATGGCGCCCAGCGACGTGGGGAACCGTGCGGCAATCGCGGTGAAAATGAGCAGCGACATGCCGTTGCCCACCCCCTTTTCGGTGATGAGCTCGCCCATCCACATGATGAGGCCGGTTCCGGCGGTGAGCGTGATGACCAGCAGGAGCGTGGTGATCAGGCTGTCATCGGGGATGATCGCGTTCGCAGTACCTGCAGCGCCACAGTTTCCCAGCAGCTGACCCGAACGCGCCAAGGTCACCAAAGTAGTGGCATTCAACAAGCCCAAAGCTATGGTCAGATACCGCGTGTACTGCGTCAGCGTGCTCTGTCCTTGGGCTCCTTCCAGGTGGAGTTCCTGGAAGCGGGGAATCACTACCCGCAGCAGCTGGACGATAATGCTGGCGGTGATATAGGGCATAATGCCCAAAGCAAAAATGGATACCTGCAGCAAGGCACCGCCGCTGAAAAGATTCACCAGCTGGTAGATGCCTTGGTTCGTGTCGGCACTGTTCAGGCAGGCCTGGACATTGCGGTAGTTCACGCCGGGCGAAGGGACGAATGCACCCAGGCGGAAGATAGCGATCATTCCCAGCGTGAACAACAACTTGCGTCGCAGATCAGGCGTGCGAAAGGCGCGTCCAAATGCGGTAAGCAAGCGTCCTCCTGAAGTTTAGTAAGTTGAGGCGGGGTCCGGCTATTTCAGGCCCAACAACCGATTCTAATGGGTGCCAATGCCGTCGATGAACCAACGAGCCGCGTAAAACTAGCGGTGATACTGAAAACTCTTGGGGGGCGGGAACTTATCCCGCCCACCAAGAGTCTAGTCTGCGCTGCGTTGCACTGCGGTACTTTTAGAGTTCCGTCGTGCTTCCGCCGGTTGCAGCGATCTTCTCTTTTGCGCTGGCAGAGTAGGCATCGACGGTGATATCAACCTTGACGGTAATGTCACCGGTCCCGAGCACCTTGACGGGCTGGTTCTTGCGAACCGCACCCTTCTCCACCAGATCCGCCACGGTGATAGTGCCACCGTCGGGGAACAGCTCCGAGATCCGGTCCAGGTTGACAACCTGGTACTCGACCCGGAACGGGTTCTTGAAGCCGCGAAGCTTCGGCAGCCGCATATGCAGCGGCAACTGGCCGCCGGCAAACCCGGCCTTGATCTGGTAACGCGCCTTTGTACCCTTGGTACCACGGCCGGCAGTCTTACCCTTGGAACCTTCACCACGACCGACTCGGGTCTTGGCGGTTTTGGCACCGGGGGCGGGACGCAGGTGATGGACCTTCAGTGCTGTCCCGTTTCCGGCAGCCTTTTCAGGATTCTTCTCTGTAGCCATAATTACTTCGCCTCCTCAACCTTCACCAGGTGCGGAACCGTGTTGATCATGCCAACGGTCACGGCGTCAGCGGTTCGGACAACGGAGTCGCCGATGTGCTTCAAGCCCAGTGAACGCAACGTGTCCTTCTGGTTCTGCTTGCCACCAATGGTGGACTTGGTCTGAGTGATTTCCAGCTTCGCGTCGGAAGGCTGGATCCTCTTCGGTGTTGTCATCACGCGCCCACCTTCTGATTCTGCATGGCACGCAGCAGAGCCGGCGGAACAACCTCATCCAGCGGCAGGCCACGGCGAGCTGCAACAGCAGCCGGTTCTTCGAGTGCCTTCAGCGCAGCAACAGTTGCGTGAACAATGTTGATGGCGTTCGATGATCCCAGGGATTTGGAGAGAACATCGTGGATACCCACGCACTCCAGGATGGCACGAACAGGTCCGCCGGCAATAACACCGGTACCCGGAGAAGCCGGACGCAGCAGGACAACGCCTGCTGCAGCCTCGCCCTGGACCTGGTGGGGAATTGTCCCACCGATGCGCGGAACGCGGAAGAAAGTTTTCTTGGCTTCCTCCACGCCCTTGGCAATTGCCGCGGGAACTTCCTTGGCCTTGCCGTAGCCGACACCGACCATGCCGTTGCCGTCGCCGACAACCACGAGAGCGGTGAAGCTGAAGCGACGACCACCCTTGACCACCTTGGCGACACGGTTGATATTCACCACGCGCTCAACAAACTGGTTCTTTTCGGCCTCACGGCCACGGCCGCCTTCACGGCCGCCACGGCCGCCTTCACGGCCACCGCGGCCGCCTTCACGGCCGCCACGCTCGCCGCCGCGGCTTGCGCCACGGCCGCCATCGGTGGATGCCGCCGTCGCCGGGGCAGTGCCTGCGGCTCCGGTGGTTGCTGCTGCGGCTGTTGTGGTGCCTTCGGCACTTGTCTCAGACACAGTGTTCTCCTTGTTGATGTTTTCGCTCACAGTGCCAGCCCACCTTCACGTGCGCCGTCAGCAATTGCTGCGACACGGCCATGGTAGCGGTTACCTCCGCGGTCGAAAACGACGGATTCAATGCCGGCCTTCTTGGCACGCTCGGCAACGAGCTCGCCAACGCGCTTGGCTTTGGCGGTCTTGTCACCGTCAAACGCACGCAGGTCGGCTTCCAGAGTCGACGCCGACGCCACGGTTATACCCTGGCTGTCATCGACGATCTGAACGAATACGTGGCGCGCTGAGCGGTTAACCACCAGGCGCGGGCGAACCGCGGTTCCAGTGACGCGCTTGCGAACCCGCAGGTGGCGACGGCCGCGTGCTGCGGCCTTGGACTTGCCTTTAACGGACATACCCATGATTACTTACCAGCCTTTCCGACCTTGCGGCGGATGATCTCGCCGGCGTAACGGATGCCCTTGCCCTTATAGGGGTCCGGCTTCCGGAGCTTGCGGATGTTGGCAGCAACCTCGCCCACCTGCTGCTTGTTATTTCCCGAGACAGAGATCTTGGTGGGACCCTCTACCGTCAGGGTGATGCCGACCGGAGCCTTGACGGAGACCGGGTGGCTGTAGCCCAAAGCGAACTCGAGATCCGAGCCCTTTGCCTGGACGCGGTAACCGGTACCAACGATTTCCAGCTTCTTCTCGTACCCCTGGGTAACGCCAACAATAAGATTGTTGATCAGGGTACGGGTGAGTCCGTGCAACGAACGCGAGGCGCGCTCATCGTTGGGGCGGCTGACAGTAACGGTTCCATCTTCGAGAGCAACCGCGATCGGGCTGGCCACCGTGTGGTCCAGCTCGCCTTTGGGACCCTTAACGGAAACTACACTGCCGTTGATTTTGACCTCTACGCCGGCAGGCACGGAGATGGGGAGACGTCCAATACGTGACATTATTCTTTCCCTTCCCTGTTACCAGACGTAGGCGAGGACTTCCCCACCTACGCCTTTCTTGGCGGCCTGACGGTCGGTCAGCAGACCTGACGACGTCGACAGAATGGCGATACCCAGGCCACCGAGCACGCGCGGCAGGGTAGTGGACTTTGCGTAAACGCGAAGCCCGGGCTTGGAAATGCGACGGATACCGGCGATTGAACGCTGGCGCTCCGGACCGAATTTGAGGTCAATAGTCAGCTTCTTGCCGACCTCAGCGTCTTCGACCTTCCAGGCTGCGATGTAACCCTCAGCCTTGAGAATGTCAGCAACGTGTCCCTTGAGTTTGCTGTATGGCATGGTCACGGAGTCGTGGTATGCCGAATTTGCATTGCGCAGACGCGTGAGCATGTCTGCGACAGGATCTGTCATTGTCATGTGGGCTCTTGCCCTCCCTCGAAACGGTTTCCTTGCCCGGTAGCCGGACGGATCAGGACTGTGGTCCTGACACGACTGGCTACCGGAATACCGGACCTGTTACGTAGATTATTTATCGTCGGTCTTGAACGGGAAGCCAAGCGCCTTCAGCAGCGCGCGCCCCTCGTCATCGGTCTTGGCGGTCGTGACTACCGTGATATCCATACCGCGGACGCGGTCAATGGAATCCTGGTCGATCTCATGGAACATAACCTGCTCGGTCAGACCGAAGGTGTAGTTTCCGTTACCGTCAAACTGCTTGCCATTGAGGCCGCGGAAGTCACGGATACGCGGCAGAGCCAGCGACACCAAACGATCCACGAATTCCCACATCCGGTCGCCGCGCAAGGTTGCGTGCGTTCCGATTGGCATGCCTTCGCGCAGCTTGAACTGCGCGATGGACTTGCGGGCTTTGGTAACCACGGGCTTCTGGCCGGTGATCAGGGTCAGATCACGGACGGCACCGTCGATCAGCTTGGAGTCCTTGGCGGCATCTCCAACACCCATATTCACAACAACCTTGACCAAGCGGGGAACCTGATTGACGTTCTCGTATTTGAACTCGTCAATCAGAGTCTTCTTGATCTCGGCTGCGTAGCGGGCCTTCAGACGAGGAGCAACCTTTGCGGCAGCGTTCTCGGATGCGGCTTCAGTTACGGCTGCACTCATGACAGGTCCTTCCCGGAGCTCTTGGCGACGCGGATGCGCACATTGCGCGTCCGCCCGTCACGCTCGACGCTTTCGGTGCGGTAGCCAATACGGGTGGGCTTCTTGGTGGACGGATCCACGACAGCAACGTTGGAGATGTGGATAGCCGCTTCGACCGTCTCGATCCCTCCGGTCTTGGTGCCGCCCTGCGACTGCCCCGCCTTGGTGTGCTTCGTGACGCGGTTGATGCCTTCTACCAGCACGCGGTTGGTCTCCGGAAAGACCCGCAGAACCTTGCCCTGCTTGCCGCGGTCTCCGCCGCGCTCCTGCTTGGCGCCGCTGATGACCTGCACCAGATCACCCTTTTTGATCTTGATCTTCACTTTATTCAGTCCCATGGATTAGAGCACCTCCGGAGCAAGCGAGATGATCTTCATGAACTTCTTGTCGCGGAGTTCACGGCCCACCGGGCCGAAGATGCGTGTACCGCGGGGATCGCCGTCATTCTTCAGGATCACCGCAGCGTTCTCGTCAAACTTAATGTAGGAACCATCCGAGCGACGGCGTTCCTTCTTGGTGCGAACGATGACGGCCTTGACGACGTCACCCTTCTTTACGTTTCCGCCCGGAATTGCATCCTTGACGGTGGCGACAATTACGTCGCCGATGCCTGCGTAGCGACGGCCAGATCCCCCGAGAACACGGATGGTCAGGATTTCCTTGGCCCCCGTGTTGTCAGCGATCTTAAGTCGCGACTCTTGCTGAATCACTTAGTGCTCCTGTCGTCGCGCCGGTTCTCGTAACGAGCCTTGCGGAACGGATATTTGTCTCATGGACGGCCTGGTGTCCAGAACCATCCCCACGGCCTCCCAAAAAGCGAGGACGTGGCCTGGAGCGGCCACGACAAACTACAGCGTGACCACCCACAATAAGGGTATTGCCCGAGGGCCCCTGATCCGCGCCGCGAGCGGCGCGGATCAGGTCGGGCAATGCCGGCGTCAGAGGGCGATGCCCGCTACTTAGCCTTTTCGAGGATCTCAACCAGTCGCCACCGCTTGGTAGCGGACAGCGGCCGGGTTTCACTGATCAGAACCATATCGCCGATGCCGGCGGTGTTCTGTTCGTCGTGAACTTTGACCTTTGAGGTGCGACGGATAACTTTACCGTACAAAGCGTGCTTTACACGATCTTCAACCTCGACGACGATCGTCTTCTCCATTTTATCGGAGACAACGTAGCCGCGAAGCTTTTTCCGGTCCCCCCGGGTCGCGGCCTTGGCCGAGTCCGCGTTGGTGGAAGTTTCAGCCGCGGCTGCGTCCTGGTGCTCGGTGCTCACTTGGCGTCCTCCTCAGACTTGTCAGCCTTTTCGGAAACCTTCTTGGCTTCCTTGCCGGCCTTCTTGTCGGCCTTACCGGTGCTCTTGTCAGATTTGGCATCTGCAACCGGTGCGGCTACGACAGCCTGGCGAATGCCCAGCTCCCGCTCCCGCAATACGGTGTATACCCGGGCAATGTCACGCTTTACAACGCGCAGCCGTCCGTGGTTTTCGAGCTGACCGGTGGCGGACTGGAAACGGAGGTTGAACAGCTCCTCCTTAGCTTTACGGAGTTCTTCAACGAGACGTTCGTTATCGAACCCGTCCAGCTGCTCAGGTGCAAGTTCCTTTGACCCAACTGCCATTTCTATTCACCACCTTCGCGACGCACAATGCGTGCTTTCAAGGGCAGCTTGTGGATTGCCAGGCGCAGTGCCTCACGAGCTACCTCTTCATTGACACCGGACAGTTCGAAGAGAACGCGGCCCGGTTTGACGTTGGCGATCCACCACTCGGGTGAACCCTTACCGGAACCCATGCGGGTTTCGGCCGGCTTCTTGGTCAACGGACGGTCAGGATAGATATTGATCCAGACCTTTCCGCCTCGCTTGATGTGACGCGTCATGGCGATACGAGCGGACTCGATCTGACGGTTCGTTACATAGGCCGGAGTCAGCGCCTGGATTCCCCAGTCACCGAAAGTGACCGTGGTACCGCCTGTTGCCTGGCCGGAACGGCCGGGGTGGTGCTGCTTGCGGAACCTAACTCGACGTGGGATAAGCATTTAAGCCTGTCCTCCTTCTGCTGCCGGTGCGGCCGCTGCGGGCGCTGCTGCTGCGGCACCTGCAGTTTCTGCTGCATCGGCCTGCGGACGGTCATTACGACGACGGTCGCCGCCACGAGGGGCGCCAGCGCCGCCACGAGGTCCGCGATCGTCTTCCCTGCGGGGTGCACGGCCACGGGAAGGAGCCGCGGCTGCCTGGGCAGCCAGTTCCTTGCTCGTGACGTCACCCTTGTAGATCCAGACCTTGACACCGATGCGGCCAAACACCGTCTTGGCTTCAAAGAAGCCGTAATCAATGTTGGCACGCAGGGTGTGCAGGGGCACACGACCTTCGCGGTAGAACTCCGTGCGGGACATTTCAGCCCCGCCCAGACGGCCAGCACAAGCGACACGGATGCCCTTGACGCTGCCGGTGCGCTGGGCCGACTGCATGGCCTTCTTCATCGCGCGGCGGAACGCCACACGTGAAGTCAGCTGCTCGGCGATACCCTGCGCAACCAGCTGTGCATCTGCTTCCGGGTTCTTTACTTCCAGGATGTTCAGCTGCACCTGCTTGTTGGTGAGCTTTTCCAGCTCGCCGCGGATGCGGTCAGCCTCAGCTCCCCTGCGGCCGATCACGATACCCGGGCGGGCCGTGTGGATATCCACACGAACGCGGTCCCGGGTGCGCTCGATCTCAACCTTGGAGATGCCGGCGCGCTCCATGCCGGTGGACATAAGTGCACGGATTTTGATGTCCTCGCGGACAAAATCCTTGTACCGCTGGCCGGCCTTGTTGCTGTCAGCAAACCAGTGCGAAACATGGTCGGTGGTGATGCCGAGTCGGAACCCGTGCGGGTTTACTTTCTGTCCCACTTAGCGAGCCTCCTCTTTCTCGGGAGTTGCAACGACCAGAGTGATGTGACTGGTGCGCTTCTTGATCTGGAACGCACGGCCCTGGGCCCGCGGCCGGAACCGCTTCATCGTTGCGCCTTCATCAACGAATGCTTCGCTGATGTACAAATCGCCTTCATCAAACGCGACGCTGTCGCGGTCAGCCAGTACGCGGGCGTTAGCCATTGCGGACTGGAGTACCTTGAAGACCGGTTCTGAAGCTGCCTGGGGGGCAAACTTCAGTATCGCCATTGCCTCATTCGCCTGCTTGCCACGAATCAGGTTGACGACGCGCCGGGCCTTCATAGGCGTTACGCGAATATGACGCGCAATTGCCTTGGCTTCCATTGCTATCCTTCTCTCGTCTTAGCCGTAAGTGCAGGCGCCTAGCGGCGCTTGCCCTTACGGTCGTCCTTCACATGGCCGCGGAATGTCCGCGTCAGAGCGAATTCGCCGAGCTTATGCCCGACCATCGACTCGGTGACAAACACGGGGATGTGCTTGCGCCCGTCATGCACGGCAATCGTGTGTCCCAGCATGTCCGGGATGATCATCGAGCGGCGGGACCAGGTCTTGATTACGTTCTTGGTTCCCTTTTCGTTTTCCTTAGCGACCTTGACAAAGAGGTGCTGGTCAACGAAGGGACCTTTTTTCAGGCTGCGTGGCATGTGTCCAGGCTCCTATCGCTTGTTCTTGCCAGTACGACGGCGACGCACAATGAGTTTGTCGCTCTCTTTGTTCGGACGGCGGGTACGGCCCTCGGGCTTACCGTTCGGGTTAACAGGGTGACGTCCACCGGAAGTCTTACCCTCACCACCACCATGGGGGTGATCAACGGGGTTCATGGCTACGCCGCGCACGGTCGGGCGGACACCCTTCCAGCGCATACGGCCGGCCTTACCCCAGTTGATGTTGGACTGTTCAGCGTTACCGACCTCGCCGATCGTCGCGCGGCAGCGGACGTCGACGTTGCGGATTTCGCCGGACGGCAGACGCAGCTGAGCGAAGCGGCCCTCCTTGGCGACGAGCTGGACAGACGCTCCGGCGGAGCGGGCCATCTTGGCGCCGCCTCCGGGACGCAACTCCACAGCGTGGATAACGGTACCCACCGGGATGTTGCGCAGCGGCAGGTTGTTACCCGGCTTGATGTCGGCACTGGCGCCGGCCTCAACAAAGTCACCCTGCTTGAGCTTGTTCGGAGCAATGATGTACCGCTTGGTGCCATCAAGGTAGTGCAGCAACGCAATGCGCGCGGTGCGGTTGGGATCATATTCGATCTCAGCAACACGGGCGTTAACACCGTCTTTGTCGTGACGACGGAAGTCAATCAGACGGTACTGGCGCTTGTGGCCACCGCCCTTATGACGAGTCGTGATACGACCGGTGTTATTGCGGCCACCCTTTTTGGGGAGCGGACGGACCAGAGACTTCTCCGGCGTCGACCGCGTGATTTCGGTGAAGTCGGCAACGCTCGAGCCGCGACGGCCCGGGGTTGTCGGCTTGTATTTACGGATTCCCATGTTTTATTTCCTCGTTAAAGTGGTCTCCGCTTATGAAAGCGGACCGCCGAAGATGTCGATTGTGCCTTCTTTGAGGGTCACAATGGCACGCTTGGTACCCTTGCGCTGACCCCACCCGAACTTGGTCCGCTTGCGCTTACCGGCACGATTGAGAGTGTTGATCGATTCGACCTTGACGGAGAAAATTTTCTCCACGGCCAATTTGATCTCGGTCTTGTTCGAGCGAGGGTCAACCAGGAAGGTGTACTTACCTTCGTCGATCAAGCCATAGCTCTTTTCCGATACGACGGGTGCAATGACGACGTCGCGCGGATCCTTGATGGTGGCGGCGCTCACTTGGCGTCCTCCTCGGTGACTGGGGCCTCGGCAGCAGCCTTGGCCGAAGCCTTCGGAGCAGCTTTCGCCTTCGGAGCAGCCTTGGCCTTCGGAGCAGCCTTGGCCTTGGGTGCGGCCGTCGGAGCGGCAACTTCAACGACAACTGCTTCTTCAGCCCCCGCAGCGTCAGCTGCAAATTCGGCTGTGATCTCGACCGTGTCGAAGTCCAGCAGCGCACTGGAGGCAAATGCCTCAGCAGCGGCGTTGCCGGAGACGAATGCGTCGTAGGCAGGCTTCGTGAAGATGACGTCGTCGGAAACCAACACGTCGTAGGTGTTCAGCTGATCTACGTACAGCACGTGCAGATCGGGCAGGTTGCGCACCGAGAGCGCTACAACATCGTTGGACCGCTCGATCGCAACCAGCAGGTTCTTCCGGCTGCTCAATGCACGAAGCGCGGTCAGCGCTTCCTTGGCGGACGGCTTGGTGCCGGTCACCAGATCAGCCACTACGTGGATACGGCCGTTGCGTGCCCGGTCCGACAAAGCACCGCGCAGTGCGGCGGCCTTCATCTTCTTGGGTGTGCGCTGGGAGTAGTCACGCGGAGTCGGTCCGTGGACAACGCCACCACCGGTCATGTGAGGGGCGCGGATGGAACCCTGACGGGCCCGGCCGGTACCCTTCTGCTTGAACGGCTTGCGGCCGGCACCGGATACCTCGGCGCGGGTCTTGGTCTTGTGCGTACCTTGACGGGCAGCAGCAAGCTGTGCCACGACGACCTGGTGCAGCAGCGGCACGTTCGTCTGAACGTCGAAGATCTCTGCAGGCAGGTCTACGGAAATAGTCTTAGCCATTGTGGTTATGCTCCCTTCACGGCGGTGCGTACGAGGACGACCTGGCCGCGGGCGCCGGGGACGGCACCCTTGATGAGCAGCAGCGACTTCTCGGCGTCTACGCCGTGAACCGTAAGGTTCAGCGTGGTGTGACGGACGGCGCCCATGCGACCGGCCATGCGCACGCCCTTGAAAACGCGGCTGGGGGTGGACGCGCCACCGATGGAGCCGGGCTTACGGTGGTTCTTGTGGGCACCATGGGAGGCACCGACACCGTGGAAGCCGTGGCGTTTCATAACGCCGGCGAAGCCCTTACCCTTGGAAGTGCCGACGACGTCGACCTTCTGGCCGGCCTCGAAGATCTCCACTGAGAGCTCCTGGCCGAGGGAATAGTCCGCGGCGTCTGCGGTGCGCAGTTCGACGACGTGGCGGCGGGGTGTGACGCCGGCCTTGTCAAAGTGACCAGCCAGCGGCTTTGTCACCTTGCGCGGGTCGATCTGGCCGTAGCCGATCTGGACGGCGGTGTAGCCATCAACTTCTGCATTGCGCAGCTGGGTGATGACGTTCGAGTCGGCCTGAACGACGGTAACCGGCACGAGGCGGTTGTCAGCGTCCCAAACCTGGGTCATGCCGAGCTTCGTGCCCAGGATGCCCTTAACGTTGCGGGTAGCGGTCATAGTTTCTCAGCCCCCTCTACAGCTTGATTTCGATGTTCACGTCGGCCGGCAGGTCAAGACGCATAAGCGAGTCAACAGCCTTCGGCGTGGGGTCGATAATGTCGATCAGACGCTTGTGCGTGCGCATTTCAAAGTGCTCGCGGCTGTCCTTGTATTTGTGAGGCGAACGGATAACGCAGTACACGTTCTTTTCCGTCGGCAGCGGCACCGGGCCGACTACCGTTGCGCCTGCGCGCGTGACCGTCTCAACGATCTTCCGTGCTGATACGTCAATGACCTCATGGTCATATGACTTCAGCCGGATGCGGATTTTTTGTCCCGCCATGGCGTCGTGACTCTCTTTCCTGACATAGCGCCCTGCATTAGCAGCACTGTTGACTAAACGCTGTTGACTTACTCGTTCTGCCGCAGATCCCGTGTGACCGGGATTACGGCGGTGCGGTGCGTGACCGCCACGCTTCCAACGGACTGAATCCGGACATGTCCGGGTTCCTCAATCGGCCGAAGCTCCGACCCCCGCGCTCGGGCGTGTCGCAGATTTGCCGCGTACACACCCATAGAACGTATGGAGGTGGGTTATGTTTGGTCTTCAGCTTGGACCCTGACACCGAGCATTATCTCGATCGGGACACGAAGAAGCGCTTGAACAACTTATCCAGTATGCCGGATTCACCGGCGAAACGCGAATCCACCGGTTGGTTACTGCCAGCTGGCTACTGCTGGCCGGTTACTGCCGGGAAACGCCAAAGGCGCCCCGCCACCGAAGTGGAGAGGCGCCTTGGCTCATATCAGCTAAGCGGCCAGAGGCTACTTGATGATCTTGGTGACACGGCCTGAGCCGACGGTGCGGCCACCTTCGCGGATAGCGAAGCCGAGGCCTTCTTCCATGGCGATCGGCTGGATCAGCGCGACCGTCATTTCGGTGTTGTCGCCGGGCATAACCATTTCCGTGCCCTCAGGCAGGGTGATGACGCCGGTAACATCCGTGGTGCGGAAGTAGAACTGCGGGCGGTAGTTGGAGTAGAACGGGTTGTGACGCCCGCCTTCATCCTTGGCCAGGATGTAGACGTTGGCTTCGAAATCGGTGTGCGGGGTGATGGAACCCGGCTTTACGATAACCTGGCCACGCTCTACGTCTTCGCGCTTGATACCGCGCAGCAGCAGACCACAGTTCTCGCCGGCCCATGCCTCGTCGAGCTGCTTGTGGAACATCTCAATACCGGTAACGGTGGTCTTCTGAACCGGGCGGATACCGACAATCTCAACCTCAGAGTTGATCTTGAGGGTACCGCGCTCGGCGCGACCCGTCACAACGGTTCCACGGCCGGTGATGGTGAAGACATCTTCAACCGGCATCAGGAACGGCTTGTCCTTGTCGCGGATCGGGTCCGGGACGTTGTTGTCGACAGCGTCCATCAGGTCCTCAACGGACTTGACCCATACCGGATCGCCTTCGAGGGCCTTCAGGCCCGACACGCGGACCACCGGGACGTTGTCGCCATCGAAGTTCTGCGCGGTGAGCAGCTCACGAACTTCCATTTCAACGAGGTCCAACAACTCTTCATCGTCGACCATGTCCGACTTGTTCAGCGCGACCAGCAGGTAGGGAACGCCGACCTGGCGGGCGAGCAGAACGTGCTCGCGGGTCTGGGCCATCGGGCCGTCGGTAGCGGCAACCACGAGGATCGCGCCGTCCATCTGGGCTGCACCAGTGATCATGTTCTTGATGTAGTCAGCGTGGCCGGGAGCGTCTACGTGTGCGTAGTGACGCTTCTCGGTCTGGTACTCAACATGGGAAATGTTGATGGTAATGCCGCGTTGCTTCTCCTCAGGAGCAGAATCAATCGACGCGAAGTCGCGCTGCTCGTTGATCGTGGGGTACTTGTCGTACAGTACCTTGGAGATGGCAGCCGTCAACGTCGTCTTTCCATGGTCAACGTGACCGATGGTGCCGATGTTAACGTGCGGCTTAGTCCGCTCGAACTTTGCCTTTGCCACAGGTTCCTCCTAGAACGTTTTGAGAAGACTTACTCGTCAGCGGCGCTTTTCGCTACTGAAACTTCAGCAAGTCTACTGGGGGGCTTTGGGTTTGGTGAAATTGCAGGTTCCCAGGGCATCCACTGCAATGCCCTGGGCTTTGTTGCTACGTGCTGTTGCTACTCGCCGCGGTTCTTCTGGATGATCTCGTCGGCTACTGCCTTCGGGACCTCGGAGTAGCTATCGAACTTCATCGAGTACACGGCGCGGCCCTGGGTCTTGGACCGAAGGTCACCGATGTATCCGAACATTCCGGACAGCGGCACATGGGCGACAATAACCTTCACGCCGCTTGCATCCTCCATCGACTGCATCTGGCCACGACGGGAGTTGAGGTCACCGATTACTTCACCCATGTATTCCTCAGGGGTGCGGACTTCAACTTCCATCAGCGGTTCGAGCAGAACCGGGTTCGCCATCCGTGCGGCTTCCTTGAAAGCCATCCGGCCGGCGATCTTGAACGCCATTTCGGACGAGTCAACGTCGTGGTAGGCGCCGTCAAGCAGCTTTGCCCTAATGCCGACGACCGGGTAACCGGCCAGCACACCATCGTTGAGCGCATCCTGGATTCCGGCATCCACGCTGGGGATGTATTCCCGCGGGATACGGCCACCGCTGACTTTGTTTTCGAAGGCATACAGGACGCCCTCTTGAACCTCCATTGGCTCAATCGCGATCTGCACCTTGGCAAACTGACCTGATCCACCGGTCTGCTTCTTGTGGGTGTAGTCGTGCTTGACGACGGCGCGCTTGATGGTTTCGCGGTAGGCCACCTGCGGCTTACCCACGTTAGCTTCAACGTGGAACTCGCGGCGCATCCGGTCGACCAGGATATCCAGGTGAAGCTCACCCATACCGGCGATGATCGTCTGGCCTGTGTCCTCATTGAGGGAGACCTGGAAGGTCGGATCCTCTTCAGAGAGCTTCTGGATAGCCGTGGAAAGCTTCTCCTGGTCGCCCTTGGTCTTCGGTTCGATAGCGACGGAAATCACGGGCTCCGGGAAGCTCATGGACTCCAGCACAATCGGATTGGCCAGATCGCACAGGGTGTCACCAGTGGTCGTGTCCTTGAGGCCAATGGCCGCGTAGATATGCCCCGTGGTCACCCCGTCAACCGGGTTTTCCTTGTTGGCGTGCATCTGGAACAGCTTGCCGATGCGCTCCTTCTTATTCTTCGTGGAGTTCAGCACCTGCGTTCCGGACGAAGCATGCCCGGAATACACGCGGATGTAGGTAAGGCGCCCGAAGAACGGGTGCGTGACCACCTTGAACGCCAGTGCCGAGAACGGCGCCTGCGAATTGGCCTCACGCGTGACGACCTTCTCTTCATCGCGGACGTCGTGTCCCTGGATATCGGGAACATCCAGCGGCGAGGGAAGGTAGGAAACAACAGCGTCCAGCATCGGCTGCACGCCCTTGTTCTTGAACGCGGAACCACACAGCACGGGGTAAACCTGGCTGCTGACGGTCAGCGTACGGATGCCGGCTTTGATCTCCGCGACGGTGAGCTCTTCACCGCTGAGGTATTTCTCCATCAGCTCGTCGTCGGACTCGGCAACGGTCTCAAGCATGGCTGCGCGGTACTCTTCGGCCTTGGCCTGCAGATCGGCCGGAATCGGCTCGATATCGTACTTCGCGCCCATCTCGGTCTCGCCGCGCCACGTCAGCGCACGCATCTCGATCAGGTCGATCACGCCTTCAAAGTCACTCTCGGCACCGATCGGCAACTGGAGAACCAGCGGCTTGGCGCCCAAGCGCTTGATGATGGTGTCTACCGTGAAGTAGAAGTCCGCGCCGAGCTTGTCCATCTTATTGACGAAACAGATCCGCGGAACGTCGTACTTGTCGGCCTGGCGCCAGACAGTCTCGGACTGCGGCTCCACGCCTTCCTTGCCGTCGAACACGGCGACAGCGCCGTCGAGGACGCGCAGCGAGCGCTCAACCTCTACGGTGAAGTCGACGTGACCGGGGGTGTCAATGATGTTGATCTGGTTGTTGTCCCAGAAGCAGGTGGTAGCGGCGGACGTGATGGTGATGCCACGTTCCTGCTCCTGTGCCATCCAGTCCATGGTCGAGGCACCGTCGTGCGTTTCGCCAATTTTGTGGTTCACACCCGTGTAGAACAGGATGCGCTCGGTGGTGGTGGTCTTGCCTGCATCAATGTGAGCCATGATGCCAATATTGCGGACCTTGCTCAGGTCTGTAAGCACGTCGAGTGCCACGGTGTCTCCCTTTGTCGGAAAGCCTTGTTCCGGCCGACGACGTCAGGCTAGTGCCGCCGTCGTCGGCCGGAAGGTTCTACCAGCGGTAGTGGGCGAAGGCCTTGTTGGACTCGGCCATCTTATGAGTGTCTTCGCGGCGCTTCACGGCCGCACCAAGACCGTTGGAGGCATCCAGGATCTCGTTACGCAGACGCTCGGTCATGGTCTTCTCGCGGCGGCCCTTGGAGTAGCCAACCAACCAACGCAGCGCCAGAGCGGTTGCGCGGCCCGGCTTGACCTCAACGGGGACCTGGTAGGTGGCTCCACCAACACGGCGGGACTTGACCTCAAGGCTGGGCTTGATGTTCTCCATCGCCTTCTTCAGAGCGGCCACGGGGTCTCCGCCGGACTTCTCCTGCGCACCGGCAAGTGCACCGTAAACGATGCGCTCCGCGGTGGACTTTTTGCCGTCGACGAGAACCTTGTTGATCAACTGCGTGACCAACGGCGAACCGTAAACGGGATCAATGACTAGCGGCCGCTTGGGGGCCGGACCCTTACGAGGCATATTACTTCTTCTCCATCTTCGCACCGTAGCGGCTGCGGGCCTGCTTGCGGTTCTTTACGCCCTGGGTATCAAGTGCACCGCGGACAATCTTGTATCGAACACCGGGAAGGTCCTTAACGCGACCGCCGCGGACGAGCACAATGGAGTGCTCCTGAAGGTTGTGACCAACGCCGGGAATGTACGCGGTAACTTCGACGCCACCGTTGAGCCGCACGCGGGCGACCTTCCGCAGAGCCGAGTTCGGCTTCTTTGGGGTGGTGGTGTAGACGCGGGTGCATACGCCCCGGCGCATCGGGCTTCCCTTAAGGGCCGGAGCCTTGGTCTTTGAGATTTTAGGGGAGCGGCCCTTGCGGACCAACTGCTGAATCGTAGGCACTTATCAGTTCTCCGTTTTTTCCTCGAGATGGTTCTCGTGTTGCTGTCAATTTGTCCTCGCACCCCGCGCCTTCTGACTGCGCCTAGGCATGCAAAAATGTGGCATCCGTTGCACAAGAACCCTGCAACCCGGAACTGTGTTCGGAGGCCAACGCCTTAGAACACACTCATCCACTGCCACACTAACGATTGTTATCCAGTCTAACACGCCGTCGCCAAGGCTAACGACGGCGACGTGCTGACGACGGCGACGGGCTGACGACGGCGACGGGCTGACGATGGCGACGGGAACGGCCCCGCACCACTGGTGCGGGGCCGTTCGCCGTTCACTGCCTCTTAAGGGTAACGCTAGTTGCTGAAACCGGCGCCCAGATCATAGTCATCCAACGGGATGGCATGGAACTCGGGCGAGAGGTCCGAGCCAACGCCGGTGTAGTCGAAGTCGCTGAAGGCGCTCGGGCCGGTGAACAGATTGGCCTTTGCTTCCTCGGTCGGCTCCACCTTGACGTTGGTGTAGCGCGGCAGGCCGGTCCCGGCAGGGATCAGCTTACCGATGATGACGTTCTCCTTCAGGCCCAACAGCGGATCGCTCTTGCCTTCCATGGCCGCCTGCGTCAGGACGCGGGTGGTTTCCTGGAAGGACGCTGCGGACAGCCAGGATTCGGTGGCCAGCGATGCCTTGGTGATACCCATCAGCTCGTTACGTCCCGACGCCGGCTGCTTGCCTTCGGAGACCACGCGGCGGTTCTCGGATTCGAACCGTCCGCGCTCTGCCAGTTCACCGGGCAGAAGGTTGGATTCCCCGGACTCAATGACCGTGACGCGGCGCAGCATCTGGCGGACGATAACCTCGACATGCTTATCGTGGATACCCACGCCCTGGCTGCGGTAGACGCGCTGGACTTCCTCCACCAGGTGCTTCTGAGCCGCACGCGGCCCGAGAATACGCAGCACCTGCTTCGGGTCAACCGCACCCACTACCAGCTTCTCGCCCACCTCTACATGGTCGCCGTCGGCAACCTGCAGACGCGCCCGGCGCAGCACCGGGTAGGCAATCTCCTCGGAACCGTCGTCCGGAGTCAGTACCAGACGCATCTGGCGCTCGGTCTCCTCAATGGTGATGCGGCCGGCCGCTTCCGCGATCGGTGCAACACCCTTAGGGGTCCGGGCCTCGAAGAGCTCCTGGATACGCGGCAGACCCTGTGTGATGTCCTCACCGCGGTTGGCGGAAACAGCGCCGCCGGTGTGGAACGTACGCATGGTCAGCTGCGTGCCGGGCTCACCAATGGACTGTGCGGCAATAATACCGACGGCCTCACCGATGTCCACGGTCTTACCCGTCGCGAGCGAGCGTCCGTAGCACAGTGCACAGGTACCGACGCTGGACTCGCAGGTCAGCACGGAGCGGACCTTCACATCGGTAATGCCGGCAGCGAACAGTTCGCCGATCAGCACATCGCCGACGTCGGCTCCCGCCTCGGCGAGCACCTTGCCCTTGGAATCGACGACCTCGGTGGCGAGAGTACGGGCGTAAACGCTGTTCTCGACCTCCTCATGCAACGTCAATTCACCGTTCGCATCCGCTACGGCGATTGGCAGGGTCAGGCCCCGCTCGGTGCCGCAGTCGTCCTCGCGGACAATGACGTCCTGCGAAACGTCCACCAATCGACGGGTCAGGTAACCCGAGTTGGCGGTACGCAGAGCTGTATCTGCCAGGCCCTTACGGGCACCGTGGGTGGCGATGAAGTATTCCAGCACCGACAGGCCCTCACGGTAGGAGGACTTGATCGGGCGCGGAATAATTTCACCCTTGGGGTTGGCCACCAGACCACGGATACCGGCAATCTGACGGACCTGCATCCAGTTACCACGGGCGCCGGAGGAAACCATCCGGTTGATCGTGTTGGATGCAGACAGGTTCTTCCGCATCACATCGGCGATCTCGTTGGTGGCCTGGTTCCAGATGTCGATCAGTTCCTGGCGACGCTCGTCATCGGCGATCAGGCCCTTCTCGAACTGGGACTGGACCTTGGCTGCCTTGGCTTCATAGCCTTCCAGGATGGCGGGCTTTTCCTTGGGCACCTCAATGTCGGAGATGGCCACGGTCACACCGGAGCGGGTGGCCCAGTAGAAACCGGCATCCTTGAGGTTATCCAGCGTTGCCGCGACAACAACCTTCGGGTACCGCTCGGCCAAATCGTTCACGATCGTGGACAGTTCACCCTTGTCCGCAACATTTTCCACCCAGGGATAATCCTCAGGCAGGGTCTCATTGAAGATGACTTGTCCCAGCGAGGTGGTGACGATGGCCGGCTGACCGGCCTCCCAGCCTTCCGGAGCTTCCCAGCCCGCGTACGGGACAAAGTTGTCCAGCCGGATCTTGACCTGGGAGTTCAGGTGCAGCACGCCCGCATCGTGGGCCATAATGGCCTCCGCTGCGCTCGTGAAGGACCTGCCTTCCCCGGCGGAGCCGGAGCGCTTGGTGGTCAGGTGGTACAGACCGATGATCATATCCTGCGAAGGGAGGGTCACCGGGCGGCCATCCGAGGGCTTGAGGATGTTGTTCGAGGACAGCATCAGGATGCGCGCCTCGGCCTGGGCCTCGGGGCTCAGCGGCAGGTGCACAGCCATCTGGTCGCCGTCGAAGTCAGCGTTGAAAGCGCCACAAACCAGCGGGTGAAGCTGGATTGCCTTGCCTTCAACCAACTGAGGCTCGAACGCCTGGATGCCCAAACGGTGCAGGGTTGGTGCGCGGTTCAGCAGTACCGGGTGCTCGGTGATGATCTCTTCGAGAACATCCCAGACCTGCGGGCGGAAACGCTCAACCATGCGCTTGGCGCTCTTGATGTTCTGCGCGTGGTTCAGATCCACCAGGCGCTTCATCACGAACGGCTTGAAGAGCTCCAGAGCCATCTGCTTGGGCAGACCACACTGGTGCAGTTTCAGCTGCGGGCCAACAACAATCACGGAACGGCCGGAGTAATCCACACGCTTACCCAGAAGGTTCTGGCGGAATCGTCCCTGCTTGCCCTTGAGCATGTCGGAGAGCGACTTCAGCGGACGGTTACCCGGTCCGGTGACCGGACGGCCGCGGCGGCCGTTGTCGAAGAGGCTGTCGACGGCTTCCTGAAGCATCCGCTTCTCGTTGTTGACGATGATCTCCGGTGCGCCCAGATCAAGCAGGCGCTTGAGCCGGTTGTTGCGGTTGATCACGCGGCGGTACAGGTCGTTCAGGTCCGAGGTGGCGAAACGGCCACCGTCGAGCTGGACCATGGGACGCAGTTCCGGCGGGATCACCGGGACAGCATCCAGCACCATACCCAACGGAGAGTTGTTGGTGGTCAGGAAAGCGTTAACCACCTTCAGCCGCTTCAAGGCACGGGTTTTGCGCTGGCCCTTGCCATTGGCAATGATGTCGCGCAGCAGTTCGCCCTCGGCGTTCATGTCGAAGTTTTCCAGGCGCTTCTTGATTGCCTCGGCACCCATGGAGCCTTCGAAGAACATGCCGTAGCGGTCCCGCAGTTCGCGGTACAGGCCCTCGTCGCCTTCCAGATCGGCAACCTTGAGTCCCTTGAAGCGGTCCCATACCTGCGTGAGCCGCTCGATCTCCGCGTCCGCACGCTTGCGGATATTGGCCATCTGGCGGTCCGCTGAGTCGCGGGCCTTCTTCTTCTCGGCAGCCTTGGCACCCTCGCCCTCGAGACGGGCAAGCTCGTTCTCCAGGTCCCGGGCCACCGTGGCGATGTCCGAGTCGCGGGTGTCGACCAGCTGCTTGGTCTCCAGGTCATGCTCGACCTGCAGGTTCGGCAGCTCGGCGTGGCGGGCTTCCTCGTCAACGCTGGTAATCATGTAGGCGGCGAAGTAGATGACCTTTTCGAGGTCCTTCGGTGCCAAGTCCAGAAGGTACCCCAGACGCGACGGGACACCCTTGAAGTACCAAATATGCGTGACCGGTGCGGCCAGCTCGATGTGACCCATCCGCTCGCGGCGGACCTTGGCCCGGGTTACCTCGACGCCGCAGCGCTCACAGATGATGCCCTTGAAACGCACGCGCTTGTACTTGCCGCAGTAGCACTCCCAGTCCCGGGATGGGCCGAAGATCTTCTCGCAGAAGAGTCCGTCTTTCTCGGGCTTGAGCGTGCGGTAGTTGATGGTCTCCGGCTTCTTGACTTCGCCGTGCGACCAGTCGCGGATGTCATCCGCAGTGGCCAGGCCGATCTGCATGAGGCCGAAGGAGGATTCGCTGGACATATGGTCCCTGTTCTCTCTAATTCTCTAAGTCTGAATGTCTAGGCGGGTACGGAAAGAGGGAGGACGACGGCGGCACGGTACGGGTGCCGCCGTCGATCCGCTAAACCTCTTCGACAGAGTTCGGCTCGGCCCGTGAAAGGTCGATGCCCAGTTCCTCCGCTGCCCGGAAGACTTCTTCATCCGAGTCACGCATCTCAATCGTGGTGCCGTCGGTGGAAAGCACTTCCACGTTCAGGCACAGCGACTGCATTTCCTTGATCAGAACCTTGAAGGATTCGGGGATGCCCGGCTCCGGAATGTTCTCACCCTTAACGATCGCCTCGTAGACCTTCACGCGGCCGTGAATATCATCGGACTTAATCGTCAGCAGTTCCTGCAGCGTGTATGCCGCGCCATAGGCCTCCAGAGCCCACACTTCCATCTCACCAAAGCGCTGTCCGCCGAACTGCGCCTTACCGCCCAAGGGCTGCTGGGTGATCATGGAGTACGGACCGGTGGAGCGGGCGTGGATCTTGTCGTCCACCAAGTGGTGAAGCTTGAGGATGTACATGTAGCCCACCGAAATCGGGTCCGGGAACTGCTCGCCCGAGCGGCCGTCGAAGAGCACGGTCTTACCGGAGGAATCGATCAGCCGCACACCGTCACGGGTGAGCGTGGTCGAATCGAGCAGACCGGTGATCTCTTCTTCACGTGCGCCGTCGAACACCGGGGTGGCAACCGTCGTCTGACCGGAAACCCGGGGCAGATTCGGCAGGTTCTTGACCCATTCCGGATCTCCCTCGATGTTCCAACCGGTCTTCGCGACCCAGCCGAGGTGTGTTTCCAGCACCTGGCCGACGTTCATCCGGCCCGGAACACCCAGCGGGTTGAGCACGATGTCAACCGGCGTACCATCGGCCAGGAACGGCATGTCCTCGATCGGCAGGATCTTGGAGATGACGCCCTTGTTACCGTGGCGGCCGGCCAGCTTGTCACCGTCGGTGATCTTACGCTTGTTGGCCACGTAAATGCGCACCAGCTGATTAACGCCCGGAGGCAGCTCGTCGTCGGAATCGCGGTCGAAGATCCGGACACCAATGACGGTACCGGACTCGCCGTGCGGAACCTTCAGCGACGTGTCGCGGACTTCCCGGCTCTTCTCGCCGAAGATGGCGCGCAGCAGGCGCTCTTCCGGCGTCAGCTCCGTCTCACCCTTGGGCGTGACCTTCCCGACCAGGATGTCGCCTGCCTCAACCTCGGCACCGATGTGGATGATGCCGCGTTCGTCCAGTCCGGCGAGGATCTCCTCGGAGACGTTCGGAATGTCACGGGTGATTTCCTCGGCACCAAGCTTGGTGTCGCGGGCATCGATTTCATGCTCTTCGATGTGAATGGAAGACAGAACGTCCTCGGCCACGATGCGCTGGCTGAGAATGATCGCGTCCTCGTAGTTATGCCCTTCCCAGGACATAAACGCGACGAGCAGGTTCTTACCCAGTGCCAGCTCACCTTGATCCGTGGCGGGACCGTCGGCAATGATGCCGCCGACTTCCAGCCGCAGGCCCTCCGAGACCAGGACGCGCTGGTTGTACGCGGTGCCCTGGTTGGAGCGGTTGTACTTGGCGATCGGGTAGTTCGTCTCGGTGCCGTCGTCGTTAAGCATGACGACGAGATCGGCCGAAACCTCGGAAACCACGCCCGCCTTTTTGGCGATGACGACGTCGCCGGCGTCCACCGCGGTCGCACGCTCCATGCCGGTGCCCACGAAGGGAGCCTCGGAACGGACCAGCGGCACGGCCTGACGCTGCATATTCGCACCCATCAGGGCGCGGTTGGCGTCGTCATGCTCCAGGAACGGAATAAGCGCGGTAGCCACCGACACCATCTGGCGCGGGGACACGTCCATGTACTCAACCTCAGCGGCCGGAATCAGCACCGGCTCGCCGCCGCCGCCGCGCTGGCGGACCAGGACGGTTTCCTCGGCGAAATCGCTTGTTGCCGTCAGCGGCGCGTTGGCCTGGGCAATAACGACCTCAACCTCGTCATCGGCGGTAAGGTAATCGACGTCGTCGCTCACATGGCCGTTGAAGACCTTGCGGTACGGCGTCTCAATGAAGCCAAACGGGTTGATCCGGCCGTAGGAGGCCAGCGAGCCGATCAGCCCAATGTTCGGGCCTTCAGGGGTTTCAATCGGGCACATGCGTCCGTAGTGCGACGGGTGGACGTCGCGGACTTCCATGCCGGCGCGGTCACGGGACAGACCACCCGGGCCCAGCGCGGAAAGACGGCGTTTGTGCGTCAGACCGGCCAGCGGGTTGTTCTGGTCCATGAACTGCGACAGCTGGGACGTTCCGAAGAACTCCTTGATGGCTGCTACGACCGGGCGGATATTGATCAGGGTCTGCGGCGTAATCGCTTCGACATCCTGGGTCGTCATGCGCTCACGGACAACGCGTTCCATCCGGGAAAGTCCCGTGCGGACCTGGTTCTCGATCAGTTCGCCGACTGCGCGGATGCGGCGGTTACCGAAGTGGTCGATGTCGTCTGTCTCGACACGGAGCTCGTGCTCCTTGCCGTCACGCTTGCCGGCCAATGTCTTGTCACCGTTGTGCAGTGCAACGAGGAATTTGATCATCGCAACGATGTCGTCGATATCCAGGACGGAGGCATCCTCGGAGTTCAGCGCCTTGTCGATGCCCAGCTTGCGGTTGATCTTGTAGCGGCCAACCTTGGCCAGATCGTAGCGCTTCGGGTTGAAGTACAGATTGTGCAGCAGCGCGTCAGCGGCCTCGACTGTGGGCGGCTCGCCCGGTCGCAGCTTCCGGTAGATGTCCAGCAAGGCATCTTCACGGGTCACGGTAGTGTCTTTTTCCATCGTGGCGCGAATGGAGTCGTACTGGCCGAATTCCTCGAGGATCTGGCCCTCGCTCCAGCCCAGTGCCTTCAGCAGGACCGTGACCGACTGCTTGCGCTTGCGGTCAAGGCGGACGCCGACCTGGTCGCGCTTGTCGATCTCTAGTTCAAACCAGGCACCGCGGGACGGAATGATCTTGGCGGTGAAGATGTCCTTGTCGCTGGTCTTGTCCGCGGTGCGCTCGAAGTAAGCACCCGGGGAGCGGACCAGCTGGGAGACAACGACGCGCTCGGTACCGTTGATGACGAAGGTACCCTTCTCCGTCATCAACGGGAAGTCCCCCATGAACACCGTCTGCTGCTTGATCTCGCCGGTGTTATTGTTCATGAACTCGGCCTTGACATACAGCGGAGCCGCAAACGTTGCGTCGCGGTCCTTGCACTCGGCCATGGTGTACTTGGGATCGGAGAACTCCGGCTCCGAGAACGACAGGGACATGGTGCCCTGGAAGTCCTCGATCGGGGAGATCTCTTCGAAGATATCCGCCAAGCCCGAGGTGGTGGCGACACTCTGGTCCCCGGACTTCACGGCGGTGTCCATCCGCGACTGCCAGCGCTCATTGCCGACGAGCCAGTCAAAGCTCTCGGTCTGCAGGGCAAGCAGATTCGGAACGTCCAGCGGCTCGTGAATCTTGGCGAATGAGATACGACGCGTGGCACCGTCGGTGCTGGTGGTATCAATAGCGGTTGTAGCACTGTTTGCAGTAGCGCTGTTTACATTAGAGGTGCTCGAGGCGACCAAGAGGGATCCTTCCACAGACCTTCAGGCGTGTTCTGCGCAACCCTTACCGTTCTTCGAACTGATTCGACGCCAAACTGACCAGCTGCATTCGGCGAATACAACTGATTTCATGGCAAAGCCCACCGCTATATGAAGGCTGAAGGTTAAGAGGGGAGACGCAAAGTTCCACGATACGGCAAAGGGCGGCCCCTGTCCAATGGACTGTCCATCATACGCCCCGACTCCCCGTTTTGCGAGCAGACGACGAGACTCATCTAATGTGCTCGCGAAATGGGGCGCGTGCCGCATTTGAGAAATGCTCGCGAAATCTCTGGTCACGGCCGGGCACTGTTGCTGTGCTGGAGGGATGGGTTATGGGTTGACGTTGTCTGCGCGCAGGGAAATCACGAAGAAGGAAGCTGCGGAGTATTTCCGGGCTTCGAAGAAGGGCCGCGGGGAGATTCTGGACCGCTTAGTCACCGAGGTTGGCTGGTCTCGGGCCAATGCCCGCCGCCAGCTCCACAACGCGCTGATCCGACGTGGACCGGCCTGCGTGGTGAAACGCAAGCCCCGACCGCGCAGCTACAGCTATGACACCGTGCTGGTGCTGCAACGGGTCTGGGTGATCGCCGGGCAACCCTGCGGGAAGTACCTTGCTCCGGCCATGGCAGCCACACTGGCGAACATGGGGTCCCATGTCGGCACCGGGTCTTTCGGACCTGCGCGCATCCGCTACAGTCCGGGCGTGCGGGAGCAGTTGCTGGCCATGAGCGCAGCGACCATCGATCGGCTGCTGGCACCGTACAAGCTCAAGCTTTACCCAGACGGGAAGTCCACAACCAGATCCCGAAAGAACCGTCACACCGAGCAGATTCCGATCATGACTCGCATCCCAGTGATCGACCGACAACCAGGATTGGTGGCCATCGATACCGTCGCTCATTGTGGAAACACGGCCAAGGGCCAATACGCCTTTACGCTCACGGTGACCGATCCGTTCACTGGCTGGACGGTGAATCTGGCCATCAAGAACAAAGCCTCCAAATGGGTTGCCCAAGCCTTGGCCGAAATCCAGCAGCAGTTCCCGTACCCGATCGATCATTTGCATAGTGACAACGGTTCAGAATTTCTCAATGACCCCGTCGCTGACTGGGCTGATAGCCAGAACATCCGCATGACCCGCTCCCGGCCCCACCACTCCAACGACAACCCATTCGTGGAGCAAAAGAACGGAGATATCGTGCGCCGCTCAGCGTTCAACTACCGCTACGACACCGACGCCGAACTGGCCCTGCTCAACGAGCTCTGGCCGCTAGTGAACCTGCGCAAGAACCTGTTCCTGCCCACGAAGAAAGCCATCGGCTACCGGCTAACCCGCACCGGCAAACACGTCCGTGACTACGATGCGCCCCGCACCCCTGCGGACCGAGTCAAGGACACCGGCATCATGCTGCCGCCGGAGCGTGCAGCCTTGGAAGAGCTCTACCGAACCGTTGATTTGGCTGCCTTGACCCGACGGATCGTGGATATCCAAGACCAGCTCATCCGACTGGCTGCAGCCAAGACTCACTCCCAATCAACACGGGTGGCCTAACGATTTCGCGAGCACTTTAGGTGAGGCACGCGGAATTCATTTGGCGAGCATCTTGACATGAGGCACCACGGCAGACCGGTGTCCGAATTTAGTGCGGCGCGGGATCCTAGGGAAATAGCCACCGGCCGCAAACTGTTAGATTCTATGTGAGCGGCGCCTCAAAGACGATGAGGCTGCTGATTTTTGACGATGAAAGCGAAGTGCCCTTCCATGACCGTAAATTCTTCTGCATCAAATGCCTCTGACATCGTGATTCTGGGCGGCGCACGGACGCCCTTTGGCCGGCTGAACGGTCAACTCGGCTCTTTCAGTGCAGTGGAGCTGGGTGCGAAGGCAATCATCGGCGCCTTGGAACGCGCCGCAGTGGCGGCGGAGCAAGTGGATGCCGTCATCATGGGTCAAGTAATCCAAGCTGGAGCCGGCCAGAATCCAGCCCGTCAGAGTGCCATTGCAGCCGGAATCGGCTGGGACGTCCCCACCGTCACGATCAATAAAGTGTGCCTCTCCGGGCTGGCCGCCATCACTGATGCAGCACGCCTGATCCGTTCGGGTGAGGCAACCGTGGTGGTTGCCGGCGGCCAGGAATCCATGAGCAACGGCCCGCACCTGCTGCCCGGCTCCCGGCAGGGCTGGACGTACGGTGACATTACCGCCGTCGATTCCGTCGCCAATGACGGGCTGACCGACGCCTTTGATCACGAGTCGATGGGCAGCTCCACCGAGCGGCACAACACCTCCCTCGGCATTGACCGCAGCGCCCAGGACGAGGTTGCCGCCGCCTCGCATCAGCGCGCGGCCGCCGCAGCCGAATCGGGAATTTTCGACGACGAAATCGTCCCCGTGGCGGTTCGGCAGCGCAAGGGCCCGGATCTAACCGTCGCCAAGGACGAAGGCCTGCGGCCGCAGACAACCGTCCAGACACTGGCCGACCTGCGACCGGCCTTCGCCAAGGACGGCACGATCACGGCAGGGAATTCCTCCCCACTCTCGGACGGTGCTGCCGCGGTCGTGCTCAGCACCCGCGGCTATGCACAGGACAACGGACTGTCCTGGCTCGCCGTCGTCGGCAAACCCGGACAGGTCGCAGGACCGGATACTTCACTGCAGTCCCAGCCCTCTAATGCGATTAACAAGGCCCTCAAACTGGCCGGCTGGAGCGTGGCGGAGTTGGATTTCATTGAAATCAATGAGGCCTTCGGCGCAGTAGCCGTGCAGTCCTTGAGAGACCTTCACTACCCGTTGGAGAAGTGCAATATCCACGGCGGAGCGATCTCCATGGGCCATCCGATCGGAGCGTCCGGCGCCCGGCTCGCTCTGCACGCCGCCCAGGAACTGCGGCGCCGGGGTTCCGGTAAGGCCGCGGTCTCGCTCTGCGGCGGCGGCGGCCAAGGGGAAGCCCTGCTGCTGTACCGGGACTGAGCGGGCCCCGGTCTGCAGTAAAAAGCTGCACAGCGTCCGGGACGAGCCCAGCGCACGGGCTGACCTGCGCAGGGCCCGCGCCCCGCGCTGCGCAGGTCAGTCCGCTGCAACGCATACCGGATGCAAAGAAGCCCCGCACCAACCGGTGCGGGGCTTCTTTTACGCAGGGGTAACTGTTACTTGAGGGTAACTGTTGCGCCGGCTGCTTCCAGGGATTCCTTTGCCTTCTCGGCAGCTTCCTTGGTCGCACCTTCAAGAACGGCCTTCGGTGCGGAGTCGACGACGTCCTTGGCTTCCTTCAGTCCGAGGGAGGTCAGGGCGCGCACCTCCTTGATGACGGCAATCTTCTTGTCGCCGGCAGCTTCGAGGATGACGTCGAAGGAATCCTTCTCGACCTCTTCCTCAGCGGCACCGCCCGCGGGGCCGGCGACGGCAACGGCCGCGGCGGTGACCTCGAAGGTCTCCTCGAAGACCTTGACGAACTCGGAGAGCTCGATGATGGTCAGTTCCTTGAAAGCTGCGATGAGCTCGTCGTTGGTGAGCTTAGCCATGTGTGGCGCTCCTTCGTGTTCTTGGCCTGGACGGCCGGAATCTATAACCCAAAGTCCTCGTGGAATTCAGGATGGAACCGGGATGGAATCCCGTGAGGACTAAGCCTCGGTGGTCTGCGCTTCTGCAGGCGCTTCAACAGCAGCTTCCGCGTCAGCGGCAGGTGCTGCGGGTGCTTCGTCAGCAGCTTCCGCCTCAGCGGCGGGTGCTTCATCAGCGGCAGGGGCTTCGGTGCCTTCAGCAAGCTTGAGGCGCAGGGCATCAAGGGTGCGGGCGGCGGCAGCCATCGGGGCGAGCAGAACTGCAGCGACACGGGCCAACTGGACCTCACGTGACTCCAGAGCAGCAAGTGCAGCTACTTCAGCCGCATCGAGGGCCTTGCCTTCGAAGTAACCGGTCTTGATGACCAGTGCCTTGTTGGCTTTTGCAAAATCCGTCAGGCTCTTTGCTGCCGCAACAGCGTCACCCTTAATGAACGCGATGGCGGTGGGGCCGGCCAGGTGGCCCTCGAAAGCGCCAACACCGGCTTCCTTTGCCGCAATGGCGGTCAGGGTGTTCTTGACGACCGAGAACTTGTTCTCGCGGCCGAGAGAAACACGCAGCTCCTTGAGCTGTGCAACGGTGAGCCCACGGTATTCGGTTAGGACTGCAGCGCTGGAGGCGTTGAAATCGTTAGTGATTTCCTCCACGGCTGCCACCTTATTCGGCGTTGCCATAACCCTCCTTCCGGGAAATTAAAGCCGGTATGTTCGGGTCCCAGTGCCGGATAACCGGCACAAACTAAAAACGCCCCGCGCAGATGCACGGGGCTTTGCCTCACAACACCATCCGGAGCCCGGATGGTTGGGGAGGCTCACTTCGTTCACCTGCGCCGGCCGCCCTTGGAAAGGGACTTTCGGACGGACCTTTACCCGCATTCCCGCACGCGCTGACAGAATGTCATTGTTAGAGGGGGGCAAATTTCCGTCGACCGACGGTCTTTGGTTTCTTCAGCATACTGGATCGAAGCTCGTCGGGCCAAATCCTGCAGCTCACGGCCTCATTCCTGGACACTGCCGCCGATGGTCTTTTGCCACTGCCCGGTAACCCCAGCGGGTGCAAAGCCGAGCTTGCGATTAACCTCGATCATGTAGCTCCTTTCCACGACATTCCAGGTATAGACGGACCGGGCAAGGGGGAAGCGGCCGACCAATAGCTCCAGGTTCTTGAGCTTGATCAGCAAGCCCAGATCCTTCCCCCGGTGTTCGCGCAGCACCATCGTTTCGTCCTGGAATACAACGTCATCCCGATGCCCGAGCACCGAAATGGAGCTGAAGCCGACCAGCGTGCCGGTCGCACGTTCCTCCACCGCGGTCACCAGCATATGTCGGCCGCGCGCTTGGGCCAGTGCCTCCGTTTCCCGCAGCCGCTCCACTGTCCACTGTTCCTCGTTAAGGTCGACGGCTGTTCCGGCGGCGTGAGCAGCGACGCCTGCCGTGTCCGCGGTCAAGGCGGATTCCAGCGCTACTATGCCCTGCGCCCATCGCTGCGGGCATTGGTCAACCCATTGGTGCAGCGCGTAGTCGTCGCCGTTCAGTCCGCCCACCCCGGCTTCGAGGCCGGCAGCCAGCACCGGATCCAGAGGTACGCGGCAGGCACTGAACTGCTCCACCTGCGCCAGCGCATAACCGGCATTTCGCGCGAAGGAAACCTCACGACTGCTCAGCGGGAGATACCCCATGCCGTTGGCTGCACGCAGGTTTTCACCGCCGTCCCTGCCAAGCGTCGCTGCTGGATGATTAGTCTCGATCATGACGTCGCTGCGGTTTTCACCCCGGGCAAATTGCTCGGCAGCAGCCAGGAGCTCCCGCCCCACTCCGTTGTTCCGCGCCGATGGCAGTACATCCAAGGTGACATGCGCCAGGTCGGTGTTATCGGTCAGCGGTAGTGCGATTCCCGCACGTCCCACAATCTCCCCGCCGACCCGGGCCAACAGGACCACATACCACTCGTACGGGTCCGAAAATGCCTGCAGCATTTCGTCCGCCGTGTAGGCAAGGTCATCATTTCCCCAGGTGTGGATGCGAACTTGCCGTGCCACCTCCACGGAGGCCAGCAAATCTGCCGCCTCGGGGCCGTCTAGCGATTCGGGAGGCCGAAGCTGCTCGATCCGGACCGTCGTCATGAGAGCCCTTCCGAGCACGGACGCCCCGGCACTAGCCCAACGGCGCATGATGGGTCCAGATTCTCCCCAGGACTCTCAGACCTAGGCTGCGCATCGGTGTTGCTGCTCAACGTCATTGTTAAGCCACTTTCTCCAGAGTTGATCACATCATAGGCCCCTTGCGGTGCCGTCAATCAGCGTGCGGATTTTTCCCCCGCCACGTTTCCCCACAGCGGTGCCTCCGTCAGGGGTACCGCGGCGGGGTGCGCAAAAAGGGCCGGCGCAGCAATTGCTGCTGCACCGACCCTTTACATAATGCCGTACTTACGCCTCGGTCAGAACCTTGGTGACGTTGGGATCCACGGCTATGCCGGGGCCGAACGTAGTGCTGACGGTGGCCTTCTGCAGGTAGCGGCCCTTGGAAGCGGACGGCTTCAGACGAAGCACCTCTTCCAACGCTGCCGCGTAGTTCTGCGCCAATGCGATGGCGTCGAAGGAAACCTTGCCGACGATGAAATGAAGGTTCGAATGCTTGTCGACACGGAAGTCGATCTTTCCGCCCTTAATGTCCTGAACGGCCTTCGCAACATCGTTGGTGACCGTACCGGTCTTCGGGTTCGGCATCAGGTTGCGCGGGCCCAAGATCTTACCCAGGCGACCGACTTTACCCATCAGATCCGGGGTTGCCACGGCGGAATCGAAATCCGTCCAGCCACCCTGAATCTTCTCGATCAGGTCGTCGGAACCAACGAAATCGGCGCCGGCTGCGATGGCGGCCTCGGCACGGTCGCCCGTGGCGAAAACCAGAACGCGGGCGGTCTTGCCGGTTCCGTGCGGCAGAATTACGGTGCCGCGCACCATCTGGTCCGCCTTGCGGGGATCTACGCCCAACCGAAAGGCCACCTCTACGGTCGCATCGAACTTGGACGGGTTTGTTTCCTTGGCGAGCTTGATGGCCTCAAGCGGCGCGTAGAGATTCTCCGCGTCGATCTTGGCGGCCGCTGCCTCATATGCTTTGCTGCGCTTTGCCATGCTGCTGTTTCTCCTTGTGCAGTTGTGGTCTGCGGACCGCGCTGGGCCCTGCCACCGGCGTCGGATCGCACCTGGGTGCGCTATCCGCCGTCGTTATCTGTTTTTGTCTTGGTGTTTAGCGATCTCCCTGCGGACGTGGACGCCGTTGGTCGATCACCGGGACTGCGTGAGTGAGGACTATGCCTCGATGTTCATTCTCAGGCTTCGACGGTGATACCCATGGAGCGGGCGGTGCCGGCGATGATCTTCATGGCGCCTTCGATGTCCGTGGCGTTCAGATCCACCATCTTCTGGGTCGCAATTTCGGTCACCTGGGCCTTGGTCAGGTTGGCAACCTTGACGGTATGCGGGGTGCCTGAACCCTTGGCAACACCGGCAGCCTTTTTGATCAGCTCTGCAGCCGGCGGCGTCTTGGTGATGAAGGTAAATGAACGGTCTTCGTAGACGGTGATTTCAACCGGGATAACGTTTCCGCGCTGGGATTCCGTGGCAGCGTTGTACGCCTTGCAGAATTCCATGATGTTGACACCATGCTGACCAAGGGCGGGTCCGATGGGAGGCGCCGGATTAGCGGCTCCTGCCTGGATCTGCAGCTTGATGAGGCCGGTGACCTTTTTCTTGGGGGCCAATTTCGGGTCCTTCTTTCAATGACTTTCCTGGAGAGACGGAGCGCGCCCCAGGTTCTTTGACCATCATGGCGTGATGGTCACCGCTCCGTTCCGGCTAAGCAGGCCGACTCGGAGCGAAGACTAATTTTTTGTGCCGCTGCTGCGGTACCGCCGGCTAGATCTTCGAGACCTGGTTGAACGAAAGCGTCACCGGGGTTTCGCGTTCAAAAATGGAAACCAAGACAACCAGGGTCTGAGACTCTGGCTTGATCTCGGAGATTGTGGCCGGCAGGGTCTCGAACGGGCCGTCCTTGACGATGACGGACTCGCCGACCTCAAAGTCAACAATCGCATCGGCGGGATTATGCCTGACGGGCTGGCCGGCCTCGGCCTGCTCTTCCTCAAAGATCGGTGCGAGCATCGAGAAAACCTCATCAAGTCGCAACGGCACCGGATTATGTGCGTTCCCGACGAAACCGGTGACTCCGGGCGTGTGGCGTACGGCGCCCCACGACGCATCTGTCAGTTCCATCCGGACCAGAACATACCCGGGGATCCGCACGCGGTTCACGACCTTGCGCTGAGCGTTCTTGATCTCCACGACCTCTTCCATCGGGACCTGAATTTCGAAGATGTAATCTTCCATATTCAACGACGTGATGCGGGTCTCGAGGTTCGCTTTGACGCGGTTTTCGTAACCGGCGTAGGAGTGGATGACGAACCAGTCGCCCTCCTGTCGGCGCAGTTTGGCCTTGAACTCATCGGCGGGGTCAACCGCAGCCTCGGCGGCGGCCGATGCCAAGGCATCCGCGCCGTCGGCACCGGCACTGTCGGCGCTGTTGTCGTCCGTTACGTCACCGTCGTCAACGGCGTCACTGACGTCGACGTCGTCAGCTACGTCACCGTTAACAGTCTCGTTGTCCGTCCCGCTGGCCGACGGGATAGAAGACTCCTCTCCCGTTACGGGCACAGCGGAATCCGAATTGCCGTCCGCGATATCCGCAGCCACATTCTCGTCCAGCACACTCTGCGTTGCTTCGAGTTCCTGCTCAGACACGTATTTCCTGCTTTCCTTTTCCAAACTTGAGTGGCTCAAACCGGCCGGCACTCCGACCCCCGCAAACCCAAAACGGTCCGCCGCGGGACAGTGCTTCTAATGCTCTACGGTTCCGCTTCCACCGAAAATCCATAACACGGCCTTGCCGAAGCCAAGGTCAAGGCCTGTGACAATTGCCATCATGATGACCACAAACACCAAAACGACCAGTGTGTAGTTCACCAGCTCTTGGCGGGTGGGGGCCACCACTTTCCGGAGCTCCCCTATGACCTGGCGGAAGAAAAGCGCGAGGCGGGCGAAGATACCGGGTTTACCGGGCTTCGTGCCCTTCTTGGCGGGGCGGCCATGGGAGCTGCCGGCAGCTGTTTCGGTCACCAATGCCTCACTCGTCCTTATCGGTTGGTTCCCCAGTTCACGCTGAACGGTTCTCTTCTGCTGATACTTCCATAATGCTGGTGCTTCAGTATTCAATTACCGATATGCAGGGCAGACAGGACTCGAACCTGCAACCTGCGGTTTTGGAGACCGCTGCGCTACCAATTGCGCCACTACCCTTTGTGGAAAACCGTCAAACACTCACGCATTTTCCGGTGATCCGCCGCCGCTTCACGGCTCTTGGTCGGCACCCCTCGAGGGATCCGGCTGGAAGGCACGGTTCAGCATGGCGATTTCAACACCGGGAACCAAGTCTACGCAATCATGGGCGCCACGTCGAACCGGCCGTGCAGCGGGCGTCCCTTTGCTGCCCGGACCGTGCCCGGGCCGCGGCCGGACCGCGACTGGACCGCGACTGGACCGCGACGGGAAGAGCGCCCAGCCCGGCCACACACCTAAGACCGCGCACCTAAACTAGACTCGGACCCAGCCCGCCATGGTCGAACCCCCTAGAGAAAGAGTCCTCATGTCAGCCGCACCGAGCACTGTTCCTTCCGCCACTTTCCCGCGGGTGTCCGCGCGAATCGCTGCCATTGCCGAATCGGCTACGTTGGCGGTGGATGCCAAGGCAAAGGCGCTGAAGGCTGCGGGACGCCCGGTCATTGGTTTTGGTGCCGGCGAGCCCGATTTCGCTACACCCGCTTACATCGTTGAGGCAGCCATTGACGCCGCCCGGCAACCGAAGAATCACCGGTACTCCCCCGCCGCCGGATTGCCCGAACTCAGGTCGGCCATCGCTGCCAAAACACTGCGGGATTCCGGTTATGCGGTGGATCCTTCCCAGGTGGTGGTGACCAACGGCGGAAAGCAGGCCGTGTACGAAACCTTTGCCACCCTGCTGGATCCGGGCGACGAAGTATTGCTGCCCACGCCTTTCTGGACAACATATCCGGAGGCCATCCGGCTTGCCGGCGGTGTTCCCCTGGAGGTTTTCGCCGGGCCGGAGCAGGGGTATCTGGTCACCGTTGATCAGCTGGAGGCCGCGCTGACGCCGCGGACAAAGATTCTGTTGTTCGTTTCGCCGTCGAACCCTACAGGCGCCGTTTACTCGCCCGAGCAGACGCGGGAAATCGGCCAGTGGGCGGCGGCAAAGGGCCTGTGGGTGGTCACCGACGAAATCTACGAGCACCTGACCTACGACGATGTCCCCTTCACCTCCATTGCCACCGCGGCGCCGGAGCTGGGCGATCGGGTGGTCATAGTCAACGGTGTCGCAAAGACGTACGCCATGACCGGCTGGCGGGTTGGTTGGCTGATCGGCCCCAAAGATGTCGTGCAGGCAGCCACGAATCTGCAGTCGCACGCGACCTCCAACGTCGCCAATATCACCCAGTTGGCGGCCCTGGCCGCCGTCTCCGGTCCGTTGACTGCGGTGGAGGAGATGAAGGTGGCCTTTGATCGCCGCCGCAAGGCCATCGTTGCGGGCCTGAACGCGATCGACGGCGTTGTCTGCCCAACGCCGCACGGCGCCTTCTACGTCTATGCGGACGTCCGCGGGTTGCTCGGTCGCGATCTGGGCGGCGTGCGGTGTGCCACTTCGGCCGAGCTGGCCGCCCTCATTCTGGACAAGGTGGAGGTGGCGGTTGTGCCCGGCGAGGCGTTCGGCCCCAGTGGGTTCCTCCGCTTCTCCTACGCGCTGGGCGATGATGATCTGGCCGAAGGCGTCCGACGGCTGCAGGATCTTCTGGGCCGCGCGTCGTAGCCGGTGGGATGGTAATTTACCCTCCGCGACGGTTGGCGCCATTGCGGGCCGCCGAAGCATCCGGCGCGGCCGACTGTAACGCTGCCGTTGCCACCGGCCACGACGCATCTGCCAGAACGTAGGTTCCCCGGCCGATTTTGCCGATGTCTCCGGCCACTGTGCACCGCCGGAGCGCGTAGCGGGTACACCGGCGGCTTTGAGTTCCGCCGATTTGCCTGCTACACCGCGGGGCACACGGGCACCAGAGGTACCTACAGCACCAGTCATAGCAGCGGAGTGCACTTCAGCGCCTACAGTGGTTCTCGGGGCACAAGCTGCCCGCAGCCCCGGGAGCCTGACCTGATTTTCTGTCTAGAATCTATGGCAGAGCTCAACGGAGTGCTCGGTACCCTGACCACTGCTCTCCAAAGGACTCCAGCCACATATGAAAATCGGAATTCTCACCAGCGGCGGCGACTGCCCCGGCCTGAACGCCGTCATCCGTGGCGCGGTTCTGAAGGGCATCAAGATCCACGGGCAGGAGTTCGTCGGTTTCCGGGACGGCTGGCGCGGCGTTGTGGAGGGCGACATCATGGATCTGCCGCGGCAAAGCGTGCGCGGTATTTCCAAACAGGGCGGCACCATTTTAGGCACCTCGCGGACTAATCCGTTTGAGGGCAACGGCGGCCCGGACGTCATCAAGGCGCATCTGGACAGGTTGGGCATCGACGCGATCATCGCGATCGGTGGCGAGGGCACTCTGGCCGCCGCCAAGCGACTCACCGACGCGGGCCTTAAGATTGTCGGCGTGCCCAAAACGGTTGACAACGACCTGGACGCCACGGACTACACCTTTGGCTTTGACACCGCTGTCCAAATCGCGACGGAGGCTATCGACAGGCTCCGCACTACCGGAGAATCCCATCATCGCTGCATGATTGCCGAGGTAATGGGCCGCCACGTCGGCTGGATTGCGCTGCACGCGGGAATGGCGTCCGGCGCCCACGCCATCCTCATCCCCGAACAGCCCATCAGCATTGAACAGATCACCGACTGGGTCAATGAAGCCCACGAACGCGGCAGGGCACCATTGGTTGTCGTAGCGGAAGGCTTCGTCACCGCCGACATGGAGTCACCGCATTCGGAACGAGGTCTGGACACCTTCGGCCGGCCCCGGCTGGGCGGAATCGCCGATCAGCTGGCCCCGGCGATCGAGGAAAGGACCGGGATTGAAACCAGGGCCACCATCCTCGGGCACATTCAGCGCGGCGGAGTGCCCTCGGCCTTTGACCGCGTCCTGGCCACCCGGTTGGGCATGGCGGCCATTGATTCGGTGGTGGACGGCAGGTGGGGCACCATGGTGTCCCTCACCGGCACGGAGATCGACCACGTCCCGTTCGATAAGGCGCTGGGGAACTTGAAGACCGTCCCGCAGCATCGATACGACGAGGCCGCAATCCTCTTCGGCTGACTCCCCTTCCGATGACAATCGGATGGCCGGTGGCGGTAGCGTTGGGGCATGAGCTTTGAGGAAAGCAGCATTCCCATTGTGCAGCTGGCGTGGGAACGCCGGCTTGGATTGCCCGACGGCGCCATGGGCAGCGCCGCGGCCGGCACCGGAAGCAGCACCGACAGGCTGGTCAAAACCGAGGACGCCGCGCTCACCCTGAGCTTCATCCGACTCTGGGGCCGCTCAGTGCTCGTCGGCCCCGGCTGGGCCATTGAGGCTGCCTCGGGTTTCACTGATGCCGAACTCACGGACCACGGCACCCTGCTGGGGTTGACCCGCGCCCAGGGCGGGCATGGTCTGGGGACAGCATCGCTGTATTTTGCCGATGACCTCCCGCTGAACCAGCCCGCCGCTGAACTCACGGTATCCATGGATAATCCGGCGGCCGCCCGCCTCGAATCGCACTGTCCTCCGGATGACGTAAATGAGGTAAGGCTAGGCGCCCTGGAGCATAAATTCACGCTCATGCAGGGAGAGGCTGCGGTGGCCTGCGGCGCCTATGCGCAATGGCAGGGTCTGCTGGCCCGTCTCGGGGTCCTGGTGAGCCCGGACCAGCGCAGGCAGGGGTGGGGCCAGCTGGCCGCCTCGGTTGCGGCCCACGAGGCACTCGCCTCCGGACTGATCCTGCATTGGCGGGCCGATGTCAGCAACTTTGCCGCCAATGCACTGGCCCGCTCGCTCGGGTTCGATTGGGCCGGGACGCAGACCACGGTACGTTTAGGCTAGCCCGGCACCGGACAGTCAGCCCCTCATCTTGCGTCAACGGGAACGGCCGCATGCCTCCCGCGGTGCGGCGGCCCGCCGTCGACCTTTGCCGAGGGTTGTCCCATTCCGCCGTTCCAGTTCCGGACCGGGGCCGGTTTAGCCAGGAAAATGGCCACCACCGCACCGATAATGATGACGGCCGCCGGAAGCATGATGGATTGGCCCATCGCACTGGAGAATCCCGCATGCAATGCCGGCGGCAGGGACCCGGCGAACTCCATGCTTTTGCTCTGCGCACCCCCGGCGCCCATCTTTGGCAACTCTGCCGCCAGCCGCGACTGCATCAGGGCCGCGATGGCGGCGCTGCCCAACACGGCACCAACCTGCCGGGTTGTGTTGTAAATCCCGGCCCCCGCGCCCGCCTCGTGCGGCCCAAGATTCCGTGTCGCCGTGGTGGACAGTGGCGCCCAGATACCCGCATTGGCCAGCCCCAGCACGGCGCTCGGCAGCAGGAACAGCCAGATGGACGTCGTCGGAGCCATCAGTGCGGCGTTCCAGAACAGCGCAACGGCCATCAGCGCCAACCCGGTAGACGCGATGAACTTGGGGTTCACCCTGTCCACGAGCTTGCCGACCACCGGGGCCAGGCCGCCGGAAATTAGTGCCATCGGGACCAGCATCAGGGCTGATTGCGTCGGCGTCATCCCGCGGACCAGCTGGTAGTAGAAAATTAGCGGCAGGCTCATGGCGGTAATGCTGAAGCCCACTGTAGTGATGGCGATATTGGCGAGCGAGAAATTGCGCTCGCGGAACAGAGAAAGCGGAATCAGGGGTTCCCCCCTGTTGACCGCCTGCCAGATCACGAAGATCACCAGCACGGCGATGCCCGTGATAATCAGGCCCCAGACGCTAATGATGCCGGTGATGGTCCCCCAGTTATACGTGCTGCCTTCCTGGATTCCGAAGACCAGCAGAAACATTCCGACCGCGCTGAGCAGGATGCCGACAATGTCAAACTTGTGCCGGTGAGTGGCGAGCGTCGGAACCAGCCGCCAGGCCAGGATGAACCCAATGATGCCAATGGGGACGTTGATGATGAAGATCCATTCCCAACCGAACCCGTCCACCAGCACCCCGCCGAGGATCGGACCCACCAATGTTGCCACGCCGGCCGTGGCGCCCCACAGCCCCATCGCCTGTCCACGTCGATCTGGCGGGAATATCCGCGTGATGACGGCCATGGTCTGCGGGGTCATCAGCGCTGCGCCGAGCCCCTGAACGGCCCGGGCTGTGATCAGCATGGTGATATCCCCGGACAGCCCGCACCAGAGCGAGGCAAGGGTGAAGATCACCAGGCCGGACAGGTACAGATTCTTGGGACCGAACCTGTCTCCCAGCCGGCCGGTAATCAGCAACGGCACCGCGTATGCCAACAGGTACGCGCTCGTCACCCAAATGACCTTATTGATGTCTGCGTGCAGGCCATCCATGATGGCTGGATTAGCCACCGAAACGATGGTGGTGTCGATCAGAATCATGAAGAAACCAATCACCAGCGACCACAGGGCCGGCCACGGCCGTTTAACGTTTTCCATGATGCTCCTTGAAAAGGGATCTACTAGCCAAGGCTGGCGGCCTGAATGCAGCCGAGCGGCCGTTGCTTAGCGGGGCGCCCTCAGGAATCCGCTTTGCCGGCCGACCACCTGCCCGGCATCCGGGGCCACAATGATCTCCTGCAGCGCCACATACTTTTCATCCGCATCGCACACCGTCAGCTGCGCAGCAGGATCCACGTTGCGCTTAATCACAGCCAATGCAATCGGCCCCATCTCGAAGTGCTGGGCCACGGATGTCACCGTGCCCACCTGCCGATCATCCGCCTGCACCGGGCTGCCGGCAGCGGGCAGCGTGTGCTGGGAGCCATCGAGTTGCAGGAACACCAGTCGACGGGGAGGATGCCCAAGGTTATGGACCCGGGCCACCGTCTCCTGGCCCTTGTAGCAGCCCTTCGACAAATGCACGGCCGTTCGCAGCAAATCCAGCTCGTGCGGAATCGTCTTCTCATCCGTCTCGGCGCCGAGCCGCGGCCGCCAGGCGGCGATGCGCAGCGCCTCCGCGGCCCAGATCCCTGCCAGCGGCCGCTGCCCCACAGCAGTTTCGAGTTCTGCCAGCGGAATCAGATACTCAAACCAGCTGCGATCAAGGCCTGGATGCGACTCCTCCGGCACGGCAGTATAGGCGAAGCCCCCTGGGGAGACGTGCGGCCAGGGATCCTGCCAGCAGAGCCGGTCGCTTAATTCCGGCACCGAATGAACGGACCCGAGCACCGCCCACTGCGCAGATACGTCCGCCACGTCCACCCGCAGCATGAATTTCATGCCGGTCAGCCAGGCCGCCAGCGGCGCGGCTTCGGCCGCTTCCACGATGAGCCAGGTGGTCCCGCCGTCGTCGAGTACCCGCGCGTCATACTCGATTCTCCCGTGGATACTTAGCAGCAAAAGCTCGGTACTCGTCCCGGGAAGCAGACCCGTCAGCTGCTGCGAGGACAACGTGGTCAGCCAGCTCAAGCGGTCCACGCCGGAGACCGTGACGACCCCGCGGTGCGAAAGATCGACGACCGCGGCGAGGTTCTGTCCCTGAACGGCGCCCGGGATACCAGCCAGCAGGCGTTGTTCCCGGAAGGGATCACCGTAGTGGGCGGCAACCCCGGCGTCCAGGCCGCCGGCCGCAACTGCGCCGGGGCGTCGCAAGAGTGTGCTGTTATACGTCATGCTGGGCTAACGCCGTTCCGCGGGCCGGTATTCCTGCCGGCGCTGCAGTGAGGTTGCTGCGGCGCGGGCTAAGCCATCCGCTTCAGAATGGCAGAGGCATGCGCCGCCATGGTTTTCCCCTGTGCCGCCACGTCCCAGCGCCAGAACAGTTCCCCGTTGACCAGCCCGAAGATTCTGCTGGCCGCCGTGTAGTCCTTGGAACCGGCACCGCGCAGCACGGCGTCAGTCGCCAGATGGATCTGCGGTCCTTTAATTTGGCCATAGTAGAGCTCGGCGATGCCACCGGGATGAATCATGTTCACCACGATGTCAAAGCCGCCGTCGGCATTGCGCAGCTTCTCGACGTCATCCGCCGTCCTCAGTGCGGGGACAATGTCCGCCGGGACCAGGCCGGGGCCGCCGTCGGCATCGTTAAGCGCCCGGTCTAAGGACCAAAAACCTGTCTCAATCGACAGCGGCCGCAGCTCCATGCCGTCTTCGTCGGTGAGCCAGCTGCGGGCTGTGTACTGCAGATACGGCAGGCCGTTGGTTTCAAACGTCACCAGCTGGGAAAAATGCGCCGACTCTGCCTCCCCGGCACCGAGACGGCCGCTGCCCCGCCACTGCCCCAAGAGCCAGGAAAGCGGCACCAGCTCCGGGGTAAGGTCGGTAGGAATCTCGATTGGCATCGCGCCCAGTCCTTACTGCTGGCCCTTAAAAAGCCGCCAGATGACCAGAACAGCGAACCACGCCATGGACAGGCCGGCAACAACCAGCAGACAAATATAGAAGATTTCCAATCCCAGTATCGACATGACGCCATCCTATCGTGAAGTTTTGCGCGCTAAGTGATCAGCAACTTGTCAATGAAATACACCAGGGCTCCGAGGGCTCCCAGCGGCGCAACCCCCATCGCTATGGCTCCCTGAACGTTTCGCGGCCGTCCAGCCGCAATGCGCAGCCGACGGAAGCTCATCAGCACCGCGGCGATGACCGCACCAATGATGGCGGCCTGGAAAATGTGGAGATCCGATACCAGCAGAGCTGCCAAGTCCCCGGCGAGCGCAGCCAATACGATGGCCAGCGGTGCGATCACCCGATCGGGCCAGCGGATCATCCCGATCAGCAACGCAACGAGCGCGCTGACCCCGGCGATCAGGGTCATGGCTGTTTCCCCGGTGAACCGATGCGAAGCGATCCAGCCGGATCCGAGACCGGCCAGCAGCACGCCGGCGCTGGCACCAAGGGTTGATTCCAACCGGTGGCTCTGTCCCGTCCCGCGGATCAGCTGGACCACGAACACAGCTCCAACACCGACGGCCAGAAAGATCGGAAGCCACCTGAGATATCCGGGCCCAGGAGTAAAGGCGGCGGTCAAGGCGGCACACACCCCCGTGAGGGCAATCACGGATCCCAGCGTCTTCTTCGCGGGGATCCCCAGATAGTGCGGCCAGCCGGTGCCCAGTACGGCGGAGAGCACGATTCCGGCCCCGAGAGAAACGCCGAGGCTTGCGTAAGATGCGGCGATAATGATTATGAGTGCAAATACGCCGGAAATACCCATGCTCCAGGACTTCATTGGTTTTTCCTGCTGTCGCTCTTTCGATCCCCGCTATTGGCCCTCACGTCGTTCCTCTTCACACCCCAATCCTGCCCTATACCGGAGCCCTCCGTGCGATGTGGGGACGCATTCTGCACAGCTGACCGCCCTGGCATGCGCTGCCCGTACAATAAAACCACCTTGTGCCGCACGATTGGCTTGTCCGGAACAAAAAACGCCCGATGACGCGCGCAATGCTCAGTGGAGGAAGCATGTCGCAGATTCTGTTATTGACCAACAGCACCGGCTCGTCGGTGGATGTTCTGCCTGCCCTTGAATTGCTCAGCCACCGAGTGCATATCCTGCCTGCCCTTCCCACAGCCCTGCTGGATGCCGAACCCTGCGACGTCATCATGCTCGATGCGCGCAAGGACCTGGCCGGCTCACGGTCCCTGACGGCGCTGCTGCGGGCCACCGGTCTCGGGGCGCCGCTGATCCTGATTCTCACCGAGGGCGGCATGGCCGCGATTTCCGCGACCTGGGCCGCGGACGATATCGTGCTCGATTCCGCCGGCCCCGCCGAAGTCGAGGCCAGACTTCGGCTGGCTATGGCAGGGACTGCACCGGCCGATGAAAGCGTCCCCGTCGAAATACGTGCCGCCGGCGTGGTCATCGATGAAAGCAGTTACACCGCGCGGGTCAATGGAGAAGTACTGAACCTCACCTACAAGGAGTTTGAGCTGCTCAAGTACCTGGCTCAACACCCGGGCCGCGTTTTCACCCGCTCGCAGCTGCTCAACGAGGTGTGGGGATATGACTACTACGGCGGGACGCGGACTGTCGACGTCCACGTCCGTCGGCTGCGGGCGAAACTCGGCTCCGACCATGAGAACCTGATCGGCACAGTGCGCAATGTCGGCTACCGGCTCACAGCGCCACGAACGACGGCGGATGCACTCACCCAGGCATGACGTGAGCGCCTCATCCAGCCGCCGTCGTCGTCCATGCTAACCGCCGTAGCCATGGCAAACGTCAGACATTCACCAAGTCCTCATCCTTGTCGCCGTCGTCGGTCTTGCCTTCCCGGGACCAAGCGTCGCCTTGTTCGCGGTCAAGGTGTGTGACCTTTTTGTTCCGCAGCGCGAAGATGTAGACCAGCAGCGAGAGGCCGATCGCCACGGTCACATAGGTGAAGAACAGGTCCACGTGGCCGACCTTCTGCAGCGCTGCACCTACCAGCGGAACCGTGCCGCCGAAGAGCGAGTTGGCGATCGCGTACCCCAGCCCGACGCCGAGAGCGCGGATGGAGGCGGGGAACAATTCGGCCTTAACCAGGGCGTTAATCGAGGTGTAGCCGCCTACGATCAGCAGGCCGCCCATCATGAGCAGGAAGGCGATAAAGGGATCCTTCGTCCCGGCCAGGGTGGAGAGCAGCGGCCAGGTGAAGAGGACACCGGTGATACCGAACCACACCAGCAACGGCTTGCGTCCCACCTTGTCAGAGATCATGCCGTAGACCGGCTGGAGCAGCATAAAAATGAAAAGCGCCCAGAAGTTGATGACAGAGGTGTCGGTCTTCGCGATGCCGGACGTATCGTTCATGAATTTCAGGATGAAGTTCGTGTAGGTATAGAACGCGACGGTGCCGCCGAGCGTGACGCCGATGCAGATCAGCAATGGCCTCCAGTGCTGCGTGAGCAGCAGCTTCATGCTGCCCGGCCGCCCTGCTCCGGCCACGACGGGGGCCTTGGCTGCCTCAACCTGCTCCACAGATACGGTTTCTTCCATCGAACGCCGCATCCACAGGACCACCAGCGCCGCTACGCCACCAATCGCAAACGGGATGCGCCAGCCCCACTCGGTTAAATCGGCCTTCGGCAGAGAGTTCTGCAGGATGACCAGTACCAGCAGGGCCAACATCTGCCCACCGATCAGCGTGACGTATTGGAAACTGGAGAAGAAACCGCGGCGCTTGGAGGTGGCGGCCTCGGACATGTAGGTGGCACTGGTGCCGTATTCGCCGCCGACAGAGAAGCCCTGCAGCACCCGGATGGCGACCAGCAGAATCAACGCCCAAATGCCGATGACCTCCTGCGTCGGCAGGATAGCGGTGGCAAAGGAGCCGGCGGACATCAGCGTCACGCTCAGTGTGAGGGCCGCCTTGCGGCCCTTGCGGTCCGCATAACGACCGAAGAACCAGGCTCCGAGCGGCCGCATCAGAAATGACGTCGAGAAAACGGCCATCGCTTCGAGACCGGCCTGGAGATCATCCTTAGAGTTAAAGAAGTGGGATTGGAAGTATGCTGCGAACACGGTATAGGTGTAGAGGTCATACCACTCCACGAGGTTGCCTGCTGAGCCCTTGAGGATGTTGCCTACCGCCTTGCGGGTCTGGGCTGCCTCGCTGAGGGGTTTGGTGTGCTGACTGCTCATCAATGAGCCTTCCTCGGTGAGCGTGCCACCGGTTACCTTTCCGGGCCTACATTTAGGGCTGTCGATGGCATTATTGCCACAAAGCCCCAGATGTTGACGATCCTTCAAGAGTCGAGGACCTCACCTAACGTATTCGTGATCCAGGGCACAACCAACGCCACACGCAACTCCTAACACTTCCTTAGGTTTCAGCCCGAGGTAATGGAAGGCAATCGGTTCAGTCCGGACCTAACGCATGCGTCGAAAACGCACGGGACGGGGTAACCTCCAATGCGGGCGCCGGAATGCAAGCGTTCCGCCAACGAAAGGGACCTGAGGATGGAAGTGCTCATCGTCGAGGACGACGACGCCATGGCGTCCGCACTTTCGGCAGCTGTTGGCTCGGCCGGACATCGGGCAACCAGGGTGTCCCGAGGGGCTGACGCGCTGCTGGCCCACCGCAGGTTCGAGGTCATTCTGCTCGATCTGGGGCTGCCGGATCTCGATGGCCTCGATGTGCTGCGCAAACTGCGCCAGGTCACACACTGCCCGATTCTGATACTCACCGCCCGCAACGATGAGCGCAGTGTGGTCCTTGGGCTGCGGTCAGGTGCAGATGACTACCTGGTCAAGCCGGTAAAACTGATCGAATTACTTGCCCGCATCGAAGCAGTCACAAGACGGGCGGGCCGTCCACACGACGATCGTCCACGACGCATCGTGATCGGAGATCTCGAAGTGGACTTGGACCGGCGGGTAGCGGCCGTCGGTCCCCGGGCTTTGCCCTTGACCGCCACCGAGTTCGATCTGCTCGCACTCCTTGCCCGGCAGGCCGGTTCAGTAGTAACACGGGAACGAATCCTCGACGCGTTATGGGGTGACGCCTTCGTAGCTTCCTCACGATCCCTTGATGTCCACCTGACGGGGCTGAGGGCAAAACTCCAGCTGCCCGGATTTATCATCAATGTACGGGGCATCGGTTACCGGATTGAGACAGATCCTGCATGAAGCTTCGCGTCCTGGGCGTCCTAAGCCTGCTCTGCGTACTCATGGTCGCCACTATCTCCAGTGCGGTCTTGACGTCCGTCAGCCGGGAGCTCACGCAGGAGCTTCAGATCAACCGGGTGGCAGCCCTCAATAGATTCGCCCAGGTAGCCTACGACACCGCGCTGGGCGGCGATTCCAACCAGCTTCAGAGCGAGATGGATCGGTACTCCGCTCTCTATGGAGAAGGCGTTCTGATCCGCCTCCAGCAAGCCACCTTGCGTTCCGGCGGCCTGGCCGAGGACCGAGCAGACGTCCGGGATGCACTTACCAGAGCGAAACTAAATCTCAGCGACACCACGCTCGTGCCGCTTCAGCCCTTCGGAACCGGCACTGAGGTTGTCTCCCGTTCCTTCGGAAGCGCCAGCCAGGTCCTTGGCGAGGTCGTTCTCGAAGTCAATCGTGACGCTGCCCGGCTAAAACTGCGGGAGCGGTGGTTTGTCGTCGGTCTTGCAGCACTCGCGCTCGGCGCTTTACTCCTGCTGAGCGCAGGACGCGTCACACGGTGGGTATTGCGACCTGTTCAACGTCTTAATTCTGCCGTCACAGAACTCCAGACCAGGGGCAGGACCGCTCAGCTGCCCGAAGACGGGCCGCCGGAGCTGCGGGAATTGAGCCGATCCTTCAGCACCATGGCGCGGACCGTCAGCAAGAGCATAGATTCCCAACGCCAGCTGATCGCAGACACGTCCCACCAGTTGCGCAATCCGGTGGGCGCGCTGCGGTTGAGAGTCGATTTACTTCAGTTGAACCTGCAAACCACGCCGGACCGAGCCGCGGCAGCGGAAGTGCTGACCGAGCTTGAACGTGTGGAAGCTATCCTGGACGGCGTCCTAAAGCTGGCGGCAGCCGAGCACCGGGCCTTTGAAGATTCTGCCCGAGACGCACTTGCCTCCGACTTTCGGGCGTCTGATGCCCTGACCGACCCTTTCCCGGTGCTGCAAGAGGAGGTCGAACGGTCCGGACCGGCCGCGCTGCGGGCGGGAGCGTCAATTGTGCTGGGAGTGAAGCCCGATCCGCCGCTGCAGCTGGCCTGCACCGAAGCCGAACTTGCCCAGATGGTGGGCGAGCTTCTTACCAACGCCATCAAGTACGCTCCCCGTGGCCACATCTCGGTTGCCATTGATAGCACCGCGGGTCTAGTGGCACTGACCATCGAGGACAACGGTCCCGGACTTTCAGCGTCCGAGAAGGCGGCGGCCACCACCAGATTCTGGCGGTCCCCGCAGCATCGCCAGATTCGAGGCAACGGCCTAGGCATGACCATCGTGGACAAACTTGCCTTGGCCAACGGCGCGCGCCTGGGGCTGACCGACGTCTCGCCCCACGGTCTGCGCGCTCGGATCGAATTTCCCCGTCCAGTATTCCCTGCTCCGCAGGAGCCCACGCATGACTGATCTGACCGCACCCCGGACCCCTTTCCCGCGGAGGACCGCGCTCAAAGCCGCTTGGGCCGCGGGGCTGGGCGGTGTCCTTCTGCCGGTCCTCGCTGGCTGCACGTCCGCTGACCGCCCTGCCGCTGTCACCGTGGCAGGCGGCGAGGAGGGAGGCTTCTATCTTGAGTTTTCCACACTGCTTGCCCAGGCGCTGCAACGTCATGGGGTAGCCAAGAAAGCCTCGTCGCTAAAAACCGGAGGGAGCCTGGATAATCTGGAGTATCTCTTAGCGGGCAGAGCCACCTTCGCAGTCGCGTTGGCAGACGCAGCCGCTCAACGGCTCGCAGCGACCAAGACCTCTACTATTGACATTGCTGCCCTGGGCAGGGTGTACGAAAATTACGTCCACTGCGTCGTCCGGAGAACCAGCGGCATCAGGGACATCACCGAGCTTGCCGGCAGGAAGGCCGCCATCGGCGAGCTCGGTTCCGGTACATCACTGACCACCGCTCGCCTCATCGAAGCTTCGGGCCTCAGTGCCTCCTCGGTCGGCACATTCACCGACACCACGAGCACCGATACCTCGGACACTCAGAAGGTGGACACCGAGAAGACGATCAGTGTGATGAACCTCGGACTTAACGACGGACTCGCGGCATTGCGCAGCGGGTCCGTGGACGCGTTGTTCTGGTCCGGCGGCGTGCCAACGGCTGCCATCGCGGCCACCAATGAGGAAATCGGACTCGGATTTGTTGATCTCTCGTCATTGATTCCGGTGATGCGGACCCGTCACGGTGCGTTCTACGATCGGGTGCTGATCCCTGAGGGCAGCTACGAAGGTGCTCCGGCGGTGTGGACGGTGGGCGTGGCGAACCTCCTCCTGTGCCAAAACGGCCTCGATAACGGCACCGTCACGAGGACAGTCGACCTACTTGTGGACCACGCCCAGGAACTCATCCCGCGATCCAGCCTGGGAGTCCAGTTCCTGAGTCCGGAATCACTGATCAATACGGCGGGGCTGCCACTGCACGCCGCCGCACGGACCGCATATAGGGCTCTGCATGGATGATAGGAAATGTGCTCATGACCTAGGCCTGCAGCCCAACATTTGAACCGTCAAGCTCAGTGGGCAGGCAGCCGGGCGCGAAGAAATCGCGTGGGGATTACCGCCGAGGCAATCTACAACAGTGGAGGACATACGGGTTGAACGTATCGCGGGCACCCCGGTGGTGCATCCCCCTCGAGCCGGCGCGTTGGATAAACCGACGCGCGCTAAGCTGACGTTGTTACTCTAAATCAGTTCTGCCGCAAATCACAAACGCTGACTTCGACGAAACCCGGCAGCCGGGCGGTATTGCGGGCATTAGGCTTTGTCCATGAGCGAGACAACGACGGAAAGCTGGCCGGTCCGCACCATCAGGGGCCACCCGGAACAGGAAGAACTGCGCGACATTAGGACTTTGGTGGCCGCGGCCCTCGATTCTGACGGCAACCCTCCCCTTTCCGAGCAGACCCTAGTGGACCTTGCATCGCCGGACGCGGACGTCGATTCCCTGCTGGTGCTGCTGACCTATGCGCCGGAGCGAGAGGCCGATCCTGCCACTGGCGACGATTTGGCGGGTATGGCCGTGGTTGTGCTGGATGGCGACACCGGAGTGCTGGAGATTGTGGTCCATCCCAGTTACCGCAATCAAGGCGTCGGCGCCCTCTTGGCGGATACGCTAAAAGCCGGTCGAGGGCTGTCCGGGCTCAAGGCCTGGTCGCACGGGGATCACGAGGCAGCCGCGGATCTGGCAGCCCGCTACGGGTGGACAGCGGTTCGCGAGCTCTGGCGGATGCGCCTGACCCGCGCACTGGACGAGCCCCAGCCGATCCCGCAACCAGCCCTGCCCGCGGGCATTTCACTGCGGTCTTTCATCCCCGGTCGGGACGAGATTCACTGGCTGAAGGCGAATGCGGCAGCGTTTGTCCACCACCCCGAGCAGGGGGGCATGACGCTTGCCGATCTGCGGGCGCGGATGGCCGAACCATGGTTTGACCCGGCGGGTTTCCTGCTGGCCACCAATGCGGCGGGAGAAATCCTCGGCTTCCATTGGACCAAGGTACATCCGCAATCCGGCCAGCATCCGGCGATCGGTGAGGTCTACGTCGTCGGCGTCACGCCAGAGGCCCAAGGCTCCGGCCTGGGCCGGGCGCTGACGCTGGCCGGCATCTCGCATCTGCAAAGCCGCGGGCTAAACGCGATCATGCTTTACGTGGATGCGGATAATCAGGCTGCCGTGGGGCTCTACCGCAGCCTGGGTTTCACGCGGTGGGACGCCGATGTCATGTACGGTCCCCAACGCGACGCCGTCGAAAACGGCGCTTAACTTATAGTGGTTCAGGAGAAGGAATCAAGCCTTAGGGGAGAAATAATGAAACCGGACACGGCTGGAGCACCGAATACGGCCGCGATTTTGCTCCCCGAGCGCTTTGGCTCTTCCGAGGTGCAGGCCGCACGGGCAACCGAGGACCGAATTGACATCCCCGAATTCGCCCCGAGCCTGATCCCTGACGGGGACATCACCCCGGAACGTTTCCTGGACCGTGAGATAAGCTGGCTCGCCTTCAATGCCCGTGTCCTGGAACTTGCGGAGGATCCGGAGCTGCAACTGCTGGAGCGCGTCAACTTTCTGTCCATCTTCGCTTCCAATCTGGACGAGTTTTTCATGGTCCGCGTCGCCGGGCTTAAGCGGCGGATCGCGGCCGGCCTCGCCGTGCCCTCGCCAGCCGGCCTGAGCCCGATCGAGGTCCTGGAACAGATCAGCGGCGCCGCCCATGAGCTCCATATCCGCCATGCGCGTGTTTTCGCCGATCAGATCCGGCCAGCGCTAGCTGCCGAAAGCATCCAGTTGGTGCACTGGGCCGAGCTGGATGAGGACGCCAAGGTCCGCTTGAGCATCATGTTCGCGGAAAAAGTCTTCCCGATCCTGACACCGCTAGCTGTTGATCCGGCGCATCCGTTCCCCTACATTTCCGGCCTCTCGTTGAATCTGGCGTTGGTAGTCCGCAACCCGGTCAGCGCGAAGGAGCTTTTTGCCCGGCTCAAGGTGCCGGACCAGCTCCCGCGGCTCATTTCCGTGGACGGACCTCGGGCCGGGACGGTGCCAGGGCGGCAGGCGCGGTTCATCCCCCTCGAAGAGGTCATTTCCGAACATCTTGACCAGCTCTTCCCGGGCATGGAAGTGCTCGAACACCACACCTTCCGGGTCACCCGCAACGAGGACCTTGAGGTTGAAGAGGACGACGCGGAAAACCTGTTGCAGGCGCTGGAGAAGGAACTGCTGCGCCGCCGCTTTGGGCCGCCGGTCCGTCTGGAAGTGGCCACGGACATCAATCCCAACGTCAAGGCATTGCTGGTACGCGAGCTCGACGTTGAGGAATCGGAGGTCTATGCACTTCCGGCACCGCTGGACCTGCGTGGCCTCTCCGTGATCGGAGGTATTGACCGCCCCGATCTGCGTTACCCCAAAAACGTGGCACACACCTCCCGCTATCTTAATGAATCCGAAACGGCCAAGGCGGCGAATGTCTTTGCGGCTATGCGCCGGCGTGACATTCTGCTGCATCATCCCTACGATTCCTTCTCCACCTCGGTACAGGCCTTTTTGGAGCAGGCGGCCGCGGACCCCAAGGTCCAGGCCATCAAGCAGACCCTTTACCGTACTTCCGGCGACTCCCCCATCGTCGATGCTTTGGTGGACGCGGCGGAGGCCGGAAAACAGGTCCTGGCGCTGGTGGAAATCAAGGCGCGCTTTGACGAGCAGGCCAACATTTCCTGGGCGCGCAAGCTCGAACAGGCCGGCGTCCATGTGGTGTATGGGATCGTGGGCCTGAAAACCCACTGCAAGCTGTCCCTAGTGGTACGTCAGGAGCTCGACGGACTGCGGCGGTACTGCCATATTGGCACCGGCAACTACCACCCGCGCACCGCACGCTACTACGAAGACCTGGGTCTGCTGACGGCCGACAACCAGGTGGGTGAAGATCTGACGAAGCTTTTCAACCAGCTCTCCGGCTATGCTCCGAAATCCACGTTTAAGCGTCTGCTGGTGGCACCACGATCCGTGCGGTCCGGTCTGATCGACCGGATCGAACGCGAGATCACTAACAAAAAGGCGGGGCTGCCCGCGAAGGTGCAGATCAAAGTGAACTCAATAGTGGACGAGGCCATCATCGATTCGCTGTACCGGGCGTCACAGGCCGGGGTTCAGGTGGACGTCATCGTCCGCGGCATCTGTTCGTTGCGTCCGGGGGTTCCGGGCCTGAGTGAGAACATCACTGTTCGCTCCATCCTGGGCCGGTTCCTGGAGCATTCCCGTGTGTTTACCTTCGCCAACGCCGGGGACCCGGTGGTCTACATCGGCTCAGCGGACATGATGCACCGCAATCTGGACCGCCGGGTGGAGGCGCTTGTCCAGCTGCGCAACCCCGAAGACATAAATTATGTCCTCACGCTGCTGGACCGCTATGTGGATCCCGGAACATCCAGTTGGCACCTGGATGATGAGGGACTCTGGACCCGTTTCCATCTGGACGACTCCGGCCAACCGCTCTCCGATGTGCAGGCGTGGCTGCTGGCCAGCAGATCCCGCCCGCGATCCGCCAACCGACGCTAACGTGATGAAAAACCGCACTTCGAACGCGGGCGGCACCACAGCGGGCGGCACCACAGCGGGCGACGGCGGCGTTCCATCCGGCGGCGTTCCATCCGGCGGCGACCGGGAGTTTGCCGTCCGGGCCGCCGGAGCCCTCTGCTGGCGGATACAAAAGCAGCTCCTCGAGGTGCTGCTGATCCACCGGCCCCGCTACGACGACTGGTCGTGGCCGAAGGGAAAGCTCGACGACGGCGAGACGATGCCCGAATGTGCTGTCCGCGAAGTCTGTGAGGAGGTGGGCCTGCACATCCGGCTTGGCATACCGCTGCCGCGCGCCGTCTACCAGGTTAATTCCGGTCTGAAGGAAGTACAGTACTGGGCCAGCCATGTTCCCGACGCGAATCCGGCCCCGGATGGCAACGAAGTGGACAGCTTCCTGTGGTGCTCGCCACAGCGTGCCAAGGAACTGCTGACCAACCCCACGGACATCCTGCCTCTGGAAGCCTTGGTCAGCGCACACGACCAAGCCGAGCTGGAAACCTGGCCGTTGCTGGTGGTGCGCCATGCCAAGGCCAAACCCCGCTCCGCGTGGACCCTGGCGGAAGGTGACCGTCCGTTGGCGGCGACGGGAGTTCGCCAGGCGCTGGCCTTGAGCCGGCTACTCATGGCTTGGCGGCCGGACCGGGTGGCGACGAGCCCATGGCTGCGGTGCGTGGCCACTATGTCCCCCTACGTCCAGGCGACCAACACCAAGGTCAAGGTCTATGCGTCCCTGACCGAGGCCAAACATTCGCGCCAGCCGGACAAGACGGCCGCCGTCGTCGAACGCCTCTTCGACAAGGCTCGTCCGGTGGCCCTCTGCACCCACCGGCCAGCCTTGCCGACCGTTTTGGCAAAGCTGGCCGGCCACATGCCCGCCGGGCTGGCCGCTGCCCTGCCGACGTCGGACCCATTTTTAGCACCGGGCGAGGTCATTATCTGCCAGGTCAGCGGCAGGGAGCAGCCGCGGGTTGTTTCCGTGGAGCGGTACAAGCCGTTCGAGGACTAGGCGCCAACACCCGGTAGACTAACGCACGTGGTAATTCCTACCCCCTATGAAGACCTGCTCCGTGATGTAATGGTCCACGGCGCCGCCAAAGCGGACCGCACCGGCACCGGCACGCGCAGTGTCTTCGGCCGCCAGCTGCGCTTCGATCTGCGCGAAGGCTTCCCGCTGATCACCACCAAGCGCGTGCACTTCAGGTCCGTCGTCTTGGAGCTGCTGTGGTTCCTGCGCGGCGATTCCAACGTCAAGTGGCTGCAGGACCGCGGAGCTAAAATCTGGAACGAATGGGCGGACGACGACGGCGAGTTGGGACCGGTCTATGGCGTCCAGTGGCGCTCCTGGCCAACCCCGGACGGCGGCCACATCGACCAGATCGCTGAGCTGATCGAGGGGCTGAAGAGCGATCCCGATTCCCGCCGGCACATCGTCAGCGCCTGGAACGTGGCCGAGTTGCAGAATATGGCGCTTCCGCCATGCCATGCGTTTTTCCAGTTCTATGTCCAGCCCGGGCTCGACGGAGCCCCCGGCAGACTCAGTTGTCAGTTGTACCAGCGCAGCGCGGATACCTTTTTAGGGGTTCCGTTCAACATTGCCTCCTACGCCCTGCTGACCCTGATGGTGGCGCAACAGACGGGCCTGGAGCCTGGCGAGTTCATCTGGACCGGGGGCGATGTGCATATCTACAATGACCACGTCGACCAGGTCACCGAGCAGCTGGGCCGCGAGCCGTATCCTGCTCCGCAGCTGCGGATCAGGCGCCGTCCGGACTCGATTTTCGATTATGAACTTGAAGATTTTGAGCTAATAAATTACCAGCACCATGCCGCTATCAAGGCTCCGATCGCGGTATGAATCCCGGCCGTTTCCGCACCGGTGGACCTATCCCCGCTGACGACAGTCAAGGTACCGGGGTCAGTGTCACCGACCCCACCGCCACCGAGACTGAGGCGCTCGAGCTCTACCGTTTCACCGAGCCGATTGTTGGGATGATCTGGGCCCAGACCCGCCAGGGCGTCATCGGCAAGGGCGGCGGCATGCCGTGGCACCTGCCCGAAGACATGGCCCACTTCAAACGCGTCACCACCGGTCACCCCGTTGTTATGGGCCGGCGCACCTGGGAATCCTTTCCGCCAAGGTTCCGTCCGCTGCCGGAGCGGACGAATATCGTGATCACCGGGCAGCAGGACTGGGCCGGCACGCCGGAAGCCTCGGGCGCCGTCGTCGTCCATTCCCTGGAAGACGCCCTCGTGGAGGCGCAGTTCAGCCCCGGCGGCAACGAGGTCTGGATCATCGGTGGCGGCAAGGTGTACGCGCAGGCGCTCGAGCATGCCAACGTCGCGGCGATTACCGTGATCGATTCCGATACCGAGGGTGACACCGGCGCACCCCAGCTTGGACCGGACTGGACCTTCCGCGGCGGGTCCCCGGTGGAAGGCTGGCATACCGGGAAAAACGGGACACGGTACCGTTACACATTGTGGGCAACGGGCAGCTCCGAGTTCACGTCCGAAGACGTCTGAGGGCTCCGCGGTAGGCCTTGACACCCACCACCTCAGTTGGAAAAGTGCCAAGTAGTGGCTGCGGCGTGACGTAACGAAGACGTCGGAGCCACTGTTGCTCGTCTAAACTGAGGTCATGACGCAAAGTGTAGGTTTCATCGGATGGCGCGGCATGGTTGGCTCCGTTCTGATGCAGCGCATGCAGGACGAGGGAGATTTTGCCGCTCTTGACCCCGTATTTTTCTCCACCTCCAACGCCGGCGGCCCTGCTCCAGCGTTCGCGGACGGCGCAGGGCCGCTGGAGGACGCCTACGATACGCAGACCCTGGCCAAATTGCCGATCATCGTCACGGCCCAGGGCGGCGACTACACCTCTGACGTCCACTCGCGGCTGCGCGCGGCCGGCTGGGATGGACTGTGGATCGACGCCGCCTCGACGCTGCGGATGCAGGACGATTCGATTGTTGTCCTTGATCCGGTCAACCGGGAGGCCATCGATACGGGGCTGGCCGGTGGCGTCCGCGACTTCATTGGCGGGAACTGCACCGTTTCGTGCATGTTGATGGGCCTTGGCGGCCTTTTCCGTAACGGCTTGGTTCAGTGGGGCACCTCGATGACGTACCAGGCCGCTTCCGGTGGGGGCGCCCGGCATATGCGTGAGCTGCTGAACCAGTTCGGTGCCCTGCAGGGGGCTGTGGCGTCAGAGCTGCAGAACTCCTCGTCCGCGATCTTGGACATTGACCGTGCGGTGCTGGCCGAGCAGCAGAACCCGCAGCTGGATTCTTCCCAATTCGGCGTCCCGCTGGCCGGATCGCTGATCCCCTGGATTGATGCGGATATGGGCAATGGGCAGTCCAAAGAGGAATGGAAGAACGGCGCGGAAACCAACAAGATCCTGGGTACCACCGCTGCGAACCGGGTCCTGATGGACGGACTTTGCGTCAGGATTGGCGCCATGCGCTCGCATTCCCAGGCTCTGACTCTGAAGCTGCGCGAGGACCTTTCGGTATCCGAAATTGAGTCCCTGATCGACGCCGACAATCAGTGGGTCAAGGTCATTCCCAACACCAAGGAAGCGTCCATGCACGGACTCACCCCGGTGGCTGCTTCCGGAACGCTGGACATCCCGGTGGGGCGCATCCGGAAGTTGGAGATGGGTCCGGAATACATCAGTGCGTTCACCGTTGGCGATCAGCTCCTCTGGGGGGCCGCCGAGCCGTTGCGCCGCATGCTGAACATCGCCACCGGAAACCTTTAGCCCGCGGCAAGCGCTACGTTGCCCGGATCATCCTCCGCGCCACTGCTGCCCGCCGGGGCGAGAAAGCGGGCGTAGCCGGCGGTGGCTTTGGCGTAGGCCCGCTGCTGGGCAGGCGAGAGGTCATGGAACAGGGCGGTCTCGACGACAGCGGGCCGGCTTGAGCTCCCGCTCGGGTGCCTGATCCTGCGCCACGTTCCCGCCACCGTGCCGCCGGTGACAACGGTTGGTTTGAACATCCCGTTATTGCCCGGCACGATGAGCGGAGCATGCTCCGCACCCAGAGCCGCGCTACGGTCCTTGTACCCCAGCAGGAACTCGTCAAAGCCCGGTAAGAGCAGCACCGAGCGCGTTCCCGGAAGCTCCCGTCCGGGCCGCAGATCCCGTCCGGTGATCAGATCCGCCGTTTCCCGTGACATCCAGTACTGAGATCCATCCACGTCCATGGGCAGGAGCTGATGCTTGACCGTGTTCAGGCCTTCCGTGGCATCCTTGACCGTGAGCTTAGTCCACCAGCAAAAGTCCTTCACAGTGGCGGGACCATGGCTGTTGAAATACCGCAATACCAGTTCGGCCAGCCCTTCGTCCCGCTCCAGCACACGCGGATGACGTATCCAATTCTCCAGCAGCACGAACTTCTGCGTGTTGCCATCCCTTGGACCCTGCACCAACGTGCCGGTCAGGCTCAGCAGCAACAGCAGGTGAATGCCGCGCTGGTTTTCTGTCGGTTGGCCTGCGCGCCGAAACGCTGCGAAGATTTCGTCTCGGGAAGCGGACGTGGCAGGAATATCGGTGGCCGCGGACACGCAGCCCGGGGAGGCTTCGCTGGCCGGGAGCAGTTCAAACGCGGCGTTGCGCGCGGTCTCGATATCCGCCGTCGTAATTTCCAATTGACGGTGCCGCCCGGCCATCCCGGCAATCATCCGCTCTGAGGTCAGGGCCAGAATCCAGCCAAGGTCCTCCGCCGCACTCAAATGCAGGGTCCCCCGCATCGGCCACGAACGGACAATGTCGCCGGAGTCCAGCGCGGCCCGGACATCCCTCAAAGTTGATCCGGGGACCCGCAGCCCTACGGACCAAAGAGCTCCGGGGAGATCCTGTCCCTGCATGGCCGTCATCCAGCGCACCGCATCGAGCGGCGTACCAAAGGAACTGCCCACCAGGCGTTGGCCGGAGAGCCTGAGCCTGGCGAGCACGGCCGGCGGCACCCGCCGCGTTGGACCTTGCGTCATCTGTTGCATCATAGCCCGGGCCGCGTAAACACGAATCTGAGGTGCCCGGCGACGGGGCCGTTGGGGGGAACGGCCGCATAGCGGGCACCTCAGATGTAAAAAGCGGGACGCCTGGTAGCGGTGCTGTGCTAGCGGGCGGAGCGCATATTCGCGGTGATCGGGCACTCGAACGGATCACGCTGGCCCAGGCCCACCCGGTTCAGGTACTTCATCACGATCATGTAGGACTGCCCCAATGTGGTTTCCGTGTATTTGATGTTGCGCTCGGCGCAGTACTGCCGGACCATCGGCTGCACCAGCTTCAGATTCTTGGAGGACATGGTGGGGAAGAGGTGATGCTCAATCTGGTAATTCAGGCCACCCATGCCCTTGTCGACCCACCAGCCGCCGGAAATGTTGCGGCTCATCAGCGTCTGGCGGCGCATGAAGTCAATCTTGACGTCCTTGGGAACCAGCGGCATTCCCTTGTGGTTTGGCGCAAAGGCGCCGCCGAAATAGACTCCGAAGGTGGCCAGATGCACCACCATGAAGGCCAGGGCGATCCAGGGTCCCATTACGAAGAACGCGGCAACCGGCACCCCGAGCAGCCGAACGGCCAAAAGTGCGATTTCGGCCTTGCGGGCCGGCACTATTTCGTTTTTGTTGAACACCCGGCGGATGGCCGAGATATGCAGGTCCAAGGCCACCAGCGTCAGCAGCGGGAAAAAGAACGAGCCCTGATGGGCAGCAAACCATTTGCCGAAGCCCTTGCGCTGGCCCGCATCTTCCGGATTGAAGATCACGGCCCCGGTGGCGATGTCATCGTCTTTGCCGATCTTGTTCGGATTCGCGTGATGCTTGCCGTGCTTGTTCATCCACCAGCCGTAGCTGAGTCCGACAAAAAGATTCCCGACGATCCGTCCGGTCCATTCGTTTTTCTTGGCTGAGGCGAAGATCTGGCGGTGCGCGGCGTCGTGGGCCAGGAAGCCCGCCTGTCCCAACAGGAAGGAGAAGATAACAGCGGTCAGCAGTTGCCACCAGCTCTGCCCCAGCAGCACAAACATCACGCCCGTGGCGGCGAAGGCCAGACCAAGGCGGATCATCCGCCATGTATACCAGGAGATGTCACGCTTCATCAGACCTGCGGCACGGACCTCCTCGGCCAACGCAATGAAGTCAGTGACATGGCGGTCCCGTGCCGGCCGGGCGGCCCGCGGGGACCGTGCCGGACTCTCAATGGTGGCAGATGACATGTGAATGACCCTTCAAAGATGGATTTCCTAATCTTTCCTCACACTACAGAGCCGGTACCGGGGTGCACATCACCCGCCGGAACCGTCTTGAACCCCTACCACAGTAGGGGGTGCAGCCAGGTTCTAGAGCGAGCAGCCGATCAACAGCGGCTCGGGCTCCAGCGTAATGCCGAACTTCGCCGCCACTCCCGACCGGACAGCCCTTGCCACCGCCAGCACGTCCTGCGTCCGGGCAGTCCCGCGGTTGGTGATGGCCAGAGTGTGTTTGGTGGACAGGCCGGCGCGTCCGTCCGAAACGCTGCCCGGTTCCAGACCGAAACCCTTGGCAAACCCGGCCCGGTCTATCAGCCAGGCGGCGCTGAGCTTCACGAGACCGGCCTCCGGCACGGGATATTTCGGTGCGTCGGCCGGCAGCCGGCGGGCCACGTCCGCCGAGACCTGGGGATTGGTGAAAAATGATCCCGTTGACCAGGTATCGGGGTCGTCGGCATCCAGGACCATGCCTTTGCCGGCCCGCAGGGCCAGCACCTCGCGCCGGACGTCCAGCGCATAGGCCCGTTTGCCGACCTCGACACCGAGCACCCGGGCCAGTTCGGTATACCGGATGGGAGCACTCATCCGGCCCAAGGCCAGCTGAAACTCAACGGCCAGGACGACGTAACGCGGGGATCCCGCCGTCGTACTCTGTTTAAGAATGGAATCCCGGTAGCCGAACTTCAGGTCCGTGTGCGCGAACGTTTGGACCGCGTTCTGCAGCCGGTCCCAGACCCGGACAGATGCGATGGTCTGGGACACGTCCGCGCCGTAGGCTCCGACATTCTGCACCGGTGTGGCACCGGTGAGCCCCGGGATCCCGGAAAGGGCCTCGAGCCCGCTCCACCCGTGCAGTATGGCGGCGTGGACCAGCTCGTCAAAATTGTGGCCGGCCTGCACGACGACGGACACACCGCCGCAGCTGTCCTCGGACTCCACCGTGTACCCGCTGCCCGCAATGCGCAGGACTGTGCCGGGGAAACCGTCATCGGTGATCACCAGATTCGATCCGCCGCCGACGATCAGCAGCGGCTCGCCGCCGTCGTCGGCTGTGCGGACAGCGTCAATAATTTCCTGCTCCGAAAAGGCCTCGGTCAGCGACCCGGCCGGACCGCCGGTACGAAGTGTCGTCAGCGAGCTCAGAAGTTTCTGCTCAGTCAAAGATGTCACGCGTTCAGCCTATCCGCCGCTCACGCCACCTTGACGACTGCCTGCGCCTTGACGAGGACTTTTTGGCCGCCGCTGCTCACCGTCAGGTCCACCCGAGCGGTCGAATGCTCCGCATCGAGGGCGCCGATAACGCCGACGACGGCGATTTGGGCTCCGCCGTCCGAGTCCGGTACCGGAACGGGCCGGGTGAACCGGGTCTGGTAGTCCAGCACGGCGCCCGGATCCCCTGCCCAATCCGTCACCAGCTGGATGGCGGCGCCCATGGTGAACATACCGTGCGCGATCACGCCGGGCAGTTCCACGTCCCGGGCAACCCGGTCGTTGAAGTGAATGGGGTTGAAATCGCCGGAGGCTCCGGCGTAGCGGACCAGGTCCGCTCTGCTGACACTGATGGTGCGGGAGCCGATTTCCTGCCCAAGAGAAAGTGACGAAAAATTCATTACTGCCCCTCTCCCCGGACCAGAATGGCCGATCTCGTCGTCGCCACCGGATCTCCATCGCTGCTGGTGATTTCCGCGCGGGTGCTGATCATGGCTCCGCCGCCCATCGCGCGGACAGTGTCAACGTGCAGGGCAGCCACCAGTTTGTCCCCGGCCACGATCGGCCGGTGATGGGTGAAGCGCTGTTCGGCATGCACCACGCGGGAAAAGTCGATGCCAGAGGCGGGATCCTCGATCAACCGCGCGTCGGCACGCTGCGCCACAATAATGGCGAAGGTAGGGGGTGCCAGCAGATCGGCATGGCCGAGTGCACGGGCCGCTGCAACGTCAAAGTGTGCGGGATGCGTTGCCTTGACCGCGAGCGCGAACTCGCGGATTTTTTCACGGCCCACCTCGTACACCGGACCCGCCGGGTAGCTGCGGCCCTGGAGCTCCGGATTAATACTCATGCTCCAACACTAGCGGGCATTCTTTGTTAGTTCTCGGAGCAGCCGCTTCAGCATGTGGTCATCGTGGCCGCGGCACCAAAAGACGAACGCACCTGCCCCAGCAGCCGCGCCCGTCTGTAACGGGTGCGGGATTGTCAGCCGGGAGAGCGTTCGACGCCCTTCGGGTCCTTGTCCAGTCGCCAGCCACGCCACACCGGATGGCGCAGTCTCCCGGTGCCCGTCCATTCCGTGTATTCCACCTCACCGACCAACCGCGGGGTCACCCAGGTCGCGTCCGCGGCGTCGGCCGCCGGCACGTCCTTGAAGGGGTTTGTTTTGCGGTGCAGGCTGGACAATTCCACCGTCAGCTCCGCCAGCTCGTTGTCACTGAAGCCGCTGCCCACCCGGCCGGCGTACTTCAGGGACCGGCCGTGGGGGATCCCCACCAGCAGCGAACCCACGGCGCCTTCGCGCCGTCCTTTACCCGGCCGCCACCCGCCGACCACCACCTCCTGGGTATGTTGGTGTTTGATTTTAATCCAGCCGGGGCTGCGGGTGCCCGGCTCATACCGGCTGCCGGATTTTTTGGCCAGGATCCCTTCAAGCCCCAGCTCCGAGCTGCTCGCCAGGGCCTGGGCGGGCGAGAGGTCCAGCAGCGGCGAGAGCTGGATGCGGCCTTCGCGGTCCACGGGCAGCACACTCTCCAGCCGGCGGCGGCGCTGAGAGAGATCCTGCCCCGTCAGCCGCTCACCGTCTACAAACAGCAAATCGAAGACCATCAGATGGACGGGGATCTCACGTTGTGCCCGTGCGATGTCCGCAGGTCGCGTGAGCTTCATCCGGCCCTGCAGCAGCCCGAAGTCCGGCCGGCCGGAGGCATTAAGGGCAACAATCTCCCCGTCCAGCACGGCATCGCCGGCAGCCACGAGGTCTGCGAGCTCAGCCAGCTCCGGATAGACAGCACTCATGTCCTTATCATTGCGGCTGGTCAGCGTGACTTTTCCAGCGTGCACCGCCGCTATGGCCCGCACCCCGTCCCACTTCATCTCCAGCAGCCAGTCCTCATCCGCGTCCAGTTCCTGCACGGAGCCTGCCGTTGCCAGCATCGGCGCGATCGACGGGACGGACGCCCGCTTCGCCGGACGCTCAGCGGCCGCGGCCTCCCTGGCAGCCCCAGGCGCCTTGGCAGCCGCGGGCTCCTGAGCAACCGTAGGTTGGTCCTTCATCAAATGGATCAACCAGTTATTCTCTGCCCTGCCGTTGCCGCCGGTATGAATCAGGGCATATTTACGCACGCCTCCCAACCCGCCGTCCGGCCGACCGGTGAGTGTGGCAATGACCTCCTTACCGTCCCGCCATTTTTCTTCCTGATAACTGCCCGCATCCCAAAGAGTGACCTCGCCGCCGCCATATTGGCCCTTGGGAATAGTCCCCTCGAAGGAGCCGTATTCGAGCGGATGATCCTCCGTCTGGACGGCCAGATGGTTCTTCCCCGCCGATTCCGGCACACCCTTGGGCAGCGCCCACGAGACCAGGACCCCATCACGCTCCAGCCGGAAATCCCAGTGCAATCGGCTGGCATGGTGCTCCTGGATAACAAAGCTGCGCCCTTCGGTGGCGACAGCCCTTTCGGCAGGCACAGGTTCGGGAGTCTGGCCGGGATCACGCATGCTGCGGTATGTGACCAGCCGGTCCGCCGCGTCGGCCGCCTTCCCCTGCGTAACAGCAGCGGTTCCCGGCTGTTCCGCCAGCGGCGCCATCGGATCGGAGCGCTTCTTGATCCGTCGCAGCACTTCCCTGTAGTCCAACTGAGCCAGCGCTGGTGCCGCCAGCTCCCGCCAGGAACGCGGGTAGGCGACCATTGGCTGCAACATGCCCCGCAGCGAGTACGGCGCAATGGTGGTCTTTGCCGCGTTGTTCTGGCTCCAGTCCACTAGGACCTTGCCCCGGCGCAGGGATTTCTTCATGTCACTGACCACCAGGTCGGGATGGTCGGCCTCCAGCGCTCGTGCCAGCTCATGGGCAAAAGCGGAAATTTCATCCGACGTTCGCGTGCCGTCCAGCCCGGCGTAGAGGTGGATACCCTTGCTGCCGCTGGTCACGGGCACGGGGACCAATCCAATATCGCTCAGAATCGCGCGGGCAAGCTTTGCCACCTGCACACATTCGGCCAGCCCTGTTCCCTCCCCCGGATCCAGATCCAGCACCAGCCGGTCCGGGTTCTCCGCGTCGCCGTCGGGCCCGAAACGCCACTGCGGCACGTGGATTTCCAGCGCTGCAATCTGCCCCAGCCAGGTCAGCGTTGCGGCATCGTTGACCAAGGGATAGCCATTCGTATGTTCCTTGTGCTCGATGCTGCCGCGGGGAATCCAATCCGGGGCAGAGTCCTCGAGATTCTTCTGGAAGAACACCTGGCCCGGATGTTCTTCCGTGCCGACTCCATGAACCCACCGTTTCCTTGTGGCCGGCCTGTCCTTCGCCGACGCAATCAGCAGCGGTGCCACCTCGGAGTAATAAGCGATCACGTCGCCCTTGGTGGTCCCGGTTTTCGGATATAACACCTTGTCCAGATTCGTCAGCGTGAGCCTGCGACCGTTGACGTTCACTACCTGCTTATTCGGATTTTTGTCCCGCGCCGGGTCCTGGGGAGGTGTCATGCCCCCAGCTTTACCTGAAAAATGGGTGAAAGCTAGCATTGCTCAGTAGGCGTAGTGTTCACTGGTCAGATGAGGTCTATCTGGAAAGGCGCCGTTGCGTTCGGCCTGGTCAATGTTCCGGTGAAGGTCTACAGCGCGACGCAGGACCACGATGTGAGCCTGCATCAGGTCCACGATGCCGACGGCGGCCGGATCCGCTACCAGCGCCGTTGTGAGGTCTGCGGAGAAGTGGTCGATTACGCCCACATCGATAAGGCGTACGACGACGGCGACCGCACCGTTGTGCTGACGGACGAGGACCTCGCGTCCCTGCCCCAGGAGCGCAGCCGGGAGATCGAGGTGGTTCAGTTCGTGCCCAGCGACGCACTTGATCCGATCATGTTTGATCGCAGCTACTACCTGGAGCCCGACTCCAAATCACCCAAAGCGTATGTGTTGCTGCGCCGGACGCTCGAAGACACGGACCGGACCGCCATCGTAAAGTTCGCCCTGCGGCAGAAAACCAGGCTGGGCGCCCTTCGAGTGCGTGAGGACGTCCTAATGCTGCAGTCACTGTTATGGGAGGACGAGGTCCGGGCGGCCGATTTCCCGGCGCTGCGCGACGACGTAAGGATTTCTGCCAGAGAGAAGGAAATGTCTGCCGCTCTGGTGGACTCCTTCTCCGGAGATTTCACCCCGGAGGAATATACCGACGAGTACCAGGAACAGCTGCACATCCTGATTGAGGCCAAGCTGGCCAAGGGTGATGCGCTGGACACCGACGCCACCTTCGGGGAAAGTGAAGAAACCGAACCGGGCCAGGTCCTTGATCTCATGGAGGCTTTGAAACGCAGTGTGGAACGCAACCGCAAGTCCCAACCAGCTGTTGACCGGAAGACGACCGAGTCCGCTGCCGCAAAGAAGCCCGCCGCAGGAAAAAAAACCGCAGGAAAAGAGCCTGCAGCCAAGAGTTCTGCGGACAAACAAGCGAAGCGCAAGGGTGCCTAGTCCCCGCCCCCACGGGGCTCTTCGCGGCGGGCGCTTCGGATGCGGGAGTTTCCGATGAACGGCTCCGAGCAGCCCTTCTCCGAGCAGCCAAACTCAGGGCATCCATCGATGCAGCCGGTCCGTTTGGCACCGGAGTCCGATTCCTCCGCCCCGTGGCTGCCTGAATTGCGCACTATTGCCGCCCGGGCGCTCGAATGTGCGGGCGGGATAGAGCCGGCCCTGGCTCTTGCCATTCGTCTGGGCCAGGAACTCCCCTATCCGATGGAGGGCCGGACCCTGCAGCTCTGGGAATCACTTGCAACGGTGGGCGCCTGCAATCTTTCCGTCGGCAGAACCATTGAGCCGCATCTGGATGCCGTCAGCATCCTTCACCAGGCCCGGCAGCAATCTCCGTCCGAGGAGCTTCAGGCGCTGGCTGTGGCCGAGAAAAGTTGCTGGGGAGTCTTTGCTGCCGAGGGCAGAGACCATAATTTGCGGGCGCACCGGCACGGAAACGGCTGGGTCCTCACCGGGACGAAGCCATGGTGCTCCCTGGCCGGACGCCTCACCCATGCAATTGTCACAGCCCGCACTGATAATGCGCGACGGGCCTTCGCGGTAAATCTGAAGGATCCGGGAGTGAGCGCCGCTGCGGCCGGCTGGGTGGCGCTGGGCCTGCCGGACGTTGCCAGTGGACCGGTTTCTTTTGAGCAGGTGCCCGCAGTTCCGGTCGGCGCACCCGGCTGGTATCTCGACAGGCCCGGTTTTGCCTGGGGCGGGACAGGAGTGGCGGCGCTCTGGTTCGGGGCCGCGACGGCGGTCGCCCGCCGCGTCTACGCCCACTGCGCCGGCCGAGAGCCGGACCAGATCGCAATGCTGCAGCTGGGCCTGGTCGACGGCCACCTGACAGCTGCGCGCACTGCACTGGCCCTGGCAGCGCGGCAGGCCGACAGCGGCGGCCATCCCGGCAGTGTCTCCCTGTCAGCGGCCCGCGCCCGTGCCGCCGTCGTCCATGCGTCGGAGTCAATTCTTGAACTCGCCTCTCACGCCATGGGCCCGGAACCGCTGGCCTTCGACGCTGACCATGCAGCCCGGGTGGCGGACCTGACCGTGTATCTTCGCCAGGATCACGCCGAACGTTCGATTGCGGCGATCGGCCAGCAGCTACTGGCACCGGGGCGGCTGCCGTGGTGACCTTCAGCCACCTCGACGACGGCACGGCCGAACGCCTCTGGCGCGGCTCGGAACGGCTCGGCGCCACACCGGAGCTCAGTCTTTACCTGCGACGCTTCAGCAAGCTGGTGCTCGTTTCCGCCCATCCCGACGACGAAACGCTGGCCGCTGCCGGTCTGCTGCAGCGTGCTGCCCGGCACGGTCTGACGATCCAGCTGCTGCTTGCCACCGACGGGGAGGCGTCGCATCCGGAGTCCAGCACGCACACACCCGGTCAATTGGCAGCCGTCAGGGGCGCGGAGCTCGATCATGCGATGGGTATGCTTGCGCCGGCGGCGAAAATCCGCCGGCTTGGGATCCCGGACGGTCGGATCGCGGACTCCCGGGAGTTGCTGAAGCAGGCGATATTGGCAGAATGCGCGGCGGCTCCCGATCCGGCGGGCGCCGACGCCCCGGAGACCGGAGCCGAGCACGAAGCGGAACGAGCAGCCGAACACGGGCAGACCTTGATCGTGGCCCCCTGGCGCGCGGACGGGCACACGGACCACGACGCCGCCGGCGAGGCGGCCGCCGCCGCCGCGGCCGAAAGCGGCAGCACGCTGCTGGAATATCCCGTCTGGCTCTGGCATTGGGGCACGCCGGATTCCTCCCGGGTCCCGTGGTCCTCCATGCGCCGGCTGACCCTGGCGGCAGCGGATATGGCCGGGAAGGAACGCGCCATCACTTGCCATTACAGCCAGAATTCGCCGCTGTCCGACCTGCCGGGCGATGAAACTCTGCTCTGCGCCGAAATGATCAGCCACTTCCGCCGCCCATACGAGATTTTCATCGATGCGGCCGGCTCCATGCTTCCCGACGGTGACGAGCGGGTGCAGTGGGCACAGGCACAGTTTGATGCCGTTCATCAGGATCTGGCCGAACCATGGTCCGCACCCGAGGCTTGGTACGAGGAACGCAAACGGCTGCTCACCGTCGCCGCTCTGCCCGCACGCGAGTACGTTTCCGCGCTGGAGATCGGTTGTTCCACCGGGGTGCTCACCCGGGATCTGGCGCAGCGCTGCCGACGCATATTGGCCGTGGATCTGAGCACGGAAGCGGTTAAAACCGCAGCCCGGCGCAACGCAGACCTGCCCGGGGTAAAGACAATGCAGCTCGCGGTTCCCGGCCAATGGCCCCAGGATTCCTTCGACCTGATCGCACTTTCCGAGGTCGGCTACTACCTGGACCGCGGCACGCTGCTGAAAACGCTGGACCTGATGCTTGGCTCACTGGCCCCCGGGGGGACAGTGGTGGCATGCCATTGGCGGCATCAGATCACCGGATGGCCGCTGGATGGAGATGCGGTGCACGATTTCCTGCGCAGCGACGGACGGTTGAAGTCACAGGGCATCTACACCGAGGAGGACTTCATTTTGGAGGTCTTCACCGTTGCGCAGGATGGCCGGTAATGCGCCGCCCGCTGGAGCGGTTGGCCGTCGTCGTTCCGGCGCGCAACGAGGAGCGGCTGCTGCCGCACTGTCTTACGGCTATTGAGAAAGCCGCCGCCCACTTGCACCGCGAGCGCCCGGCGGTCGCTGTCAGTGTCACCGTGGTGCTGGACCGCACAACTGACGGATCTGCCGCCGTCGTCCACCGTTATCCGCTGGCCGCGGCGCTGCACAGCGAGGCCGGACAAGTCGGCGCAGCCCGCAACCTCGGGATCCGGGACGCGCTTGGAAGCGGTGGGCGCGAGGCGACGTGGATCGCCAATACCGACGCGGACAGCGTGGTCCCGCGGAACTGGCTGCTGGTCCAGGCGGAAGCGGCGGCACAGGGCTGGGACGTGCTGGCCGGAACCGTCCAGCCGGATACCTCGGAGCTCACGCAGGAGCAGTTGGTCCGATGGTTTGGCACGCATACCCTGCGGGAAGGACACGGGCACATCCACGGGGCAAATCTCGGATTCCACGCGGATGCGTACCTGCGCCTGGGCGGTTTTGAGGATGTACCGTTGCACGAGGACCGCAATTTTGTCCTTGCCGCCGGCGCGGCCGGGCTGCGGATCCGCAGCACCGATGCCGGCAGGGTCAGGACCTCGGCCCGCACGCAGAGCCGCGTGCAGGGAGGTTTTGCGGACTACCTTGCACGCCAGGTTTTTGCGCCGGCCCTGGGCCCCCCGGCGACGGGTAGGGTCACGGCTCATACCCAGGCCTGAAAGGAGCACCACGGGCAGGTCAGTCAACGAAGCGACGGCACCGCCCGGAGCGCCTGCACCCAATGTCCGGTCTGATGGCCGTTGGCCGGACAGTCATTGTCCACAAGGTGGCCAGCGGCGCGGACGTGGCCCAATCCGGCTGCCGGCTGCCGTCGTCGCGATCAGTTTCTTCGCGGTCGGCATCAAATTCTCCCTGATCACCCCCGGTATGGCCTACGGCGTCGCACGGGACGGTGCTACGGCCGGCCTGCGGCGACCGCCTCCGTCACGGCGCGCAGCAGGGCCGGATCGCCGAGGACGCGGAAATGTCCCTTCGCAGCAAGCCGGATGTTAGTGCCGCCCGTCAGCCGTCCTCCACCGGGGATATGCGGATCGAAACTGCTGTAGATCGCCGTGATCCTGGCATTGACTTCCAGGTTGGTCGCTAATGTGAGCAGCAGCGAATCGTTGGGCGAGAAGGCCCGGATGGCGCGCGTCGGCGCGTATTTGGCGTACGCGGAGCCGGAAAAGGGCGTGTTGATGGCGACCATTGCGCTCACCCGCTCTGCCGCCGTCGTGCCGGCCATCAGGGATTTGCCGACGAGACCGCCCTTGCTGTGCGCGACGAGGACGACGTTTCCCAGGTCCTGCTCCAGCAGGTAGTTCTCCACCAGCGCGGCCATGGCAGGGATGGTGCCACGGTTGTAGCCCAGGCCTGCCACTACATGCACGGGATGGCCCGCCGCGTGCAATCTGTTCGCTACTGGTCGCAGGAATCGCCAGTTTTCGTAGATCCCGGGGATCAGCAGCACCGGGGCGGCATCCGGATGTACGTCACGCAAGAGTTTCCCAGCCGGATCCCGGACAAAGAAACCATAGAGCTGCCAGAACGCCACATACAGGTAGTCCAAAACCCAGGCCCAGGCCTTTGTCCCCAATTGCCTCATGCCGGGTCCCGGAGTGAACGGACGTGGGCGGCCACCTCTGCCGGTCTGCGATACATCAGAATGTGGCCTTCGCCGGCTATTTCCGCCGCCTCGGCCACCGGGCAGCGTGCCACCAACTCGTCGAGCCAGGCACGCGGCGCAATCGAGTCCCGTGCGCCACGCATAATCAGTACCGGAGTATGCACCTCAGCAATGGCTTCTTCGAGCGCATAGCCGAGCATAAAAGGCAGCGTTGCGAGGTACCAGGGCGGCCGGCAGCGGAAGGCATAATCGGAAAGAACCACTACATTTGCAGCCATCGGTTCCCGAAAGGTGTCCTGCAGCAACCGCAGACCCTGCCGCCAGGCGGTGCGCTCGTGGCGGTTGACGCACGGGCCCATCAGCACGGCTGCCGGGACCGACGCGCGCTGCCGCAGCATTTCCACCGTTACTTGGCAGCCCATCGAATGTCCGACCAGAATCGGCTGGGAAACGTTCAACAGGTCCAGGCAGCCCCAGACCCACCCCGCATAGTCCTCCATGGACAAGGGCCGCGACGGCTGAGGAGCCTTGCCGAAGCCGGGGAGATCAATCGAGTGAACGGTGCCAGCAGTGGAGAGTTCCCGGGCAAGCGGTTCGAAATACCGCGAAGACATCCCGATGCCGTGAATCAGGACGAAGGTATCCGGACCCGATCCGAGGGTATGCGTCACCCCGGTCGCGCCGTCAACGACGAGCGTCCGGGACAGCGGTTTGGCGTGCGGCTTTACTTGCGGTTTGGCGTGCGGCATATGGCGGCGCCCTTTTGTCGACATACAAACAACTCTTGCTTACGCCGCCGCCACCGGCAAGTGGCTTGCTCCGCTTTGCCGCCGCTGGCAGAGCCGATGGCCATTGCTGAACGACGGATACAGGCACGGGTGACGGATATGTCTACCGAAACACGCTGGCCGCACTTTGCCGAAGCGCAAAAGACGGAACAACCAGCGGTGAACTCCCCCGCCGGCTCAGCACTGACGCGGCCGGTGAACTCCCCCCGCCGACTGCCCTTTAAGCAGCCGGACCACGTGCAGCAAATTCCCCGTGGCTGCCTCTTCCCCGCGGTCCTGCTGCCCGTGTGGGCCGCCAAATAGCGCTGCGTTGTAGTACAGACCATCGCCGATCAGCAGGATCGCCCGCGCAATGCCCGCATCGCGGACCTCGTCGCAGATCAATTCCATCCATCTACTCTGCATGGCCGTGAACGCCTCGCTGACCTGAGGCTCCTGTCCCTGTGCCAGCCGGGTCGCCGCCACCAGCGTTCGATCAAATGCTGTTCCCGCGAAAACGGACGTCCGGATGTAGTATTCCGCCGGCCCCTCCGGAGCTTCGCGCATCTTAGCGAAGTCGGCGTCCGCCAATTCGCTGAGCTTGTGGATCAGACCAGTGGTTAAGGCGTCGCGGCTCTTGAAATGGTACAGCAGGCCGCCTTTGGAAACGCCGGCAGCGGCAGCGACTGCGTCCAGCGTTGCAGCACGTCCGCCCTCGTCGATCAGAAGTGTCTCAAAGGCAAGCAGTATTCGCTCACGGGCCGAGGGCTGATTAGGCATGCGGTCCACTCTACCGTCGCTGGCATATACACTCAACCGTCCAGACGGTATACTCAACAGTCCAGACGGTATAGACTCTGAAGGATCTTTCGAATCTAAGGAAATACGCACCATGTCATGGAGTACCGATGATCCCGCATTGACGGTTCCAGCAGCAACCGTCGCCAGTCAGCCGGTGAAAGCCGGCCGCCGCGCATGGCTCGCCCTGGCGGTGCTGATGCTTCCCGTGCTTTTGGTCTCGGTCGACAACACGGTGCTCAGCTTCGCGGTCCCCGCAATTTCGCTGGCGTTGAACCCGGTGGCAACGGACCTTCTGTGGATCATCGATATTTACCCGCTAATCCTTGCCGGCCTGCTGGTACCGATGGGCAGCCTGGCGGACCGGTTCGGGCGCCGGAGAATGCTGATGATCGGCAGCCTCGGCTTTGCCGCCGTGTCGGTCGTCGCCGCCTTCGCCCCTACCGCTGCAGCCCTGATCGGATGCCGCGCACTGCTTGGTCTCTTCGGCGCCATGCTGATGCCCTCCACGCTGTCCCTGATCCGCAACATTTTCACCGATCCGGGCCAACGCCGCATCGCCATCGCTGTCTGGGCGGCAGGATTCTCCGGCGGCGCCGCGATGGGGCCGCTGCTGGGCGGGGTGCTGCTGGACCACTTCTGGTGGGGATCGGTCTTCCTGCTCTGCATCCCGACGCTCATTCCGCTGCTCATCCTCGCGCCACTGTGCATCCCGGAGTCCCGAGACCCAGCGCCGGGCATGATCGATCCATTGAGCATTGCGCTGTCCTTCGGGACCATGGTTCCGCTGATTTACGGGATCAAGGCGCTGGCAACGGAGGGTCTGGGGCTCGGTTCCCTGCTGCCCGTGCTGGCCGGTCTGGCCCTCGGCTTCCTCTTTGTCCGCCGCCAATTGCGCCAGCGGAATCCGATGCTGGACGTACGGCTGTTCCGCAGCCCTGTTTTCAGCGGAGCCGTTGCCGCGAATCTGCTGAGCATTTTTTCACTGGTGGGCTTCTTGTACTTCGTCGCTCAGCATCTGCAGCTAGTGGTTGGGCAATCCCCTACCCGCGCCGGGCTGACGCTGCTGCCGGGGCTCATCATCTCCATCGTCACCGGCCTGCTCGTGGTCCGGTTGGCCCGTCGGATCCGGCCGGCCTACCTGGTAGCGGCTGGCCTGCTGCTGAACGCCGCGGGGTATCTGACCGTGTTGCTGAACAGCTCGGGTTCCGGAGACGGGCTATTGCTCGCGTTTGTCCTTCTCGGCGCCGGGGTCGGCATGTCGGAAACCATCTCCAATGACCTGATTCTTGCCACGGCCCCCGCTACCACAGCAGGTGCTGCGTCGGCCATCTCCGAAACGGCGTACGAGGTGGGCGCCGTGCTGGGGACGGCCGTGCTGGGTAGCCTCCTGGCCGCGGCCTATCGCCTCCACGTCTTAGTCCCGGATTCGCTGTCGGCTGCGGCCCAGCAGGACGCCGGGCAGACGCTCGGCGGGGCCATCAACGCCGCGGCCACGATGCCCGTCGGACCGGCAGGGGAACTTCTCGCCTCGGCCCGGCACGCGTTCGATTCGGGTGCTGGCCTCGTCGCCGTCGTGGGCATGGTTCTGATGCTCGCCGCAGCCGCGATGTCGATCCTGACGTTGCGCAGCGTCAGAAGCAGCTGACGGTCGACGGCGGCGCGTACCCGCCGTCGACGTCGTGGCTATAGCCGCCTGCAACCTGCGTGCCGCCCGTCAACGCCTGCGCATCCCCCCGCTGGAACGCGCATGTTGCTCCCGGCGGACGTCGGGCGCTATTTCCTGCGCAGGAGTTTACGGACGTGTTGGCCGCGGACTACCAGCCCGACCATGTGCAGAATCAGGCCCAGGCCAATGAACGGCAGTCCCAAATATGTTCTGGAGGAATCATGGGCGTTGGCGCCAATGATGGTCAGTACCAGCCCCACGGCGATTGCTCCCATGGCGCTGAAAACCAGGATCTTGTAGAGCCGGCCGGAGGTTTCCCAGAATTCGTTGAGCACGCCCTCCAGCTTAGCCGCTGCATCTGGGGCGTCCTCGTTGGGGGTAGTCGGCAGTCTGGCCCCACCGCGGGCGTAACAGTTGTCAGAAAAGGGCGTTCTGGACAGCCGGGGCCGCTGACCGGTAGGTGCCGAGGGTAATCCGCCGTCCCTTTAACTGGCCAAGATCAACCACGAAGTCCGTCTCCAGCCCGGCGATTCCGGCCAGCAGGTAATGCCCAAGGACCGACTTGATCAGCAGTCCGTGCTCGCCGGACAGGCCCAGTCCGCCGGGCGCTGATGGATAAGCGTGCCGGCGCTGGGCCGCTTCCCGCTCCGGTTCCGCCAGGCCGCTGGCAACCCTCGGCCGCTCCCACCCTTCGTTCACGCTGCAGAAGCCCGCCAGCCCGACGTCCCGCAAGGCCTCCCGCACCGCCCGTCCATGGCTGTCGTTGACGGCGGCCAGCTCCGCAACGGGCAACGGATTGAGCAGCGCTGCGGACTTCGCCGTTGATCTGATCTGCTGGGTCAGCCCCAGCTGGTCGGTGACCAGGTCCTCGAGCTGCCGGACGATCCGGCCATCGTCGGCGAGCGCCACATACTGCGCCACCACGGCACCCTGCTCCGCAAGTCGGCTGAACCTGCTGCGTTGGGAGGCGGTGCCCACTTTCGTCGCACCATCGGCGAAGGTTGCGATGTAGAGCCAGTGCGGCTGGCCAAGGTAGGAGCGGAGCCCGGCCGGCGCGACGCCACTGCGATGGAAATCGTGCATGAAGCGAAAGTCATCACGGGCAAAACACAACCCGCACTGATAGCCCCGCTGCGCCGTGGCCAGCAGCGGGCAGGGGCTGTGCACCGAATCGCTGGGCCCATGTACGGCAAAAGAACCGACGCAGCACCGCGGACCCTCGTGCACGGCGAACCGCAGCCACCGGCCTGCAGTCAGCGGCAGGGACGAGGGCAGTGACGGCGGTACGGCTGTGCCGCCGTCGCCCGGATACCCCGGGTCCGCGCTGAAGGACAGGGAGGGGCCGGTTTGATCCCAGCTGACCCCGCGGATCAACATCCGCACAGCGGCGACATCACGAGGTTCAGACGGCGGGCTGAACGCCGAACGCCACCGCCAGCTTGATGATCTTTTCGGCGCGCCCCAGCCTCGGCAGGTCCGAGCCGTCCCGGATCACACCACCGCGGGCATCGAAATCCGCCATGAAGTCCGAGGCCCAGGCAACATCCGTGGGAGTGGGGCTAATGACCTCGTTGATGATCGTGGTCTGATCCGTGGCAAGGCAAAGCTTTCCGGTCATGCCCATGGACACCGTGATAGCGGACTGCTCGCGCAGAATCGGGTGGTTCGTGCCGACGGTGGGACCGTCGATGGGGCCGGGCAGATTGCCCACCCGGCTGGCCACCACGAGCTTTGCCCGCGGGTAAGCCATGGCCTCGCGGTCCGCGCTCATCCCCGTATCGCGGCGGAAATCACCGGAACCGAACGCCAGACGGAACGCGCCCTCCGCGCGGGCAATATTGTTCGCTTCCTCGATGCCGTAGGCGGATTCCACCAACGCCAGCACCCGGCTGTTGCCATCGAGCCGGTGGAACGTCTCCTTGACCTGCTCGGCGCTTTCCGTTTTCGCCAACATGACCCCCAGCAACCCGGGAACATTACGCAGGGCAGCAACATCGTCGGCCCAGAATTCCGAGTGGACGTCGTTGATCCGCACCCATGCCTGCCCGCCATGGCGCAGCCAATCGATCACGGAGGTCCGGGCCGAGGGCTTATTTACCGGGTCAACGGCATCCTCGATGTCCAAGACAATAGCGTCCGCCCGGGACGCCGCGGCGTCGTCGAACAGCTCGGGCTTGGTGGCCGGGACCAGAAGCCAGGACCGGGCGATCTCCGCGGGGACATTGCGGATGCGGGCTGTTTTAGCGGGGACGGCAGTGCCGGACGTGGAAGACATAGATCTACCGTATATCCGCCGGTGCCGCCGCGACTATTCCGCCGGCGCCATCGGCACCCGCGCCTTACGCATCATGGCGGACAGTACGACGGCGGCAACAGCGATGATCGCGGCCACCAGGAACGCCGCACGAATTCCGGCTTCCTCTCCGGACACCGCTGTCGCGACGGCGAAGATGGATACCAACAAGGCCGTTCCCGCCGCCCCCGCGACCTGCTGCAGCGTGCTCATAATTGCCGATCCATGCGAATAAAGATGCGGTGGGAGCGGATTCAGTCCCGAGGTGAAAGCCGGGGTGAACAAGAGCGCCAAGCCTGCACTGAGCCCCATATAGCACGTGACAATCCACCACACAGGCGTCTGAGCCGTCAGCAGGGAGAATTGCCACAGGCACAACACCATCATTACCGAACCCGTCACCGTTAGCGGCAATGGGCCGATCCTGTCATAGAGCCGCCCCACTACCGGGCCGAGTAGTCCCATGGCCAGTCCGCCGGGCAGAAGCACAAGCCCGGTGGTGACACTTTCCAGCTGGTGGACCTGCTGCAGGTAGATCGGCAGCAGAATCACACTGCCGAACAGCGCCATCATCGCCACGACCATCAGCACGGTGGAGACGGTGAACATCCGGAATCTGAACGCGCGCAGGTCAAGCAGCGGCGCGCCGCCCCTTTGCAGCCGGAGCTGTCGCAGCACGAAGGCCACGAGGCAGACCACACCGACGCCCAAGGCCGCTATCGCCGGAACGGTTGAGCCGCCGTCGCCCCGTCCGCCGATCCCGCTGAGGCCATAGACCACGCCGCCAAACGCCGGGACCGTGAGAATCACCGAGAGAGCGTCCAGCTTTTGGACGTCCTTCTCACCTACATTCGTGAGATATCTGGCGCCGATGGCCAGCGCCAGCAAGGCAACAGGCAGCACAAAAATGAACATGAACCGCCAGGAGAGCGCCTGCAAAATCAGTCCGGAAACCGTCGGCCCCAGAGCCGGCGCCACGGAGATGGCGATGGTCACGTTTCCCATTACCGAACCGCGCCGTTCCAGCGGAACTAAGGTGAGAATGGTGGTGATCAGCAGCGGCAGCATGGTTGCCGTTCCCACCGCCTGGATCACTCGCGCCAGCAGCAGTACCTCAAAACCGGGCGCCACTGCCGCCAGCGCCGTGCCGGTGCAAAACGCGCCCATAGCCAGCAAAAACACGGTCCGCGTAGTCAGGCGCTGCAGAACGAAACCGGTCATCGGGATGACAACGGCCATGGTCAGCATGAATCCGGTGGAGAGCCACTGGATCGTGGACGCGGAGACGTGCAGGTCCAGCATCAGCCGCGGCAGCGCTACGTTCATAATGGTTTCGTTGAGGATCACCACAAACGTCGCCACCAGCAGGGTGGCGATCACCGCAACGGATTCTTTGGGCATTTTCATCGGTGCGGCGGCGGTAACACTGGTTTGCGCGCTGGTCCTGGCAGACATGAGTATTCCTGGGAGCGATGGTTTGCTGAAACTGCTATTTTAGCTGCGGTTTGCGGCCTACGGGAAGTGTTCGACGACGATCCCCCGACCGGTTCATGGGCCGCCGCTTTCCGCACCGCCGCTTGCGCCGCAGCAACCTTCCAAGCGGCCGTCCTTCCGCTTTGATGACGCGAACCAGCCAAGCAGTGGCATAGCCTCCTTACTCCGGCATAATCATGGTCCGAAGATCCAACTGCCGGAGCACCTGGTCTGCAGCCTCCGGGTCAGTGGCCGGCTCCTTGCGTGCCTCGATGATTTCCTGCCGGGCCGCGTCCAGCGCAATGGTCTGCGCGGCAACGACCAGCTCCCGGCTGCGTGCCCGCTGATCCCGCGCAGCAGCCTCGTCGACCTTGCCGCCATCGGTCACACTCTCCTGAACCGGGGCGCTGTTTGTCAGCTCCGCGTACAGCCGCGTCATCTGCGAGCGGACCGACTTGAGCTTCTCCGGCGGCAGCTCCTTGAACAACGGATTATTCTTCAGTGCCGCCTGCGCGGCGGATTGTGCCCGCCGGGCCAGAATCCGGGCCGCATCACGCTCCACGGACGGATCCTCGGAGGCCTTCAGGACACGCATCAGCCACGGCAACGTCAGCCCCGGCAGCACCAGGGTCGCCAACAACACCGCACAGGCAATTACGATGATCTCGTGCCGGGCGGGAAAATTCGCGCCGCTGTCCAGCGTGAGCGGCAGCGCCAAGGCTAGGGCCAGTGTCGCCAGGCCGCGCATGCCGCACCAGGAGAGCACTATCACGTCCTTGAACGAAAGTCGGGACAACTCAGTGCCGCGCTTTTTGATCATCCCGGCGACCAGCCAGATCCAGAGCACACGGACCACAAGCACCAGCAGGCAGACCACGACCGCCGCGGGCAGCATGGCAAAAATGGCTGTGCCTTCCTCGTCGACCACGCGTTTGATGGCCAGCCCCACCAGTCCGAAGGCCAGACCAGTGGCCAGCAATTCCACCACGTCCCAGAAGGCAGCGCGCGTGATCCGCTCCGCCGCATCTTCGGCCCGCGCGTGACGCTTCATTTCCAGGGCGGTGACGACGACGGCGATTACGCCGGACGCGTGCAACTCCTCCGCGAGGATGTAGGCGGCAAAAGGAACCACCAGTGTGACCGCGCTGCGGGCCACCGTGGACTGGATGAGTCGGGTCACCAACACCGTGATCCACCCCATGGCCATGCCCACCGCCACAGCAATGGCGGCTCCGAGGATGAAACTTACGGCGATTCCCGGCCCAATCCTGGAACCGGCGACCGTGGCCGCGGTGGCGGCCTGGAAAATCACGATGGCGGCGGCATCGTTGAAAAGCCCTTCACTTTGCAAAATGGTGGTGAGCCGGCGCGGCATCCGGACCCGCGCGGAGACCGATTCCACCGCCACCGGATCCGGCGGGGCCACGACGGCTCCGAGCGCAATAGCCGCGGGAATTCCTATACCCGGGATCAACAGCCATCCCGCTCCGGCCGCAACAGCAGTAGTCACCACCACCAGTCCGACGGCCATCAGCAACAATGTCCGCCAGCGGATCCTGAAGACCGCCCACGAGCTCTTTTGTGCCGTAGCAAAGAGCAGCGGTGGGAGGAAGATCGGCAAAATCAGCTCGGGAGCAATCTGCAGATCAGGAAAGCCGGGGATAAAGGTCAGCGCTGCAGAAAGGATCAGCATCAGCACCGGGTAGGGCAGCCGCAATCGGTCTCCCAATCCGACGGCAACAACCGTGGCAAAGAGCAGGCCGACGATGAGTGCAAGCTGTTCCACGTGGCTACCTTTCCAAGAGTCAGTCGGACCTGACGGGTCAGATCGAATGGACCCTGCACTGACGAATTACAACGCCGCTACAAATTTACCGCCTCTGTTGTACCAGCCACCCTCAGGCACTCGGCGGATCGTCGTCAGGATCGGACTCGCTCGGGGCACATAGGGACGAGGTCTTAAACCAACAGCAGGCCAGAAGCGTAGGAAGCTTCTGACCTGCTGTTTCTGGTAGCGGCGGGGAGGCTCGATCTCCCGACCTCACGATTATGAGTCGTGCGCTCTAACCAACTGAGCTACGCCGCCATGAGATGAGTGTGGCCCGTGCTCAGCCGGCCAAAACCGTCTTGACACGAGCCCTCTCACTCAGAGCCCCCCACCGGAATCGATCCGGTGACCTCGTTCTTACCAAGAACGCGCTCTACCACTGAGCTAGGGGGGCAACGAAAGAAAACTTTACCAGCGGATTTCCCATCTACGAAATCGACCCGTTCGGGTCCGGGGCGTCTTCCCAGGTCTTGTTCCCGCCTGTGATCGGCACTGTGATCGGCGCCACCGGCTTCCAGTGCTTCCTCCGTTTCAACTTCGGTTGCGGATCCGATCGGATCAACCGTTCCAAGCACAGGTCCGACGACGGCACCACGGTCAGTCCGCGGCGGCGTCGGGAGTCCGTGTTATGGTCCACTGTCACTACACCATAGGCGCAGAGTGCACGGGGCTGACTGCACGGCAGGCTGCACCAGGAGGAGAACGAATGAGCGAGGAACGGTTACCACGCAGCAGCCAGGGTGTTGCTGCGGCACTGGCCGAAGCAGGGGTCAAGGGTCAAGTCCGCGTGCTTCCTGACTCCACCCGGACGGCCATCGAGGCTGCGCAGGCATTGGGCTGCGAAGTCGGCGCCATCGCGAACTCGCTCGTGTTCATTTCCGATGGCAGTCCGCTGCTGGTGATGACGAGCGGCAGCCACCGCGTGGACACCAAAGCGCTGGCGGACAGGCTGGACAGGGGAACGATCCATCGTGCCACTCCCGAGCAGGTTCGTGCGGCGACGGGTCAGGCGATCGGCGGCGTGGCGCCGGTGGGACATCCGGCCCGGGTTGAAACGGTGGTCGATGAGACCCTGGCGGACTACCCCGTACTTTGGGCATCCGCAGGAACGCCGAATAGCGTCTTCCCGACGCACTACACCGAGATGCTCACATTGACTCAGGGCCGCAGCGTGAAGGTCGACTGAATAAGTCTGACTGAGTGGAGGTCTGCTGAGCGGAGTTCCACTGGCTCAAGACCGGCTGACAGCAGGCCGGCTGACAGCGTCCAGCGGCCGCGTTAGAGTCGGAAGGACTCGCGCTTTAAAGCACGACGGCCCCGGAACCTTTCGGTTCCGGGGCCCGCACGCAACTCAGTCAGCGACTAGTCAGTCGGCAGCCAGTCAGTCTGCGGACTGGCTGGTCCACCAAGCCAGCGGTACGCCGGATTTACCATTTGCCCTTGCGGTTGAAGTCGGCAGCGCCGGTCTCTTTGCCGCCATGGCGCGGCTTGCGGTCTCCCGCGCCGTTGGCGGTGTGCCCGGCATATCCGGACTCGGCGGTGCGGTTGTGGGTGCGGTCTCCGCCACCCTGGTAACCGCCCTGACCGGAGCTGCGGTCGCCGTCGTACTTCTTTTTGAAGCCACCCTGTCCGCGGTCGTTTCGGTCCCCGCCCTGGCTGCGGCCCTTGTAACCGCCGCCGCCTTCGCGCTCGGAACGGGGGCTGCGCCCCTTGTCCAGTTCGAGGTGGATCAGCTCGCCGCCGATCCTGGTCCGGCTCAGCGCACGCAGCTGATCGGCTGAGAGCTCGGCAGGCAGCTCGACCAGGGTGTGGTCCGAGCGGATGTCGATGCCGCCGATTTGTGCCGACGACAGGCCGCCCTCGTTGGCAATGGCGCCGACGATGGAGCCCGGCATGACGCGCTGGCGGCGTCCTACCGCGATCCGGTAGGTGGCATTGCCCTCGGTCAGCGTGCGGGTCGGCCCGCGGGAGCCGAAGCCGTCCTTGGAGCGCTCGCGCTGCTGGTACTCCGGTGCTGCCGGCAGGTCGTTGACGAGCAGCGGCTGGCCGCCCTGAGCCATCACGGCCAGTGCGGCGGCGATCTCCGCGGCCGGGACATCGTGCTCTTCCTCGTAGCGGGAGATCAGGTCACGGAATTTGGAGACGTCCTTGGAGGAAAGGGTCTCGGTGATCTTGTCCGCGAACTTGCCCAGGCGCAGTCCGTTGATGGTCTCAGCGCTGGGCAGGTGCATCTGCTCCACCGGCTGGCGGGTAGCCTTTTCAATGGAACGCAGCAGGTACTTCTCCCGCGGGGTCATGAAGAGGATTGCGTCTCCGCTGCGGCCGGCGCGGCCGGTGCGGCCAATCCGGTGTACGTAGGACTCGGTGTCATGCGGAATGTCGTAGTTGATGACGTGGCTGATGCGCTCGACGTCAAGGCCGCGGGCGGCGACGTCGGTGGCCACGAGAACGTCAATCTTGCCATCGCGCAGGGCCTCGATGGTGCGCTCGCGCTGCTGCTGCGGGATGTCGCCGTTGATGGCGGCCGCCATGAAGCCGCGGGCTTTAAGCTTGTCTGCCAGTTCCTCGGTAGCCATCTTGGTGCGCACAAAGGCGATAACGCCGTCGAACTCCTCAACCTCAAGCACGCGGGTCAGCGCGTCCAGCTTGTGCGGGCCCATGACCTGCAGGTAGCGCTGGCGGGTGTTCTCGCCCGTGGTGGTCTTGGATTTGACGGAGATTTCCGCGGGGTTATTCAGGTACTTCTTGGCAATCCGGCGGATCGCTGACGGCATGGTCGCGGAGAAAAGCGCTACTTGCTTGTTCTCCGGGGTCTGCGAGAGGATCTGCTCGACGTCCTCGGCGAAGCCCATCCGCAGCATTTCATCGGCCTCATCGAGGACCAGATACTGCAGGTTGGACAGGTCCAGGGAACCCTTAGACAGGTGGTCAATGACGCGTCCGGGCGTGCCGACGACGACCTGCGCGCCTCGGCGCAGTCCGGCCAGCTGCGGGCCGTACGCGGAGCCGCCGTAGACCGGCAGCACGCTGAATTCGTCCAAATGCGCGGCGTAGGAGGAAAAGGCCTCAGCGACCTGGAGGGCCAGTTCGCGGGTCGGTGCCAGCACCAGGATCTGGGTGGCCTTAGACGGACCGTTGATGGCCATCAGATCAGCCATCCGGGACAGTGCGGGGACGGCGAACGCTGCGGTCTTACCGGTTCCGGTCTGCGCCAGCCCGACGACGTCGCGGCCTTCCAGCAGCACCGGTATGGTCGCTGCCTGAATGGCAGAGGGCTTTTCGTAGCCGACGTCACTGAGTGCGGCGAGCACGCGGGAGTCAATTCCCATGTCCGCAAAGCGCATTTCGTGCTCTTCGGACTCGGTGTTCACACTGACGACGGGGTTGCTGGTGGCATTCGTGGTTTCGGGCAAGTTTTCGGGCATGGGGAAGATTCCTCATTCACATAGGGCCAGGCGGCTTGGATGCCGCATTACAAAGAAATCCAGCCGCCATAACCATCCCGTGGCAGGACCTCTCGCCATAGCTGCGTACCGCTTGCGCGGTGACGGGCAACAGCTGTGCGCTGCTGCCGTATGGCGTTTTCTTTGCCGGCGATCCCCTAATGAACTGAACAACCCCGCTTGTTGCTTGCGGGACCCATACACTGCGACTTCTGCCTCAAGAATTGGGCAGAAAGAGAAAGGAGATACCGGAGTGGGGGATGTTTCAAGTGTACTATATGGCCGCTGAACGCGAAAGCCTGGTGCAGCCGTGGCGCCGTGAGGTTGCGCACACGCCTTCCGTCCCACCGTCCCGCGTCGCCAGTCCCCCGTCCGCCGTCCCCCGTCCCCCGTCCCCCGTCGAGTGTGGTGATATGCCCCTTAAATCATGGTTTAGCGGGGCATAGGTACCCACTCACCCAGTGGGGGGCGGACGTTGCAACCCGGGGCGGAGAATCTTATCGAAGGAGGCGCGCAGCTCGTGTGCGAGCCGAAGTTCGCCGTCGTCGTGCAGCTTTGTCAGCGTGCGGACATCCTCCGCCGTCGGATTGCTGAAGAACTTGCCTACCGTGATGCCATGCGAGGGCCGGAATATGACCGTGATTGCGTCGCCGGACTGGATGTCGCCTTTGGTAAGTACCCGCAGATACGTGCCGATCTTTCCAGCGGCTGTAAATCGTTTGACCCATTGGGGCTCGCGAAGGCGACGTTGGAAGGTGGCGCAGGGCGTTCTGGGCATGGTGACCTCGGCGACCACGCTGGAACCGATCGCCCAGCGTTCGCCGATCACGGCGCCCGTGGTCTCGATCCCGTCCGTGCGCAGGTTTTCGCCGAACAGACCCGGGGGTACCGCCCTGCCCAATTTCACCGCCCAGTCCTCGGCTTCATGCTGGGCATACGCATACAGCGCCTTATCCGCCCCGCCGTGGTGCTTTCGGTCCGCCTGGACATCGCCGAAGAGCCCGAGCTGCCTGACTTTAACCGGGCCGGCCACTGGCCGTTTGTCGATGGCGGTTACTCCGGCGCCGCCGGCGTCCGGGTGTAATACGTGGACGCGGCAGACGACGAGCAGGGTTCCGGTAGTCACCGTGCCAGCTTAACTCCATGGCCATCGGGTTTGTTCACCGGGACGCCGCCGCCGATCAGGACGACGGGGAAATGAGGGACCGGCGAGACGAACGCAAAGACGCAAAGAGTGGCAGCTAGACGAGCGAGGACTCAGCTGTCTGCGCCGGCTCGCCCGCGCCGTCGCCCTGGCCATCGCCCTCTGGCGACTCCAGCGGGTCGGACGGGTCCGCTTCCCACGGGTCGGTCTCCAGCGGGTCTGCTTCCGACGCCCAGCGCGGCAGGAAGGATGCGGCGATGGCGGCAAGGACCATGCCGCCGGCCATGATCCACATGGTGCTGGTGAAGGCGCCCTCAAAGATCACCGGTCTGCTGGTGCCGGTGCTGGTGTCCAGGGCGTTGAAGAAGAGTGTGCCGATGATCGCAACACCGAGGGCTCCGGAGAGCTGGGTGGTGGTGTTGAATAGCCCGGACGCCGAACCCGCGCTCCTCACTGGAACTTCGGAGAGGACAAAGATCCCCACCGGGGCCACAACCATGCCAAAGCCCGCGCCGCCCAGGGCCAGCCCGGCAATGAGCTGCCACGGTGTGACACCGGCACCGGCTGCCTGGACGGTATAGATGAGGACCACAAAGCCGGCGGCGATCACCAGCGGACCCAGCTGCAGCACCGCCCTGCCAATTTTTCGAGCCAGGATTGCCGCGGAGAGGCCAGCCAGAATCGGCACCATCACGGAGAACGGGATCATGGTCAGCCCGGATTTGAGGATCGGATAGTCCAGCCCCAGCTGCAAAAACAAGGTCTGGATCAGGAAGAAGCCGTTCATTGGAATGAAGAAGAGCATCATCAGCGCGATACCGGCAGCAAATGAACGGTTCTTAAACAGCGAAACCGCCACCAGAGGTTCGCCTCCGCCGCGCTCCTCACGCCACTGCAGGAGAACAAAGCCGACCAGCACGAGTACGCCGGACGCCATCATCAAAAAGGTCCATAGCGGCCAGTCCTGCTCGCGGCCCATGGTCAGTGGGTAAAGTACGCCCAGCATTCCGGCGGCCAGCATCAGCACGCCCGGAATATCCAGCCGGTGGCGCACCGGGGCTGCGGATTCGGGGATGAACCTGATGGCGCACAGCACGGCGAAGATTCCGACCGGAACGTTCACAAAGAAGATGGTCCGCCAGCCCCAGCCGAAGAGATCTGCATCCGTCAGGACGGCCCCCAGGATCGGGCCGGAAACCGCGGCTACTCCGGCCAGTGCGGAGAATCCGGCCATCGCACCGGCCCGCTCGGATGGCTTGTACATGACCTGGATGCTGGAGAGCACCTGCGGAATCATCGCCGCCGCGGCAAAGCCCTGCAGCCCCCGGGAGGCAATCAGCATTTCCGGATTCATCGCCAGCCCGCAGAGCACGGAGGAGAGGGTGAAGAGAACCAGTCCGACGACGAAGAGCCGTTTGCGCCCGTAGATGTCGCCCAGCCGCGAGCCGGTGATCAGGCCGATTGCCAGGGCCAGCGTGTAGGACGCCACCATCCACTGCAGCTCGCTGCTGTGGGCAGCGAGTGATTGTTCGATCTGGGGCAGGGCGACGTTGACAATGGTCGCGTCGAGAAGCTCCATGAAAGAGGCCAGGAAGAGCGAGACAAGCGCAAAGGAACGTGCTCTACCTGTGGGCACGGCGTGCGTTTTCATGGTGTGTGTTCCTCAGTGTCAGGATGTTCATCCGGTTTTTCAAGGGTGAGTGAGAGCTGGGCCAGGGATTCCCTGCTCCAATCCATGGCGCCGCTGTGCAGATCGGCCAGCACGCTATCAATCCAGCGCAGCTCGGTGCGGCGGGTGTCCAGGATGAGTTCAGTGTCCAGCAGGAACAGCCGGGGCAGCCGGCCCTTGGCCGCGTCGAGCTCCGCGGAGATCCGCCCGATCTCCGCAGCGATTCCCGCAGCCCGCAGGCGCAGGTATTCGGCGGCCTGCGCCGGTTCCAGCAACGGCAGATGGGCCACGGCCGCGGTGAACTCGGGATAGTCCGGCTTGGGCGCGGAGATCATCTCCCGCATCCACAGGTCCGCCGCCGCGCGGCCGGCGTCAGTGATTTCGTAGACGGACCGCTCCGGACGCTGGCCCTCGCGGGTGGTTTCCCTCAGCTGCACGAGCCCGTCACGGTCAAGCCGGTCGATGGTGTTATACAGGCTGGCCCGTGCCGTGACGTTGATGACGTCGCTCTTGCCCCGGGAGGTGATGAGCCGCTGCATCCGGTAGGGGTGCATCGGGTTCTCCGCGAGTAACGCCAAAACAGCGAGTGCAAGGGGTGACCTTTTGGACATCCCTCAAGAATAGTAATCGTTTTATGACTAATCAAGAAATACTAAGTGACGTCCAGCACTCTGGCCACCCGGCTACGGCTCGAAGCGGTACCCCATCCCGGCCTCGGTCAGCAGGTGCCTCGGGCCGGCCGGATCCGGCTCCAGCTTGCGTCGCAGCTGGGCCATGTAGACGCGCAGATAATGAGTTTCGCCCGCATATGCGGGCCCCCAGACCTGAGTGAGGATCTGCTGCTGGCTGACCAGCCGGCGCGGGTTGCGCACCAGCACCTCCAGGATTTTCCACTCCGTGGGCGTCAGCCGCACGTCGCCGCCGGCCCGGGTAACACGCTTCTGGGCCAGGTCCACCACAAAGTCCGCAGTGGTCATGGTGGGCGCCTCCTCCGGGTTACTGGTGGCCCGCCGGGTCGCTGCGCGCAGCCGGGCCAGCAGCTCGTCCAGGCCGAAGGGCTTTGTCACGTAGTCGTCTGCCCCGGCGTCAAGGGCCAGCACCTTGTCATCGGAGCCGTGCCGGGCGGAGAGTATAATAATGGGCACAGACGTCCAGCCGCGTAGCCCCTCGATCACCTGCACGCCGTCCATATCCGGCAGCCCCAGGTCCAGCACCACCACGTCCAGCGGGTGCTTCTGCGCAGCCAGGAGTGCGGAGGTGCCGTCATTGGCGGCAATCACTTGGTATCCGTGGGCGTGCAGATTGATTTGCAGGGCGCGCAGAATCTGGGGTTCGTCGTCGACAATCAGCACCCATGTCATAGGACTCTCCGTCGGCTCACACCTGTTGAAATGGGCAGCCGCACCACCATGGTCAGACCGCCGCCGGGTGTGGGAGCAGCCTCGAGCACACCGCCCATCGTTTCCATGAATCCCTTGGCCACGGCCAGGCCGAGCCCGATTCCGGGGCCGCCGGCAGCTGAGTAGGAGACGTCATCGAGGCGCTGGAAGGGCTGGAACATCGCGACGACGGCGTCCGCGGGCACACCCCTGCCTCGGTCAATAATCCGCAGCTCGCTGGCCGGCTGTCCCTCAATGGTGGCCCATCCGGACCCGCCCACGGCCCCGACAATGCGGATCTCCGAGTCGGGCGCGTACTTGAGTGAATTCTCCACGATATTGGCCAACACCCGCTCCAGCATGCCGGCGTCCGCGTCCACCGGCGGCATGTTGGCGGGCAGCTGGAGCAAGACCCGTCCGGCCGGGACGCCGCGCAGCACTTCGGGCAGGACATCGCGCCAACTCACCGGTTCCAGCAGCGGAGTCACGGTGTCCGCGCTTAGCCGCGACATGTCCAGCAGGTTGTCCACCAGAGAATTTAGCCGGTCCGAGTAGTTTTCAATAGTGGCCAGCAGCTCCGCTTCATCCTCCGGCGAGAAGGTGACAGTAGTCTGCCGCAGACTGCTGACGGCGAGTTTGATGCCGGCCAGCGGAGTGCGTAGATCATGCGAGACGGCGCGCAGCACGGCGGTGCGCATCTTGTTTCCCTCCGCCAGGCGCAGGTTGGCCTTGCGCGATGCGCTGAGCTCTTCGCGCTGCTCCATCGCCATCAGGTGGGCGCCGAAAGCACCGAGGAGCCGCCTGTCACGCGCCGGCAGCGTCCGGCCGCTCAGTGCCAGCACCAGCGTGGCGGAAACCTCCTCCACATTGTCGGCGCCGCTGGGGTCCGACGGCGGGCCCTCCCCCACACTTGCCGCCAGCGTCCAGCCGGACACCGGCACAAGACGCGCGCCGCCGTCGTCGTCGTCCCGGGCTGACACACGACGAAACAGGGCCACGGTGGAGACCTGGAAATATTCGCGCACCTGCTCCAGGAACACCTGCACGGTGTCCGGGGAGGCCAGCACGCCGCGGGCCAGCTCGCTGAGCGTCGCTGCCTCGGCACCGGCCACGGCTGCATCCTTGGACCGCCGGGCGGACCGGTCTACCACCACGGCCACGGCCGAAGAAACGGCCAGGAACAGACCCAGCGCAAGTAGGTTTTGTGGGTCGCTGATGGTCAGCGTCCCGGTGGGAAGTGCCGAGAAGTAGTTCAGCAGCAGGCTGCCCCAGACGGCTGCCACCACGGCGGGCCACAGGCCTCCCACCAGGGCGACGGCAATGGCCGCCGTGAACTGGAACAGCATCACGGTGGCAAAGTTCATGCTCTGCGGGTAGCCTTCCAGCCACTGCACCAGCGGCGGCAGCAGCACCGCCAGGGCGAAGCCGATGGCCACCCGCCGTCGGCCCAGTCTGCTCCGGGCCGACGCGTTCACGCCCTTCCCGCCGAGCGGGTGCGAGACCATGTGGACGTCGATGTCGCCGGAACCGCGCACGACGCGGGCGCCCACGCCGGCGCCGCGGAGCAGCCCGGCCCAAGTCCGCCGCCTGGAGGTGCCCACCACCAGCTGGGTGGCATCGACGCTACGGGCAAATTCCAGTAGCGCCTCCGCCACATCGTCCCCGCCCACGCAATGGTAGGTCCCGCCCAGGTCCGTGACCAGCTCACGCTGCAGTTCGAGCTCCTGGGGCGACTCTCCCGCCACGCCCTCGGAGCGCCGAACATGCACCGCCAGGAACTCGCCGCCGCTGACCCGGCTGAGGATCCGCGCGGCCCGCCGGATCAGCACCTGCCCTTCGGGACCACCCGTCAGCCCGACGACGACGCGCTCGCGGGTGGGCCAGCTGGCATCAATCCCATGCGTGGACCGGTAGTCGGCCAGCCCCTCCTCCACTCGGTCGGCCAGCCAGAGCAGGGCCAACTCGCGCAGCGCGGTCAGATTGCCCAGCCGGAAGTAGTTGGCCAGGGCAGTATCCACCTTGTCCAGTGGATACACCTGGCCCGCGCCCATCCGCTGGCGCAGCAGCTCCGGCGCAATGTCCACCAGCTCGATCTGGTCCGCCCGGCGCACGGCTTCGTCCGGCACGGTTTCCTTCTGGCTGACGCCGGTGATGGCGTGCACCACATCTCCCAGAGAGGCCAGATGCTGAACGTTGACGGTGGACATGACATCGATCCCCGCTCCAAGCAGCTCTTCGATGTCCTGCCATCGTTTGGCACGCCCGGCGCCGGGAATATTGGAGTGGGCATACTCATCCACCAGTGCCACTGCGGGCCTGCGGGCCAGCACCGCGGCGACGTCAAGCTCTTCGAATTGGTCCCCGCCATAGTCCAGAGCCATCGTGGGGACCTGCTCCATCCCAACGGCGAGGTTCCTGGTGTGGATGCGGCCGTGGTCCAGGACGATGCCGACGACCACGTCAGTACCGCCGGCACGCAGTTCCTGCCCCGCCTCCAGCATCGCGTAGGTTTTACCCACGCCGGGGGCCGCGCCCAGGAAGATTCTCAAGATGCCGCGTGCCATAGGTCGATTCTTTCAGTACTTGACCCTTGCGCGGCCCCGGCTTCCGGCACCGTGGCCTGCTGGCTAATGCGCGAGGGCGGAGAAGCCGCCGTCGGCCTTTATCAGCTGCCCGCTCACCCAGCGGCCGGCGGCAGAGAGCAGGAACGCCGCGGTCCCGGCAACGTCGGCCGGGGTGCCGAGCCTGCCAGCGGGCTGCACCGCGGCTAGCTCGGCGCGCAGGACCGGGTCCATCCATCCGGTATCCACCGGGCCGGAATTTAGCGCATTTGAGCTAATTCCCAGCGGACCCAGCTCGCGTGCGGCGGCAATGATAGTCCTGTCCAACGCGCCCTTCGAGGCGCCGTAGGGCAGATTGTGCACGGTATGGTCGCTGGTCAGCGCAACGATGGCGCCGCCGTCGTCCGGAATCTGCCGGGCAAAGGCGGCCACCAGCTGCCAACTCGCGCGGGTGTTGACCGCAAAGTGCCGGTCAAAGCTCTCCAGCGACGTGTCCAGGATGGACGAATCCACCGACTCACAGTGCGAGAGCAGCAGACCCTGCAGCGGGCCGGCCTCCGCTGCAATCCGCGCCATAAGCGCGTTCACTGCACCGGGATCGGCCAGATCGGCGGGAACGGAAAGGACCTTGGCACCGGCCGCCTCCAGCTCCGCGGCGAGCCTGCCGACGTCCTCCAGCTGTACACCCCATGGCATCCGGGCGTCATATTCCGGCCAGTAGTTCAGCACCAGGTGCCAGCCGTCCCCGGCCAGTGCCCGGGCAATCGCGGCACCAATTCCAACGCTGCGTCCCACGCCGGTAATCAAAGCGGATTTCCGCATCCTGTGCTCAGCCATCGAGCCAGCAGAGCGGTCCGGGGACCACCCCCTTTTAAGATGCATCCGCCGTGCATCGGCCGGCGACGCCGGACCCCGGGTAGGTTGGAAACCAACCTCCAACGACCGGTGAAAGGTCCATTCGTGAAAACCACTTCCGCCTCCCGCACCAGAGTCCGCGCACAATCAGCGTTCGCTATCACCAACGCCCATGTTGTCCCGATCGACGCCGACCCGTTTGACGGGACTTTGGTGGTCACGGACGGCAGAATTTCGGCGCTGGGTCCGAAGGTGAAAATTCCCGCCGGCGCCCCTACTATCGATGCCGCAGGGGGCTGGCTGCTGCCCGGCTTCATCGATGCGCACGTCCATCTCGGAATGCATCCCGAAGGCGAGGTCGATTCCACCAGCGATGTGAACGAAATGACCGATCCAAATATGGCGGCCGTGCGCGCTATTGATGCGGTGGATCCTTTTGACCCCGGCTTTGACGACGCGCTAGCCGGCGGAATCACCGCGGTGAATGTTAATCCCGGCTCCGGGAATCCGATCGGCGGTCTAGCCGTGGCGCTCCACACCCATGGCAGGTACATCGAGGAGATGGTGCTCCGTTCGCCCAGCGGCCTCAAATCCGCCCTCGGCGAGAACCCTAAACGGGTCTACGGCGATAAAAAACAGACCCCCTCCACGCGTCTGGGTACCGCCATGGTAATCCGCAAGGCCTTCATCGAGGCGCAGAACTACATGGCAAAGGCGGATCCCGCCGCCCGCGACCCCCGGATGGAAGCGCTGGCGATGGTGCTGCGCCGGGAGATCCCCTGGCGTCAGCACTGTCACCGCGCCGATGACATCGCCACGGCGCTGCGGCTGGCGGACGAATTCGGCTATGAGCTGGTGCTGGACCACGGGACGGAAGCGCACGTGCTGGCCGATGTGCTGGCGGAACGCGGCATTCCTGTCTTGATCGGGCCGCTGTTCACCTCCAGGTCCAAGGTGGAACTGCGTGGGCGCTCGCTGGCGAATCCCGGGAAGGTGGCGGCGGCGGGGGTTGAAATTTCCATCATCACGGACCATCCGGTGGTGCCGGTGAACTTCCTGGTCCATCAGTGCACCTTAGCAGTCAAGGAGGGGCTGGACCGCGAAACGGCGCTGCGGGCCATTACCATCAACCCCGCCAAGGTCTTGGGGCTGGCGGATCGGATCGGTTCACTGGCGCACGGCAAGGATGCGGACTTAGTCCTGTGGAGCGGCGATCCGCTGGACGTCATGCAGCGGGCACTGGCGGTGTGGATCGGCGGGAAGCCGGTCTACGAGTACGACGGCGAAAACCAGGTCGGGGTTGTGGCTCCCCGCTAGCGCGGGTGCTTCCGGTTCCGGGCAAAGCCTGGCAAAACGAAAGCGCCCCGCCTGACCGGCGGGGCGCTTTCGTTTCGCCAGGCCTTGCTCCCTACAACTCTGTAATGTTAGGCAGGCAGCTGCAGAACCTGACCGGTCATGATGAGGTCGGGGTGAATAATGGTGCCGGTGTTGGCGCTGTACAACGGACCCCAACCGCCAACCACGCCGAGCTTCTCCGCGATGGTGCTAAGCGTATCTCCGGAGACAACAGTGTAGGTCTCCCCGCTCAGGGCAACGTGGACCGGAGCCTGCGCAACCTGAACCGGGGCCTGGGCGACCGGCGCCTGGTAAACCGGCGCCTGGTGAACCGGCGCCTGGGCCACCGGAGCTACCGGAGCCTGAGCTACCGGCCGGGCCGCGATGGGAGCTACTGCCTGGGCCTGAACCTGGACCGGTGCGGGGGCTGCGCCACCGCCGCCGGACAATCCCAATCCAGCCGAGCATGCCGGCCATGCGCCCCAGCCCTGACCTGCCTGGACGCGCTCCGCCACGGCAATCTGCTGGGCCTTGGAAGCATTTTGCGGTGCCCCTGTTCCGCCGTAGGCGGCCCAGGTGCTCGGGGTGAACTGCAGCCCGCCGGAGAAACCGTTGCCGGTGTTGGTGTTCCAGTTGCCCGAGCTTTCGCACTGTGCCAGTGCGTCCCAGGTGCTTACCGGTGCTGCATTTGCTGCTGTTCCGGAGACCGCCAAGCCTGCTCCGGCAATCGCGGCTACTGCTATTCCCCGGCGAAGGCCGCGGCTGATCGTCATTTTATTCATGGCTTACTACTCCGAAGGGCCACCTGCGCTCCGCCCGTCCCCGGACTTCTCTGCGTCGCCGTCGAACCTGCTGATGTGGAGGACATTTCCGGTGCCTGCCGTCGTGACGGCGTTCGGTGTAGACAGGCCCGTGCGTTTGAGTTCAGCGGCGCGCTGGGCGGCCGCGGCCCCGGGGGGCTCCCCCCACGCTAGAGCATTTTAGAGTCGATGCCAAATCGATATAAAAATTACCATATTGTTATATTGCCGTGACGTACCGCAACAGTACAGTAAGGTACTCGAGGACTTCCACTGCACGTTCGGCGCGTTCCCAGTGAACCGTCAGATCCGATCCAGCGCCTGCGCCAGGTCAGCGAGCAGATCCTCAATGTCCTCGATGCCGACGGAAAGCCGGATTAGGTTCTCCGGTACGGCCAGTTCGGTCCCCTTCACTGAGGCATGCGTCATTTCGGACGGATAGTTCATCAGGGACTCGATCCCGCCCAGCGACTCGGCCAGCGTGAAGACCCCGGTGGCTTCGGCCACGGTGCGGGCGGCAGCTTCACCACCGGTAAACTGCACCGAAATCATCCCGCCGAACTTGCGCATCTGCCGGGCAGCCAGCTCGTGTCCCGGATGGTCCGGCAGCCCCGGGTATAGCACGCGCTCCACCTCGGGCCGGGTCAGGAGCCACTCGGCGATGCGTTGCGCATTCTCGCAGTGTCGGTCCATCCGCACCCCGAGCGTCTTTAACCCCCGCGTGGTCAGCCAGGCCTCCATCGGCGCGGACACAGCCCCCACGGCGAACTGCACAAAACCGATCTTCTCCGCAAGAGCCGCATCGTTGAGCACTACCGCCCCGCCGCTCGCGTCCGAATGCCCGCCGATGTATTTGGTGGTGGAATGAACGACGACGTCGGCCCCCAAGGCGAGCGGGTTCTGCAGGTACGGGGAGGCAAACGTATTATCCACCACGAGCACAGCCCCGGCGTCCCGCGCGATGCGCGCGATTGCGGCGATATCGGTGATTTTCATCATCGGATTGGACGGTGTCTCCACCCAGATCATCTTGGTCGCACCCGGCCGGCTGCCGGTGGTTAGCGCGGCGCGGACGACATCGTGATCCGCCATGTCCACCGCGGCGTTGCTGATCCCCCAGCCCGACAGCACCTTGTTGATCAGCCGGTAGGTGCCGCCGTACACGTCATTACCCAGCACAATATGATCCCCGGGCACCAGCGCCGCACGGATCAGCGCATCCTCGGCCGCCAGCCCCGACGCGAAGCTGAACGCATACTCAGCCCCTTCCAACGCGGCGAGCTGGGCCTGCAGCGAGTCCCGCGTCGGGTTGGTTCCGCGGCCGTATTCGTACCCGTTGCGCAGCACCCCGATACCGTCCTGGGCGAATGTTGACGTCTGATAAAGCGGCACAACAACGGCACCCGTGGTGGCGTCAGGCTCCTGTCCGGCATGGACGGCGCGCGTATTGAATCCCTGGCTCATAATATTCCTTGCCTTCAGTCGTTGAGATAGTTCAGCAGATCGTGCCGGGTCAGCACTCCCACGGGGGCGCCCACAAACGTCACCATCAGCGCGTCCACGTCCTGCAGCTTGTGCCGTGCAGCGGCGATCGGTTCGAGCGAACCGATGATCGGCAGCGCGGGCTGCATGTGCTCGGTGATCTTGTCCGTCAGCTTGGCCTCGCCGCGGAACAATTTGCCGGTCAGCGTCCGCTCGTCCACGGCGCCGATCACTTCTCCCATCACCACGGGCGGTTCCTGCGTCAGGACCGGAATCTGCGAAACGCCGTACTCGCTCATCAGGGAGATCACATCGCGGACGGTCTCATTCGGATGGATGTGCACCAGCGCCGGCAGCTGCCCGTTTTTGGACCGCAGCACATCGCCGATCGCCGGCTCGTCGTCGGTCTTCAGGAAGCCGTAGGACTGCATCCACTTGTCATTGAAAATCTTGCCCAGGTAGCCGCGGCCGCTGTCCGGCAGCAGAACGACGACGACGTCATCGGCTCCCAGCCCCTTGGCGGCCTTCAGCGCGGCCACCACCGCCATGCCGCTGGATCCGCCGACCAGCAGACCTTCCTCACGGGCCAGCCGCCGCGTCATCGCGAAGCTGTCGGCATCGGAGACGGCGATGATTTCGTGCGGGACAGCCGGATCGTAGGAGGACGGCCAGATGTCCTCACCGACGCCTTCCACCAGATACGGCCGCCCCGTGCCGCCGGAGTAGACGGAGCCTTCCGGATCGACACCGATGATCCGTACCTCGCCGCCGTTCTCCGCTGCGCGGTCCGCCGAGACCTCGCGCAGATAACGCCCGGTCCCGCTGATGGTGCCACCCGTGCCCACGCCGGCCACAAAGTGCGTCACCCGCCCGTCCGTGTCCTTCCAGATCTCCGGGCCGGTCGTCTCATAGTGGCTCAAGGGGCCGTTCGCGTTGGAAAACTGGTCCGGCTTGTAAGCCCCGGCAATCTCGCGCACCAAGCGGTCGGACACGCCGTAGTAGGACTGAGGGCTGTCTGCGGCCACCGCAGTCGGGGTCACCACCACCTCGGCGCCATAGGCGGCCAACACGGCGCGTTTGTCCTCGCCCACCTTGTCCGGGACCACAAAGACGCATTCGTACCCTCGCTGTTGCGCCACCATCGCCATCGCCACGCCCGTATTGCCGCTGGTCGGCTCGATGATCGTGCCGCCGGGAGCAATCAGGCCCGCCTTGGCGGCTTCATCCAGCATCTTCACCGCGATTCGGTCCTTCGCGGAACCGCCGGGGTTCATATACTCCAGTTTCACCAGGACGGTGGCGGCCAGGCCTTGAGTAACTTTGTTCAGCTTGACCAGCGGCGTATTGCCGATCAGGTCCAGGACGGAATTGGCGTACTTCATACTCCCTAGGTTATGGGCTGGCCAACCATAGGGCTAACGCGGCGCCACAATGGCCTCTGCCCACGTTCCGGAACGACGCTCCGGCGGCCGGAGGTCACGGCGCAAAAATCGGCGCGAATTTCCACAACGTGGGCAGCTATCACGGTCCCGTCCCGGAAACGGCTAGATCAGCGCGTCCGAGAGGTGGTTCGGCGTACCAAAGCGGTGGGCGGTGATGCTGATGGCCTGTTCGCGCAGGAACGGCAGCAGCTCGATCCGCCCGGCCGGAGTCACCGGGCTGTGATACACCGCCACATCCGGCCGCCCGCCGAGGGCACCGGCCAGGGCTACGGCGTCCCCGCCGATGAGCCGGATGCGCCCGGCACCGAGCCGTGCCGCGGTTGCCAGCCAGCCGTCGTCGTCCTCCACCCGCACGCGGACGCCGTGCTCCGCCAGGACGGCGGCGACGGCAGAGGGGAGTACGACGGCGGAGGAAACGGTCAGCGCCGATCCGGCCAGCAGGCCCGCGGACAGCACCCGGAGCAGGGATACCAGCGGCTCGCCCGCACTGAGCCGGACGGTGACGGGAACCGGGCGGTAGCGGAAGATATTTCGCTCCGCGATGAGGCCCGAAACGTCCTTGCTGGTGCCGAATTCCTGGGCCCAGGCCGCGGCATCGCTGTGCAGCGCCGCTGCCAGCGCTTCGCTCTCCGCGTCCGACACAGAGGTTTTCGAGCCGCTTCGTACTGCGCCGAGCAGCGCGGCTGCCACGTCCGGGAGTTTGCCGCCGGGAGTACCGCCGGTGCCCGTCGTGGGAGCCGGTTCGGCCGGAACCCAGCTGCCCAGCCCCATCAGGTAGTTAGGGCCGCCGGCCTTGCCGCCTGCGCCGACGGCGGATTTCTTCCAGCCGCCGAACGGCTGGCGGCGGACAATCGCGCCGGTGATTGAGCGGTTTACGTACAGGTTTCCGCCCTCGATGGTCTCCAGCCAGGTGCCGATCTCCGCGGAGTCCAGCGAATGCAGCCCGGAGGTGAGTCCGTACTCGATCTGGTTCGTCATTGCGATCGCCTCTTCAAGAGTTGCTGCGGTCATCACGCCCAGCACCGGCCCGAAGAATTCCGTGAGATGGAAGTACGAACCGCGACGCACCCCGGAGCGCACGCCCGGGGACCACAGCCGGCCGTCGGCATCGAGCTTCTCCGGCTTGACGGCCCAGCTTTCCCCCTCGCCCAGCGTGGTGAGGGCGTTGAGCAGCTTGCCCTTGGCCGGTTCAATAATCGGCCCCATCTGCACGGTTGCGTCCGACGGGAAGCCCACTTTCAGCGAACGCACAGCATCCACCAACTGATGATGGAAGCGCTTGGAGGTGGCAACACTGCCCACCAGAATCACCAGCGAGGCGGCGGAGCATTTCTGCCCGGCGTGTCCGAAGGCGGAGGAGACAACATCCTTGGCCGCGAGGTCCAGATCGGCGCTCGGCGTAATAATGATGGCGTTTTTTCCGGAGGTCTCGGCCAGCAGCGGCAGGTCGGTGCGGAAGCTGCGGAATAGTTCAGCGGTTTCATAGCCACCGGTCAGGATTACCCGGTCCACGCTGGGATGCGCCACCAGTTGCTGCCCCAACTCGCGCTCGCCTAGCTGGACCAGTGCCAGCACCTCGCGGGGCACGCCGGCTTCCCAGAGTGCCTCCACCATGGCGGCACCGGAACGGCGGGCCTGAGTTGCCGGCTTGATAACGACGGCGGAGCCCGCGGCGAGCGCTGCCAGTGTCGAGCCCGCCGGAATGGCCACCGGAAAATTCCACGGCGGCGTCACCACGGTGACACGGGCCGGAACGAAGGTGGCACCGTCGACCGCGTCCAGGTCCTTGGCTCGCTCCGCGTAGAAATGGGCAAAGTCAATAGCCTCGCTGACCTCGGGATCACCCTGGTCAATGGTCTTGCCGGTTTCAGCGGCCATCACTTCGATCAGGTCCGCGCGGCGGGCTTCCAGCGCATCTCCGGCGCGGTGCAGAATGGCAGCACGCTCGGCGCCGCTGAGCGCCCCCCAGGCCTTGCCGTGCTCCGCGGCGGTGTTGAGCACAGCATTCAGCGCCGGCTCGTCGGTGATCATCGCGGCCTGCACCGCTGCGTTCCCCAATGTGGAGGAAGGAACGCGGTCCAGGATGGCCCGGCCCCATGTCCGGTTTGCCGGCAGAGCCGGATCCGTGTCAGCGGTGTTTTCGAAACCCTCCGACGGTGCCGCGGCCGCTTTCCGGCTGCGGTCCTGGGTGCGGTTAGGCCCGGGAACGGTGTCATCCAGGTTGGCCAGAGAGGCCAGGAATCGCTGCTTCTCGCGTTCGAAGAGGGCCTCGTTCTCGGTGAGCTCGAAGACAGCGGACATGAAGTTGTCCTGGCTGGCGCCCTCCTCGAGGCGGCGGATCAGATAGGCGATGGCGACGTCGAACTCCGCCGGGTGGACCACCGGCGTGTACAGCAGCAGCCTTCCCACGTCCTTGCGCACCACCTCGGCTTGGCCCGTGGCCATACCCAGAAGCATCTCAAACTCAATGCCCGCCGTTACCCCGCGCTGCTGTGCCAGCAGCCAGGCGAAGGCGACATCAAAGAGGTTGTGGCCCGCCACGCCGATCCGGACCGCGTCAATATGCTCGGCCGTCAGCGCATAATTGATGACGCGCTTGTAATTGGTGTCCGAATCCTGTTTGCTCCCCCAGGTTGCCAGCGGCCAGTCATGGATGGACGCCTCCACCTGCTCCATCGGCAGGTTCGCGCCCTTTACCACGCGCACTTTGATCGGAGCGCCGCCGCGTGCCCGGCGCGCGGTGGCCCACTCCTGAAGCTGCATCATGGCGGCGAGGGCGTCGGGCAGGTAGGCCTGAAGCACAATCCCGGCCTCCAGGTTCTGGAATTCCGGCCTGTCCAGGATCCGGGTAAAGACCGCGATCGTCAGGCTCAGGTCCTTGTATTCTTCCATGTCCAAATTGATGAACTTGGGTTTCGGGAAGGACGCCGCCAGCCGGTACAACGGGGTCAGCTTGTCCACCACGTGCTCCACCGCCTGGTCAAAGGCCCACAGGGAATGCGGGGCGACGGTGGAGGATTCCTTGATCGAGACGTAGTCCACGTCCGGCCGGGACAGCAGCTTCAATGTGCCCTCCAGCCGGCGCTGCGCCTCGTGCTCGCCCAGCACGGCTTCGCCGAGCAGGTTAATGTTCAGGTCCACGCCGTCCCGGCGGATCCCCGCGATGGCGGGGCCCAGCTTGGCGTCGGTGGCATCCACAATCAGGTGACCGACCATCTCGCGCAGCACGCGGCGGGCAACCGGAATCACCACCTGCGGCAGCACCGGGGCCATCACTCCGCCCAGACGGACCGCGCCGCGCATGTACCACGGCAGGAACGCGGGCACCTTCGGCGCCAGCGTGGCCAAATTGCGCCCGGCCACGGCGAGGTCCTCCGGCCGGATCACGCCGTCAACAAAACCCACCGTGAAGTCCAGCCCATTCGGGTCCTTCAGCACGCCGGCCAGCCGGCTGGCGGAGACATCCACCGGCACCTTGGCTGCCTCGGTCAGCCACCGACGCACGACGGCGATGGTCTCCTCCGCCAGTTCCTGCGGGTTGGACACCGAGACACCGGCGGAAGAACCCGCGGCGTTTCCGGCAGGCATTGCTGCCTCCTCGGCTGAAGCTGGCGCTTCGGGGCTGGAGCTGTTTTCCTGGATTGATTTCGGCATGCTGGAATCGATTCCTTCTGACGGGTCGTGCGGCGCTGTTCCTCTCAGTATGTGACTAGAATCAGATAAGAAAAAGCGATCTTTTCCGATCAATAATCATCATTATTGCCGATGAGTATTGACGATGGTTCGCCGCCGCCGGGTGGCTCGCTTCCAAGACAGGGGGACGGTCATGCTGGACGTACGACGACTGCGTCTTTTGCGGGAGCTGAAGATCAGGGGAACCCTCGCTGGCGTTGCTCAAGCACTAAACTTCAGTCCGTCGTCGGTCTCGCAACAGCTCGCCTTGCTGGAGAAGGAAGCCGGCGTTGTGCTGCTGCGCAAATCCGGTCGCCGGGTGCAGCTCACACCGCAGGCGCAGATCCTCATCGATCACACCGCGGAGCTGCTCGAAACGTTGGAACGTGCCGAGGCCGATCTTGCCGCTTCGCTGACCACTGTCACGGGCACCGTCCGCCTCGCCGTCTTCCAGTCCGCCGCCCTGGCACTAATGCCCGACGCCCTGACCATCATGCGCAATGAATATCCCGATGTCCGGCTGGAAATGACGCAGAAGGAACCCGAGACGGCCCTCTATGAAACCTGGGCCCGGGACTTTGACCTGGTCATTGCCGAGCAGTATCCGGGGCATGCCGCACCCCGCTACCCGGAGCTCGACCGCGTCACCTTGACCAGCGACGCCATCCGCCTCGCGACGCCCCTCGACGGCTGGGGCGGCCACGTCGTCGCTTCCCTGGCCGATACCGCCGCCCTGCCGTGGGTGATGGAGCCGCACGGAGCCGCTTCCCGGCACTGGGCCGAGCAGGCCTGCCGACAGGCGGGCTTCGAACCAGATGTCCGGTATGAAACCGCTGACCTGCAGGCCCAGATCCGACTGATCGAGTCGGGTAACGCCGTCGCCCTGATGCCTGACCTTGTCTGGACCGGACGCCCCACCACGGTCCGGCTGCTCGATCTTCCCGATCTCCCCCGCCGCACCGTATTCACCTCCGCACGCCAGGCCAGCCGGCGCCGCCCCGCCATTCTGGCCTGCCGCGAAGTCCTCAAGCGTGCCGCTGAGGCGATCCGGCAGGGCGGCGCTCCCTAATTTCCGCGGCTGCATAAGCGCGGCTGCCGAAGCGCGGGCACCACCAGCCAGCCGGCGAGACGGCGGAACCAGGATGCAGCCCGCTCCGGCGTTCATGGGACCATGGATGGATGACAGCCGGCACAACCGAGACCAGCGTCCTGGAGTTTGAGTGGGAACCATCTGGGCCGCTGGACCTGCAGCAGACCCTGGGTACGCTGCCCCGCGGCAGTTCGGATCGGACCATTATGCTCGCCGGCAACCAGGCGTGGCTGGGTCTGGCCACCGACGCGGGCGCCGCTACTCTTCGGCTGACCGTCCGCTCCCATGGCGCCGGACCGCACACCGTGACAGCGACGGCCTGGGGCCCGGGAGCGTCCGCGGCTCTTGCCGGCGCGCCGGCTCTGCTGGGCGGTAACGATGATTGGTCAGGCTTCGACCACCCGGACTTCCATGCCACGCTGCCGCGTTTAGTGACTCAAGCACGACGGCGGAACCTAGCCTTGCGATTGCCGGCCACCGGTCGGATGGTGGACGCCATCATCCCGGCGGTATTAGAGCAGAAGGTAACGATGAAGGAGGCACGGCACAGCTTCCGGTTCCTGGTGCACAAATTCGGCTCGGCGGCCCCGGGGGCGGCCGCAGGGGGTCCCGTTCCCGCCGGGTTGATGATCGCACCCAGCCCGGAACAGTGGGCGCGGATTCCGCCCTGGGAATGGCACCAGGCCGGAGTGGGCCCGCAGCGTTCGGCGACGGTCATGCGCCTGACCAAGGTCGCCTCGGCGTTGGAGCGCCTGGCCGCGGTGCCGGCGCAGGAGGCTGCGGCGAAACTGCAGTCCATCCCTGGCATCGGAATATGGACGGCTGCGGAGGTGACCCAGCGAACCCACGGCGACGCGGATGCCATTTCGGTCGGTGATTACCATCTTGCGGCGTTCGTCGGCCGCGCCCTCACCGGACGCCCCGTGGATGACGCGGGTATGTGCGCGCTGCTGGAGCCTTGGCGCGGCCACCGCCAGCGCGTGGTGCGGATGCTGGGCCTGAGCGGATTCCGCAAACCCGCATTTGGCCCCCGGATGACGATCCAGGACCATCGCTGGCACTGACTCCACCCGCTATTCGCCGTTGCTGCCGGCACGCCGTGGAAATGGACCGGTGCCGTGGAAATTTCCACGGCATCCGTCCAGATGACCGGCGAACCGCCGCCGGCAACCTGCGGTTAGGCTGGTTCCATGACTGAAACCATCGATCTGACCGCTACGTTCATCCCCAACCCCGGCGAATACTTCCGCGTGAAACTCGCGTTGGAAATCGCCATCGAGCAGGTTGTCGCGGAGCCCGGCTGCCTGCGCTATGAAATCACCGAGGACAGCGAGGAACGCATCGTCCTGACGGAGCGATGGGCCGGTGCGGAGGAATTGGATCGGCACAGCAAGGGCACCGCAGTACAGGATCTTAATGAGTCGCTCAGTGCCCTGCTCGCCGAGCCGGTAAAACTAGACCGGGGCTAATCCCGCCGGCCTCACTGCACTTCTGGCGGGATACGCCCCTCTGGCGGGACAAGCCCTGCTGGCCGGATACTCCCCTGCTGGCGGGACACGCCCTTCTGGCGGGATACTCCCCTGCTGGCGGGACAAGCCCTGCTGGCCGAATATTTCCCGTCGGCTAGATAATCTCGCCGGTCGCTGGGGCATCCCCGTCCGCCGAGGGAGCCGGCGCCTGGGCCTGCTGCCGTGCCACGTGCTCGTGGACTTCCTTCATATCCAGCGCCTTGACCGCGGTAATGACCTCGGCGAGCTGCGGGCCGTTGAGTGCGCCGGGCTGTGAGAAAACGAGCACCTTTTCACGGAAGGCCATCAGGGTCGGGATCGACGTGATGTTTGCCTCCGCGGCCAGCTGCTGCTCGGCTTCGGTGTCCACCTTGCCGAAGACGACGTCGTCATGCTGCTGGGACGCGGCGTCATAAGTCGGCGCGAAACGCAGGCACGGCTGGCACCAGGATGCCCAGAAATCGACGAGGACAATGTCGTTGCCCTCGATGGTGGTTCCGAATGAATCTGTGGTGATATCGACTGTAGCCATGCCTTAACGCTACGACAGGCCATCCGCCGGCACCAGTGACAGCAGCCGATTTCGCTGACCGCGTGAGCGGAAACATTCCTTACACACCATGCGGGGCATGCGCCGCGAGGTACTTACGCCCGGTCGCTATGATCAGCATGCCAATCAGCAGGGCGACGGCGGCGGTATAGAACGTTACCGGCGCACCAAAGTGCTCGGCCAGTTTGGCAGCGGCGAACGGTGCGATTGACCCGCCGAGCCAGCGGACAAAGTTGTAGCCGGCGCTGGCCACGGGCCGCGGTGAGTCCGAGACCTCCATGGCGAGTTCCGTGAAGAGCGTGTTATTGATGCCCAGGAGGGCGCCGCCGATGATCACCAGCACCACGATGGTCGGGATGGAATGTCCTGCAGCCAGGCCCATACCCACCAGCACCAGCACCAAGGCGCCCAGGGAACCGAGCAGGGTTTTCACCGGGCCAAAGTGGCGCTGCAGCACGGGTGCTACAAAAACGGAGAACACGGCAACTGCTACTCCCCAGCCGAAGAAGACGGCACCGATTCCATAGGCGTTCATGTGCAGAATAAAGGGCGTGAACGCCAGGATGGTGAAGAAGCCGTAGTTGTAGAAGAGCGCGCTGCCCGCGGTGGTCCGCAGCCCTGGGTGGGCAAGTGCGAGCAGCGGGTCCCGGAGCCGTGTGCGATTGGCCAGAGTAGGTGTCTTTGGCAGCAAAATGAGCAGCGCAATGAAAGCCACCGCCATAAGTGTGGCGGTCCCGAAGAAGGGGGCACGCCATTGCCAGCCGCCCAGCAGTGCGCCTACCAGCGGGCCGAGCGAAAGGCCCAGACCAAGGGCTGCTTCATAAAGAATGATCGCGGTGGCGCTGCCGCCGCTGGCCACGCCGACCATGACGGCAAGCGCCGTGGCAACGAAGAGCGCGTTACCCAGGCCCCAGCCGGCCCGAAATCCGACCAGCGTGGAAACATTTCCGGCAGTCCCGGACAGGGTGGCAAAAACCACGATGACGCCCAGCCCGATCAACAGCGTTTTCTTTCCGCCGATCCTGGAGGATACGAATCCGGTGATCAGCATCGCGACTGCGGTGACGAGGAAGTAGCTGGTGAAGAGCAAGGACACCTGGCTGGGTGTGGCCTGCAGGTTTTCCGCAATCGCCGGCAGGATCGGGTCCACCAGTCCGATGCCCATGAAAGCGAATACGGAAGCGATGGCCACGGCCCACACGGCCTTGGGCTGTTTGAGCATGGACGTTCTTTCCGCCCGAAATGTTTCTTCGATTTCTGCAACCTCGCCCGCTGCTGAGACCGCTCTGGTTGTTTCTGCCGTATTAGCTGCCCTTGTGGCTGCCACGGTTCCTCCTCTTGCTTGCTGTGCTGACTGATGCTGGGATAGTTCTGCGGGAATCAGGGTTTCCGGGGTTCACGGGGTTGAGCCGGTCAGTGCCCTGTTGAGCTTGTTCATCGCCCCGATCGCGCCGGCGATAGCGTCCCGCTCGGGCTGCGTCAGCTGGGCCAAACCGTCACCGAGCATGATGTTTCGGGCATGATTGGCCGAGGTCAGCGCGGCACCGCCCTTGGCCGTCAGGCTGACCAGCACGGCGCGGGCGTCTTTCGCATCCTGGGTGCGTTGCACCAGGCCTGCGTTCTCCAGCCGGATGATCTGCTCCGTCGCGCTGGGAACCCGGACGCCGGCCTTCCGCGCAATCTCGCTCACGCGGACCGGCCCTTCCGCCACGATGTTCAAGGTGCTGACCTGACCGGTACTCAAATCGTCATCGACATCCAAGGACCTCATCAGGTACACGGCCCGACGCAGACTCTCCCGGTAGCGGCCCGCCAGCTCATATAAGACTTCTTCACTCATAGTTAGGTAGCCTAATAGTTAGGCTACCTAAGTGTCAAATGCATCTGGAAGTGGTGCAATGAAGAATGCCTGAAAGCACGGCGCACAATGGCACCGGACCCCCGTCCCGGCAACCGCTCCTTCACCGGCTGACAGCGGCGGTTGCCGCACCCTATCAGCTCTGGCTCGGCGACGATGGCCAGCTTCGCACCTCGGGGGCGCAGGGCGCATATTTGGGTGATACCCGGATCCTGTCCTGTGCCCTTCTCACCGTCGACGGACGGGAGCCGGAAGCAGTGTCCGTGCATGTCCGGCCAGCAGTTGGCGGCCAGCTCATTGAAGCACGCTTCATTTTCCGCGGAGCCGGCTCGACGGTGCTCGCACCCCCGTGCCAGCTGACCCGGTCTTTGCTGGTCACCCCGCAGGGCGTCGGGGAATCCATCTGTATCGAGTCGGCTCTCAGGACGGCATTGACCGTCCACCTCGGCCTGGAACTGGCCGCAGATCTGGCCGGTATGGATGCCGTCCGCGGCGGAGCCATAACAGCACCGCTGATGCCGCGCATCGCGGCCGCAACCTACCGCTGGGACACGTCCGACGGCGTCGAATCAACGCTGGTGCTTAACACTCCTGCCGCCAGGGCAGGCGCCGCTACGTCAACCGCCGCCGATAACGCATCTGCCGTCGTCGTCCATTCAGTCACTCTGGAGCCGCACGGCACTGCTAAGTTCGGCTGGCAGCTGACCGGCACGGACCCGCTTTGCCCCGTGTCCGCGGCCCCCGCTTGGCAGGAACCTAAGCTGACTGCGGACACAAATCCGCGGCTCGCCGCCCTCGCTGCGCAATCTGCTTCCGACGTTGCCGGGCTGCGCCTGACCCTGCGTGGCTTGTCCGGGAAGCATCACCACGTCGCCGGGGAGCCCAGCGCAACCTTTCTCGCCGCAGGGGCGCCCTGGTACTTCACGCTGTTTGGCCGGGACTCGCTCTGGGCGGCACGGCTGCTCCTTTCCCGCGATCTGTCGCTGGCTGTCGGAACCTTGCGCACGCTCGCGGCTTTCCAAGGCAGTACGTCCGACCCCGCGACGGCGGAGCAGCCGGGGAAGATTCCGCATGAGCTGCGCAGGGACAGTTTCAGCATTCCCAGTGAGAATCAGGGCAAGGGTCTGTACCTGCCCCCGTTGTACTACGGCACCGTTGACGCAACACCACTGTGGGTCTGCCTGCTGCATGAGGCCTGGCAGGCCGGGATGGCGCATGAGGAGGTGGAGAGCCTACTCGATTCATGCGAGGCGGCGTTGGAATGGATGGTGGAGTACGGGGATTCCGACGGCGACGGTTTCCTTGAGTACATCGATCCAACCGGCAAGGGTTTGGCCAACCAAGGCTGGAAGGATTCAGCCGAGGCCATCCGTTGGCCGGACGGAACTCTGGCGTCAGGGCCGATTGCGCTCTGCGAGGTGCAGGCCTACGCGTACGAGGCAGCGATGGGCGGCTCCGCACTGCTGACGGCCTTCGGACGGAGCGCCTCACGCTGGCGGGCCTGGGGTACCGACCTCCAAGGCCGTTTCCGCGACAAATTCTGGTGCGAAGACCTTTCCGGCCGGTTCCCGGCCATTGCCCTGGATGCACAAAAACGTCCGGTGTCCAGCGCCGCCAGCAATATGGGCCACCTGCTCGGGACCGGACTACTCAACGGCGGGGAAAGCCAGGCCGTCGCCGAGCGGTTGACGGCCCCGGATCTTTTCACCGGCTTTGGGATCCGGACACTGTCGCAGACGAATGCCTGCTACTGGCCGCTGAGCTACCACTGCGGGTCTGTCTGGTCCCATGACACGGCCATCATCGTCGCCGGACTGCTAAAGGATGGGCATACCAACGCCGCCCACCGGATCGCCTCCGGCCTGCTGGATGCGGCGGAAGCCTTTCACTACCGTCTGCCGGAGTTGTTCGGGGGCTACTCCCGCAGCCAGGCTCCCGCGCCGGTTCCCTACCCCATGTCGTGTTTCCCGCAGGCGTGGGCAGCCGCCGCTGCGGTACCCATTCTGGACACCCTGGCCTGACCCGCTGCCTGGGCCAGCGTCCGGCCGTCCGGCCCGCAGCTGAGCGGACGCGAGAATGCGATGACGGAGGATCGCAGCACAGCCTGGATTCAGCTCGCCAAGGGGAACCCAATCGTTGGTGGTAGCCAACGAATGGTTCCTTGGCTACGTTTTCCCGGCAGGCACCGCAACGCTACGGGCAACCCGCCGCTGCCCAAAGAGCTAACACGGCCAACGGAAGGACAATAATGACCGTCGCCAGCCCCGCCAAGGCGTACCAGCCCCAGGAGACATTAACCGCCAGGGCCTTGAGCCGTTCATGCCAAAGCAGCGTCGCCAGCGATGCCCACGGTGAAATCAGCGGACCTAGATTTACGCCGATCAACAGCGCCGCGAGCCGCACCGGCGAGCCGGCCACGGGTTCAAGGGCCAGATAGGCGGGGAGGTTATTAACCCCATTGGCAGCCAGGGCGCCAACAGCGGCCAGCTGCAGCAGGCCCGCGAGTCCGTTGCCCGAACCCGCTACGTGGACCAGGAGGGCGCCGAGCCCATGCGAATGCATTGTCTGCACCACGAGAAAAAGCCCGGATGTCAGCAGGAGCGGAAGCCACGGGAACATGGACCAGCGCAGGGCCTGGTGCCGGCGGAACCCAAGGACGACCAGAAGGAACACGGCCGCAATGCCGGCCGGGATCACCACCGGCACCCCCGAGACCAGGGCCGGAAGCAGCAGCAGCACCGCGACACCGGCAAGTATGAGCAACAACCGATCCGGTGCCGACCCGGCGTCCACCGGAGTGTAGTCACCGCGCAGCTGGCGGCCGAACATGATCCACAGCAACGCCGCCGGAACCGCAACGCCCACTAGAGCCGGCGCCCACATCATGGCCGCGAAAGCTGCCGGGGAAAGCCCCAGCCGCTGCTGCGCCAGCAGATTGGTCAGGTTGGAAACGGGGAGCAAAAGGGACGCCGTATTGGCAAGCCAGACCGTGGTCAGCGCGAACGGCAGCGCAGGGATGCGGGCGTGGATGGCCAGCAGGACGACGACGGGCGTAACCAGCACCGCCGTCGAGTCCAAGGACAAGAAGACCGTGCTGACGGTAGAGAGCGCCACCACGAACAGCCACAGCAGCCAGACTCTTCCCATTATTGTGCCGGCTTCAGTGCCTCCATCGGTGTGCGTGCCAGTACCGGTATCGGTGTCTGCCGGGCCTGAGCGGGTACCCAGCCGTGCGAGCGCCCTGGTCACCAGACGGAAGACCCCCGCCTCGTCGGCCAACTCTGTCACCAAGGTCATCGCCACCACGAACAGCAGGATCGGCCCTGTCCGGTCGGCCAGGCCGACGAAGTCCGGCCAGGGCAGCAGCCCGCTGACCAGCATCCCCACTCCGGCCAGGAACAGGGCCGCGGGAAGTGCTGCACTGCGGAGGATTTTCACCTGCCAATCTTCGCACCCAAGCCCGTCGTGACTCGTTAGTGGAGGACTTTCAGGCCCACCACGCACGCCACGATCCCCAGCAGCAGGGCGATTTTAAGCACGGATACCGGTTCGGCGTCGAAGATCATTGCGTACGTTATGGTCAGCACCGCGCCGATTCCCACCCACACGGCGTACGAGGTTCCGGTGGACAGCTCACGCATGGCGAACGCCAAGCCGGCCATACTGAGCGCCAGGCCCATGCCAAAGACGACCGTCGGCCAGAGCCTGCTGAACCCTTCGGATTTTCCCAGCGCCGTCGCCCAGACGGCCTCGAAAATGCCGGAAATTACCAAAATTACCCAAGACACCATGATCTCCTTGTCGCCGTCTTGTCGCTGTCCGGGTACGGCGTACTCGTCCGGGTGCCATTAGCACTGTGGAAAATTATGGCGTTCTAAAAATCTCACGCCGAAGTTCCCGCTGCAAGCTCATACCCGCCAGTATGGAATTATGCCCGAACCGCTGTTGCCGCCGTCCTTGGAAACACAGTCTCTGGGAACGCAGTCCCTGATGACCGCTGCGTATGTTCGTCGGCGCGGTGCCGCCGCCAGCATCGAAGTGGGGCGCCTACCCAGGCCCAGCCCCGCAGCCAACGAAGTCCTGGTCGCCGTCGAATCCGTCGCCCTGAACCCCGTCGACACGCTCGTCAGATCCGGCCGGTACCGCACCAATCTGCCGCTGCCCTTCGTCGTCGGACGTGATCTCGTCGGAACCGTGGTGCGCAGCGGAACCGCGGTGCAGGGATTTTCTACCGGCGGCCGAGTCTGGTGCAACAGCTTGGGGCACGATGGGCGGCAGGGTTCCTTCGCCGAGTTCGCCGTTGTCCCTGCGGACCGGTTGTACCGGCTGCCTGACGGCGTCGATCCCGAAACCGCCATCGCCGTGGCGCATCCGACTGCGACGGCGTACCTGGCCTGGTTTGTGCACGGCGGGCTGCGGCCGGGCCAAACGGTGTTCGTCGGCGGCGGCGCCGGTAATGTCGGCCTGGCCGCGGTGACGACGGCGGCACTGGCGGGCGCACGCGTGGTGGCCAGTTGCCGTCCGGAGGACTTCGCCCGCTGCCGCCGGGCCGGCGCGGACGCGGTCATCGATTACCGCGACCCGGCGTTGGCAGATCACCTGACCGATAGGGCACCGGAGGGAGTGGATATTTTTTGGGACACGTCCGGACATACCGACTTCGCGGCCGCGGCCGGCGCGACCGTTCCCGGGGCCAGGGTCCTGATCACGGCAGCTCCCGGGGCTGCAACCAGCGGCACGGCGGCCGCCACAACAAATGTTCCGCTGGCCCAGCTATACACCCGGGATATCAGCGTGCTGGGGTTTGTGATCAGCCGCGCCAGCGTGGCAGACCTGGCCGGGGCCGCGGGCCTGATCAACCGGATGTTGGTCCGGAACCAATTGCACGCGCGGATCACAGAACGGCTGCCGCTGGAACAAACGGCGTCCGCTCACGAGCACATGGAGGCGGGGACTGTGACGGGCAGGATCCTGCTGCACCCCTGATCTGCCCTCGAATACCGCACCCTTCGGAGGTGTTGGCACCAGAATCAGAGCGTCAAAAAGGCCCGGAACCTGACGATCTCTCGTCGCGTTCCGGGCCTCTCATGATGTGGCAGATGAGGGATTCGAACCCCCGTAGGCGTTGCCAGCTGATTTACAGTCAGCCCCCTTTGGCCGCTCGGGTAATCTGCCGCAGGCCTGCCGCTCCGATAATCCGGACCAACATTTGCTCCCTACAAGTGGAAGCACTAAAACGATACTAGGAAAGTGGCCAGGAATCGAATCGAGGCCTCGGCATTCCTTCCGGGGATGCCAGCTGGTGGCCTAGGCATCCGTCTGGATTCGCCGGATGAGCTGCTGCTCAAACCGCCCGGCCTGTTCCTCCGTCACCTGCCGAAGAGCGACGGCACGAGCCAGGTCTGCGTGCACGCCGTCAATTCTGGACGACGCTGCGGCAGTTGGCGACGGTGTGGAGCCTGCTGCGGAAAACGCTGTGGAGGCGGCCAGGGTGGCTGCGGCGATCATGGTTCCCGCTGCAATTTTCGCGCCCCGGACGATGTATCGGCGCGGTTTTCCGGTGGACATGCTGATCTCCCTTTTTGATGAAAGGCTTCTGGTCCCCTCTACAGTTCCAACTCTGCCGGGCCTTTTTGTGCTCCCGCTTTGCGTCCGCTTGGAGTGAACTGAGAAACCGTGCCCGACGGCGGCCGCCGTGTGCCGTCGTCGGCCGCTAGCCAACGCCGGTTAGCCGGATAGGCTAGAAGACAAAGCGCATTGTACTCATTTTCGATTATTTGGAGGGCCTCATGGCCAGCGAATCAACATTCGACGTCGTCAGCAAAGTCGACAAGCAGGAAGTCGCCAATGCCTTGAACCAGGCGCAGAAGGAAGTTGCCCAGCGTTACGACTTCAAAGGCATTGGGGCGGAGATTGACTTCAGCGGTGAAAAGATCCTCTTGAAGGCAAACTCGGAGGAACGCGTGAAGGCAGTTCTGGACGTTTTCGAGAGCAAATTGATCAAGCGCGGTATTTCGCTGAAATCCCTCGATGCCGGCGAACCGTTCGCCTCGGGCAAGGAATACCGGCTGGAGGCCGCCATCAAGGAAGGCATCGAGCAGGACATCGCGAAGAAGATCAACAAGCTCATTCGCGACGAAGCGCCCAAGGGTGTTAAGTCCACTATCCAGGGAGACGAGCTGCGGGTAAGTTCCAAGAGCCGTGACGACCTGCAGTCGACCATGGCGCTGCTGAAGAATTTCGAGGATGCCGACCTCCAGTTCATCAACTTCCGCTAGATGCCGGCGCCGGCGAGGGGGTCTCGTCGACCTCTTGATCCCCTTCGTGGGTGCGCATAGAGTCGAAGTTGTCTCCCTTTATTCCACACCGTGACAGGACGCTCCAATGCCTAAGCCTGACATCACCGCCGGCGCTCCGTGTTGGATCGATTTGATGACTTCAGATCCCGCCAGGGCGCAGGATTTTTACGCACAAATCTTCGGCTGGACCTACGAAGTCGGGGACCAGGAAAAATACGGCGGCTACACGACGGCGTTTAAAGGCGGCCTGCAGGTGGCCGGAATGATGAAAAATGATGGTCAGTCCGGCTACCCGGACGTTTGGACGACATACCTGCGCGTGGAAGATATCAAGGCCACGGTTGAGGACGTTACGGCAGCGGGCGGGCAGGTCTTCATGTCGCCGATGGAGGTCCCTGAACAGGGCAGCATGAGCATGATCGCGGATGCGTCCGGTGCTGCCATCGGGCTTTGGCAGGTCGGTGGCCATGTCGGTTTTCAGGCCCATGGCGAGCCCGGCACCGCGGTATGGCACGAGCTGCAGACGCGCGATTATCCGGTGGCCGTGGCGTTTTACCGGAAGGTGTTCGGCTGGGATACCAGTGTGCTCAGTGACACCCCGGAGTTCCGCTACAGCACCCTCGGAGCCGGCGACGACGCCACGGCCGGCATCCTGGACGCGGCCGGCTACCTGCCGGACGGTGTTCCGGGAAACTGGCAGGTGTACTTCGGCGTCGAGAACGCCGACGACGTGATTACTAAGGCGCTTTCCCTTGGCGCGCAGCTGCTCCAGCCCGCGGAGAACTCCGACTTTGGCCGGGTAGCCATGCTGTCGGACCCGACCGGCGCCACGTTCAGGATCTCCCAGGCGAACGGCTAGCCGGCCGGCTCGACCAATCCGGTGTCGTAGGCGAGCACCACTGCCTGAACCCGGTCCCGCAGCGAAAGCTTGGTCAGGATCTTGCTGACATGTGTCTTCACCGTCTGCTCCGCGATGTAAAGCTCCGCGGCTATCTCCTGATTGGAAAGCCCGCGCCCCACCAGAACCATCACCTCGAGTTCGCGTTCGGTCAGTCCCCCCAGCCGATCGCGGCACGGCAGGGTCCGCGGCTGGCTCTTGGCGAACTGCTCAATCAGGCGCTTGGTCACCGAAGGAGCGAGCAATGCCTCCCCCGCAGCCACAATCCGCACGGCCGCCACCAGTTCATCCGCCAGCGCGTCCTTGAGCAGGAACCCGCTGGCACCGAGCCGCAGTGCGTCGTAGACGTAATCGTCCGCGTCAAAAGTCGTGAGCATCAGGACGTGCGTGGTTGGCGCGTCCTGGCCCGGATCCATGCCGCCAAGTATCTTGCGGGCCGCCTCGAGCCCGTTCATCACCGGCATGCGCACGTCCATCAGCACCACATCCGGCAGCAACGCGGCCGCCAGATCTACGGCTTCCGCCCCGTCCTTGGCCTGCCCGACGACGTCAATATCGTGTTGGGCGCCCAACAACGCCGCGAACCCGGCGCGGACCATGGCCTGATCATCGACCACTAAAACTCGGATAGTCATTGTGCTCCTCCCGTTCCCACGGTGACCAGGGGCAGTGTTGCCGTAACAGTGAATCCTCCATTGCTCAGCGGCATGCACAGCACCGAGCCGCCGACGATGCTGGCCCGCTCGCGCATTCCGATCAGACCCTGTCCGGGGTGCGTCCGGTCCAGCTGCGCCAGCACGGCACCGATTCCGGACGGGCCATTGCTGATCTCCAGCTGAAGTGTCCGGGCGATCGCGCGCAGGGAGACGGTGACTTCGGCACCGGGTGCATGCCGTATCACGTTACTGAGCGCCTCCTGCGCGATCCGGTACGCCGTCAGGCCAATCACTTCGCTGACATCCACCGCCTGGTCTGCACCAATGCTGTCGGAGTCCAAATCAATCGAAACCGCGACGCCGGCCGTCCGGGCCGCCGCGATCAGCTGCGGAATATCCGTTAAACCCGGTTTGGGCGAGAGGTCCCGGGCTGCGCCATCGCTGCGCAGTGCTCCCAGCATGCTGCGCATTTCCGTCATCGCACGGCGGGAATTCGCGGCGATGTCATTGAATTCCTGTTTAAGGGACTCGGTCAGATCCGGGTGACGGTACTGTGCCGTCGTCGCCTGCACCACCACAATGGACATGCCATGGGCGACGACGTCATGGAGTTCGCGGGCGATCCTGGCCCGCTCCTCGGCCAGCCGGCGCATCGACTGCTCCTCCGCGGAGAGAGTCCGTTCGGCCAGCAGCTGCTGGCGGATATTCTGCCATTGCTGGGTGATCACGGCGGCTACCATCAGGCCACCGGCGACCGAGGCGAACACCACAACGTTCATCTCCGAGCCAAGAGGAACTTCAGTCGGCTCGCCAAGATAATTGACGGCGACACCAATGAACGTGCTCAGTAGCCAGGTGACCGCAGGAAGCGCCCAGTGGCTCTTCAGACCGGCCACGCACATGACCAAAATCTGCGTGACCATAGCGACAACGCTAAAGGGCATCGGGGCCGAGCCCACCGGCGAGGACACGAGCGGCATGATCGCCAGCGGCACCAGGGACAGCAGCGCCCCCGGGACCGGGCGGACAACCGTCAGCGCCAGCGAACCGGTGTGCAGAATTGCCATCCCCAGGGCAAAGGGGAGCATCATTTTGTACAGATTCACATTCAGGGACGCGCCTACGGCCATCAGTGCCACGCAGGCGGTGATAAATCCAAGCCAGGCCCAGCTGATCTTCTTTAATCTCAGCTGTGGCAGCGCGGCCATCTGGGTGGCAAGATCAAGGCGTTTGGCTGCGGTCACCGGTGCCGCCCCTGGGCCTGGGCGGGATTTGCGGATCCGTCAACAGGTCCATCGACATCCTCCGTTGGCCCGTCCGCGGTGCTGTCTGCCAGCTCCGGGCCGCCGGCCGGCCCGCTCTGCCAGCTGATGATCTCCCAGGTCCGCTCACCGTTGCGCCGGCCGGCCGAGCCGTCCACCTGCGTCGACCCCTCCAGCACGACGAAGCCAGTGTTACTGAGCCCGTAATTCTCCGGCTGTGCGGCGTCTATATTGCCGGCCCGGCAGCCCGCCCAAGTGCGGATCATGGCACCGTGGCTGACCAGGACAGCCGTCCCGCCGTCCACCGCTTGCTCGGCCTCGCGCACCACCACATCGAAGCGCGCCAAGGTTTGCGTCCCTGTGTCGGGGGCGCCCGGGATCCGGGTCTGCTGCGTGCCACCGATCCAGCTGCGCACAACTTCCAGGTACCGCCCGATGGAGTCCGAATCCCCCTGCATCTCCAGATCTCCGGCGTCGATCTCGCGCAGTCCGTCGCGGATCTGCAGTTCAAGTCCAGCAGCGGCGGCCAGTGGCGCCCCCGTCTGTTGTGCCCGGGTCTGGTTCGAAACGTAGATCGCAGCCGGCGGCTGCCTGCCGTCCCAGCGGGCTACGGCCGCCGGAATTGCGCTCGCTTGGCGATGGCCCAACTCAGTCAACCCGGGTCCCGGCACCGCCGTATCCAGGAGGTTACGGACATTGGACGGTGTTTGGCCGTGCCGGATCAGAATCAGTCGCATGTCTCAATTGTCCTTGAAAAGCATCACGGGCGGGCCGCCATTCGTTCGAGCCGGGCAATGCGGTCCGGCATGGGCGGATGGGTGGAGAACATCCGCCCCGCAGCGCCGCGGAACGGGTTAGCGATCATCAGATGGCTGGTGTTGACCAAGTCCTGCTTCCGCGGCAGCGGTGCCTGCTCCACGCCCCGCTCCAGCTTGCGCAATGCCGATGCCAACGCCAGCGGATCCCCCGTGAGCGTTGAACCATCCTCATCGGCATCGTATTCGCGAGTCCTGCTGATGGCCAGCTGAATCACCGAAGCGGCCAGCGGCGCCAGCAGCGCCATGACGATCATGGCCAGCGGATTGGCGTTCCTGTTATCCCGGCCACCGCCGAAGAAGAGCGCGAACTGGGCCACCGACGTGATGACACCCGCGACAGCTGCGGCCACCGATGAGGTCAAAATGTCCCGGTTGTAGACGTGCATCAGTTCATGCCCGAGCACGCCCCGCAACTCTCGTTCGGTGAGAATGTTCAGGATCCCCTGGGTGCAGCACACCGCTGCGTTCCGCGGATTGCGTCCGGTGGCAAAGGCATTCGGCGCCAAGGTGGGGGAAACATAGATGCGTGGCATGGGCTCACTGGCCTTGGTGGAGAGTTCCTGCACAATCCGGTAAATGCCCGGCGCCTGCTCCTGGGTCACCGGATACGCCTGCATGGAGCGGATCGCGATCTTGTCCGAATTCCAGTAGCCGTATGCGGTTGTCCCGACGCCGATCAGCGCCATGATCCAGATCGGGGCCGAGCTTCGCAGCCCGGTGGCGAGAATTCCTCCGATCACCAGCAGGACCACCCACAGCACGCCAAAGAGCGCAGCGGTCTTTAACCCGTTGAAATGCCTGTGCACGTTTACTTCTCCTTTAGTCGCCGCCGGCAGCTGCCACGGCTACGTTAGGAAAACGGCCCAGTGGACGCTGGCGTTCCCGCCGTCGCTTCGGCGCCGCGGATGGCCCCGGCCTGCCGGAACGCCCTGGGTCTTACTGCGAGATGGGGTGCGCAGACGTGCCGGTCTGGTGTTTTTAGCTTAGCCGCGTTTAGCCGGGGACGCTTCTGCCCTGATCTTCGGGTGCCGCAGGTCCTGCCGCTACGGTTCGGGATGGAGCGCGTCGTAGTGCAGGAACCTAGGTTGCCAGCGGGCCAGCAGCCACACGGCTGCTATACACAAACCACCACCGACGACGGCGGCAAGCGCCTCCCCGAGAACCTGTCCGGTCCCGCCGGCAAAGAGGTCCCCCAAGCGTGGCCCACCGGCAACCACCACCACAAAGACCCCCTGCAGCCGGCCGCGGAGATGGTCCGGCGTGGCGGCCTGCAAAATAGTGGACCGGAACACGCTGCTGACCGAATCCGCGACTCCGGAAACCACCAGGGCGAAGACGGCGGCAATGATCCACGGGGAAGTACCTTCTCCGCTGTGCCGCCCGCCAAGAGCGACGGCGGCACCCATCGCCGCAATGGCCATTCCCCACACGGTCACGGACCACACCACGGCCAGGCCCTGCCGCCGCACCTGCCCGAGGGGACCAGAAAACAGCGCGGCAAGCAAGGAACCGGCGGCAATCGCCGCCAGGAGAACTCCGGCTGTTTCCTCGCCTCCCCCCAGCCAGACTGCCCCTATGGCCGGCAGGAGCGACCGCGGCATGGCAAAGACCATGGCACACAGGTCCACCAGGAATGTCATGCGCACATTGGGCCGGGTTCCCAGGAACGTCAGCCCTTCCAGCACGGAGCCCAGCCCCGCTTTGCGTACTTTCCCCTCCGGCAGCATCGGCGGCAAAGCAAACAAGGCCCACAATGAGGCCGTAAAGGTCAGCACATCGATGGTATACGTCCAGGCGTATCCGATATTGGCCACCAGGATCCCCGCAAGCAGCGGCCCTACGGTAGTACCAAGGCCGAAGACGATCATGCTCAGGGCATTGGCTGCCGGCAGCAGCTCCAGTCGCACCAAACGGGGAATGATCGCGCTGCGGGCCGGCTGGTTGATGCCTGCCGCGCCGGATTGAATGGCAACCAGCAGGTACAGGATCCACGTCTCATGCAGACCCAGCCAGGCCTGCAGCGCGATGCCGATGGTCACCGCCCACAACACCGCCGCGGACGCCAGTGCCACCTTCCGGCGGTCCAGCGAATCAATGATAGAACCGCCGTACAGGCCGGCGAAAACCAGCGGGAGCAGAGCAAATATTCCCAGCAGGCCCACGGCCAGCGTAGATCGCGTCAGACTGTAGATCTGCAGGCTGACTGCGACCACCGTCAGCTGAGTGCCGATCGAGGACAGTCCTAGGCCCACGAAGAGCCGCCGGAAGTCCGGGCTTTCACGAAGCGGGGTGAGATCGGCCAGCAGATTGCGCATCGGTCAAGGATACCGGTGGGCTGTTGCCCTCCGGCCGCGGCTCGCCTCGGCTGCCGCACCACGCCAGGGGACCACATCAGCCCGTCAAGACGGCGCAAGCCACGACACCCTTATTGTGAATTACTCAGAATAAGTGGTTAACTAAAACTATGATGACGGGCACACGGACGGAAGGCGGCTCCGGAGCAACAGCGGAGCACGAGTGGGAGCAGCAATTGCACTCCCACGACCGCCGCGTGACCAAACAGCGGCTCGCTGTGCTGGCCGCCGTCGCCCGTTCCCAGCATTCGACGGCCGAAGCCATCACCGCAGCTATCCGCGCGGAGCTGCCAAGCATCACTGTGCAGTCTATTTATGTGGTGCTGGCTGACCTCACCAGACTGGGCATGCTGCGCCGCATCGAGCCGCCCAACTCCCCTGCCCGTTACGAGACCCGGACCGGTGATAATCATCACCACGCCATCTGTACCAGCTGCGGACGGATCGAAGACGTGGACTGCGCGGTCGGTCATGCCCCGTGCCTGACCCCCGAGCTGGACGCTGGCGCAACCATCGGCCACATCATCATCGCGGACGTCCTGTACCAGGGAACCTGCAGCGCCTGCGCAGCCACGGCCAACGAGCCACTGACGGTCAAACCTGACGAGGTAGGTCCGTCCCACTGATTTTCCCTGCCAACCCCAACCACCACCAAGGAGAGATATGACGACCGCTTCTACAACGCCGCATTCCACTACACAGTCCGGTGCCCCCGTCATCAGTGACGCGCACGCCCAGTCAACCGGTGCCGACGGCGCCATCGCGCTGACCGACCACTACCTGGTCGAAAAGCTGGCCCAGTTCAACCGCGAGCGGGTCCCGGAGCGCGTGGTGCATGCCAAGGGCGGCGGCGCGTTCGGCACGTTCAAGACCACCGAGGACGTCTCCGCCTACACCAAGGCTGCGCTTTTCCAGCCCGGCGTGGAGACCGAAACCCTGACCCGCTTCTCCTCCGTGGCCGGCGAGGCCGGATCTCCGGACACCTGGCGGGACCCGCGCGGCTTCTCCACGAAGTTCTACACCACCGAAGGCAACTACGACCTGGTGGGCAACAACACTCCGGTGTTCTTCATCCGCGACGGCATCAAGTTCCCGGACTTCATCCACAGCCAGAAGCGCCTTCCCGGTTCCAACCTGCGCGACGCCGACATGCAGTGGGATTTCTGGACCCTCTCCCCCGAGTCCGCGCACCAGGTCACCTGGCTGATGGGCGACCGCGGGCTGCCCGCCTCCTGGCGTCAGATGCAGGGCTACGGCTCGCACACCTACCAGTGGATCAACGCCGCCGGCGAGCAGTTCTGGGTCAAGTACCATTTCCACTCCAATCAGGGCGTGAGCGCCATGAGCGGCGACGAGGCCGAGCAGCTGGCAGGCTCGGACGCGGACTACTACATCCGCGACCTGCACGACAACATCGAGACCGGCAATTTCCCCTCCTGGGACCTGCACGTGCAGATCATGCCGTACGCGGATGCCAAGGACTACCGGTTCAACCCGTTTGACCTGACCAAGATCTGGTCCAAGAAGGACTACCCTCTGATCAAGGTCGGCACGATGACCCTGGACAGGAACCCGGAGAACTACTTCGCCCAGATCGAGCAGGCCGCCTTCGCGCCGTCGAACTTCGTGCCCGGCATCGCCGGCAGCCCGGACAAGATGCTGCAGGCACGGATCTTCTCCTACGCGGATGCACACCGCTACCGCGTGGGTACCAACCACGCCCAGCTGCCGGTGAACGCGCCGAAGAACCAGGTGCACAACTACAGCCAGAACGGTGCTGCCCGCTACACCTTCAACGACGCCAGCACTCCGGTTTACGCACCGAACTCCAAGGGCGGCCCGGCGGCCGTTGAGCCGGCAACTGTCGGCGGCGGCTGGGAGAACGACGGCGCACTGACGCTCTCGGCACATTCCCTGCACTCGGCCGATGATGACTTCGGCCAGGCCGGCACGCTCTACCGCGAGGTGTTCAACGACGGCGAACGCGCCCGGCTGCTGGAAACCATCACCGGCGCCGTGGCTGGCGTCCAGGACGGCGGCATCAAGGAACGCGCCATCCAGTACTGGACCAACGTTGACTCGGATCTCGGCGCCAAGCTTCGCGCCAACCTCGGTGCCGGCGAAAGCATCGAATCGGATGCCGAAGCGGCCGCCAAGTACTAGATCCAACACGGACTGAGTACGACACAGTACTGAGCAGCACACGGTACTGAGCTGCACACAGGACTGAGCAGAAAGGGCGGATTCCCTCACCGGGAACCCGCCCTTTCTGCGTCCGCGCCGCGGCCCGATTCCCCCGCGACAGTCCTCAGGCGTCTATGGCGACCTTGTCGCCGTCGTCGACCGCCACCGAACCGCTGCTACCACCTTCGCCGGAGCGGCTGCTCTTCAACTGCCTGCCCAGCCGGGAATTCCATGCTCCGTAGGAGAAGTAGATCACCAGACCAGCCACCAGCCAGATGCCGAAGAAGACCCAGGTCAAAGTGGCCAGGTTGAACATCAGGTAGATGCAGAGCAGTGCCGAGGCCACCGGAATGACGGGGCCAAACGGCACCCGAAAGGAGGGCTTGAGATCTGGGCGCTTGCGGCGGAGCACCAGGATACCGATGCTCACCATGACAAAGGCGGACAGCGTGCCAATGTTGATCATCTCAGCCAGCAGATCAACAGGAGTGAAGCCTGCCAGCAGTGCCACCAGGCCGCCACAGATAATCTGCGTACGTGCAGGAGTGCTGCGCTTGGCGGAGGTCTTGCTGAGCCCGCGCGGGAGCAGGCCGTCGCGGCTCATCGCCATGGTGACCCGGGCCAGGCCCATCAGCAGCACCATAATCACGGTCGTCAGGCCAATGAGGGAACCGAGCGAAATGACGACGACGGCCCAGTCCGCACCGACCAGGTGGAAGGCTGTGGCGAGAGACGGATCCGCAGCTTTGGCGAGCTCCTGGTAGGAGACCATGCCTGTGACGACCAACGTGACCAGGATATACAGGACCGTGACGACGGCCAGCCCGGCAAAGATTCCGCGCGGCAGGGTCTTTTTCGGGTCCTTGACTTCTTCAGCACTGGTGGCCACCACATCGAAGCCGATGAACGCGAAGAAAACCAGCGCGGCACCGGAAATCACGCCGGTGAAACCGTACATGGCGGGGTTGGCGCCGCTGAGGAAGGACAAGAACGGCTGCTCGGTCCAGGAGCCGCCCGTTGCCGGCGCCGGCGCGGACGCGGGCACGAAGGGAGTGTAGTTCTGCGCCTTGACGAAGAAGAACCCAACCAGGATCACGAAGAGAACGATCGCTATCTTAATGATGGTGAAGACGCTGTTGACCCGGGCCGACAGTTTGGTGCCCAGCACCAGCACCGTAGTAAAGACGGCGACGACGACCAGTGGCCCCCAGTAAAGGGTCAGGGCGCCGAGGTGCAGCTGCGCGGGGATGTCCACGTTGACCGCCTGCAGGAAGTCGCTGAGGTAGACCCCCCAGTACTTGGCGATGACCGAGCCGGCCATGAGCAGTTCCAGAATCAGGTTCCAGCCGATAGTCCAGGCCAGCAGCTCCCCCATGGTGGCGTAAGTAAAGACGTAGGCGCTGCCAGTGACGGGGATGGCGGTGGCAAACTCCGCGTAGCACATGATCGCCAGGGCGCAGGTGAGCGCGGCCAGAATGAAGCTGACCGTCACGGCCGGACCGGCATTGTGTGCTGCGGCTTTGGCCCCGACGGAGAAGATGCCGGCGCCCACAGCCACGGCGATTCCCATGATCATCAAATCCCAGGTATTGAGGGAACGTTTGAGGGTCCGTCCGGGCTCTTGGGCATCGCGGAGGGAACTTTCAATGGACTTTGTGCGCAGTAGATTCATGGAGATCCGTCATGGTTGGGGCCGAAGGGACCCATCTACGGTACCGAACCCGCACCTGCTTCGCCCGCCCGGGCCCCTTCGTCGTCTCAGATAGTGAGACAAACCGTCATTCCCCGGGCGTGCTCCGCGGGCTGATTCCGGCCGACGTCCCGCGGGAAATGGAAATCATGTCCTCCCGCGGCACCACCTTTACCCGTGGGCGTTTGGCGGTGGTGCCCTCGCCGGGGCCGGCTGCGTCGTCGGCCCGAACGTACTCAGCACCGAGCGTTTCCTCATGCGCGTCCAGCTTCAGCCAGCCCTCCCAGCTCGTGTACTGCACTCCGCGGGATTCGAGCAGATCGATGATGGCCTGCTCCTGAGGCTTCTCGGCCCGGGGCAGACTCAGCCGGTCCTCCAGCAGACAGCCGATAGTCTCCAAGGCGTCCCCCTTGGTACTGCCGATCAGGCCGACTGGTCCGCGTTTGATCCAGCCGGTGGCATAGATGCCGGGAACCGGTGTACCGTCCGCATCCAGCACCCGGCCCGCTTCATTGGGAATGACGCCGCGCCCGGCATCAAAGCCCACCTCGGGCAGTTCCGAGCCGAAGTAGCCGATGGCCCGGTAAACGGCCTGCACCGGGTAATTAACAATCTCACCGGTACCGCGGGCACGGCCGGTGCCGTCCAGCTCATTGCGTTCAAACTTCATCCCGCTGACTTTTCCATCCGTGCCGGTGATCTCCACCGGGCTGTGCAGGAAATGCAGGTGCAGCCGCCTGGACGCCGGCTTGTCAGCGTGGGACGGCTCCTCCACCAGCCAGTTCGTCAAGGTGTTGACCATGGTCCTGACCTGGTTATTCGTCCGGATCGCCTCATCCGAGGCGGCATCAAAGACAAAATCCTCCGGATACAAAACAATGTCCACATCCTTCGAATGCGACAACTCCCGCAGCTCCAACGGCGTGAACTTCACCTGCGCCGGCCCGCGGCGGCCAAAAATATGCACATCCGTCACCGGCGAGGACTTCAACCCCCGGTACACATTGTCCGGAATCTCCGTCACCAACAAATCATCGGCATGCTTGGAGAGCATCCGCGCCACATCCAGAGCCACATTGCCGTTCCCGATCACGGCAACTTCCTTCGCCTCCAACGGCCACTCCCGCGGCACATCCGGATGCCCGTCATACCAGGAGACAAAATCCGCCCCGCCAAACGAGCCCTCCAGCTCGACGCCCGGAATGTCCAGACCGGAGTCCTTGATGGCGCCGGTGGAGAAAATGACGGCATCGTAGAGGTGGCGGATATCGGACAAGGTCAGATCCCGGCCGTAGGTCACGTTGCCCAGGAAGCGGATATCGCCCCGATCCAGAACCTTGTGCAGGGCGTTCACAATTCCTTTTATCCGGGGATGATCCGGAGCCACACCATAGCGGATCAGACCGTACGGGGCCGGGTAGGACTCAAAAAGATCAATACTGACCTCAACATCGCCGCCGCGCACTTCTTGGGACTTGGTCAGAATATCCGCGGCATAAACGCCGGCCGGGCCTGAACCGATGATGGCCACCCGAAGGGGGCGGGCGGCTGCCGAGATAGACACAGAGGGTCCTTCCAAACGTTCGATCAGCAAGAGGGGCTTCGCGGCGCAGGGATATCCCGCGGCCACCAGCTACCAGTCTAAATGGCCGCTTGAGCTGCGGAGCAAAGACGTGATGCGGAATACTGTCGGGAATACTGATGTTATTGGACATGTGTCTGCGAGCAACTCCTCCCTCAAGTCCATGCCCGGCGCGTCAACGCCCGGGCGTCCACCGCGAAGCGACTCTACCGCAGGCGTTCTCTTCGGGATGGGCGCCTACAGCCTTTGGGGACTCCTTCCGGTCTACTTCATCTGGCTCGTCCCCGCCGGGCCGTTCGAGATCGTGGCCAACCGGGTCGTCTGGTCGCTGGGTTTTTGTGCCCTTCTGCTGACTGTGACCAAGGCATGGCCGCAGCTGATCGCGGCCGTGCGGAACAAACGTATCTTGGGTAACCTCTCCGTCGCCGCCGCACTGATTGGCGTGAACTGGCTGACCTATACATTCGGCGTTACCAGCGGCCAGGCCATCGAGGCGTCGCTGGGCTATTTCATCAATCCCTTGGTTTCCGTCCTGCTGGGCGTGATCTTCCTGAAGGAGAAGCTGCGCCGCCTGCAGTGGGCTGCCGTCGGCGTCGGGTTTGCCGCCGTCGTCGTGCTGACAATCGGCTACGGCAGGCTGCCGTGGATCGCCCTGGTCCTGGCCGCCAGCTTTGGTCTGTACGGGTTCATGAAGAAGCGGGTCGGCCCCCGGGTCGATGCGGCGTCGAGCCTGAGCATTGAAACGGCCGTGCTGGCGCCGTTCGCCGCCGTGTTTATGATCGTTCTCTCGCTCAACGGCCGGGACACGTTGGGTACCCTCGGCGCGGGCCATTTCTGGCTGATGGCCGCCTCCGGAATTATAACTGCGGTGCCGCTGCTTTTTTTTGGAGCTGCTGCCCGACGGCTCCCGATGACCACGATCGGACTGCTGCAGTATTTCACCCCGGTCATCCAGTTCATCCTCGCCATCACAGTGCTGGGCGAGGAAATGGGCCCCGAACGGTGGATCGGCTTCGGCATCGTCTGGCTGGCGCTGGTTCTGCTCACCGTTGATATGCTCCGCAATTACGGCCAGAACCGCAGCCTGCGCCGGGCCCGCTCAGCAATGCTTCCCGCCGCCTCGGCAACTCCGGCCGCGAAGCCGGGGCAAGGCCGCGGGAACGATGCTGCGCCGCCCCTTCCGCTGGACTGAGCCGCTGCCTCAGTCCAGCGCCGCCCCAGCCCTGCGCCGCCGCGGTGGCTAGCCGTCGATCCGCTCGTAGTCCCGGGGAACGACCACCATCGGCACCGGCAGCGCGCGTAGGATCTTGTTGGCAGTTGCGCCCATGAACAGCTTCCGTTGTTCCGCCAGCCGGCTGGAGCCGACAATGACGAGTTCGCCGTCCTCCCAGCCCAGGCTGTCGATCGCTTCCTCGATGGTCCGGCCGTGCGCCAGAGTCACCGTCGTGGACCCGCCCGAGCGCCGTTGCGCGGCCTCGGTCAGCACAGTGTTGGCATGCTGGCGGGCCGGGCTGAGCGCATTGTCCAGCTCATAGTGGCGCTGCATTAGTTCATCGAGCTCGACGACGGATACCAGGCGCAGCGGCAGATGGCGCCGGTCCGCGGCATTGATTCCAACGTTCGTCACGGATTCCCAGCCCTCCCTGGTCCCCACCATAGCGGTCAGCCTGGTGAGCGGCTCCGTGCGGTGATAGCCGCGCGGCGCCAGTGCCACCGGCACCGGCGAGGCGTGCAGTAGCGCATTGGCCACGCTGCCGACGGTGAAGCGCTTGAACAGCCCGCTGCTGGCCGCGCCGACGACTATCAGCAGGGCAGAGTATTCAACGGCAGCCTCAATCAGCCCACTGGCGAAGGAATCCGCATGCCGAACATGGAATTCGACCTGCACGCCGTCCGGAACGAGTTCGAGTGCGTCCCGCTTGACCGCCTCCGCATTCTGGACGGTGGCTGCCCGCTCCCCGACCACATAGACCAAGTCCAGGCGGGCGCCTTGGGTCTGGGCGATGACTGCAGCCAAATTAATGGCATCCGCGCCGCGTTCATTGGGCGTATATCCGACTACATACCGCATCAAGAGAACCCTTCATCCGGGGCTGTCGGCATCTGTGCTGCCGGCCATGTAGCTCAGACTCTACCCGCAGCATCAGGCGTTGGCGCGGATCGCTTCCACCAGCACGTCCAGCCCGTCGTTTAGGAGTTCGTCGCTGATCACCAGCGGCGGCAGCAACCGGACCACGTTTCCATAGGTGCCGCACGTCAGGATGACGACGCCGGCCTGCAGGCACGCCGCGGCGACGGCCTTGGTTGCCTCCGCATTAGGTTCCTTGGTGGTCCGTGCGGTGCCCGGCCGGACCAGTTCGACGGCCAGCATCGCACCGCGGCCGCGCAGGTCGCCGATGATGCCGCCGTCGCCCATTTCCGCCGCCAGCGCACCGAGCCGGTCCATCACGATCTTTTCAATCCGCAGAGCGCGCGCATTCAGATCGAACGTGCGCATGGTACCGATCGCGGCCAGCGCAGCGGCACAGGCCACCGGATTTCCGCCGTACGTGCCGCCGAGGCCGCCCGGGTGCACCGCGTCCAGCAGCTCCGCACGGCCGGTAATGGCGCTCAGCGGCAGGCCCCCACCGATCCCCTTCGCCATCGCGATGATGTCCGGCACCACGCCCTCGTGCTCGGATGCAAACCACGCGCCCGTCCGGCAGAAACCGGACTGCACCTCGTCAGCGATGAAGACAACGCCATTGTCCTTTGTCCAGGCTGCGAGGGTGGGCAGGAATCCGTCCGCGGGGACAATGAAGCCGCCCTCACCCTGTACCGGCTCGATCAGGATGGCCGCCACGGAGTCCGCGCCGATCTGCTTTTCAATCATGCTGATCGCCCGGCGGGCGGCGTCCTCGCCCTTGATCTCGGTTTCTTCCCGATAGGGGTAGCTCATCGGCACCCGGTAGATCTCGGGGGCAAAGGGACCGAAATGCGCCTTGTACGGCATCGCCTTCGCCGTCAGCGCCATGGTCAGGTTCGTTCGGCCGTGGTACGCATGGTCAAAGGCCACAATTGCGTCCCGACCGGTCGCCAGGCGCGCCACCTTGACGGCATTTTCCACAGCCTCTGCCCCAGAGTTGAACAGCACCGTGCGCTTCTCGTGATCCCCTGGGGTCAGCTTAGCCAGCTCCTCCGCAACCTCGATATACCCCTCATATGGCGTCACCATGAAGCAGGTATGGGTGAAATGCCCGGCCTGGTCCCTGACGGCGCCGACGACGGCGGGATCGGACGCGCCGACGCTGGTGACCGCGATGCCGGAACCGAGGTCAATGAAGGAGTTGCCGTCCACATCGACGAGCACGCCGCCATCCGCGTCCGCCACGTAAACGGGCACGCTGGAGGCCACGCCGGCTGCAACCACAGCCTTTCGCCGCTGCGTCAATGCTGCTGATTTAGGCCCCGGAAATGCACCCAGGATCTGCCGCTTCTGCTCCAACCGGTACTGAATCTCCGCCATCTTTTCTTCCTTCTCACGTCTTTTAGATAAGTGTGGGGCCATGTCCGGCTCAGCCGGCCGTCGTCGTCGTCGAAACTACGCGTCCAGCGCACTCATAACGTGCTTGATCCGCGTGTAATCCTCGACGCCGTACATCGACAGATCCTTGCCGTACCCGGACTTTTTGAACCCGCCGTGCGGCATTTCCGCCGTCAGCATGATGTGCGTATTGATCCAGACGGCGCCGAAATCCAGCTCCCGGGAGACGCGCATCGCGGTTCCGTGATCGCTGGTCCAGACGCTTGAAGCCAGGGCGAAGTCCACGTCATTGGCCAACTCCACGGCCTCCTCTTCGGTCCGGAACGTCTGAACCGTGATGACCGGGCCAAACGTTTCGTGCTGCACAATGTCATCCGTCTGCCGGACGCCGTCGACCACCGTCGGTTCGAAAAAGAAGCCCTTCTCTCCTACCCGTTTGCCGCCGGTCACAACCGTCGCGTACTCCGGAATGTTCTCCACAACCTTGCATACCGCATTGAAATGATTGACGTTGTTCAATGGGCCAAAGTAGTTTTTGGACTCATCTTCATTGCCCGTTTCCAGGCCCTTGGCCGCTGTTGCCAGCGCTGTCAGCAGTTCATCGTGGGCAGATTCCTCGACCAGAACGCGCGTGATGGCGGTGCAGTCCTGACCGGCGTTAAAAAAAGAGAATTCGGCGATGGACTGAGCGGTTTTACCCAGGTCCGCGTCCGCAAAGACCACCGCGGGAGCCTTGCCGCCCAATTCCAGGTGCGCCCGCTTCAACCCGGCGGCTGCCCCCGTTGCCACGGCGATGCCCGCCCGGACGGAACCGGTAATGGACACCATGGCAGGAATCTTGTGTTCCACCATGGCGGCCCCGGTCGCGCCATTGCCCAACAGCACGTTGAAAACTCCAGCCGGCAGGATGTCCTTGGTAATATCCGCGAGCACCAGCGTACTTTCCGGGGTGGTATCGCTAGGTTTGAGGACAATGGTGTTCCCCGCAGCCAAGGCCGGACCGATCTTCCAGATTGCCATCAGCAACGGATAATTCCACGGCGTCACCTGGGCAATGACGCCCACTGGCTCGCGGCGCACAAAGGAGGTAAACCCTTCCATATATTCACCCGCGGATTTGCCTTCCAACAGCCGGGCCGCGCCGGCGAAAAAGCGGAGCTGGTCCGCGCCCGCTGCCACTTCCTCATCAGCAATCATCTGCCGCACCTGACCGGTGTTGCGGTGCTGTGCCTGGACCAATTCATCACTGCGGGCCTCCATGGCATCGGCCAGCCGCAGCAGTAACGACTGGCGTTCACGCGGGGTGGTCCGGCGCCAGGTCTGGAAGGCGGTGGCCGCAGCGCTCATGGCTGCGGCTATATCGGCCTGTTCGGAGATCGGCGCAATGGCGACCGTCTCGCCATTGGTCGGGTTTACGACCTCGAGCGAATCCGAGCCCATCACGGGCACAAATTGCCCGTTAATAAAGTTCTGCAAGGTTTGAACCACGATGTGCTTGCCTCTCATATCGGATGTCTCCGCGGCACGGCTGTACGGCTGGACCTATCTCGAGACTAGGCTACGCGGTCGAGTGCGTGAATAGACGGTTGCACCATTGGGCTGGACCAGTTCCGTGCGATGATCCAAGGCCAGCGCGGACGTGCATGGCCGCGCGGGCCCGACGTTCGACGTCCGCCGACGATAACGTGCGGTGGTTGAACCGTAAGAAATCAGCTGATTTGTGGCGATACGAACCCGTGGACATATACCCCCAAGGGGTATATCCTATTGAACGAAGCCCCGGGAAGGAACCATCATGAGCGGCACTATCAGCAGCGAGACGGTCGACCAGCATCTCGACCACGGCTACACCACCGACAAGGATGCCTACCTGCGCCGGCTCAAGCGGATTGAAGGTCAGGTCCGCGGTATCGCCCGCATGGTGGATGACGACAAATACTGCATCGACATTCTCACTCAGGTGGCGGCAATCAATAAGGCGCTTCACGCAGTGAGCCTCGGTCTGATCGAAGATCACATAGCTCATTGCGTCGTGGGGGCCGCCCGTGAGTCGGACAAAGCCGGGGATCCGGCGATTGTCCAGGCGAAGGTCAAGGAAGCCACCGACGCGATCGGGCGGCTTTTGCGTTAGTCACCCCCGTTACCTACCGCTACCGACAAGAAAGAACGATCATGAACCCCATCATCACCACCGTTAGCATCTCGGGCATGACCTGCGGACACTGCGTCGCAGCGGTCTCCGAAGAACTCACATCCCTTAAGGGCGTCGACGACGTCAGCGTAGATCTGGCCGCCGAGGGGATTTCCACCGCCACCATAACCTCGCACCTGACAATCTCCCCGGAGGAGATCGGCGAGGCGGTCGCCGAGGCCGGCTATCTCGTCGTCGCCAACGACGCCTGAGGGTCTGCGTCGTCCAACCGCGAAAAACCCACCACCTGCAGAGGACAATCCATGAGCACCGAAAAACTGCTGCATCAGCCGCTTACCCGGGTCATTGACCTGGATATTGAGGGCATGACATGTGCCTCCTGTGTGAGCCGGGTGGAGCGCAAACTCGGAAAGCTCGACGGCGTGCAGGCGGCGGTGAATCTGCCGCTGGAGTCAGCCCGGGTGACCGTTCCGATGGGCGTGACCGATCAGAAGATCATCGACATCGTCAACGCCACGGGGTACAAGGCGCGGCTGAGGGCTGAAAGCCGGACTAGAACGGTCGACGGCGGCACAAGGACAGGGCTCGACGCGGCCGGGGGCGGTTCTGGCCAATCGGTGGAGGAACCCGCCGTCAACGTGGCGGCGCAATTACGGCCCCGGCTGATTCTCGCAGCGGCGCTCAGCGTGCCGGTATTCCTGATCTCTATGTTTCTTCCTCTGCAGTTTTCCAACTGGGGCTGGGTTGTTGGCGCGCTTGCCCTGCCGGTGGTGACCTGGTCCGCTTGGCCGTTTCACCGTGCTGCGGCCATCAACGCCCGGCACTTCTCCTCCACTATGGACACGCTCGTCTCCCTGGGCGTCACCGCCTCCTACTTGTTTTCTGCCGTCATGCTCGCATTGGACCCGGCCATGACGGCGCACCCCACAATGGACGGCCACGCGGAACTGTATTTTGAGGTCGCCTCGATAGTCGTGACTTTCCTGCTCCTGGGCCGCTACCTGGAAGCGAAGGCTAAGGCGAAGGCCGGGGACGCACTCAAGGCACTCCTAAGCCTGGGTGCGAAGGATGCCACAGTGATTCGCGATGGCGCCGAGGTCAGCATTCCAGCCGCAGAGCTCGTGGCAGAGGATATCTTCGTCGTCCGGCCGGGTGAAAAGGTCGCCACTGACGGCATCGTCGTGGAGGGTAGATCCGCCGTGGACGCCTCCCTGATCACCGGCGAATCGATGCCAATAGACGTGGACGTAGATGACCCGGTCACCGGTGCCACCATTAATACGTCCGGCCGGCTGCTGGTCAAGGCCACCCGCGTGGGCAGCGAAACGACCCTGGCCCAGATGGGGAGGCTGGTCAGTCAGGCGCAGTCCGGCAAGGCGCCTATTGCGCGGTTGGCGGACCGGATCAGTTCCGTCTTCGTCCCGATCGTGCTGGGCCTCGCCGTCGTGACGTTTGTCCTGTGGCTGCTGCTCAGCGGGGACATCCAAAGCGCCTTCACCGCTGCCGTCGCCGTTTTGGTGATCGCCTGTCCTTGCGCCCTCGGACTGGCTACACCCGTCGGCCTGCTCACGGGCACCGGGCGCGGCGCCCAATTGGGCATTCTCATCAAGGGCCCGCAGGTCCTCGAAGACACCCGCACGGTCGACACCATTCTTTTGGACAAGACCGGCACCGTCACCGAGGGCAAACTCGCCGTCAGCGGCATTATCCCACTGGGCCGGCGCCGGGAAACCGAAGTGCTGTGGTTGGCCGGATCTGTCGAGTCGGCCAGCGAACATCCTATTGCCCGCGCCATCGCGGCGGCAGCCGCGCAAGGACGGCCTGCGGGAGCGGCAGTAGGCCTCGCAGCGGTAACCGGGTTCGAGTCCGCTCCCGGTGGCGGCGTGCGAGGCACCGTTGACGGGCACCTAGTTGTGGCCGGGCGGGTCGGATGGCTGGGAGAAAACGGGATCGCAATCACTGATGCCCAACAGAAATCACTGCTCAGCGCGGAGCAGACCGGCGCCACCGCCATCTGGGTAGCCGTGGATGGAACCCCGGAGGGCATCATCAGCCTTGCCGATACCATCAAGGACGGATCAGCGGCCGCCATTGGCAGGCTCAAGACGCTGGGATTGCGGCCCATCCTGCTCACCGGAGACAACGCCGCCGCAGCAGCCCAGGTGGCCGCCGTCGTCGGTATCGCGCCGGAAGATGTCTATGCCGGCGTGCTGCCGGAGGGGAAGGTCGACGCCGTCAAGCGTTTCCAGGCCGAAGGCGCCACTGTGGCGATGGCCGGCGACGGCGTCAATGATGCAGCAGCGCTTGCGCAGGCTGATCTGGGGATCGCCATGGGATCCGGCACGGATGTCGCGATCGAGGCGGCGGATCTGACCGTGATGGGCAATGACCTCGCCCAAGTGGCGCAGGCCATTGAGCTGTCCCGCAAAACCCTCGGGACCATCAAGACGAACCTCTTCTGGGCCTTTTTCTACAACGCCATTGGCATCCCCGTTGCCGCGCTGGGACTGCTGAATCCAATGATCGCCGGGGCGGCTATGGCTGCCAGCTCGGTGTTGGTGGTCACCAATTCCTTGCGCCTGCGGCGGTTCGGCAAGTAAGACTGACAAGTACGAATGGCGCAGGCGCGCCGGCGGCCGAATGGAACCAAGACCGCGTGGACCGATAACAAGGCGAAACCAAGACAGGGGACGAGATGGAATTCGGAGCCGCTCTACTGGTCTTTGGCATTGCCGTGGTCATTATCCTGACCGTTTGCGGGCTGTCCGCTGCTGTCCGAGTGATCCGCCAGCCGCTGTCCCGGGAGCCGTTCCTGTCCGGGATGGCTCCCGTCGAACACGCCGTGTCACGTTTCCATGTGCGTTGGTACACGGTCGCGGTGCTCTTCCTTGCCTTCGATATGGAAATGGTTTTCATGTATCCATGGGTGCTAGTGGTGGGACAGATGGGTGCCGGAGCAGTGGTGGAAATGTTCGCCTTCCTGGCGGTGCTGTTCTCCGCAGTCGTTTACGCATGGCGGGAAGGGGCGTTCCGGTGGAGCTGACCTCCCGGCTGCTCGCACTCGGCGTTCCGCACCCTTTCGTGATCACGGCCCCTGGTTTCACGGCGGTGCGCCTGGCCGTGGAGCAGCAGATCCGCGAGCGGGGTTGGCAAGAGGCGCTGAGCCCGGCCGATGCGGACATGCTGGTGCAGTGCGGAAATGGCCGCACCGAATTCAACGACGCGATAGACCGGGTATGGCACCAGTTGCCTGCCCCGCGGACCCGCATGCTGATTACTGTCCCGGAAGGGGCGGCGAGCAGCCTGGACTCGGCGGCCGCGGCCCTGCGGGACGTCGAAGGGCTCCGGCGAGCCGAAGCCAACCGGCTGGATGCCCCTGCAGCACACGGGGAAACCAACGCGGCTGCAAAAGACGACGCTGCGAAAGACGACACAAGTGAGGCCGACACAACAGACCACGCGGACATGGACTCCGCAACGCCCGGCACGGGTATGGGCGACATGGGTGACATGGATATGGACATGGAGCTGCCGGGCGGCCTGCCGATGGCGGACCGCGGCGCCGACCGCGATGGGCTAAAGCTTGACCAGCTGCATCTGGTCCTGGGGCCGGCTCTGCCGGACTGGCCCACCGGGTTGGTGGTCCGACTGGTCCTGCAAGGCGACATTGCTCAAAGTGCGGAGATTTCCATGCTGGACGCCGATCCGGGCTACCGGCCACATTCGTGCTTCTGGGCAGCTGCACTCGGCGTGGCAGAGCGATCGGAGCAGTCGGAGGAACCCCGGCGCTACAAACTGGCCCGCGCCGCCGCATCCGCGGATTCGCTGCAGCGGTTCCTAAACGTGGCCGGCTGGCCATCCGCTGCCCGGACCGGACGGTGGCTGCGCGATGAACTGCTGGATGCTGCCCGAAGAAATTCTCCTTCGACTGGAACTGCGGCCCTGAAGCGCGCGCTGGTTCCCCGATACAGGCGCTGGCTGCGCACCGTGCGGCGTTCGCAGGTGTTGCGCTGGTCTACGGCTGGTCTGGGACTACTGGAGCTGGAACAACTGAATCCGGGGCAACTCGACGACCGCGTTTCGTCGGGTTTGACCGGCGATGTCACCGCACGCGTGCTGCGCTGGTTGGATGACGTTGCCATTGTCCTCGATCCAGCGTTTCGGCCCGGCCCCGAATCAGGTCCGGCCAGCCGCACCGCGGACAACCGCGCCGCAACCGCCCGTGCCGCCCTGGCCGCACTGCCGGACATGCTCGCCGGTCAGGAGCTGGCGTCTGTCCGCCTGATTGTCGCCTCTCTTGATCCGGACATCGAAGCACTGTTCGCAGCGAAATCCGCACCGAGGCGGCCCCATGACTAGCGCGCCGCCGTGGAGCATCATCGCCTGCTTCGCAGTCTTTGGCATGCTGGCCTATGCGGCTGCAGCCTTGTCCGCTGCCATGAACGCCCGCGAAAGCGGAACGCCGGCGGCAGCGGCGCTGACGCTGCCCGGCCGGGAGACGGCCCGGCTGCTGATCCGCCAGCGCAGCGTCACTCCCGGCGCTGACCCCATGCTCGCCAGGCTCGGCACCGGGTTACTGCCGCTGGCTGCGCTGATGTCCATCCTGGTGATCCCGCTGGGTCAGCACGCCATCAGCGATCTGTCCGTCGGCGTGGTCTGGTTCAATGCCATGGAGGTCCTGGCCTGGGCCGCCGTGTGGATGGTCGGCTGGGGGTCCAATTCCAGCTGGGGCCTGGTCGGAGCCAACCGTTTCCTGGCACAGGGTCTGGCCTACGAACTCCCGCATATGTTCGCATTGATCACGGCTGCCGTGGGGGCCGGGTCGCTGCGCGTCAGTGACATTGCCGCGGTGCAGGGACAATCCGGGCATCTGTGGTTCGTGGTGTACATGCCTGCGGCGTTCCTGGTTTTCCTGCTCTCGGCGCTGGGGTTCGCCTTCTGGGGTCCGTTCAGTCAACCCCTCGGCAGGGAGATCGCCGGCGGGGCGGCAGCCGAACTATCCGGAATCGACAGGTTACTGCTCCTCGCCGGCAGGTACCTGCTGCTGACGGCCGGCGCCGCCATGGCTGTTCCGCTGTTTCTGGGCGGCGGTGCCGGCCCGCTACTGCCGGCCTGGGGATGGATTCTGTTCAAGACCGGAGTGGTCCTGGCGGTCCTGGTCTGGATCGGCCACCGGGTACCGGCGGTGCGGATGGAACGTTTCACCGAGATCAGCTGGCTGGTGATGCTGCCGCTGACCATTCTCCAGGCGCTGGCCGTATCGATCTTTGTCCTTGTTGGATGGATGTGAGGAGGCAACATTGCAGACGGTAATTTTCCTGATCTGCGCCGTCGGGGCGGTGGCGGCGGGCATCGCGGTATTCCGGGTGGACTCTATGGCCCGGGCCACCCTTGCGCTGCTGGCATCCTTTATTTTCGCGGCCGCCCCGATCCTACTGCTGGGCCTGTCGTACCTCGGGATGCTGGTGATTCTGATGATGGTGATGGAAATGATGATCATGGCCGTCTTCATGGTCATGTACATGATGAACCCGGCCGGACTCATGCCGATGAAAATGGTCCACAACAACAAAATGTCACTGGTTATCGCTGTAGCGGTCTTCGTCCTGCTCGCAGCCGGGGTGCTCTTCACTCCCTGGCCTTCCGGAACGGCGGAGGCGGCAGTTCCAGGATCGACGACGGCGGCCGGCAGGTCCGCCGCTGACCCGACGCTCGCGCTCGGACTGGATCTGATGGGCCCACACATGCTGGTGATGATCGTCATTGGTCTGGCCCTGTTCGCGACCATGGTCGCCGTCGTCGTCCTCTCTACCCACCGCGGACGTTATGACAGGTTCGGCGATGATCTTCAGCGCAGACCGGCGGACGATCCGGTGCGGGGAGGGCTGGGCAAATGACGCTGCAGTTGTTCCTCCTCCTGGCCGCGGCCCTGTTCGCAGTGGGCCTTTACGGGCTGCTGAGCCAGCAGTCAATCGTGATGATCTTAATGGGCCTCGAACTCGCTATCAACGGTATTATCGTCGCCGCAGCCGCGTTCTGGTTCTTCGCCGCATCCGGACGACCCGACGGGCAGGTCCTGGTGTTGGTTGCCATCAGCGCAATGGCGATTGAAATGGCCATGGGGTTTGCCATCACCACTGCCATTTTCCGCGCCCGCGATGTGGACATGGCTGATTCCGCCTCGGATCTGGCGGGCTAACCGGTATGGTCTTGTGGCTGCTGATTCTTCTACCCGCGCTCGCCGGCGGAATCCTGCTGGCAGTCGGACGGAAGGCCGACGGCGCCGCGGCTCCGGTGTCTGTGCTGGTCGCCGTTGTGCTGCTCGGTCTTGCTGTGGCCGCGGCGCTCCTGCGGCCCGCCGTCGAAGCACCGGGGCTCGAAGGCATCCCTGCCGGTCTGGCCGTCGATGGGCTCGCCGGCGCGGCGGTGGTGACGGTGACCGGCATCTTTTTCGCCGTGGTCGTCTTTGCCGGTGCGGACCTCGGACCCACCGAGGCCAGAGCCCGGTTTTTCGGCCTCATGCTGCTGTTCGGTGCCGCCATGCTCACGACTGTCACGTCGACAGGGATTCTGACGCTGCTCGGCTCGTGGGAACTGATGGGCGCCATTTCGTATGCACTGATCGGATACTGGTGGCCGGACGCCGCACGGGTCAGATCCGCGACCTTGGCGTTTATCACCACCAGGGCGGCAGACCTGGGCATGTATCTGGCCGCCGGAGCGGCGTTGGCCGGCAGCGCAGTTGCGGGCGCAGCCGGCGGTCCGGGTCCAGCTGGTGGCGCAGCCGGACTCCGTCTCGATTCCCTCGCGGGGATGCCGAGCGGCTGGCGGGATGCTGCGCTGGCCGGATTGGCGCTGGCCGCGCTGGGTAAATCCGCGCAATTGCCGTTTAGTTTCTGGCTCTCGCATGCCATGGTCGGCCCCTCCCCCGTTTCGGCTCTCTTGCATTCGGCCACCATGGTCGCAGCCGGCGGGTATCTGCTGCTGCGTATTGAGCCCGGGATGGCCGCTACCGGTTGGCTCGGACTGGCGGTCTCGTGGGTGGGCGCGTTGACGGCCCTGCTGCTGGGCGCCGTCGCCTTTGCCCAGCGGGACCTCAAGCAACTGCTGGCCGCCTCTACGTGTTCGCAGATCGGCTTCATCGTGCTCGCCGCGGGCGCCGGAAGCGTGGCCGGCGGGGGCGCCCAATTCGTGGTCCACGCAGCCGTGAAGTCCCTGCTCTTCCTGGTGGCCGGGCTCTGGCTGACCGCACTGGGAACCAAGGACCTGCTGGAGCTGCGCGGCGTAGCCCGCGGCCCTGCGAACGGGCCCGTCCTCGGGTACCGGATCGCAGGAATCACGTTCACTGCCGGCGCCCTCGCCCTGGGCGGCCTGCCGCCGCTGTCTATCTGGGCCGCGAAGGACGAGATCCTTGCCGGGGTTCTGCAGGAATCTCCGGCGCTCTACATAGTGGGGCTCGCCGCAGCTGCCGTTAGCGCGGCCTACGCTGCCAAAGCGCTTGCCGTGGTCTGGGCAAAACCGGCCACGTCGGTTTCCGGCCCGGCAAAACCGGCAGCATCCGCTTCCGACGCCAACCCGGCTGCCGCCGCCGGGAAACGCCAACAACATCCTCTTCCTACCGCGGCGCTGCTTCCCCTGCCCGTCCTCGCCACCGCGGCGGTCGTACTCGGCGTCGCCGGCTTGCCCGCCCTCTCGCGTTGGTGGCAGGACCTGCTGGGGCTGCCGGAGACCAGCACCCCGGAGCCGTGGGAACTGGCCGTCTCGGGAGTACTGGCCCTCGCCGTCATCGGGGGTATTTACGGTCAGCAGACCCGGCGGCTGTTGAGGGACGGCACGCTGCTGGGCGCGCCCTCGGGTAACCGGCTAAAGACTTGGCTCGGCGACTGGCTCGGGCTTGAACACGCGGCGTCTGTGCTCGTCACTCGCCCGACCATGGCGCTGGCGGTTTCCCTGGCCCAGTTCGACGACCGGGTGCTGGCCCGCAGTGTCGACGCGGCGGCGGTGCTTGTCCTGAAAGCCGCTACGGGCAACGACCGACGCATCGAGCACGGCATCAGCGCCGCCGTCGGCTCTCTCACCGGCGCAGTCCGGCAGCTGGCCCGCTCGGCCCGCCGGCCGCAGACCGGTCTGGTTCACCAGTATTATGCGCAGGCCATCATTGCGCTGACCGTCCTTGCCGCCCTCTTCGTCGTCCTGAGGTGACTGTGCTTTCTGAGGTGACTGTGTTATCTGAACTGCCGGTGTTATCGATGGTGGTCTTTCTTCCGGTTCTGGTCGGGATCGGTCTGTTGCTGGTGCCCGAAGCACGACGGCGGCTGGTGGCCGGAATCTGGATCACGACGACCGCCGTCGACCTCGCATTGATAGTCGCGCTGTGGATCGGCTACGCGGCCGGCGGCGGCAGAAGCACCGGAGCGGGAGCCGTTGCCGGGGCGTCATCCGGGACGGGAGCGATCGCCTACGAGACCAACCTTGCCTGGATGCCCACGCTTGGGTCCGGTTATCACGTGGGCGTGGACGGTCTGTCCCTGCCATTGGCGGCCATGACGGCCCTGCTGTTTCTGGCCTGTGCCATTTACTCCGTGCGTCAGGACCACCGTCCCCGGACCCATGCCGCGCTTTTCTTGTTCCTGCAGACCGTTTCGCTGGGTCTGTTCGTGTCCTTGGACCTGATTCTCTTTTTTGTCTTCTTCGACCTGTCCATCGTGGGCATGTACTTCATCATCGCCGTCTGGGGGCATGGGAACGCCGCCCGCTCTGCCCTGCAGTTCTTTCTCTACACGTTTATCGGCTCCTTGGCCCTGCTGCTGGGCTTCATCGTCCTTTATCTGGCCAGCGACCCGCACACGTTCGACATCGTCGAACTCATCCGGCAGGATCCGCTGAAAAATGATCCACTGGTGGGCGGCTTGGCCCTGCTGACCATCAGCATCGGCCTGGCTGTCAAAACACCTACTGTGCCGTTCCATACCTGGCTGCCGCCCGCGCACACCGACGCCCCGGCGCCTGGCTCGGTGATCCTGGCCGGCGTATTGCTCAAAATGGGAGCCTTCGGCTTTGTCCGGATCGCCATCCCGATTCTGCCGGGACCCTGGCACAGCTATGCGATGGTCTTCGTTATTGTCGGCGTGGTCTCGGTGCTCTACGGAGCACTGGTGGCCATGGCCCAGACCAACTTCAAGCGGATGGTGGCCTATACCTCAGTCAATCACATGGGCTACATCATCCTGGGACTCGGGGCCGCCGGGCTTGCTGCGGGATCCAACCCGCAGGCAGCCAATCTGGCGGTCACTGGCGCGGTGACGCAAATGGTCAGCCACGGACTCCTGACTGGAGCCCTGTTCCTGCTGGCCGGGGTGCTCTTTGCACGCGGCCACAGCTACGAAATGACCGAATACGGGGGTCTCGCCGGCACCGCTCCCCGGTTCGCCGCCCTGACCGCCGTCGCCGTCTTCGGCTCCCTGGGCCTGCCAGGTCTCTCCGGGTTCATCGCCGAGTTCCAGATCTTCACTGGGAGCCTGGGTGCTGCGCCCATCCCCACGGCATTGGCTCTGCTGGGCATCCTGATTACCGCGGCCCTGTTGCTGCGGATGCTGGCCCAGGTGTTCCTCGGCCCCGAGCGGCAGCCCAAGAGTGAGGCGTCGGAACGTGACGCGCCAGCTGCTGAAACGCCGTACGATCTGCGCCCGCGGGAACTGCTCTCTGTGGCTCCGCTGCTGGTACTGGCCGTCGTCATCGGCGTCTTCCCGCGGTTTCTGCTGGATCTGATTGAACCTGCGGCGCGCGCGCTGATCGCCCTTGTCGCGGCGGGGACACAGTGAACGCAAGGCCCGCTGGGGAGGCCATCAGTCTCGCCGCCCTGGCGCCCGAGATCATCGTGGCCCTGGCCGCCGTCGCCATCCTGCTGCTGGGCAGCTGGCTCCCGAGGCGCCGGCAATATCTGTCCCGTTCGCTGGCGATGGCGGCCGTCATTGCTGCACTGATCCTGTCCGTGGCCCGAGCGGCGCAGCCTGCGGAAGTCACTGCGGCGGCAACCTTCACCATCGATTCATCCCTAAGTGTGGCCCGCATCGCGGTACTGGCCGGCACCGCCGTCGTCCTGGTGCTGGCCGGCGGAAGGTTTAGCGGCCACAAACGAGAATCTGAGTTCTACGTTTTGCTGCTGCTCGGGTCCCTCGGGACTTTGGTCTTGGCCGGCGCCAGCGACCTGCTGGTACTGGGAGCGGGCTACCTGCTCGCCAGTATTCCGCTCTATGCCCTGGTGGGATTCGCCAAAGGCTCAACCGACACCGAGGCGATGCTCAAGTATTACCTGATGGGCGCGCTCTTCGGCGTGCTGCTGCTGGTGGGAATCACGGTGTTATTCGGTGCCGCCGGGAGCACCTCCTATGCCGATCTAGCCCGCGCCCTGCCCGGCGCACCCGCTGGTGCCGCCGCCGTCGGGCTGCTGGCAGTTGCAGCCGGGCTGCTGTTCAAAGCCGGAGCCGTCCCGGCCCATTTCTGGGTCCCGGACGCCATCGACGGCACCACCGGGCCGGCCGCCGCGTTTATTTCCACGATCCCCAAAATCGGCGCGCTCATTGCGCTTTTCCGGCTCAGCTCCCTGCCAGGTGTGCCCGTAGCCTGGCCGCTGATGCTGGCAGTACTGGCGGCATTAACCATGACGCTGGGCAATTTGGCCGCGTTCTTCCAAAATACGGTGCTGCGGCTGCTCGCCTACTCCACCATCAGCCAGGTCGGTTACTTGCTGATGGTTGCCGCGGCATTTGGGCATTCGACCCTCGCGCTGCCCAGCCTGCTGTTCTATCTGCTCGGCTACACCTTCACCAACTTGGGGGCCTTTGCCATCGTCTGTGCGCTACCTGCGCTGCGCACTCTGGACGATTACCGTGGGTTGTTCCGCACCCACCGCTGGCTGGCGCTGAGCCTGATCGTCTGCCTGCTTGGGCTGGTCGGCACACCCCCCACGGCCGTCTTCGTGGGCAAACTCACCGCCTTCACCGCCGCGGTCGACGCCGGTCTCGGCTGGCTGGTGGTGCTCGCGCTGATAAATTCTGTGGCCAGCGTCTTTTACTACCTGCGCTGGATCTACCCGCTCTTCCAACCGGTGCGCGGTCAGCCATCTGCGGACGACGGCGGCGCCGGCTTGCCGGGGGAAGCCGCCCCCTCCGACGGTTCCGCACCGACGACTTCCCACCGACAAGGTGCCGCCCTCGGCGCGCCGAGCAGTGCCCGAGTGGCACTGGCGCTAGGAATCCTGTCGCTGCTGCTGGGTCTGTTCGCGAACCCAGTACTCGCTTTTCTGCAGGTCTATCCGTTCCCGTAGCCAGGGCGGGGAGCTCTGGCGGAACCGCGCGCATATAGCCGGCCGGCACCACGCGCGGCAGGACGACCAGCACGGACCGGCCGGCGCAGCAACCTACCCGGGATGAGCTGGTCGAGCCCGTTCGATCCACCTCGATAATTCGGCACGCAACGTACTGATCGCCACGTCCAGCAGTTGACGCCCACCCAAGGCTGCCAGGCGTACAGCCACTCTGTCGTTTCCCGAAACTTTGAAATTCGACCCTATTAGGCGATGACGCGCCATTTCAAGGGTCGGACGGTCTACTACTTGTGCGGCTCAGGGGTGGCCGCGGATCCGGGCCTGAACTCCACCGATAAAGCCGGCCAGCGGGTTCTGCCGATGTCGTCAGGATATTAGTTCATTCAGTGCCTGACGCAACGCAGCCAACGTCGGTAACCCGGATAGCCCGGACGGGCAGGCATACATCCGGCAGGTGATGGCCGGATCCGCTTCAGACGGAAAAAGGTCCAGACCTCTAATGCTGAATGTCGGCGAACCATGAAAATGTAACTCTTCCGCTTCCTCCTGCGTCGTAATCTCCCGCACCGTGAGACTTTGGCCATCCAGGCCTTCCAACTCCAAGGCACGCCTAAAAAGCTCACGGGCGGGCGCGCTGTTAGGGCAATGAGCAATGATGCGGAGTTCGATGCTCATAGTTCATTCTCCCGGCAGGTCACGTCAGGTATAGAAACACCTCCTTCCGAAGATCTGCGACAGCAAGGTTTGGTGCCCCTACGAGCTCCGGAGCTGACAGTCGTGGCGAAAAATTCTCCGATGTTCATTGAGCTACCCGGATACCGCTGGGCTGAAGGTGGCTCCGCCGTCGGTGGAGACCTGGACACCGGAGAAGGTGGCTGCCCAGATCTGCGGCTTCCCCGTTTCTCCCTCAATTGCTGCGATCGCCTGCACCTGGTCGCTGATCTGGCCGGTTTGCACCCAGCTCAGTCCCGCGTCGCCGGAAAGGTAGACCCTGCCGTCCGGCGTGACTCCGACGGCCGCCGTCGTTGCTTTGTCCTTGGAAGTTGCGAAGGCGGCGTACTGCATGACCGGGGCGCCGGGATTAGGCTGCCACGTCTTTCCGCCATCGGTGGACCGTTGCAGGCCCTGTTCCGTGGTGGCCAGGACAACGGTGCTGGCGGGGCTGCCGGCCAGTACTGCGGGAGCGAAGGACGACGGCGACTGCGTCCAGTTGACGCCGTCGGCGCTTGTCTGCAGGGTCCCGTCGTAGGCC
>NZ_JAPNLH010000060.1 GCF_026627425.1 Arthrobacter endolithicus
TGCCGCGAGGCCGTTATCGGACATCGCCGATTTACTGACGCTGATTGCCTTCTGCTGGCGAAGTCCGTTGGCGAGGCAGCCGTGTAGCTATTGAGGCCGCTGACGGCAGCCGGACGCTTTGCCATCGTGGCGGGAGTCAGGAGGAAACCAAGGCCATGACCGGGCCGGTGTCCGGATCCAAGATCGCGGTCCTTTTAGACGGTGATCAGTGACGAACGGTCCCGGTCACGTCCGGGACCCGCACTGCCGGTCACTATCACGGGGCTGTCCGGGTGGTCCGTGGCAGTACCAAGACTACGAACAGTTTCGCCGAAGACCTCGTCGGGGTCCAGGCGGCGTAGTTCCTCGGCCAGGCAGGCCTGCAGGGTGCGACGGGGCAGCGAGACCCGCTGCGTGGGCTGCCCGGGCTGGGTCAGTTCAGCGACTGTCAGTCCGGGCCGGGACAGCTGGATGTCACCGGAAGCCCGGGACAGCCGGACGCCCCGGATCCCGGTGCCGGCGGGGTCCGCGACGATGGTGACGGGGGCGTTCAAGGCCCGGTGCAGCCACGCTGCGAGCAGGATCGTGCTTGGGGAATCGCAGGCGCCCTCGACGGTGACGGCGGTGATGGGGCTGCCGCCGGCCTGGTCCAGGACCGCGGCGAGCTGGATCCGCCAGTTGGTCAGCCGGGTCCAGGCCAGATCCGTGTCCCCTGCCTGGTAGGTCCGGCGGATATTGGCCAGGGCCCGCTGCGGATCCGCCTCGTTAGCCGAGTCCGTGATCCGGCGGTGCGCGATACGTCCGATCGAGGTTTGGCAGGCGTTGTCCGGGGCGCCGTGCGGCCACCACACCACGATCGGGGCGTCGGGCAGCAGCAGGGCCGCGACCAAGGACTCGCTTTCGGCGGCGAGTTCCCCGTAGCCGCGCAGCACGATCACTTCCGACGCGCCGGCGTCCCCGCCGACGCGGATCTGGGCATCCAGACGGGTAGGCGCCACCGCGCCGGCGTCCGCGAGGACGATGATCCGGCACGGGTGCTCGCAACTGGCCAGATTGGCAGCCTCGATGGCTTCTTCCTCAAGACCAGACTTAGTGACAACCACAAGGGTGAGCACCCGACCCAAAGCAATCACACCCCCCTGCTCGCGCAGGGAAATAATCCTCCTGGAAACCTTCGAGGTCGTGGTATTCGCAAGATCAACAATCACGGCCTTCTCCAGATTCGAC
>NZ_JAPNLH010000061.1 GCF_026627425.1 Arthrobacter endolithicus
CCCCGAAACCATGATTTGGAGGGGAAAAAACTGGCCTGATTCTTAGCGCTCTTTTGGCCTGAAACGAGCCGCTAACTCGGCCTACATTCCTAGCTAAAACGGCCTACAAATAGTTGATCACACACAGGTGACGCCAAACCCTGCCGCTACCTCGTTGACGCGGGCCGCACCCGCGCGCACCAACTGTACGGCCGCCAGACGCCGAAGGTCATCCTGGCCGGCATCCCATACCCAGCACAACTGGCCGTTGAGGAAAACCTTGCCGCCGAGAACATCATTTTCCAACAACGCCGCGGACGCCCCGATCAACACAGCACCGAGGTCCTCGATCAAGGGCAAGGGCATCTGGGTCGTCATCACACCCATCATCCCACCCCAACATAAGCAAAATAGTCACACCCTTATTATCTCACGATGAGGGCATAATTAACAGACTTTGGCCAGCAAGAACCCCCAAAAATTCAACTAATCACCCGCACGACCTCCCTGCCATGTCAGGAGCCCTGGGCGGGAATTGAACCCACGACCAAGAGAATCCCACCACCTGAATATCAGGGTATGTCGTTGACCCTCAAAACATTGAATTTGAGGGACTTTTGGGCGATTCCAAAGATGATGACATGCCGTATACAGCGATTGTTTTTGTTTGAAAAGGGGGAGTAAAGGGGGAGTGGCTCTCTGTGAGGGGATGGCACTGTCTAAGGACGGGCTCAAACTCACGGCAAAGCGGCTCACGTGCGTGGCGCCCAATCGCTTCGAGGGTGCTGTCCATGTTGGCCATTTTACGCTTGGAGACCGCCCGGCGGATTCAGACCGAGACTACACTCTGGATTTTGAAGGCATCAAAATCCTGTGTCGCCTCATGACTTGAGCAGACCCTTCCCTTGGATTATTGATTGCGGTTTCCCGCAAGTGAACAATTTATTCACTGTTCCGCAAAAGCTGAACAAGTGCTGTTGCCAGCCGCAAATTTCATGTCTTCCGAACCCAAAGCGTGGCCAGTGGTATTCCACACTTGACCGGTAGAAGTTAGCTGGCCGCGGCACGGAGTCATGCAAGCCCCTTGAGGTCCATTTCCGCGAAGTGATGGCGATCCTTGGAGATGAATCAAGGTGAGTCATTGCAGGGTAGGCGACGAGAAGGCCGGTGGCTTGAGC
>NZ_JAPNLH010000062.1 GCF_026627425.1 Arthrobacter endolithicus
GGCTGGTGACAGCAGCAGCGATGGGGCTACTGGCAGCGGTGGGGCAGAGGAGGGCGGCAGCACCGGTCCTACGGAGGGCAGCAGCGCTGATGAGTGCGGTGACGACGGTTTTGCTGGCGGCAGTGGTGGCAGTGGTGGGTGGGTGCATCCGGAGGTGGATGCCCGGGCGGGGGCAGCGGCTGCCGCGGCCCGGGCCGAGGACCTGTTCTCCCTCACTCCCGCCAACGACACCACCCCCACCGACACCGGAGGCGGAACGGGCGCTGGAACTGGCGCTGGAACCGGTGCCGGAGCCGGAACGGGCGCTGGTAAGGGTGCCGGAGCCGGAACGGGCGCTGGAACCGGCGCTGGAGAGGGTGCTGGAACGGGAAATGAAGGGGGAACAGATTCTGGCCGGGGGACGAAGCGTACGAAGGGTCCGGGGACGGGTGCGTTGGGGAGTCGTTGTGGTCCGAGCAGGGCCGGCAGGCTTCGGCCGGGGAGGCGGCCGGCCCGTATGACGATCACGACTACCATTGATCAGCTCCGCAGCTTCCCGGACAGGGAAGCCGCGATCCTCCGCCAAACGCTGTGGAACCAACCACCACCACCTCTACTACCAGCAGTATCACCAGCATCGCCAGCACCATCAACGCCACCAGGATCACCGGTACCACGGGGATCAGCGGCACCGTTGGCGTTGTCAGCCGGACCGGGGCTGCCAGCGGAGCTGTCGGCGCCGCGGACGCCGGCAGATCCAGCCGTGCTACCGGACGGTGACGGGTGGCCGGGAGGGATCGGCCCGGACAGCCGCAGTGTCGGCTGGGATACCACCACCACTGAGGGCAGCATCAACGATTCCTCCAGCCCCGGGTCCGGGTCTTCATGGTCCTGGGAGCCAGACCCGGAGCGCGAGCCGGAGCCTCTCTCGGCTCCAGAAAGCGGTTTGACCGGTGCCGGTTTGGTCGGTGCCGGTGGGTTGACGCCGTTGGATCCGATGCCGTCCTGGTGTGATGGTTTGGGCAGTATCAGTCCCGGTACCCTGGCCCGGCTGGTGTGTGACGCGGTGTTCGAGCG
>NZ_JAPNLH010000063.1 GCF_026627425.1 Arthrobacter endolithicus
TCCCAACATTTAGCGAAAATGCGCCTGGGACGCCTTGTTACCACCCGGCAGGACGGCACGCGGGTGTTCTACCGGCTGGAAAACGAACACGCCCGCCAGCTCGTCACGGATGCCATTTTCCAGGCAGAGCACTCGCTGGGCGGTAGCCCCCGCCACCACCACATCGAAAGCGCGGACCCCTCATGAGCACTCACCCCACTAGCCAGCACGTGCGTCCCGACCAGCACGAGCACAGCCACGAAGACTCCCACGGGCACGAGCACGGGCACGGCCATGGGCACGAGCACGAGCATCCCACCGGGATCAAAGGCTTTTTTTATGGATTGTTCGTTCCGCACAGCCACGACGCGGCGGATTCCATCGATGACGCGCTGGAGGCCAGCGAGCAGGGCGTCCGAGCGGTGAAGATCAGTCTGTTCATGCTGCTCGGCACCACCATTCTGCAATTCATAGTGGTGCTGATCAGCGGCTCAGTGGCGCTGCTGGCCGATACCATCCATAATTTCTCCGACGCCCTGACGGCGGTCCCGTTGTGGATCGCCTTCATCCTTGCCCGCCGCGCCGCCACCCGCCGCTATACCTACGGCTTAGGCCGCGCGGAGGACCTCGCCGGGTTGTTCATCGTCGCCGTCGTCGCTCTGTCGGCCATTATCGCCGGCTGGCAGTCCATTGACCGGCTGATCCACCCACAGACCCTGACCAATCTGTGGTGGGTTGCGGCTGCTGGTGTGGTCGGTTTCGCCGGCAATGAGGCGGTTGCCATCTACCGCATCAGAATCGGACAGAAAATAGGCTCGGCGGCCCTGGTGGCCGACGGTGTACATGCCCGCATTGACGGGTTCACCTCGCTGGCCGTGGTCGCCGGAGTCATCGGCGTCTGGCTGGGTTTCCCCCTCGCCGACCCCATCGTGGGACTCCTGATTGCGGCCGCGATCATCGTTTTGCTGTGGGGGACGGTGCGAAGCATCGGCCGGCGACTGATGGACGGGATTGAACCCGAGCTGCTGGACCGAGCGGAGGCAGCCCTGGCTGGCACCCCCGGTGTCCATTC
>NZ_JAPNLH010000064.1 GCF_026627425.1 Arthrobacter endolithicus
GGCGGTGTCAAGCCGTGTTAGCAACATTGTCGTTGAGTTGTTTGGTGAAGGCTTCTCGTGGTGTGAGGAATCCCAGGACGGCGCGCGGACGGTCGTTGAGTTCGTCCGCGATGGCGTCTAGATAGGGTTGATGGCTGGTCAGTTCGATGCCTTTAGGCAGGTACTCCCGGATCAGACCGTTGGTGTTTTCATTGGACGGCCGCTCCCACGGTGCGTGGGGGTGGGCGAAGTACACCGGCAGGTCTGTGGCCACGGTCAGCTGGGCGTGGCGGGCCATCTCCGTACCCTGATCCCAGGTCAGGGAACCGCGCATCAGCGCCGGGAGGTTATTGACCCGGTCAATGAGGACATCGGCGAGGCCGGCGGCCTTCTTGCCCTCGGGCAGCCCCAGCATGATCAAGAACCTGCTGTGCCTCTCAACCAGGGTAGCGACAGCGCTCCTGCCGCCCTTGCCGACGACCAAGTCCCCTTCCCACGCGCCAGGAACACGGCGGTCCGAAGCTTCTTCCGGTCGGGCATCGATGCTGACCATCCCGATGATCCGCCCGCCCGTCCGCTCACCCAACGGCTTGCGGGGTTTGCGGTGCGTGCGCTTGGATTGGAGCAGGATCCCGGACTTGGCGAGTTCCCCCTTGGGCAGCGCATAAATCCACCGATAAATGGCTTCGTGGGAGACGGTCCGGCCCTGCGCGTCAGGTGATTTCGTCATGGTCTCAACGCTGGCGTCCATGGCTTCCAAACGCAACCGACCGGCAATCTGCCGCGGTGTCCTGGACCTGCCCAAGTCCGCCTTCACGCGTGCGGCAAGGACCGGATCCATCTCGATTTTCCGCCTTTGGGGACGCTTGCGCCGGCGCTCCGCGGCACAGTCCGCACTCACCGGACGGTAGCCGCGGGTCTTCGTCGAGTTCCGCCGCCGTTCCCGCCAAATGATCGTATGATGCCGGCCAAGATCAGCCCCGATCTGCCGATCCGTCCTACCAGCCAGGACCCCCACAGCGATGTCCGCTCGATCCGAAAACGACAACGGCCTACGCCCCAC
>NZ_JAPNLH010000065.1 GCF_026627425.1 Arthrobacter endolithicus
CCGAACCACGGGCGAAACTCTCCCGCCGCGGGCTGCGGTGGGCCCTGGAGGGGATCGTGTGCCAACACCTAACGATCGCCCGCGTTGCTGAGGGCCTGGGCGTGAGCTGGAATACCGCGAACAAGGCCGTCCTGGCCGAAGGCAAGCGTGTGTTGATTGATGACCGGCACCGCTTCGACGCGGTGAAAGTCATTGGTGTTGATGAGCATGTTTGGCGGCACACCCGCCGCGGAGACAAATACGTCACCGTCATCATTGACCTCACCCCGATCCATGATGGCACCGGCCCTTCCCGCCTGCTGGACATGGTCGAAGGCCGCTCAAAACAGGTCTTCGCCACCTGGCTAAAAGCACGCCCACAACCCTGGCGCGACGGGATCGAAGTCGTGGCCATGGACGGGTTCTCCGGGTTCAAGAGCGCAGTGGCCCAAGAGCTCCCCGACGCCGTCCCGGTGATGGATCCATTCCATGTCATCCGTCTGGCCGGGGAGGCCCTGGATTCGTGCCGCCGACGCGTTCAGCAGCAGACATGCGGTCATCGAGGGCGGGCCGGGGACCCGCTGTATTCGGCTAGGCTAACGCTTCATACCGGGGCGGATCTGCTCACGGACAAGCAACGCCTACGCCTTGAAACCCTGTTCTCCACGGATACGCATGTAGAAGTTCAAGCGAGCTGGGGCATCTACCAACGCATGGTAGCCGCCTACCGGGAACCAGACCGTGCCAAGGGGCGGGAGTTGATGCAAGCCGTGATCGACTCCGTCAGCACCGGCGTCCCAGCAGCTCTCATCGAACTCACAACACTGGGGCGGACGCTCAAACGCCGGGCAGAAGACGTACT
>NZ_JAPNLH010000066.1 GCF_026627425.1 Arthrobacter endolithicus
CTACCACAGCCTCACCATGGGCGGCGCAGCTCTCATGATCTCAATGATGGCTCATGTGACTACCCCCGGCTATGGACTCGTTCCATCAGACGGAATGTCCGCAATGTCAATGTCGCACGATCACCACACGATGAGAACCCCAGTCCAGATCACGGCCGCAGCAACACCTAATTTCTCCCCCGACCTGGCAATCCTGCTGACAGTATTCTTCGGAGCCGCGACGGTGATTTTCATTATCCTTCTACTGCGTTCCCGGACAACGAAAACCCCTCCGCGTAACACGACTGCTCCAAGACTCTCCCACCGCGCAGAACACGGACTCGAAGCCCTCGGCGCTGCCGTCATGGCCCTCATGTTCGCCACCATGACGGCATGAGCTCTTAATTATCCGCCTGGATAACTCGGACGCTCAGTCCTGCCCATCCCCACCCTCTGCGTAGCCCTCAGGAAGCGCGTGCGCGAGTATGCGTCCGCGCCCCAAGCCAGCGCCGTGACCCGGCGTAACAGCGGGGCCGAGCGGCACCCCTGCTACCTGGCCCCACTGGCTGGCGTGACTTTCCCGAACGTTGGTCCTCAAGCTCCGTTTCCGTCATTCACCTCATCGAAGGGTCCGGAATACTGCAGGCAGCCTACATTCCCGCGGCCGCTGAGGGGTTCGCCTACCCTTGGTTGCGGTCATCTGGGTAGTCTATCGGGGTGGGCGTGTCTTGGCAGTCCTTTAGTGTAGGTAGAACCGTCAGAAAACAGTGTTACCCCTACCCGTTTGTTTCGAGACGATGGATATCAGCCAGAAAG
>NZ_JAPNLH010000067.1 GCF_026627425.1 Arthrobacter endolithicus
GCATAACGCCGCTTTCAGGTCCTCGTCCGCCCGGAGCAGCCCGATCCGTTCCCGGTCTTCGAAGTCCTCCGGATCCAGCAGCGCCAGTTCAGCGATCCAGCCCCGGATCCTGGCCTCATCCACCCGGTCCGAGGCGATCACGGGGTCCGTCGGGGTGGGAGCCCTAACAGGCAGCACACCCGCCGGAGCGGCCACGGGAACAATACCCGCAATCCAGGGGACCACCGCGGACGACGGTTTCGGTGCCGGTGCCGGTGCTGGTGCGGCGCTAGTGGCCGGTGCGCCCCAGGCTGCAGGTGCGGCGGCGGGTGCCGGCGGAGCGTATGCTGCTTCGCTGGGTCCGGTACCCGCCCTACCACTATCGAACATATATCCATTCTAGTCCTGCGGGCTAGAACAAACAATAATAATTGGGCCTGTGGATAACGAATTTACCGGTGACAGCGGGAAATACCAGACTGTTTGCGGAGTTTGCGGCGGAGTCGGCTGCGGACCCGCCGGAAGAATCAGCGGACATCGGCGGACGGTGCGTCCGACGCGACCGGTGCCGCGCCGCGGCTTCCAGTGTGGAGGCGGGCGTATCGCTGGAGGCGTCGGCGCCAAAACACCCCGTGGTGCCTCATGTCAATATGCCGTGGTGCCTCATGTCAATATGCTCGCCAAATGATTCCTGCGTGCCTCATCTAATGTGCTCGCGAAAGTGTCATGCTGCGTGGGGTGCTTGGGAGTAGGTCTTGGCTGCGGCGAGCCGGATGAGTT
>NZ_JAPNLH010000068.1 GCF_026627425.1 Arthrobacter endolithicus
CGCGGCGAGTCCTACCGAGTCAAAAACGCGTTGATGAAATGAGCAGACAGCTGAAATGGCCTAAAAACGCGCCGCAGTGGCCTGATTCTTAGCGCCGAAATGGCCTACTTTAACTTGACGAAACACAGGCCTGTCGTGGCGGCAGGAAGGACAGGGAAAACTCCGGTATTCTTGGACATCAGAAAGGTGCTTCTTTCGGCCGGTACTAAAGTGCGTCAACAACACTATTTTCCCAGCTCAGAAGCACCTTTCACCTCTTTGACACGCGGTCACAGCCCCACAGTCATGAAATCTCCCGGCTAGAACTCGCCTACCACGCCTAATCATTCAGTAGTGAGTGGTCAGTAGCCAGCAGCACCAGCTCTACGTAGATCCGTTGCCCACATCCTGGAATCCTCAATCCGATATTTTGATGCGCGTGCGCTGACAGGGGTTCGTCCTGACCGGTTGGTAGGTGGTCCACGCAGATAGGCCGTAGTTGCCGTCCAGGAGTTTGCTGTGCGGGGTGGTGGGGTGTTGGTTTGGTGTTTTGGGTGGTTGGGGGGTAGTGTTTCTCTAGTTGCCGCCGTTCTGGTGGGACGGACCCCCACATTTTCTGCGGATGTTTTGTCCGG
>NZ_JAPNLH010000069.1 GCF_026627425.1 Arthrobacter endolithicus
CGAACTCAACGAGGTATTGGAAGTAAAGAGCGCCAAATACGCCGTCACCGGGTTGCGGTCCTTCCTGGGTTGGGCGTTTATGGATGGGTTGTGTGCCCGGACGCTGGCCGGTGTGGTTCCGTCGGTTCCCGGTCACGGCAGCAACATTCCGCAGGGTCTGGGCGTAGCGGAAATGGAGACTTTGTTGGCATCGTGTGACCGCGACACCAGCATCGGGCTCCGTGACTACGCGATTCTCGTCGTGATGAGTCGATTGGGGCTACGCGCCAATGAGGTGGTATCCCTGACGCTCAAGGACATTGATTGGCGTGCCGGGGACATGGTTCTGAAGGGCAAGGGACGTTGCCGGGAGAAGCTGCCCCTACCAAGCGATGTTGGAACGGCTTTGGCAGAATACCTGCGTCGCGACCGGCCCGATTGTGCGGGAGAATCCCTTTTTCTACGGGTCCATGCGCCCGTGGGCGCGCTGAAATCGTCGGGCGTTTCCGAGGTGGTTTTGGCAGCCAGCAGACGTGCCGGTCTTGAAGGAGTACACGCCCACCAACTGCGGCACACAGCGGCAACGCAACTGCTGCGGTCCGGCGGTTCCCTGACCGATGTCGGCCAGG
>NZ_JAPNLH010000006.1 GCF_026627425.1 Arthrobacter endolithicus
CGGCGGGGCCGGGACCGGCACGAAAAACGGACCCGGCGCTGAAACAGACCACGGACTGGCCACGGCGTTAGCGGACCCGGCGTTCCGGGTCTGGATCCGCCGCCTCTACACCGCCCCCGGCACCGGGCACCTCGCCGCCATGGACTCCAAAAAACGGCTCTTCCCACCCGGGCTACGCAGATTCATCATCACCCGAGACCAAACCTGCCGGACCCCCTACTGCGACGCCCCAATCCGGCACATCGACCACATCATCCCCCACCACAATCAACAAAAAAACAAAAACAACAGAAAAGACGGAAAGGACGGGCCCAGCGGACAGACCAGCGAATCCAACGGCCAAGGACTCTGCGAACGCTGCAACTACCGCAAAGAAACCCCCGGCTGGACCTCCACCCCATACCCCCGAATCCCACCCGGAAACCCGCCCGGTTCCGCACCTGGAACAAGCCCGGCAACCGGAACACCGCCACGACACACCGTCATAACCACAACACCCCTGGGCCATGTCTACACCTCCACAGCACCCGCACTCCCCGGCACCAACAGGAACGAACCACAGCAGCACTAGGGCCGCTACTACGGTCCACGTCGGGCCGAGCGGTAGCGCTCCGAGTTGGGACTCAAGTTCTACCACGGCATGCTATCCAGGCTGGTTCGGCTAAGGCATGGCTTGCGCCGCGCGGTGCGGCCGAAAGTTTCGTAGAGTGATAACAGTGCTCTGCCGCGGAGATCCAAAGCACCCACCGAATGGCCGTATACCCGTGACAGAACAGGACGAAACTTACCTCATGGCCCCTCAGCGCAAGCTCGTTAACTCCTCCGGCGTCCGGCAGTTCGTGGGTGGACGCGCTTGAGCCGCCGTGACGGGCTTGACGCCATTTGTCTCACCCCCGGCCACCGGACCGATATTGGACTGCGTCGGCAGGTTAACGAAGATTCCCTCCTGGCCCGTAGCCCGCTCTTCGCCGTCGCTGACGGGATGGGCGGCCACGAGGCCGGCGACGTCGCGAGCCGCTTGTGCATCGAGGAGCTGGCAGCGAATTCCAGCCTCTCCTCGAAAGGGGAGAAAATTAGCGCTGGGGATCTGCAAACGGCCCTGGAGCTGGCCGATGCCAGGATCCGGCAGGAAACGGGAGGCAGGGCCGGTACCACCGTATCCGGCGTCGTGCTGGTAGAGGAGTCTGGGCAGCCGTATTGGCTGTTCTTCAATGTGGGGGATTCGCGGTCTTACCGGTTGAATGCAAATGGGCTGGAGCAGGTGAGCGTGGACCACTCCGAGGTGCAGGAACTGATGGACCTGGGACAGATCACTGCCGAGGAGGCACTGGTTCATCCACGGCGCCATGTCGTAACGCGGGCACTGGGTGCCGGCACGCAGAACATGGCTGACTTCTGGTTGACCCCCGTGCAGGTAACGGACCGGATCCTCATCTGCTCCGACGGACTCACCGGCGAATTGCGGGATGAGCAGATCCAGGCAATCCTGCAGGCCAATCCCGATCCCCAACAGGCCTCCGAAGAGTTGGTTCAGGCCGCCCTACGCTCCGGTGGCCGGGATAATATCACCGTCATCGTCTTGGACGCAGCGCGACCATCTGCAGCCAACCGGGTTCCGGACGCGGAGCAGCCCGATCAGGACGGGTTAGGGGATACGGCCACAGTTTCCGGCGAACACACGAGGACCCGGAGCTAACCGGTTTTCCTGTCGGACTGGAACCATGCACGACGTCGCACTGACCCTTTCACGCGGCACTGTTGTACTGCGGCGCGCCACCGCCGCGGACCTGCCCGTGATTATCGGGCTGCTCGCGGATGATCCCATCAGCAGGTTCCGCGGCGATGCCGGTGGATCCGATGACTTACCCGCTTTAGACGAGGCCTTTGCCGCCATCGATTCCGACCCGGCCCAGCAACTTCTCGTCGTCGCCGGACCATCCGGAGACGTTGTCGCCACGATGCAGCTCTCCGTTATTCCGGGACTCGCCCGCGCCGGCGCGTCCCGCCTGCAGATTGAGGCAGTCCGTGTCCGGACCGATATGCGGTACCAAGGGATCGGCGGGGCGATGATCCGTTGGGCCGTCGACGCCGCTCCTGCGCTCGGAGCCGGGCTGGTCCAGCTGACTTCGGATGCCGCGCGCGTCGATGCCCACCGCTTTTACGAACGTCTCGGTTTCACCGCTTCGCACGTTGGCTTTGAGTACTCCGTGGCATCAGATTCCTGAGATTTTTTCGGTGCACTGGAGGCCCACGACGCGGCGCTGCGATGAGGCAAGATGGAACTGTAAGCCAAGCGGGCCCGGTCAAGACGGGCTTGGTTGGCTGCATCCCCAGCACAGAGGTCGGGTAGAGCGCAGCACTGGATTACTTAGTGAGATGAGGGAATGAATCATGACACAACAACTTCAGGGCCGGGCAGCCCTCGTGACCGGGGCCGCCAGCGGTATCGGAGAGGCTATCGCCAGAGCATTTGCGGCAGAAGGAGCACGGGTGATTGTTGCGGACCTCAACGGCGACGCCGCGGCAGAGGTAGCGTCGGGTATCGGCGGCGAGGCGTGGACCATTGACCTCACCGACCGGACGGCGGTTATGCAAAGACGGCTCGACGTCGACATCGTGGTGAACAATGCCGGCTTCCAGCACGTGCGTGAAATTCAGGACTTCGACCCGGACACGTTTCACAAGATGCTTGTACTCATGGTCGAGGCGCCCTTCCTGTTGGTACGCTCGGCCCTGCCGGCAATGTACGAACGAGGTTTCGGCCGGATCATCAATGTGTCAAGCGTTCACGGGCTCCGGGCATCCGCGTTCAAAAGCGCCTACGTGACCGCTAAGCATGCCCTGGAAGGGCTTTCCAAGACCATCGCGCTGGAAGGTGCTGAGCATGGCGTCACCAGCAACTGCATTAATCCCGGATATGTGAACACACCGCTGGTGCAAAAGCAACTGGCGGATCAGGCACGAGTCCACAACATCCCCGTATCTGAGGTAGTTGAGAAGGTATTACTGGAACACAATCCGATCAAACGGATGGTCGAGCCCGAAGATGTCGCGTCGCTCGCTCTTTGGCTGGCCGGGCCCCATGCTTCGATGGTGACCGGTGCCTCCTACTCCATGGACGGCGGATGGACGGCGCAGTGACAAATACGCCGCCGATCTCGAGAAGCATCCGGAAAGTGCCGCGTCAGCTTCGGCTGTACGTCGGCCCCTTCCAGACGCGCAACGAGTTGCATGTACTCTTCCAGCGCATGCAGCTGCCGGGCACGGACATGCCGGTGAAGCGGGCGGGGCGCGCTAGTTAGATGTACCCAAGCGCGTGGCCGAGCAGTGAGGTGCCGCTAGGGGCGCCTGCATGACGGTCGCGAAAGATTCCCACTGGGCTGGGCTGAACTGAGTGGATCGAGAGTTTCGGCGAACAGTTGGAGGCTTTCATGCACGCCGGTTGCTGTCCGCTCAAGGGTCGGGGAGGCGAGCGGAGGACGTTCGTTCCGGGGCGGGGATTGCCGACGACGACGGCGGACGGGCAAAGATGTGCTTGGCGTTTAGGTGGGCTCGCCCCGGTTATGAGCACGCCTGCTCACGCGCTGGGCTCGTGTCGGTGCCGTAGGGCAAGATAGAACCGTGAGTAAAGCCAAGGATATTGACGCCGCCATTTCCGGCTCCGCCGGTCGGGTGATTCCGCCTGAGTCACTGCGCGAGGAGTATGAGGCACTGGCCGATAAGGTGCGCGCGTACCGCTTTGCCTATTACAACGACGACGCCCCACTGGTTTCGGACGCGGAGTTCGACACGCTGTATAGACGGCTCGAGGAAATCGAAGCGCTGCATCCCGAGCTGGTCACTAATGACTCGCCCACCCAAGAGGTGGGGGGAGACGTTTCCGCCGCCTTCACCGCCGTCGAACATCTGGCCCGGATGTACAGTCTGGAAGACGTTTTTTCGATCGAAGAACTGCAGGCTTGGCTGCGGCGCGCGGAAGGTTCCGTCGTCAAACTGGGGGCGCAGGCACCGCTGAAGTGGCTGACCGAGCTGAAGATTGATGGGCTGGCTGTGAACCTCTTGTACCGGCACGGGAAATTGATCAGGGCCGCCACCCGCGGGGACGGTACGACGGGTGAGGACATTACCCACAATGTGGCGACGATCAAGGACATTCCGCAGCGGCTCAAGGGCGAGAACCTGCCGGCGGAGGTGGAGATCCGCGGGGAGATTTTTATTGCGTCCAAGAATTTCACTGTGCTGAACGAGACGATAGTGGCCGCAGGGAAAGCACCGTTTGCGAACCCGCGAAATGCAGCGGCGGGCTCGCTGCGGCAGAAGGATCCGGCTGAAACGGCCAAGCGTCCGCTGAGCATGTACGTGCACGGGATCGGCGCCCGATCCGGGCTGGACGCAGCGAGCCAGTCCAACAGCTACGAGTTGCTGAAATCCTGGGGGATGCCCACCAGCCCTTATTTCCAAGTGCTGGACAGCGAGGGCGAGGTGCTGGAATTTATTGCGCACTTCGGTGAGCACCGCCATGATCTGGTCCATGAAATTGACGGCATCGTGGTCAAAGTTGATGACTTTGCCACCCAGCGTGCGCTGGGCTCCACCTCGCGGGTGCCGCGCTGGTCCGTGGCCTACAAGTACCCGCCGGAAGAGGTCAACACCAAGCTGCTGGACATTGCCGTCAACGTGGGCCGCACCGGGCGGGTTACGCCGTACGGGGTGATGGAGCCGGTGCTGGTGGCGGGCTCTACGGTCACGATGGCGACGCTGCACAACCAGGATGTGGTCAAGGCCAAGGGTGTGCTGATCGGAGATACCGTGGTGCTGCGCAAGGCGGGGGATGTGATTCCGGAAATTGTCGGTCCCGTCATGGCGCTCCGCGACGGCTCCGAGCGCGCTTTCGTGATGCCCAGCCACTGCCCGTCCTGCGGTACGGCCCTTGCCCCGGCCAAGGAAGGCGACGTCGATCTGCGCTGCCCCAACGCGAAGTCCTGCCCGGCGCAGTTGGCCGGCCGGGTGGCGCACCTGGCCGGCCGGGGCGCCTTCGATATCGAGGCGCTCGGAGATGAAGCAGCGCTGGCTTTAACCAGCCCGGCCGCTCCCGAGACACCGCCACTGACTAGCGAGGCGGGGATTTTCTCTCTCACCGCCCAGGATCTGTCCAAAGTCATGGTCCGGCGGGAGAAGAAATCCAAGGGGGTGCCCACGGGTGAAAGCGAGCTGGTGCCCTACTTCTACACCAAGGCGGCGGCGAAGAAGCCCTCGGTGCCGGCCGCCAACACGGACAAGCTGTTCCGCGAAATGGAGAAGGCGAAGAGCCAGCCGCTATGGCGGGTCCTGGTGGCACTGTCCATCCGGCATGTGGGGCCGCGGGCCGCGCGCGCGCTGGCGACGGCCTTCGGCTCGATGCCGGCCATCCGGGCAGCCAGCGTTGAGGAGTTGGCGCAGGTAGACGGCGTCGGGCCGATTATTGCCCAGGCGCTGACAGAGTGGTTCACGGTGGACTGGCATCGGGAGATCGTGGACAGCTGGGCGGACGCGGGGGTCCGCATGGCTGATGAGGTGGACGAATCCATGCCGCGGACCCTGGAAGGGTTGACCGTTGTGGTCACCGGTTCGTTGGCTAATTTCAGCAGGGATGAGGCCAAGGAGGCCATCATCACCCGCGGCGGGAAAGCGTCAGGCTCAGTTTCGAAGAACACGAGCTACGTGGTGGTGGGGGAGAACGCCGGCACCAAGCTGGACAAGGCGGAGCAACTGGGGCTGCCGGTACTGGATGAGGTTGGTTTTGTGAAATTACTGGCGGAGGGAAGCGCATGAGCCCGATTTCGGATGTGCCGGCCGCAAAGGGTGCGGCAACAGATAATGCGGCATCGGGCGGTGCTGTGCCAGGGGCTGTGAATGCGGAGCTGTTGGCCGAGCTAATGGCGGTAGCGCAGAGGGCGGCAGCTGCCGGAGCTGCTGTGCTCGCCGGCCGTGATCCCCAGGCCTTTGACGCGACGGCCAAAACTTCCGACGGGGACTGGGTCACCGCCTTCGATCTCGCGTCCGAACGGGCGGTCCGGGAGGCCATTTCCAGCGCGCGCCCGGATGACACGATCACCGGCGAAGAACTGGCGCCCGCTGTTTCGGCCTGCGCCTCCGGTTATCGCTGGTCCGTGGACCCGTTGGATGGAACCATGAATTTCATCCGCAACATCGCCTATTACTGCACGTCGGTGGCCGTTGCCGGGCCCGACGGCGGCTGGCTGGCCGGCGTCGTCGTCGCGCCCGCACTGGGGCGGACTTACTACGCGACCCGCGGCGGGGGTGCGTGGCTGGCGGACCGCGACGTGACGGGGCAGCCGAGGAAGCGTCGGCTCGATGGGCCGACGACGGCGCGCAAAGGAAAACTGCTGGCGACTTCGCTGACCTACGATCCGCAAATCCAACGGCGGTTGGGCGGCGAATTGGCCGGAAGAATGCAGGACTTCAACGACTTCCGCCGCCTAGGATCCGCGGCACTGGAACTCTGCGCCGTAGCGGAGGGCGGGCTGGACGCGTACTTTGAATACGGCCTGTACGAACACGACTTTGCCGCCGGGGCTTTGATTGCCGAGGAAGCCGGTGCGTGGGTGCGGCGCGCCGAGTTAAGTTCCGCGCTCAACGGATTGCCGACGCCGGCGCAGGCCCTGACGAATTGGACGGGGGCTTCTATCCCCTCTCTGGCCGGAAAATATACGCCGTGACCGTCTCCTGGCAACAGCTCGTGGCCGCGCTGGGCAACGATCGGCTGCGCCGGGTTTACGCGGCCTGGGTACTCGCAGACGCGGACTCCCCAGACGCGCCGGATGCCACAGAGGCGGGTGCGGCGGTCGCGTTTGAACGAAGCGCGGAACGAACTGCGATTGATTTAGGAACTGCCGCAGAGCGCGCCAAGCTCACCCACGCGGGCCTGCTCATGGAAGTTGACGGCCGCCATCGGGTGGCCCGGGATGTCTTCAACGACGTCTTGGCTGCCGCGGGCAACAGCCGCCCCACCGGCGTCGACCGGTTCTTTGCGCAGGGCATGCTCACCGGGATTCCCCGCAACGCTGCCGACCGGGACGAGCTGCTGGGCCACCTTGTCATCCGGCTCTTCGGCAGCGAGGACGTACTGAGCGAACCGGAAGTTAATCGGCTGCTGTCCACCGTTACCGGCGATGTTCCCACCCTGCGGCGCGCCTTAGTGGATTTCGGCTTCCTGCGGCGCGACCGGGACGGAAGTCTCTACTGGCGCACCGCCTGACACTCTGTCGACTGGGTACATCTGCCCCTAAAAGGTGCCCCAACAGGTGCAGATCTCCACACTCGACGCCCTGGACGTAGGGCACACGCGCGCCGCTAGAATGGATTTTGCGCCGGCCGTCGGCAGCTCCGAGACCTCTACTGGAAGAACCATGACGCCCATCAGCTCCGCCAATTCATCTGTTCCCACTTCGCCTGTTTCTCAGCGCACGGTCGGCAGCAGCAGCGGGCCCGCCGTTACAGTGCGGTCTGCAGTTCCGGCAGACTATTCGGCAATCGCGCGCATCACCAGGGATTCGTATCTCACGGCGCGCTACTTCGACGACGCCGAGCACCCCTATATGCAGCGGATCCAGCAGGTAGCAGTCCGGGCTGCGGCTGCCCCCATTTGGGTTGCCGAGCGCGACGGCCGGATCGTCGGTTCTGTGACGTTGGCCGTGGCGGGGGATGAGTTTGCCGATATTGCCCTGCCTGACGAGTTGGAATTCAGGATGCTCGTCGTGGATCCAGCCGTCCAACGCGGGGGTATCGGCCGGGCAATGGTGGCGGCGATCATCGCGCACGCCCGGGCGCTGGACGGCATCAGCGCCGTGGGTTTGACCACCGGGCAGGATTGGCACGGTGCACATGCACTCTACGAATCGACGGGGTTCCACCGTGTGCCGGAGCGGGACTGGCTGGTCCCGCAGTCCCGGATCAAGTTGCTGGTGTATCGCCTGGACCTCTGAACGGCGTATCAACCTGCGCAGCGCCACCGAGTTTCCGCCCGGAGGTATCGCCCGGAACGGGCGGGTGCCGTTAGTTCCGCAGCCGCTTCAAAGCCGCTCCGGCCTGGCGTCGAACCTCGATATCCGAGTCCTTCAACAGTGCCTTGATAGCCGGGATCTGCCCGACAGCACCGATTTCCCCCAGCGCGCGGGCACCGGCGGCGCGTACCCGGGGGACGTCGTCGGCCATCAGACGCACCAGCTCATCCGCTACCGGAAGCTTGCGGAACGCAGCAACCTTGGCGCACATTTCCCGTACCCGCCACGCCTGGTTACCCAGTCCCGTCCGGATCGGTTCGGCCGCCGAATCGTCCCAGGTGTACATGAAGACCCGCGCGCCCCAGAGCTCCGGCCAGTACAGCGCCGGGGCACCGTTGATGATGCCCTCGGCATGCGCGCCGCCGGCGAAAAGCAGGAATTCCTTCGTCTCGTCCTCGCCGGCCAGGAGCGTGAGCGCCCGTTCGACGACGTTGTGCTGTCCATAAAGGGCGACGGCGGCGTCGATGCGGTCTGCGGGTGAGGCGTCAAGGGGTACTGGCGTTTCGTCGGTAGACATACCGACTAATCTACGCGGTACACGCACCCTGGACGGGCGAACCTGTACAGACGCCGACGTCCCATGCCGGCCGAACCCGCGCGGACACACACGAACGAGCCGCCCGATCAAGGACCGGGCGGCTCGTGTAGGCGCGGGTTTCAGGGCCGCTTAGCCGTTGGAGGCAGCCGCAATGCGTTGTAGCCGGAACCTTGCTGAACCGCTTCCGGTCCGTCAAAGCGCTGTCCCTGCGGGCTCGACGGCATCAGCGCCATGACCCAGAGGGCGATTGCCCCCACGAACGGGACGAGCCCGAGGAGGATGAACCACGCGCTGAAGTTTCCGTCATGCAGACGACTGGACAGCAGGGCCAGTCCCGGAATGATCGTGGCAAGACCCCATAGCCCAATGATTGCCGCGACAACGCCAAATCCCGGACCTGGAATGGACGTGCCATCGGCGGCGACAGTTGCTCCGGCGCCTCCGGCGATCGCGCCGATAATTTCCAGGACCAGGACGATGACGGCCGAAACCAGGGCCCACCACCAGTATTCGCTACGGCTGGCGCGGCCCGAGAATACGATATTTTGCCGCCAGGTTTTTGATACCGCGCGGTCCAGACCCATCCGGGGACGGCCGCTGCGGAGAATGTCCCTTTTGAGTCAGAGATGCCTTGGTCGGTAAATCGCGGTGCCGGTTCCCGCTTCGATGCTGCACAGTCCAGCCGCTACTGGCCCGCTGCCGCACAGTAGACTGGACGGGAAACAACAACTTCTGCAGGGGAGATCCATGGCTGCGATCAACCGTGACGACGTGGCGCATTTGGCGCAACTGGCTCACATCGAGATGAGTGCTGACGAACTGGACCGGATGGCTGGCGAATTGGCCGTCATCGTCGATTCGGTGAAATCCGTCAGCGAGGTTGCCGGTGCGGACGTACCGGCAACGTCACACCCGATTCCGCTGACCAACGTGCTGCGCGAGGACGTCGTGGGGCACGTGCTGACCGCCGAGCAGGCGCTCTCCGGTGCCCCCGACGCGCAGGGCGGCCGTTTCCGTGTGCCCGCGATTCTGGAAGAGGACTAATGACGGACCTGATTAAGCACTCCGCTGCTTCGCTGGCGGCCAAGCTCGCGGCCAAGGAAGTCTCCGCCGTTGAAGTGACACAGGCGCACCTGGACAGGATTGCCGCCGTCGACGGTGACGCCGAGCATGGTGTGCACGCGTTCCTGCACGTGAACACCGAACAGGCCCTCGCCGTCGCAGCCGACGTCGATACCCAGCGCGCCCGCGGTGGCAGTGCTGCAGCGGACCTGCATCAGCTGGCGGGCGTTCCGATTGCCGTCAAGGATCTGATTGTCACCATCGGCCAGCCGACGACGGCCGGGTCAAGAATTCTGCAGGGCTGGCACAGTCCCTATGACGCAACGGTGGTCAAGAAGCTGCGTGCCGCGCGGATGCCGATTTTGGGCAAGACCAACCTTGATGAGTTCGCGATGGGGTCTTCCACCGAGCACTCGGCGTACGGACCCACCCGCAACCCCTGGGACTTGGACCGGATCCCCGGCGGTTCCGGCGGTGGCTCGGCTGCCGCCGTCGCTGCCTTTGAAGCTCCGCTGGCACTCGGGACGGATACCGGTGGTTCCATCCGCCAGCCCGGGGCGGTCACCGGGACCGTCGGCGTGAAGCCCACCTATGGTGGAGTGTCACGCTACGGCGCTATTGCCATGGCCTCCTCGCTGGACCAGATTGGCCCCGTTTCCCGGACCGTGCTGGACTCGGCGCTGCTGCACGAACTGATCGGCGGCCACGACCCGCACGACTCGACGTCGCTGACGGATCCGTCCACCGGGCTGGTGGTGGCCGCGCGGACGGGCAATGTCAAGGGTTTGCGGATCGGTGTGGTGCAGGAGCTTGGCGGCGAGGGGTACCAGGCCGGCGTGCTGGCGCGGTTCAATGAGTCCCTGGATCTGCTCCGCGACGCCGGGGCCCAGATCGTTGAGGTCTCCTGCCCCAACTTTGTATACGCGCTCGGCGCCTACTACCTGATCATGCCGTCCGAGGCGTCCTCCAACCTCGCGAAGTTCGACGGCGTCCGGTTCGGTTTGCGCACGTTGCCCGCCGACGGCGCCATGACGATTGAGCGCGTGATGGCTTCCACCCGCGCGGCCGGGTTTGGTGACGAGGTCAAACGACGGATCATCCTGGGGACGTACGCGCTCAGCGCCGGTTATTACGATGCGTACTATGGTTCCGCGCAGAAGGTCCGCACGCTGATTCAGCGCGATTTCGACGCGGCCTTCACGCAGGCCGACGTGCTGATTTCGCCGACCGCACCAACCACCGCCTTCAAATTGGGCGAGAAGCTGGATGATCCGCTGGCAATGTACCTCAATGACGTGGCAACCATCCCGGCGAACATGGCCGGCGTCCCCGGTTTGTCGCTGCCGGGCGGCCTTGCCGATGAGGACGGACTGCCCGTTGGCATCCAACTGCTGGCGCCGGCCCGTGAAGATGCGCGGCTGTACCGCGTGGGTGCTGTGCTCGAAGAGATGTTGGAAGAACGCTGGGGCGGCCCGATCCTGAACAAGGCACCCGAGCTGATTCCGACGCAGATCCTGGAGGCAAAATAATGACCGACGCAACCCTGAGCTTTGACGTCGCGATGGAGAAGTTTGACCCGGTGCTGGGCTTCGAGGTCCACGTTGAACTGAACACCGCGACCAAAATGTTCTCCTCCGCGCCGAACGTCTTTGGGGACGAGCCGAACACTAATGTCAACGAGGTGGATCTGGGCCTGCCCGGCGTCCTGCCGGTGGTGAACAAGAAGGCCGTGGAGTCCTCGATCAAGATCGGCCTGGCGTTGAACTGCAAGATCGCCGAATCCTGCACCTTTGCCCGTAAGCATTACTTCTACCCGGACACTCCGAAGAACTTTCAGACCTCCCAGTACGATGACCCGATTGCCTACGACGGTTTTCTGGACGTGGAGCTCTCCGACGGCAGCACCTTCCGGGTAGAGATTGAGCGGGCGCACATGGAAGAGGACGCCGGCAAGCTGACCCACATGGGCGGCGCTACCGGACGGATTCAGGGCGCCGATTTTTCACTGGTGGATTACAACCGTGCCGGCGTTCCGCTGGTGGAAATCGTCACCAAGCCAATCGAAGGCGCCGGCTCCCGGGCCCCCGAACTTGCCAAGGCCTACGTGGCCGCGGTGCGGGAAATCGTGAAGAATCTGGGCGTGTCGGATGCGAAAATGGAGCGCGGCAACGTCCGCTGCGACGCCAACGTTTCGCTGCGGCCGTACGGCCAGGAAAAGTTCGGTACCCGGTCTGAGACGAAGAACGTCAATTCACTGCGCGCGGTGGAAAACGCCGTCCGTTTTGAAATCCAGCGCCACGCGGCCGTGCTAAATTCCGGCAACACGATTGTGCAGGAGACCCGGCACTGGCACGAGGACACTAAATCCACCACCAGCGGCCGGCCCAAATCGGATGCGGATGACTACCGCTACTTCCCGGAGCCGGATCTGCTGCCGATTCTGGCTACCCCGGCGTGGGTGGAGTCCCTGCGGGCCGAATTGCCCGAGCCGCCCGCGACGCGCCGCAAGCGTCTGCAGGCGGACTGGGGCTACACGGACCTGGAATTCCGCGACGTGGTCAACGCGGGTGTGATGGACGAAATTGAGGAGACCGTAGCCGCAGGAGCCACTGCCGCCGTGGCCCGCAAATGGTGGATGGGCGAGATCGCCCGCCGAGCCAAGCTGGCCGACGTCGACCCTGTCGCGCTCGGCGTGACACCCGCCGTCGTCGTCGAACTTGACGCCCTGATCCGCTCCGGCGCGATCAATGACAAGCTGGCCCGCGAGGTTCTGGACGGTGTGCTGGCCGGCGAGGGAACGCCCGCGGAAGTGGTTCAGACGCGCGGTCTGGCCGTCGTGTCCGACGACGGCGCGCTGCAGAGTGCGATCGACACGGCTCTGGCCGCACAGCCGGACGTGGCGGACAAGATCCGCGCCGGCAAGATCCAAGCCGTGGGCGCTATTGTCGGCGGGGTCATGAAGGTCACCAAGGGGCAGGCCGATGCGGGCCGGGTTCGCGAACTGATCCTCAAAACCCTCGGCGTGGAGGCGTAGCGCCGAACTAAGTGGCAGCATCTGCACGCAAAACCCGATTTGGGTGCAGGTGCTGCGACTGAGTTTGAGACGATGGCCACATGGCACCCAAGGCATTGCCGGTCGAGCACAGGTGGAAGATCCGCGCCCGCGTGCAGTCCTAGGGGGACGAACGTGTGCAGGAGGATGCCTGCGGATTTGTCGGAGCGAACGCCTGGATGATCGACGGGGCGACGTCGCTGCTGGAGCCGCTGGGCCTTCCTGCCGCCTCGGATCCGTCCTGGCTGGCGCAGACGCTGTCGGCGGCCTTGGCCGAGGCGGCGTACGCCGGAGCGCTCCGTGCTGCTGGTCCCGAGGAGCGCGTGGGGACCCGGGGGCTGCTGGCCCGCGGGCTGATCACGGTGGACCGTACCGGCGGACCGCTGGTGGGGGCCGAACGTGTGCGCTTTCCCAGCGCGGCCGTTTCCGTAGCGCACTTGCATGACGACGGCGTCGAAGTCCTCAGCCTGGCCGACTGCCACGTGGTGGTGGAGCTGGCAGACGGCGGCGTTGAGCACGTGATGAGTGAGCTGGCCGATGTCCGCGTACAGCGGAAACTGGAGCCGGCGCCGGGAGCACATGACCCCGCCGAGCGCAGCCGGCTGCTGCGGGCGGATCGCGAGCGGCGGAACACCGCCGAGGGACTGTGGGTTGCGCGGCGTGAGCCGGAGGCCGCAGCGCACGCGTTCGTGGCCCAGCTTGGTCCGCCCGCGCTGCTGGTGATGGCAAGCGACGGAGCCTGGCGCGCCGTCGACCTTGGCTTGGTTGCCGGCCCGGAAGAGTTCCTGCGCCGCGTGGCCGACCCTGTCGCGGCGCTTGAATTGATGCACCGGCTCCGGTCCCATCAGCGCGACATCGGTGAGGCTGCCGACGATGCGACGGTGCTCGTCGTCGAACCGGCGGACCAGGACCAGGACGTCACCCGGGCAGATGGGCTTCAGCGCCTGCCAACCGTTCGCGCGTGTGCCGGAGGATGGAGGTCACGGCCTTCCCCGCGACCAGCCGCCCGTCCTCGATAAAGCCCTCCTCCCGGCCGTTCAGGTCCCGGATCAGCCGGGACTTCCACAGTGCCAGCAGCTCGGCGTGCGCCGAATCATCCGCTAAATTGTCCAGCTCACCCGGATCCGCATCCAGATCGAACAGCTCTTCGGTGCCCCAGCCCGAGGCCCACAGGTACTTCACATGACCATCGGTGACCCACTGCAGGGACTGTCCGAAATAGACATGCTCGCCGTGCAGCCAGTCCCGGACCGGAACACCGGCTTCGCCGTGCAGCAACGGAACCAGGGATTTGCCGTCGCACTCCGGCGGGACCGGGATGCCGGCCAGGTCCAGCAGGGTGGGCATCACGTCCCGCAATTCCACAACCTGGTCGACGACAATCTGCCGGGCTGCCTTCGCATCAGAGGGCGCGGGGGCAATGATGAACGGGATCCGGGCCGAGCCTTCATAGCCGACGGCTTTGCGGTAGAAGTCGTGGTCGCCCATCATCTCGCCATGATCGCTGGTAAATGCGATCACAGTGTCGTCGGTGAGCCCAAAGTCGGAGAGAGCCTCCTGCATCCTCATGATCTGCAGGTCGACGTGGGCCATTAGCCCGTAGTAGCCGGCCCTTGCGCGGTGCGTCACCGCCTCGGGCAGGGTGCCGAACGCGGCCTGGTGCAGCCCATCGGTCCGGACGGAATCGAAATGGTGCTCCCAATTGCCCAACCGGCGTCCGAATGCGGGCAGGTCCAGATACTGTTCGAAGGCCCACGCCGGCGGATCGTAGGGCGGGTGCGGCCGGTGGAAGGACAGGTACAGGAAGAAGGGCCTGGTCGGATCCCGTCGGTACAACCAGTTAACAGCCTGGCTGCCGGCCCAGCTGGTCGGGTGCAAGCGCTCGGCCTTGTCCCAGGGACGGGCGACGGTGGAATTACAATTGACCCCGTGGTCGAAGTATTCCTCGTCCGGGTTCACGCCCGGCTGCCGGCGAAGCCAGGGGACGTAGTCGTCGAAGAACCTGAAATTGAGCCGATGCTGCTGCCGGGCGAAGTGTAGGAAACCATCGTGCAGGATGACGTCGTCGAAGCCGATTCGACTCCGCTCCGGGAAGACATGCATCTTGCCGATCGCTTGGGTTTGGTAGCCAGCCTTGCGGAACTCGCCCTGGATTGTAACGGGGTGCGCAACGTCGAAGGGGACGCCCTCCTGGTAGCCGACCCGTCCGTGCCGTTCCTGCGACTGGCCCGTGAAGAGTGCAACGCGGGCAGGCACGCAGGTGGGTGTGGCGGAATACGCGTGCTCAAAACGCGTGCCCTTGCGGGCCAGTTCGTCCAGATGTGGGGTTTGGAGGTAGGGGTGGTCAGCGCCGGAAAGGCAGTCGCCGCGCCATTCGTCGGCGCAGATCAGGACGACATTGGGTCGCCTCATGGGGACTGGCCACCTTTCCTTCGTTCGGTCCGTCCGGTTTTGTCCGGCCGCAACTCAGCCAACCGCCACGGTCCGGAAACCGCAGTTGCCCGCGGCCGAGTCGGGGGAGTTGGAACTGCGGGCGGCCAGCCGGTAACGGTTGCAGTACGACTCGTGGCACAGGTAGGAGCCGCCCCGCATTACCCGTCCGCGCCCGATGCTCGGCCCCTGCGGGTTTTCCACGGTTCCGACGGCGGCGCAGGTCCGGTAGTACTTGGGCAGGAACCAGTCGCTGCACCACTCCCAGACGTTGCCGCTGGTCTGGTACAGCCCAAAGCCATTGGACTCAAAGGTGCGCACGGGAACCGTGGTCGGGAAGCCGTCGTCGAGCGTGTTTCCGGTGGGGAAGACGCCCTGCCAGATGTTGCAGTGGTGCTCCGGGACGCCCCGCGCATCCAGCGGCTGCAGCTCGTTGCCCCACGGATAGCGGGCCTGGTTTAGCCCACCGCGGGCGGCGAACTCCCACTCTGCTTCGGTGGGCAGCCGGCGTCCGGCCCAGGCGCAGTACGCCAGCGCATCATTGTGGGAGACGTGTGTCACCGGGTGGTCCGGCGCCTCCAGCCAAGCGGAAAGGCGGCCCATCGGGTGTGCCCAGTCGGCTGCGCGCACGTTCAGCCACCACGGGACATCGCCCACTGTGCCAAGGATGTCCTGCGGTTCAGCGCGGACCGTGAGATGGAAAACGGCGGACGTGCCGTAGATTTCCGACTCGGTCCGGTATCCGGTCGTCTCGACAAAGGCCGCGAACTGGGCATTATTGACCGCGGCGGAGTCGATCCGGAAGGACTCCAGACTAACCTGGTGGACGGGCGTTTCACCGTCACCGGCGTAACCTTCCCCGAACGGATCCCCCATCGCGAAGGTGCCGCCCGGAATTCTGACGTCCTGATGGAAGACGGCGGCCGGCGGGCTTCCGTTGCCGGCCCCGCCGCGTTGGCTCTCTAGGCCGCCGGCGACATGACCGGCCACATCTGGAGGCTTGTCGCGGCCCTGCGGCCTGCAGCACTGCACCATGGATCCTCGGTTCGGTTCGGTTCGGTTGGTGGCGGCGGCGGCGGCGTTGATCGATGATTTAGGCCGTCCTCCGCTATATAGTAGCCCGACCAAGGCCCGATGTCGCCGGGCTACATGACGAAAGATGCATGTTACTCGTGAGTTCGATCAAGTTATTGCATTTCTGGAATTCATCCCTTACCTTTGTTAAACGGTTAACGAGGTGCAGGTCACAGTTTGCGTCCTTCGCCGCAGCCCAAAAGTAAGAGGAGACACGGATGAGCTCGACAACGAGTGAGGCACCGTCGGCGCCGGCGCCCGAACACGCCGCGGCTTCGACCGGACCGGGTAAATTCCGGGGCGGGAAGAAGAAAGCGTCCGCGGTCGCTAAACAGAGTTTCGCCGGACGTAGTTTCAAGGTGCGGTGGAAGCGCGACCGGCAGATGCTGTTGATGATGGTGCCGGGTGTGCTCTTCCTCTTGCTCTTCTTCTACATCCCCATTCTTGGCAATGTCATTGCCTTTCAGGACTACCAACCATTTCTGGGCATCGGAGACAGCGACTGGGTCGGTTTCCAGAACTTCGTGGATCTCTATTTCAACCCGGACTTCTGGGTGGCGCTGCGGAACACTCTGGTGCTGGCGCTCTGGCAGCTGGTGCTTTTCTTTCCGGTCCCGCTGGGATTGGCGCTGATTGTGGACTCGCTCATGAGCTCCAGGATCCGCAGGTGGTTCCAGAGCATTGTCTACCTGCCGCACTTCTTGTCCTGGGTCCTGGTTATTGCGCTGTTCCAGCAAGTGCTGGGCGGGGCGGGGCTGGTCAACAATGAGCTGCGGCACCTGGGACTGGATGCTCTTCCCTTCATGACCAACCCGGATACGTTCCCGCTGCTGGCCACCGTGCAGCTGGTGTGGAAGGACGCCGGCTGGGCGATGATCATTTTCCTTGCCTCGCTGGCCAGCATAGATGGGTCCCTTTATGAGGCCGCGGCCGCGGATGGGGCAGGGCGGTGGCGCCGGATGTGGCACATCACGCTGCCCGGCCTGCGGTCCATCATCATCCTGCTGCTCATCCTGCGCATTGGGGACATCCTCAGCGTCGGCTTTGAACAGTTCCTGCTCCAGCACGACGCGGTGGGTCCGGGGGCCTCGGAAGTGCTGGATACCTTCACCTACTTTGCCGGCGTGGTGGGCGGCGGCTGGAGCATCGGCGCCGCGGCCGGCCTCGCCAAGGGCATCGTTGGCGCACTCCTGATTTTCGCGGCCAACAAGGTGGCGCACAGGTTGGGCGAACCCGGAATCTTTTCGAAAAAGGCCGGCTGATTACGGGCCTGCGCCCGGAATCCAGCCACCTAAGGAGACATCTCATGGCAACAGACACAATGGTCCGGAAGACATCCGGCAGACAGACCAAGGGACTGACTTTTAATCCCACACGTCCGGCCTGGAAGGAACCGGTCTCGCCGCTCTACCAGGCCATCAAGGCCGTCGTTCTGGGACTTATCACGCTTTCCATCGTGCTGCCGATCCTGCTGGTGGTTTCAACCTCCCTGGCGGATGACCAACAGCTGGTGGCCGCGGGCGGCTACGTGCTGTGGCCCACGCACCCGACGCTGCAGGCCTACCAGGCCATCTTCAGCGGACAGTTCATGTTCCGCGCACTGGGGGTGAGCGCCGTCGTGACGGCGGTCGGAACCGTGTTGGCCCTGTTCGTCACGATCACCATGGCGTACGCCACCAGCCGTCCGGTGCTCTTCGGCCGGCCCGTGCTGCTGATGGTGCTCTTTACGCTGCTGTTCGCCCCCGGCCTGATTCCGATGTTCCTTATGGTCAAGCAACTGGGGTTGCTGGACACCTTGTGGTCGCTGATCCTGCCGGGCATCTTCGGAGCCTTCAACTTTGTGGTGATGCGATCCTTCTTCATGAACATTCCGCAGGAGCTCATCGAGGCGGCCCGGATCGACGGTGCCAGCGACGTCAAAATTCTGTGGAAAATCGTGCTGCCGCTCTCTAAGGCCGTGGTCGCCGTCGTCGGCCTGTTCTACGCCGTCGGATTCTGGAACGCCTTCTTCAACGCAATGCTCTACATCAACGACCAGACCAAGTTCCCCGTCCAGCTGGTGCTGCGCAACTACGTGGTGCAGGGCGGCGGCCTGGCCGACCAGCTGGGGATCGCCTCCACACCGCCGCCGCAGTCCATGCAGATGGCCATCGTCGTCGTGGCGCTGCTGCCCATTCTGCTCGTCTACCCATTCCTGCAGAAGCACTTCAACAAGGGCGTCATTACCGGCGCCATCAAGGGATAAAGAGAAAGGACATGCGATGACTCGCACCTCCAAAGATGCCGGCGTCAGCCGGCGCAACTTCCTGGGCCTCGCGGGGCTTTCCGTCACAGCCGTGGCCGTGGGCGGATCACTGGCCGGCTGCGGCGGTACTGGCTCCGGTGCCAGCGGCGGCGGCGCGGCATCCGCCGGCGTCAAACTGCCCACCTACAAGGAATTCACCGGGATTACCCCGGATTTCGCGGGCAACGCCAAGGGGTTGCAGGCTGGTTTCCTGACGATGCCCAGCCCGGTGCAGACGGTGAAGACGCCGCCGCTCAAGGGCAAGGTCACGGGCCTGACGGAAACCTTCGAGACCATGTCCCCCGCGATGGCGGACAACAAGTTCTGGCAGCGGCTCAACGCCAAACTCGGCGGCACACTGGACCTGCAGATCGCCGAGGACGTCGGAGATGGGTACCCGGCCAAGTTCGCCACCATCCTGGCCAGCGACACCCTGCCGGACATGATGTGGGTACCGCCGAACCAGGGTATCCCGAACATCGGCCCGATGCTGGAAGCCAAATTCCAGGACCTGACCAAGTACCTCTCGGGCGACTCCGTGCTGGAGTACCCCAACCTGGCCGCACTGAAACCGGACTCCTGGAAGACTGCCGTCGTCAACGGCAAGATCTGGGGCGCGCCGATCCCCAGCACCCCCTTCGGACAGGTGATGGCCGGAAACAAGACCACCTGGGCGCAGGTGGGCGGCCTGACCGCGGGCAGCGCGGATGAGTTCTTCCAGAAGGCGAAGGAGCTGACCCGGCCCAACGAGGGCAAGTACGCGCTGGAGCCGGCCTACATCAACATGCTGCACATGATCACCGAATGGCTCGGTGCCCCGAACGGCTGGGCGGTCAACAAGGACCGCACCCTCACCAACCGCTATGAAACGCCGCAGTATGAGGCGGGCCTGGAATATGCGGCCAAACTGTTCACCGCTGGCTGCTTCTACCCGGACGTCAATGCCACGGACATTTCCAACCGGATTGTCAACGGCACCGTCGCCGCCCAGGTGATCGTGGGACCCCACAACATCGCCCGCTACCGCAACCTGGACAAGGATGCCCAGACGGCGATCCTGATTCCCTTCGGTTTCGATGGAAAGATCAGGCCCACCTATGACATGGGTTACGGAACCGTTGGCTTCACGGCTTTCAAGAAGGCCGATGAGGGCAAGATCAGCGAGCTGCTGGCGCTGATGAACTACCTGTCCGCGCCGTTCGGCAGCGCCGAATACCTGCAGAAGAACTACGGCGAAGCCGGCCAGGACTACACGACGGACGGCGGCGGCAACCCGGTCATGACCGAATCCGGGCTGAAGGACATCCCCGGCGTAGCCAGCGCCCTGAACATCATGTCCAGCCCGGAGAACGTGGTGTTCAACCCGGCATTCCCGGATGACACCAAGTACATCTATGAGCAGGAAAAGAAGCTGCTGGACTTCGCCTGGCGCAATCCGACCAACGGCTCGTACTCGGACACCAACGCCAAGGTGGGGGCGAAGATCAACAAGATCATCACGGATAAGACCATCGACATCATCACCGGCCGCGCCAAGGTCTCCGACTTCAAGGATGCGGTGAAGCGCTGGAAGGCCGGCGGCGGAGACAAGATCCGCGAGGAGTACCAGAAGGCGCTGCCCGCGGACGTGCCGGTGTTCGGCGCCTAGCGTGATCCGCCGCGTTCGGCGGCACTGCCGCGGTGGCTGGTCCTCAGGGCCCGCCGCCGCGGCTACAGTAACCATCAGGTAGGACTTCAGCAGTGATTGGGGCATCGGAATGCGGGCTACTATCCGGAGTGTGGCAGGGGAGGCGGGAGTCTCGACGGCGACCGTCTCGTATGTACTCTCGGGGCGCCGCGGCGCCAAGGGACAGGCCGGGGTTTCCCCCGCCACGGTCCAGCGTGTCAGGGACGCGGCTGACCGGCTGGGTTACCAGCCGAATTCCGCGGCCCGGGCCATCCGGACCGGCCGGACGAATACGGTGCTGCTGTCCCTGACGATGCTCTCCGACCCATGGTCGCTGGAGGTCATCGAGGCCGTCCAACGCCTCGCCGCTCCGCTGGGCATCACGCCGATGATCCTGGCCGACGCGGACTGGGCCCAGGTACTGCGGAACCACGACGCGGACGCCGTCTTCATCGACGCCGTGCCGCCGGAGAGCCGGGACAGCCTGGGCAGGCTCGCGGAACGGGGCACCCGGCTGGTGGTATTCGACGAGACGCTGGCGCCGGAGGGCTTCGATGTGATCCGTTCCGTGGCCGGCCCCGGCTGCGTCCTGGCGATGGAGCACCTGCTCAAAAAGCACCGCAAGGTGGGCTGCCTGACCTCCGGCCGGAGCGCAGCGCCGGGACCTCCGTCGCGCTACCTGGCCTATGTCCAGGCCTTGGCCGGTGCCGGTCTGGAGCTGCGCGAGGACTACGTGGAGACCTTCGATGTCACGCCCGCCAGCGCCTACGCCGCCGCGGTGCGGATGCTCTCCGGCCCGGAGCGGCCCACCGCAATCTATGCCACCACGGACTATGCGGCGATGAGCGCGGTCAACGCCGCGCAGCGGCTGGGCCTGGCGGTGGGCCGGGACATTGACATCATCGGCGTGGGCAACACCGGGGAGGGGGAACGGATGACTCCCTCGCTGAGCTCGGTGGGACCCATTGATTTCTTCGACAGGGTGGCGCGGCTGCTGCTGGACCGGGCCACCGGCGCGGAGCGGGAAGCGGCCGTACTGGACTTCCCGTGGCAGCTGTTCGCCCGCGAATCCGCGCCGGCGCAGCGGCAGGCGCAGCAGCAGGTTCAGCCGCTTCAGCAGCAGGTACAGTCAGCAGATTTAGTCAGATTCAGGTAAGGGGAATGCAAAACGCAATGGACACAGTTGATATGAAGATTGGTGTTGTCGGATTCGGGCTGCGCGCGGGACTGTGGAAGCACGCGCACAAACCGGGCCAAGGCTCCGAGGTCACCGTTGTCTGCGACACCAGTAAGCGCGGCCGTGCCGATGCGGCGGCAAAAATTCCGACGGCGAAGGTCACCGACGACCTGGACGTGCTGCTGGCCAGCAGCTTGGATGCGGTCCTGGTCCTGACCCCGGACAACCAGCATGCCGTGGTGGCCGTTGAGACGCTCAGGGCCGGTATCCCGACGTTCTGCGAAAAGCCGCTGGACGTCACCCTGGAGGCCGCGGACCTGGTCCTGCAGACGGCCTTTGAGACCGGGACCCGGCTCTACGTCGGCCACAACATGCGGCACATGCCCGTCGTCGTGCAGATGCGCCAGCTGATACTCGACGGCACCATCGGCGAGGTCAAGGCCATCTGGTGCCGGCATTTCGTGGGCAATGGCGGGGACTACTACTTCAAGGACTGGCACGCCGAGCGGGCCAACACCACGGGCCTGCTGCTGCAAAAGGGCGCCCACGACATCGATGTGATCCACTGGCTGGCCAACGGGTACACAAAGAGGGTGTCGGCGGTGGGTGATCTTGCGGTGTACGGCGACGTAGCGAGCAGACGGGACAACTCTGATCGGCGCATGAGCGACTGGTTCAGCCTGGCCAACTGGCCGCCGACCGAGCAGACGGATCTGAACCCGGTCATCGATGTGGAGGACATCTCGATGATGCAGATGGTCCTGGATAACGGGGTGCTGGCGTCCTACCAGCAGTGCCATTTCACCCCCGATTACTGGCGGAACTACACGGTGATCGGCACCCGGGGCCGGATTGAGAACTTCGGCGACGGCCCGGGCGACGTCATCCACGTCTGGACCACCCGGACCCAGGACGGCTTCAGCGAGCCGGATGCAAAGGTGGAGATCCTCGACGGCGACGGCGGCGACGGCGGCCACGGCGGGGCCGATCCGAAGCTGATCGCCGAGTTCCTGGACTTCGCCCGCCACGGAGGCATGACTCAGACCAGCCCGGTGGCTGCCCGCCAGGCCGTGGCGGCCGGCGTGCTCGCCACCGAATCGCTGCGTACCGACGGCTCCGCGCGCACAGTGCCGGAACTGGCTCCCGAGCTGTTGGAGTACTTCAACGCCGGCCAGCCCGCACGTATGACGGCCCTGTAACCATGACGCACGCTCACCTCCGGCCGGGCATTCCAGGGACACCCCCCGCCGGCGCCTCCGCCCCCGAACCAGCACTCACCATCCGCGAGGGCGCGCTGTTCCGCAATGGCAGGGAGCACCGGATCCTGGCGGGGGCCATTCACTACTTCCGGGTCCATCCGGCGCAGTGGGAGGACCGCATAGCCCGGCTGGCGGCGATGGGCGCCAACACCCTGGACACCTATATCGCCTGGAACTTCCACCAGCCCAGGCCCGGTGAGGCTCCGGAGTTTTCCGGTTGGCGCGACGTGGCACATTTCATCCAGCTGGCGGAGCAGGCAGGTCTGGACGTGATCGTGCGCCCGGGTCCCTATATCTGTGCCGAATGGGACAATGGCGGATTCCCATCCTGGGTTACTGCCATCCCCGGTGTGGGGCTGCGCAGCTCGGACGCCGCCTTCACCTCGGTGGTGGGGACGTGGTTTGACCGGCTCCTGCCCCAGCTGGCGCCGCTGCAGGCGGGCCACGGCGGCCCCATCGTCGCCGTGCAGGTGGAGAACGAATACGGCAGCTATGGCGACGACCGGGACTACCTGCGATGGAACCGGCAGGCACTGCAGGAGCGCGGCATCACCGAGATCCTTTTCACGGCCGACGGCGGCACGGATTACTTCCTGGATGGCGGCGCCCTGCCGGATACCTGGGCCACGGCGACACTGGGCAGCCGTGGCGCTGAGGCCATTGAAACCTGGAAGCGCCGCCGTCCGGGCGAGCCGTTTTTCAATGTGGAATTCTGGAACGGCTGGTTCGACCACTGGAAGGAACACCACCATACGCGGGACGCGGCCGAGGCCGCTTCCGAGGTGCGCCAGATGCTGGAGCGGGACGGCTCCGTCTGCCTCTACATGGCCCACGGCGGAACCAATTTCGGGCTGACCTCCGGCTGCAACCATGACAAGATCCTGCAGCCCACCGTCACCAGCTACGACTCGGACGCGCCGATCGCGGAGGACGGTACCCTGACGGATAAATTCCATGCCATGCGTGCCGAGTTCCATGCCGCGGCCGGCAAAGAACTGCCGCCGCTCCCCGCTGGCCTCACGACGCCGACGGCGACAGTGGCGCCGCAGACGCTGGCCGTGCGCCCCGGCGTCGGGCTTCTGGATTTTGCGCGCTCGGGCCGGCCGGTGCGCAGCGTCCGGCCGCTCAGCTTCGAACAGCTCGGGCTTGACCGCGGGCTTGTCCTGTACAGTGCCACGGCCGTGCTGCCGGAGACGGAGACCACCATCGGCATTCGGGATCTGCATGACCGGGCCTACCTCTGGGTTGACGGCGCCTTCGCCGGGGTACTCGATGATGCCACCGCGGCCGACGGCGTCCCCGTCACGGGTGCGGGGAACCCGGTAAGGCTGGAGATCCTGGTCGAGAACCAGGGCCGGATCAACTACGGTCCGCTGCTGGGACAGGGCAAGGGCATCCTGGGCGGCGTCATGGTCGGACGGCGCCACGTCTTCCACTGGGAGCAGCGCCTGGTGCCGCTGGAGGAATTGGACGAGGGTCGCTTGGATGTGCTCTCCTCCACGGGACCCGCCGTCGAAGGTCACGCGATTGCTGGCGCGGGCTTCGCCGCTGCAGAGTTCGACCTCACAAAAGCCGCCGACGCCTACCTGGCGCTGCCCGGATTCGGCAAGGGCTTCGCCTGGGTCAACGGCTTCCTGCTTGGCCGGTACTGGGAGGCCGGACCCCAGATAACGCTGTACATCCCGGCCCCGCTGCTGCGCCCCGGACGTAACCGGATCACCATTCTCGAGCTGGAACACCTGGGGACCGAGCTGGAACTGCGCGACCAACCAGAGCTGGGATCTGACCCGTCGCCGGCCGAGGCGCTTCCCTCCATGAGCTGACTAGGGCGCGGTCAGTTGGCTCCTGACTAATTCAGCTGACCAGCTCTGCCATGGCTTCGTGCAGCGCATCGATCACCAGCAGGACGGACCGGCGTTTGAGGCTCTCCGGCCTGGCCAGAATGTCTATCCGACGGTGCGTGCTGATGCCGCGCAGGGGACGCAGTGTCACGCCAGGGCTCAGCGCCGGGCTCGCCGTGTAGCGCGGCAGCAGTCCCAGCACGCTTCCGGTGGCAACCAACGCCGCCACCGTGGAGTAGTCGTTTATCCGGTGCACCACGGCCGGCGGTTTACTGGAAACGGCGCCGACGGCGGCAAGGACGTCAGCCGGGGAGTAGCCGCCGCGGCTGGTCACCCAATCGTGGCCGGCGACGTCGCCGGGCGTCAGGGCCTCTAACGCGGCCAGCGGGTGGCCGGCGGCGAGGGCCACATCCAGGGGTTCGCGCGCTAACTCGATCACGCTGATTCTGCCGGCGGGCCATGGTGGGCTGTGATCCATCCGGTGCGCCAGCACAAGGTCATAGCGTGCGGTGAGCGCCGGGAAATCCTGTTGTGCCACGTCTTCATCCGAAAGCTGCACCTTCGGCGAACCCGGACTTTGCAGGAGCCGGACCAACGGGGCAAAAAGCGCTTGTCCGGCGCTGTGGAAACCGCTCATCGTGACGTGTCCGGCGCGGTCGTCCTGGTAGGCGCCGATGGCTGCCCGCGCCTCCGCCATGGCACTGATCACGTCGGCGCCGGCGTCGGCCAGTACCTGGCCCGCCTCGGTGAGGATCAATCTGCGCCCCTGCTTGCGGGTCAGCACGGCGCCGGTGCTCTTGTGCAGCGCGGCGAGTTGTTGGGAAACGGCCGACGGCGTCACAAACAGTGCCTGCGCCACCGCGGTGACGCTGCCGAGTTCGCCTAATTCCCGGAGCATCCGAAGCTGGTGAATTTCCATTCCAGCCAACCTAGCATGTAGGAAAACTTAATCCTCGATGGAGTTACTCCTAGTTGTTCTAAAGTGTCTTCAGACATCTAATGGAGGGTAGAAGCGCTGGGAGGGCCTGCACATAAAGCACGAACAGCGATGAAGCAACGGTCAGATGAAGGCACGGGTCACATGAAGACCCGCTGCGATAAAAGCACCGGTCATATGAAAGCACGGGTCAAATGAAAGCACTGTACAAATCCGGACCCCATGCGGGCTTCGAGCTCGTGGACCGGCCGGAGCCCGACGCCGGCCCGGATGAGGTGAAGATCCGAGTCATGACGACCGGCATCTGCGGCACTGACCTGCACATCGAGTCCTGGGATGCCTGGGCCGCGGAGAACATCAATGCGCCGCTGATCCCCGGGCACGAGTTCTACGGTGAAGTCGTGGAGATCGGAGCCCAGGTGCGGGATGTGAAGGTTGGTGACCGGGTCTCCGGCGAAGGCCACATTGTCTGCGGAATCTGCCGTAACTGCCGTGCGGGGCGCCGTCAGATGTGCATCAATACCGAGTCCGTTGGTGTGCAGCGCGACGGGGCTTTTGCCGAATATGTCGTGATACCGGAAATAAATGTCTGGGTACATCACGACACCTCCGTCACCCCTGCGCTCGGCGCCATCTTTGATCCGTTCGGCAACGCAGTACATACGGCGCTGAGCTTCCCGCTCGTTGGAGAGGACGTCCTGATCACGGGGGCTGGACCCATCGGACTGATGGCCATCGCCGTCGCCCGCCATGCCGGCGCACGGAAGATTGCGATTACGGATGTCTCCGCCCCACGGCTGGAACTGGCCCGCAGTATGGGCGTCGACCTGGCCGTCGATGTTTCGCGCACACGGGTAAAGGACGCGCAGCGTGAGCTCGGTATGCGGGAAGGGTTCGACATCGGCCTCGAAATGTCGGGCCATCCCACGGCGCTGCCGGAAATGATCGACAATATGAACCATGGTGGACGGATCGCCATGTTGGGCCTGCCCAGCGCCCCCATTGACATCAACTGGGGCAAGGTTGTCACCCATATGCTCACACTGAAGGGAGTGTACGGCCGGGAAATGTTTGAGACCTGGTACGCCATGAGCGCCATGCTGTCCTCCAACCAGGTGCTGCATCGGCACATTTCGGCGGTGGTGACGGACACGCTGCCGGCGGCCCGGTGGGACGAGGGCTTCGCGGCCGCGCGCTCCGGCGCCGGTGGCAAAGTGGTGCTGGACTGGACCGGATTCTAAGGAGCAAGGCTATATGTACACCGCAATGAAAGACCAACTGGCTGCCGAATTGGACGAAATCCGGGAGGCTGGACTTTTTAAGACCGAACGCAGGATCTCCTCGGCACAATCCAGCCACATTCTGGCCGGACCGCTGGACGGCAACGGCCAGGGCAAGCCGGTGCTGAACTTCTGCGCCAATAACTATCTGGGTCTGGCGGACCATCCCGAGATTGTTGCCACGGCAAAGTCCGCCATGGATGAACGCGGCTTCGGCATGGCCTCGGTCAGGTTTATCTGCGGCACCCAGGACCTGCATCTGGAACTGGAATCACATGTTTCGGCATTCCTGGGCACCGAGGACACGATCCTGTTTTCGTCCTGCTTCGATGCCAATGGCGGAGTCTTTGAATCCCTCTTCGGGCCCGAGGACGCCGTCATCTCGGACGCACTGAACCATGCCTCCATTATCGACGGGATCCGGCTCTGCAAGGGCAAGCGCTTCCGCTATGCGAATCAGGATATGGCCGAGCTGGAGGCGGCGCTCGTCGAGGCCGCTGCGCTAAATGACGGTGCCGGCGCCCGCCGCACCGTCATCGTCACCGACGGCGTGTTCTCCATGGACGGGTTCCTGGCACCGCTGGCGGCGATCTGCGATCTGGCGGACAAATACGGCGCACTGGTCATGGTGGACGATTCCCACGCCGTCGGCTTCATGGGTGCCACCGGTGCCGGCACGCCCGAGCACGCCGGCGTCTCGGACCGGGTGGACATCTATACCGGGACCTTCGGCAAGGCCCTCGGCGGCGCGTCCGGCGGTTATGTCTCCGGCCGGGCGGAAATCGTTGCGATGCTCCGGCAGAAAGCCCGGCCTTACCTGTTCTCGAATTCCCTGGCGCCAGCCATTGTCGCCGCCACGCTCAAGGCCCTGGAGCTGGTTCAAACCTCCGCGCAGCTGCGCAGCACGCTGTTCAGCAACGCAGAGCACTTCCGGCGCCGGATGACCGAAGAGGGCTTCGAACTGCTGCCGGGGGAGCATGCCATTGTTCCGGTGATGTTCGGCGATGCCGTTCTCGCGGCGACCATGGCGGATCAGATGCTGGGCCACGGTGTGTACGTGACCGCGTTCAGTTTCCCGGTGGTTCCGCGCGGCGCGGCGCGGATCCGGGTCCAGCTTTCGGCCGCACACAGCGCGGACGACGTCGAAACTTGCGTGCGTGCCTTTGTCGCCGCACGCGCTGGGGCGGGCGGAGAGTAGGGACTTGGCAGGCCAACCCCGACCGTATGCGGGAAAGCGTTGACGGGTGCAGGAACGCAGATGACTTTCGAAGGGTTGCACAGTGAATAGGGTTGCACAGTGAATACTGACGTGCTGATCGTGGGCGGTGGGATCGCGGGTCTGTCTCTGGCCTGGCAGCTGGCGCCGAGTGCCGCCGTCGTGCTGGTTGAGGCGGAGGGAACGCTTGCGTACCACACTTCGTCCCGCTCGGCGCGTCAGATGCAGCCCAGCTACGGGCCCGCTCCGATTCAGGAGCTGACAGCCAGGAGCATCGTGATGGTCCGCTCTATTTCCGCGGAGCGGGGGCATTCGATTTTGCTGCCGCGGCCGCTGATCTTCGTCGGCACGGTAGCGGATGTGGCCGCTGGAACCGCCGCCAACGGCCGGCTGAGACCGCTGAGCCATGCGGAGGCGCTCACCCGCTGCCCCGACTTGCGGCCGGATTCCTTCGAAGCCGCCAGTCTGGATGATTCCGCACTGGAAGTCGATGTCCCCCCACTGCTGGACCATTACCGGTCGGGTGCGGTCGCTGCCGGAGCCTTGATCATTACCGGTGCCCCGGTTCACACAGTGCAGCGGACCAGCGCGGGGTGGCTGGTTGGAGCGGGGGACGATGCTGTTGAGGCACCCATTCTGGTCAATGCCGCCGGAGCATGGGCCGATCCGCTCGCGGTGATTGCCGGCGTCGGAATTCAAGGTCTGCGTCCGCACCGACGCACCGCGGCCACCGTCATGACGGAACATCCCGTCGATCCGCAGGCTCCGATGATTGCCGGCGCAGACGATAGTTTTTACTACCGGCCGCAGGGCAGCGGTCTGCTGATTTCGCCGTGTGAATCCGTCCCGAGCGTGGCCGAGGACGCCCGGCCGGTGGAAGCGGATATCCGCCGCGTCATCGAGCGGATCAGTACCGTTTCGTCACTGGGGATCACCTCCGTGCAGCGGAGCTGGACCGGGCTGCGCACCTCGGCGGCTGACGGCCTGCCGGTCGTCGGCTTCGACCCCGAGGCGCCCGGATTCTTCTGGCTGGCCGGACAGGGCGGCTACGGCATCCAGACCTCCGCGGCCATGGCGGAGCTTGCCGCGGCGATGATCCTCGCCCCGGAAAGTCCGCTCTGTGCAGAGGCCCGGGCGCTGGCACCGGACCGACGGTAGGCGGCGCACGTACCGTAAGCGGCGGATAGGCAGCAGACGGTGAGCCTGAAAGTTCAGCAATCGTCCCCGGCGCGGAGGACGGGGGTCATGATGGCTACTGCCGGGACGGGGTGCCCTCGATGGTGCCGTTTAGGACGCAAAGGCTCCGCCCCGGCGCACCTTCCGATTCAGTTGGCGGCGCTGGAGACCAGGATACCGAGGCCGAGCCCGCCGATGATGGTGTTACTTGCTCGGTCCAGCCACAGCTCGACCTTGGGTTTGCGCAGCAGTCCCATGGCTTTGGCTGCGGCGAAGGCCACCAGGGACAGATAGGCGCCTCCGATCAGGGCCTCCACGCCGCCGAGCACCAGCGCGGTCAGCAAAGTGTCTCCGCCGTGTGGAATGAATTGAGGAACCAGGGCAAGGTAAAACAAGCCGACCTTGGGGTTTAATAAGGTGGAGAGAGCGCCCGCACCAAAACCGGCCAGATTCCCTTTCCATCTGGGCTGCCCCGCCCGCGCCTGTCCAGCGGCCTGCCGTGCGGCTTGCCCGGACAACTGTCCCGGCAGCGGCGCAGAATTTGCGGCCTCTGCGGTCCTGGCAGCTATCCGGACGCGTTCACGCCGGCCGCGCAGAAAAGCGGAAACGCCGAGATACAGCAGGTACACCCCGCCAGCGATCTTCAGCCAGCGGAAAACTTCGGCTGATTGTTCCAGTAGTGCTGCCAATCCAACCCCGACCAGCAGCGCCCACAGGATCCCGCCAATGGAACAGCCTGCCGCGGTTGCCAGCCCCGCACCGACGCGGCGCAGGGCGGTCCGCAGCACCAAAAATGTATCCGGCCCCGGTGTCAGGGACAGCAGCAGACAGAGGCCGGCGAAGGCCAGCAGGGAGGCGAAAGTCATGGTCCTATCTTCCTCGCCGATTCCCTGCGGTGCCAATGCCAAAACGCAACGTTGCCTGCGCCATCGCGAATGTTGCGTCCGGCGCGCGCTTCGGAACGTCCGGGATCCCAGACGCGGGGGCGCCGGGCTATCATGGCCGGCCCGCATGCCCGCCGTAGGGTGGACTTATGAGCCTTGTGATTACGAATATCGGCGAGCTGATGAGCCAGGACCTGCGCAATGGAGCGGGGGCTGCGGTACTGAGGGACGCCGCCGTCGTGATCGAAGGGGAACGGATCAGCTGGCTGGGACCGGCCGCATCCGTCCCCGCGGCCGACGAGTCCTTTGACGCGGGCGGCCGCGCGCTGTTGCCCGGCTGGGTGGACTCGCATACACACCTGATATTTGCCGGCGACCGGACCGCGGAATTCGAGGCGCGGATGGCCGGGCAGAGCTACAGCGCCGGGGGCATCGCCGTCACCATGGGGGCGACTCGCAACACCAGCGACTTCGACCTGACCCGACTGGCGATGGGGCGGGTGGCGGAGGCCGTTTCCCAGGGCACCACCTATATGGAGACTAAAACGGGGTACGGGCTGGATGTGGAGAACGAGGCCCGCAGCGCCCGGATTGCGTCCACCGTGGTGGATGAGGTGACGTACTTGGGCGCCCATTTGGTGCCGACGGGTGCGGATCCGGACGACTACACGGACCTGGTGTGCGGGGCCATGCTCGACGCCGTCCGCCCGTTCGTGCGCTGGGCGGATGTTTTCTGTGAGCGCGGCGCTTTTACCGAGGAGCAGTCCCGCCGGGTGCTCACTGCCTGCCGGGACGCCGGGCTGGGGCTGCGCGTGCATGGCAACCAGCTCGGCACCGGTGCCGGTGTGCGGCTGGCCGTCGAATTCGGCGCCGCCAGTGTGGACCACGTGAATTACCTGGACGACGACGACGTCGCCGCCCTTGCCGGCAGTTGGTCCGGTTGGGATCCGGTGACCGGTGGCGGTGTCCGCGGTACGGTGGCCACGGCGCTGCCCGCGTGTGACCTGTCCACGCGTCAGCCGCTGGCCCCGGCGCGGCAGCTGCTGGATGCCGGCGTCCAGCTGGCGCTGGCGTCCAACTGCAACCCCGGAACCTCGTACACTAGCTCGATGGCTTTTTGCGTAACGACAGCGGTGCTGCAAATGGGACTCAGTGTGCACGAAGCCGTGCGGGCCGCCACGTATGGCGGGGCGCTCGCACTTGGCCGCGAAGGCGGGATGGACGTCGACGGCGCGCGGGCAGTGGGTTCGATTGCCGTCGGGCATCGGGCGGATCTGCACCTGCTGAACGCCCCCGCGGCGACGCACCTTGCCTACCGTCCGGGGATTCCGCTGACCGCAGCCGTCTGGCGCGCCGGCGTCCGGCAGGGCCATTCTGTCTGAAAGACCGGCGCCGCTGGGGCTACCAGGGATTGAACGTGACTGAATATAGCAGAAAGCGATCATTAGTAATCATTTGAGTGTTAGACTGTGGTCAGAATCCCAGCTTGCCTGTACATGAGACGCAAGGAGATCTTCCCAGATGACCGACACTGCTTCCACCGCCCGCGCAAATGAAGGCCCCGCACATGCCGGCACCGCTGTCGCCGGGCCGACAAATACCCACGGCGGCGCGCATATGGACGAAGAACTGAGCAGTCAGCCCCAGATGTGGACCCGTGCCATTGCACAGGCGCTTGCGAACGGGAAGGAAGGGAAGCTACTGCCCGCCGACGGCGAGCGCGTCGCCGTGATCGGCTGCGGTACCTCCTGGTTCATGGCGCAGAGCTATGCAGCGGCGCGTGAAGCTGCCGGCAAGGGAGTCACGGACCCATTCGCCGCCTCGGAGGCATTTCTGGGTGCGGACAGGCAGTATGACGCCGTCGTTGCCATCACTCGCTCCGGCACGACATCCGAGGTGCTGGAGATCTTGCGCCGGCTCAAAGGAAAGGTGCGGACCGTAGCCCTGGTGGGGGATTTGAACTCGCCGATCATGACGCTGGCGGACGCCGTCGTCGAGCTTCCTTATGCCGATGAGAAATCCGTAGTCCAGACGCGTTTCGCGACAACGGCGCTGACTTATCTGCTCACCAGCGTCGGCATGGACCTGAGCCCGGCGGTGGAGGATGCGAAAACCGCGCTCACCGCGCCGGTGCAGCAGGAGCTGATCGACGCCGAGCAATTCACTTTTCTGGGCCGCGGTTGGACTGTCGGGCTGGCCCACGAGGCGGGACTGAAAATGCGTGAGGCCGTGCAGGGCTGGACCGAGAGCTATCCGGCGATGGAATACCGGCACGGACCGATCGCAATTGCCGCGCCGAACCGTGTGACATGGATGTTCGGCGAGCTGCCGGCGGGACTGGCCGACGACGTCGCCAAGACCGGCGCGTTGCTGGTCAACTCCGGGATGCATCCGCTGGCTGATCTGGCCCGCGTGCACCGTGTGACCTTGGAGCGTGCCCGCGCCCGCGGCTTGGATCCGGACGCCCCCCGCAATCTTTCGCGCTCGGTGATTCTGGACGCTGCGCAGTAAGGGCAGGGACGAGTAACCCGATGCCAACTGACCGAATGCCAACTGACCCGATGAACCCCCGGTCAACTCAGGCCGGGGATCTTCCGGCGGTCCTGGCCTTTGACGTCGGAGGTACGGACATGAAGACCGGAATCCTGGCCGGACCGATTGATCCGGGCGACGCGGTGGTCCGGGATCTGCAGCGGTTCCCCACGCCGAGGTGTCCGGAGCCAGCGGCGGGCACCGGGCCAGCGGCGAGTCGGCAACTGCACGACGGCGCCGTGCCGGGCTACACAGCCGGCTGCGGCGATGCGATAGTGCAACGGATCGTGGAGCTCACGGAGCGCTACCGGCGAAGCCACCCCGATATTGCACCGGCCGCTGTGGGCGTTACCGTCCCGGGGCTGGTGGACGAGGCGGCAGGAGTGGGACTGCTCTCGGCGAACCTGGGCTGGCGCAACTACCCCTTCGTGGAGCGGCTTGAGTCCCGGCTGGGCCTGCCGGTGGCGTTCGGACACGACGTCGGGATGGCGGGCGAAGCGGAGTTCCGGATCGGCGCCGCCCGCGGCCAGTCCGACGTCGTCGTGCTAGTGATCGGTACCGGGATCGCCGGTGCCGTCTTCAGCGACGGGCGGCGCGTGGCCGGTGGTGGCTTTGCAGGGGAACTGGGCCACGCCATGGTTCCCGCGGCTGACGGTTCCCTGCAGATCCTCGAAGCCACCGGATCGGCCGGCGGCATTTCCCGCCGGTACGAACAATTTAGTGGAACGCCAGTCAACGGTGCCCGCGACGTGCTGGAGCGCGCCGGAGCCGGGGACGTGCTGGCGGCCCGGATCTGGGCCGATGCGGTGGCAGCGCTGGCCTTTAGCATCGCCCAATGCGTGTCCATCCTGGGGACCGAAACCGTGGTGCTCGGCGGTGGGCTGGCCGAAGCCGGAGAGGCTCTGTTGGTGCCGCTGGCCGAGCGGGTGGAATCCCTGCTGACATTCCATCGCCGCCCGCACCTGGTGGCGGCGGAACTCGGACAGAATTCCGGTTTGATCGGCTCGGCCCTAAAGGCGCGCGACCTGCTGGCGCAACGGCAGGCGGCGCTGTGAGCGACTCAATAGGACGTGCTGTACGCGCCGCGGCGGCAGGCACGACGGCGGCCGCGACGGCGGCCGGTACTGTCGGGTCAGGCGCAGCAGCTGCCGGGCCAACGGGGGTCATAGTCACCGTCACGGCGAATCCCGCGGTGGACCTGACCTACACGGTGGCCGGCGTGCATCCGGGCGGTTCACACCGCGTAACTGCTCCGCTCCTGCGCGCCGGAGGGAAGGGGATCAACGTCTCCCGGGTCGCGCACCAGCTGGGCTTCCAGACGCTGGCCATCGCCACGACCGGGGGCAGCACCGGAGCCGAGTTTGCCTGGGAACTGGGCCGCAGCGGTGTCCCGCACCGGCTGATTCCGGTCGCCTCCGCAACGCGGCGGACCATCGCCCTGGTGGACACCGTTGCGGGGAATACTAGTATCTTCAACGAAGCCGGCCCCGCGCTCGCCGCCGGAGACTGGCAGCGGCTCGCTGCCGCCGTCATCGATTGCCTCGGGACCGCGGGCGTACTGGTTGGTTCGGGGAGTCTGCCGGCTAAGGCGCCGGCGGATTTCTACCCGACCCTGGTGGCCTTGGCTCAGCAGGCGGGTGTACCGGCGGTGATTGACACGTCCGGGCCCGGTCTGCTGGCGGCCGCGAGGGCCGGCGCGGACCTGCTCAAACCCAATAATGAGGAACTCGTTCAGGCCCTCGGTGAGAGCGACCTGGTCAGCGCTGCGCGGAAGCTGGTGGGAATGGGTGCACGGATGGTTCTGGTCAGCGCCGGCGCCGACGGTATGCTGGCCTTTGACGCACGGAGCCCGGACCGGTACCTGCGCGCACGCCTGCCGGAAGCGCTGCAGGGAAACCCGACCGGGGCCGGGGACGCGGCGGTCAGTGCCGCCGCCGTCGCGCTGGCCTCCGGCAACACCGATACCGAAGAAATCCTGCGGCGCGCCACCGCCTGGAGCGCGGCCGCGGTGCTGATGCCAGCGGCCGGCGAAATTTCGCCGCAGTATCAGGACTTAGCCGCCCGGCTGATCGTCAGCGCACACACCACCAACAACGCAAGGACACCATGGGACTGACCCCTACACGGACATTAATGGATGCGGCAGCGGCCGCGGGGACGGGGCAGGGTGCGTTCAACGTTATCCATTTGGAGACCGTCGAGGGCCTGGTCGCGGGGGCCGAGCGGGCCGGGCTGCCGCTGATTCTGCAGATCTCCGAAAACTGCGCCAAGTACCACGGCGGCCTTGAGCCGCTCGCGCTGGCCACCCTCGCCGCCGCCCGCGCAGCGTCCGTTCCGGTTGCGGTGCACCTGGATCACGCGGAGGACGAGCAGCTGGCCTATCAGGCGGTTGAGCTGGGCTTCGGCTCAATTATGTACGACGGCGCCGGCTTTGACTATGCGGAAAACGTGGCGGTGACGAGGCGGGTTACCGACTACGCACAGGCCCGCGGTGTGTACGTCGAGGCCGAGTTGGGGAAGGTGGGCGGCAAGGATGGAGCGCATGCGCCCGGCGTGCTGACCGACAAGGACGAGGCTGCGGCGTTCGTGGCCGCCACCGGCGTGGATGCGCTCGCCGTCGCCGTCGGCTCTTCGCATGCCATGACGGAGCGCAGCGCCGCGCTGGATCTGGACCGGATTGCCGGACTCAAGGCGGCTCTGCAGGTACCGCTGGTATTGCATGGCTCCTCCGGGGTTCCCGACGGTGCGATCGTGGCAGCGATCGCCGCCGGGATGACTAAGATCAACGTCTCAACGCACCTAAACGGGTTCTTTACCCGAGCCGTGCGGGGGTATCTCGCAGCCAATCCCGCCGTCGTCGACTCGCGGAAGTACCTGCGCGCCGGGCGCGATGCGCTAATTCCGGAGGTGGCGCGGCTGTTACGTTTGTTTGCGGACGTGCCCGAATCCGGGCCTGTGCTGACATCAGGGCAGGCCGGCAAATGAACCGGACCGAGCGGCTAAACGCCATCCTGGATTTATTGGCCGGTTCCGGGCAGGTCGAGGTGGACGACATTGTCCACCGTCTCGGTGTTTCGCCGGCCACCGCACGACGGGACCTGGATTCGCTGGCCAACGAGCGGCTGCTCACCCGCACCCGCGGCGGGGCCGTCCAGGGTTCCGTCGCCTACGACCTGCCCGGGCGCTACAACCGCGACGACAATGGCGGGCAAAAGCAGCAGATCGCCCTCGCCGCCAGCGCCCTGGTGCATAAAGGTGCAGTGATTGGGCTCTGTGGGGGAACCACCAGCACGGCGCTGGCGCAGGTCCTCTCCACCAGGGCTGACCTGATGGAGCATTCCGTCAGGCCAACGTTGACCGTGGTGACCAACGCGATCAACATTGCCGCGCAACTGGTGGTCCGACCGAACTTCAAGATCATGGTCACCGGGGGAATCGTCAATCCGCGCTCTTATGAATTGGTGGGCCCCTACACGGACATCATTTTGCAAAAGGTCGCGCTCGATTTTGCGTTCATCGGTGTCAACGGGATTGATCCGGAGGTCGGTCCCACCGTTGACGATGAGGGCGAGGCGACGGTCAACTCACTGATGGCGCGGCGCGCGTCCGAGGCCTACATGCTGGCGGATTCGTCCAAGATCGGCAAGCGCGCCTTTGCCACCATGGAGGGCTATCACTTCCACAAGCTCATTACGGATTCGGGAATCACAGCCGATGAGCTGGCGGCGTTCCAACGCAACAAGATTGACGTGATCGTCGCTCCAGGCGCCTGAATTGGCAGTGGATGAGAACGGTCAGCAAATACGGGCAAGATGGGCGTATGAACTCGTCAACTGGAACTACACGCGTGCGGCTGCGCATCGAGGTGTGGATTGTGCTGGGGCTTTCCTTGGGCCAGTCAGCCGTGTACGCCGTCGTCCAGCTGCTGGACAAGCTGACCCGCGCACCGCTGGCCCAGGGCACATCGACCCTGAATGCGGCACAAAGCACTCGGGAGTACTTTGACCTGACCTACCAGCTGCTGGGGATTATCTTCGCGCTGGTTCCGGTGGCCCTGGTGCTGTACCTGCTCTGGCAACCCGGACAATCCGCCTTCCAACAGCTCGGTTTCACGCTCCGGCGCCCCGGCCGGGATTTCCTTTGGGGTCTGGGCCTGGCCGCTGTCATCGGCATCCCGTCCCTGGGGCTCTATGCCGTCGGTCGGGCGCTGGGCATCACCACGGAGATAATCCCCAGCGCCCTCAATACGTACTGGTGGACGGTGCCGGTCCTTGTGTTGTCGGCCCTGAGGCATGCCATCGTGGAAGAGGTCATCGTCGTCGGATACCTGCTGGAGCGCTTCGGCCGGTTCGGCTGGCCAGCAGTGGCAGCTGTATTAACCAGCTCGCTGCTGCGCGGCAGCTACCACCTGTATCAGGGGTTCGGCCCGTTCGTGGGCAATTTCCTGATGGGGCTGATATTTTGCTGGATCTACCGGCGCTTTGGCCGGCTCACGCCGCTGGTGGTTGCGCACGCGCTGCTGGATGTCGCAGCCTTCGTAGGCGGCCCGGCGCTCGGGTTCGGCTGAGGTTTGCATCCTCCCGCGGCGCGCCCTTCTTAGTCGGCCTATCTGGCCGGACCGTCGGGGGGACTAAGTTAGCTGAACACCGGTCTGCCCGGATATGCGGCTAAATGGTGACAAGCCCATTTGCCGTCTCGAACGTGACACTCATGATGCCCGGCGTGCCGCGCGGCGCGATCCATTCCACGGCTACGTCATCCAGTGGCTTCTCCACTGGCTCGCCGAGCCACTCGGTGACCCGTTCGGCGCTGCCGGCAATGGTCAGCTTCGTCAGTCTGACGTTGGTCGGGGTGGCCAGCGACGGGTGCAGGGCCGGGTCGCCTTCCCACTTGAGCATGTAGGGAACCTGGGGATCGGCGATGAGTCCCTTGATGCCGATCTGCTGCCAGATGAGTTCCTGCCCGTCCGGGAACTTCCGATTGCCGGGAACGGCGCTTCGGCCAAGGCGTTCTTCGAAGGGGGAGAGATCGTCCACGGCGACACACCAGCCCATCCAACCACCGCCTGCTGCCGAGCGGGCACGCACCGCCTGACCGAAGGGAGCCTTGTCCGACGCCGGGTGCTCCAGGGCCTCCACGACCTCCAAATAATGGTGGTCCGTGAGCGGAAAAATGATGTTGCGGGTGCCGAACCGGGGATGGACTCCACCCCGAACGCGTTCGATTCCCAGGGCATCCGAGATGCGGGCGGCGGTGGCGGCCAAACCATCTGATTCACAGGCGTAAGAAACATGATCCATGCGCATGCCGTTCATCTTGGCACTTTGTGAGGAGCGTCTCGAGTTAGGTTCCACTTACCAAGGTGGGATCTCCATCCCGGGTTTCGGGCGGCCGATCGTCAGCAGCAGTAGAAACGTCATATTCAGTCATGTTATTGCCACCATCGGCATGGCAGCAGCACACTGGTCTGAGGTCATGAGTGCCAGCGACAAGCCCCGGCTCGCTGGCCGGCAACCCTCCGCTGCGGTGGGGTGCCCCGGGTGAAGACCAGGCCTTAACCACACGGTTAAGTGCAAGCGCAGGTCACAAAACCATCTTGGCTCAGCAGAGCGGGTACTTCCCTGTCTGCCCCGGATGAGTTTTGGTGACCCGGTTATGAGGAGCCACCCATGAGCAATGCATGGTCATTTGAAACCCGCCAGATCCACGTAGGCCAGGAACCCGATGCCACCACCGGCGCCCGCGCACTGCCGATCTACCAGACCACGTCCTTCGTCTTTCCCAGCACGGAAAGTGCGGCCAATCGGTTCGCGCTGACCGAACTCTCCCCGATCTACACCCGCATCGGCAACCCTACGCAGGATGCCGTGGAGCAGCGCATCGCCAGTCTGGAGGGCGGAATTGCTGCGCTCCTGCTCTCCTCCGGCCAGGCCGCGTCCACCTTCGCGGTGCTGAACATTGCCCAGGCGGGGGACCATATCGTCTCCAGTCCCAACCTTTACGGCGGCACGTTCAATCTCTTTGCGCACACGCTGAAAAAGTTCGGCATCCAGGTCACGTTCGTCGCGGATCCGGACAATACCCAGCAGTGGCGCGACGCCGTCCAGCCGAACACCAAGCTCTTCTTCGGCGAGGTCGTGTCCAATCCGCGCCAGGACGTGCTGGACATCGAAGGCATCAGTGCCGCCGCGCACGAGGCCGGTGTGCCGCTGATCGTCGACAACACCCTTTCCACGCCGTACCTGATCCGGCCGCTGGAGTGGGGCGCCGACGTCGTCATTCATTCGGCCACGAAGTACCTGGGTGGCCACGGTACCGCTATTGCCGGCGTGATTGTCGACGGCGGCACGTTCGACTACACGGCGGAACCGGAGCGTTTCCCGGGCTTCAATACCCCGGATCCCAGCTACAACGGACTGGTCTACGGGCGCGACCTGGGAGCGGACGGAGCGCTGGGGGCGAACCTCTCCTACATCCTCAAGGCCCGGGTGCAGTTGCTCCGCGACCTGGGATCCGCCGTCACGCCGTTCAACGCCTTCCTGATTGCCCAGGGCCTGGAAACGCTGAGCCTGCGGGTGGAGCGTCACGTGGAAAACGCCGTTAAGGTGGCCACCTGGCTGGAGGCCAACGAAAACGTGGAATCCGTCGCCTATGCCGGTCTGCCGTCGAGCCCGTGGTTTGAACGCGGCCGCAAGTACGGGCCCAAGGGCACCGGCGCCGTCATCGCCTTCAACATCAAGGGCGGTCTGGAAGCCGGGAAGCGCTTTGTCGACGGGCTGGAACTGCATTCCCACGTGGCGAATCTAGGAGACGTCCGCTCGCTGGTGATCCATCCGGCGTCAACAACGCATGCCCAGCTCACGCCGGAGCAGCAGCGCGCGGCGGGCGTGGAGCCCGGCCTGGTACGGCTGTCCGTCGGGCTGGAAAACATCACCGATATTCTCGCGGACCTTCAGGCCGGCTTCCGGGCGGCGAAAACGGCGTGAGCGCCCGCGCTGTGCCTGGGTTGCCGATCGGCGCCCCGGTCACAACCCGTGCGCCGCGCACACCGGCCGACGGCGGGGTGGAGACCGACGGCGAGATCCAGTACGCGCGGATCGGTGAGCTCGATCTGGAGGCGGGCGGGCGCCTCCCCGATGTCACGCTCGCCTATGAAACCTGGGGGACGTTGAACGCCGATGCCTCCAACGCGGTCCTGATCGCGCACGCACTCACCGGCAGTACCCATGTTTCGCGCGGCGGTTCTGCCGACGACGGCTGGTGGGAAGGGCTGGTGGGTCCGGGCCGGGCAATCGATACGGACCGGTACTTCGTGGTCTGCGCGAACATGCTTGGCGGCTGCTACGGCAGCACCGGCCCGTCCAGCATCGCCCCGGACGGGCGCCCCTGGGGGTCTCGATTCCCCTTTGTCACCCTTCGTGATTCCGTCCGGGCGGAGGCGCTGCTTGCGGATCAGTTGGGGATCGTGTCCTGGTACGCGGTCCTGGGCGGCTCGATGGGCGGAGCCCGGGCGCTGGAGTGGGCCGCAACGCTGCCCGCCAGGGTCCGCCGTTGCGCCGTCGTCGCCGCCTGTGCCGCCAGCACAGCGGAGCAGATCGCCTTCGCGCAGGCCCAGGTGCTCGCAATCCGGTTGGACCCGGACTTTGCCGGCGGCGATTATTACGACGGCGCTGCGCCAGTTGCCGGGCTCGGCCTGGCACGCCGGATTGCCCACATCACTTACCGGTCCGAGCCGGAAATGTCAGCACGTTTCGGGCGAAGGGCGCAACCGGGGGAGAGACCGGTGAGCCAGGGACGAATCCGCAACATCGCCGGTTCGTCCGCGGGGGAGCGGTACCAGGTGGAAAGCTACCTGGACCATCAGGCGCAAAAACTCGCCGGGCGCTTCGATGCCAACAGCTATCTGGTGATCACCGAAGCCTTGATGAGCCACGACGTCGGCCGCGGCCGGGGTCCGCTGCCGGAGGCGTTGACGGCCGCTGCTGACGTGGAATTTTTGGTGGCAGCGGTAGCGAGCGACAGGTTGTATTTCCCGGCCCAGTCTCAGGAGCTGGCCGCGGCGCTGCCCGGAGACGTCGCCGTGCACACCATCGAGTCCGGGATCGGGCACGACGGTTTCCTCACCGAGACCGACGCCGTCGGGGCACTGCTGCGCGGAACCTTCTTCGCTGAGCGCATCAGCTACCCGGCTCCTGGCGGCATCCCGGGGCCAAAGATCGGACCCGCCGTCGGCCGCTTCGCACTGACGCCGTCGCCGGAGGACTGATGGCGTACCCGTCGGAGCACCCAGGGGACAAAGAATTCGCGTGCCCAGACCAGGTCCTCCGACCGGGCGGTGCGCCAGTTCCGCACCGCGAGCGGCTTGGGGAACTGGGCCTGAAGGGTATGCGGTACGTTCAGCGACTCCAGCGCCATCAACGCGATGGTGTGGTGCCCCAACGGCGAGAAATGCAGCCTGTCCTCGGCCCACATCTGCGGATCCTTCAGCTGCCGCAGCGACCACATATCCGCAATAATGGCGTCGTGGCGTGCCGCGATGGTGCGCAGGTTTTCGTTGTAGATGGCGACTCTCCCGCGGACCAGGCCCAGCACCGGGGTGTCCCGGATATCGGGGCCATTGAACAGCAGGACGGTCGCTCCCGCCGCCGTCATTCGTTCCACCGCACCGTCCAGGGACTCGGCCAGCGCGTCCGGGTCCGAGCCCGGCCGGATCAGGTCATTGCCGCCGGCGGAGATCGACATCAGTCCCGGCTTGAGGCCCAGGGCCGGTTCCAGCTGCTCATTGAGGATCTGCTGCAGCAATCGACCCCGGATGGCAAGATTCGCATAGGCGAAATCCTCGTGCCCGCGGCTGAGCTCTTCAGCCAACCTGTCTGCCCAGCCGCGGTGGCCTCCAGGGCTGGCGGGCTCAGGATCTCCGATGCCTTCGGTGAAGGAGTCACCGATGGCAACGTAGCGGAGCCAGGGGTGCAGCCTCCCGGGCAGCTGTTCGGAGACGATGGGGGTGGCCTGCTCAGTCATGGGCGCCGCTTTCGATCGGGAGTTACCTCCCATCCTGCCCCTTTCGACCGGCGTCACGCGAGTCACTGGGAGTGGGCGGGCCGGGTGGATGGGCTAAGTGGACGGCGGGTGAGGGAAGGTACGACGGCGGCAGGCAAGCGCTGGGCGGCCGGCTCTGGTTTCCCATCGTGGCGGGGTTCTGGTTGACTTCTGCGAATGGAGAATCAGCATGAATAGGGACGCCGTACTCGCAGCCTTCACTGAGCAAATACGCCGACGTGCCGGGCACTCGTCCGAAAGCGACGGGTCTGTCGTCAGGCACATTGGCGCTGACTGGGCAGGCGTAACCTTCAGCGACCTGGCGCAAACCACCGCCGACGCCGCCATCGCGGCGCAGATTGAGCGCTTTGCAGGAGTGGGCCGCCCCTGGGAGTGGAAACACTATTCCTATGACCTGCCGGCGGATCTGCCGCAGCGGCTTCTGGCCGCCGGACTGACCGCCGAGCCCGCGGAGACCTTGCTGGTCGCCGAAATGTCTGATTTGGAGCTTAATCCCCGGCTGCCGGCAGGGGTGGAACTACACCCCGTGGTGGACGCCCAAGGCGCCGCGGCCGTCGTCGCGGTCCATGACCAGGTCTTCGGCGGGGACCATCGTGCAATCGGGCGGCTTCTGCTGTCCGGACTCGCAGAGGCTACCGAAACTGTGGCCGGCGTGGTTGCCATGGCCGGTGGAATCCCGGTCGCTGCCGGACGAGTGGAGTTTCAGGCCGGTACCGACTTTGCAGGCATCTGGGGCGGCGGCACCCTGCCCGGGTGGCGCGGTAAGGGCGTGTTTCGGGCGTTGGTGGGCTACCGCGCCGCACTGGCTGCGGACCGCGGATTCCGCTACGTCCAGGTGGACGCGTCGGCGCAGAGCCGGCCGATTCTCGAGCGGCTGGGCTTCGTGGAACTGGCGACAACAACGCCGTTCATGCACCCGGGAGGCCCCCGCTGATGACTTGCCGGGATGACTTGCCGGGATGGCTGCCCGGATGATGGAGCGGCCAGGCGGGCAGTCATGACCCTCCACTATTCGCCCGCGGAGGTCGCGGCCCTGCCTCCCGCGGAGTTCGGGTTTCCAGGACCACTCCGGGACCAACTTGTCGCCGCCATCCTGGACGGCAGCAAGACCAGCACCACCGGCCTGGTCATCGACTATGCGGTCTGCGGCGAGGCACTTCCCCGTGTCGGGGAGCGGTCAGCTGTCATCGATTCTCACTCGCGACCGGCAGCGGTGCTGGAGGTGACCGCCGTCGACGTCTGCGCCTTGGGCCACGTGGATCTGCAGCATGCTGTGGACGAGGGGGAGGGCTACACATCGCTTGCCCAGTGGCGGGCGGACCACGAGGCGTACTGGCACAGCACCCAGATGCGGGCCGCTCTTGAGTGTCCGGATTTTACTGTTGACGATCAGACCCAGGTGGTGCTCGAGCGGTTCCGGCTGATAGGTATCGTGGAGAGATGACAGACGCGACGAATGACCCCGGCTCTGCCCCCATCGTGACGTGGTCCAAAGCCGAACCGGACCGGCAGGGAACGCCGCTGCTGCTGATGCTGCACGGCTATGGCGCCGACGAGGCGGACCTCTTCAGCTTGGCACCGACACTGCCGGAGGAGTTTACCGTCGCGTCGCTGCGCGGACCGGAGCGTGCCGGGCCAGGCTATTGCTGGTTCCCGTTGCGTGCTGATGTGTCTTATGCGGTGGAGAACGTGACGTCGGCGACGGAGGCTGTGACGGCTTGGCTGGACACCGTCCGAGGCCAGCACAGCAGTGTCACGCTGCTCGGATTCTCGCAGGGCATGTGCATGGCCACCTCCCTCGCCCGACACCGGCCGCACGACTTTGCCGCCGTCGTCGGCCTGTCCGGCTTTGTTGTTGACGCCGGAACCCAGGGGGAGGGATTCTTCCACGACGCCGAACTCGCCGCCGCCCGACTTCCGGTTTTCTGGGGCCGTGACCAGGCGGATCCGGTGATTCCGGCCGAGGCCGTGGACTACACCGCAACGTGGCTTCGCACGCATTCGAAGCTGACGAAGATCCTCTACACCGGAATCTGGCACGGCATCAACGCCCAGGAAATGGCGCACGTCAAGGAGTTCCTGTCCCTGACTGTGCTCCAGAGGTAAGGCCTGCTCAACGGATGATCTGCGCAGTCACCGGCCGGTCAGGGTGCCGCTATCCGAACGGTTTCGCCGTTGACTGTCACGGTGTCTCCGGCGTGAAGTTGGCGTCCCCTGCGTTCTTCGATTTCGCCATTGACCTGCACCAGCCCGTTCTTGATCAGTTCCGCCGCCTCCACTCCGTCCTCCACAAGGGACGCCAGTTTCAGTAGCTGCCCCAGTCGGATCATGTCGTCGCGGATGGAAATTTCATTCGTATTATGGTTGCTCATATAAACCATGATCCCCGACCGCGGCTGGCGTTGCGCACCCGGGCGCGCGTCGCCGTCGTGCACGCAGCTCCGCCGTCGTGCACACCACCATGCCCGATTGCTGACGCGCGGATCATTGTGCCGGCCATCGGTAAGCTAGGCTTTAAACTTCTCCGGCGCATCGTCCGCCGCATCCCGGTACCGAAGGAAATCACCGTTGGTACCGGCCGCACTTCAACCGCAGGGCACATCCTCGGTTCAGGCGGACCGCACCCAGCGGCCCCGCATCGCTCCTAGAAAGGGACACCGCCGCCATGGCTAATAAATCCTCACTTGACCCGATCATTTCCCTGGCCAAGCGCCGCGGATTTGTGTTTCAGGCCGGTGAGATTTACGGTGGTTCCCGCTCCGCCTGGGACTACGGCCCCTTGGGCGTGGAGCTGAAAGAGAACATCAAGCGCCAGTGGTGGCAAACCTTTGTCCGGGGACGCGCGGACATGGTCGGCTTGGATTCCTCCATCATTCTTCCGACGCAGGTCTGGGAAGCGTCTGGGCACGTGGCCACCTTTACGGATCCGTTAGTGGAGTCCCTGCACACGCATAAGCGCTACCGGGCGGATCACCTAATCGAGGCGTACACCGCCAAGCATGGCCACCCGCCGGAGAACGGGCTCGCGGACGTGAAGGATCCGGACACCGGCCAGGACGGCAAATGGACCGAGCCGCAGATGTTCTCCGGGCTGATGAAGACCTTTCTGGGCCCGGTGGATAACGAGGCGGGCATGCATTACATGCGCCCGGAAACCGCGCAGGGCATTTTCGTGAACTTTAACAACGTGCTCACCACCTCCCGCAAGAAGCCGCCGTTCGGCATCGGCCAGATCGGCAAGGCCTTCCGCAACGAGATCACCCCCGGCAACTTCATCTTCCGCACCCGGGAATTCGAGCAGATGGAAATCGAGTTCTTCACCCCGCCGGCGGACGCGGACGAATGGTTCAAGCACTGGGTGGACGCGTGCTGGGAGTGGTTCGTGGATCTGGGCATCAAGCCGGAAAACCTCCGCAAATTTGATGTCCCGGAAGAAGACCGCGCGCACTACTCCGCCGGCACCATCGACGTGGAGTACCGCTTCGGCTTCCAAGGCTCCGAATGGGGCGAGCTGATGGGCATTGCCAACCGCACCGACTTTGATCTAAACAACCACTCCGCTGCCTCAGGCACCGAGCTAAGTTACTTCAACCAGGCCAGCGGTGAGCGTTTTACTCCGTACGTGATCGAACCTTCCTTCGGGCTGACCCGTTCGATGATGGCCTTTTTGGTGGACGCCTACACCGAAGATGAGGCCCCGAACGCCAAGGGCGGCGTGGACAAGCGCACCGTGCTGCGCCTGGATCCGCGGATCGCGCCGGTCAAGGCAGCCGTCCTGCCGTTGAGCCGCAATGAGGATCTGTCACCGAAGGCCCGCGACCTGGCCACCGCTCTGCGCAAGCACTGGAACATTGACTTCGACGATGCCGGAGCCATCGGCCGCCGCTACCGCCGACAGGATGAGATCGGCACACCGTTCTGCATCACGGTGGACTTCGACACCCTCGAGGACCAGGCAGTCACCATCCGCGAGCGGGACACCATGAGCCAGGAGCGCGTCTCTTTGGACAAGGTGGAGGCCTACCTGGCCGCCCGTCTGCTCGGCGCCTAGGACCCCGATGAGCGAATTGACCTACCGCGCCTGGCGCGAGGGGGATGACCTGGCGCTCAATGAGCTCTGGGGCGATCCGGAGACCTACCAAAGCGGTCAGTTCCGTGCCGCGTTCGCGCCGAATTCGGTTGGAAGGAACGGCGGCGGCACTGACGACGGCGGCAGCACCGTTACGGATGGCAGCTGGCGGCGCTGCATCGTGGCAGAGGATCAGGGTATTCCCGTCGCGGCCGGGGTGGTCTACGAGACCCGGCTGCATCCGGAGCGCCTTTGGGCCTACCTGGAAGTCGCAAGAGACCATCGCCGTGCCGGCGTCGGGGCCACCTTGCTGACCATGCTGCGCCGCGAAGCGGAGCGCGCGCCGTCCGGCGTGCGTGCGCTGCGGACCAAGGTGGAACCGGGAACGCCCGGAGCTGCCTTTGCCCAGGCCGCCGGATTGCGGCAGCTCCAGCGCAGCCGAATTGTCCGCGTGCAGCCGGGGGCATTGCGCCTTCCGGTCTTCGGGGACGGCAGCGAGGCGGCGGCCACCGCCCGGGTCCAGGATCTGGCCACCGGATCGGTGGAGTTGACGGACGTAGTGGGCCGTTACTACGCGGATGTCCATCAGTGGGACGCCACCGGTGTACTCCCGCCGGGGACGGTACAGCGGCTCTTCCTCGATGATCTGTCCGGTGCGCACGGGGCCGTCGTGTTGCGTCAGACGCCGGAAAGCGCGTTTGGTGCGACGGTGGCACCGAGCAAGAAAGGCAGTCTCCAGGCCTTCGCCGTGAGCTACAGCCAGGGTGCGACGGATGAGCCCACGGATGTTTTCCTCGGACATGAGCCGGCACTGCCCGCCGGAGAGGCAGTTGCAGCCGTCCGGGACCTGCTGGCCCTGATTGCCCACCAGTACCCGGTAGTGCTGGAACTGGACGATTCCATGGCGGCCCTGTCCGCCGTCGTCGAACCGATGCTTGCCAGCTCAGCGGCGCAGGTCCTGGGAGCCGAGACCCTCGTCGTCGGCGACTAAACTCCGCCCCATATCGCTGAGTGGGTACCTCTGCCCCTTCCGCAGCCTCCGGAAGGGGCAGAAGTACCCACTCGACGAAGGGTGCCTGTGGGCACGATTTGCGAACCTTTGAGAGAATCGATGTGTGACTGTTACCGATTTTCCCTCCAGTGCCACCAGGCTTGAGTTGCCACCGCTGCAGCTCGGACCGATTACCGTGCCAACTCCGGTGGTGCTCGCGCCAATGGCCGGCATTACGAACACCGCCTTCCGCCGGCTCTGCCGCGAATACGGGGGTGGCCTGTACGTCTCCGAAATGGTCACCTCCCGCGCACTGGTTGAGCGGACGCCGGAATCCCTGCGGATCATTGAGCACGACGACGACGAAAAGGTCCGGTCGGTCCAGCTGTACGGCGTGGACCCGGCCACCGTCGGCAAGGCCGTCCGGATGCTGGTGGAGGAAGACCGTGCGGACCACATTGATTTGAACTTCGGCTGCCCGGTGGCCAAGGTCACGCGCAAGGGCGGCGGCGCGGCGCTTCCTTGGAAGACGGACCTGTTCACCGGCATCGTGCAGACAGCCGTCCGTGAGGCAGCCAAGGGGAACGTTCCGCTGACGATTAAAATGCGCAAGGGCATCGACGATGACCACCTGACCTACCTTGAGGCCGGCCGGATCGCGCGTGACAGTGGCGTTGCCGCCGTCGCCCTGCACGGACGAACGGCGTCGCAGTTCTATTCCGGCACGGCAGATTGGACCGCCATAGCGCGGCTGCGCGAGGCGCTGCCGGACATTCCAGTTCTGGGCAACGGCGACATTTGGAGCGCCGAAGACGCCATCCGGATGGTCCGCGAGACTGGCGTCGACGGCGTCGTGATCGGTCGCGGCTGCCAGGGACGGCCGTGGCTGTTCGGCGATCTGATGGCGGCTTTTGAAGGCAGCGAGCGGCGGTTCAAACCCGGGCTGGCGGACGTTTCGGACAGCGTTTACCGTCATGCTCAGCTGTTGATCGACACCTTCGGGGATGAGGACAAGGCGCTGCGGGATATCCGAAAGCACATGGCCTGGTACTTCAAGGGCTACGTGGTCGGCGGGGACCTGCGGGCCAAGCTTTCCACGGTTCCCACCCTGGAAGTGCTGCGTTCGCTGCTGGACCAGTTGGATCGGGACGCACCGTACCCGGGGTCCGACGCCGAGGGTCCACGCGGGCGGGCGGGTACTGCGAAACGGACGGCACTGCCGGAGGGCTGGCTCAACGACCGCGGACTGAGCCCGGTGCAGCAGGCCGGCATCGGCGCCGCGGAACTGGACGTGTCCGGTGGGTGAGACCGACTCGCCGAACGGGCAGGGCCTGCACGGATACGCCGCAGCCCCGGGGGCCTACACCGGGCAGGATGCGCAGCGCTGGGTCCAGGAGGCCCCCAAGAGCAACTACCGAACGCCGTTTGAACGGGACAGGGCCCGGGTGCTGCACTCTTCGGCTCTGCGCCGGCTGGGGGCAAAGACCCAGGTCGTGGCCCCGGATACGGACGATTTTGTCCGCACACGGCTCACCCACAGCCTCGAAGTGGCGCAGGTCGGCCGGGATCTGGGGCGGGCGCTGGGTTGCGACCCGGACGTGGTGGACACGGCCTGCCTGTCCCATGACCTGGGCCACCCGCCCTTTGGCCATAATGGCGAATCCGCGCTGAACGACATCGCGCACGCCATCGGCGGTTTTGAAGGCAACGCACAGACCCTGCGGCTGCTGACCAGGCTCGAACCGAAGGTCCTCGACGTCTATGGCGGCCCGGCCGGGCTGAACCTGAGCCGGGCCAGCCTCGACGCCGCCTGCAAATACCCCTGGGCTGCGCCGGACGCGCCCATCATACACGGCCAGCGGACCAGTAAATTTGGTGCCTACCAGGATGACCTGCCCGTTTTCAGCTGGCTTCGTGAAGGTGCACCGGAGGCACATTCCTGCATCGAAGCACAGGTAATGGACCTGGCGGATGACATCTCCTATTCGGTCCACGACGTCGAAGACGCCATAGTGGCCGGGCATTTCCAGCTCAAATGGCTGGATAATTCGGACCAGCGCAGCCGGGTTCTCGGCTATACACAGCAGTGGTACCTTCCACACAGTGACACGGCGGAAATCGATCACGCTCTGCGCCGGCTGGAGGCAACCCCTGTCTGGGTTCGGCATGCGGACGGCAGCAGGGCCTCGATGGCCGCGTTGAAGAACATGACCAGTCAGCTGATCGGCCGGTTCTGCCAGAGTGCGCTGGAGGCCACCCGCGGGCTCTACGGTCCGCAGCCGCTGACCCGCTACGCGGCGGATGTGATTGTGCCGCAGGAGACCGTGACGGAAATAGCCGTCATGAAGGGCCTGGCCACCACCTTCGTCATGACCACAGACCACCGCCAGCCCATCTATCAGCGCCAGCAGGACGTGCTCCAGGAGCTGGTCGCCGTGCTCAGCGCAGGAGGTGCGCAGCATCTGGAGACAATGTTCGCCGCGGACTGGGCGCAGGCCGCCGACGACGGCGCAAGGCTTCGCGTCGTCGTGGACCAGGTGGCGTCCCTTACCGACGTATCAGCCTTAGCCCTGCATGAGCGCCTTGTGGGCGCACGCCGGACGCTGCTGTAGGCAGCCGGGGGGGCAGTGACTGCGGCAGCAGTGGTGGCCTAGCCGGCCGTGTCCGAGCGGTCACGTAAGCTTGTTCCATGGCCGGGCTGATCAAACGCGAAGACATTGACGAGGTCCGGTCGCGCACGGATATCAAAGAGGTCGTTGACGGATACGTCACGCTCAAGACTGCCGGAATCGGTTCGTTCAAGGGACTGTGCCCCTTCCACGACGAGCGCAGCCCCTCCTTCCACGTCCGTCCGCAGATGGGCTATTTTCACTGCTTCGGCTGCCAGGAAAGCGGCGACGTGATCGCCTTCGTGCAGAAGATGGACCACAGCAGCTTCAGTGAAACTGTGGAAAAGCTGGCGGCCCGAATCGGCTTCGAACTCCATTACGAAGACGGCGGCTCCGGACCGCGGCGAGAGGAAATCGGGCGGCGCCAGCGGCTGCTCGACGCGCATAAAATAGCCGGCGAATTCTTCCGCGAACAGCTGCTCACCCCGGCAGCGGCCACCGGCCGCAGATTCCTGGCCGAACGCGGCTTTGAACGCTCCGCAGCGGACCATTTCGGGGTCGGGTTCGCGCCGCAAGGCTGGGATTCACTGCTTAGGCACCTCCGTGGCCGCGCCTTCACGGAAGAGGAACTCAGGCTCACCGGAATGTTCTCCGGCGGGGCAGCCGGTGGGGCCGGGACGAACCGATCGGGCGCCGGCGGCAGGTCAGGCGGAGCGGGGCAGGAGCGGTTCTATGACCGCTTCCGGGGCAGGCTCATCTGGCCGATCCGGGATATCTCCGGGGACACCATCGGCTTCGGCGCGCGCAAGCTCTTCGAGGACGACCAGGGACCGAAGTACCTGAATACTCCGGAAACGGCCCTCTACAAGAAGTCCCAGGTGCTGTACGGCATCGACCTTGCCAAACGGAACATCGCCAAAAAACGCCAGCTCGTCGTCGTTGAGGGCTACACGGATGTCATGGCGTGCCACTTGGCCGGCGTGGACACCGCCGTCGCCACTTGTGGAACGGCCTTCGGAGCCGACCACATCAAGGTGGCCCGTCGGCTGTTGTCCGACGACGGCAGCGGGGGTGAAGTCGTCTTCACGTTCGACGGCGACGCGGCAGGCCAGAAGGCGGCGCTGAAGGCCTTCGACGAGGACCAGCGCTTCGTCGCCCAGACGTACGTCGCCGTCGAACCTTCCGGCGCGGACCCCTGCGAACTCCGGCAGCGCAAGGGCGACGACGCCGTGCACTCACTGATCCGCTCCCGGCGCCCGCTCTTTGAATTCGCGATCCGTTCCGAGCTGGCGAAATTCGACCTAAGCACTGTTGAAGGCCGGGTGCAGGGTCTGCGCGCCTGCGCCCCGGTGGTCGCCGCCATTCGGGACGGATCCACCCGGACGGGCTACAGCCAGGAACTAGCAGGCTGGCTCGGGATCGCCGATCCCAACGAGGTGTTGCGGGCTGTCAACACGGCGCTCAGGCGCGGTCCCGCCCCCGCCCGCTCAGGCCGTCCGGGATCACCGGCGACAGGCACCCTCGATTCCGGACCCGCTGATCCGAGAGGCGTCCAAAGGCCCGGTACCCAGCGGCCCGGCACGCACGCCGGTACGCAGCAAGCGGCCGTCCAGTCCGCCGCGCCGCGGCACGAGCGTCCCGATCCCAAGGATCCTGCCGTCCGGATGGAGCGTGAGGCGCTGGAAGTGGCTTTGCAGCAGCCGGGGCTGCTCAGCACCGACGATTGGGCACAATTCTCCGAGGCCGAATTCGCCGTCCCTGCTTATCGGGCCGTCCACCAGGCCATCCGTGCGGTGGGGGACGCTGGAACAACGCCGGCACAGTGGCTGGAGCAGGTCCGGCAGGAGCTTCCGGAACCTCTACGGCCGGTCGTTGCCGAGCTGGCCGTAACGCCGCTCCCGGCCACCAACGACGATACCCTGCGCAATTATTGTCTGGACATCATGCGCAGGCTCTTTGAAATGCAGATAACGCGGCTCAAGGCCGAGAAAATGGGCGCTCTGCAGCGCATGGATCCCAGCGCAGATCCTGCCGCTTCGCAGCAGCTGCAGAGGGAACTAATGGAACTCGAGATCCGCCGCCGGAGCCTGCGTGGAGACCGCTGAGCGCAGGGAAGGGAAGGCTCCCGCCTGGCGATTTCGCGCCAGTGAAAACCTTTGTTATTGTTGATTCTGCGCGATCCCCTGTAGCTCAATTGGCAGAGCATTCGACTGTTAATCGAAGGGTTGCTGGTTCAAGTCCAGCCGGGGGAGCGATAGGGAGGCTCTGGCCAGCGGAAACGCCGGTCGGGGCCTCTTTTCTTCTTGGTGTTGCGACGCTGGCGGTGGGCAGGTCCCCGTTTGGAAAGCGTAAAAACCCGGTTCTGACCGTTAAGGATCCGTTAAAGCCACGGCCCCGCAGGGCCGGCCAGCCGTAAAATCGATTGAGCCGGATAATCACCTTCCTCCCGGTCACCCGTTGTGGATTGGAACCGTCATGTGGAAACTGCAGCGTGTCCTTCCGGCCCGGTCCACCCGACGGACCACGTCGCTGGTCACCCCGGGCAGCCCTGTGCAAGGGGGGCCCGGGCAGGAGGCGGCCGTCACGAACGACACCGATTTCATCACCGTCGACGACGGCGGCACGTTCACTTACTACCCCTCCTCGGCCGCCCTGTGCGGGGACTTTGAATACGCCGGTCAAACCGAATCCATCATCGACCGCGGTGCCAACCACTACCCGCTCATTCTTGATAAAAGCCGCCATGTCGCGCTGGGACGTAGCCTGGGGAAGGCGGACATGCTTTGGCTGCGCACCGCGTGGCGCGAAGTCCAGGAAGCGGCGCCGCAGCTTTATCCGCTCAACCGTGAACTCGCCGTCGCTGACCCGGCGTTTTTGTCCGGTCTTCGAAATCCTGGAACTGACCGCCGGCTATCGGCCGGCAGACCGAGTTTGGACAGTAAGCCTGCCTGGGCAGGACAGCAACCTTGAATCGCTGCCCGATCTGACGGCGCTGCTCTTAGGACTGGCAGATCTGTCTGCAGTCACGGTCGAAGACCCGTACGGATGTCACTATCGGCCTACCTGTATTGACCGGCAAGGCCCCAGCATCCCGGGACGGCATTTTGTTCTCTACACCGAGATATCCGCAGCAAAGCCGGGGCGGAGGCCGCTGTAACAGCGCGGGACAATGCGCGATGCCGTGAGCCGTCCCGGCGTCGCGGCGTAAAGGTATCGTCAAGACCGCACTGCAGCTGTGCTGGCGGTGCTAGTGTCTGCTGTGATCGCGGTGCAGGGTATAGCGCGGAAAAGAGATACAGTGACGACGTTGAGCAGGCCGCCGGCGGATCCGGGTGAGCCGAGGGTCCGGCCGGGCGCGGCCATGAAGGCATGGCTCTTACATGGTCTGCCCCAGACGAAGGGGCTGCATCAAGGTCCTCATGCGGTGCCTGCCGCTGATGAGAAGAAGCACGCATGGTGGCAGGTCATGTGCCTCACGGGGGTGGATTATTTCTCCACCCTCGGCTACCAGCCGGCCATCGCCGCATTGGCCGCCGGTGTGATCTCGCCGCTGGCTACGCTGGTGCTCATCGGCGTCACCTTGTTCGGCGCACTGCCTGTCTATCATCGGGTGGCCACGGAAAGCCCCCATGGCTCGGGTTCCATCGCCATGTTGGAGCGGCTTCTTCCCAAGTGGGGCGGCAAGTTCTTTGTTCTGGCGCTGCTCGGCTTCGCGGCGACCGACTTCATGATCACCATGACCCTCTCGGCTGCCGACGCGACCGCCCACCTGATCCAGAACCCGTTGATGCCCGGCTGGCTGCATGGCCAGAACGTTCTCGTCACTGTTTTCCTGCTGGCGTTGCTGGGCGCGGTGTTCCTGCGCGGTTTCAAGGAAGCCATTGGCGTCGCTGTGGTGCTGGTGGGGATTTACCTGGGGCTGAACGCCGTGCTTGTGGTGGCGATGCTCGTGCAGGCCCTGACCCACCCGGTAGCGGTCGGAAACTGGTGGACGGCTCTGTCCACGTCCCACGGCAATCCGCTGATGGTTGTCGGGATCGCCGTGCTCGTGTTTCCCAAGCTTGCCCTTGGCCTTTCCGGTTTCGAAACCGGCGTGGCCGTGATGCCCCAGATCCGCGGAGATGCCGCCGATACCGAAGAAAAGCCGACAGGGCGCATCCGTGGCACGAAGCGGCTGCTGACAACAGCCGCGCTCATCATGAGTGCTTTCCTGATCACCACCAGCTTCACGACGGTGGTGCTGATCCCGGAACAGGAATTCCAACCCGGTGGCCAGGCCGACGGACGCGCTCTGGCCTTTTTGGCCCACCAGTACATGGGGGTGGGGTTCGGCACCATCTATGATCTGAGCACCATCGCGATCCTGTGGTTCGCCGGGGCCTCGGCGATGGCCGGTCTGCTGAACCTGGTGCCCCGCTATTTGCCCCGGTACGGGATGGCCCCGCAGTGGGCCGGTGCCACGCGGCCGCTGGTGCTGGTCTTTACTTTGATCGGGTTCGTCATCACTTTCCTCTTCAACGCCAATGTCGATGCCCAGGGCGGCGCGTATGCCACGGGGGTGCTGGTCCTGATGACCTCCGCCGCCGTCGCGGTGACGCTTTCAGCCCGGCGCCGAAGGCAGCGCCGGCTGGCGCTGGGATTCGGGGTGATTGCGGTCGTCTTCAGCTACACAACGATCACTAATATCATCGAACGACCCGAAGGCATCCGGATCGCCGCCATCTTTATTCTCGGCATCGTCGTGATTTCGATGCTCTCCCGGGTGCGCCGTTCTTTTGAACTGCACGCAACCTCCATCCGTTTCGATGAGCAGGCCATGGAATTTGTCGCGACGGACGAGACCGGACCGATCCAGATCATCGCGCACGAACCGAAAAAGCTCAGTGCCGCAGCCTACCGGCACAAACTGACTACCGCGATGGAGAGCAGTCACCTGAATGTTCAGGGACAGGTGATCTTTCTCGAGGTCGTGGTGGATGACTCCTCGGACTTTGAGACGGACCTTGAAGTGCACGGTATTACTCGGCATGGGTTCCGCGTTCTTCAGGTTCACGGACCGGTAGTGCCAAACACCATCGCCTCGGTACTGCTTCGCATCCGTGACGTCACTGGGCTGATGCCGCACATCTACTTCCGCTGGACCGAGGGTAACCCGATTAAAAATCTGTTGCGCTTCCTTTTCTTCGGACAGGGCGAAATTGCTCCCGTCACCAGGGAAGTGCTGCGCGAGGCCGAACCCGACGTGACCCGGCGGCCCTGGGTCCATGTTGAATGACCTCCCTACCTGATTCGTCCGCTGCTGGATTTTGCCCGCCGCGCGTAGATACTCGCGGCCGCCGCCGTGGTGGCCACAGTCACCAGAGCGCCAAGCAGGATTCCGGCATCCTCGCCTGCAGAGAGCAGACCCGATTGCACGCCCAGGGTCGCTGCCGCGATCGGAACGCCGAGCTGGCCGGCGGATACGATGCCCAGCAGCCATGGCAACCCGACTGCGCGCGCGGCCAGATGCGCAACGACTGCCGCACCGCCAAGGCACAGCCCGAGGATAATCATGCCGGGGTGCATGGCGAGTCCGTGCAAATCGATCGAGGAACCGAGCCAGATGAAGAACAACGGGCCGAAGAATCCTTCCGTGATGCCGAAAAGCTGCCGGGCAAGCCGCCGCGGTTCACCGATCGATCCGACCACCGAGCCGAGCGCGAATCCGGCCAGCATGATCGAGACATGGGAGACCTGTGCGAGCGCCGCCAACGTGAGCAGCAGAAGCAGGCTCACGCGAAGCTCGAGGGCAAACCGACGGCTCTCGGACCAACGGTGAAAACGCCGCAAAGCCTTCCGACGATCCAATACATGCAAAACGGCGAAAAGGACTGCGGCGGCTGCAGCGATTCCGAGTGTGCCAAGAGCCGCGGGCCCGGCATGGGCAGGGTCAATCGCCGACGGCAGGGCTACGATGCACACCAGATCGGCAACGGCCACCTGAACGGTCAGCCGCAGAACTGCGTTCCCACGCAGGTGCAGGGAACTCGTAATCGGCAAGATCAGAGCCGCCGACGAGGATGCGATCAGAACCGCATACAACGTGGCATGCCCTGTGCCGAATACGGCGGACAACGCCGCGCCCGCCCCCACGGCAACGGCACCGACAAGGACAGCGCCTTGGATGCCATGCTTGAGTGCTACGGCGACTGCCGGGTTATGTAGTGGTACGTGCGCCCCGACGATGAACATGGTGAGGCCGAATCCGATGTTCGCGAGCAAGCGGAACGTTGGCTCGGAGGGATCCACAAGTCCTAATCCCGACGCGCCGATGACAACGCCGGCCAACAACTCACCAACCACAACGGGAATATTCCACGAACGCCGGCCAGCGACGATCGGACCCAGTAAGCCGGCGAGCACAACGAGCGTAAGGGTTGCGAAGCTCATGTGCTCACACTAACCGCAGGCTCAGGTCACCGAACTGTCCCTGCGGGTGTTGGCGAACAGCACCGATGACCGGCAGCATCGGGCCCTGCCCGCGCTGCTATGCATATTTGGACTCGCATAGTACGTTTGTATAATGGTTGGATTAATAGCTGTACTTCTTGTCGTTTGGCTGGTCCTCGCGATCCTGGGTTTTGTGGTCAAGGGACTGGTTTGGTTGGCCGTCGTCGGAATCATCTTGTTCGTGGCCACTGGAGTCATCGGTTGGGTCCGGCGCAAGGCATTGAGTAAGTAATTCCCGAAAGGTCGGCCGCTTTGCAGCGGCCGACCTTTTGAGCTCCGTAGCCCCGTTCACGGTTGTTGGTTCCCTCTGCGGAAACAGCTGGAACTGCGGCGATGATTTCTAGACGAAGCTCATCTCAACCTGCAGGAAGCGTTCAGCTTCGGCCACCGCGGCCGCAAACGCTTCATCCTCGGTTGGGGATTGCCGTGGCAGGCGGGGGTGCCATTCGTGTGCGGATGAACGCACGCGTTCAAAGCCGGCTCCGGGCGGGGCATAAAAGATGCCAAAACGTTGTACCGGCCATTCCGGTGATGTCTCCGGAGCCACCAGCATTGCCGCACCGAGGGCTGGATTGAACCACTGGGCTATTGGCCGGCGTCGATCCTCGGCAAATAACCCGCCCGCAAAAAGGGTGGCAGATTCGTGGCCGGATTCCGCACACAAGCGATCCCACCACAGGCTCAAGAGAGAATTGTCCTGCCTTTGCCACGTGGCTGGAATCGGCTCAGGATACTGCCTTTTAGGCATGTACCGATTTTATCCCTGCGGGCGTCCCGGGAACAGAGGGCGGCTACTTGCCGCCGGGATTGACGCGGTACATGGCTGCTCCGAGGACTGCGGCGCCGATAATGGCGGGCCATAACCTGTTGCCGAAGTAGCCGCCCAGTAGCAAACCAAGAATGCCACCGAGGAGGATGCCGGCGAAAAGGCCGCGGCCATTGCGGTTCGGGCGGGAGTTGGACATGGGAAAATCTTACCAACCGTGAATGCCGACGACCGGGTCCATGTGGAAAGGACGACGGCGGCGGGCGGGGTACCCGCCGCGGGAAGCGGGCGCCGGACCCGGGTGGCGGACCCGGCACTACAGGGCAGGCACGGTTCGTGGCCTGACAACGAGCCAAAGGGAAATAATGAGCAGGGCTATACAGCCGGCCATAACGGCACCCATCGGGGTAGCGCTGCCAACGCCGAGCAGTCCCACAACAGGGGAGATGAGGCCGGCCACGCCGAATGTTGCCGCGCCGAGCAGAGACGCCGCTGTTCCTGCCTGATGTCCATGGTTGGAAAGTCCGAGAACCTGGATGCACGGGAAGACAAAACCGGTGGCCATGATGTAGAACCACAGCGGCACCATCACGCACCACAGGCCAAGATGGAACTGATCAAAGACCACGATCAACACAGCCATCAGCAGCTGCATGGCACTGGCCGCGGCAATCACCCATTGTGGACCAAGCCGACGCAGCAGCCGGGCGGAGGTCTGCACGCCGGCCACGATTCCGAGCGAATTTATTCCGAAGAGCAAACCGTACTGTTGCGGTGAAAATTCGTAGATTTTCTGAAAGAGGAACGGGGAAGCAGACAGGTAGGTGAATAGACCGCCGAAATTCAGACCGCCAACCAGCAGCGTGCCGACAAAGATCCTGTCCGAGAAGAGGATCCGGTAGCGCTGGCGCATGGTTGATCCGGAGCGTCGTCGTTGTTCTATCGGTAGAGTCTCGACGATCAGGAAGGACGCCGCCAGCAGCACGATGAGTCCATAGGAGGCCAGGAACCAAAAGATCCCGGGCCACGCCACTATGCCTAGCAGTTGGGAGCCGATGACCGGCGCCAGAATGGGCGCCATCCCGTTTACCAGGGCCAGACGTGAGAGCATCCTGACAAGCGGGTAGCCGCTGAATAGATCACGGACCATCGCCATCGCAACGACGCCACCGCCGGCTGCGCCGATTCCCTGCAGCACGCGGAACACCCCCAGCATGGTGATATCAGTGGACAGCGCAGCCCCCGTCGATGCCAGTACATGGACGGCAGTGGCCAGGATCAGCGGCATCCGGCGGCCGAATTTGTCGCTGAACGGTCCCACCACCAGCTGGCCAACGGCAAAACCTATGGTGGTCGCGGTGAGAGTCAGCGCAATTGCCGTGGCGCTGGCATTGAGTTCCTTTTCCAGGATGGGGAACGCCGGCAGATAAAGATCCACAGTGAAGGGGCCTAGGGCCGTGAGCAGCCCGAGGACCAGGATGTAGACAAATTTCTGCCGATGCGACAATTCGTCGCCGGGATGGGTATTCGAGCTCAAAAAAAGAATCCTCAGATGTTTAGGAAGCCGTAGCGTGCGGTTGGCCAGTCACTATGCTGGTAGTTCAGTGGTCACCTGCCGGCAATCCGAAAAGCAGATCGGCTGCGTCCTCATCGTAGGGCCTGAGTCAGTGGAGGAGAAAGTGATGGAATCCGAACAAGGGGCGGCCGCACCCAAACGGGGCAAGGTTATCGGGGTCACCATTGCAGCGGCACTGGGGGGGCTCCTCTTTGGGTTCGACACGGCCGTTATCAACGGTGCCAACGAGGCGATCCGCCAGGAGTTCGCCCTGGATCCTGCGGTCTTGGGATTTGTTGTCGCCGTGACGCTGCTTGGCTGCGCGGCCGGTGCCTGGTTCGCTGGCCAGTTGGCCGATCTTTGGGGCCGAAAAAAAGTCATGGTGTTGGCCGCCATTCTCTTCGTTGCCAGCTCGTTAGGCGCAGGCTTCTCCTTCGCCGCTTGGGATTTGATGATCTGGCGGTTTATCGGCGGCTTGGCAATCGGGACGGCCTCGGTGATTGCTCCGGCCTACATTGCCGAGGTCGCGCCCGCCAGGATGCGCGGCGCGTTGGGATCGCTGCAGCAGCTGGCCATCACCTCCGGAATCTTTCTGGCATTGCTCTCGGATGCGTTCCTGGCCGACTCCGCCGGGAGCGCTATGGACCAGTTCTGGCTCGGCCTGCCTGCATGGCGCTGGATGCTGCTGGTGGGCGTGATTCCGGCCGCTGTCTATGGTGGGCTATCGCTGGGAATCCCGGAGTCCCCGCAATATCTACTGCGAGTGGGGCGGGTCGACGAAGCGCGAAAGGTCATCACCAACGTCGTCGGCAGCCGTAACCCGGATGCGCGGATCAAGGAAATACAGGACAGTTTCGAGCGCGAAGATAAGTCAAGTTTCCGCGAACTGCGTGGCCCGATGCTGGGCCTGCAGCCCATTCTTTGGATAGGTATGGCGGTGGCGGCGCTTCAGCAACTGGTGGGCATTAACGCCATTTTCTACTACTCGAACACTCTTTGGCAGTCGGTGGGCTTTAGCGAAAAAGACTCCTTTACGACGTCGGTCATTACCTCGATCATCAATGTCGCCTTGACGTTCGTGGCAATATTCTTTGTGGACAAGGTGGGGCGCACCAAGCTTTTGCTGGTCGGTTCGGTGGGAATGTTCCTTGGTCTGCTGGCGGCGGCTATTTCCTTCTCGCAGGCATCCGGCAGCGGCGCCAATATCTCGCTGCCGGCACCGTGGGGTGCTGTGGCACTGGTGGGTGCCAACGTCTTCGTCATTTTCTTCGCAGCCACATGGGGACCGGTGATGTGGGTGGTGCTGGGCGAGATATTCCCCAACCGCATCCGCAGCATGGCCCTCGGACTGACGGCTATGGTCAACTGGATCTTCAATTTCATTGTGACGTTGTTGTTCCCGATACTCAGCGCGGCCGTGGGACTTGGCTACGTCTACGGGGGATTTGCGCTCTTTGCCGCCTTGTCCTTCTGGTTCGTGAAAACGAAAATGCCTGACGTCAGCGGCCGGGAGCTTGAAGACAAGGGCAAGCTGCTCAAGGCATGAGTTATTGGGGCGCTTTGCATCGGTGCCGGAGCACCATGGCACCGGCACCCGTTGGCTCGATGGTAATTTTGAGAAGTAAGGCGCCGGAGCGATCGGTGCATAGTGCACGTGCGGCCAGCACGTCTGCAGGTTCCAACGATGGAGGCGGTTCCGATGAGTAGTGCTCGACACGCCAAGACCGGTCCCCTGGAAGCGCGTTCCGCGGGCACCGGGTCCACCCTGATGGGCGCGCTTAAGCTGGTGTCCCGGCTGGTCCCCAAGCAGCTCAATGATGAATTGGCGCTGGCTAAGGCCGAGCTTAAACGCAAGGGTGTGGCTCTGGGCATTGCGTCGGCAATATTCGCGGTCGCGCTGGTCTTCCTGGCCCTCCTGGTGGTTGCCTTGATCGTGGCTGGCATTATGGGGCTCGCCTCGGTCATGCCGGCGTGGCTGGCTGCTCTCCTGGTTGCGGCGTTCTTCTTAGTGCTGCTGCTGATTGCTGGTTTGATCGGGTTCCTTAAGCTCAAGAAGGCTCTACCGCTTAAACCGGAGCAGGCTTTGACGGGGTTGCGCTATGACGTCGGCATTGCCAAGGAGGGCGGCACCTTCGATGCATCAACGCTGGTTGCCGAGCCGATGAGCAAGGCGGAGACGAAGGCCAAAAAGGCGGAGAAGGCGGCGAAGGCCAAGCGCGCCAAGGCCGAGAAGGAAGCCAAAGCAGTCCAGAACGGTCCTGCCCCCAGTGAGCACGATCTCAGCGCGCGGACCGCAGCGCGGCGGGAGCATTTGCTCGCACTGCGGGCCACGATCATTGCCCGCGCGGATATCCGAAGGGACGCGCGCATTCTTTGGCAAAACGCCAAAATTACGGCCGACGACGCCGCCGCTGACACCCGGCACAAGATGGCTGAGCTGTCGGGCACAGCTGCGGTTGAAACGGCCAAGGAACGTTGGATCCCAGCCAGTGTCTTTGTTGTTTCGACGGCCGTACTGGTTGTCCTCCTGCGAAGGCTGATCCGCAAATAGCAGGCTCGACCACGAGGCGCAGAGAGGGGCGGTGTGAGACTGATCGGCGCGGGTACCCGACGGGGTGCGGCCCTGACGGACCACGAGGTGGTCTTCACCGTCCCCAATGTACTCACTGTGCTTCGTTTTCTTGGCGTGCCCCTGTTCATGTGGCTCGTTCTGGCCAGGGAGCAATACGGCTATGGGGTCCTGGTCTTGGCTATCATGGCAGGCACGGACTGGGTGGATGGCTACGTCGCGCGCCGTTTCGACCAGATGTCCAGACTGGGACGGGTCCTGGACCCGATCGCGGACCGGCTGGCGCTGACTGCGGTGGCGGTGACATTGGTGATTGCCGGTATTGCGCCGTGGTGGTTGCTCGCCGCGCTGGTTATTCCGGATGCGATTTTGCTGGCGCTGTGCATAGTCTTCTTCCGTTGGCACCCCGACCTGCCCGTCAGCATCCTGGGCAAGGTGCGGATGGCCGCGCTGCTTCTGGGAACTCCGTTGCTCCTGCTCGCCAAGGCGGTGGGATCGGAGCCTAATGCGCTTCAGGTTGTCGCCTGGATTATTTTGGTCATTGGCCTTGCCGGGCATCTGATTGCGGCCGTGAGCTATTATCGGGCCATCGTGGAAAAGCACCGCCGGGAACCGAGGCCGAAGGGCCCGGCGGCAGAAGGTAGACCAACATGATGTTGCTTGCCGTCGCCTGTGCAGTGGCGGGAGCTTTTTTTCTGGCCTTCGGGGCCCAACGCCAGGGCAGCGCCGTTCAGGCTAACACCGGCGGGTTGGCCTTGGGGGGAAACGGTTTTCTCCGGCTGCTGCGCAATCCCCGCTGGGTGCTGGGCCTGTCGCTATTGGGTGCTGGCATGGCGTTGAATGTTGTGGCCCTGACGTTGGGTACGCTGACGGTGATCCAGCCGATCGGTGCCATCGCACTGGTGATCACCACCGTGGTCAATGCCAAGGATCAAGGCATCAGACTCAACCGGGGCACGGTCGTATCAATTTCTTTATGTGTGACCGGCAGCGCCCTGTTCGTCCTCCTCGCCGTGAACGTGGTGCGGGAAAACACGCACGTCACCGCTGTGGAGGAACTGACGGTCGTGCTGCTGCTTGCCGTCGTCGTCGGCATTCTCGGCTCGTGTATGGCGCTGTTCAAACACCGGCTGAAGGCCTTTTTTTACATCCTCGGCGCCGGCGTCCTCTTCGGTTTCGTGGCGGTGCTGACCCGAATAATCTCCAAGCAGCTTTTCGACCCGAACGGGCTGTTTCTGCTGAATTTGCAGTGGTACTCCATCCTGGCGATCGCCACAGCCGGCGGCCTTGGATCCTGGTTCGTGCAGAATGCCTATGCCAGTGGCCCCCCGGATCTGGTGATCGCCGGGCTGACCGTGATTGATCCCATGGTGGGCATTGCGATCGGCATCAGCATCCTCGGTGAATTGCGTCCGGATGTTCCCGCCGTGGTCGCGATTGGCATGGCTGGAGCCGCTTTGCTTGCTATCGTGGGAGTCATCGCGCTGTCCCGGCACCATCCGGATGTGGTCAAAAAACGGGACGAACCCCGAAAAGACCGCAGGAAGGGTCCGCGGAAAGCCGTGAAGCGGTAGCCGAGAAGGTTGCAGCAGCAGTACCGCAGATGCAGGACAGCAGAGCGGAAGTACGACGGCGCCGAAAAGCCCGGCGTGCGCCGGTTCGGTAGGAGCCGGTCCAGTGAGAAGCCACCAGGAGTAATTTCAGTGACATCCGCACAACGCACCGAACCGCAGCCGAAGCCGCAGGTCAGCACTGAGCCTACGAGCCAACCCAGGGCGCGTGCCAGCGCGGGGGGTCGGGCACAGACGAAGCCGCTGACAATCTTGATTGCCGCAGACACCTATGCTCCTCAGATCAATGGTGCGGCGATGTTCTGCTATCGACTGGCCAAGGGACTGACCGGCCGCGGACACGACGTCCATGTGCTCGCCTGCCGCGCCGACAAGGGCAAAAGTTTTACCGAAGTCCGTGAAGAAGGGCAAGTACACCGGTTGCGGGCGCATTCGGTGCCGACTCACGAATATTTTCGGGTCTGCCTTCCCTGGGAAATCAAAAAGGACATCGCGCTGCTCTTTGACCGGATCAAGCCTGACGTTGTGCATGTCCAGAGTCATTACATGATCGGTGAGCAGGTCGTCTATGAAGCCCAGCGCCGCGGTATCCGGATTGTGGCCACTAACCACTTCATGCCAGCGAACCTGAATCCCTTCCTGCCATTCCCGCAGTGGCTCAAAAACATTATCGCCCGTGTTTCCTGGCGGGACATGGGCAAGGTGATGGGCCGCGCAGATGTTGTCACCACACCCACTCCCTTGGCGGCCAAGGCCATGGTGGAGCACGCCTTCCTGTACCGGGTGCTGCCGCTGTCCAACGGCATAGACTCCGCCGCTTATGAGCTTCAACCTGGCGAAGTGGTTGAGCGCCATCGGTACCCTACCGTTCTCTTTGCCGGTCGGTTGGCGGAAGAAAAGCATGTCGATGTCCTGATCGACGCGGTGGCCAAGACGCCGGCTGGGCTCAACGTCCATTTGGAAATTGTAGGCGGCGGCGAGGTGAAGGCTGCCCTCCGGATGCAGGCCGAACGTCTGGGTCTGAAGGACCGGGTGAAGTTTTTCGGGCTGGCCAGGGACGAAGACCTGCGCAAGGCCTATATCCAGGCGGATCTCTTCTGCATGCCGGGAACCGCCGAACTGCAGTCGCTGGTCACGCTGGAAGCCATGAGCGCTTCCACCCCCGTGGTGTTGGCCGATGCCATGGCGCTTCCGCATCTGGTGGACCAGGGAGTCAACGGATACCTGTTCACACCCGGAGACAGTGCCGACCTGGCCCGCAAGATCACGACTATTCTGCAGCTCCCGGCACAGGAACGGGCCGCCATGGGGGAGGCCAGCCACGAGATGGTCGAAAAGCACAGCATCGCCCAAACGCTGGATACCTTCGAGGACCTGTATCGCGGGGGCACGTACGACGATTATGCTGATTCGCCCTGAAAGTGGAGATCGGCGCGGCCAATGTGCGGATCGTGACCGACGACTATTAGGATGGCCTTGTCAGTCATTCATCCGACGGACTTGGGGCTATAGCTCAGCTGGTTAGAGCGCGGGACTCATAATCCTTAGGTCCTCGGTTCAAGTCCGAGTAGCCCTACTACGAACACACGCAAGGCCCGATCCCCTTGGGGACCGGGCCTTGCGCAATTTACTTGTGATTTGTTTGCCTACCTACGCACCTAGGGTGCGGGTGGGGAGGCCGGGTAACCGGCATATGGCTGAGAGGGACCCTGACCATAGGCCGAGGAGGTGGCGCTGCCCTCCGGTGGCAGCGATCCGCCGGCCAGTCGCACCAGTTCCGCGGTGTTTTGGGCGGTCTTGATGCTGGCCAGCAAAGATTCCAAGCCGATCCGGATGAAGACTAGGTAAAGTAGTCCCACCAAGGGCCCGAGGATGAGTAAGACGACTACACCCAAAAATGCGTTAGCTCTGAAGGACGAGATGACGAAGATCAAATATCCCAGCGCGATAATCACCATTGCAAGGATGTAAACGATTTTCGCCACAGTCGGCGCAATGTACCTGTTGAAACTCAGGTCAAAAAGACTTTTCATAAATTTCCCCCTATTGACACGTGCGGTGAGGCCGGCCGGGTCGCTGAATGGACAGCCCCGGCAGTAAATAAGTACTGCCATCTGGGCAGTACTCTCCAGAGCATACTCGGCGGCCGCCTTCGCAGGGGAAGTGAAGTCATTTGTTGGAGCTGGCAGGGGAAGACTTTGCTGTCGCGGGCCATGTACGGTATGTTACTGATGAGTAACAAGCTCCAAACCGCTGATCCGCGAAGTAACCTCAGATCACCATTGATCACGAGCGAAGGAACGCCGATGCCCAAGGCCATTGACCTCAATAATCTCCCCTACGCCGATGGCGATTTCTATTCATTCGAGGATCTCCTCACGGGCGCGGAGCGTGAGCGCCTGCAGGAGGTCCGGGATTTTCTGACCAAGGAAGTCCGTCCGATTGCCGTGGACTGCTGGAACCGGGCCGAATTCCCGATGGACATTATTCCGAAGCTGGCCGAACTGGACATGGTAAGTCCCGTCCGCCGGCAGGGGTATTCAAATGTCTTTGCCGGTATGGTGCACGCGGAATTCACTCGCGCTGATGCCTCCATTGCCACATTTATGGGGGTCCACGACGGGCTGTTCACCGGTTCCATCGAGGAACTCGCGTCCGAGGAGCAGAAGGCCGCTTGGCTGCCGGACATCTACGCGCTGAAGAAAATCGGGGCCTTCGGACTGACCGAACCGTTGGGTGGATCGGACGTTGCCGGCGGGACCAGGACCACTGCCCAGCGCGACGGCGACAGCTGGATCCTCAACGGCGCCAAGCGGTGGATCGGGAACGCGACCTTTTCGGACTGGGTGGTAATTTTTGCCCGCGACGTAGCGGACAACCAGGTCAAGGGCTTTCTGGTGGATACGAAGTCCGACGGTTATGCAGCGACCAAGATTGAGAACAAGATTTCCTTGCGGACGGTCCAGAATGCCGATATCACGCTGACCAATGTGGTGGTTTCGGATGACTTCAAATTGGCCGGGTCGAACAGCTTCCGGGACACGAACAAGGTGCTGAAGGTGACCAGGCTGGGCGTAGCGTGGCAGGCTGTGGGTCAGCAACTCGCTGCCTTCGACGTTGCGCGCAGGTATGCGGTTGAGCGCCAGCAGTTCGGGCGACCGTTGGCGTCCTTCCAGCTGGTCCAGGATCAGCTGGTCCAGATTCTGGGTAATGCGGTCAGCTCGATGGGTATGATGATCCGGCTCGCGCAGCTGGAGGACGCGGGCGTGGCCAAGGACGAGCAGTCAACGCTGGCCAAGGCCTTCACCACGGCACGTATGCGAGAGAGCGTTGCCTTAGGCCGCAGCATCCTGGGCGGGAACGGCATTGTCACGGACTACGGGATGGCAAAGATTTTCGCCGATGCCGAGGCGATCTATTCCTACGAGGGCACGCACGAAATCAACACCCTCGTGACAGGTAGGGCCATTACAGGTGTTTCCGCAATCGTTTAGGGCGGATGGAGCGGCAGCAGGACTGAGGGCCGCCGGTCGAGGATAAACTGCAGCGGGTCCAGGTAGTGTTCGCCCTGCCGCACGCCCCAGTGCAGGCAGCCCGCCGGCGAGCAGTGGCCGCTGACTGCCAGGACGCCGACAGGCTGACCGATAATTACGGAGGTTCCTGCCGTCAGCGGGCTGTCCACAGGTTCGAAGCTGCTGCGAAGTCCAGGTGCGTGTTCAACGGTGAGGACGGGGCGGTCGACCACCCAGCCGGAGAAGACCACTGTTCCACTTGCTGGCGCCAGGATCGGGGTCCCCGAAGTCGCCGCTAGATCGATACCTCGATGTCCGGCCAGCCACGGCCGGGCAGGGGGATCAAATTTCCGGATGAGCCAAGGGCGGGGATCGACCGGCCAGCGCCAACCGGCCTTCGACGGTGCAGAAAGCGCAGCGTTGCCTGCGTGGGCCGCAGGGACGATCCCGGCGAGGGGGAGCGCCAGCTGCAGCAGCGCTGCTCCCAACGCCAGGCCTCGAAGTCCGGCAGACCGCCGTCGTGCATTCATGCACTCAGCTTCCCGCCTGCCCGCGCACAGTGGCAGCCCCGCTCGCTGGTTTGTGCATCAATGAACCTTCGCCGCACCTGTGGAGGATCAAAGGGCGCATGCCACAGACGACCGGGCTGCAGGCGGTACAGGACAGGTCAGGACTGCGAAGGGTCAGGCATCGCTGTAGTAGGATGAAAGAAGCAGTCTGCTGTGCAGGCTGACTACGCGTGCCCGAACCGCTATGGAAACAAGCGGACGGCGTCTCTTTCGGTCCGAGGGTCAGTAACTGATTCCCGGGTAGGGACGCTCTGGGCGCCAGGAGCAAGCCCCAGCAGAAATGTCTGCGGGGGTACGAGGCTAACAACCGTTAAATCATAGAAGGAGCGCCGGCATGCCCGTCGTAACCATGCGCCAGCTGCTTGACAGCGGCGTCCACTTTGGACACCAGACCCGCCGTTGGAACCCGAAGATGAAGCGTTTCATCTTCACGGAGCGCAACGGCATCTACATCATTGATCTGCAGCAGTCGCTGTCCTACATCGACCGTGCCTACGAATTTGTGAAGGCCACCGTCACTCACGGCGGAACCGTCCTTTTCGTGGGGACCAAGAAGCAGGCGCAGGAGGCCATTGCCGACCAGGCCACCCGCGTTGGCCAGCCGTACGTGAACCAGCGCTGGTTGGGCGGTATGCTCACCAACTTCCAGACCGTCGCCAAGCGCATCCAGCGGATGAAGGAACTCGAAGAGATTGACTTCGACGACGTTGCGTCCTCGGGCCACACCAAGAAGGAACTGCTGCTGCTGCGCCGCGAGCTGACCAAGCTGCAGACCAACCTGGGCGGTATCCGCAACCTGACGAAGGCTCCGTCCGTCGTCTGGATTGTTGACACGAAGAAAGAACACCTCGCCATTGACGAGGCCAAGAAGCTGAACATCCCGGTTGTCGCCATCCTGGACACCAACTGCGATCCTGACGAGGTCGACTTCCCGATTCCGGGTAACGACGACGCGATCCGCTCCGTAAATCTGCTGACCCGCGTGGTTGCTGATGCCATCGCTGAAGGCCTGATGGCCCGGAACAACAAGGCGTCGGGCAATACCGAGGCACCCGTGGAGCCGATGGCCGAGTGGGAGCGCGAGCTGCTGGTTGGTGCCGAGGCTACGGAAGGCGAAGCAAAGGCCGCTCCCGCTGAAGATGCAGCCGCTGCCGCCGAGACCCCAGCCGAGCAGGCGCCCGTCGAGGCTCCGGCCACCGAGGCTGCTGCCGTTGAAGCTCCGGCAACGGAAGCTGCTCCGACCGTCTCCGAAGAGACGACCGAGGGCAAGTAACTCCCTGGTGCTGCCGGGATACCTTTCGGTATTCCGGCAGCGCCATCTGCGCTCCGCGCAGCTTTGCCCGATTAGCGGGCCCTCAGCAATTGGCCCGATTAGCGGGCCCTCAGCAATTGGCACAAGAAAAGATTAGAAAGAGGAGTTCACTATGGCGAATTACACCGCTGCTGATATCAAGGCTCTGCGCGAGCGCACGGGCGCTGGCATGATGGACGTCAAGAAGGCTCTCGACGAGGCCAACGGTGATGCGGAAAAGGCCATGGAGCTCATTCGTATTAAAGGCCTGAAGGGCGCCACCAAGCGCGAAGGACGCTCCACCGCAGAGGGCCTCGTTGCCGCTGCTGTCAACGGCGGCGTTGGCGTCATGGTGGAAGTCAATTGCGAAACCGACTTTGTCGCCAAGGCCGGACCTTTCATTGAGTTCTCCAAGAAGGTCCTTGCTGCAGCGTTTGATTCCGGCGCGTCTGACGTCGATGGCCTGCTGGCGCACACCGTGGATGGCAAGCCGCTGTCCGAACTCGTGATCGAGGCCGGAGCACTGCTGGGCGAGAAGGTTGCCGTCCGCCGCATTGCCCGCATCGAAGGCAAGACCGTCGATGCATACCTGCACAAGACCTCCAAGGACCTTCCGGCCCAGGTTGGCGTGCTGTTCGCAGTCGACGGCGAAGGGGATGCCGCCGCGGAAGCCGCCCACGACATCGCCGTGCACATCGCTGCATACTCGCCCACCTACCTGACCCGCGACGAGGTTCCGGCAGACCTGGTCGAGAGCGAGCGTCGCATTGCGGACGAAACCGCACGCGCCGAGGGCAAGCCCGAGGCCGCCATGAGCAAGATTGTTGAGGGACGCCTGACGGGCTTCTTCAAGGAGAGCGTTCTGGTTGACCAGTCGTTTGCGAAGGATGCGAAGAAAAGCGTCGCCCAGGTTCTCACCGAGGCTTCAGTCAAAGCTACTGCGTTCGCCCGCTTCCGTGTCGGTGCGTAGCCCACGGAGCTGGTAATGCGGAGCTGGTAATGCCAAGGGGGCGGTCACTGCGGTGGCCGCCCCCTTGGCATGAGGAAGCTAAAATCTTAGAAGCCCATCGGATCAGACCGGACTTCGGGACGCAAGACATCAAGGCATAATGTCAAAGGCGCCAGCGCCAAATGGAAGGCGATATGAGCATCGATAATCTAGTTTCCACTGCCGGTTCGACACCCGTGCCTGCTACCCGCCGGGAGCCGCTGGGCGGGCACGCTGAGCCGCGCCGCCGCGTGCTCCTGAAGCTCTCCGGTGAAGTCTTCGGGGGCGGCAAGCTGGGCGTTGACCCGGACACTGTTCGCGGTATCGCCGAACAGATTGCCAGCACCAACGGCACCGTAGAAGTGGCCATAGTTGTTGGCGGCGGCAATTTCTTCCGCGGTGCTGAACTGGCGCAAAGCGGTATGGACCGGTCGCGTGCGGACTATATGGGGATGCTCGGCACGGTGATGAATTGCCTGGCACTGCAGGACTTCCTGGAGCAGGCCGGGGTGGAAACGCGGGTGCAGAGCGCCATCAGCATGGGACAGGTAGCCGAGGCTTACATTCCCCGCCGCGCCATCCGCCACCTGGAGAAGGGGCGGGTAGTAATTTTCGGCGCGGGTGCGGGACTGCCGTACTTTTCCACGGACACGGTGGCCGCCCAGCGTGCGCTGGAGGTGCATGCCGACTTGGTGCTGATGGCTAAGAACGGTGTTGACGGCGTCTATACAGCCGATCCGAAAAAGGATCCATTGGCGCACAAACTGGACAGGCTGACTTACGACGAGGCCATCCAGCGGGATTTGCGGGTGATGGATCAGACGGCGCTGAGCCTGTGCAAGGACAACAACGTCACCATGCTTGTTTTCGGTATGGAGGGCGAAGGCAACGTTGCCCGGGCCATCCTGGGCGAAGAGCTGGGTACGCTGGTCACACCCTGAACGAGGTCCTTGCTGGCTCCACGCTAGGATGAAGTCAGGACATCGGCGGGCGAAGCGCGGTTCCGGGGAACCGGAAAGGCTAACGCCCGCGCTAAAGCATCAATTTTTTCGAGGGAGAGACTGTGATCGACGAAACCTTGCTGGAGGCCGAAGAAAAGATGGACAAGGCTGTTGAGGTGGCGAAGGAGGATTTCGCTTCGATCCGCACGGGGCGGGCAAATCCAGGCCTGTTCTCGAAGGTCCTCGTGGAGTATTACGGGTCGCCGACGCCGTTGCAGCAGCTGGCGTCCTTTGCCGTGCCTGAGGCCCGCACGCTGCTGATCACTCCCTTTGATAAGACATCGCTGAGCGCCATCGAGCGCGCGCTAAGCAACTCCGACGTAGGCGCCAACCCGTCTAACGACGGCAATGTGATCCGCATTGTGATGCCGGAGCTGACCCAGGAGCGCCGCCGCGAGTACGTGAAGATTGTCCGCAGCAAGGGCGAGGACGCCAAAGTGTCGATCCGCAATATCCGCCGGAAGGCCAAGGAAGGCCTGGATAGGATCGTCAAGGATGGCGATGCAGGCGAAGACGAGGGTTCCCGTGCCGAAAAGGAATTGGACGCCCTGACCAAAGCCCACACGGACAATATCGACGACCTGCTTAAGCGAAAAGAAGCGGAGCTCCTCGAGGTCTAATGAGCGATTTACCGCCTCCGGGACCCGGCTCCGGCTCGGCCGGATCTTCAGGACCAGGAGCTGCCGGCCCGGAATCTAGCTTTCCCTCCCGGCGTTCCTTGCGAAACGCCGAGCGCTTCCGGGACAGCAGACCGGCGGGTAAATCCGCCGGCCGTTCAGCTGACGGCGTGCCGAAGGTTCCCACGGCTGCGTCACCGATTGTGCCGCTGCCACCCGAGGCGTCCGCCGTTCCGCTTCGCGGGCAGCTGCCGGAGGCCCGGGTTAACGATGCCCTTGCCAGTAATGCTGCCGTCGGAACCCATGGATTTGAACCGGCCGTCCCGGCTGCCGGCGCGTTACCGCTCGGGCCCGAGACGGAGAAGGCTGCGAAGCGGAGGCCGTCCGCGGGCCGGGACCTGCCGGCAGCCGTCGCCGTCGGTCTGACCATGCTCGTCGTCGTGCTGGGAGGGCTGCTGATTTACCCGGTGGCTTTCGTCGTCATCGTGACAGTCTTTGCCGGCTTTGGTGTCTGGGAATTTAGCCGCGCCCTGCTGCAGCGCGGTATCGCCGTACCCGTTGCGCCGGTAATGATTGGCACCGTTGCCATGCCCGCGTCGGCCTATTTCTCCGGCGCGGAAGGGCTGTTGTTTGCCCTGGTAGCCAGCGCAACGGCGGTGCTCATCTGGCGCTGTCTGGACCCTGCGGAGGGCGCCATCCAGAGTGTTTTTGCCGGCGTTTTTGCGCTGACCTGGATTCCGTTTTTCATCAGTTTCGTCTTTCTGCTGCTGCGCGGCGCGGACGGGCCGACGACGGGCATCACCTGGGACCTGTCGCAGCCGCGGACCGGTGCGCTGCAGGTGGCGATCATGCTCATGCTGGTGGTGGCGAACGATACCTTCGGTTATCTGGTGGGGGCGTTGTTCGGTAAGCACCCGATGGCACCGAAAATCAGTCCGAAGAAATCCTGGGAGGGCTTTGCCGGTTCGGCCGGCGGTGCCATTGTGCTGGCCGTCCCGGCGACCGTCTTCCTTCTCAACGCGCCGTGGTGGGTAGGGTTGGTTCTGGCCTTAGCCATGGTGGCCGCCGCAACTGCAGGTGATTTCGCCGAATCCATGATCAAACGCGAACTGGGGGTGAAGGATATGAGCAGTATTCTTCCCGGACATGGCGGCGTCATGGACCGGCTGGATTCGATCCTTTTCGCGGCTCCGGCGGCGTTCCTCGTCTTCACTTTGCTGGGCCGATAAAATTGCCGGGCCGGTAAGATTCCCCGGTAGAATATCCGCAGAGATTAGTGTGGAGCCTGCCGCGCCGCGGACACGGACTTCACCGGTGACTGAATCGAACGACTGACAAAAGGAATGACTGTGACCGTGGACAATCAGCAGCGGACAAGCACTTCTTTTGTTCGTGTGGGTCGCAGCGAGCTCGGCTATAGCACCAAGCAGGTTGACGTGTTCCTGCGCCGGGCACGTGCCTATTACACCTCACAGGACGCAGAGCAAAAGGCCTTGACCAGCCGAGACGTGCGGTCCGTGTCGTTCGATCCGGTCAGGGGTGGCTACGAGGCGCTGGCTGTTGACGCCGCCCTGGATCGTTTGGAGGACGTTTTTGCCCAGCGGGAGCGGGACGAGCTGGTCAGCAGCCAGGGCGAAGAAGCGTGGCTGCTGCAGATCGGCCGTATGTCCTCGGTGCTGCGGGCGCGCCTGCACCGCGGCGACGGCGAGCGGTTCCGCCGGCCAAAGGGCAAGAAGGCCTGCAGCTACAACGTAGCCGAGGTGGACCTGCTATGCCATGATTTGCTCGCCTACTTTGAAGCGGACAAGTCGATGAGCGTTGACCTCGTCCGGCGGGCGGTGTTCGCTCCGGCGAAGGGCGTGAGCGGATATGAGGAGAGCCAGGTGGATGCCTTCCTGGATCGCGTGGTTGAGCTGATGGCCTCCGTCGACTAGCAGAAGGGCAGGGCCAGCGCGGATCTCCGTGCAGGTCCTGCCCTTCTGCTCGTTAGCGGGCGCAATTCACCCTGAACGCAATTCTGATCGAACGCATCTGTCATTGGGCGCAGCGGTCAGCAAGCCTGTTCCGCCCGCGGGAAGTCAGTGGTGATGCCCGGCCGGGTTTTGGAGTGCGGGAACCGAAGGGCTGTGGGCGCCGTGTTCTCCGTGCGGGACTGCATGCAGCCCGGCGGTGGTGGCGGCCAGGCCCGGTGTTGCCACGGCCGCGACAAGCACGGCGGCGGCGAACATCGCCGCCAGCAGTCGTCCGGCCGGTGGAGCCTTGAGCTGAGCAGGCTCCGAAGGCGCCGCAGCCGTCGGCTGGTCCGGTCCGCCTCTGCGGCGCAGCCAGCCGACGGAGCCCAGAATTGCCAGCTCCAGTACGACGGCGCACGCGGAGCTGCGGTCGAACGTCCGGTTAGCTGCCGGCAACTGCCACAGGCCGTAAATAATTGCTCCCAGTTGGAGGGCCACCGCTGCCGGCAACAGCCTGCCGGTCAGCAGCGGCCAGACGGGGGCGCCCCGGCGCAATGACCCGATGGACCACAGCAGCAGGCAAAGAGCCCAAGCGCCAACAACAACCGCAGCCGCAACCCCAAGGGCAGCAGCCGCCGTCGTACTCCCGGACTGCGCTGCCGTTGACCCGGCTTCCTGGACGGCGGCGGCAACGAGGTTGGAGCTCAGCCCAAAGATGACCGCCGCCGCGCCGATACCCGCGAAACCGGTGAAGAGCCGGACCGCTTCCGGGAGCAAAGCGGCCGTGCCGGAGGAACCGGCGCCGGCAACATTTCCGGAAAGCTCACGGTGCGCAGTAGCGGCGGACATGGTTATACAGTCTGCGCGGCAGTGGAGCGGCGCGCTACGGACTTGTCCTGCGAGAGCCCGACGCCCAGCAGCAGAACGGCGCTGGCCAGGTGCAGGACGTTGTCCGCACCGTTGAGGGCGATGATGTTCAGCGAACTGCCGAGCAGGAACAGGCCTACGATACCAACGAGCAGGTAGACCGCACCCACGGTGGTGTTCACGCCCTTGGCAGAGGGGATGGATGTCAGGCCGGCGATCAGCAGCGCTGCGCCGATCGCGAGGTGGATGATGTTGTGCAGGGGATTGACGGCGAAGATGATGAGATTCTGACCCTCGGTGGCGAAGAAACCGACTCCGGATGTGACGAAGAATCCGAGGATACCCACCAGAAGGTAGACGGCACCGAAGATCGTGGCAATCAGCCTGTTGGGTGAAGTACGCATGAGGAAAAACCTTCCGTAGCGGGATCCGCAGCACGGCGGTTCCCGGGGGTGTCGACAGTTCCAAGCGGAACGTGCACCCATAGTTCGCTGCCCTGACGGTAATGGATTGGCGCTCACTCTGGAATTCTTCTGCACGCCAGCCGTGTGGATCCCGACGGCTGCCTTTGCCCGCTGGGCCTTACCCGGCGGGGCGGGGCCCGCGCTGCAGCAGCGGATTGAGCCGGAAGGGGATCAACTCACCCATGGCCAGCGACGTATCAGTCCTTTCAACGCCGTCGCAGGCCTGAATTTTGCCATTGATCCGAAAGAGGTCTTCGGCGTCCGTGCAGACCACCCGGACCAACAAGTCGGCGGCGCCGGTGAGCCCGAAGGCCTCAACCACCTCGGGAATCTGTGCCAGCGAATTGGTCAGCACGCCAAGCTTGTGCTGCTGGACATGGATGGAGATGAAGGCCAGCAGGGGGTAACCCAGAGGGACGGGATTGATCCGCCGCTCGAAGGAGAGAAAGACGTTCCGCGACTCCAATGCCGCCATCCGCGCCTGGACGGTATTGCGCGAGAGCCCCAGCTTCTGTGCCAGCGCCACCACGGTGCGCCGCGGGTCTTTGGCCAGTTCCAGCAGGAGCCGCAGGTCGGTACCATCGGGGGTTTGCATAGTGCGCAACAATAGCACGGAGAAGGGGAGCAAAATGGTGCATTTTGCTCAGTTTCACGGCTCCCGGTTGAACCTTCCGACTCCTGTGAGTAGGGTCACACTACATACGGGCAAGGGAGCCTGGATGCAGCCGCGCGGCCACAAACCGCAGACTGGGACCGGCCGGGGACCACAATTTCCCGGGTCTGTCAGGACAACAGATAAAGGTTGTGTGTAACTGTGTTGAAGGACAAAACAGCCCCGACCGCGGGCTTTGCGGAGCCGGACATGATCCAGCTCGTCACCGCAACGGGAGCCCGGGTCAGCCACCCGGATTTTGACCGCTGGCTGGAGGACATTGACGCCGACCGTCTTGGTGCACTCTATGAGGACATGGTGGTCATCCGCAGGATCGATACCGAGGCTACGCACCTCCAGCGTCAGGGCGAACTGGCGCTGTGGCCTCCGCTGCTCGGTCAGGAAGCTGCACAGATCGGCTCCGGGCGTGCCCTGCGCAGAGATGACTTTGTCTTTTCCAGCTACCGCGAGAACGGCGTTGCGTACTGCCGGGGCGTGGACCTGACGGACCTGCTGCGCGTGTGGCGCGGAAATGTCTCCTCCGGCTGGGATCCATTTGAGATCAACATGGCGACGCCGCAAATCATCATCGGTGCCCAGACGCTGCACGCCACCGGTTACGCGCTGGGAATCCAGAACGACGGCGCGGACTGCGCCGCGATCACCTACTTCGGTGACGGCGCTGTGAGCCAGGGAGATGTCAATGAGGCGCTTGTTTTTGCGGCCAGTTTCCAGGTACCGGTGGTCTTCTTCTGTCAGAACAACCACTGGGCCATTTCCGAACCCGTCGGACTGCAAAGCCACGTTCCGATCGCGGACCGCGCCCCGGGCTTCGGCATTCCGTCGCTGCGGGTTGACGGCAATGATGTGCTTGCGGTCCTGGCAGCCACCCGGATTGCCCTGAACCGCGCCCGGACCGGTGGCGGGCCGACCTTCATCGAGGCGGTCACCTACCGGATGGGCCCACACACGACGGCGGATGATCCGACCCGTTACCGGGACGCCAATGAGCTGGAGGATTGGGCGGCCAAAGATCCCATCACCCGGCTGGAGGCGCTGTTGACGCACGCAGGCCTATTCACACCGGAATTGCAGGCCGCCGTCGCCGCCACGGCCGACGCGGTTGCCAAGGAAATGCGGGCCGGCTGCATTGGCCTGCCGGAACCGGAACCGATGGACGTTTTCGACAATGTTTACAGCACGCCAAACTCCTGGCTGGAGCGCCAGCGGGATCACTATTCCCGCTATCTGGACACTCTTGCCGATGCGGAAGGGAGCAACTGATGTCCACCATGACATTTAGCCGTGCCATCAATGCCGGTCTGCGCAAGGCGATGGATGACGACCCGAAGGTCCTGCTGATGGGCGAGGACATCGGCAAACTCGGCGGAGTGTTCCGCATTACCGATGGGCTGCAAAAAGATTTCGGCGCCCGACGGGTCGTCGATACGCCCCTTGCCGAATCTGCCATTCTGGGTACCGCCGTCGGCCTTGCCTACCGCGGCTACCGACCGGTCTGCGAAATTCAGTTTGACGGTTTTATCTACCCGGCCTTTGACCAGATCGTGGCGCAGGTCGCCAAGCTGCATTACCGCACGCAGGGCAAGGTCAAGATGCCGATCACCATCCGGGTCCCGTTCGGTGGAGGTATCGGCTCCCCGGAGCACCACTCCGAATCCCCGGAGGCGTACTTCACCCACACCTCGGGGCTGCGGGTCATCAGTGTGTCCAACCCGCAGGACGCCTATTCGATGATCCGCCAGGCCATTGCGTGCGACGACCCGGTGCTGTACTTCGAACCGAAGCGGCGGTACCACACCAAGGGCGAAGTCAACGAGAATCAGGACCTGGCACAGATGCCCTCGATGGAAAGTGCTCAGGTGGTGGTGCCGGGAACGGATGTCACGCTGGTGACCTATGGGCCGCTGGTGCAGACCGCACGGGAGGCCGCCATGGCCGCAGCGGATGAAGGGATCTCCATCGAGGTAATTGATCTGCGCTCGCTGGCACCCCTTGACTTCGCCCCGCTGGAGGCCTCGGTTCGCCGGACCGGCCGTCTGGTGATTACGCACGAAGCCGCGCAGTCCGGCGGTTTGGGGGCGGAGATCGCGGCCAGCATCACGGAGCGCTGCTTCTCCTACCTTGAGGCAGCGCCGGTGCGCGTCACGGGCTTTGATATCCCGTACCCGGCGTCGAAGTTGGAGAAGCATCATCTGCCGGACCTGGACCGGATTCTGGACGGCGTGGATCGCGCGCTGGGCCGGCCGAACTCGCTGAGCGGACTGGAAGGGTGAGGATGATCAAGGAATTCAGGCTTCCGGATCTGGGCGAAGGCCTGACGGAATCCGAGATTGTGGCATGGAAGGTTGCGGTGGGGGATACCGTCGCGCTGAACCAGGTGATTGCCGAGGTGGAGACCGCCAAAGCCGTGGTGGAGCTGCCTTCGCCGTATGCCGGAGTGATCGCGAAACTGCACGAGCAGCCCGGCACCGTGGTGGAGGTCGGGTCCCCGATCGTCTCCTTTGAGTTGCCGGGCCTCGATGACGGCGGCAGCGTCGGTGCCGCCGGCGGCGGAGGATCGGCGGCGGTCGGCCAAGCGAATTCTGCCGAGCTCGTGGAAACCACGGACGCAAAGCGGATCCCCACCCTCGTCGGGTACGGCGCAGAAGTGGAAAAGGGCGGCCGGCCGGTGCGCCGCCGTCGTACGATTTCGTCCGGTGATCGATCAGTACCGTCCGCGGGTGCGGGGAGTTCCAACGACGCACCAGCTCAAACTACTGCATCTGTACCTGCATCTGCACCTGCACCTGCACCTGCGGCCGCGGCCGCAGCCGTCGCCGGAGAGCGTCCGCGCTCAACGCCTCCGGTGCGCAAACTGGCGAAGGATCTCGGGGTGAAACTGGCAGCCGTTGCTGGAACGGGTCGCGGGGGGCTCATTGTCCGCGAGGACGTGCTGGCCGCTGCGGATCCTGCCGCGGCCGCCGACGGCCTTGGTCTTGCAGCGGAAAGGGCAACCGATCTCCCTATGCCAGCGGGTGCCGGGCGTGAAACCCGCACCCCCATCAAGGGGGTCCGGAAACATACCGCCGCGGCGATGGTTGCCAGTGCGTTCACCGCTCCGCACGTGAGCGAATTCCTGACCATCGACGTCACTCCGACCATGGAACTGCTGGCAAAGCTCAAGGCTGCCCGGGCTTTTGCCGGATATAAGCTCACCCCGCTGACACTCGTGGCCAAGGCGCTCTGCATTGCAGCGGCGCGGCAGCCATCGGTGAACTCGCGGTGGGATGAGGCAGCAGCTGAAATTGTCACCATGAATTACGTCAACCTCGGCATCGCCGCCGCTACTCCGCGCGGACTCATGGTACCCAATATCAAGGATGCCCAAGGCCTGAGCCTGATGGAGCTGTCCACCGCGCTGACGGAGCTGACGGACACGGCGCGGGCCGGGAAAACCACGCCTGCGGCACTGAGCGGAGGCACCATTTCGATCACGAACATCGGTGTTTTCGGCATTGACGCTGGGACACCGATCCTCAACCCGGGGGAGGCCGCCATTTTGGCCATGGGTGCGGTGCGCCGCCAGCCGTGGGAGTTCAACGGCGGGATCGCCCTGCGTGAGGTGATGACCCTGAGCCTTTCCTTCGACCACCGGCTGGTGGACGGCGAGCAGGGTTCACGGTTCCTGGCCGATATTGGCGCTATCCTGTCGGAACCCGGCATGGTTCTCACCATGATCTGACGCTGCGGCGAAAGGTCGCTAAGTGCCGTCAAAAGCGGCTCATAACGGCACTTAGTGACCTTTGGGGGCGCTGGCTGGGGCTTTGAACGCGCTGGCGTGGCTGGGAAGGCGGGCCGATGGTGGGAAGGCGGCCGATGTCGGCGTGTCAGGCGCGGGCCAGCAGGCCGGCCAGGGCCATCGCCTCCAGAACCGGGCGCGCCGTTTCGCCGCAGACACCGCCATGCTGGCTCCGGGCGCTGTGCGGAGTGGAGTTGATCAGGCCAAACGTCGCCTGCACCTTCAGCCGCAGAATGGCTGTTGCCGTTCCGGGCTGGAGGCGTCCGAGCAGTTTTACCCAGACATCTATGTAGCTGCGCTGGAGGGTGCGGACGGCGGCCTTGTCGTCGGCGGCGAGGCTGTCCAGATCCCGGTCCTGCACGCGGATGACGTCGCGATTAGCAAGGGCGAAGTCCACATGGAAGCGGATCAGCCCGCAAAGGGCCGCCTGACCGTCAGCGGCCTGAGCAACGACGGCGCTCCCGCCCTGGAGCAGATCGTCGCTGACGCCCACCAGCAGGGCGCCAAGAACGGCCTGTTTACCGCTGAAATGACGGTAAACAGCCGGGCCACTCACGCCCGCGGCGGCGCCGAGGTCTTCAATGGAGACGCGGGAGAAGCCGTGCTGCGCAAACAGCTCCGCAGCGGCAGTGAGCATCAGCTGCCGCCGGCTGGCCTTGGCGCGTCCGCGCAATGTTAGCGACGGCACTGTCTGCTTCTGTGCGGCGCCGCTCTGTAAGGCTCCTGCCTGTACGGCTCCTGCCTGCATAGCGCCAGTCTGGGCCGGCCCCGGGGCGGGTGTTTCCCTGCTCATCGGTCTCCTGTGGTGGACATCACGGTTAATCCAGACTAACCTAAATTCAGTTAATCGGTACTAACTGATTGTTGAAATAGGAAGTTGTCGATGGAGACGATTGAAAGCCGGGTGGATGCGGGCAGCACCGCCTTCAGGGCCAACGATGCAGCCCAACGGGCACTTGCCGCCGAGCTCCGCGAGCGGCTTACGGTGACCGCCCTCGGCGGCCCGGAGCGTTCGCGGGAGCGGCATCTGGCCCGAGGAAAACTGCTGCCGCGGGACCGCGTAGACCAGCTGCTGGACGAAGGGAGCCCCTTCCTGGAGATCGCACCCCTGGCAGCTGCCGGCATGTACGGTGGTGCTTCTCCGGGAGCCGGTGTGATTGCCGGCATCGGCCTGGTGCACTCTCGCCAGGTTCTGGTGATTTCCAACGACGCCACGGTCAAGGGCGGCACGTACTACCCGATGACGGTGAAAAAGCACCTGCGGGCGCAGGAAATAGCACTGGAGAACAGGCTGCCGTGCATCTATCTGGTGGATTCCGGCGGCGCTTTCCTGCCAAAGCAGGATGAGGTTTTCCCGGACAAGGAGCACTTCGGCCGGATCTTTTTCAATCAGGCCAAGATGTCAGCCGCCAAAATTCCGCAGATCGCCGCGGTCTTGGGATCGTGCACCGCTGGGGGCGCGTATGTACCGGCAATGAGCGACGAGACGGTGATAGTGCGGAACCAGGGGACCATCTTCCTGGGCGGACCGCCGCTGGTGAAGGCCGCCATCGGGGAGATTGTCACCGCAGAGGAGCTCGGCGGCGGGGACGTGCATTCGCGGATTTCCGGCGTTACCGACCACTTGGCGGACAACGACCGTCACGCGCTGCAGATCGTCCGGGACATTGTGGCCACCTTGGCCAAACCGGCGGCGCCCGCGTGGGACATCGAAACCAGCATTGAGCCGGAGGCGGATCCGGCGGAGCTTTACGGCGCCGTCCCGACGGATCTCAACACCCCCTACGATGCCCGGGAAATCATTGCCCGGTTGGTGGACGGCAGTCGATTCCACGAATTCAAGATGAACTATGGCACCACGCTGGTCACCGGATTCGCGCGGTTGCATGGCCACCCCGTAGGGATCGTGGCCAATAACGGAGTGCTGTTCAGCGAATCAGCACTCAAAGGTGCGCACTTCATCGAACTATGCGATCAGCGCGGGATTCCGCTGATTTTTCTGCAGAACCTCTCCGGCTTCATGGTCGGTAAGGACTATGAGCGCGGCGGCATTGCCAAAAACGGGGCCAAGATGGTCACCGCCGTCGCCACCGCCCGCGTGCCCAAGCTGACCGTCGTCGTCGGCGGTTCCTTCGGTGCAGGCAATTACTCGATGTGCGGGCGGGCCTATTCGCCGCGTTTCCTGTGGATGTGGCCGGCCAGCCGGATTTCGGTGATGGGCGGCAATCAGGCCTCGGGCGTGTTGGCCACGGTGAAGCGTGAGCAGATCGAGGGACGCGGGGGTGAATGGACCGCCGCAGAGGAGGAGGAGTTCAAGGCGCCGATCAAAGCCCAGTACGAGGAACAGGGCAGTCCGTACTACTCCAGCGCACGGTTGTGGGACGACGGCGTGATAGATCCGGCGGATACGCGCCGGGTGCTGGGACTGGCACTGGACGTCTGTTCCAGGGCACCGCTGCCCGAAACCTCCTTCGGCCTCTTTCGGATGTGAGCATATGACCAACCTGAACGTACCTGCCCCGCCGGCCGCCGGCAGTAACCTCGCCGGCATGCCGGCCTTGGGCCCACCCCTGTTCACCACCGTCCTGGTCGCGAACCGTGGCGAGATCGCCAGCCGCGTGATCCGCACCCTGCGCCGCATGGGCATCCGCTCCGTGGCGGTCTACAGCGAGGCCGACGCCGGCGCCCGGCACGTGCTCGACGCCGATCTGGCCATCTGCATCGGACCAGCCGCCGCGAGTGAAAGCTACCTCAATAGTGACGCGATCATTGCCGCCTGCCGGGAAACGGGGGCGCAGGCCGTGCATCCCGGCTACGGGTTCCTGAGCGAAAACCTGGCCTTCGCGCAGGCCCTGGAAGCGGCGGGCATCGTCTTCATAGGCCCCGGCGTGGAAGCCTTGAACGTCATGGGGGACAAGATCCGCTCGAAGAACCATGTGGTTCAGGCAGGCGTTCCGGTGGTGCCCGGTATCGCCGAGCCTGGCCTCAGTGATGAGCAGCTGATCGCGGCAGCCGTGAATGTAGGCTATCCGCTGCTGATCAAGCCGTCCGCGGGCGGTGGAGGGAAGGGCATGCATGTGGTGGAACGCGCCGAGGAACTGCCGGCCACGCTGGCAACGGCGCGCCGTGTTGCGGCGTCCGCCTTCGGTGACGACACGCTGTTCCTGGAACGTCTCATTTCCTCGCCGCGGCACATTGAAGTTCAAGTACTGGCGGACAACTTTGGCACTGTGATCCATTTGGGTGAGCGCGAGTGCTCCCTGCAGCGCCGGCACCAGAAAGTTGTCGAGGAGGCGCCCTCACCGTTGCTGAAATCCCAGCACGACGGCGCCGCCATCCGGGCGCGGCTCGGCGAGGCCGCGTGCAACGCGGCCCGGTCCGTTGCTTACACCGGCGCCGGCACCGTCGAGTTCCTGGTCTCCGACGACGCGCCCGGTGAGTTCTTTTTCATGGAAATGAACACCCGCCTCCAGGTGGAACACCCGGTGACGGAGATGATTACCGGAGTGGATTTGGTTCAATGGCAGGTGCGCATCGCGGCCGGGGAGCCGCTCACGTTGGCACAGGCCGACGTCGAACTATCCGGCCATGCGGTGGAGGCGCGGGTTTACGCGGAGAGCCCCGAGCGCGGTTTTATGCCCTCCATTGGCACCGTGCTGGAACTGGATGAGTCCATCACCGGGCAGCCGGGCATCAGGGTAGACAGCGCGCTGATCCGCGGACTGGAGATTTCCCCCAACTACGACCCGATGATTGCGAAAGTGATCGCCTGGGGCGAAGACCGGGCCACCGCGCTCGACCGTCTGGATCGGGCGCTGAGCGAGTATGTGGTTCTCGGCGTGGAGACGAACATCGAATACCTGCGGCTGCTGATCAACGACGACGACGTCCGCGCGGGCAGGCTGGACACCACACTGATCGAACGCAAGCTGCCCGGGCTCGATTTTCGCAAGGCCTCCGATCCGGAGTACATTGCGGCGGCCCTGCTTTATCGCCAAACACCGGACTATTCACATCCCCGGCTCTCACCGTGGGGGTTGCACGACGGGTGGCGGCTGGGCGAGGATGCCCCGTGGCGGGTGGTGCTGGCAGGTCCGGGTCCCTACGCGTTGGTGACTGTCACCGGCCGGGGCTATGGTTTTGCTGCCCGGGTTCAGCTCAATGGCGGACCAATCCGGCAGGCGACCTTGCAGCCGGCAGCGCCGATGGGGACAGCGTCAGCGGGGACAGCAGCGTCGGCAGCTTCCGGGATCCCGACGGCGCAAGTGACCGTGGATGGAGAGGTTCACCGGTATCGGCTGGCCGCCACAGGTGCGGGTACCGGCTACCAGTTCTTCGAGGGTGGCTGGTCCTGTTCCCTGCGCGTGCTGGACCGTGAGGCGGTCACGGCCCGGATCCGTGCGGGGATGCCCAGGGAGGGCAGTGCAGCGGATCCTCAAGTGCGCTCGCCCATGCCCGGGACCGTCGTCGCCGTCAACGTCAATAACGGGGATGCGGTGGAAGCCGGACAGACGCTGCTGGCCGTGGAGGCAATGAAGATGGAGCACCAATTGACGGCCTCCGTCGACGGCACCGTCCACATCAGCGTCAAGACCGGGGACCTGGTCAGGGCAGATCAGATCGTGGCAACGATCCATCCGGGGGAGACAGCAGATCCGGCAAAGACAGCAGAGACAGCAAAGACAGACCCAAAAGGAGCTTCCAGCAATGCCTGATTTTGAACTCAGTGAGGATTACCAGGATCTCAGCGACATGGTACGCGACTTCGCGGACACCGTGGTGGCTCCGGTTTCTGCCAAGCATGACCAGCAGCACAGCTTCCCCTACGAAGTAGTCTCCCAGATGGCTGACATGGGGTTGTTCGGACTGCCCTTCCCGGAGGAGTTCGGCGGCCAGGGCGGAGACTACTTTGCGCTCGCCCTCGCCTTGGAACAGCTGGGGCGGGTGGACCAGTCGGTGGCGATCACGTTGGAGGCCGGTGTCTCCCTCGGCGCCATGCCGGTCCATCGGTTCGGCAACGAGGAGCAGAAACAGCAGTGGCTGCCCATGCTGGCCTCCGGCAAGGCGCTCGCAGGCTTCGGGCTGACCGAACCGGAGGCCGGCTCCGATGCAGGGGGGACTAAAACGCATGCTCATCTGGACGACGGGCAGTGGGTGGTCAACGGCAACAAGGAATTCATCACCAATTCCGGAACGGACATCACCAAACTGATCACGGTCACTGCCGTTACCGGGACCTCAGAACGCAGCGATGGCTCCGTCAAAAAGGAAATCTCCACCATTCTGGTTCCGGCCGACACGCCAGGGTTTAAGGCGGAGAAGGCCTACAACAAGGTGGGCTGGAACGCCTCGGACACTCACCCGCTGACCCTGCAGGACGTCCGCGTCCCCGAGGCGAACCTGCTCGGTGCGCAGGGCCGCGGCTTTGCTAACTTCCTGAGCATTCTGGATGAGGGACGGATCGCGATTGCCGCTCTGGCTACCGGTGCCGCGCAGGGCTGCGTGGACGAATCCGTCCGCTACGCCCGGGAGCGCCGCGCCTTTGGCCACAACATCGGCAAATACCAGGGCATCTCCTTCAAGATCGCCCGGATGCAGGCCCGCGCCCACACGGCCCGGCTGGCCTACTACGACGCAGCGGCCCGGATGCTCGCGGGTAAGGACTTCAAGGTCCAGGCTGCCATCGCCAAAATGGTGGCAGGCGAGGCCGCGATGGACAATGCGCGGGACGCCACGCAGGTGTTCGGGGGCTATGGGTTCATCAACGAATTTGTGGTGTCCCGGCACTACCGTGATTCCAAGATCCTGGAGGTCGGCGAGGGCACCACCGAGGTCCAACTCATGCTGATTGCCCGCGACCTCGGTCTGTAGCCCCCGGTGGCCCGGCATCCGTCGGGCACTCGCCAACCCCCTATGATCGGTACAACGGAAAGGATCAACGAATGATTGATAAAGTCGTCCACACCGCCGCGGAGGCCGTGGCCGATATCCGTGACGGTGCCTCCTTGGCCGTCGGCGGGTTCGGCCTGTGTGGTATTCCGGTGGCTCTGATCGCCGCGCTGCATGATCAGGGCACCACCGATCTGGAAACCATCAGCAACAACTGCGGCGTCGACGACTGGGGGCTGGGTATCCTGCTGTCGGACGGCCGCATTCGGCGCACCATATCGTCCTATGTTGGCGAAAATAAGGAGTTTGCGCGGCAGTTCCTGGCCGGCGAGCTGGAGGTCGAGCTTACTCCGCAGGGCACGCTGGCGGAGAAGCTGCGCGCCGGCGGGGCAGGTATCCCGGCTTTCTACACCACCGCAGGCGTCGGCACGCAAGTCAGTGAAGGCGGCCTGCCGCGCAAGTACGACGGCGGCGGCAACGTAGCCGTTGCCTCCGAACCTAAGGAGGTGCGCAGCTTTGCCGGTGCGGACTACGTGCTTGAGGAATCAGTCACCCCGGACTTTGCGTTGGTGCATGCGCTGAAGGGGGACAGGCACGGAAACCTCGTGTTTCATGCCACCGCCATGAACTTCAACCCGCTCTGCGCGATGGCCGGCAGGATCACCATCGCCGAGGTGGAGGAACTAGTGGAACCGGGACAGCTAGATCCGGAACACATCCACGTGCCGGGCATCTTCGTCCAGCGAGTGGTCCACGTCCCCGCGGGCGCGCCGCACAGCGAGAAGCGAATCGAGAAGCGCACCGTTTCGGTCCCCGACTCCTCGACCGCAACGAACGGAGTATGAGATGGCCTTGACCCGCAACGAACTCGCGGCACGCGTGGCAAAAGAATTGACGAACGGCCAGTACGTGAATCTTGGCATCGGCATGCCGACCCTGATTCCCAACTACATCCCGGCCGACGTCGAGGTGGTGCTGCACTCCGAAAACGGGATCCTCGGCACCGGACCATACCCCAGCGAGGAAAACGTCGACCCGGATTTGATCAATGCCGGGAAGGAAACCGTGACAGTTAATAAAGGCGCGGCATTCTTCGATTCCGCGGCATCCTTCGGCATGGTCCGGGGCGGCCACGTGGATGTGGCAGTCCTCGGCGCCATGGAGGTCGCCGAAAACGGCGATCTGGCCAACTGGATGATCCCCGGCAAGATGGTCAAGGGCATGGGCGGCGCCATGGATCTGGTCTTCGGAGCGAAACGGCTGATTATCATGATGGAACATACGGACCGCAGCGGTAAGCCGAAGATCGTGCATCGTTGCACTCTGCCGCTGACCGGCAAGGGATGCGTGGACCGTATCATCACAGATCTGGCCGTGATCGACGTGACGGAGGACGGCCTGGTGCTGCGGGAAATCGCGCCGGGGGTGACCGTTGATGAGGTTGTTGCCGCCACTGGTGCGGAACTGGAGATCGAAATCCATAACGAGGATGACGTATGAGTGGACAGCGGGTGGTGGAGCAACGTGGACTGTACTTCGATGAACTGGACGTCGGGGTGAGCTACGCACACAAACCCGGCCGTACGGTCACTGAAGCAGACAACGTGCTCTTTACCACCATGACCATGAATACTCAGGCCCTGCACCTGGATGCGGCGTGGAGTTCCACCCAGCCGTTCGGGCAGCGGCTGATGAATTCGATGTTCACCCTCGCCACCGTCGTCGGCCAGTCCGTCACTCAGCTGACGCAAGGCACCATCGTGGCGCAGCTGGGACTGACGGACGTGAATTTTCCGCACCCGATGTACCACGGCGACACCCTCTATACGCAGACCGTGATTACCGCCAAAAGGCTCTCGGCCTCCCGTCCGGGACAGGGAATCGTCACCATGGCGCACACCGGCCGGAACCAGAACGGGGTAGTGGTGGCAACCCTGGAGCGCAGCTGCCTGATGTGGACCGCAGAAGGGCACGCCGCAGCGAAGATCCAGGGGCCCGACGCATGACCTTCACCATGGGCCCGGCCCTGCTCTTCTGCCCGGCTGACCGTCCGGAGCGCTATGACAAGGCCGCGGATCGGGCAGATGCGGTGATTCTTGATCTCGAAGACGCCGTCGCACCCGTGGATAAGCCGGCCGCGCGTAGGCATCTGATCGACAATCAACAGGACCCGGGCCGGACCATTGTGCGGGTCAACCCGCTGGGTACACCGGAGGCGGATGCAGACCTCGCGGCGCTGCGGCAGACCCAGTACCGGACCGTCATGGTGGCGAAGGCAGAGGACGCCCGGGCGCTGTCCGGACTCGTCGGGTACGACCTTATCGCGCTGTGTGAAACGGCCCTGGGCGTGCTGGAGGCCCCCCGGCTCGCCCAGGTTCCCAACGTAGTCGCGCTGATGTGGGGCGCGGAAGACCTCGTTGCCTCCCTGGGCGGCGCGTCCAGCAGGAAGGACGACGGCGGTTACCGCGCCGTGGCCGTGCACGCCCGGTCAAGTGTCCTGCTGGCGGCCGGGGCATACGGCAAAACGGCAATCGATGCCGTCTACGTGGACATTCCCGATCTCGCGGGCCTGGCAGCTGAGGCACGAGACGCCGTCGCCTCCGGGTTCGGCTCTACCGCCTGTATCCATCCCGGCCAGGTTGCCGTCATCCGGGATGCCTATACCCCGGCGGCGGAGGATGTGGCGTCCGCGCAGGAATTGCTCGCCGCCGCTGCCGCGTCAGGATCGGGAGTCTTTGCCTACAAGGGCAAGATGATCGACGGGCCCATCCTCAAGCATGCACGCCAGACCCTGCGGCGCGCCGGCCTGCAGTAGCTTTTGGCGGACGGATGCGTGTCTGCGATCTGGCTATTCCCGCGCATCTGTCAGCGGTTCTATCGGGTTCTCAAACTTGCAGTCGGGCACACGCCCTTCCGCTACAACGACCTCATCGTCATGCTGAGCCGATCCCACCGTTACCCTTCCTGCCGGACTAGCCACGGCACTCACTTGATAAGTAGGCTGGCTATTGCGCAAATGCAAGTAGGTCCGGCGGGGCCTCGGGGTGCGGGAAAGGTTACTGAGGATGGAATCACTGCCCTTGGCGGTCCTGATCTTGATTTTCGTCGCCGGAGCGGCGGTTATTTGGGTGGCGGGCAGTCAATTGTCGAAACAGACGGATGTGCTCGATGACCGGCTCCACCTCGGCGCGGCCCTGGGCGGACTGATCCTGCTGGCGATTGCCACCAACCTGCCGGAGCTCGCTATCACGGTCAGTGCTGCCGCGTCCAACAACGTCGGCGTAGCTGTCGGCAACATCTTGGGCGGCATCGGCGTCCAGACAGTGGTGCTGGTGATTCTTGATGTCTTCGGCACCAAGGGCAGCGAACCGCTTAGCTATAAGGCAGCCTCGCTGGCTTTGGTGATCGAGGCGGTGACAGTCGTCGCTGTCCTCGGCGTCGTGATTGCCGGCAGCCAGATGCCCAACAACCTCATTGCTTTCCGACTGACCCCAGCTGCCGTGCTCATCGCCGGTATCTGGGTTGCCGGCCTGGTCCTGGTCCAGCGGGCACAAAAATCGCTCGCCTGGCAGCAGCAGGGAGACGCACCGGGCGGCCAGGAGAAACCAAAGGGACACTCCAAGAAAGCAACCAGCCGCCGTAACCAGCACATCAGTACGGGAAAATCCGTGCTGATCTTCGCCATCGCGGCGGTGGCTACCTTGGGTGCCGGCGTTGTCCTGGAGCGCAGCGGCGAGGCGATCGCCGTGCACATCGGCCTGTCCGGGGTTCTCTTTGGAGCCACGTTCCTGGCTTTGGCCACTTCTCTGCCGGAGATTTCAACCGGGCTGACCTCGGTCAAGCAGGGAGACTACAAGCTGGCGTTCAGCGACATTTTCGGTGGCAACGCCTTCCTGCCGGTGCTGTTCCTGGTGGCGGTGCTTATTTCCGGAAAACCTGTGCTGCCGCAGGCCCAGGCCACGGACATTTACCTCACGGCGCTGGCAATCCTGCTGACCCTGGTCTACGTTCTCGGGCTCATTTTCCGGCCCAAAAAGAAAGTGCTGGCGATGGGCATGGATTCCCTGGTCGTGCTGGCCCTCTACTTGCTCGGTATCGCCGGGCTCTTCGCGGTCGCCTCCACCACCTGATGTACCAATGCGTGCACGTCATCTCCGCAGCCCCACTCCTGGCCTGCATCTTAGGCCTCGCGTGACCTTGGTGAGCTGTCCTTGGTTTTTTCCGGGTCGCGTTCGGCCAGCGAGCCGATCGCGTCCTCGATCCCGGCCAGTACCTCCGCGTCGAGTTTCACGCCGGCGGCCTTCACATTGGACGCGACCTGCTCCGGACGGGAGGCCCCGATGATGGCGGAGGCAACGTTCTTGTTCTGCAGCACCCACGCGATGGCCAGCTGCGCCATGGTCAGGCCAGCCTGGTCGGCAATGGGCTGGAGCTTGTGCACTCCGGTGAGGACGTCGTCGGACATCCAGCGCTTGATCATGTCCGCACCGCCCTTCTTGTCCGTGGCGCGGCTGCCTTCCGGCGCGGGCTGCCCGGGCTGGTACTTGCCCGACAGGACGCCCTGGGCGATGGGGGACCAGACGATCTGGGACAGGCCCAGTTCCGCCGAGGCCGGGACAACCTTCTCCTCGATAACACGCCAGAGCATGGAGTACTGAGGCTGGTTGGAGATCAGCTGCACACCCAGATCCTCGGCCAGCGCATGGCCGGCGCGAATCTGCTCCTCGGTCCATTCGCTGACGCCGATGTAGAGCGCCTTTCCTGCGCGGACCACGTCCGCATAGGCCTGCATGGTCTCCTCCAAGGGGGTTTCGACGTCGTAGCGGTGCGCCTGGTAGAGGTCAACATAGTCCGTCTGCAGCCGACGGAGCGAGCCATCGATTGATTCCAGAATGTGCTTACGGGACAGGCCGACGTCATTGTGCCCCTTGGGGCCGGTGGGACCAAAAACTTTCGTGAAGATTTCCAGGGACTGGCGGCGTTCGCCCTTCAGTGCTTCACCGAGAACCGTTTCCGCGGCCGTGTTGGCGTAGACGTCCGCCGTGTCGAAGGTGCTGATGCCGGCATCCAACGCAGCGCGGACGCATTGGCCGGCGACATCGTTTTCGACTTGCGAGCCGTGCGTGAGCCAGTTGCCGTAGGTGATTTCGGAGATCTTGAGACCGCTGTTGCCGAGGTACCTGAATTCCATGGGTCATTCCTGCTTCCGCCGATGTCTGGTGCTGAAGGACCTTGTTCGCCCCTCCGCCTGCGGGGCAGACGGCGACGGCGAGCGGTCAGTCCCAGCCTATGCCGCCGTCGTCCGTCCTGTCGCCGTCGTCTTTCCTGGCACTGATCGGCGGACCAGCAGCCGGCGGCCCAACTTCTCCCGCGGGCGGCCAGCCCGGACCGGTTTCTGCTGGGATACTGGAAGCATGCAGACATACCGGGAACACGATGGGCAGAACGGACCGCGGCAGATCATTCTACTGGGCTCGACGGGCTCCATCGGCACGCAGGCACTGGACGTCATCGACCGCGCCCGGCTCGACGATGGCAGCCCGCGGTTTGAGGTTCTGGCGCTCAGCGCCGGCGGGGCTAATCTGCAGCTGCTGGCCAGGCAGGCAGTGCTCACCGGTGCGGCGGCGGTCGGCGCGGCGGTCGGTGATGCCTCCGTACTGCAGGAGATGATCGACGACGCCGCCGCCGCTGCGGGGGTGCGCGGCTACCGCCCGGAGATCGTCACCGGACCCGACGCCGCCACCGCCATCGCCGGCTGGCCGGCACCCGGGCCGGGCCCCGTCGTCGTGCTTAACGGCATTACCGGGTCCATCGGTCTCGCCCCGACGTTGGCCGCGCTGAGATCCGGCGCCCTGCTGGCCCTTGCGAACAAGGAATCCCTGATCGTTGGCGGCCAGCTGGTCAGGGACGCAGCCGCACCCGGGCAGCTGGTGCCGGTTGATTCGGAGCACTCCGCGCTGGCGCAGTGTTTGCGCTCCGGCAGCGCCGCGGAAGTCGACCGGCTGATTCTCACTGCCTCCGGTGGGCCGTTCCGGGCGATGAGCCGCGAACAGCTGACCGATGTTACTCCCGCGCAGGCTCTGCAGCATCCCACGTGGTCGATGGGTCCGATGGTGACCACGAACTCGGCTACGTTGGTGAACAAGGGTCTCGAATTGATTGAAGCCCACCTGCTGTTCGATGTCCCGCTGAACCGGATCGACGTCGTCGTGCATCCGCAGTCGGTGGTGCATTCCATGGTGCAGTTCACGGACGGCTCCACCCTTGCGCAGTGCTCCCCTCCGGATATGCGCCTGGCCATCGCGCTGGGGCTGGCATGGCCGGATCGGGTGGCCGGTGCCGTACCCGCGTGCGACTGGACCAAGGTGGCCAGCTGGACCTTTGAACCGCTGGATTCCACGGCTTTCCCCGCCGTTGAGCTGGCCCGGACGTCGGCGCAGCAGGGGAGTACCTTTCCCGCCGTCTACAACGCCGCGAACGAGCAGACCGTGCATGCGTTTCACCAGGGAAAAATCCGTTTCCTGGACATCGTTGAGACCATTGAGCGGGTTCTCGGCGAGCACTCAGCGAATCCACAGCTCACCCTCGATTCCGTACTGGATGCTGAGAAGTGGGCACGGGCCCGCACCACCGAGCGTTTAGCTCTGATCAGCCGCTAAGCGAGACGGAAAGATTACTGTGACAGTTGTGCTATTTATCCTGGGCGTCGTTTTCGTCGCCGTGGGCGTTGCCGTGTCCATTGCCCTGCACGAAGTGGGGCATCTGGTGCCCGCGAAGCTCTTCAGAGTGCGCGTGACGAAGTACATGATCGGCTTCGGCCCGACGCTGTGGTCCAGGAAGAAGGGCGAAACCGAGTACGGCTTCAAGGCCATTCCGGCCGGCGGTTATGTGGCCATGATCGGGATGTATCCGCCGAACGCCGCGGACGGGAGCGTCCGGCCCTCCAGCACGGGAATGTTTCAGACGCTCGCCACCGAGGCCCGCAGCCTTGCCCACGAGGATGTAGGCCCGGGGGACGAACACCGTTTGTTCTACAGGCTGCCGGTCTGGAAAAAGATCATCATTATGCTCGGCGGCCCCTTCATGAATCTGCTCATTGGCGTGGTGCTCACGGGAGTGCTGCTGATGGGCTTCGGCACGCCGCAGGCGACGACGACGCTGGCCGAGGTGAACGCCTGCCAGGTTGCCTACGGCCAGAGTGCACCGGCGGATCAGAGCACGTGCAATAAGACTCCGGCCGCCGCTGCCGGGCTCAAGCCCGGTGACGTGATCACGGTTTTCGATGGCAAGGCCGTGACCGGGTGGGCCGATATGACCGCGTGGATCCGTGCTTCGGCCGGGCGGCAGGTCCCGGTGACCGTCCGGCGCGCCGGCCAGGATGTCACCATGACCATCACTCCGGTTTTAACGGCGCGACCCGTTACCGACGCCAGCGGCGCCGTCGTCCTTGACAGTAAGGGCCAGCCTGCCACCCAGGAAGTTGGCTTCATCGGAGTGGGGCCAACATCGGCCATGGTGGCTCAGCCCGCTAGCGCGGTACTTCCCGCGGTGGGCGAGAGCTTGGTGAAGATTTCCGGCGTCGTGGTGAACCTGCCGCAGCGGCTGGTGGGCGTGGCCAAGGCCGCCTTCAGCAGTGAGCCCCGCGATCCCAACGGCCCCATTTCCATGGTTGGCGTCGGCAGGGTTGCCGGTGAGGTCGCGGCGATGGAACAGGTGCCGCTGAGCGCCCGGATTGCCACCCTGGTCGGTCTACTGGCCGGCGTTAACCTGGCGTTGTGTATCTTCAATCTGATTCCGCTGCTGCCACTTGACGGCGGGCATGTTGCGGGCGCGCTGTATGAAGGTGCCAGGCGACGGGCGGCCAAGCTCCTGGGCCGCAAAGATCCCGGCGCCTTCGACATTGCCAAGCTGTTGCCCCTGACTTATGTGGTGGCATCCCTGCTACTGGTGATGGGTGCACTGCTGATGTATGCGGACATCGTCAAGCCGATCAACATCTTCGGGTGATGCTCCCTGCCGGAGCCGGGCGTTGCGCGGCGAGGCTGCGCCAGCTGCAGGTTGATATTGCTCAATCAACCACAAGAGGTTGCCTTATCCGGGCGGTTTTAAGTTGTGCCAAGGTCTGGGGCGCACTCATTTACCTCCCAAAGCAACCCGATAGACATCACCGTAAATTGGTTGTTTTGGAATGATCAACGTAATATAGTTGTTTTATGTTTGTCCTCACTATGGATCAGCGGGCCAGCCGGCTGGGACGTGATCTGGTCCCGGACTTTTTGTCGACCCTGCGAGACGTCAGCACGACGCTGACCTTTGAGCGGTCGGTAGGCGATGAGGTACAGGGCGTCGTGGCGGACGCAGGGACCGCCGTCGAAGTGGCCATGCGGGCGCTGCGTTCCGGGCATTGGTACGTGGGTGTAGGACTGGGGTCCGTGGATCTGCCGTTACCGGCCAGCTCGCGGGAGGGCAGCGGATCGGCCTTTGTCGCGGCCCGGTCGGCCGTGGAAGCGGCCAAAAAGTCGGGAGAGAGAGTCCCGCTCGCCGTCAGATACGGCTCACCCTCGGCCAGCTCCGGAAAACGCGAACCGGGCTGCGGCCTGCTGGAACCGGCACACTTGGCGGCGGGCGCCGAAGCCGTCCTGGTGTTGATCGGCCGCCTCGTCCGGGCCCGGACCGACGCCGAATGGCGTGTGCTAGACCTGCTCACGCCCGGTGAGCGGGGAGGGCAGGCGGCCGTCGCGCAGCGGCTGGGGATCAGTCCACAGGCGGTCAGCAAGGCGGTGCTGCGCTCCGGCTGGAAGGAAGAGCAAAAGGGGAGGGTAGCGGCTGCGGCCCTGTTGGGCCTCGCCGGCACAGGGCCCGTACCCCGCGAATCCCCGGGCGGGCAGTAGGACCGAAGCCACTGTCGGATACCACCGTTAGGCTGTGCGGAACGGGCCGTGTGCGGAACGGGCCGGAAACGGGGTAGCCGTGAAGCGGACGAAAGGGAAGTGATGCAGGGACTGTGGACTGTGTTGACCGTCCTCGTGGCGGCAGGCGCGGGCTGGCCTTTCACCACGGCGATGCTACGACTGGCCCGGGCGGTGGAGGTCCTGGACGCGGAGGGACCACCGGCCCCGGCCGGGTCGACCACCGGCACGGCTGTTCCACCCGTGGCTACACCGGAGCGTCCGCCCCCTGGTGTTTTGCGCGGAGGACTGGTTATCGGCTTCCTGGAGCGGACCGCCGTCGTCGTCGCCGTCCTCGCGGACCAGCCGGTGGCCATCGCCTACGTCGTGGCAATCAAGGGACTGGGCAGATATCCGGAACTACGACAAAGTCCGGCCGCCAGTGAGAGGTTCATCATCGGCACCCTTAGTTCCATGCTGTGGGCCGCGGCTGTCGCGGTGCTGGTCAAGTGGCTCCTGCTGAGTCCCTGAGCCCGTTGGGGCCTGCGATGACGATGCTCCAAGGCACCTCCCGCTAGGCTAGCTGCATGAATATTTATGCAGTGGAATATGTCTACAGTCCGGAGACCGCGGATATCCGCGATGAGCACCGTCCCGCGCACCGTGCCTGGCTGGCTTCTCTCGTCGACGACGGACGAATCCTGGCCTCGGGTCCCTTTGGCGACGGAACCGGCGCGTTGTTGATCGTCAAAACCGAGGATAAAAACGCCCTGAACCGCCTATTGACGGAGGATCCTTTCAACATCGCCGGCTGCATTACCGGGTTGAAGTCCACCTCCTGGAGCCCCATTCTCGGACAGCTGAGCAGCCACGTGCAGTGACCAGGAACCAGGGCTGTGAACAGTTCAGAAGGCCTATAATTGAAGTTGACCGAGGTTGCGTCACGTCTGCGCGGCCACGGCAAGCCCGCGAGACAACAGGTTCACGCAGAACCACAAGGAGCACATTTTGACCTCGGTCAGTCTTGGAATGCCGGAAGCACCTCCTCCCGTACTCGCCCCGCGACGCAAAACACGGCAAATAAAGGTTGGCTCAGTCGGCGTCGGTTCGGATTCGCCGATCAGCGTCCAGTCCATGACGACAACGCCGACCACGGACATAAACGCCACGCTTCAGCAGATCGCCGAGCTCACGGCCTCGGGCTGCGACATTGTCCGGGTGGCGTGTCCGTCCGCAGACGACGCCGAAGCGTTGCCGATCATTGCACGGAAATCCCAAATTCCGGTTATCGCAGATATCCACTTCCAGCCGAAGTACGTTTTTGCGGCAATTGACGCCGGTTGTGCGGCAGTCCGGGTGAATCCGGGAAACATCCGCAAATTTGATGATCAGATTAAGGAGATCGCGCAGGCCGCCAAGGACCATGGCACATCCATCCGGATCGGCGTCAACGCCGGCTCACTGGACCCGCGCCTGATGGAAAAATACGGTAAGGCCACGCCGGAGGCACTGGTGGAGTCGGCGGTGTGGGAGGCATCCCTGTTCGAGGAACATGATTTCCACGACTTCAAGATCTCCGTCAAGCACAATGATCCGGTAGTCATGGTGCGGGCCTATGAGCTGCTGGCCGAGCGCGGTGATTGGCCGCTGCACCTGGGCGTGACGGAGGCCGGGCCCGCTTTTCAGGGCACCATCAAATCCGCCACCGCCTTCGGGGCGCTGCTGTCCAAGGGCATTGGCGATACGATCCGGGTATCCCTCTCCGCGCCGCCGGTGGAGGAGATTAAGGTGGGCAATCAGATTCTGCAGTCCCTGAATCTGCGGCCCCGCAAACTGGAAATCGTTTCCTGCCCGTCCTGTGGCCGGGCCCAGGTCGATGTGTACACCTTGGCCGAGCAGGTGACCGCCGGGCTGGAAGGCATGGAAATCCCGTTGCGCGTGGCGGTGATGGGCTGTGTGGTCAATGGCCCCGGCGAGGCCCGTGAGGCTGACCTTGGTGTTGCTTCCGGAAACGGCAAGGGCCAGATTTTTGTGAAGGGAAAGGTCATCAAGACTGTTCCCGAGGACCAGATTGTTGAGACACTCATTGAAGAGGCCATGAAAATCGCGGAGCAGATGGAGGACGCCAGTGGCGACGATTCGCTCAAGGGTGGCCCCGTGGTTAGCGTCTCGTAGTGCCCCCAGCGCCGGCCCGGTGCGGCCCCTGGGTCCCCAGGATACGGCGGCCCTGGCCCAGCTGGCCGGTCGCGACCCGGTAGCCAATGTCTTTGTGGCGTCCCAGCTGGCGGCAGGAGGAACTGCTGTCCCGCCGTCTTCGGGCACGGTGATGCTGGGGTATTTTGAGGACGACGGCGCACTGGCGGCCGCCTGCTGGGTCGGCGCGAATGTTATCCCCGTCCAGGCGACTGCTCTGCACGCCCAGACTTTCGGGCGCTGGCTCGCAACCTCCGCGCGCAAGCCGGCGTCAATCTTCGGACCTGCCGAAGCCGTCCTGACCATTTTCGCTGAGTTGGAGGCCGCCGGCGTCAAGCCGGTTGACGTCAGAGCCAACCAGCCGCTCCTCGTGATGGCCTCGGACCCGATTCTGCCCGGTCATCCGGGACTGGTCCGCACCAGAGGGGAATATTTTGACGCCATTCTTCCGGCGGCCGCGGCGATGTTTGAAGAAGAAGTGGGCTATTCGCCATTCGTCGGTGGCGAAGAGCACTACCGTCGACGCGTTGCAGGGCTGATCGATCAGGGCCACTCCCTAAGCCATGTAAACGACGCCGGAGAGGTTGTTTTTAAAGCAGACCTGGGGGCCATTTCCGCCGAAGCCAGCCAGATCCAGGGCGTGTGGCTCAACCCCGACTACCGGGGACATGGCCTCAGCGCCGGCTATATGGCCGCCGTCGTCCGCCTTGCACTGCGGCACGCGCCGCTGACCAGCCTTTATGTCAACGACTACAATCTACGGGCCCGTGCCACCTACCAGCGCGTGGGTTTCCGGCAGGTGGGGACGTTCGCCACGGTCTTGTATTAGATTTTCCAGTTTGTTCTCCGCAGCACACGGGCGTGGGGAATTTCTTGCGCAGAACGCGTCCTGCAGGAACTTCAGCGGCCACGCTGGCCGCTGACCACGCACTGGCTCCCGGTCCAGGCCTGCCGTATCCTTTATGCAACTAGTTGCCTTAAGGAGTTGCATCCGTGACGAACTATCCTCATCTGATGAAGCCGCTGGATCTGGGTTTCATGACGTTGCCGAACCGGGTGCTGATGGGCTCCATGCACGTGGGTCTGGAGGAGCTGCCGCACGGCTTTGAACGGATGGCGGCGTTTTATGCCGAGCGGGCCCGCGGCGGTGTCGCCTTGATGGTCACCGGTGGCATTTCCCCCAATGAGCAGGGACGCCCCGCTGCGGGCGGAGCGAAGCTGAGCACCGAGGGTGAGGCGGAGCAGCACCGGCTTGTCACCGCTGCCGTACATGCCAATGGCGGCAGAATCGCGCTGCAACTGCTGCATTTTGGACGTTATTCGGCGCAACCGGAACCGGTGGCCCCGAGTGCCGTGCAGGCGCCGATCAGCCCGCTGGTGCCGCGTCCGCTTAGTTCGCAGGAGGTGGAACAGACCATCGAGGACTTCGTGGACGCCGCAGGACTGGCACAGCAGGCCGGTTATGACGGCGTGGAAATCATGGGTTCTGAGGGCTACCTGATCAATGAGTTCATCGTCTCGCGCACCAACGAACGCCAAGACGCCTGGGGCGGTCCGTACGAAAATCGGATTCAGTTCCCGTTGGAAATCGTGCGCCGCACCCGCGAACGGGTGGGCCGGAATTTCATTATCATTTACCGCCTGTCCATGCTGGATCTGGTGGAGGGCGGGTCCACTTTGGCAGAAGTTATCCAGCTGGCGCAGGCGGTGGAAACCGCCGGGGCAACCATTATTAATACCGGAATCGGCTGGCATGAGGCACGCATCCCCACGGTGGCCACATCCGTGCCCCGGGCCGGTTTTGCCTGGGTGACCAAGAAGCTGATGGGCTCGGTGTCCATCCCGCTGATCACCACTAATCGGATCAATACTCCAGAGGTGGCCGAGGAGCTGCTGGCCAACGGATTTGCGGACATGGTGTCGATGGCCCGGCCGCTGCTGGCCGATCCGGCCTTTGTCCTGAAGGCCTCCCGTGGGGCCGCGGATGAAATCAATACCTGTATTGCCTGCAACCAGGCCTGCCTGGACCACACCTTCGTTGGCAAGACCAGCTCCTGCCTGGTCAATCCCCGCGCCTGCCACGAGACGGAAATCGTGATCGAGCCGACGTCGGCAGCCAAGCGGATAGCCGTCGTCGGCGCCGGTCCGGCAGGTCTGAGCTTTGCGGTAACGGCGGCAGGGCGCGGGCATTCGGTGACGCTGTTTGAGGCGGACGCCCAGCTGGGCGGCCAGTTCAACATTGCCAAGCAGATTCCCGGCAAGGAGGAGTTTTATGAAACCATCCGCTACTTTGGCCGCCAGCTCCAGCTGCTCGGGGTGCAGGTCCGTTTGAACACGCGAGTCGGAGCCGTCGAGCTGGCAGCGGGCGGCTTCGATGAAATCGTTTTGGCCACCGGGGTCACCCCGCGGATGCCGCAGATCGAGGGGCTGGACCATCCCAGTGTGTTGACCTATCCGGAAGTGGTCCGGGACGGGAAGTTTGTCGGGGCGAGGGTCGCGATTCTGGGTGCCGGCGGCATCGGCTTCGACCTGGCGGAGTACATTACGGCCGACGGCGCCAGCGCCACCATGGTGCCGGATAAGTTTTACCGTGAATGGGGGATCGATCCGGACTATGCCGAGCGTGGTGGCATCCGGCCAGCCCTGCGGCCAACCACGGCCCGTACGGTTTACCTGCTGCAGCGCAAGGCCAGCAAGATCGGGGCGGGGCTGGGTAAAACAACCGGCTGGATCCACCGCACGGAGCTCAAGGCCAAGGGCGTGCTGATGATTCCCGCAGTCACCTATCACCGAATTGACGACGACGGCCTGCACCTAAGCGTCGACGGCACGAAGCAGATTCTCGCCGTCGACACGGTGATCGTGTGCACCGGGCAGGATCCGCAGCGGGAGCTGCTGGCGGAGCTGGCAGAACTAGCGGCACTCTCCGTGCAGGGGGGACCGGCTGGGCAGGCCGGAAGCCGTGCTCCGGTGCACCTTATCGGCGGGGCAGACGTGGCCGCGGAACTCGATGCCAAACGGGCAATCAACCAGGGTACCCGGCTGGGGGCCGTTCTTTAGCCATGTCGCTGCCGCATGCAATCCTTACTTCCCTGCTGGAAAAGCCCGGCTCCGGGGCGGAGTTGGCGCAAAGGTTCGATAAGTCGATCGGCTATTTCTGGCAGGCCACCCATCAGCAGATCTACCGCGAGCTGGCCCGGCTGGAGGAACGCGGTCTCATCCGGTCCGCGGCCCGGGAAGCGACCCGCGGGCGAAAGCGCGACTTCGCCGTCATCCCCGCCGGATTGGCGGAGCTGGAGCGTTGGACCAGCCTGGCGCAGGATCCGCAGCCCGTCCGGGACGCTCTCCTGGTACGGCTCCGGGCGGCGGCGGTCATCCAGGCGGGCACCGTGCAGGCGGACACGGCGCGGGCGGGCATCCTTCGCGCGGAACTGGCCCGGCACCGTGAGCTGCATCAGCGCCAGCTCTCCTTTTACCAGGCGGTAGAGGCCCATGACTTTGCGGCCGGTTCCGAGGCGCGGGCACCAGGCACGCCGGATCACCGGCTGCAGCACGCGGTGCTGCGGGCCGGGATCATGTTTGAACGGGCCTGGGTCAGCTGGGCCGAGGAGACGCTCAGGACGCTGGAACCCTGAACACTACGGTCCCGCAATGAGGTCGGCGGTGCCCTCAGGGCAAACCTCCCGTCAGGTACTGCTGCAACGTCGGTGCCACGAGGGCTATGGCCTCCTGGCCGGGCGCACAAGCCAGCGGTTATGAGGGTTTCGCCGCGGACCCCCGGTGCGGTGTCGCCGCCCAACCGCGCCGCGCCTGCCATCACGGCGTACGTCTGCGCAGCGTGGGGGACGCGAGCAGCAGCACCGACAGAACAAAGCCGACCATCACCAGCAGGTCTGCGGCCATGGTCGCGGTGGACGTTGTGTGTGCGGCGATTTCCTGCAGCGCATCCACCGAATAGCTCAACGGGAGCACATTCGAGATCAGCTCCAGGACGGAATTCATCTGATCCCGGGGGACAAAGAGACCGCAAAGCAGAATCTGCGGGATCACTACCACCGGCATGAATTGCACAGCTTGGAATTCGGTCCGCGCAAAAGCCGAACACAACAGCCCCAGCGCCACCCCCAGCACTGAGTTAAGGACCGCCACCACAACCACCCAGCCGGGATTGCCCTTGATGTCCAATCCGAAGACCCAATAGGCGACGGCGGTGGCCACCAGAGACTGCAGGGCCGCCATGATGGAGAAGGCCAATGCGTAACCAAATAACAGATCCGCCTTATGGATGGGCGTAGTCAGCAGCCGCTCCAAGGTCCCCGACGTCCGCTCGCGCAGCATCGTGATGGAGGTGACCAGGAACATCACCACGAAGGGGAAGATAGCCAGCATCATCAGCCCCACCCGGTTAAAAGTGCGGGGGACGCCCGGTGGCAGCGTTTCATTTTCGAACAGGTAGTAGACAAAGGCCAGCAGCACGGCCGGAACCACCAGGATCAGGGCTATGCTGCGGGGGTCACCACGGAGTTGCCGGAGCACGCGGGCAGCTGTTGCTCCCAGCATCGAAGGATTCATGCCGCGCCGGCCCGGCCGGCAATGTCCGCCTTGATCATGTGCAGGAAGGCCAGTTCCAGATCATCTGCTGCGCCGCGGAGGCGGAGCTCGTCGGGGGTGAGCTGGGCCAGTAACCGACCCTCACGCAAGAGGAGCAGGGTGTCGCAGTGACTGGCCTCTTCCATGACGTGGCTGGAGATGATCAACGTTGTGCCGTCCGCGGCGAGCCGGGCGAAGCGTTCCCAAAGTTCCGCCCGCAGTACCGGATCCAACCCGACCGTTGGTTCATCCAGGATCAGCAGGCGCGGGTCGGAGACGAGGGCGCAGGCCAGCGAAACGCGGCTGAACTGACCGCCGGACAGATCCGCCGTCCGGCGTTTTGCCAGCCCGCCCAGCCCGACGGCGTCGATCGCTTCTTTGGCCTGCGCCCGGTTTCGCCCATGCATGGCACCGAAGTAGCGGACGTTGTCCTCAACGCTCAGATCCCGGTAGACACTGGGTGCCTGAGTAACATAACCGACCTCGTGGCGCAGTTCCGGGCTGCCCGCAGCCCTGTTCATCACCTGCACTGAACCCGAGGTGATGCGCTGGACCCCAACGATCGCACGCATCAGTGTGGTTTTGCCGCTTCCCGAGGGTCCCAGCAGTCCGGTGATACGCCCGGTAGGAATGCTGAAGTCCACGTCGGTCAGGACCATGGTTTTCCCGCGGAGCACGTGCAGGGCGCGGACTTCGACGCTGGGCGCCGCGTGGTGGCCCATACGATCCTCCTGTGGAACTGCCGGTTATTCATCAGTCGATGAATTCCAAACTAGGCCCACGGGATACCCGTGTCCACAGAATAGTTCTCCGCGTTCTGCTTCGGAAGGTGCGGCACCAAACCACAGGCCCACCAGCAGCAACTCGGCCCAGCCGAGGGCCCAGCGACTGTCTGCACCACCAGCATCACGCGCATCAGCATGTGGCGTGCAGCGGAAACCGGTAGATTGGAAGTCGCCCTCTTTGTCCCGAATTGCCCCGGTAGCCACCGAAACCTACCGGCACGTTCAAGCAACACCTCAAGAAACGGAACTCCCGCGTGGTCCTTCGCCTTTCCAGCCTCTTCCTTCGCACCCTTCGCGAAGACCCTGCCGAAGCCGAGGTCGCCAGCCACAAGCTGCTGCTGCGTGCCGGTTATATCCGCCGTGCCGCCCCCGGTATTTACACGTGGCTGCCGCTTGGCCTGCGGGTGCTGCGCAAGGTGGAGGAGATCATCCGTGAGGAAATGACGTCCATCGGCGCGCAGGAGGTGCATTTCCCGGCGCTGTTGCCGAAGGAGCCCTACGAGGTCACCAACCGGTGGACCGAATATGGGGACGGTATTTTCCGCCTGAAGGACCGCAAGGGTGCGGATTACCTGCTGGCGCCTACGCATGAGGAAATGTTTACTCTGCTCGTCAAGGATCTTTACGGCTCCTACAAGGATCTGCCGCTGAGTATCTACCAGATCCAGAACAAGTACCGCGACGAGGCGCGTCCTAGGGCGGGACTGCTGCGCGGACGGGAGTTCATCATGAAGGATTCGTATTCCTTCGACATTGACGACGACGGACTGGAAGCCAGTTATCAGGCTCACCGGGGCGCCTATCTGCGGATCTTCGAACGCCTCGGCCTTGACATCGTCCCTGTTGCTGCCACGGCCGGTGCCATGGGCGGGTCCAAGAGCGAAGAGTTTCTGCACCCAACGGCGATCGGGGAGGACACGTTCGTGCGCTCGGCCGGCGGCTATGCGGCGAATGTTGAAGCTGTCTCGACGGTGCCGCCCGCGGAGATTGACTACAGCATGGCGCCCGCTGCCCGGGTCCTGGATACTCCCGCTACGCCCACAATCGCCACCTTGGTGCAGTCTGCCAATACGATCGCCCCCCGCGGGTCGGACGTGTGGACCGCAGCCGATACGCTGAAAAACGTCGTGCTCGCGGTGGATCTGCCCACCGGTGAACGGCAGATCGTCGTCGTTGGCCTTCCGGGCGACCGCGCGGTGGACCTCAAGCGCATCGAAGCCAATATTGGCTCCTACCTGCCAATGGCAGGCGAAATTGGCGTCGAGGCCGCCAACGAGGAAGATCTCAAGAAACACGCCCTGCTGGTCAAGGGGTACATCGGTCCGGGCCTGAGCCTGGATGCTGCGGTGCTGGGCTCCGAAGGGGCCAGCAAACTGCTGTACCTGGTGGATCCCCGTGTGGTCTCGGGGACCTCCTGGATCACCGGGGCCAATGAGAGCGGGAAGCATGTTTTCGGGCTAATTGCCGGCCGTGACTTTGGCTGGGACGGCACCATCGAAGCCGTGGAGGTCCGCGCCGGGGATGAAGCCCCGGACGGGTCCGGCCCCCTGGAAGCGGCACGGGGCATCGAAATGGGACACATTTTCCAGCTTGGCCGTAAGTACGCACAGGCGCTGGACTTAAAGGTCTTGGATCGTAACGGCAAGCTGGCGGTGGTGACGATGGGATCCTATGGGGTCGGCGTGACGCGGGCCGTAGCTGCGTTGGCCGAATCGAACCACGATGACAAGGGTCTGTGCTGGCCGCGATCCGTCGCCCCTGCGGATGTCCATATTGTCGCCGTCGGACGCGGCGAGGAGATTTTCGCCGCTGCGCAGAAGCTGGCCGATGACTTCGAAGCGGCGGGCCTGGAGGTCATTTACGACGACCGGCCCAAGGTCTCGCCGGGCGTGAAGTTCTCCGATGCCGAGCTGATCGGAGTCCCCACCATCCTGGCTGTCGGCCGTGGCCTGGTGGACGGCGTCGTGGAAATCAAAGACCGCGCGACGGGTGAAGCCGAGAACATTGCCGTCGGCGATGCAGTGCAGTACGTGCTCAGCACCGCCGGAAGGTGATCTCCGGATTCGAAAACCTTCAGCTGGCCACGATCATTTTGGTGATCGTGGCCGGCTTCGCCGCCGGCTGGGTTGACGCCGTCGTCGGTGGCGGGGGTTTGATCCAGCTTCCCGTCATGCTGATGATTCCGGGGATTAGCCCCGTGCAGGCGTTGGCGACCAACAAAATGGGCTCCATTTTTGGCACGACCACCAGTGCCGTGACGTATTACCGTCGGGTGGGGCCGGACCTCAAGACGGCCATTCCTATGGCGGTGGTGGCGCTCGGCGGGAGCTTCGGCGGTGCGGTGCTGGCAGCCCATCTGCCGCAGTCAGTATTTAAGCCGATCATCGTCGTCGCCCTCGTTGCGGTGGCCCTCTTTACCGCTCTCAAGCCCAACGTCGGTGAACTGACCGCCCTGCGGCACACCGGCCACCGGCATTACGTCCTGGCCGGCATCATCGGCGCGGTCATCGGTTTCTACGACGGACTGATCGGCCCGGGAACCGGCTCTTTTTTGATCATTGCCTTGGTGACCCTGATGGGCTATGCATTCCTGGAGGCCAGCGCGAAGGCCAAGATCGTCAATATGGCAACGAACGTCGGCGCCCTGCTGTTCTTCCTCCCGCATGGCTCGCTGCTGTGGGGTGTGGGCCTGCTGCTGGGCGGGGCGAATATGGCCGGTGGCTATCTTGGCGCCCGCACCGCAGTCAGGCAGGGCAGCGGCTTCATTCGCGTCGTGTTCCTGCTGGTGGTCGGGGTCCTGATCGTCAAGCTTGGCTATGACGTGTGGCAGGAGAACTTCGCGCACGGCTAGGCCCTGTCAGGATTTTGGTGTTTGGTGGTCACAGGGTTTTAAGCTCGTGGGCTGCCGGCAACCAGGACAGTGTTCTGCCGGCCAAGGTGCTGGCCACCCAGAGTGATCTTTGGGCATCGCCCGCCGAACTGCCGGAGTTCATGCTGCCAGGATGCGCCCGATCGGCTAAATAGCACAGGGCGTTGTCCACTTCACGCGCGATAGTCCACTGCCGGGCGATCTCGTAGTCCAGGCCGGCGGCAGCACACAGATCCGCGCATCGTTCGCGCAACGCCGTCTGCGGATCGCTCCGGGCAAGCTCCGGAATCCTGTTCCATAGGCAGGGAGCAACCGCAAATTCTGCCTCGCCCACCGTCGGTTGCGGGTCGATTGCTGCGTAGCTCGCATCCGCGGGCCGGCCGAGGATGTTCATAAAATGCAGATCGGAATGCACCAGGACATCCAGGGATGATCGTCGGCCCACGGCCCCGCGTGTCTGGCACACCTCCAGCGCGGCTTCCAGGAGCCAGCGGTCGAAGGGCCGTCCCAGCTCATCCCAGTCGGCCGGCAAATCGTCACTCCAGCGCTCGGCAGTGTCCGCAATGTTTGATAGCTCGGACCCCCCGGGCCAGACGTTCGGGGATACCGAGAGCAGCCGCACAATGCCGCCCCAGACCTCAACGGCCAAATCCACCGGGCACACCTGCAGGGAGCGGTAGGCATCCAGTCGTTCCAGCACCATTGCGCAATCGCCGGCATCGCGCTGCAGCAGGCGCACGGCACCGTGCCCGTCCCACACTTGCAGGGCCAGCGGCTCCAAACGGGTCTCGGCCGAAGGAAAGGCGATCTTCAGGACGGCCGGAGTGCCGTCGTCGGACTTCACCGGCAGCACAATTCCCGTCTTGCCGTTCCACGGTTCCAGTCCGGACGGTAAATCCACCGAGAGATTCCAACGCTGCAGGGATTTATCCAGCAGCCCGGGCAGGCTCGCCAGCCACGTGCGCCGGACGCTGCTGGTGGCGTATCGCCTCAGCAGGTCGGCGGGGATTGGTACGACGGCGGCCACAGTCCATAGCCTACTGCTCGGACAGCCCGGTGGCGCGTCCGGGGAAAGAATGTCATAGCGCGGCACATGCCGCGGGCCGGGCCTAACGTATCCGGTGTGAATCAGCCGCCGACGATGCCGCTGGCACCGAGCAGATGCCCGATCGCATAGGTAGCAGCCAGTGCCACGGCTCCGCCGATGACCACCCGCCACGCTGCGCGCGTGCGCGAGCCACCGCCGATCCGTGCACCCAGCCAACCGGTGGCACCCAGGGCGATCAGGACGGCGACGAAGGTAACGGGCACCCGCCACCCTTCCGGAGGCAGCAGAATCGCCAGGAGCGGCAGAATCGCCCCGATGGTGAAGGCAACCGCAGAGGCCAGCGCGGCGTGCCATGGACTGACAACGTCCTGCTCATCGATATTGAGCTCAATGGACAAATGCGCAGCCAGCGCGTCGCCGGCTGTGAGTTCCTCCGCCACCTGCGCAGCGGTAGCCGCGCTCAGGCCCTTGGCCTGGTACATCGCCGCCAGCTCGGCCAGCTCCTCCTCGGGCTGTTCGGCCAGCTCGCGGCGCTCCTTGGCAATCAGATCCCGCTGACTGTCGCTCTGGCTGCTGACCGAAACATATTCACCCAGCGCCATAGAGATTGCGCCGCCAACCAACCCTGCCATCCCTGCGGTCAGAATCGGACCGGTACTGACGGTGACGCCGGCAACCCCGACAACGATGGCAGCTACTGAAACGATTCCATCGTTGGCGCCCAGCACGCCTGCGCGAAGCCAATTAAGCCGCTGCGCGGTGTCCTGCTGGTGCGGTTCGTTGTCGTGCGTATGGAGTCCCTGTGCCTCGCTCATGGAATAAGCAAACCACTGCCCACCCGGCAACGCCAGCAAGGAAAGGATGCCCTAGTTTCGCTGGCCCTATTTCGGACTCTTCCGGAAATCGACCGGCCCGACAGCTGCCGGCCGGTCGATTCCCGGAAGAGGCACTTCCGGCTGCCCCCAACTCCAGCGGTGCTGGGCGTTATGAACCAACGCCATTAGGGCTGTCGTGCGCACAACGGCAGCTGAGCCGCCGTCGGCAGGCTCGCTGAGCGCCAGCAGCTGCGCATAGACAATAGCAAGCTGGTCCTCCAGAGTTGCCAGCGCAGCGGCCGGAGTTGCGGTGAATCCCGGGGCCAGCTCGTACCCGGGCTGCAGCGCCGGAAGCGCAAGGCACCGTGCGGTGAGCAAGTCCTGGAGCGAGGACAGGGTCGATTCATGGTCCGACAGAATCCGCACGGCCAGGCTTGAGGTCGGGTTGGCCAGCCGTGTCGCCGCTACCTGATACGCATAGACGGCCTTGTGTTCGGCTTCCACCGCGGCCAGCAGGGCCTGGTCGTCATTGACCCCCGCAGGCGCTGTCCGCTGCGTGGCACACGGCGCCGGGGTGGGCGCGGCGACAGGGACCGCGGTGGGGGACGCGCCGGGCTTGGGCGACGTCCCGTTTGCCCCGCCGGTTCCCGCCGGGCCGCGTGAGCCGGAAGCAGCCAGATAGGGGGATTCGGGAACGGTGTTCCCGACGTCCGCGGCAAGCGCGCGGGCCTGCATGAGGGCGGCTGCGCCTCCTGCCGCCAGTACCCGTGCCAGGCCTCCCGGTGCAGTACGGGCCGCCGTGAGAGAGGCAGTGCTGCTGGCCGTGAGCCCTAGGATCAGTTCCGGGATACCCGCCGGCCCGGGCTGGGTCCGGCTGGTCTGCTCCATCGACGACGTCGCCGCAGTGGCGGAATCCGTGGCTACGTCGCCGGGGACCGACAGCGCGGCCGCGTAGACGTCCAGCATTGTCCTGGCGCTCCGGAGCTGGAGGGCAACGGCGGGCACGCCCGCCGCGGCTTCCAGGGTGGCGGCGGAACCGGCAAGGGCCGTGACACGGTGAAGCTCGTCCACTCGCGCCCGCTCGCTGGTCGACGGACCGGCAGGCCCCACTGCTTTAACACTGACGATGGCGGTCCCCATTCCGAGGACTACGGTGCCCGTGAGCAGCAGCAAGAGCAGCCGCCTCAGGGTACCTCCCGTGGTCTGCAGGGCGGTTTCCGGCGCTGGCGAGGGCGTGAGTTTGGTCTCTACCGGTGCACTCAGCTGGGCAGCCACTCCCGCGGATGGTTCGGCATCCCGCACGTAAGCCGCCGCTGTTTCGGGGCCCGTGGCGGCTGCGACAGCAGAAGAAGTACCCCCGGCGGGACCGGCCAGGGGACCGGAAGGGTCAGCGGCCCGGCGCGGCCCGTTGGGGCCGGTGCCGTGGGTGATTCCGGAGGATGTGGCACCGGGCGGGCGGCTGTCATCGTCGGCGGCGCCGTCGGCGCGGGAGCGGGAGTCGGTCACAACACTTGATGATGTCACGACCCGCGGCTCCGCATTCACCTGCGCATCGGAGCCGTCGGTGGGAAGCCACCAGCACGTGCGGTTAAGGACGGTCCCGGTTCACCGGATCGGCCGGGAACTCGGTAGGCTATGGGCTACAACATCATCTAACCGGGAGGCGGCAAACTCATGAACCAGCCGAATCAGCCCAACGCTCACGGTGCGTCTGACACTCTGCATTCGGACAGCCTTTCGGATGGTGGAAACCTTGCCGGCACCGCGGAAGCACAGCGGCTCTTTGACCTGCTCAATCCCACGGTCGCCAACCATGGACTCTTTTTGGAGGACGTGAGCGTCCACCTTGCGGGGGCGCACCGGACAGTTAGCGTCGTCGTCGACCTTGAACAGAATCTTCGCGGCGGAGTCGGCCTGGACGTGATCGCGACAATTTCCCGTGAGATCTCCGACGTCCTGGAAGCCGATCCGCATGATGACGGCCGCCCCTTCGACCTGGAAGTGTCTTCCCCAGGTGTGAGCAGGCCGCTGACCGAGCGTCGGCACTGGTACCGCGCCCGCGGCCGGATGGTGAAGGTCAACGTGGTGCAGGGCGAGAATGTGACCGGAAGGCTCCTGGAGGTCGACGACGACGGGATAACCATCCGTCCGGAGCTGACAGTTAAAAAGGGGATGAAGCCCAAACAGGGCAATCCGGAACAGATATCTTTCGATAAAATCCGCCGGGGCACGGTCGAAGTTGAGTTCAGCCACTTGGACGAGGGCAGCCCCGATGCCGAGGGGAATGAAGATTTTGGTCCGGCCGCAGGTGCGGTCGGGGGAGAGGAAAGCTGACATGGATATCGATATGAGCGCGCTGAGATTGCTGGAGCGTGAACGCGAGATCCCGCTGGATCTGCTGATTCCCACAATCGAACAGGCATTGCTGGTGGCTTACCACAAGTCACCGGGAGCAATCCCTGCGGCCCGGGCGGAACTGGACCGCAAGAACGGGCACGTCACAATTTGGGCCGCCGAGCTCGATGAAGACGGGACGGCTGTGGGCGAATTTGACGACACGCCCGCCGGTTTTGGCCGGATCGCGGCAAGCACGGCACGGCAGATCATTTTGCAGCGGCTGCGCGATGTTGAAGATGACAACGTTCTGGGCGAATTCCGCGGCAAGGAGGGTGAGCTGGTTTCCGGACAGATCCAGCAGGGCCATAACCCGAAGATGGTCCAGGTGAACCTGGGCTCGGTGGAGGCTCTGCTGCCTCCCACGGAGCAGGTCCCGGGCGAGCAGTACAAGCACGGGAACCGAATCCGGGCCTTCGTCATTGACGTACGCCGCGGGCTCAAGGGTCCCTCGATTACGCTGTCGCGCTCACACCCGGGGCTCGTGCGGAAACTATTCGAGCTGGAAGTTCCGGAAATCGCGGATAAATCGGTGGAGATTGTGGCACTGGCGCGGGAAGCCGGGCACCGGACCAAGATCGCAGTCCTCGCCCATCAGCCCGGCATCAATGCCAAGGGCGCCTGCATCGGTGAAATGGGCTCCCGTGTGCGCGCTGTCATGAGCGAGCTCAACGATGAGAAGATCGACATCGTCGATTTCAGTGAGAATTCGACAACCTTTATTGCCAATTCACTTTCACCGTCCAAGGTCATTTCCGTCACGATCACCGACGCGGACACCCGAAGCGCCCGTGTTGTTGTTCCGGATTACCAGCTGTCGCTGGCGATCGGCAAGGAAGGGCAGAACGCGCGTCTGGCTGCCAAGCTCACCGGTTGGCGCATCGACATCGTCTCCGATGCGGCCGTGGCCGCAGCCGAGTAGCTTTCCGCAACAGTTCCGCCACACACGGATGAAACTGAAGCCGGGCCGCCGTCGGGCATTTTCCCGCGTGCCAACTAGCGGGCCCGATGGTTCGGGTTTAGGATCGCTTCGCCCTAGGCGCTAGAATGGGTATGACCGGGTCAGCGACCGTCAACTCCCATTTGAGGCAACTGCAGTGTTTGAAGCTCCACTGGTGGTTCAAACACCGGCTTTACCGTTGCGTACATGTGTTGGTTGCCGTTGTCGTGACACCCAGTCAAAGTTACTGCGGATGGTGCGGGAAAAATCTGCCGACGGCGTCATTGCCGCGGTGGCCGATCCCCGCCGTCGCCTCTGGGGCAGGGGTGCCTGGTTGCACCCGTGTCTTCAGTGCCTTGCGCTGGCGCTTAAGCGACGTGCCATCGGCCGCGCCCTTCCGGGCGTCGTCGACTGCTCGTCCGTGCAGAGCCACATACGCGCTTTGGGCTCTGCTGAAGTGGTAGTGGGAGAGCAGTAACGCAGACCTAGAACTGTCCAACCTGAAAGCGGGTCAGAACACTGATGGAAACCCGATGAGTACCCAGCGATGAGTGCCCAACGATGAGTGATTTTTTATGCTCTCACACCGCACGTTCCAGCATGGAATGTCGCATTAAGAATTAGAGGCTCGTACCTGTCCGGTGCGGGCCGAGACAGGAGAAATGTGGCCAAGGCCCGCGTACACGAGCTCGCTAAAGAGCTCGGCATCACCTCTAAAGAAGCTGTCACCAAGCTTCAGGAACTGGGCGAGTTCGTCCGTTCCGCTTCCTCGACCATCGAGGCCCCCGTCGTGAAGAAGCTTCGCGACGCGTTCCCCACCGCACCCAAGGCATCCGCCGGTACCAATGGCTCCGGGTCTGCCCCCGCGGCAGCCAAGACCGGGCCGAAGCCGGCCGGACAGGCTCCCACAGCCTCGGCCACTCCGGGACCGGTCAGCCCTGCACCCGCAGCGCCCTCGGCCGCAGCGGCTGCGCCCTCGTCGGTTCCGGCTGCTGCTTCGGCCCCGGCCGCCGCAGCATTCTCCGGGCCCGCGCCGACAGCGGCTGCCCCAGCTCCGGCAGCACCGGCACCCGCTCCTGCTGCGTCGGCTACTGCTGCCCCCGCGCCGGCAGCCGCTGCACCGGCGGAGGTCGCACCGGCAACAGCTGCTGTGCCTGCCGCTGCTTCCACCGGCGTCAAGCCCGGTGCCCGTCCGGCACCAGCTCCGGCCGCCCCGGCCCCGTCCCGTCCTGCCGCTACAGGCCGGCCAGGTGGCGCCGGCCCGCGTCCGGGCAACAACCCGTTCGCTCCCTCGCAAGGCATGCCCCGCTCGGGTCGCCCCGACCGCGGTGAAGGCGAACGTCCGGCACGACCCGGTGCGGCTGGCCCGCGCCCGGGCAATAACCCGTTCGCTCCGTCGCAGGGTATGCCCCGAACCGGAGCCCCCCGTACTGCTGAAGCAGGCACGGGCGGTCCTCGTCCCGCAGCCGGCGCCGGTGGACCTCGTCCTGCAGCAGGTGCAGGTGGTCCCCGTCCGGGCGCTCCGCGTCCCGGCGGAGCCCGCCCGACTCCGGGAATGATGCCAAACCGCACCGAGCGGCCTGCGGCCCCGGGCCGCGGCAATGATCGTCCCGGCGGAGCCGGCCGTGGACGTCCGGGTGCACCGGGCACCGGCGCTGCTCCGGGTGCCGGCGGCGGCACCGGCGCACCGGCAGGCGGCGGTTTCGGCAAGGGTGGCCGTGGACGCGGCGGGACCCAGGGTGCCTTCGGTAAGGGAGGCGCCGGCCGCGGCAAGCAGCGCAAGTCGAAGCGGGCAAAGCGGCAGGAACTTGAGCAGATGAGTGCTCCGTCGCTCGGCGGCGTGAGCGTGCCCCGCGGCGATGGCAACTCCATTGTGCGGTTGCGCCGCGGTTCGTCGATTACCGACTTCGCTGACAAGATCGAGGCGAACCCGGCGGCTCTGGTGACGGTGCTCTTCCACCTCGGTGAGATGGCTACCGCCACACAGTCGCTGGACGAGGACACCTTTGCCCTGCTCGGCACCGAGCTTGGGTACAAGCTCCAGGTTGTTTCGCCGGAGGATGAGGAGCGCGAGCTGCTCAGCAACTTCGACATCGACTTCGAAGCCGAGCTCGAGGCCGAGGGCGACGACGACCTTGAGGTCCGTCCGCCCGTCGTCACCGTCATGGGACACGTGGACCATGGTAAGACGCGTCTGTTGGACGCTATCCGTAACTCCGATGTCATGGCGGACGAGCACGGTGGCATCACTCAGCACATCGGTGCGTACCAGATCGTGCACGAACACGAGGACACTGAGCGTCGGATCACCTTCATCGATACTCCCGGCCACGAGGCGTTCACCGCTATGCGTGCCCGTGGTGCGAAGGTTACCGATATTGCCATCCTGGTGGTCGCAGCCGACGACGGCGTCATGCCGCAGACGGTGGAAGCGCTCAACCATGCGCAGGCAGCCAACGTGCCGATCGTCGTCGCGGTTAACAAGATCGATAAGGAAGGGGCCAACCCGGAGAAAATCCGCGGTCAGCTCACCGAATACGGCCTGGTCCCCGAGGAATACGGCGGCGACACGATGTTTGTGGACGTCTCGGCTCGGGAAAACCTCAATATCGATGAGCTCCTGGAAGCGGTCCTGCTGACTGCGGATGCGGCGCTGGATATGCGCGCCAACCCGAACAAGGACGCCCGCGGTATTGCGATCGAAGCGAATCTGGACAAGGGCCGCGGAGCCGTTGCCACGGTGCTGGTACAGTCCGGTACGCTGCGCGTCGGCGACACGATCGTGGCGGGAACTGCGCACGGACGCGTCCGGGCCATGTTTGACGAAGACGGCGGCAACATCACAGAGGCGGGCCCGTCCCGTCCTGTGCAGGTGCTCGGTCTGTCCAACGTGCCGCGTGCCGGCGACACTTTCTTCGTCACCGGGGATGAGCGCACGGCCCGACAGATCGCTGAAAAGCGTGAAGCTGCGGACCGTAACGCGGCCCTGGCCAAGCGCCGGAAGCGGATCAGCCTGGAAGACTTCGATCAGGCAGTCGCCGCGGGTAAGGTTGACACGCTCAACCTCATCCTCAAGGGTGACGTCTCCGGTGCCGTTGAGGCGCTGGAAGACTCGCTGCTCAAGATCGACGTCGGTGAGGGTGTCCAGTTGCGCGTCATCCACCGCGGGGTCGGTGCCATCACGCAGAACGACGTCAACCTGGCCACCGTGGACAATGCGATCATCATCGGGTTCAACGTCAAGCCGGCGGAGCGCGTTGCCGATCTGGCGGACCGTGAAGGCGTTGACATGCGCTTCTACTCGGTCATCTATGGCGCAATCGATGACATCGAGCTGGCGCTGAAAGGGATGCTCAAGCCGGAGTACGAGGAAGTCCAGCTTGGTACGGCGGAGATCCGCGAGATCTTCCGTTCGTCCAAGTTCGGAAACATCGCCGGTTCCATCGTTCGCTCCGGTACCATCCGTCGGAATTCGAAGGCACGCGTGCTGCGCGCCGGCAAGGTTATCGGGGAGAACCTCACCGTCGATTCGCTCAAGCGTTTCAAGGATGACGCCACCGAGGTCCGGGATGGCTTTGAGTGCGGTATCGGTCTGGGGTCGTTCAACGACCTGCAGGCCGAGGACATCATCGAGACGTTCGAGATGCGCGAGAAACCGCGCGCTTAATATTGACATCTGAGGTGCGCAAAATGGGGCTGAACAAGCTAAAAGGCCCCATTTTGCGCACCTCACCTGATTGAGGAGAATTTTTATGGCCGATACGGCACGCGCTGCTAAGTTGGCGCAACGGATAAAGGTTATTGTTGCTGAGGGCCTGCGCCGGCGGGTCAAGGACCCGAGGGTGGAGGGCGTCACGGTAACCGATGCCCGTGTCACCAACGATCTGCAGCACGCAACGGTGTATTACACGGTGCTTGGTGATGACACAGCCCAGGCAGATGCAAAGGTAGGGCTGGAAAAGGCCCGCGGAGTGCTGCGCCAGGAAGTGGGCAAAAACGTCACGGTCCGGTTGACGCCGACGCTGGAATTCGTCGCAGACGAAATCCCTGTCAACGCCGGCCACTTGGAGGATCTGATTCGGACAGCCAAGGCGCGCGACGCTGAGGTCGCCGCGATTGCGCAGGGGGCGACCTTCGCCGGAGATGCGGATCCGTACAAGAAGGACGACGATGTCGCCGGCACCGAGGCGGACGACGCCCCCGGGGCCGAGCCAGGGGAGAAGTAAGCCCGCAGGTTCACTGCTGTAGCAGTCAGGGCGTCCGATCCGAAGATCGGACGCCCCTGACGTATTTCGCGACCGGGTTTCTGCCAACCAAACGGCGTCAGTCGTCGTACTGGTTCAGGGACGGATAGTTGTCCTCGCCGGTATTGAGCCGAACCTTGATGACCTGGCCCGCGGGCGGTGTGCCGTTACCGGGGAGTGCGTGGACGGTGGCGTAGAGCGTTCCGCCGTGGATAGCCACATCGGCCGGCAGCGGAACCGCCAGGAACGGCTTTGCCGTCGAGGTGCCGCGCTGGATCACCGAGATCTGGCCGCCGAAAAGCTCGGCGACATAGATGTCTCCGCTCCGGCTGAGCGCAAGTCCGGTCGGTGCATTGAGCCCGGAGGCAACCAACCGCACAGTTGAGGACCACGGACTGACCTTGTACACGCTGCCCCGGGCCCCGAGTGCGGCACCTTCGGGGCCGCCGGGCAGTGTGCTGACGTACAGCCACCCATCCCGGCCCCAACGGACGTCCGTGGGAACCGGTTCGAAATAGTAGTCGTGGCCAACGGCACAGGCGGGCAGCCCGAAGGACGTTGCGACGGCAGCAGTGACGTGCGTTATCGAGGGCGGGAGCACCGCGACCGTGCGCACCCGGCCGGTGAACTGGTTGACAGCGACGATGTCATTGCCGCCCGCGTCGGCGACATAGATCTCGAAGAGGCCGGGCTCGGTGGCGTAGGGGTGTGAGTCCGCCAGGCCGGTGTAGCTGCCAGGGAGGGCGGCAGGGATTTGTGCCAGACAGGCCGCGTCCAGATCGCGGAAGCCATAGGTGACGTTTCCATCGGGATTGTGTGTGGCCTCGTACTGGGCGACATCCGCGATCGAACGAACCTTTCCAGTGGACGAAATAGACTTGATGATACCGATGTTGGGGGCCGGAGCTTGGCCTGCTCCGGCGTTCTCCGCAAAATAGGTCATGCCGAACCGGGAAGAGACCGCGCCGATCTCATGGCCCGGGACGGAAGCCTGGTAGACGGTACTGACTGCGCCTTTCGCGTCCACCTTGTTCAGCGAACCGGCAAAGTTCTGCGTGAAGTAAACGGATTTGGATGAGCCAACGCTCAGACTCAGCGGTGTTAAGAGGCCGCTGGCCAATGTCTCCGGTGTGCCGGGAACCGGTATCGGGTTGTTGCCGGCCGCGTGGACGGGACCGGCGCCTAGCCCCACGAGGGCGGTCAGCGCGACAACGGCGCTGACCCGGATGACTATTCTGCGCATTTTTTAGCTCCAAAGGTGACGTAGCGAGTGTTCGAGACCAATGGTTCGCTGGATGCCCTCCACATCGCCCATCAGGGCCTGCAATTCACCGCGGTATGGGCGGCGATCAACATCAACTGCGCCCACTGTAGGCCTCTGCCGGAGACGTGTCATCCATTGTTGCCTTGCCGAACTTCACAGAAAACATTCGGACGGCGTACTGGCAGCGCACAGCTCCCGGTTTTTATCATGAATCATGAAATCATTCCAGCAGAGCGCGGAAGAAGACCCGGACGGGGACGGTGATTCGGAGCCGAAACGCCAGCTTCGGCCACGCGAACGCAGTGTCTTCAGCCGCCGCGGCTTCCTGGCGGGTGCAGGACTAGTGGGCGCCACAGCCGTAGCGACGGCCAGCTACGCCGGACACGATGCGATTTCCGGAGCGCTGACACGGGTGGCCGGCCATCCGGGCGGGGCGTCGTCGTCGGGCTCCACGCTCTCCGGGGCTGCGGCGCCGGCCAGCGGCAAACCGCCGGGACCGGCAGCCCCGCCGGATCGGACCTTTGTCAGTACGCAGCTGACCGCAGCGCACGTCTCCAGCTGGGCCACGGCTGCCACGGCAGCCGGCCTGATCTTCGCCGGCCCGCAGGGGCACGGCTCCAGCGGGCTGATCGTGGACAATCACGGTGAACCGGTCTGGATGGAACCGACGGGTGTTGGCGTCACAGACCTTCGCGTTCAGACGTTCGAGGGCAAACCGGTATTGACTTATTGGACGGGGACCGGTACCGGCGGTCATGGGATGGGCTCCGGCAGCATTTTGGACACCGGCTACCAACCCGTGGCCCAGGTCAATGCCGGCAACGGGCTGAAGGCCGATCTGCACGAGTTCACGCTCACCGAGGCGGGGACCGCTCTGCTGATCGCGTACCCCACGGTGCCCTATGACCTGCGGCCGGTGGGGGGACCCGCCAACGGATTCATCTACGACTGCCACGTCCAGGAAGTCGACGTCCGATCCGGGGCGGTGCTCCTGGACTGGTCGGCCGTGGCGCATATCGATATCACCGAAACCTATGTCCAGCCGGGGGACAACAACGCCAGCGCGGACGGGACTTCGGAGGCGAAGGCGTTTGACCCGTTCCACCTGAACTCCGTGGACGAAAGCGGGGACGCGCTGCTGGTCTCCAGCCGGCACATGCATGCCCTGTATTTGGTGGACCGCACGGCTGGAACTCTCCGGTGGCGGCTGGGTGGGAAGCGCAGCGATTTCAAGGTCGCGGACAATGCAGCCTTTGCCTGGCAGCATGACGCGCGGCGCAGGTCGGCAACGTCCCTCACTGTGTTCGATAATCACTACTCCTCAGGCAGTACCGGGATTTCCCGTGGCCTGCTGCTGAACGTCGACGAGTCGGCGCGGACGGTGACGCTGCAGCAGGAGTTCAGCCACGCCGGTCACCGGGGAAATGCCGAGGGTAATGTGCAGCTGCTCGGCAACGGCCATTACCTGGTCGGTTGGGGCGCGGATCCTGCCGTCACGGAGTTCACGCCGGACGGGACAGCGCTTTACGAATCGATTGGCCTGGGGAACGCTTCCTACCGCACCTACCGATGCGCCTGGACCGGCAGACCGGCTACCGTGCCGGACATCGCGGTGCTGCCGGGCAACGGCTCCAGCATGCAGGTCTACGCCAGCTGGAACGGGGCCACGGAGGTAGCCAGCTGGCGTTTCCTCACCGGCGAAACTCTTCAGTCGCTGATGCCGGCCGGAACCGTCCCGCGGCGCGGGTTCGAGACCTCGACGGCGGTCGCCGCGGCGGCCAAGGTGGCCGTGCAGGCCCTGCACAGCGACGGCTCCGTGCTGGCCACTTCCAAGGCGGTCAGCACCTAGCCCGTCCCATATACTGGAAGGCGTGCATTCTGGACTGATCATCGTGGACAAGCCCCCCGGCCTCACCAGCCACGACGTCGTTGCCCGGCTGCGGCGCCTGACCGGAACCCGCAAGGTCGGCCATGCCGGAACCCTCGATCCGATGGCCACCGGGGTCCTGGTGATCGGAATCAACAAGGCCACCCGGCTGCTTACGTACATCGTGGGGACCGCTAAGACATACCGGGCCACCATCCGGCTCGGCGCCAGCACGCTCACCGACGATGCCGAGGGTGGGATCACCGGCAGTACGACGACGGCGCAGGTCACCGATGCGGCAATTATCGCCGGAATCGCCGCGCTCACCGGGGAGATCCGGCAGGTCCCCAGCAGCGTCAGCGCGATCAAGGTCAAGGGCGAACGCGCCTATGCCCGGGTTCGGGCGGGGGAAGAAGTGGTCCTGGCCGCACGGCCGGTAACCGTGCACAGTTTTGAGCTGAACGCGACACGCAGGCTCACCGGAGAGAATCCTGCCGGGGAGGGAAGCGAAGTCATCGATCTGGATGTTACGGTCGAATGTTCCTCCGGGACGTATATCAGGGCGTTGGCACGCGATCTGGGGGCCGGGCTTGGCGTCGGCGGTCATCTGACCGCGCTGCGCCGGACCCGGGTGGGACCGTATGAGCTCGGACAGGCCAAGACCCTCGAGCAGCTTGAGCAGGAGGCGGACGGTGACGGCTCGGTGCAGATCCTTGACATCGCCGACGCCGCCCGTGCGCTGATGCCGGTCCGCGAGTTGACGGACACCGAAGCCTCTGAGCTCTCCTTCGGCCGTAGGATCGCGCGCAGCACCGACGGCTCGCACTCGGTGGAACGGCCGGCCGCGGCCTTCCGGCCCGATGGCGAGCTTGTGGCGCTGCTGGCCGATGCGGAAAGCCATGCCCAGCCCGTCCTGGTCTTCACCCCGGATCTGGGAGCCTAAGCGGTGACTGTGGACGGCTGGTTTATTGCTGCCTTGGTGGTCGGATTGGTCTCCAGCGCGATCTGCGTCATTGCTGCGCTGCTGAAGAAGGGCCCCAATGACGTCACCTTGCTCGCCGTGGCGGCCGTTGAATTATTTTTGCTGAGCTATCTGGTGGCCTCGATTGTGCGCACCGCGGCCGGAACCGCGATTGCCGGGGCCCCGTGGGAATTCTGGGCATATCTGATCACCGCGATTTCCCTGCCGGTGGCAGGATTCTACTGGGCCATCCTGGAACGCAGTTTCTGGAGCAACTACGTCCTGGCCGCGGTGGGCGTCACCGTGGTGGTCATGATGGCCCGGATGGCGCAGATTTGGTACGGCGCGGCCGCGCCGGCGACGGCGACTGGGGCGGCATTGCGGACAGGGCTGGGGATGGCACTAGGAACAGGATCAGTACAGTGAGCATGAACCAGCCGGCAGCGTCCCGAACGCAGGATACAAAATCGACCGGGCCGGGCCGTCTGCTGATCGCGGTCTACGGTATTTTTGCCCTGGCAGCTACAGCCCGTGCCGGATTCCAGATCATCAGCAAGTTCGCCGAAGCGCCCGTGGCTTATCTGCTCTCCGCGCTGGCCGCCGTCGTCTATATTGCTGCGACGATCTCGCTCGCCAAAAAAGGCAGGTCCTGGTTCAAGGCGGCGGCCGTCGCGGTGTGCATCGAGCTGCTCGGCGTTCTCATCGTCGGGGCGCTGAGCATTTTTGACGCGCAGGCATTCCCGCAGGACACGGTCTGGAGCCAGTTTGGCCGTGGCTACGGCTTTGTCCCGCTGCTGCTGCCGATTCTCGGTCTCATCTGGCTGTACCGGCATCGGAAGCCGGCGGAGCAGCCATGAGTGCGATGGTAGCGGATATGTCCGGCCTCCCTGAGCTTTCCGACGACGTCGTCACCCTGCGGGTTTTCCGGCGCGCGGACGCGGCCGATTATGCGGCGTTGAATCGGGACCCGCTCAACGTCCGTTGGGCCAATTCCCTGGCTGGCATGACTGCAGCCGAGGCCGAAGCCGCGATCACCGGGCCCATCCCCGAGGGCTGGGCGAGCGGTCACACGCTTAGATTTGCGATCGCGGATCAGGCCGGGGGACTCGTAGGAACAACGGCGCTGCACAATGTTGGCCGGGGGAGTGCATCACTGGGCATCAAGCTTGCCGCGGACGCCCGAGGCAAGGGCCTGGCCCGGCGTTCGGCCAAACTAATGACAGACTACGCCTTTGACACCGTTGGTCTGGACGTCCTGCACTGGCATGCCGTCGTCGGCAATACGGCCAGCAGGCGGCTGGCCGAGCACCTGGGGTTCAGGCTCGAGGGCACCATCACCGGATACAGCAACGTTGGCGGAACGCTGGCCGACGACTGGATTTTCACCCTGACGGCGCAGGACCGGCTGGCTCCTGCCATGGTGGTGCCGGTCTTGCGCGGGGACACCGTGGTGCTGCGTGCTCTGGAGCGTGGGGATGCGGACCAGCTGGTGGCCAATTGTCTGGATCCCGCGGCGGTGCGGTGGACCACCGTTCCGTTGAACTACGGCCGGGCCGACGCGCTGGCGTTCATCGACGACTTTGTACCCCGGGGCTGGACCGTCGGCGCGACGCACACCTTCGCCGTCGCAGATTCCCGGACCGATGCCCTGCTCGGCACCATTGATCTGCACAATTTCAGGCCCGGAACCGCGGAAATCGGCATCAATATGGGTCCGCGGGCGCGCGGCGGCGGGGCGGCGCAGGCGGCGGCGCGTCTGCTGCTTGACTACGCCTTTTCGGGGCTGGATCTGCAGTATGTGTATTGGCGTGCGCTGGTGCCGAATTGGGCCAGCCGCAAGCTGGCCTGGCGGCTGGGCTTCCGGCTCGAAGCACAGGTGCGCGGCTTCACCGATGACAGGGGCACGCCCGCCGACGCCTGGATTCTCAGTCTGGCTGCCTCGGATCCGCGGCAGCCGCAACAGCCGTGGGACGGAGACCCCGCTGGCGACGCCGGTAGCCTAGGAGAGGCTTCGGACCTGCAAGGGCCGGACGCGAACGAGGCTGCGCACCTGTGTGCGGCAAAGGGGCGAGGGTGATGGTGCACTTCTGGAACGGACTTCATGAGGTTCCTGCCGGCTACGGCCCTTCGGTGGTCACCCTCGGAAATTTCGACGGCGTGCATCGCGGGCACCAGCACGTACTGTCCACGCTGGTGGAGACCGCGCACGGGCGCGGCGCCAGCGCCGTTGCCATCACCTTCGACCCGCACCCGGCCACGGTCCACCGCCCCGACACCGCGCCGGACCAATTGATGGGCTTAGCGGACCGGCTTGCCACCATGGCCGCGTGCGGGGTTGATGCCGTGCTGGTGATGCCCTACACCCTGGCGCTCGCGGCGCAGACACCGGAAGAGTTCGTACATTCGGTCTTTGTCGACACCTTGGGCGCGGCTGCTGTGGTGATCGGCCACGATGTGCGCTTTGGCCGTGGCAACTCCGGAGACCTCGCCACGATGCAGGCCCTGGGCTGCCGGCTCGGCTTTGACGTCGTCGTCGTCGATGAATTCGGGGCGGACCGGCGCTGCTCCTCGACCTGGGTGCGGGAGGCGCTGGCTCGCGGGGACGTCGACACGGCAGCCGAAGTGCTGGGACGTCCGCACCACATGCGCGGCGAGGTCGTTCACGGCGCCGCCCGCGGACGGGCGCTCGGCTTCCCGACAGCCAACCTGGCACCGGAAGCCGATGGCTACATACCGGCCGACGGCATCTACGCAGGCTGGTTGACGGACGCCGGCGGCGCCCGCTGGCCCGCGGCCATCTCCATTGGTTCAAACCCGACGTTCGCCGGAGTCAGCCGCCAGGTGGAGGCCTATGTGCTGGACCGCCCGGTGGAACCGGTGGAGGCCTTCAATCTGTACGGCCAGTGGGTCGTCGTGGAATTTGTCAGCAGACTGCGCGGCATGGTGGCGTACACCGGACCCGAAGCGCTCGTGGAGCAGATGCGCCTTGATGTTAAGCAGGCACGGGAAATTCTGCTCTGACGAGGCGGTGCGGACACAAAGCCTTAACCGCCCATTTCGACAGAGTCAACCCGGGCAGAGTAAACTTGGCAGAGTTGGATCCGGCTGCAGTCCGTGGCGGCTGGATCCTGCCCCGAGTTCGGGGGCGTACCCGGCAGCGCAACGCTGACTCCGGGCCTCACGGCACAACACTAGGAGTATCTGTGGCATTAGACGCCGCTGTAAAGCAAGAAATCATGAAGGCTTACGCCACCAGCGAGGGCGACACCGGTTCACCGGAGGTCCAGGTCGCGATGCTCTCCAAGCGCATCCTCGACCTGACCGAGCACCTCAAGGAGCACAAGCACGATCACCACACCCGTCGCGGTCTGATGGGTCTGGTCGGTCGCCGTCGTCGTCTTCTGACGTACCTGCATGACACCGACATCACGCGCTACCGTACGCTGATCGAGCGTCTCGGCCTGCGCCGCTAGCAGCACCGTGAGGCGGTCCCTTCCGATTCGGAAGGGCCGCCTCTGCCGGTATTAGCCCGGCACACCGCAGGAAATAAGAAATCAGGAGCCGGCCGGCGTCGCGCATTCGCGGTCCTCGGTAGTGATTTCCGGGACAATCGCCCCATCTGGCGGCAGGTCCCGTGAGTCTCGATCGAAGACCGGGTGTTGTTCAGGTCCCACAGCTAAAGACGGTGGGCTTGAGGATGTTGGTCGCCTCCTGCCATCTACGCAAGGAAACGGAGGTGACTCTCTATGGAGGGTCCCGAAATTCAGTACTCAGAGGCCGTTATTGACAACGGCCGCTACGGCAAGCGCGTTATCCGCTTCGAGACCGGCCGGCTGGCCCAGCAGGCCGCCGGAGCGGCGATGGTCTACATCGACGAGGACACTGCACTGTTGTCGGCGACGACAGCGGGCAAGCACCCGCGCGAAGGGTTCGACTTCTTCCCGCTGACCGTTGACGTCGAGGAGCGCATGTACGCTGCCGGACGCATCCCCGGTTCGTTCTTCCGCCGCGAAGGCCGCCCGTCCACGGAGGCCATCCTGGCCTGCCGGCTGATGGACCGTCCGCTGCGCCCCGCGTTCGTCAAGGGTCTGCGCAACGAGGTCCAGATTGTCGTCACCGTGCTGGCCATCAACCCGGACGTGCTCTACGACGTTGTTGCCATCAATGCCTCCTCGATGTCCACCCAGCTCTCCGGTCTGCCGTTCTCCGGCCCGATCGGCGGCGTCCGCGTCGCCCTGGTCAACAATGAGCACGGTTCCCAGTGGGTTGCCTTCCCGAAGCACTCCGAGCTGGAAAACGCCGTGTTCAACATGGTGGTTGCCGGTAAGGTCACCACCGACGGCGACGTTGCGATCATGATGGTCGAAGCGGAAGCGACGGATAACTCCTGGAAGCTGATCAAGGAAGAGGGCGCCACCGCCCCGACCGAGGAAATCGTTTCCGAGGGCCTGGAAGCTGCCAAGCCGTTCATCAAAGCACTCTGCGAGGCGCAGGCGGACTTGGCAGCACGCGCTGCTAAGCCCACCGCGCAGTTCCCGGTGTTCCTTGACTACCAGGATGACGTCTTCGCAGCCGTGGAAAACGCCGCGGCCGCGAAGCTGACCGAAGTGTTCCAGATCGCTGACAAGCAGGAGCGCGATACCGCATCGGACTCGCTCAAGGACGAGGTTGTCAGCTCGCTGGCGGGCGCGTTCGAGGGACGTGAAAAAGAGCTCTCCGCTGCTTTCCGTTCGGTGACCAAGCAGGTGGTGCGTCAGCGCATCCTCAAGGACCAGATCCGCATCGACGGCCGCGGCCTGACGGACATCCGCCAGCTTACCGCCGAGGTAGAGGTTCTGCCCCGCGTACATGGTTCGGCCATCTTCGAGCGCGGCGAGACCCAAATCCTGGGCGTCACCACATTGAACATGCTCAAGATGGAACAGCAGATCGACTCGCTGTCTCCGGTCACGCGCAAGCGCTACATGCACAACTACAACTTCCCGCCGTACTCCACCGGTGAAACGGGCCGCGTCGGTTCCCCGAAGCGCCGCGAGATCGGTCATGGTGCTCTCGCCGAGCGCGCCCTGATTCCGGTGCTGCCCTCGCGTGAGGAGTTCCCCTACGCGATTCGACAGGTCTCTGAGGCATTGAGCTCCAATGGTTCGACCTCGATGGGCTCGGTCTGCGCCTCGACGCTGTCCCTGCTCAACGCGGGTGTGCCGCTGAAGGCGCCGGTTGCCGGCATCGCCATGGGTTTGGTGTCCGATCAGGTTGACGGGCAGACCCGCTACGCGGCCATGACCGACATCCTCGGTGCCGAAGATGCCTTCGGTGACATGGACTTCAAGGTTGCCGGAACGTCTGAGTTCGTCACGGCCATCCAGCTGGACACCAAGCTGGACGGAATTCCGGCCTCCGTGCTCAGTGCGGCCCTGAAGCAGGCCCGTGAGGCCCGCCTGCACATCCTTGGCGTGCTGAATGCTGCGATCGACGTTCCGGACGAGCTCTCCGAGTTCGCGCCCCGCGTCATCGCGGTCAAGATCCCGGTGGATAAGATCGGCGAGGTCATTGGGCCGAAGGGCAAAATGATCAACCAGATCCAGGAGGACACCGGCGCCGACATCTCAATTGAGGATGATGGCACGGTCTACATCGGTGCGACCAATGGTCCCTCCGCCGATGCTGCCCGTTCGGCGATCAACGCGATCGCCAACCCGCAGATCCCGGAAATCGGCGAGCGCTACCTGGGTACCGTCGTGAAGACGACCACCTTCGGGGCGTTCATTTCGCTGACTCCGGGCAAGGACGGCCTGCTGCACATCTCCGAGCTGCGCCAGCTCGCCGGTGGAAAGCGCGTGGATAACGTCGATGACGTTGTCTCCGTGGGCCAGAAGATCCAGGTGGAAATCACCAAGATCGATGACCGTGGAAAGCTCTCCCTCTCGCCCGTCGTGGCCGAGGAAGCCGCTGCCGAGTCTGCCGTGACGGCAGATAGCGCTGCTGAGTAACTCATGGCATTTACCCCTTTGCCGCTCATGTCCGCCGCCGGAACGGTCGGTCAGGATTCCGCAGTGATTTCGGGCCAGGCCGGTGGCGCCGTCGTGCGCCGTTCCGTCCTGCCCGGGGGAGTGCGGGTGCTGACCGAGTCCATGCCCGCGCAGCGGAGCGCGACAATCGGGTTTTGGGTCGGTGTTGGCTCTCGGGATGAAGCCGAGGGCCAACACGGCTCGACCCATTTCCTCGAACACCTGCTGTTCAAGGGAACCCGGCGCCGCACGGCGCTGGAAATCGCCTCCGCGTTTGACGAGGTCGGCGGGGAGTCCAATGCGGCCACCGCCAAGGAAAGCACCTGCTACTACGCTCGCGTGCTGGATACTGACCTGCCGATGGCGATTGACGTCATCGCGGACATGATCACCGGCGCTGTGCTGGACCCCGCCGAGCTGGAGCAGGAACGCGACGTTATTCTCGAGGAAATCGCGATGGACAGCGACGACCCGACCGACGTCGCCCACGAAAATTTTGTTGCCGCCGTGCTGGGCGGCCACTCACTGGGCCGCCCGATTGGCGGCACACCGGATGCCATCCGCGCAGTTTCGCGCGATTCCGTATGGGCGCATTACCAGCGCTATTACCGGCCCGATGAGCTCGTTATTACTGCTGCGGGCGGGTTGGACCATGACGCGGTCTGCAGCCAGGTCCTCTCCGCCCTCAGTGCGGCGGGCTGGACAATGAACGACGACGCCGCACCGACCGCTCGTCGGTCCAGTGAGCCCGTGCAGATTTCCGGGACCGCTGGCCTGCACGTGATCAAGCGGCAGGTCGAGCAGGCCAACATCATTCTGGGCTGCCCGAGCATCGTTGCCACCGACGAACGACGCTTCGTGATGAGCGTGCTTAACGCCGTTTTGGGCGGTGGAATGTCCTCCCGCTTGTTCCAGGAGATCCGGGAAAAGCGAGGCTTGGTCTACTCGACGTACTCCTTTGCCTCCGGCTACGCGGACGCGGGCTACTTCGGCATGTATGCCGGCTGTGCACCGCAAAAGGTGGGCCAGGTGATTTCCCTGCTGACTGCTGAGCTGGAAAAGCTTGCGTCGGACGGGATCACTGTGGCGGAACTGAGCAAGGCAGAGGGTCAGCTATCCGGCGGCATTGTGCTGGCGCTGGAGGACACGGGCTCGCGGATGTCCCGGCTGGGCCGCTCGGAACTGGTCTCCGGAGAATTCCTGGATATCGACGAGACACTGGAGCGCATCAGAAGGGTCACCGCGGAAGAAGTCCAGGCGCTGGCGCGCGAACTTGCAGCCGCACCCCGGACGATCACCGTAGTTGGCCCGTTCGAGGAAAACGAAACCTTCGGCCTCTGACCCCTCGGGTGGACTAAAACGCGCAGGTGTGGCGTAAGGCTGTTGGGGTAGCGGCTGAATTATCCGAGCAGCTCGTCCGGGTAACACCAGCGCCAGGTTTCGCCCGGTTCGGCGCTGCGCATCACCGGATGTCCGGTGGCACGGTGATGCGCGGTCGCATGCAGGCCGGGGGAGGAATCGCAGCAGCCGATGTTGCCGCAGGCAAGACACATCCGCAGGTGTACCGGGGTAGTGCCCTCCCGGATGCAGTCCTCGCAGACCGGTTCGGCCGGTACCGCAGGAGCCTGTGCAGCCTGCAGATGCTCGCAGCCGCCGGACTCCCCGAAAGGGGCGCGCGCAGCCATAGCCGCGGCCTCGCCGTCGTTTGTTTCTTCCATCGTCGAATCCAACATTGATTCCTCCACATCCAGACTTTCCAGGACACCGTCGAAAACTTCGTCGTCAAACTCACCGGAACGGCGGACGCTCAGCACCTTATCCCGTTCCGCTTCCAGCATAGACAGCCGCAGCCGGGCATACCGTTGACTAGGCGTTCGCTGATCGGCTTCCGGTCTGCCCAAGCGCTCCCAGGCAGCCAGCCCGCGTTCCTGTGTGCGTCGCCTGAGCATGGCCAGGACTTCCGGCGGATCGTCGGCCGTCCGCATTTCGAGCAGCCGGGCAAGGCCGGCTGTGGTCGCCATCTGCATCAGGGAGGCCTGGCTCAGCACGTCCTCCCGCCGGTCCGGCCCGCGCACGCCGAGCTTTCGCACCAAGGCCGGCAGGGTAAGCCCCTGCAGCCCAAGGGTGCCGCCGACGACGATCAGCGCTGCGAGGATCAGGACGGATCGGTGTGCAAGGGAGACTGGAAGCACCAGAACCGCCGCGAGGGTCACGACGCCGCGCATACCTGCCCAGGAAATGATGGCTGGATACTGCCACGGTGGCGCCGGGTCGTTCCGCCGGACGGCGGGAATCAGGCGGGGAATGTAGGTGGCGGGAAAAACCCAGATCGGCCGCAAGAGGAGAACGGCCAGCAGAATAACGCCGCAGCCGCCCCAAATCCTACCGGGGCCGAAGGTATCGCTGCCGACAGCTGTGATGATGGCCCGCACCTGTAAACCGATCAGCAGGAAGACGGCATTTTCCAGCAGGAACTGGACCGTGTTCCAATTGCTGCGCTGGCTCAGCCGCGCCGCACCGCCGGGCATCATCGGTGCTTTGGCCCCCATGATGAGCCCGGTAACAACAACGGACAAAACACCGGAGGAGTGAATGGCCTCGGCGGGGAGATATGCCACCAACGGTGCCACCAAGGACAGGGACGTGTTAATCGGAACATTGCGGGTGCGCTTGCGTAGCTGCAGCAAGACGAAGGCCGCGCCAACTCCGACGGCGGCGCCACCGCCGGCAGCGAGCAGGAAATCGGCGCCCACCCCGACGACGGAGACGGTGCCTCCGATCGATGCTATCGCCGCCCAGAGGCAGACCAGTGCGGTGGCGTCATTGACCAGCGATTCGCCCTCCAGAATATTTACGATGCGTCGAGGCATCCCGACCTTACGGGCAATCGCAGTAGCCGCGACAGCGTCCGGCGGTGCCAGCACGGCGCCCAGCGCGATGGCTGCGGCCAACGGTATTTCCGGGAACAGCCACCAGGAAACAAACCCGATGGCAACGGTCCCGAAAATCACGTAACCGACGGAGAGCAGCGCAATGGACCTTTTATTGGAGCGGAAGTCGACGATGGACGTCCGCAGTGCTGCTGCATACAGCAGTGGCGGTAATAGCCCGATCAGCACCAGATCCGGGTTCAGGACAATCCGCGGCACAAAGGGCAAAAAGGATCCGCCCACTCCGACGAGAACCAGCAGCAGCGGAACCGAAAAGCTGATTTTACGACCCACCGCGCTGCAGGCGCACACCACGGCCACCAGCGCGAGCAGCCCCAAGGCTACGTCCATGGCCCTAGTCTCTCAGGTTCATGCCCGGTGCGGGCCTAACCGCCCGCGAACGGCGGCAGAACATCGACGACGTCGTCCGGGTGCAGTTCCGTTGTGAGATCCCGGACAGCGGTCTCGTTGCGCAGGAAGCTGCACCGGGACAATAGGTCCGCCAGCGGCTGTGCGTGGGCGGTCGCGGAAACAGGATGCAGGGCAATCAGCTGCTCCAACAAATCGTGGACACGGAGGGGGCCCGCATGCAGCAGCGTTTCCTCGTTCATGCCTGTGGCCGCCCGGGCAGCAGCGAAATAGCGGATCAGCATCTATCCGCCGATCGCGCTCATGGTGCGGTCCGGCTGGACGTAATCCGCGTCACCGAGCCCGGTATGGTCCATTCCGTGGGCCTTTGGCTTGGCCCACATGGCTTCCTGCCAGCGGGTGGCGACGGCGTCGTCGTCGGCCGCCGTGTCGCCGGCGCGCAACAGGGCCAGCAGGTCCACCTCGACGCGCGAGAACAGGCAGCTCATCACCTTGCCCTCCGCCGTGATCCGGGTCCGCTTGCAGTCCGAGCAAAAGGGTTCCGTGACCGAAGCGATAATGCCGACCGTGCCCAGCAGTTCCGCGGAGTCGTGCCGACGCACCTCGAAGCGCTCCGCCGGCGCGCCGTCACGCTCGCGCGGGTCCGGGGAAAGATCAAATTCGGCGGCCAGCAGCTGCCGGATTTCCGCGGCCGTGATCATGTCAGCCCGGGTCCATCCGTGGTCCGCGTCCAAGGGCATCTGCTCGATGAAGCGCAGTTCATACCCGCCTGCCAGCGCCCATCCCAGCAGTTCCGCGGCGCCCTGGTCATTGATGCCGCGCATCAGCACGGCATTGATCTTGATGAGGCCCAGCCCGGCCACGGCTGCAGCCTCCACGCCAGCGAGGACCTGATCCAGGAACGGCCGGCGGGTCAGCTGGGCAAACGTGTCCGGATGCAGCGAATCCAGCGAAATGTTGATCCTGGTCAGCCCGGCGTTCTTGAGGGCCTGCGCCTTCTTCGCCAGACCCACACCATTGGTGGTCAGGGAGATCGGCAGCTGGGGATGGGCCTGACGCAGGCCGGCGATGATGCCCACCAGGTCCGCCCGGACCAGCGGTTCGCCACCGGTGAGCCGTAGTTCACGGACACCGAGCCGGTCCACTCCGATGCGAACTATCCGCAGGATCTCCTCCGCGGTCATGACTTGGTTCTTGGACAGCCAGGCCAGACCCTCGGCCGGCATGCAGTAGCTGCAGCGCAGATTGCATTTGTCGGTCAGGGACAGACGCATATCCGTCGCCCGGCGCCCGTACCTGTCGGCAAGCCCGACCTGGCCGAGCGGCCTTGCGGTCGGATCCACAGCGGGGGCCGGGGCCTGGGCAGGAGCCGTGACCGCGGGCATACCCAAAAGCACCGGTTCTTTCGTTGCGTGGACATGGTCGACACTCATACCCCCACGCTACGCCACCGGGACCGTGCCGGCACCACGTTGGCGCTGGATCGCCTGACGCGTGGGCAGGATGCCGTGGCCGGGCGGGTCCATCGTCGGTTGCCGAAAAGGTAAGGCAGCCGTCGTCGTGCTGGTCCGTTGGCCGTGTACTGTGATCATTCCGGAGCCGACGAAGTTCGGCGTGGGCCGGCTTCTTCCGCCGTACCGACCGCCGCCTGCCGCGCGGCTTGCCGACTGCGATACCACTTGGTTCCGGCAATAACGACAACGGCGGCAACCAGTCCCAGCCTCGCCACGAATTGCCCATAGGACTGTGCCCCGGTGAAATAAATCATTGCCAGCACCGGGGGAATGGTGAGGAATTCATAGCGCCGGCTCAGCACGACGAAGGGCAGGAGCACAAGCGCATACCAGGGGTAGCTGGGGCTGGCGATCAGGAGCGTGCCGCCAATCATCAGCACCTGCTTGTCCCACGGTCCTTCCGGATCCACCCGGTGCCAGACGTACACGGCCAGCACCGCCAGCAGCAGAACGCCGGCCGGCACGGCCCAACTCTGCGGCAGGATCAGCCGCAGCAGCGTGAAGCGCGGACTGTCCTTGCTCCGGTAGCCCTCCTCTGTCAGGTAACCCGGCAGGAAGCCGATCACAGCCCAGCCGCTGGCCAGCAGATACGGCAGGTACAGCACGCCGAACGAGGCGATCGCCGCCAGCACAAAGCGCAGCGGCCGCCGGTACAGCAGCGCCGGTGCCGCGATCGCGGGGATCAGCTTGGCAGCGACAGCGGCACCGAAGGCCGCACCGGAAGATAGCGCCCGGCCGCGCACCAGCAGCAGCACTGCGGCCGTGAGCAGCGCGGCCCCGAGAACGTCCACGTGCGCGTTATTGATGGCCTCGAAGAGCACCAGCGGGGACCAGGCCCACCAGACCGCCTGGTGCAGGGGCCGGCCGGTGTGGCGCAGGAAGCGCAGCAGCAGGACGGTCACGGCGAGGCTGAGCGCGAAGCCCGCCAGCTGGAACGCCAGCAGGCCTGTCCCGACGCCCGGAATCAGCCGGACCGCGAGGAAATAGATCTCCGCCAAAGCCGGGTAGATGGTGGGCACATGCGGCCGGTTGATCGCTGTGCACAGCGGCGTGCCGCCGGGAACGGCCGTGGTGGCCTCCGTTCCGCTGGGGAACAGCTTTGCCGTACAACTGCCGTCAGCGGCCGCCGGCTGGAACAGCCACCCCGGCCGCAGCCGTTGCAGCGCCTCATCGGCGGGAACGTACCGGTACGGGGAAACGCCCGCCGTCTGGACAATCCCATCCCAGGCATACCGGGCCGCGTCGTTGCTGGTGGCCGGAGCTGCGGATATGGCCACAGCACCGAGCAGCAGAGATCCGAGGACGACGACGGCGGCCGCACGGCGGGCGGGAATGCGGCGGACCGCCACCGCGGTGGGAACAAAGACGGCCCACGCTGCCAGGGTGCCGACCGGAGAAACCCATTCCGCCCCGGCGTCCTGGGTTACGGTCCAGAAGATGACGGTGGCGAGCCCGAAGAGCAGGGCCAGCGGGAGCAGCCACTGGCGCAGCGCCGAGTTGTCGCCACCTGGCCCATCCGGTGTTTCGCTCACATACCGATCCTGCACCGTCACGGCCGTCAGCGGTAGCAGGAACGGCCCACCGTTCGGATTTCTTGAGGTCTCAATGGGGTGCCGGGGGCGCCAGAATCAAGCCAACATCTGACATCCGCCATCCGACATCCGCCATCACGCTGCGGATGTCGGCCAGGATGCGTGCACCTGCGCCGCCCGAAAAGATCAAGCCTTCCCAAACCATGGAGGACGCCGTTGAAGTTTCGGGGAGGTGTTTCGCTTGCGTTGCCGGTGTTCGGCGATCACGACACCGGCGGTGGTCGCGGCCGCAAGACCCAGGAGGAACCCCAGCAAATTCAGCGCGTAGGGCAGGGTCAACGCGGTGGGCGTCCCGGTGCGGGGCGCCGTATAAATCAGTGGCAGTACAACGAGCAGGACGACCCCGCCAATGATGAGGGCCAAACGGATCAGGTACCTTCCGGTCCGTGAGAGTTTCCGGGCAAGAAATACCGTGACGGCTCCTAGGATGAGCATACCCGGTACTAATAGACCGTCATGAAGAATCACGCTGCCGGCCAGCCACACTATGATCCCTACGATCTGGCCCGGCGGCACCCTCGTCGCAATCCCGTAGATTCCCCAAGCCAGGGGCAGGAGGCCAAGGATTATGAGGAGGATCCGGGCCTTTCTTAAACTGCTCATCCCTACCGCACCGCCAGACTGGACAGCCACTTTGTCTGCAGCACACCGGGCCGGTTGGGGGCGATCAGGCGTGCCGGGTAGCCGTGTTCAAGGTCCAAGGGCTGACCATTGACGTCCAGGGCGATGAGGGTCAGCTCATCCCATGCGTACTCGCGTGGTACCTGGGCCCCGGTGTAGGCGCCCTCGGTTTCCAGGGAACGGACCTCGGCCGCTTGCCGGGGATCGGCCCCCACCATGGCCAGAAGCTCGCGGACGCGAACACCGCCCCAGCGCGCGTTTTGGCTCCAACCCTCTACACAGGCGATCGGCAGAACCACCTCGGTTTGCGGCATCGCACGGAGTTCGGCCAGGGTGAACATGCGTGTGAGGTCCTTATTGATGACATTAAGGGCCCATGCGGGATCCGTGGCGGGTGCGTGGATCTTCGCCTCCGAGGCCGTCCGGTTCACCGGCAGTGCGGCCGGGCCTTCCCCGGGCGGCGCGGCGCGAACAGATCGACGGAGCCCAGGGCAGGAATCGACTGACCGACCGTGGTCACGGTCAAAACCGCCGCCGCGGCGACAACTGCGCCCACGAAGCCGCGGCGCGAGGTCAGCACTTCGTGCTCGACGACCGTGGCGGGACGGGAGGCCCGCCAGTGTGCATGGATAAGGGGCAGTTTCACCCCGATATGGATGGCCAACGACCCAACGATAATCCAGGCCAACCAGAAGTGCACCTCGCGGAAACTGAATGGCCACGGATGCCACTTATAAATGTTAAGCAGACCCATTCCCAGTTCGAGCACGGAGCTGGCGACGAAGAGCGCAATTGACGCTCTCTCGACCGCGCTCTTGACCCCAGTGATCACCGGCCAGCTGAAGAGCTTCGGATAGACCGTCCACAACTTGGCCAGCAGGAGCGGAATGCAGGCAACACCAGCGGCCACGTGAGTGCCCTGGCTGAGACGGTAAAGCCAGGTCGGTCTGACCAGCACCGGTTGGTACGGTAATGGGTCCTGCAGAAAATGGGAGTACAACCCGGTGAAAAAGCAGGTCACAAAGGCTACTCCGAGTAACCGGCCCACGACCACGGCCGTCCGCGGGGAATGCAGCGTTGAAGTGAAACTGCCCTGCAGCCACCCAAAAATCTTCCCGAGGAGCCAACCAAGAATCCTTCGCATACGTCCATTCCAGCAGCTCGGCGCCAGGCGGGGAAGGAGGTAATCCTTACGATCTGCGTACCAAACCCGTGCGAAGTCCGGTGGTCGGCGTGGACATCGGCACGCAGCGGACCAGGTGTCCGTCCTGTTGGTGCAGCGCCAGAGCCCAGAAGCCACCGCCGTGCGCCGGACCACGGGAACACGGTGACTTCCTTGGAAATAGAGCTTTTCCTTCACCCTTTGACCGTTGGATCATGGCCGCTGTTGAGCCCCGGCGAAATTCTTACGGAACGCTGACAAATGTGCATCCGCCTCCTTGTACGGGCGACGAAGCGGCGGGGCGAATCTATGCTGGAAGAGTGAACAGTGCGCAGTTTTCCGCCGGACCCGCCGTGGAGGGCTACCGCCGCAGCCTTGTGGCCGGGGACGTGCGGGGTACCGGCGGCGACCGCATCATGGGCCCGGAAATGGGCGCGCACGACGACATTGCAACAGCCAGCCAAGGAGATCCATCATGAGCATCCGCACCAGGTCCTGGCCAACCGGGCACGGCGGGCCGCCGGGAGACCCGGGCCGGACGGCCAGGATCGACCGGCGGCGGCTGACGCAGTGGGCCGGGGCCGGCGGCCTGGTAGCCGGGGCCTTGGGCGTAGTCGCCGGGGAGCTGACCGCCGCGGCCGTTAGTCCCTCGCTCTCACCGATCACCGCGGTCGGTGGGGTGGCGATCGATGCGATGCCGCCCGGGGTGAAGGACTGGGCCATTTCGCTGTTCGGCACCTCGGACAAGCTCGCGTTCCTGCTGGCCATGTCCCTGGTCATCGCGGCGCTGGCCGTGCTGGGTGGGATCGTGGAGCTCCGCCGCAAGTTCACCGGGCTGGCCGGTTTCGCCGTCTTTGGCATCATCGGCGTTGTTGCCGTGCTCACCCGCGCGCAAAGTACGACGACGGCCATCGCGCCACCGCTTGTGGCGGCGGGGCTGGCGATGGTCCTCCTCACGGCCTTCCGGAACCGGCTGCTGGAATGGATGCCGCGCCATGCGCTGCCGGACTCGACAGCAGCCGCTGGTCCATCAGCCCCAGGGCGGCGTAAGTTCCTGCAGTCCATCGGCGTCGGCGCGGCCGTGGCCGTAGTCGCCGGATTCGCAGCAGCGGTGCTGCGCTCGACCGCCGTCGGCATCGCGCAGGCCCGCGCAAATCTGGTCCTGCCTGCGCCCGCCACGCCCGCCGTCGCCCTACCGGCGGGTGCGGAACTGGCCCTGCCGCATATTACGCCGTTGGTGAGCCCGAATGCTGACTTTTACCGCATCGATACTGCGCTGGTGGTTCCAACGGTGAATCCGGACAGCTGGAAGCTCAAGGTCAACGGCATGGTCGATCATGAGGTGGAGATTGACCTGAAGACCCTGCTGGCCAAGCCGCTGGTGGAGAACTACACCACGTTGGCCTGTGTATCCAACGAGGTGGGCGGCTCCTTGGTGGGGAATGCGAAGTGGCTGGGCTGGCCGGTCCGGGAACTGCTGGCGATGGCGGGTGTGCAGCCCGGAGCTGACATGGTGCTGTCCCGCAGTACGGATGGATTTACCGCCGGCACCCCGCTGGAGGCCATGACGGACCAACGCAACGCGATCATCGCCGTCGGCATGAACGGCGAGCCGCTGCCGCAGGAACACGGTTTCCCTGCACGGCTGGTAGTCCCGGGCCTGTACGGTTTCGTCTCTGCAACGAAGTGGGTCACCAGCTTGACGGTCACCCGGTTTGCCGATGAAAAGGGCTATTGGTCAACCCGCGGCTGGTCCGACCACGGGCCCATCAAAACCGAATCCCGGATAGATACACCCCGCGACGGCACTGCACTCAAGACGGACACCGTTGCTCTCGGTGGCGTCGCGTGGGCACCGCACAGGGGCATCTCGAAGGTCCAGGTCCGAGTCGATGGCGGCACGTGGCAGGACGCTGTGCTGGGGGCCGGCATCTCGAAGGACACGTGGGTGCAGTGGACAGCGCGGGTCACTCCCGGATCCGGTCAGCATGAGTTTCAGGTCAGGGCGTTCGACGGCGGCGGTGAGCCGCAGACAGATCAGGTGGCACCGGTGGTACCGGACGGGGCCACCGGATATCACACAATCCGGGTGCAGACGGCCTGAGCGGATGTCGCGGGCGCACTGGTTCCACGCCAAACCGGCGGGACCGCCCCTGCGTCGCGGCCCGGCCCCGCCTCACAGCGCCTCCCCAGTTTTCGCGGGATAGACGACGACGGCGGCGGCCTTGATGACGAAGTAGACGACGGCACCGTGGGCGGGATCTAGGTCCGCAGCGGCGGACAGTGTGACATCGGCGGCCAGTGCGCCCGCCCTGATCCGCAGCTGGTCTCCATGAGGTTCCAGGTCCGTGATGGTGGCGGCGAAGACGTTGCGCGGACTGCCGTGGACCGGCTCCGGGAAGACCGAAACGGCGGCGGGCCGGAAAACCGCAACACCAGGTTCGCCAGGCACGGCGGCGTCATCCAGGACTCCCGAAATGGACATGCCGTCGGCGCTGACGAGCCCCTGTTCAGTGACGGTTCCGGTGATCTGGTTGAGCCCGGCCAGACCGGCGGCAAAGGCGCTTTGCGGCCGTTCCAGCACCAGCCGCGTGGGCCCCTCCTCGACGATCCTGCCGGCGTCGAGCACGACGAGCCGATCGGCCAGGACCAGGGCGTCGACCACATCATGGGTGACAATAAGGGCCCGGCGGCCGGCCAGGACGCGTTTGAGGAGTTTGCGCAGCATCGGCGCCACGGTGACATCGAGGGCCGCCATCGGCTCGTCGAGCAGCAGCAGGTCCGGCTCGGCAGCGAGAGCTCTTGCGATGGCGATGCGCTGGGCCTGGCCGCCGGAGAGCTGACCGGGGCGGCGTTGCGCGAATTCGAGGGCCTCGACTTCGCCGAGCCAGTGCCTTGCGGCACGCCGGGCGTCGGCCCTGCTGGCGCCTGCCGACCGAGGGCCGAAGGCCACATTATCCAGCACCGTAAGGTGTGGAAAGAGCAGGGGTTCCTGCGCCAGCAGCGCGATTTTCCGCTGGTGCGGCGGGACCCATCGGGTTCCCGCATCGAACAGCACCCTGCCATCGAGCTCGGCGTGGCCGGAGCTCGGCCGGAGCAGGCCCGCGATCACCCCAAGCAGGGTCGATTTTCCGGCCCCGTTAGGGCCCAGCACGGCCACCGTTTCCGCGTCGGCAAGCTCAAGGGAAACACTAATCCCACGGTCGGCTACGGCGGCGTCAATGCTAAAGACCGCGGGACCAGTCGTCATGGGTGTGGACGTTCCTGGGCTAAGCGTCACGGGTCCGTCCGGACTTTAAGAGCCCGGATGTCGTTCGGCGGAAGGTCAGCCCAACGATCACGACGGCGATCAGCACGAGTACCAGGGACAGCGCGACGGCGGTGTCCGGGTCGGTTTCACGCTGCAGGTAAATTTCCAGCGGAAGGGTCCTGGTGACACCCTCCAGACTACCCGCGAACGTCAGAGTGGCTCCGAACTCGCCGAGGCTGCGGGCGAAAGCGAGCACCGCTCCGGATGCCAGCCCCGGCAAGACCAGCGGCAACGTAACTCGGCGCAGCACCGTGCCGGGCCCGGCGCCCAGGGTTGCTGCGGCTGCCTCATACCGGGTTCCGGCGGAACGGAGCGAGCCCTCGAGGCTGAGGACAAGAAACGGCAGTGCCACAAATGTCTGCGCCAACACCACCGCCGTGGTGGAAAACGTTATCTGAATGCCGAGCACGCTCAAGGATGAACCCAGCAGACCGCGCCGGCCAAAGGTGTACAGCAGCGCTATTCCGCCCACTACCGGGGGGAGCACCAGGGGCAGCAGCACCAGCGAGCGCAGCAGCCGTTGACCGGGGAACTGACCGCGTGCCAGCACCATAGCCAGAGGAACGCCCAGCACAAGGCACAGGACCGTGCTGACCGCGGAGGTGCGCAGGCTCAAGCCCAAAGCCGTCAATGACGGAACGGACGTTACCAGCGGAACAAACTGCGGCCAGTTGACCCGGGTCACCATGGCCGCCAGAGGCAGGAGAATAAAGAACCCTCCGGCGGCGGCGAAAACCCAGATCCACAGCGGAATGGTTATGGTCCCGTGGCCGCGTCCTGCCCCGCGCACGCTCAGGGTTTCCCAAAACCAGCGGCGAGAAGGACTTTCTGCCCCACCGGCCCGGTGACCAGTGCGATGAAAGCCGCTGCGAGTTCCTTGTGCGGGCTGCCGGCCACTGTGGCAATCGGATAGGTATTTACGGCCTTGGCTGCCTCGGGAAAATCAATGGCGGTGACCTTACTGCCCGCGCCCCTGGCATCTGTGACATAGACGAGGCCGGCGTCGGCCTCGCCGGAGCTGACTTTTCCGAGCACGTCCGTCACCGAGGACTCCTCGCTGACGGGTTTCACTGTGCTGCCTGTGGCCTGCTCAACCTTTGCCGCCGCGGCCCCGCAGGGGACCTGCGGGGCGCACACCACCACCTTCACGCCGGACCGGCCCAGGTCCTTGAAACTGCCGATGCCAGCCGGATTCCCCGGAGGAACCGCGATGGTCAGCACATTGCTGGCGAAGTTGGCGGAAGCGGCCGCGAGCAGGGAAGCAGTCTCGAGTTTTGACATATTGGCATTGTCCGCGGAGGCAAAGACATCCGCCGGGGCGCCCTCGGAAATCTGCGTGACCAGATCGGAGGAACCGGCGAAACTGAGCCGGATCCTGCTGCTTGGATGGTCTGACTCGAACTTTGTGGCCAGGTCAGTAAAGGTGGACTTCAGCGAGGCCGCCGCGAAGACGGTCAGAGTCCCGGACAGATCCGCGCCGGCGGACGCAGACCCTGTTCGGGGGGATGCCCCCGTTGCCGGCGCAGAGCCTGTTCCGGTGGTGCCGACGCCCGGGGAACCACAGCCGGCCAGGACCGTGCAAAGGAGGAGTCCGCAGGTCAGGCCGGCCAGGTGCGTAGGCCGACGGTGCAGGAAAGCCCGGCTTAACCTCCTCGGTCGAATGCGGGCCGAATGTGGGCTCATTCGGCACTCTCGCGTTGCGCCGTCTCGACGATCACGGTCGTCGCTTTCACTACGGCGGTCGCCACGGATCCCGGCTCCAGCCCCAGCTCGCGGACGGCTTCGCTGCTCATCAGCGAAACGATCCGATGCGGGCCGCACTGGATTTCAACCTGGGCCATCACCTTGTCGGCCACGATTTTTGTCACCAGTCCTACAAACCTGTTGCGCGCGGAACTGCTGACCTGTGCCGGGTCCTCCGGCAGCACCGACTGTTTTCGCGCCAGCGCGGCGAGTTCCAGGCCTTCCACCACGGCCAGACCCGAATCATCCTTGGCACCGGAAAGCGTCCCGTTTTCAATCCAGCGCCGCACTGTGTCGTCGCTGACACTCAAAAAGCGGGCGGCATCGGAAATCCTTATCTGCGTCATCTAAGCCAGATTATTTCCTCAGAAGCGGTTAGGCAAGCGGGTGGCATCAGCGTGAACAGCGCAGGCGCCCATCTGGGTATTTTGTGGTGTTAATCCCATCTTGCGCGCCAAAGATCTTGGCACATGCTCGGAGTAGGATGCTGCCCACGGAACGTGACTTGCTCCATGATCGGCCGGACAGAAATGCTGACCGCTTAACAAACCCTTCGGAAGGACTAGTTATGACGATGTACGCCGGTAATGCCCTGAACCTGCTCGAACGCGCCTTGCTGCAGACGGGGAACCTCGTTGCTGGCGTAAAACCGGAGCAGGCATCACTGCCCACGCCGTGCAGCGGCTGGGACGTCAATGCCCTGCTGGCACACATGGTGGTGCAGGACCTGGATAATTTCACTCTTGCGGCCCGTGCCCAAACACCGGACTGGGCACAAATGCCGCATGTTCCCGAAAGTGACTGGTCGTCCACCTTCCAAGCACGCGCACAGGCTCTGCTCAGTACCTGGCGGGAGGTGGACCCGGAGGTGACTGTCGCCGGGCCGGGCGGCCAGGACGTCCCGCTGATGAGCCGCGCCGACCAGCAGATCACCGAGTTGAGCGTCCATGCGTGGGATCTTGCCCGTGCCACCGGGCAGCCCGTTGAGCTGGATTCTGATGTGGCGTCCTATGCACTGGGCTGGGGGCAGCATATGCTGCGACCTGCCTACCGCGGTCCGGACCTGGCCTTCGGCGCGGAGGTCCCGGTACCGGAGGACGCCCCGGTCCAGGATCGGCTTGCCGGTTGGTTTGGCAGGGATCCCGGCTGGGAGCCGGCGTCCGACGTCGGGAACGTCGGATGCTGAGCCGACTATGCACCGGGTAAGTGAAAGGGGGCCATGAGATGACCCAGCAGTCGCAGCATGTTTCTATCGTGATCAACCGCCCGATGGCGGAGGTCTACGCTTACGCCTCAGATCCCGCCCACCTGCCGCAATGGGCCGCGGGGCTCACCGGAAGCCCGGTGCAGCGGGTGGATGACTACTGGCTGGCGGATTCACCGATGGGACGGATTCGTATCGATTTCATCGGTGCCAATCCTTACGGAATCCTGGACCACGATGTGACGCTGCCTTCAGGGGAGAGCGTCTACAATCCGGTGCGTGTGATCGCTGCCGGGGACAGCTGCGAGGTGGTTTTCACCGTCCGCCGCAGGCCCGGGATGAGCGAGGTGGACTTTGCCGGCGACGCGGCGGCGGTCGCCAAAGACCTTGCGGTGCTCAAGCGGATTGCGGAGAACGGCTGCTAGCTGCGGTGGCGGCTTTCCTGGCAGGATGCTGTGGCAAGCTAGTGGGGAACCGCTAGTGAAAAGGATGGGCCATGCGCAGAACCGTTGCCGAACATCAGCTGGCGGTGCTGTCGCTGTTGAGTGACGCATGGGCCGGAAAGTTCGACGGCGGCACGCCGCTGCCGCTGATCGCGACGTTGGGTCGGGTGGCTGCGGAGAATCTGCTGGCCCCGCTGGATCTTCCGCCATTCGCCAACTCACAGATGGACGGGTTCGCGGTCAACAGCGCGGAGGTGAAGAGCCCAGACGTCAGCAGCCCGGACGTCAGCAGCCCGGACGTCAGCACCTCAGACGCCAACAGCTCCGACGGTGCGGGGGGCGCACATGGATCGGAGCTCGCGCTGGCCGCGGCCATCCCCGCAGGTGCCGTTCCGCCCGCGCTGCTTCCCGGCCAGGCGGCGCCGATCATGACTGGCGCCATGTTGCCGGTGGGCGCGGACGCTGTGGTCCCGGTGGAACGGGCCATTCCTCCGCTTTTCCCGGTCGTAGCACCGGGTTCCGGCCAAACCGTCGCGCTGCCTGCCACCGCGGCCGGGGCCTTTGTCCGTGCCGCCGGCAGCGACGTGCGCCGCGGCGAGCTCGTCATCAAGGCGGGGACGAGGCTGACGGCCGGGCACCTCGGCTTGGCCGCCGCGCTGGGACTGACGACGCTGTCCGTCCGGCGCCAACCCCGGATTCTGCTGCTGACCACGGGGGACGAGGTTGTCCTGCCCGAAACGTTGCCGCCGGGAGCCGAGCTTCCGGCGGGCAAGATCTATGATGCCAATTCGATGTTGCTGCAGGCCGCTCTGCTCGAGGGGGGCGTGGAAGTGCTGCCGGCGGGGCTGGTGCCCGATGATCCCGCGATGTTTCTGCAGACGGTCAGGGAGCATCTGTCCGCCGGCGGGGTGGACGCGATCGTGACCACCGGTGGCATCAGCGCCGGGGCCTATGAGGTGGTGAAACAGGGGATGGCCGGAGAGCAGGTGGATTTCGTCTCCGTGGCGATGCAACCCGGTGGCCCGCAGGGGCTGGGAACCTTCGACGGCGTACCCTTCCTGGGTTTTCCGGGGAACCCGGTGAGCGGGGTGATGTCCGTCGAGATGTTCCTGCGGCCGGCCCTGACGGCGCTCATTGGAGCTCCACGGCCACGGGTCAGGATCATGACGGCGCTGACCGAAGCGCTGACCTCGCCAGCAGGCAGGCACCAGATCCGCCGGGCCGTTTTCGAAGACGGGGGCGCTGCGGCTCACCCCACCGTCCGTCCCGAGGGCGGCCCGTCATCGCATCTGCTCGGTGCGCTTGCAGCGTCAAACGCGCTCATTCACGTCCCGGCCCAGGTAACGGACGTTGCCGCGGGGGAAGAGGTGGAAGTATGGCTGCTATGAGTAATTCACCGATCCCGCCGGAAGCCGCCCCGGACGACAGACAAACGCAGGCGCGTGCCGACGGCCTGACCCATTTGCGTGCCGATGGCCTGACTCAGTCGCGTGCCGATGGCCTGACTCATTTGCGTGCCGATGGCACGGCGCAGATGGTGGATGTTTCGGGCAAGCCGGAGACCACGCGGCAGGCCACTGCGCAGGCGGTGGTGACGACGACGGCGGCGGTTATGGCGCTGCTCGGGGCCGGCGAACTTCCCAAGGGCGACGCCCTGGCCGTGGCCCGGGTGGCCGGGATCATGGCAGCCAAGAAGACACCGGAGCTGATCCCGCTGTGCCACCCGCTGCCGATCAGCAAGGTCACCGTTGACTTTGAGCTTTCGGATTCCTCGATCACGGTGCAGGCGACGGTCAAGACGCGTTCCGTGACGGGTGTGGAAATGGAGGCATTGACGGCGGCGAGCGTGGCGGCGCTGAGTGTGTACGACATGATCAAAGCCGTGGATAAACATGCGGTCATTACGGATATCCGGGTGCTGGCGAAAAGCGGCGGCAAGAGCGGGGACTGGGCGCTGTGAACGCCGCCCCACGCCGGGTGGCCGGAATCGTCATTGCTTCCACCCGGGCCGCTGCCGGGGCGTATCCGGACGCCAGTGCCCCGCTGATCGGCGAATGGCTGGCCTCGCGTGGATTCGAGCTGCTCCCGGCGCAGATAGTGCCGGACGGAGAGAACGTCCACGATGCGCTGCAGAGGATGCTCAGCCAGCGTCCCGCCGTCATTATCACCAGTGGCGGCACCGGACTGAGCGCGGATGACCTGACGCCGGAGATGACGCGGCCGCTGCTGGAACGCGAGATTCCAGGCATCATGGAGGCGATCCGTGCGGCGGGGTCCGTCAAGACACCAACGGCGGCGCTGAGCAGAGGCTACGCCGGCGTCTCCGGACGGACCTTTGTGCTAAACCTGCCGGGCTCCGCCGGCGGGATTCGGGACGGATTGGCCGTCCTGGCGCCGATGCTGGAGCATATCTGCGATCAATTGGAGGGCAGTCATGAGCACTGAAATTATTACGGCACTGTTGAGTGCAGCTCCGATCAGCGTGGATAAGGCCATTGCCGCCGTCCAAGCCCCCGGCTGTGGGGCCGTGGTGAGCTTCAGCGGCGTGGTGCGCGATCACGACGGCGGCAAGGACGTGCACCGACTGGGCTACTCGGCGCATCCGAGCGCCGAACGGGTGATGGCTGATGTGGTGGCAGCTGTCGTGGCTGAATACGCCGCTGACCGCGCCAAGGACGGCCACAGTAGCGCAGACCAGGACAACGATCAGGTAAGCGCAGGGCCGAAAAACGCAGAGCACAAAAACTCAGACCAGGCGGATATCCGGATCTGGGCTGCGCATCGGGTAGGCCCCTTGGAAGTCGGCGACGCCGCGCTGGTATGCGCCGTGGCAACCCCGCATCGGCAGCTGGCTTTCAGCCTCTGCGATGCGCTGGTGGACCGGATAAAGGAGGAGGTGCCGATCTGGAAGGAGCAGTTCTTCGCGGACGGCACGGTTGAATGGGTCGGTGCCGGACAGGGCTCCGACCGCCGGTAAACTGGGCGGTATGACTGAATACGGGCGCAATATCCGCACTGACGAGTTCGCGGGTGACCGGCAGGACTCCGCCAAGCAGCCCGGTGGGTCAACGGGCGCTTTGGTGCCGGTGGCGGTGCTGGGTGCGCGCGGACGGATGGGGCAGGAAGCCGTCAAGGCCGTCGACGCCGCGCCGGACCTTGAACTGGTCGCGTCGCTGGGCCGCAACGACCCGCTGGAGACATTGTTGACGGCGGGTGCACAGATCGTCATCGACCTGACCGTTCCGGATTCCACCGAGTCCAACGTCAGGTTCGCCGTCGAACACGGCATGCACGCTGTCGTGGGCACCACTGGGTGGACGGATGAAAAACTGCATGCGCTGCGCTCCCTGCTGGCGGAGCATCCGGACACCGGCGTGCTGATTGCACCGAATTTTGCCGTCGGCTCCGTGCTGGCGAGCAGGTTCGCCGCTACCGCCGCCAAGTATTTTGATTCGGTGGAGATCATTGAGCTGCACCATCCGCGCAAGATCGATGCCCCCTCCGGAACGGCCCTGCGTACCGCGCGGCTGATCGCCGCAGCCCGCGCGGAGGCTTTGGTGCCGCCGTCGCCGGATGCTACCGAAACCGCGCTCGACGGCGCCCGCGGGGCTTCGGTGGCCGGCATCCGGGTGCACAGCGTGCGGCTGGCCGGATTGACCGCCCATCAGGAGGTGCTCCTGGGCGGATTCGGCGAGCAGCTGACCATCCGCCATGACTCGTTCACGCAGGCATCGTTCATGCCCGGTGTCCTACTCGGCGTGCGAACCGTCGCGTCCCGTCCCGGTCTGACCATCGGGCTTGACGGTTATCTGGACTTGGAGGCCTAAGAATGTCGAAAACAAAAGTCTGGGTCGGGCTCATCTGCCTGCTGCTGGTCCTGTATCTGGTGATCATGGTGCAGCGTGCCTTCCTGCTGCTCGCGGACCCCAACCTGACCTCTAAAGGCCTCGGTGCCGCGTATCTGGTGCTGCCGCTAGTGGGCGCCTGGGCCCTGGTCCGCGAATTGCTCTTCGGCGCGCGGATGGAACGGCTGGCGAAAATCCTGGAAGCGGAGGGCGGTCTGCCGGTGGATGACCTGCCCCGTACTCCCGGCGGCAGGATTGTCCGCGCGGCCGCGGACGCAGAATTTGCGAAGTATCAGCTGGAAGCCGAAGCTGCCCCGGAGAACTGGCGTTCCTGGTTTAGGCTTTCCTGCGCCTACGATGCCTCCGGGGACAGAACGCGGGCCCGCAAAACCATGCGTGCGGCCATCACCATGTTCCGCGCTGCCCCGGCCGCCGCAGACCGCTGACCGCAGCAACGGCGCCGTGTAGCGTATGAAGGAACATCCGTTGCAGACAGGAGTGCCGGCATGCGCGCCACAAGCATCATCACGAACCTTCGGGTGGCTGACGTTGAGGCAGCGAAGGGCTTCTACACCGGCTATCTGGGACTGAGTACCGAGGACTTCAACATGGGCTGGGTGGCACGTTATGTTTCCCCCGATACGGGAACGACCGTACAGCTAGTTACGCACGACGCAACCTCACCGGAAGACTCGGTCATTTCCGTCCACACGGATGACATTGAAGGCGCCTATGAAGAAGCTCAGCAACTCGGCTACGAGATTGTGTATCCAATAACTACAGAGTCATGGGGTGTGCGCCGGTTCTTCCTTAGGGCACCGGACGGTACCGTGATCAACATCGTGAACCACCGGGACTAAAACTCCCGGCGCAGGGCAATCAACCCGAAACGACGGTCCAGGATGTTGCGGCCAAGTTCTGGAAAACGATGCGGTCTTCGTTGGCCGGATTAGGGTGTCCGCAGGCCGCTGCTCGGTAAGCGTTGCGTCAAACCGGCGACGGACCGGGTAACGTTTTAGCCATGGCTGAGTCACAGACGCGCAATTTTCCCTTTGGGACGCTGGTAACCGCGATGGTTACTCCCTTTACCGCCGATGGTGCCGTGGACTATCGGCAGGCGGCCAAACTTGCCGGCAGGCTCGTGGACGACGGATGCGACGCCCTGGTGGTCACCGGAACAACCGGTGAGACGTCAACGTTGACGGATGACGAAAACCTCGGCATGTTCGAGGCAATCGTGGGCGCCGTCGGCGGCCGTGCCAAGGTAATCGCCGGGACCGGCACCAACGACACGCGCCACTCGATCAGCCTTTCCCAGCGTGCCGCCGCGTTGGGGGTGGACGGGCTGCTGCTGGTCACGCCCTATTACAACAAGCCGAGCCAGGCCGGAATTCAGGCGCATTTCGAGGCGGTGGCGGACTCGACTGAGCTTCCGGTAATGCTGTACGACATTCCCGGCCGCAGCGGTGTCCCGATCGCCACGGAGACGATTATCCGGCTGGCGGACCACCCCCGGATCCTTGCGCTCAAGGATGCGAAAGCGGATTTTTCCGCCGCGACGCGGGTGATGGCAAATACCGATCTCGACGTGTACACGGGCGACGACGGCCTGACGCTGCCCTGGATGGCCGCCGGCGCCGTCGGACTCGTCAGCGTTTCCGCGCACGTTGCCACGAAGAAATTCCGCGCCCTCATTGACGCGGCGCACGCCGGTGACTTTGCCACCGCCCGCCTCGTGCACTTTGAGCTGGATCCGGTGGTGCGGGCCGTGATGACTCATATCCAGGGTGCCGTGTCCGTCAAGCAGATTCTCAAGTGGCAGGGCGTACTATCCAATTCGGTGGTTCGGCTGCCGCTGGTGGAACCGGGCCAGGCCGACATTGACGTCATCAAGGCCGATCTCGCCGAAGCGGGAATGGAATTTTAACCGTTGGCTGACATCGGTGCGGTGCAGCCGGCTGCCAGCCGGGAAACTACGCCGCAGACATCCTTGGGCGGCCTGCGGATGCCGCCGCCGCTTGCTCCCGAGACGCTGCGGATTGTGCCGCTGGGCGGGCTGGGGGAGATCGGCCGTAATATGGCCGTCTTCGAAATTGGCGGGAAACTGCTGATCGTCGACTGCGGCGTGCTGTTCCCGGAGGAGACACAACCCGGCGTGGACCTGGTGCTGCCGGACTTCTCCTACCTCGAGAACAGGCTCCAGGACGTTCTCGCCATTGTCCTGACGCACGGCCACGAGGATCATATTGGGGCGGTCCCGTACCTGCTGCGGCTGCGTGCGGACATCCCGCTGATCGGCTCGCAGCTGACGCTGGCATTGATCGAGGCTAAGCTCGCTGAACACCGTATTAAACCCTGCACGCTGAGCGTTGCCGCCGGCGGCGTTGAACGGCTTGGCCCGTTCGAATGTGAATTTGTCGCGGTAAATCATTCGATTCCGGATGCGCTGGCCGTTTTCATCCGCACCGCTGGCGGGAACGTGCTGCACACCGGCGACTTCAAGATGGACCAACTGCCACTGGACGGCCGGATCACCGATTTACGTCATTTTGCCCGGCTAGGTGAAGAGGGCGTCGATCTGCTGATGGCGGACTCCACCAACGCGGATGTCCCCGGTTTCACCGCGTCAGAGCGGGAGATTGGCCCTACCTTGGACAGGTTGTTTGGGCAGGCCCGCAAACGAATCATCGTGGCCAGCTTTTCCTCCCACGTGCACCGTGTTCAACAGGTCCTCGATGCCGCCGCGCTGCACGGGCGTAAGGTCGCTTTTGTTGGCCGGTCGATGGTCCGCAATATGGCGATTGCCGCCAAACTGGGCTATCTGCACGTTCCCGGGAACGTCGTGGTGGACCTGAAGAACATCGCGGAGCTACCGGACAACAAGGTGGTGCTGATGTCGACCGGGTCCCAAGGTGAGCCGATGGCCGCCCTGTCCCGGATGGCCAACGGCGACCATAACATCGTCGTGGGAGCCGGGGACACGGTGATTTTGGCGTCCTCGCTGATTCCCGGCAACGAAACCGCCGTCTTCCGGGTGATTAACGGCCTGCTCAAGCTCGGTGCCGAGGTAATCCACAAAGGAACCGCCAAGGTGCACGTGTCCGGGCACGCCGCGGCGGGGGAACTTCTGTACTGCTACAACATTCTCCGGCCCCGAAACGTCATGCCGGTCCACGGGGAAACCCGGCATCTGATTGCCAACGGCAGGCTGGCGATGGCAACCGGCGTGCCGGCCGATCACGTCCTGCTGGTCGACGACGGCACCGTCGTCGATTTGTCCGCCGGCATCGCGAAGATCGTCGGCCAGGTGGAATGCGGATTCGTCTACGTCGACGGTTCATCCGTCGGCGCAATCACCGACGCGGATCTGAAGGACCGGCGGATCCTAGGGGATGAAGGCTTTATTTCGATCGTTGTGGTGGTCAACAGGACCACCGGCAAGATTGTCTCCGGTCCGGAAATCCACGCCCGCGGGGTCGCGGAGGACGATTCGGTCTTTGATGAAATCAAGCCCCGGATCGAAGAAGCCCTTCAGGAAGCTGTGCTGGCAGGCAAGGACCACACCAGCTATCAGTTGCAGCAAGTGGTCCGTCGCACAGTTGGATCTTGGGTGAACCGCCGGCTCCGCCGCAAACCGATGATTATTCCGGTGGTCCTGGAAGCTTAGGCACGAGCCGTCGAACCAGCGCGGGTGCGCGCACTATGCGCGCACCCGCGCTGGGTTGGCCGGCAGCTAGGGAGCGGTGCCGGTTGTCGTCACGGTGATGGGCTCGGACTCGTAGTAGCTCGCCCCGACCTTCGCCTTGACTATGAAGGTGTAGCGCGTGCCGGGAGTCAGGCTCCTGACCAGCTCGTGCGCGTTTGAGCTAAAGACGTCTAGCACGCCGTTCTTGAAGACCTGGTAGGTCGTCGCGTTCGGCACCGCGTTCCAGTAAAGGTCCGCGCTCGTGTTCGTCATTGTCGCCCGCAGGCCTGTGGGCGTGTTCGCGGTCCCTGCCGAGGACCCGGTGGTCACCTTCAGCGGCGCTGACTGGTACCAGACTCCCTTGACCGTTGATCTGACGGTAAGGGAGTAGGAGGTGTTGCTGCTGAGGTTGGAGATAAGTTGGCGTGTGCCCGTCAGGGATGCGTAGTACACGCCGTTCTTGAACACCTGGTAACCGGTGGCTCCGTTGACGGCATCCCACTGCAGGTCGGCGCTGGATCCGGTCATATTGGCCCGAAGATTCACGGCGACCGTCGACGACGCCGGCGGGGGAGTAGGCGTTGGCGTTGGCGTGGGCGTTGGGCTGGGCGTGGGCGTCGGCGTCGGGCCAGTGCCCGAATTTGCTGCGACGGAGGCCTTCAACGCCTTGATGAAGGACTCCTGCTTGCCGATCGGGGAGATGAGGCGCCAGTCGGTGCCGGGAGGGCTGGATTTCGCCGTGTCAAAGTACGCCATGGCCAGTGCGCCATACTTGACACCATCGGCGTAGGCCCGATCGATCCAGTGCTGGCCGTCCTTGCTGGTCAGGTTGTAGCCGTCGGTGTCGATGCCAAATTCAGCGACAGCCCATTTCACGCCCTTGGAATCTGCGAAGGCTTTGGTCATCGGGAAGAACTTTCCACCCTCATCCCAAGTCGTTCCGGTGCTCCCGTACCAGTTGTAGGGGTCGATTCCGATGCCATACGGTTTAGCTGTTTTCGGCCAGAACGCCTCGAATGTATAGATTTTTCGTGGATCGAAGGTCTCATGCCAGCCGCACAGGATGATCCAGGTGCGGATGTTTGGCGCGGTCAGTAGCGGCAGCAGCCGGTCCTGCATGGGGGCAAACCCGGCTGTCGGCTCGTCCGTCTCAGGTTCGTGGTGGATCGTCACCCACACCTGCTTACTGGGGTCGAGCTTGGCCAGCTCGGTGTTGAGGTTCTTCACCCAGCTGTCGGCGCACCCGTCAGCCGCTTGGACCCAGGTGCAGCCCCTGAGCTTGAATGACACCCAGGGAATGCGTCCCTTAGCCTGGTCTATCTTGATCTGGTTCATTGCTGCCGAAAGATCACCGGGAAGGACGTAATAGATCCGGTGCAGCCCCACATTCATGCCGGCCGCCTGCTCCAGCGGGGAGGGATCTTCATTGGCGTTGCCGATACCCATGATCGGGGCGGCTTGCGACACCTCGGCGACACGCTCCAGGGCGGGTGTTGGCGGTGGGGTAAATCCAGAAAGGGCTATCACCGCTGCTGCCGTCGCCGCAGCGGTTATCAAAGCAGATCTTATTCTGGGCATATTCCGTTCTCCTTAGACGTAGTAGGAGGACGACTGCCAGCCCGGTAGTGGTTCGGAATAGAACAACAAATCCCTGACCGACGAAGCTGGAGCGTCCGTTTCGAGACCAGGTATGAGAGCAAGCAACGCATAAAGACAGACATGGGAAAGCAACATGCCCACTTGCTCTTGCAGCAATCCCTTCTATCGGCAGGTTCCGCTCGGGCTTGCGCCGCCGGTCCCTGCCAATCGGTTGGTCAAATTCCCCCCTGAGTTACGTGCACCATAACGACAATGCCGACGAATGGGAATAGGAGGTGGTGTGCCGGTACGGGTAATTAGGCGTTGGCGCCCGGCCCAGGCCGCACGTGCGGCGACTTCGAGCCCGCAGATGCCCGCTCGTGCGCACAGCGGATTCACTGATGCTGTGCAGGAAACGGCGACCCGTCCGCGATGGCCAAATCCCGGGGTCCACTGGGTGCCCGGCTAAGCTTGTGGATATGGCGACTAGAACTTCCCCCGCCCGCCCGTCTGCCGGCCGTTCGGGCGGTACCTCCGGGCGCTCCCCGAAGTCCACCAACCGGCCGGCCTCATCAATTAAGCACTCGGGCACCCACCCGAGGTCACAGTCGCGCGCAAAAACGCCCGAGCCCGAACCGGAAAGCCGTCCCATCTGGCCGGCGCGGATCGTTGCGGCCTGTTGGCAAGGAATCGGGCACCTCATCGGGGGTGTTGCCCGCAGGATGGGGCATGATCTGAGTGCGCTGCCGCCGGAGGAACGCCGAGACGGCAGCGGTCTGTTCTTCGTGCTGCTGGCCGTCTTCATCGCGACCTTCGAATGGTGGGGGCTGACCGGCGGATTCGTTGATGGGGTACACGGTGTGCTGCGCGGTACGTTCGGCTGGTTCGCCGTCGTCCTTCCGCCGATGCTGCTGATCTTCGCCATCCGGGTCTTCCGGCGGCCCGCCGATGTGCGGGGGAACAATCGCGTTGCCATCGGCTTTAGCCTGCTGACCCTGGCCGGAACGGGCCTGGCCCACGTCGGTGGCGGCATGCCGGGGCCGGGCGGGGACTTCGCGGACCTGCAGGCCGCGGGCGGCATGCTCGGCTTCCTGGCCGGCGGGCTGTTGGCCGGCGTCAATGTCTGGCTCGCCGTGGCCGTCTGGTCCGTGCTGGCGTTTGTCAGTGTGCTGATCCTGACGGCTACGCCGTTCCGTGCGATTCCGACCCGGCTGCGTGCGCTGTACGAGGCCCTGATGGGGCAGTATCCGGACGAGGCGGCAGCGGACGCCGAGGGGCATGATCAGAGCTACCTCTACGACGAGGACGGCCAGGGGTCCGGGCGGAACACCGATGCACGGTCCGGCCGGAAAAAGGGCAAGGGGCTGTTCGGACGCAAGCGCGGGCCCGACGATGGCGCGCTGCTGGACGGTTACGTTGGAGACGAAGCCTTTGAGCGCGCACTGGTGGACGACGATGCCACTGACCCTGCGTCGTCGGCCGGCGCTGTTGCGGTACGGGCTGAGTTGGCGGTGGCTCCCGGAGTCCGCCGTCCCACCCAGGCGGAAATCGCCGCCGACAAGATCAAGGCGCGGCAAGGGCTGCCCACCAGTACGGATGCGGCTCCGGTGACGGAAACCATTTCTACCGTGGCTGCGGGCAGTGCCGGCGCGGGTTCGATTCCCACGGGTCCCGGTGCTGCAGGCACGGTGGCCGTACCAACGGTTCCGGTGCTGTCCCGGGTTCCAGCTGCGCAGCCGCCGATTCCGCAGCGCACCGAGCAGCTCTCGCTCGCCGGGGACGTCACCTACACGCTGCCCGGTGCCGAGCTGCTGGCTCCAGGCACACCGCCGAAGGAACGCTCCGAAGCCAATGACGCCGTCGTCGCCGCCCTGACCGATACGCTCACCCAGTTCAACGTGGACGCGCAGGTAACCGGCTTCTCCCGCGGGCCCACCGTGACGCGCTACGAGATAGAGCTCGGTTCCGGCACCAAGGTCGAGCGGGTCACGCAGCTGTCCAAGAACATTTCCTACGCGGTTGCCAGTGCCGACGTCCGCATTCTCTCGCCCATTCCGGGCAAGTCCGCGATCGGGATCGAAATCCCCAACACGGACCGTGAAACCGTCTCGCTGGGGGATGTGCTGCGGAGCCAGAACGCGCGCCGCAATGAGCATCCGATGGTGATGGGCGTCGGCAAGGACGTGGAAGGCGGCTTTGTGGTGGCCAACCTCGCCAAGATGCCGCACCTTCTGGTCGCCGGGGCCACCGGCGCCGGCAAGTCCTCGTTCGTCAACTCGATGATCACCTCCATTCTAATGCGGGCCACCCCGGATGAGGTGCGGATGGTGATGGTGGACCCGAAGCGCGTGGAACTGACCGCGTATGAGGGTGTCCCGCACCTGATCACGCCCATCATCACCAACCCGAAGAAGGCCGCCGAGGCGCTGCAGTGGGTGGTCCGGGAAATGGACACCCGCTACGACGACCTCTCCAACTACGGCTTTAAGCACATCGACGACTTTAACAAGGCGGTGCGCGCCGGCAAGGTGCACCCACCGGTGGACTCCAAGCGCGTCGTCAAGCCGTACCCGTATCTGCTGATTATTGTGGACGAACTCGCGGACCTCATGATGGTCGCCCCGCGCGATGTCGAGGATTCGATTGTCCGCATCACTCAGCTGGCCCGCGCGGCCGGCATCCACCTGGTGCTGGCCACTCAGCGTCCCTCCGTTGATGTGGTGACCGGTCTGATCAAGGCCAACGTCCCCTCCCGCATGGCGTTCGCGACGTCCTCGGTGACGGATTCCCGCGTCGTCCTGGACCAGCCCGGCGCGGAGAAGCTGATCGGCCAGGGCGACGCGCTCTTTTTGCCGATGGGTGCCTCCAAGGCCATCCGGGTGCAGGGGGCCTGGGTCACGGAATCCGAAATCCACCAAGTGGTCGAACATGTGAAGGGCCAGTTGCAGGCGGTCTACCGCGAGGACGTTGCGGTCGAGGCGCCGAAGAAACAGATCGACGACGACATCGGCGACGATCTGGACGTGCTGCTGCAGGCCACCGAGTTGGTGGTGACTACACAGTTTGGCTCCACCTCGATGCTGCAGCGCAAGCTCCGCGTCGGCTTTGCCAAGGCCGGCCGGCTGATGGATCTGCTTGAGTCCAGAGGGGTAGTGGGGCCCTCTGAGGGGTCCAAGGCCCGCGACGTGCTGGTCAAGCCCGATGACCTCGCAGCGACTTTGGCGGCCTTGCGCGGGGACGACGCCCTGGTCCAGTCCCCGGTCAACCCCTCCACAGCGGCACTGGCGGAGAACGCGAATGCGAACCACGGCTACGGCCCCGATCTGGTGGCGGATGACCTTGCCGCCCGTACTCAGGCGGTGGAGTACTACGACGGCGCGGATGTGCCGTCCGAGGAGGACGACGACGGCGACACCGACGCTTGGTCCCTGACCGGGCGCTGAGGGAGGCACCGGCGGGTCCCTCGGCGGGTAGCGGCTCCCGCCTCCCACCGGCCGAGGGCCGCCGGCGGGTCCCTCGGCGGGTAGCCTTAGACGGTGAGCGAATCGACGGCGCCGGTTGCGCAGCTATGGAATTTACCCAACATCCTGACGATGTTGCGGATTGTGCTGGTGCCGTTCTTCATCTGGTTCCTTCTGGCCGATAACAGCGCGGAGGGGATCTGGCGCTGGGTAGCCGTTCTGGCGTTCGCCGTCGCAATTTACACGGACAAGCTCGACGGCGATATCGCCCGCAAGCGCGGTCAGGTGACTGATTTCGGCAAAATCGCCGACCCGATTGCTGACAAGCTGCTGATTGGCTCCGCCCTAATAATTCTTTCGGTGCTCCAGGAACTGCCATGGTGGGTAACCATCCTGATGCTGGTGCGCGAAGTAGGCATTACCCTGTTGCGCTTTGTGGTGATCCGGTACGGCGTCATTCCGGCCTCCCGAGGGGGGAAGCTCAAGACGGTGCTGCAGACAGCGGCAATATTCCTTTATTTGCTGCCGCTAAGCACGATTGCCCCATGGCTGGGGATCGTGGCCTTCGTCGTCATCCTTGTCGCCCTGCTGGTCACGTTGGTCACCGGCGTCGACTACATCGTTCAGGCCTTCCGGTTGCGGACGGCAGCAAAGGCGGGGCACTCGTGATTATTTTGGATCTTCCGCGGATTATTGCCGATGCAACGGCTACCGGACTGAGCGTGGCCACGGCGGAGTCCCTGACCGGGGGGATGGTAGCCGCGGCGCTGATCCAGGTTCCGGGCGCATCGGGCATGTTCCAGGGCGGGGTCGTGGCGTACCAGAATTCCGTCAAGTCCGCGGTCCTCGGCGTCAACGCCGAACTGCTGGACAGCGCCGGGGCCGTTGATCCTGAAGTGGTCCGGGAAATGGCGCTGGGGGTGTGTCGGATCACCGGTGCCAGAGTGGGCGTATCCACCACCGGGGTCGCCGGTCCGGAACCGCACGGCGGAAAGTCAGTAGGCAGTGTTTACATCGGTATAGCGCTCGACGGCGTGGCCCAAGCCTACGAATACCACTTCGCAGGTGTCCGCTCCGACGTCCGGCAGCAGGCCTGTGATGAGGCATTGTCCCTGCTGCAGCAAGTGGTGGCGCAGGTCCGGGAACAAAACCCGTGACCTAATAGTTAGTCATAATGAAAGCGGGCAGGGGAGTTCCGGTCTTAGGATTGGATGACCAGCCCGCCGACACGGCTACCGGGCAACGCCGGTAGCTGTACCGAACAAAGAGGGAGTAAGGCGATACCGATGGTGAAGCAACCCGTATCCGTAAACGGCGTAGTGCGCTGGCGGGATGTGGGTTTGGCCGAGGCTAAGCACGAGCAGAAAGAGCGCAAAATGGTTGTTTTACGCCATGAAATCGGCGATGTTTTGCGCGATGTCCGTCAACGCCAGGGTCGTACCCTCCGTGAAGTCTCACATAACGCGCGTGTTTCGCTGGGTTATCTCAGCGAAGTTGAACGTGGGCAGAAGGAAGCGTCCTCTGAGCTGCTGTCCTCTATCTGTTCGGCCCTTGAGGTTCCGCTGTCACTGATGCTCCGGGAGGTCAGCGACAGGCTGGCCATCGCCGAGGGTGTCTCGATCCCGGACACCGTCCCGCAAGAGTTCTCGGCCCGCTATGGCAGGGACCTGGGCGAGGAAATCTCCACTGAACTGAGCAAGGATCTCCTGTCCAACGCGTTCTAGTTTTATAGTACTTAACTCAGAAGGGCCCGACACCGCTGGTGCCGGGCCCTTCCGTGCCTGCACGCTCATTGACACAATGGGGGCATGGAAAAGCTCAGCAGCGCACAGATCCTCGATGCCGGACTGGCTGATTGGCGTAAGCTCGCCCAAGCCCTGCACGGCCGGTTCCTGACCGGAGACTTTACCGGCGGCCTGGCCTTTGTCACGGCCGTGGCCAGGGCCGCCGAGACAGCCAATCATCATCCCGAGGTCACGCTGACCTACCCGTCGGTGGAGGTGAAGCTGATCAGTCACGACGCCGGCATGGTCACCCGCCGGGACCTCGACCTTGCTGCGCGGATCAGCGAGATCGCCCGTGAGCTGGGGATCATCGCGGACCCGAGGGCCGTCACCGAGCTCGAGCTCGCGTTGGATACCGCCGACCTCGCCGCCACCGGGCCCTTTTGGGCCGCCGTCCTCACCGGAAACCGCGCCGGGCTGCGGGGCGATGACGTCGTTGATGCCAGTGGTCAACTACCGTTGCTCTGGTTCCAGCACACAGAACCACATCAGGCTCCGCGTCAACGCTTCCACCTCGATCTATGGCTCCCGCACGACGTCGCAGAGGAGCGGATCGACGCCGCGGTCGCCGCGGGTGGCCGCGTGGTCGACGATTCCCGAGCGCCGGCCTTCGTTGTCCTGGCTGATCCGGAGGGCAATAAGGTGTGCCTGTGTACGTTCCTTGATCGGTGAAAAATCATTAAACGACCCAGGCGACAGGTGCAGGGCCCGCTAGAGGGGTGACTGCGGCTCCCGGACCGTTTCTCTGCGTAGGTCTTTAGGCACGCGGACCGCAAACTCCTGGCCGTAATCTTCATTGAGCTTGGACATCAGCTCGGCCAGATCGAGCAGTTGTGCTCGGGACCAGTGCTGCAGCTGGGAGCGAAAGGCGTCCTTGCGGGCCGAATGTACCGCCCGCATCCGTTCGGCTCCTCTTTCGGTCAGTAAAATCGCCTGTGCCCTGCCGTCCAAGGGGTCGGCTTCCTTGCGGACCAGCCCGATGGATTCCAAGAATGCCACCTGCCGGCTGACCGAGGGCTTACCCACCCCGATGCACGCCGCGAGATCGGTCAGCCGCATGGAACCTTCGCGGACCAAAATGGTCAAAAGGCCATAGGCTGCCGGTTCCAGCTCCGGATGAACACTGCGGGAGAGGTTCAGCGAAACCGAGCGGGCGCGGCGCCACAGCAGCGTCAATTGACGTTCGACGGCGTCGACGGCGTCGTCGTCGTCGACGGGCTGCGCTTGCGGCTGGGCTTGCCGGGGGTGGGCCAGATCGGCTCCGGGAGGCGCGGTGTCGGCCGGATGCGAGCCAGGGGCTGAAGCAGTCATTTCTTCATTGTAGATCGGGGGACCGTGAGAGACTCTAAGAGTGCGAATAAGCGATTTTTGGCGTTTGATGGATGACGAATTCGGTGCGGGCTATTCCCGGGTTCTAGCCCGGGATCTGGTGTTGAACACGGCGGGCGGACGCAGCGCGCAGGAGGCTCTTCAGGCGGGGCTGGATCCCCGGTCGGTGTGGCTGGCGGTGTGCCAGATGCAGGATGTTCCGCTTGATCGTCGATTGGGCAAGGATACCCCGGCAACGTGACACGCCCTCTTTTATACTCGAAGATTTGTTCGTATGCGGATATCCTGTAGAGGGTGACTATGGCACGCATTCCGTTCGGTTGTTGTCCACACCCGGGAGCCTCCCGCTCAAAATGTCGGTGGCCTGGACTAGCGTCTCAATTGACGGATATGGCAAAACCAGAAATGGCAAAAAAGGAAAGACCGAGGTGAATCATGGCAGCTCCGGCAGACCGTGAAAAAGCACTGCAAGCAGCACTGGCGCAGATCGACAAGCAATTCGGCAAGGGATCGATCATGCGGCTGGGGGACGAGGTCCGCGTTCCGATCGAGACCATTCCGACCGGCTCCATCGCGTTGGACATCGCTCTGGGCATAGGCGGCCTGCCGCGCGGACGGATAGTGGAAATCTACGGGCCCGAGTCCTCGGGAAAGACGACCGTGGCCCTGCATGCCGTGGCCAACGCACAGAAACTCGGTGGAATTGCGGCCTTCATCGACGCCGAACACGCCCTGGACCCTGACTACGCCGCCAAGCTGGGCGTTGACGTGGACGCGCTTCTCGTTTCACAGCCGGACACCGGTGAGCAAGCCCTGGAAATCATGGACATGCTGATCGGCTCCGGGTCGTTGGATATTGTCGTCATCGACTCGGTCGCAGCGCTGGTGCCGCGGGCCGAAATTGAAGGTGATATGGGTGACAGCCATGTGGGTCTGCAGGCTCGCTTGATGAGTCAGGCGCTCCGAAAGATAACCGGCCGGCTGAGCCAGACCAAGACCACCGCTATATTCATCAACCAGCTGCGCGAAAAGATCGGGGTCTTCTTCGGCAGCCCGGAAACCACCACCGGCGGCAAGGCGCTGAAGTTCTATGCCTCCATCCGCATCGATGTACGCCGTATACAGACGCTGAAGGAAGGCTCGGACGCGGTGGGCAACCGCACCAAGGCCAAAATCGTCAAAAACAAGATGGCTCCGCCGTTCAAGATCGCCGAATTCGACATTATCTATGGCCAGGGCATCTCCCGCGAGGGTGGCATCATCGACATGGGCGTGGAGCACGGCCTCATCAAGAAATCGGGTTCCTGGTTCACGTATGACGGCGATCAGCTCGGCCAGGGCATGGAGAATTCCCGCCGGTTCCTGCGCGATAACCCTGAACTGACCGAAGAGCTGGAACGGCTGATCAAGGAAAAGCTGGGCGTCGGGGTCAAGCCAGAGGCCGCCGAGGATGCCGAACCCAAGCTCAAAGCCGTCGACGGCTTTTAGGCAGGACACGAGTGACCGGTAACCGGGGGCAGGCCGAAATGGACCCGGATGCGGATCCGGCCGCCGTGGCGCGGGCGATCGTGCTGCGGCAGTTGACGAGTTCGGCCAAGAGCCGGTCGCAATTGGCCGGCAAACTCGCTGAGCGTCAGATCCCCAAGGACGTCGCTGATGCGGTGCTGGACCGGTTTGAAGAAGTCCGACTGGTTGACGATGCCGAATTCGCCCGGATGTGGGTCCGCAGCCGGGCGCAGACGCGTTCCTTGGCCCGTGGGGCTCTCCGGCGGGAGCTGACGCAGAAGGGTATTTCCGGGGACTGGGCTGAGCAGGCGCTCGAACAACTCACGGACGATGACGAGCAGCGCTCGGCCGCTGCGCTGGTACGCCGCAAGCTCCGTCCCGAAATGGCGCTTGCGGACGGTGCGGAAAGGGACAAATATGTGCGCCGCCTGGTGGGCATGCTCTCGCGCAAGGGTTACGCCCCCGGTTTGGCGTTCAGCATTGTGACGACGGAAATTGATGCTTATGGGGACCGGCCCCAGCAGGACTAATGACGGCTGCGGGGAACCGGTGCAAGCTACGGTTATGCTGGTCGAGATATGTTCACGTCCACCGCTTGGTTGAGAGTCATGAGTACAGCGGCCCTGCTGGCCGCTGTACTGCTGTCCGGTGCCGTGCTACCCGTCGCTTTGGCCGGACGGGCCAGCGCCGATGAGGCAACCCCGCCGAGTGGATTTCCGACTTGGCAGGATGTTCAGACGGCGAAACAAAACGAATCCGCCAAAGCCTCCGAGATCACGAGGATCAACGCGCTGCTGGACGGGTTGCAGGGGCAGGCAGACCAGCTCGGTAACGCCGCCGTTAGGGCCGGAGCCAGTTATGCCGAGGCGAAAGCCGGGCTTGACTCCGCCAGCGCCACGGTGGATTTGCTCGCCGCAAAGGCGCAGAGTGCAGGCACAGTTGTGGCGCAATACAAGAAGGAAGCCGGGACCTTGGCGGCGCAAAGTTACAAATCCGGCGGCTCAAGCCTTGGCCTGTTTGCCGCCCTCGACGCGCTGGGAAGCAAGGACGGTCTGCAGCGTCTGGATGTTTTGGGTATTGTCACCGACAGGACGACCGCCCTGTACAACAAGTCCACGGCGGCTCAGGGCACGGCCACGTCGCTGGCCGACCAGGAAAAGGTGGCCCGGGCCGAGCGGGAGCGGCTCGCCGGCGAAGCCCAGCATCGGCTTGATGACGCCGCGGCGGCGCGGTCAGCCGTGCAGGCACAGGTTCTTCTCCAACAACAGCAAAGCGTGCAGCTCGTGGCTGCGCTGGCGTCCCTGAAGGACTCCACTGTTGCCACCGAAGATCAGTACCGCCAGGGCCAGGTGGCCATGGCAGTTTACGAGGCGGCGCAGCAGGCCAAGCGGGCGGCGGCCGAGGAGCAGGCACGGCAAAAGGCCGCTGCCGCAGCTGCTGCCACGCAGTTGGTGACCAGCAGCAGCGCCCCAAGCCCGGCCGGGACCGGGGGCTCCGGCCCTCCTCGGGCGCCGGCCTCCGGAACCTCAGGCTCTCCCGATGGCGGAAGCACCGGCAGCAGCGGGTACATTCCCGTGAACGTGTTGCTGCCGAATATCCCGGGAAACCAAATCAATGATCCCGCAGGGGCGAAGGCCTACGCCTCGGCCCGCTTGGGGGCGAACGGCTGGGGACAGGATCAGTTCCCGTGCCTGGTGCAGCTGTGGATCCAGGAATCCGGCTGGCTGACCAATGCGACTAATCAGTCCAGCGGGGCCTATGGCATTGCCCAGGCACTGTTGCCGAGCAAGTACGGCTCGCAGGGCAGCGATTGGCTGACCAGCTACCGGACACAAATTGACTGGGGCTTGGGGTATATCCGGGACAGATACGGATCCCCCTGCGGAGCCTGGGACCACGAGGTCTCCCACAATTGGTACTGACAAAAGCCACTGGTTAACGACCACCGCGGCGCAGGTCTTAAGCTGGTGGGGTGAGTTTGACCATTTCCGGCGTTGAAAATTCCGCCACCGACAACACGACCCGCCCTCGCACCTACCAGGTGCGCACCTTCGGCTGTCAGATGAACGTCCATGATTCCGAGCGGATGGCGGGTCTGCTCGAGGCGACAGGCCTGGTTGAAGCCTCCGGCGGCCCCGCCGACGGACACTTCGAAAACTATGCTGACGTCGTCGTCTTCAATACCTGTGCTGTGCGTGAGAATGCCGACAACAAACTGTACGGGAGCCTGGGTATGCTCGCGCCGGTCAAGAAGGCGAATCCGGGCATGCAGATTGCGGTCGGCGGCTGTCTGGCGCAAAAGGACCGGGACGCCATCCTCAAGCGCGCACCCTGGGTGGACGTGGTTTTCGGGACGCACAATGTGGGCGCGCTGCCGATTCTTCTGGAGCGCGCCCGGCATAACGACGATGCGCAACTGGAGATTCTGGAGTCGCTGGACGTCTTCCCCTCCACGCTTCCCGTTAAGCGCGATTCGGTCTACGCCGGCTGGGTCAGCATCTCGGTAGGCTGCAACAACACCTGCACGTTCTGCATCGTTCCTTCGCTCCGCGGGAAGGAGCGCGACCGCCGGCCGGGCGAAATCCTGGCCGAGATCCAGGCCCTGGTGGACGACGGCGTCATTGAGGTCACCCTGCTGGGCCAGAACGTGAACTCCTACGGCGTGGAATTCGGTGACCGGCTGGCTTTCAGCAAGCTGCTGCGCGCCTGTGGCGACATCAAGGGACTGGAACGGGTGCGCTTCACCAGCCCGCACCCCGCGGCCTTCACCGATGACGTGATCGAGGCGATGGCGCAGACGCCCAATGTTATGCCGCAGCTGCATATGCCGCTGCAGTCTGGCTCGGACAAGGTCCTCAAAGACATGCGGCGCTCCTACCGGTCCGCAAAATTCTTGGGCATCCTGGACCGGGTCCGGGAGCAAATGCCGCACGCGGCAATTTCCACCGACATTATTGTCGGTTTCCCCGGTGAGACCGAGGAGGATTTTCAGGCAACCCTCGATGTGGTGGAACGGTCCCGGTTTGCGACCGCGTTCACTTTTCAGTACTCCAAGCGTCCCGGCACGCCCGCAGCGGATCTGCCGGACCAATTACCCAAGGCAATCGTCCAGGAACGTTTTGAACGTCTGACCGCGCTGCAGGACCGGATAGCTGCCGAGGAGAACACCCGCCAGATCGGGCGCACAGTCGAGGTCATGGTCACGGCCCAATCCGGACGCAAGGCAGCACAGACCCGCCGTCTCTCCGGCCGCGCCCAGGACCAGCGCCTGGTGCACTTCACCGTGCCCGACGGCGGCGCTGTTCCGCGCCCGGGCGATCTGGTGACCGTGACCATCACCTCGGCCGCGGCGTTCCATCTGGTCGCCGACCCAGAGAGCGGTTCTCAGTACAGCGTTCGCCGCTCCACTGCCGGCGACGCCTGGGACCGCTCGCAGGCAGATACCTGCGGCGCACCGTCCGCAGGGCAGGCCGGTTCCGAGGGAGCCCGGAGGGCAGTTGCCCTAGGCATGCCGGCGCTCCCGGCGCCGCTGGTCGGTTAGGCGTGCCTGCGCGCCGGCCCGTCGTCGCCGTCGTCGGTCCTACCGGTTCCGGGAAGTCCGACCTTGCCGTCGCCGTCGCCCTTGAGCTGGACGGCGAGATTGTCAACGCCGACTCGATGCAGTTTTACCGCGGCATGGATATCGGAACAGCGAAAATGCGCGTGTCTGAGCGCCGGGGCGTGCCGCACCATCTGCTGGACATTCTCCAGGTGCGTGAAGAGGCCAGCGTGGCGGACTTCCAGAGGGTGGCGCGCGCTGTCATTGCGGACATTTACCGGCGGGGCAAGACGCCTGTCCTGGTCGGCGGTTCAGGGCTTTATGTCCGGGCGGCCGTGGACGTGCTGGAGTTTCCCGGGACGGATCCGGATATCCGGCTGCGGCTCGAACATGAACTGGCGGAGCACGGATTCGCGCCGCTGTTGGAGCGCCTGCACACGGTGGATCCGGTCTCAGCCGGCAGGATAGGCGATGGCAGGCGTGTGGTCCGGGCGCTGGAGGTGCACGAACTCACCGGCAGGACGTTTAGTTCATTCATGCCCGAACGGGTCTATTTTCAGCCGACCGTCCAGATCGGGCTCAGTGTGGAACGTCCCGTGCTGTACCGCAGGTTGGAGGATCGCGTCGCCCGGATGGTTCAGGCGGGACTGGCTGCGGAGGTCGCGGGGCTGGATCGGGACGGTCTGCGGCAGGGCAAAACTGCCTCCCGTGCCCTGGGTTATCAGCAGTTCCTGCGAATGCTCGACGGCGACGCGACGGTAGGGCAGGCCAGTGCGGAAACGGTGGTGGCAACAAGGCAGTTCGCGCGCCGCCAGCTGACGTGGTTCCGCGCTGATCCCCGGATCAGCTGGTTCGACAGTGACGCTGCGGATCTGCTGCCGGCAGTGCTGGCCCGCATCGCGCTGACGTAGGGTTAAGAGATGACGACTGAACCACAGGCCGCCGGACTACCGGGGCTCATGGGCCTTGACTTTGCCAAGGGCCATGGCACCGGGAATGATTTTGTCTTAATTGCCGACCCGGACGGGCTTCGGGACATCTCCGCGGACCACGTCGCCGCGCTGTGCGATCGGCACCGCGGGATCGGGGCGGATGGGCTGATCCGTGCGGTGCGTTCGGAGGCGCTTGCCGAGGGGCGGGCCCTGCTGGCAGAGGCCCCGGAGGCGCACTGGTTCATGGACTATCGCAATGCGGACGGCTCGGTCTCGGAAATGTGCGGCAACGGCGTTCGGGTCTTTGTTGAGTTCCTGCGGTCCCGGAAGTTGGTTTCGCTTTCGATTGGACAGACCCTGACCATTGCCACCCGCGGGGGCGCTAAGATCGTCCTGCGCACCCCGGGCGGGTATGCGGTGGATATGGGACCGTGGACATTCATCCGGCCCGGACACGCGGATGCACGCGGGATGGATTCGCTCGTCACCGCCGGTGGCCTGGACGTGGCGCGTCCGGGAATCTCAGTCAGTATGGGTAACCCGCACACCGTCGTCGCGCTGGCCCACGTCGATGAATTAGCCGCGACGGATCTGACGGGGGCGCCCCTCGTGGATCCGCTGCCGGAGGACGGAACCAACGTGGAGTTTGCCGTCCCGGCCGATCCGCTGGTGATCGACGGCGTCGGCGTCATCGCCATGCGTGTCCACGAACGCGGTGTGGGGGAGACCCTGTCCTGCGGTACCGGCGCCTGCGCCGCCGCGGCGGCAATCCGCTTCTGGGCCGGCGCTGGGGCGCCGGATGTCTGGCGGGTTAGTGTCCCCGGCGGTGACTTGGGCGTCAGGTTCCTCCCCGGCGCCGATGGGAAGGAACACGTGGAACTCAGCGGGCCGGCAGTTATCGTTGCCACCGGCACTATCGGCTAAAAAACTCAAGGCTGCCGGAACCTTCGGGCGGCCGCCGCGGGCACTTTCGCGTTTGCGGCGGCGATCCGCTCCCTGGGTTGGCCACGACGGTCATAAGTTTCCCGGCCCGCAGGAGTGAACGGCTGGCCCTTGAAGCGCCGTCATTCGCAGTAGATCTGGAGGCTTCGGCTGAGCCGTTTTCCGATCGATTCGACCATGGCCGGGATAGCGAGGCTCTCGCAGTGTCTCGAGTCACCCAGCGCCGATGACGAACTCCGATACGCGGGCCGCGAATTGATCGGGTTCGGCCAGGTGTGCCATATGGCCCACATCGGACCAGGTCTCGATGCGTGCCTGCGGGACGTGGGCCATTATGTGGTCCCGGTCGGCGTCATCGACGAGTCCTCCCGCAAGCCACAGGTAAGGTACTTTCACGCGGTCGAGAATCAGGTCTATTCCGGTCTGGAGATCGGCGGGGGTTTCGATGAGGGGCTGGGACCAATAATCGAGGACCAGTTGCTGGTCGATGCGTTGTGTCATGAGCACCCGCGTCCGTTCGGGCTCCGGGAGCCTCCCGACCCCAATGCTGGCAACAAAGGGTTCAAAAGCTTTGACGAAGTCCGGTCCGCGGAGCGCTGGCGCCAGCTGCTGAACGAAACCGGCGAAGGGCCCAACACGTGGGGGCTGATCGACGTTGAGCACCCCGGCGGTGTCATGGAAGGCGGCGTATGCGGTGGCGTGGAGCGCCCCGGCCGAATGGCCGACGACGACCGGCCGAACCACCGCGCTGGCGACCATCGTGGCATGGATGCGCGCGATCACTGCCTGCGGATCGGCACCTGACCCGGGAGATCCGCCGTGCCCGGGCAGATCGACGGCCAAGCAGCGGAACCGATCCCTCAGCCGATCCACGATCGGGTCCCACGTCTCCTTGGAGAACGTCATTCCGTGGATGAAAACGATGGTCGGAAAGTCCCCACCGGTGTCCAGGTAAGCAAGGGATTCAGCGGCCACGGCGGCACTCCCGATCAGAGATCACGAACAAGATTTCGTACCACGGAAGCTATCGGCGTTAGGACACGCTGTCAATGCCCTGCACAATGGTCTGGTAATCCGGGCAGACCCTGTTATTCCTGAACGGCACCAAACCGGGGAATAGAAGGACTGCCTCAGTCAAGATCCTGGATAAGGAGACAGCCCTAGTCCGGCGGGACTGATCCGAGGCGTTTGGAAGAGATTTCCAGAATCCGGAACGTCTTTGACGTGCTGAACCGTCCGACAGCCAGAGTTGGAAATTCCTCGGCCAGCCAGCGCTGCAGTGAATCCGCTCCAAGGTTCTTCTGCACCACCAAATACGCCGAACCGCCGGGGGCGAGCCGGGGCAGCCAGAGCCGGAGCAGCGCATGCAACTCGTCTTTTCCCACCCGGATCGGCGGATTTGACCAGATCGTGTTAAAAGTCAGCAGCGGGTCCACGTCCAACGGGAGGCTGGCGGTGACATTGGTCAGACCGAGCGAATCCGCATTGTCGCCGGTCAGTGCGACGCAGCGTTCATTGACGTCCACCGCAAAGACCTGGGCCGCAGGGGAGCGTAAAGCCAGCGTCAACGCCACCGGCCCCCAGCCGCAGCCAATGTCCAGGAGATTGCCGCGCTCCGCCGGAGCCGGAGCGTCGGCCAGGAGGATCGACGTTCCTTTGTCGATGGCATCCGGGCTAAAGATGCCCGCCGCAGTGGTCAGTTGCCTTTTCTGGCCGGCGAGGACCACCTGAAGAGGCCGTCGTTTTTCCGGCCCTGCCGGTTGTGCGCTGAAGTAATGATCCGAGCCCATAGTTTGTCACGTTAGTGTGCGGGAGCCGGAAACGGAATCCGACGGCGAACTCGTCCGCCGCCCGCATAATTTTCGGTCTCGCCGCATAGACCACTGGTAGTATCGCTGCATGTTTACTTTGTAATTGGGCTGTTTCCCGCCCTTACGAGGTTGTCCCGCTCCTGCCGTTGGTTTTGCGCCACGCACCGTGAGCGGCTTCGCGGGCCGTTGCGTTCACCGGTGTTGATGCAGCCCCGGTACGCGGCCCCGCGATGCTCCCTAGGCCCGGCCGCGCAGGCTCCGGTGTCCCCGGACCGGACTACGATATTAAGCATCACCCTCTGAAGGAGACTATGACCCACGTGAACCCGCCCTCCGGCCCCGAAGATATCCGCCGAGGCGAAACCGGTGCCGCTGAACCCGGTACCACCGGCGATGGGCAGGACATGTCCGCTGCGGACATCCAGGCCGTCATTGACCGGATTTTGGCCAAGGACGCCGGGGTGACTGCACACACGGGTGCCCGTGCGCTCAGCACCAATTTGGGTAAGGCGCAGGCAATCTCTGCCTTGGAGCGCGAACACGGCACCTATGACGGTGAGCAGGAGGATCTGCAGGACCGGCGTGCACTGCGCCGGGTCGCCGGACTCTCCACCGAGCTGGAGGACGTTACCGAGGTCGAATACCGCCAGTTGCGGTTGGAACGAGTGGTGTTGGCGGGACTGTGGACCGAGGGGACGCTCGCCGATGCGGAAAACTCGCTGCGTGAACTGGCTGCGCTGGCCGAAACGGCCGGATCGGAAGTTTTGGACGGCATTGTCCAGCGGCGGATGAAGCCTGACCCGGGCACCTTTCTCGGGTCCGGCAAGGCGCAGGAGCTCAAGGACATCGTCGCCGCGACCGGGGCTGACACGGTCGTTGTGGACGGTGAGCTGGCGCCGTCGCAGCGCCGTGCACTGGAAGACATTGTGTTGGTCAAGGTGATCGACAGGACCGCCCTGATCCTTGACATCTTCGCCCAGCATGCCAAATCCCGCGAGGGCAAGGCGCAGGTGGAACTGGCCCAGATGGAATACCTGCTGCCACGGCTGCGGGGCTGGGGTGAATCCATGTCCCGGCAGGCGGGCGGCCGGATCGGTGCGGCCGGCGGCGGGATCGGTGCCCGGGGTCCCGGTGAGACGAAGATCGAGCTGGATCGTCGGCGGATCAGGACAAGGATGGCGAAGCTGCGGCGCGAGATCAGCGCGATGAAACCGGCCCGCGATACCAAACGGGCCAACCGTCGTCGCAATTCCGTGCCTTCCGTGGCCATCGCCGGCTACACAAATGCTGGTAAATCTTCCCTGCTGAACCGACTCACCAACGCTGGTGTCCTAGTGGAAAATGCCCTGTTTGCCACGTTGGATCCGACAGTCCGTAAGGCCGAAACGGCTGACGGACTGGGGTACACCCTGGCAGATACCGTGGGATTTGTCCGGTCCTTGCCGACCCAACTTGTCGAGGCTTTCCGATCGACGCTGGAGGAAGTGGCGGATTCGGACCTGATCCTGCATATCGTGGATGCGTCTCATCCCGATCCGGAGGGCCAGATTGCAGCTGTCCGCCAGGTGTTCAGTGAAGTGGACGCCCGGAAGGTTCCTGAAATTATTGTCCTGAACAAGGCAGATTCCGCTGACCCCTTTGTGATCGAGCGGCTCCGCCAACGTGAGCCGCGCAACGTAGTCGTTTCGGCGCGCACGGGTCAGGGCATTGACGACCTCCTCGCCGCCATCAGTGAGGCGATCCCGCGCCCCTCAGTAATGCTGGAGCTGCTGATTCCCTATGACAGGGGGGACCTGATCAGCAAACTGCACGAATCCGATGCAGAAATCCTCGCCCTGAACCACGGTGAGTCGGGAACCCATGCCAGCGTCAGGGTGCGCGAGGGCCTGGCCGCCGAATTGGATCCCTTTGTCCTCCGCAGCTAAGGCTCCGGCCCGGACAGCTGGAACCGGCCAGCCGCAGGGCCGGGGTTCTTCCGGTGAACAGTTTGCCATCGGGCTCCTCGATGCGGCGGTGGAGTCGATGGGAGGCCAACGCCGCGACGGACAGGATGAAATGGTCCGGCAGGTGGTCAGGTCGATCCAGACCGGTGACCACCTGCTGGTGCAGGCCGGCACCGGGACGGGAAAGTCGCTGGCCTATCTGATTCCGCTGATTGCCCATGCGCTGCAGAGCAACAAACCGTCGCTGGTCTCCACCGCCACGTTGGCGCTGCAGGCGCAGATTGTCAGCCGAGATTTGCCGCGTCTGCTCGCCTCCATCGCCGGAATGCTGCCGCGCCCGGTCAAGGTGGCGTTAGTGAAGGGTCGCAGTAACTACGTCTGCAGGCACAAGCTTCAGGGTGGCTTTCCGTCCGAGGAACCTTCTGAGGGCCAGTTGTTCGCCCTCGGGGAGGACACCAGCGTTGTGCACCCTGCCGGGGTGTCCTCGGGACCGGGAAGCCAACTGGGCCGCGAGGTGGTCCGGCTGCGGGATTGGGCCGAGGAAACCGAAACGGGGGATCGGGACGAACTCACCCCGGGAGTCAGCGACCGCGCCTGGCGTCAGGTGTCGGTGACCTCGATGGAATGCCTGGGCGCGCAGAAATGCCCGCTGGCGTTGGAGTGTTTCAGCGAGCTGGCCAAGGCCCGCGGCGCGGAGGCGGACGTGATCGTGACCAACCACGCGATGCTGGCCATCAGTGCCTTTGAAGGCCTTGCCGTCCTGCCGGAGTATGACGTCGTCGTCGTCGACGAGGCCCACGAACTGCTGGACAGGGTTACCGGGGCTGTCAGCGGCCAACTCTCCGTCCAGATGATCCATGTTGCGGCGTCCAGCGCCCGCAAGAACACGGGCATCTCGGCCGAGGCACTTAATTCTGCCGCCACATATCTTGAGGCCGCCATCGAAGGTGCGCCGTCCGGGTTGCTGGTTTCCGGACTGAACGAGGCCCAACTGACGGCCCTTGACCAAGCGCGGGACGCATGTCGGGCGGCGCTGTCGGATTCCAAGGCGGACTCCGGCACCGCCGCCGACGGTGGACGCCAGATGGCCCGTTCGCGAATTACCCTGATCCTGGAACTGGCTGAGCGGCTACTGGTAGCACGCGAGGCCGGGGAAGTCGTCTGGATCTCCCGCCCCAGCGGGTTTACGCCTCAGCAGGGCTATTCCCCGCCCGACGAGTCGGCCCCGGCGCTGATCAACATTGCCCCGCTCAGCGTCGCCGGCAGGTTGCGTGATGGGCTCTTCGCCGATCACACGGTGGTGTTAACTTCGGCAACATTGGCTATCGGCGCAGCCTTTGATCCCGCCGCGGCGGGTCTGGGACTGCTGGGGCCCGGAGCACCCAGCTGGACCGGTGCGGACGTTGGATCGCCGTTCGACTATCCCAAACAGGGGATGCTGTACGTGGCAGCGCATTTGGCCAAACCGGAGCGCGGCACTTCAGCCGAGCAGCTTGACGAGCTGGAGGCACTGATCCTTGCCTCCGGAGGCGGGGCACTGTGCCTGTTCTCTTCCCGGCGTGCTGCCGAGGATGCGGCAGAAGCTCTTCGACCGCGGTTGGATGTCGATGTGCTGTGCCAGGGTGAATCTTCGATGGCAGCCCTGGTGAAGCAATTCGCCGCGGAGCCGGACACCTGCCTGTTCGGCACAATGTCGCTTTGGCAAGGGGTTGACGTGCAGGGTGCTTCCTGCCGTCTGGTGGTGATAGACCGGATCCCGTTCCCCCGCCCGGATGATCCGCTGATGACCGCGCGCTCGCGGGCGGTCGCAAAGGCCGGCGGCAACGGCTTTATGTCAGTTTCCGCCACTCATGCGGCGATCCGGCTTGCGCAGGGGGCCGGCCGACTGATCCGTTCCTCCACTGACCGGGGTGTGGTTGCGGTGTTGGATTCGCGCCTCGCCACAGCCCGGTATGGCGGCTTTCTGCGCGCCGCCCTGCCACCGTTCTGGCCAACCACCGATCGTGCGCTGGTGATGAGCGCACTCCAGCGTCTGCGGCCCGACAAAGAGTCGGCACGGTAGCAGGAGGACGGCGCGGGCCTGCGGGCCGATTACGGCAGTCCCCCTCCCGAAAAAAACGGAGGCTGCCGTAATTGGGGCGCTTTGTCCCGCAGCTGTCCTAGATGGACCGCAGCACGCTGACAACGCGGCCCATTATGGTGGCATGGTCGCCCATGATCGGCTCGTAGCGGGTGTTTTGCGGCAGTAGCCAGGTGTGCCCATCGCGCTGACGGAACGTCTTGATGGTCGCCTCGTCGTCGAGGAGAGCGGCCACAATGTCGCCATTGATCGCGTTCGGCTGTTGCCGGACCACTACCCAGTCGCCGTCACAGATTGCTGCGTCGACCATCGAATCTCCGCTGACCTTGAGCATGAAGAGCTCGCCGTGGCCCACCAGCTGCCGGGGCAGCGGCATGACGTCCTCAACCACTTGGTCGGCGAGGATAGGGCCGCCGGCGGCAATGCGTCCGACCAGCGGCACCAGAGCCGTGTCCGAGGAGCTGCCCAGTTCCGCCATGTTAAGGCCACTGGCACTGCGGAGCTGATCCGGCGCCGGCACTCCTTCGATTTCAACTTTGCCGTTGTCCAGTGTCAAGGGGATCAGGACTTCCATGGCCCGCGGCCGTTTCGCATCCCGACGGAGATAGCCCTGCTTCTCCAGCTGGGCCAGTTGATGGGTGACGCTGGAAAGACTTGCCAGGCCTACGGCGTCGCCGATCTCGCGCATCGAGGGGGGGTAGCCCTTGTCGCTGATCGAACGCTGGATGCATTCGAGGATCTTCTTCTGACGCACCGTCAGGCCTTTGAAGCCGGCGCGGCTGGCGCTGTTCCCGCTGTGGAGGATAAATTCCGGAGCTGACGACATGACGTGCTGTCCCTTTCGTGAACGTGCTGCGTGCCCAGTCGGCGGTTGATGTCAGTGGGCTCTGATGGACTCTTCCTGTGACCGAATCCTGCTACCAATCTAGGTCAGTTTGACGCGTATCTCAAACATATGTTCTAGCGAGTCTTGGCAGGCATCGTCACTTAGTGCTACAACTGATGAATACAGTTTCGAATAAGTGTTCTAAGCAACTTCTTCCACCCGAAACACCTTCCCCGGACGGCAAGGCCAGGTAGTGAAAGGCCCGCTCCGGGCTAGGCCAGCAAGGACAAGGCCGGCATGGCGAAAGGCCAGCAAGGACAAGGGGACAAGGGGACAAGGGGAGTTGCGCCGCACCGGAACTTCGTACCGCGAAAGGTGAAGACAATGAACGCCACACCAGTATTTGATTTCACGACCCCCCGGATAAAGCGCGCGGGCGCTGCCGCCCACTCAGTCCGTCCGGTGTGGGCGCCCAGGGCTCCGCAGGTCGCCCACACCGCCGCTGCCATCCGGTCTGCCGGCCGGGCGCCGCTGCATTTGACCCGGCGGGGGCGCTTCTTACTTGTCGGCGTGCCGCTGATGCTGGCCGCTATCGTGGTGCTGGTGCTGGCCGGGTTTTTCACTGCACCGGCCCAGGCCTCGGTCGGCCCCGGTTCGGTAGGCGTTCATGCTTCCATGGTGACCGTGCTGACCGGCCAGACGCTGTGGAGCATCGCGTCGACGGCGGATTCGACCCGTGATCCGCGGGAGGTCGTGGCGGACATCGTGGAGCTCAACGGCCTATCCACTTCCGTTGTCCAGCCGGGCCAGCAACTCTTCGTTCCGTTGCCGGGCTAGGGGATTGTTACTGCCGCGGTTCGACCCTGAGCGCGGGGACGCTTAAACTAGGGATGTGAACCAGATTGAGCGTCTAGACCGGCTGCCCCTGCGCGATGACCTTCGCGGACTGCATCCTTACGGCGCTCCACAGCTGGACGTCCCCATTCTGCTCAACGTCAATGAAAACACATACGGTGTTCCGCAGGATGCGCGAGAGGCGATTCTGAAGGCCGTCGATGACGTTCTCGCCGGCCTTAACCGCTATCCCGACCGTGAATTCACCGAGCTCCGCCGGGCTCTCGCTGCGTACTTAGGACATGGGCTTGCGCCAGAGAACATCTGGGCCGCCAACGGCTCCAATGAGGTGCTGCAGCAGATTCTGCAGGCATTTGGCGGTCCCGGACGCAGGGTTTTGGGTTTTCCGCCCACCTACTCGATGTATCCGCTGCTGGCCAGCGGCACCGGTACGGAATATGTCAGCGGGGATCGCGCCGCAGATTTTTCCCTGACCGCCGAGTCGGCGGCGCGGCAAGTACTCGACATTGCGCCGAACGTGGTCTTCCTTTGCTCGCCGAACAATCCTACGGGCACGGCTCTGGACAATGACGTCGTCGAGGCAGTGTATGAGGCGGGGACAGCGTCGCGGACCGTAGTAATAGTTGATGAGGCCTATGCCGAGTTTGCCCACGACGGGACCGCCAGCGCCATCGCTTTGTTACCGGGCCGGGAAAGGCTGATCGTTTCCCGGACTATGAGCAAGGCTTTCGCCCTGGCAGGGGCCAGACTGGGATATCTGGCCGCGGCAGCGGAAATTTCCGATGCTCTGCGGCTGGTCAGGCTGCCGTACCATCTCTCCGCTATCACCCAGGCAACGGCCGTCGCAGCCCTGCGAAACTCGGATTCGCTGCTGGCCAACGTGGAGCAGATCAAAATTCAACGCGACCGGATTGTGGCAGGGCTGGCCCGTTTGGGATTGCAGCCCGCTCCGTCGGACTCGAACTTTGTCTTCTTCGGGGGCCTGGAAGACCCGCAGGCGGTCTGGGAGGGACTGCTCGCCGGCGGGGTTTTGATCCGGGATGTTGGCATCGCCGGCCATTTGCGGGTCACGGCCGGCACCGAGGCTGAAACGACGGCTTTCCTGGACCAGCTTGGGGTCCTGTTGGGCCGCTGACACAGATGGCAGTTTTTTGAAGATCCCCCCAATATTTTCTGTTCGATCCAGCACTAAGGACCCGCCATCAGCGAGAACCAAACTCCCACCGGAACTGCCCGCACCGCCCGGCTGACACGGAGCACCAGCGAGTCGTCGGTGCTGGTTGAGGTCGATTTGGACGGCACCGGCCAGTCCAGCATCGATTCCTCCGTCCCGTTCTTCGATCACATGCTTACGGCGTTGTCGAAGCACTCGCTCATTGACCTGACGGTCAAGGCGTCGGGGGATACGCACATCGACGCGCACCACACGGTGGAGGATGTTGCCATCACACTCGGGGAAGCCTTGGGCCAGGCGCTTGGTACCAAGGCAGGAATCAGGCGTTTCGGGGAGGCCACCATTCCGCTGGATGAGGCACTGGCGAATGCAGTTGTCGACGTTTCCGGGCGCCCCTATCTGGTGCATACCGGAGAGCCCGCAGGGCAGGAGTATCACTTGATCGGCGGCCACTTCACCGGGTCCCTGACCCGGCACGTCTTCGAATCGATAGCGTTCCATGCGAGGATTTGTCTACACATGACCGTGCTCTCCGGCCGGGACCCCCACCACATCGTCGAAGCGCAGTTCAAGGCGTTTGCGCGGGCCCTGCGGAGCGCGATTGAACCGGATCCGCGCGTCAGCGGCATTCCCTCCACGAAGGGCAGCCTGTGACTGCAGAACAGGGTTTAACCGGGCCCGACGGCACCCTAAAACCGACGGTGACAGTGCTGGACTACGGCTCCGGCAACGTCCGCTCGGCCGTCCGAGCGCTGGAACGGGCCGGTGCAGTGGTGACCCTCAGCGCGAAGCCCGAGGACGTCCTCACGGCCGCTGGGCTCGTCGTGCCCGGAGTCGGAGCCTTTGCGACCGTAATGAAGGAGCTCAAGAGCGTAGATGGGCTGCGGATGATCGGCCGTCGAGTGGCCGGTGGCCGCCCGGTTCTGGCCATCTGCGTGGGGCTGCAGATCCTTTTCGACGGCGGCGTTGAACACGGAAACAGCGAGCCGGGAATGGGCGAATGGCCAGGAACGGTGGAACTCCTGCCCGCCTCCGTGGTGCCGCACATGGGGTGGAATACCGTTCAGGTGCCGGCGGGTTCTACTCTGTTCGAGGGCGTCGAGGCCGAACGGTTCTACTTCGTGCATTCGTATGGGGTTCAGGACTGGGACTTCGACGTGGTGCAGCCGCGGATGCGGGCCCCGCTGGTTACCTGGTCGGAGCACGGGGCGCGCTTCATTGCAGCCGTCGAAAACGGACCGCTGTGCGCCACCCAGTTCCATCCGGAAAAGTCCGGTGACGCCGGTGCTCGTCTGCTGCGCAACTGGGTTGGCTCGCTGCGCAAGGCGGTGGCCTGAATGTGGTCCGTCATTCTGATGGGATTGGCCGGGCTCCTGGCCGGCGGCGCCATCGCCTTCCACCAACAGAAGAAGCCCCGCTGGACGGTGTTCTCCTTCGCCGGCCTGGCCGTGATGGCGCTACTGGCCGCATTTCTGCTGACCCTGCCCGGTAAATAATCCTCCTGTGCTAAATAATTACGCCGGAATCAGCGTCCCGGCCATGAAACCACCGACCGATGAGGACCCGATGAACAGTACTGACACCGCCATCCTGGAACTGCTTCCCGCCGTCGACGTTGCCGATGGCCAGGCCGTGCGCCTGGTTCAGGGCGAGGCCGGCACCGAGACCGGATACGGCGCGCCCTTGGAAGCTGCCTTGGCGTGGCAAAATGACGGCGCGGAATGGGTCCATTTAGTGGATCTGGACGCGGCGTTCGGCCGTGGCTCCAATCTGGAACTATTACGCGAGGTAGTTAGGTCGCTGAACGTGAAGGTAGAGCTCTCCGGCGGAATCCGCGACGATGCCTCGCTGGAAGGCGCGCTCGAGCTCGGTGCAGAGCGGGTCAATTTGGGGACCGCTGCACTGGAAAATCCGGCGTGGACCGCCCGGGCCATTGATCGCTTCGGCGACAAGATCGCCGTCGGCCTCGATGTGCGCGGCACCACCTTGGCCGCCCGCGGCTGGACCAAAGACGGTGGAGATCTCTGGGAGGTGCTGGCCAGGCTCGAGGACGCCGGCTGCCCACGCTACGTAGTCACGGATGTAACGAAGGACGGTACGTTGCGCGGCCCGAACGTCGAGCTCCTTCGTGAGGTCCTGCAGCGTACTGGCAAACCGGTGGTCGCCTCGGGCGGTATCTCAAGCCTCGCGGACCTGAGCGAACTGCGTACCCTTGTTCCATTGGGGTTGGAAGGCGCGATCGTCGGCAAAGCGCTCTATGCCGGCGCCTTCACCCTCCCACAGGCACTTGATGTCGCGGGGCGGCGCTGAGCAGGATGGCAAGAGGACCAGCACACCGTCCGCTGCCCGGGCACATTTCGGCTGCGCTGGTGGCTGCGGGCGGTTCCGCTGACTCTGCCGGCCAGCCCTGGCAAGGACGTTTGCTGGATCCAGCGCAGACTTACCACAACTTCGACGACGACGACGGCGGCACGGACGGCGGCTACGCGGCGGCGCTGGCGGACCTTCGGGCAGGGACAGGCGACGAGGCCGCGGTAGTCCAGAGCCTCGCCGCTGCCCGGGTGTTCGTGCCGATTGTGGCAGAAGTGGCGCAATCGCAGGTGCGGGACAACTCGCTGATCTCGGATAAGGAATCCGATATGGCGTTGGTGACCTTGACCGCGGCGGACGGACGGCGGGCCCTTCCGGTGTTTAGCTGCACCGCAAACCTTGCCCGCTGGCATCCGCAGGCTAGACCGGTGGCGGTGTACGCCGCCCGGGCAGCGCTTTCGGCAGTGGCCGAAGAGGCGCAGCTGCTGGTGGTGGATCCAGGCGCCGGGCAGACCTTTGTCGTCCGCCGGCCAGGGGTGTGGGCGCTGGCCAGGCAGGAGCGCTGGCAGCCCAGTTATGCCGACCCGCGGATAGCGCAGGTGCTCGCCGTATCGATGGCTACGGTGGCCCATCCGGCACTGCTGGGAATCACCGCTAAACCCGGCTCCGGAGTCGCTTCTGCCGACAGCGCGGGACATGTCTTCGCCGGTGGTGGCGCCGGACCGGAATTACGGGTTGACGTGGCACTCGCCGATGGCCTTGATCGGGATGAACTGAAGACCCTGATGGAACAATTGCAAAGGTTATGGTTCGGCGACGAATATTTCGCTGTTGCGGTGGATTCTTTGGAGGTCCGCCTGCAGGCGGTGCGCTGACAGCGGAGCCTGGTTCCCGCTGCCGGGCAGCCTCTGTCCCTCAGCGTGCTCTTGGGGCGCGACAGGAGTTTCCCCCGTTGAACCAAGATAGGATTCGGGAAGCTTCGCAGTCTGGAAATTTTCGTCCTCGCCCCGAACGCCGGGGTTAGACAATTCTAATCTGGCCGCGTCGACGGCCCGGAGCGAGTTTGCCGGCTGCGTCCGGGAGGTGCAGCTTCGACATCCACATTTTGGGACGGCCCGCATGACTTGCGGCCGATGAACGGATGAAAAGGAACACAAAGGGTGAATTTCGCCGGTTACCGGGAACTGCTCTCGATGGCGCCCGTTCGCAGGTTGCTGCTGGTGGCGATGCTGGCCCGCATTCCGCATGCCGCGGCGGGTGTGCTGGTGACACTGCACGTCGTGGACACGATGGGTCTCGGTTACGGGGCGGCAGGCGGCGTGGCGGCCGCAGTGACCGTCGGTATTGCACTCGGCGCCCCGTGGCGGGGGAGACGGGTGGATCTGGTGGGCCTGCGACGGGCCCTGATTCCGTCGGTAATTTCGGAAGTCGTGGTGTGGTCGGTGGCACCGTTCCTGAGCTACCAGCTGCTGCTCGTGGCGGCCGTCATCGGCGGTCTGTTTTCGGTGCCGATCTTTTCGGTGGTCCGGCAGGCTCTGGGAGTGATGGTACCCCCGGCGAAGCGTCGGACCGCCTACGCCCTCGATGCGGTGGGCGCGGAACTGACCTTTATGGTGGGCCCCGCTGCGGGGGTCATGCTCGCCACCACCTTGCATTCGGTGGCGGGCCTGATCCTGATTGGCGCAGCATCGGCCGTGGCCGGTTTGCTGCTGATGTGGTTCAACCCGCCGACCCGGTCTGGACAACCGGGCAGCTACCAGCAGGACGTCAACGACGAGGTTGCGTCGATGGAGGAGCTTTCTCCGGCCGAGGCCGCCGGCAGCCAGTCCTTCGCGGGGGCCAACGCGCTGGGCAGGTTCTGGGGGCGCACCCGGGGGAACCTGGCGTGGCTCAATGTCACCGTGATCGCGGTTCTTGGAGCCTCGTTGGGTGCCGGGCTGGTGCTGTCCGGGACGGATGTGGGCATCGTGGCGGTACTGCGCCACTCCGGCCAGATCTCCGAGATGGGCATGGTGCTGGTGGTCTGGTGTGCCGCATCTGTGGTCGGCGGCCTCATTTACGGCGCATGGAGCAGGTCCGTGAACCCATTATGGCTGTTGGCGGCGATGGCCGTGCTGACGATCCCGATGGGTTTCGCCACGGACACCTGGACCTTGGCCATGTATTCGATTCCGCCTGGCTTGCTGTGTGCACCGGTCCTCAGCTCCAGTGCGGAGCGGATCGCCGAGCTGGTAGCCGAAAAGCGCCGCGGCGAGGCAATGGGCTGGTATGGCTCATCGCTGACGCTGGGGAGCGCCATTGGGGCACCCTTCGGCGGAATGATGATCGATGCCGTCGGTCCCTGGGGAGGTTTCACCATGATCGGGGTCCTGGCCGCAGTCTTGGCGTTCGCTGGTCTGCTGGCGCAGACTGTGCGACGGCGGTCCGTCAGAAATCCGGCCGGCGTCTAAGTCTTCGCGATCAGTTGACGGCGCCGGTGAACTTCTCCCCGGGCCCCTTGCCGGGTGCGTCGGGAAATTCGGACGCCTCGCGGAACGCCAGCTGCAGGGACCGCAGGCCATCGCGCAACGGACCGGCGTGCTGGCTTCCGATCTCCGGGGCGGCTGCGGTGACAAAACCGGCCAGCGCTGTGATCAGCTTGCGGGCCTCATCGAGGTCCTTGAGCTCCTGGGCATCGGCCCCGTCGGCAAGCCCGCACTTAACGGCAGCTGCGCTCATCAGGTGCACGGCCGCCGTCGTAATAACCTCGACGGCGGGGACCTCGGCAATGTCGCGCATTTGGGCGTGCGCCCGTTGGTCATCGGCGACCCCGGAGGAGGATTGCTGGCCCATTGAGGCGTGCTCCGGCTCGGGACTGAAACTGTGACGGGTGTGCTCTGCCGGTGAATTGTTTCCTGGGGTACTCATGCTGGTAAGCTTGTCACAGACCAACTGAATGTCGTTACTTTTCTCCGCACCCCAGCCTGCTGGCAACAGCAGGCTGGGGTCGGCGAGGAGGGCGCGTTGAGTTAGCAAGCGGAGTTCTCTCCCACCCGTCGACCCGGAAAGGTCCTCCCGATTGATGCGGGCAGGCCCCCGGAGTTACCGGGTATAGGTCGGCCGAGGCTTCGACAGAAGCCCGTGGATACCCTTTCGGGGACGTCCAAATGCCGATCCCGAGGCCTCTGATTGCGCCAGCAGTCGGAGGCCTTCTCCTGTTCCTGGTGTCAGTTACGTTCGTCAATACCACAGGAGTTACACATTAGCGAGCCACGAATCAACGATCGGATCCGCGTCCCCGAGGTGCGGTTGGTAGGGCCAGCAGGTGAGCAGGTCGGAATCGTTCGCATTGAAGACGCTTTGCGCCTTGCCGCTGAGTCGGACCTGGATCTTGTTGAGGTAGCACCGACTGCGAAGCCGCCGGTGTGCAAACTGATGGACTTCGGCAAGTACAAGTACGAGGCTGCCGTCAAAGCCCGTGAAGCGCGTAAAAACCAGACCAATACGGTCCTTAAGGAAATCCGTTTCCGCCTCAAGATCGACAAACATGACTATGAGACGAAGACCGGCCATGCGCTGCGCTTCCTCGGAGCCGGCGACAAGGTGAAGGCCATGATCCAGTTCCGTGGCCGCGAGCAGCAGCGTCCGGAAATGGGCATCCGCCTGCTCCAGCGCTTTGCCGCGGACGTCGGTGAGGTCGGTGCAATCGAGTCCAGCCCGCGCATCGACGGCCGGAATATGGTCATGGTGATCGGGCCGTTGAAGAACAAGGCGGAGGCCAAGGCCGAAGCCCGCCGCGCCGCGCAGCGTGCGGATTCCAAGGCGCACAATGAGGCCGTGGCTTCCGGCCATGAGCGCGTCGATGTGGACCGTGACAGCCAAGCGCCGATGACGCAAAGCCTTGCCGATTTGCTGCCCGAGGGATTGCGCCTGAACGAAAACCTCCCGGCGGTCCCCGCGGCCGCTGCAGCGGTGGAGACTCCAGCAGCTAAAAAGACGGTTTCGGATAGCGCCGCCACCAACGCTCCGGCAGCAGCGGCTGCGGGCAGTACCGCTGACAAACGGCCGATGTCGGCTCCTGCCGCGACCGGCACGACGTCGACGGCGCGGCAGTCCAGCCCGACACGGCCGGCTAGCTCGGCACGGCCGGCTACGTCTACGCGGCCGACGGCAGCGACCGCTCCGTCAGTGGCACGGCCCGCAATGGCCGTGAAAGCCCCGGCGGCACGTCCCGCGGCTACCGGCGCCGCTGCTGCCGCACGGCCGGTGACGAAACCGGCGGAAGCGGCGAAGCCGGTGACTGCCAAGCCTGTTCCTGCTCCAAAACCGGTGCCGATGCCGAAGCCGGTAGCAAAGCCCGCGCCGGTGAAGCCTGCGCCTGTTAAGCCGGCAGCTACCAAGCCTGCGCCGAAAGCGGCTCCGCGTGCTACGGCAGAGAGCACGCCTGCTGCTGCCGGGGCCAGCAAGGAATCAACAGACTCAGCCGGATAGGGCAGCCGCCCTATCCGGCCGTGAAGTACCCCCCCCCAGTGACCTAACCGGTTGCTGCAAAGAGAACCACAGGCAGCGCCGGTGGATACGTAAGGAGATCGGTTCCCATGCCGAAAATGAAGACCCACAGCGGTGCCAAGAAGCGCTTTAAGCTCACCGGAAGCGGAAAGCTCAAGCGCCAGCAGGCAAACCGCCGCCATTACCTGGAGCACAAGCCGTCGTCGCTGAAGCGTCGTCTGGCTGGCGACAGGATTGTTGCTCCGGCAGATGCACGCAACATCCGCAAGATGCTGGGTATCTGACCCACAGTCAATCGGCTGCTTGCCCGAACCGGGTGGCGGCACCGCAATAAGCCTTCTCAGGCACGTTTGGCTTGGGATGTAAGTAATTTAAGGAGTACGCACGTGGCACGTGTGAAGCGGGCGGTCAACGCCCATAAGAAGCGTCGGGTTATTCTTGAGCGCGCCAAAGGTTACCGGGGACAGCGCTCACGCCTGTACCGCAAGGCAAAAGAGCAGCTGCTGCACTCGTTTGTCTACAGCTACGGTGATCGCCGTAAGCGCAAGGGCGACTTCCGTCGCCTGTGGATCCAGCGGATCAACGCTGCATCCAGGGCCAACGGGCTCACCTACAACCGGCTGATTCAAGGGCTCAAGGCCGCTGAGATCGAGGTTGACCGCCGCATGCTGGCCGACCTGGCCGTCAACGACGCCAGGGCGTTCGCTGGCTTGGTTCAGCTGGCCAAGGCTGCACTTCCGGCCGATACCTCGGCACCGGTGGCTCGCTAACGTAGAACGCAGCCTTTCCGGCACGGCTTCTTAGGCCGCGGCGGAACACTGCTACAGTCCTAGAATGACTGAATCCGGGCGTCCGCCAGCAGATGCAATGACCAATCCCCGAGCAGATCGGGTGCGGGACGTTGCCAAGCTGGCCGGGCGCCCGGTCCGTTTAAGGCGCGGACAGTTCCTGGCTGAGGGCCCGCAGGCCGTAGGCGAAGCACTCAGGGCGCACCGTGATGCTCTAACCGCCGGCGGCAGTGAATTAGTGACCGAGGTATTTGCCAGTCTTGAGTGCCTGAAGAAACATCCGCAGTTGCTCGAACTGGCAGAAGATCCGGTGAGCCGGCTGCACGTGCGGGTGGCCAGCGAGCTGGTGCTGGAAGCCATGACGGACACCGTCACACCGCAGGGGATCCTCGCTGTCTGCAATTTTGTGGACGTTCCGCTGGACCAGGTGCTGGCGGGGAAGCCAAAGCTCATCGCGGTGCTCTGCCAGGTCCGTGATCCCGGTAATGCCGGAACTGTCCTGCGCGCCGCGGACGCGGCGGGGGCCGACGCCGTCGTCCTGACTGCCTCCAGTGTTGATATTTATAATCCGAAGGCGGTGCGCTCTACTGTCGGCTCGCTGTTTCATCTGCCGGTGGTCACCGGGGCGGACGTCGGAGAGCTGGTCAGCCAGTGCAAAGCGGCGGGCATGATGGTCTTGGCTGCCGACGGCTATGGGCACCTGAACCTCGATGACCTGCAGGACGAAAGTGCTGCTCGGGGCTTTGATCAGGAAGTGCCGGAATCCCAGTGTGAGCTGGAGAAGCCCACTGTGTGGTTGTTCGGCAATGAGGCACGCGGCCTTTCCGAGGATGAGCTGATGGAAGCGGACCACCGCGTAGCGGTGCCGGTGTACGGCTCAGCGGAAAGCCTGAACTTGGCCACCGCCGCTACCGTCTGCCTTTACGCCAGTGCCCGGTCCCAGCAGCGAGGCGGCCGAGAGTAGGCGGCCAGCACCGACCTGACCTACTCCGACCAACACCTAGAACCGGACCGAAGAACGGACAGAAAGGGCCGGCACCCATGGTGCCGGCCCTTCCCGTGTTTACTGATTTCTGCTCTCGTTCTGCTCTCAGGCGTGGCTTTTGTTCCGGCCGGTGATCATTCCGTAGACACCGGCAACCACCAGGCCACCGATGATGGCGAAGATCCAAGTGCCGATGTGGAAGAGACCGTTCATCGAGTCTCCGCCAAATACCAGACTGGAAATCCAGCCGCCGACAATTGCACCAACCACACCGAGGATGAGGCTGGTAGCCCAGCCGCCGCCCACTCGACCAGGCATGACAGCCTTCACGATCGCCCCTACGATGAGACCGAGAATAATCCAACTTATGAAACCCATGACTCCTCCTTCAGGTCAGCTTACGAATAGAAGACTAGCATCCCGAAGGGCACGATAGAAAGTAGGCTGAGGGCATTTAACTACCGTGTTTGGATTTTTTCCCTCGGCCGGTAGGATTTGACCGGGCATGATTGCCAAGGATGCACAATCTATATGGAATTGTAATCAAAAAGGGAGCGTCATTGTGTCCAGCAGCGGGGGAAGTAAAGCTATCGTCGCGGCGCTGTCGGCCAACGTATCAATTGCGATTCTGAAATTCATTGCGTTCCTGCTGACAGCCTCGTCGTCGATGCTTGCAGAATCGATCCACTCCCTTGCGGATTCCGGAAACCAACTGCTCCTACTGGCGGGTGGAAAGCGGTCCAGACGCCAGGCCAGTGCGGAACATCCCTTTGGTTATGGCCGCGAACGCTACATTTACGCATTTATTGTCGCAATTGTGCTATTCACTGTCGGTGGTCTCTTTGCACTCTATGAGGCCTACGGCAAATTCCATGATCCGCACGGCATCGATGCCAAATGGGCTTGGGTTCCGCTGCTGGTGCTGATCGGTTCAATTATTTTGGAGGGATATTCGTTCCGTACTGCCGTTAGGGAATCCAACGTCACCCGGGGAAGGAAAAGCTGGATTCAGTTCGTCAAGACCGCAAAAGCTCCGGAACTGCCCGTGGTGCTGCTGGAGGACTCCGCAGCGCTGGTCGGCCTGATATTTGCTCTGTTCGGTGTATCCATGACCCTCGTGACCGGGGATGGACTGTGGGACGCGGCCGGAACCGCCCTGATCGGCCTGCTGCTGGTGGCAGTAGCCGCCATTTTGGCAATTGAGACGAAGTCGCTGCTGCTGGGCGAATCTGCCACGGTGGCCGATGTGCGTGCCATCGAGGCAGCCCTCATCGGCGGGGGAGTGAGCCGAATCATCCATCTTAAGACGATGCATCTGGGACCGGAAGAGCTGCTGGTTGCCGCGAAGATCGCGGTTCCCGCTACAGAGTCGGCAGTTGGCATTGCCGACGCCATAGATGCCGCGGAGCAACGCGTCCGTGCGGCGGTCCCGATCGCCAGGCTAATCTACTTGGAGCCGGACATCTACGCGGCGGCCGCGACAGAATCCGGGTAATCAACAGGAATCGCTCGGGACGGTAGCGGCTGCCTTCGCGATCTGCCAGATGACGACATCCCAGACGAGCGTGTACTTCATATGCCAGATAGAGCACTTCTGGCCCCTCGGCCCGTGGGAAGCATCCTGCGTGGTGTGGAAGCTCACGTTGGCGGTGATCCCGCCGTTGATGTTTGCGATGTCACCGACTTCGATGGAATGCCAGTAGGAGGAATCCATCTCTGAGCTCCAGCTGGCAAACCCGCCCTGGTCCGCTTGGGCCTCTGGCGTGAAAACGCCGTAGGCCAGGCTGTACGCTCCGCCGTTGATGGCCTGGGCGTGGATGAGCAGGCTCTGTGCCACCTGGCTGCCGCGCTCGTCTGGGGTGTCGACAGTGACGGAGATTTGATTGTCCGTGGGCAGTGCTGCGGCGTCGCATGTGGTCAAAGGAACAGGGGCCGGACCCGCCGTCCATTTATCTACGAGGGTCTTGGCGAACGCGCCGGAGACGGCATAGTTGGTTCCCTCACCGACGCGTTCGACTGGCTGTCCCGTGCTGTCCACAACCAGAATACGAATGGATTTGACGATGCCCACGACGTCGCCTGATTTGGTCACCAGCGGGCCGCCACTGTTGCCCGGGTTAATGACGGAATCGGTCTGGGTGATGTGCCCGACGCCATCGGAGCCCGGACCATTCTGAACGTTGAGCCCATTGATACGCCCGACGTTGAACTTGAAGTTCTCAGCCAGGGGAAATCCGAGCACACCAACCTCGGTACCAACTGGCGGGTCGGTTGATGCCATGGTGAAAGTGTGGCCGGTAACGGGCTTATCGGTCGTGATGAGCGCGATATCCTCGCTCACATTGCGTCCGGTGATGGTTGCCGTGACCACCTGCCCGTTCACCGCGACCGTGATGCCGGCTGCACCTTCGATCACGTGCGCGGCCGTGACGAGATGTGTGCTGTCAACGAGAAACCCGGTTCCCATGCCGGCTCCATCACACTTCGGCACTGCAATACGTCCGACCCCGGATTGCATCGCCGGGACCACATCAGGCCAATCGGGTGCCGGCGCAGCAATGGGTGTCGATGGCGGAGCAGCCGGCGTTGGTGACGGCGCGGCAATCGACGGTGATAACGGCGGCTGGACTATGTCGGACGGCGTGGTGGCCGCCGTTGGCTGCCCGGAAGGGGGAGCTGGGGTACATCCGGTGGCAAGTAAAAGGGCTAACCCGACGGCGGTGACCAGGCTCTGGCGCTGTAGTTTGTGCATCATGCTGGGGCCTGCCTTCGAAAGTCCTGAAATTCGACCGGCCGTCGCGCACCCGCCGCTCGAACCAGCGCCGTTGTCGCCACGAGTAGGCCTAGGCTAGCGCCGACTGACAGGAATGGGTAGGGGTAGTTATCGGGCCGCTCAGCTACGTCCGGAAGGGGCAGCGCGCTTTCTAGTTGAGGCGGAGGCGACGGCGATGGTCCACCCGGCCGCTGATCAGCGCGATCACGAGCCCGATGACGGCCAGGCCCGCACCGACCACGGCGGGCGCGACATATCCCCAGCCCCAAGAGATGACGAGCCCGCCGAGGAAAGCGCCGAGGGCGTTGGCTACGTTCAGCGCGGCGTGGTTCAGTGAGGAGGCCAGCGACGGCGCATCGGGGGAGACATCCAGCAACCGGGTCTGTAGCGCTGGGACGAGCATGGCCCCGGCCGCGCCGACAACGAAAATCATCACCAGGGCGCTCCACTGGACATGGATGGCCAGGCTGTAGAGCAGCAGCATCAGGGCGATGAAGGCCATGACGGCGTAAATGCTGCCCAACACCGATCTATCCGCGATCTTCCCGCCGATGACGTTTCCGGTGACCATGCCCAGCCCGTACAGGGCCACGACGACGGGCAGGAAATCGGCTTGGAATCCCGCGACGTCCGTCATCGTTGGGGCGATGTAGGTGTACACGGCAAAGAAACCGCCGAATCCGACGATGCCGATCAATAGTGCGAGCCAGACCTGCAGGCGTTTGAGCGCGCCGAGCTCGGTGCGGATGCTGGCGTCTTTTGCGGCCTTCTGCGCCGGGACAAACCGGACAATGCAGGCCAGCGTCAGCAGACCTATCAGGGCCACCAGCACAAACATCAGGCGCCAACCGAATTGCTGGCCGATCAGGGTTGCCAGCGGGACACCGACGACGTTGGCGATCGAGAGCCCGAGCATCACCATGGAGATGGCGTGACCGCGCTTGGTCGGCGCCACCAAGGAGGCCGCGATCACGGCCGCCACGCCGAAGTACGCTCCGTGCGGCAGGCCGGCCACGAACCGGCTGACCAATAGTGAGCCGAAGTCTGGCGCAAAAAAAGAGGACAGGTTCCCCAAGGTGAAAAGCACCATCAATCCCAGCACCAGCTTCTTGCGCGGCAGACGGGCGCCGACGGCGGCCAGCACCGGAGCGCCGACCACCACCCCGAGCGCGTAGCTGGAAATCAGATGCCCGGCATCGGGAATACTGACGTGCACACCGTCGGCGACGTTGGGCAGCAGACCCATCATCGCGAACTCCGTCGTGCCGATGCCGAATCCGCCGACGGCGAGGGAAAAGATGGCCAGCGTAACCTGGCGGGGGGACAGGGAGGTCGTCGTCATTCGTCTCTCGGTAGCGTTTGGTTCAGAACAGCTGTTCATTGTCACGGACTGCGCTGTCCGGTTCCATCCTAAGTGGCCCTAAACTGGGGCCCGTGACAGTACTGAAGCAAATCGTCGGCGGGGCCATCGTGGATTCGCTGCAGAATCCCCGTAGGCTGCTTGCCGGCCGCCGCACCGCGCCCGTTGCCTACGCCGGAATGTGGGAATTTCCCGGCGGGAAAGTGGAACCGGGCGAAGCCCACGAGGCCGCGCTGCACCGTGAACTGCGCGAAGAGCTCGGCGTCGGGGTGCGGCTGGGGCCGGAACTGCCGGGTCCGACGGCGGCGGGCTGGCCGCTGAACGATCGGGCGGCTATGCGCGTCTGGCTTGCCGAACTGGTCCGCGGGACACCGGAACCGCTGCAGGACCATGATGAGCTGCGCTGGGTTGCACTCCACGGCGCTGCCGGGGAGCTGCTGGCCATGCCGTGGATACCGGCTGACCTGCCGATCGTGCACGCGCTGCTGTCCGCCGTCGGCCCGCAACAGGGCTGAATCCGGTTCTGTCCGTGGTGGCGGAAACTATGCCAGACTGGAGTTTCACCACATCCAGGAGGATCAGATGACGACGTCCGATGACCCTAAGGGCACTGACCCGCAGCAGGGGCAGTCAACCGGAGCGAAGGCCGGCCCCAGCGAAGACATGAAAAAGAAGTTCCGTGAAGCCCTGGACCGCAAGAATGGTCAGCACCATGCGACGGTCGAGGCGTCCACCGGCGCCAAGATCAACCATGAGCATGGCTCCGCCTCGCAGAAGCGGGAATTCCGGCGCAAGAGCGGGTAGGCAGCCGGCCTTCAGCTCCAGCAAGCAGACGACTGACTCATCCGCCTCATAGCGCCGACCTGGCGCGATGAGGCGGATGATTTTTTAGGGACGTCCCCAACCAGGTTGCCGTCTGCCTCGCGGCGGCTGCCGGCGCGGTCTGCTGAGGCACTCGCGTCACGGCCGGGGCGGGGTCCAGACCCAGTCCCGGATCTCCGGCAGGTCTTCCAGATACTGGTGAATGTACGCCTCATGCCGGGTCAGCATCTGCTGGCAGTGTTCTACGAGGGTCTGCGCGCCGTCGAAATGTCCCCGCACGCGCCGCAGGGCTTCCATCGCCAGATGAAAGCGGCTCATCTTGTTCAGCACGACCATATCGAACGGTGTCGTAGTGGTGCCCTGCTCGCTGTAGCCGCGGACATGGAAACGCTCCGGCATACTGCGCCCGTGCAGCAGCTGGTGGAACGCGCGGGCATAGCCATGCCATCCGACCACCACATCCACATCGGCAGTGAAGAGCTTATTGAATTCGGCGTCCGAGAGTCCATGCGGGTGGGCGTCCCGTGGCGGAAGCACCAGCAGGTCCATGACGTTGACGACGCGCACTCGCAGATCCGGCACATAGCGTTGAAGCAGCCAGGAGGCCGCCAGAATTTCCTCCGTCGGAACGTCGCCGATGCAGGCCAGCACAATGTCGGGCCGGGTCTCCGGCGCATCCTCGGCAGCGGTGCTGACGTCCGGATGGAGCTCCTGCAGTTCGTTCCCGGCCCAGTTCCAGATGGACGCTCCGGCTGCGGCATGCCGCCGGGCCTGCTCAAGCGTCAGATACTGCGGATGAGCCTGCTTGTCCACGACCAGCAGGTTGACGTAGTTCCGGCTCTGCAGCACGTGTTCGGCCGCGGCCAGCAGGGTGTTAGAGTCCGGCGGCAGGTACAGTCGCACCACAGAACCGGAGAGCGAGAGAACCGTGTCGATCAGCCCGGGCCCTTGATGGCTGAAACCGTTGTGGTCATTGCGCCAGCAGGTGGAGGTGAGCAAAATGTTCAGGCTCGGGACGGGTTTGCGCCATGCCAGCCCGCGCGCGTGCTGCAGCCACTTGACATGCTGAATGGTCATTGAAGCGCTCACCATGGCAAAGGCCTCATAGGTGGCGAACAGCCCGTGCCGCCCGGTGAGGAGGTAGCCTTCCAGCCAGCCTTGGCACAGATGCTCCGACAGGACCTCCATCACCTGGCCGCCGGCGGAGATGTGCTCGCCGCCGTCGTCGGCTTGTTCGAGCAAACAGCGGTCCGTTACCTCGAAGACGGCACCGAGGCGGTTGCTGTTTGTCTCATCGGGACAGAACAAACGGAAGCGCGCATCGGCCTGCGTATCGGTGTAGATATCGCGCAGCATTTCACCCAGCGGGCGGGTCGTCTCGTGTTTCGTGGAGCCCGGCACCCCGACCGTGAGTTCGTAGTTCTCCAGCGCCCGCAGCGGCAGGCTCTGCTGATCCGCACCCCCATTGGCAAACGGCGTGGCACCCATTCGCAGTTCGCCCGCCGGCGCCAGCGCGGCCAGCTCCGGCAGCAGCCGGCCGGACTCATCAAAGAGCGTTTCCGGCCGGTAGGAGCGCAACCAGTCCTGAAGCTGCCGCAAATGGTCGGGGTTTTCCCGCACCCCGGACAGCGGCACCTGGTGCGAACGGAAGGTTCCCTCCATCTTGATACCGTCCACTACCGCAGGACCGGTCCAGCCCTTGGGCGTGCGCAGGATGATGGCCGGCCAGCGCGCCGGACCCGTGACCGCGTTCTCCCGCGCGTCCTGCTGGATGTTTACGATCCGCCGATGTGCCTCGTCCATGGCTGCCGCGAGGGCCGGATGGACCTTGGCAGGGTCGTCGCCGGAAACCACGACAGGATCCCAGCCGTAGGCGGCTAAGAGGGCGGTGACCTGCGCGTCGGACTGGCGGCCCAACACCGTGGGACCAGAGATCTTATTGCCGTTCAGGTGCAGAATCGGCAGCACCGCACCGTCCCGGGCGGGGTTCAGGAAGGCGGGGGCCTTCCACGAAGCGGCCAGCGGCCCGGTTTCGGCCTCGCCGTCGCCGATCACGCAGGCCACGATCAGTTCCGGGTTGTCCATCGCAGCACCGGTGGCGTGGGCCAGAGCGTAGCCGAGCTCGCCGCCCTCGTGGATGGAACCGGGCGTCGGAGGACCCACGTGGCTGGGAATACCGCCGGGGGTGGAGAACTGGCGGATCAGCCGGCGCAGCCCGGCACCGTCCTCGGTGACCTCGGGATAAATCTCGGAGTACGTCCCTTCCAGATACACGTTGGCCACCACCGCCGGGCCGCCGTGTCCCGGGCCTGACACGAAAAGGACCTTGGCCCCGGTCTGGCGAATGAGCCGGTTCAGGTGGACGTAGAGCAGGGACTGCCCCGGGCTGGTGCCCCAGTGACCTAGAAGCCGCGGCTTAATGTGTTCCACCAACAGCGGTTCGCGCAGCAGTGCATTTTCCTGCAGGTAAATCTGCGCCACTGTGAGGTAATTCGCTGCGCTCCAGTAACGGTTCATCAGGTCGAACTCAGTGGATGAGCTGGTGGATGGGGAGTCTGGGAAACTGGAATTCAAGGCCGCCTGCTTACTGTTTGGCCGACGATTATGGTCGCTGGACGCGACAAGCCGGTGTCGGATAGTGGCTGCGGTCCCAGCGTGTCACAGGTCCGCGGTGATTGTTAGAGCCGGCGACCCGCTGGTGCTGGCACCCAACCGCAATCAGCGACCGCACCAAGAATGACGGTTCACCCGGGACCGACGATTCAGCCGGACCGACGATTCAGCCGAGACCGACGACGGCGGCTGTTGCCTCCGCGATGGCCCGCTCCTCATCGGTGGGCACCACCAGCACCGCGATAGCGGAATCAGGTGTGCTGATAACCCGGGCGTTTTTGCCGTGCACGCGGTTGGCGGCCTCGTCGAGGCTGATTCCCAGGGCCGTCAACCGGTCCGCTACCAGGGCGCGGAATTGCCAGGAATTTTCCCCGATACCGGCGGTGAAGACAAGAGCTTGAGCCCCGCCGACCGCCACGTGGTAGCCGCCGATGTATTTGGCCAGCCGGTAGGAGGCAATCCGCAATGCAGTCTGCGCTGCCTCCGCACCGCCGTCGGCCGCCTCGACCACCGAGCGCATATCGTTATTTCCGGCCAGACCAGTGAGGCCGGATTTCCTGTTCAGCAACTCATCGAGCGCGTCGGCGTCCAGGCCCTGGCGCTGCAGGAAGATCAGGATGGACGGATCGATGTCTCCGCTCCGGGTGCCCATTACCAGCCCTTCCAACGGAGTGAAGCCCATCGAGGTGTCGATGCTCTTCCCACCCCGCAAAGCAGTGACGGAGGCGCCGTTGCCCAAATGCGCAATAACGGCGTTGAAATGCTCCGGCCGGATGTCCAGCAGTTGGGCTGCCCGGACCGAGACGTAGCTTAGCGACGTGCCGTGGAAACCGTACCGGCGGATGCCAAAGTGGCGGTAGAGCTCATCCGGGACTGCGTACCGCCAGGCGTGCTCCGGGAGCGTGCGGTGGAAGGCGGTGTCAAAGACGGCTACTTGGGGAAGCTTGGGCCACTTTGCGGCAATCGCGCGGATGCCGAGGACATTCGCCGGATTGTGCAGTGGCGCCAACGGATTCAGCCGTTCAATGGCGCGGGTGATCTCGTTGTTGATCAGCACCGGTTCGCTGAAACGCTCCCCGCCGTGCACCACCCGATGTCCGACGGCATCGAGCTGACGGTCCCTGAGCACGCGCGAAACGGCCGCGTCGATCCGGTCCAGCGCCTCGGCGTGGTCCGCCACGGCGTCCGGCCCGGGATCCGAGCTGCCGATCCGGTCGATCAGGCCCTCCATCACGATGCCGCCGCTGCCGCCGTCGTCCCTGCTGCTGCCGCCGTCCCTGCCAGCGATATCACGGACCTGGTACTTGATCGAGGAAGAGCCGGAATTGAGTACCAGAATGAGCATGTCAGAGTGCCTTCTTGTCGATGGAGGAGACCTCGTTGTGCGCCGGGACGGTGTGCGCCTGGACGACGGTGATCGCCACCGTATTGACGATGTCCTCCACCGTGCAGCCGCGCGAGAGATCATTGACGGGCTTGCGCAGTCCCTGCAGGATGGGGCCGACGGCGACAGCTCCGGATGACTGCTGCACCGCCTTATAGGTGTTGTTGCCGGTGTTCAGATCGGGGAAAATGAACACCGTCGCCTGTCCGGCTACTGCTGAACCCGGCATTTTGGAGGCCGCGATGGACACATTGACGGCAGCGTCATATTGGATGGGCCCTTCGACGGGAAGATCCGGGCGGAGCGCGCGGACCAGGGCCGTGGCGCGGCGGACGCTTTCGACGGCGCCGCCGGAGCCGGATTCGCCGGTCGAGTAGGAGAGCATTGCGATGCGTGGCTGCACGCCGAACTGCGCCGCAGTCTCGGCGGAGGCAACGGCAATATCGGCCAGTTGCTCCTCATCCGGGACCGGATTGACCGCGCAGTCGCCATAGACCAGCACCCTGTCGGCGAGCAGCATCAGGAAGACTGAGGAGACTATCCGCACTCCGTCCCGGGTCTTCACGAATTCCAGTGCCGGTCGAATGGTATTGGCCGTGGTGTGCGCCGCGCCGGAAACCATTCCGTCCGCCTTGCCGAGCTGAACCATCATGGTGCCAAAGTAAGAGCCGTCAAGCATCACTTCGCGGGCCGCGGCCAGGTCGATGTTCTTGTGCGCCCGCAGCCTTGCGTATTCAACCGCGAATTCCTCCCGCAGCGGACTCTGGGCGGGATCCACGATGGACAGGCCGGCCAGGTCGACACCGGTGGCCGCGGCCAATTCGCGGATCTGTGCAACGGGTCCCAGCAGCGTCAGGTCACAGACGTCGCGCCGGCGCAGAATCTCGGCCGCCTGCAGGACGCGCACGTCAGTTCCTTCCGGCAGCACAATGCGCCGACGCTGCAGGCGCGCGCGTTCGATCAGCTCGTGCAGGAAGCGCAGCGGGGTCATCCGTTCGGGCCGGGGAAGAGTGAGCCGCTCCAGCAATTCGGACTCGTCCACGGCTTTGACCCAGGCGCCCAAGGCCGCGGCGGCCTTCCGGCGCTCTCCGGTGGCAATTTCACCCCGGACCTCGCTGACCCGCTTAGCGCTCTGGTAGGTGTCTTCCGGCACCGTGAAAACGGGAAACGGCGCATGCTCCAGCAGCGGCCTGATGTGTTCGTCCGGTGCCAGACCGCCGGTGAGGACAAGTGCCGAGGGAACGGGCAGCCTGGGCGAAAGCGCGGATGCCAGGGTGGCCACAATTACATCGGCACGGTCGCCGGGAGTGATGACCAATTCGCCGTCGAGCAGTACATGCAGGAAATTGCCGACGCTCATCGCGGCAACCTTAATGCCAGTCACATCTCGTTCCAGGTTCGCAGTACCGGCGATTCTGGTCCCGTTCAGAGCAGCGACGACGGCGGCCACGGTAGGGCGGGAGAGCTCCTCCAGCTCCGGAATCACATACACCGGGCGGTGTGACTTTCCGGGACGTACCGCGGCGAGAATATCCGCAACGTCGGCACCGTCAGCGCGGTTAACGATCATTGCCAGCAGCGAACAGCCCGCGGCGTCCAACTCGCGGCGGGCCACATCGACGGCGTCGGCTGCCTGCGCCGCGGTCAGGTCGCGTGCGCTCACCACCGCTACGACGAGGGCTCCCAGATTATTCGCCAGCCGGGCATTCAGATCAAATTCAACGGCGGCGTTCTGCCCTACCAAGTCTGTCCCCTCGACGATGATCACGTCGCAGTGGCGGGCCAGTTCGGCATAGATGGCGACGCAGGCCGCGTCGATTTCCTCGCGCCGCCCGGACGCCATGAGGCCGCGGGCCTGCGCATCCGTCAGTCCGCCCCGGCACCGTGACGCGTCGAGCCTGAAGTTCCGGCGCATCAGCAATACCATCGGATCCTGTTCGGGATCCGCCACCTGCACGATCGGGCGGAAAAATCCGATTCTGTCCGCGTGCCGGTGCAACGCATCCGCCAATCCCAAGGTGACCAGTGATTTACCCGATCCTGGCGACGTTGCGCTGACATAGATTCCGCGGGTCATCGGTTCTCCTCAACTGCTCGCTTCGTTTCAAGGATGGGCTGCTGCCTACCACGCTACCCGTGGCCGGAACCGGTGGATGCCGCCGCGGAAACGGAATCTCCCTTGCAGCAGTTTCTGTCAGAACAGCGTTGGCGCAGATGCGGCGAGGGAGAGCGGTGCGGATTCAGCAACCGGAGCGGGACTGTACCGTCCGGGTCCCGGAGCGGCCGGAAGGCTCCCGTCTGGGTAGCGCGCTTCCTCCGTCCGGGCGTCGTGGATGAATCCGTCGGTTCCGGCAAAGCCGTGCCGGGCCTTGAAGTGGCTGATCCGCCCGGCAAGCCATTGCCGGTAGTCCTTGTGCGCGTAGGAGCCCGTTGCATAAAGCCGGCGGTACCGTCCCACCAGCGCCGGGTGTTCCCTGGCCAGCCACTGCATAAACCACTCCCGTGTTCCGGGCCGCAGATACAATGCACCGGCGCTGACCCCGGTGGCGCCGGCCTTGGCCAATGCGCCGAACAGCGTGTCAAGTGCCTGATCTGAATCGGTAAGCCACGGAATGATTGGCATCGCCATCACACCGCAGGGCAACCCGGCCTCGCGCAGCCTGCTGATCAGGGCCAGCCGGGCCCGCGGGGAGGGTGTACCAGGCTCCAGCGTGTGTGCCAATGCCTCATCGGTGAGGGCCAGCGAGATCCCCATCCCGATGGGGACCTGCTGCCCCGCAGCCTTAAGCAAGGGGGTGTCGCGTCCGAGCAGGGTGCCCTTGGTCAGGATGGAAAATGGCGTCCCGGAATCAGTCAGCGCGTTGATGATATTGGGCATGAGTTTGTACCTGCCCTCGGCGCGCTGGTAGGGATCCGTGTTGGTGCCCAGCGCTACATGCTGGCGGCACCAGGTGGACTTCGCCAGTTCCCTGCGCAATACCTCACCGGCGTTGATTTTCACGACCACTTGACTGTCAAAATCCATCCCCGCATCAAAATCAAGGTAGGTATGGCTCTTCCGCGCAAAACAGTACACACAGGCGTGCGAGCAGCCGCGATAGGGGTTAACCGCCCAGCCGAAGGGCATTTTGGAGCCGGCGGCAACTTTGTTGAGTACGGACTTGGATACCACTTCGTGGAAGGTAATGCCCGCAAAATCCGGAGTGGATACGGTCCGGACCAGGCCCGCCAAGGGAAGCAATGCCGGGGCGGCTGCTGCCGTTTCCGGTGCCAACTCCTGGGTTTCCCAACGCATGCCTCAAGTCGAACATACATTCGATGCATTTGCAAGGATCGTCCCTCTGCTCCGTGCCCCGGGGCGCTGCGGGGGTACTGCCCTGCCGGGGGCTGGACAGCTAGGTTAGCGTGAGTACATGCAGCGCCGCGGTTCCTGCCCGGCGTCGCCCCGTCGAGCAAAGGAGCCCGCGATGTCCAACCTGGCCACTATTTTGACCAAGTCCGTAGAGTCCAACCCAGCCGGTATTGCGGTCAAGATGGACGACGTCGAGATCAGCTATGCTGCGATGGACGCCTTGAGCAGAAAGGTGGCCGGCCTGCTCAAGGACCGCGGGCTGGCGCCGGGGGACAGGGTTGCGTTGATCAGCCCGAACCTGCCGCTGATGCCCCCGATCTACTACGGCATTTTGCGGTTCGGCGCCATCGTGGTGCCGCTGAATCCGCTGCTGAAGTCCAGGGAAGTCCAGTACCATCTGACAGATTCTGGTGCCAAGATCGCCTTCGCCTGGGACGGCGTGCTCGGTGAGGTTGGTCCCGGGGCGGAGGCTGCCGGGGCGGACGTGATTTTGATCAATGCCGATCTGATGGGCCTGCTGGGAGCGGTCGAATCCGTGGATGAGACCGCCGAAGCGGCACCGGATGACAGCGCTGTCATCCTTTACACCTCCGGCACCACGGGCCGGCCAAAGGGGGCCGAGCTCACGCATGAGAACCTGCGCAGCAACGCCGAGTGTTCCACCGGCCTGTTCGGCGCGCAGATCAACGACGTGGTTTTCGGGGGCCTGCCGTTCTTTCACGTCTTCGGCCAGACTTGCGCGTTGAACGCGGCGGTCATGGCCGGCTGCACGGTGACCATCCTGCCAAAATTCGATCCGGTCAAGGCCCTGGAAATCATCGAGCGGGACAAGGTCACCATCTTCGAGGGCGTTCCCACCATGTACATCGCCCTGCTGCGGGCCCGCGCGGCTGAGGGGAACCGGGACAGGTTTGACGTCTCCAGCCTGCGCGTGGCAGCGTCCGGCGGATCCGCGCTGCCGTTGGAGGTGCTGCACGAATTTGAGCGGACCTTCGCGGCCACGTTGCTGGAGGGCTACGGCCTCTCCGAAACCTCCCCGGTGGTCTGCTTCAATCAGTTGGACGGGATCCGGAAGCCCGGTTCGATCGGCACGGCGGTCCGCGGAGCTCAGCTGCGGGTGGTCGACGAGGACGGACACGACGTCGAAGCCGGGACCGTGGGTGAACTCGCCGTCGCCGGCCCTTACGTCATGAAGGGCTATTGGAACAATCCTGAGGCCACGACGGCCGCCATCCCGGATGGGTGGTTCCGCACCGGAGATCTGGCCCGGATGGACGAGGACAGCGTGTTTTACATCGTGGACCGGAAGAAGGACATGATCCTGCGCGGCGGGTACAACGTCTACCCGCGTGAGGTCGAGGAGGTGCTGTACGAGCATCCCGCGGTGGCGGAAGCCGCCGTCGTCGGGCGCCCCGATGAAGTCCACGGTGAGGAAATTATCGCCGTCGTCGCGCTGAAGGAGAACGCGGCGGGTGCAGAGGACCCTGAACGCCTGGCCGCTCAGATCCAGGAATTCGTCAAGGACAGGATCGCGGCCTACAAGTATCCGCGCCAGGTGCTGATTGTCAATGCGCTGCCCAAGGGGCCAACGGGCAAGATCCTCAAGCGTGAAATTAGTACAGCTCCCACGTCACCGTAACAGCTGCGCCGACGCTGGATTCCCCGGCGGCCAGCGGGAGCGCGGCAACGCTCACCGCGCGGGTCATCATCGGCGTAGGCGCAGGCCCGACGGCGGCAAGCTCGCCTTCGGTGACGGCGTGCACCGCCCCGAGGGAGCGGCCGGCCAGTGCCGCGAACTGTCCGGCCTTGGCCTTGGCATCGGCCCAGGCCGCGTCCCGTGCCTGTGCGGCCGCTCGGGACGGATCGGCGACGGAGGACTCTAAACCGTTAAGCCGGACGTCGTTGCCGCCGGCCTCCACCGCCGCTGCAATGACGCCCTGCACTTCGCTCCCGAAGTCCAGCTGCACGGCCAGCGAACTGCTGACCAGGTAACCGGTCACCACATTTCCCGATCGCTCCTGCCAATTGGTCTCCGCCCGGATATTGAGCGCATTGCTGCTGATGTCAGTCCCCGGAATGCTTAGTTCGTGCAGCCGGGCCAGAATTGCCGTCACCGCGGCGGCCGCGGCGGAAAAGGCATCCGGCACCGAACTCTGCCGGGTTTCAATGCCGATGTTAACAGTCAGCCTGTCGGGTGCCTGGCTGCAGGAGCCCCGGCCGGTCACTGTTACCTGCCCCGGCCCGGCCGCCGGGCCTATACCAGTCGTGGGGCCGGCCGCAGCAGAGGGCGGGAACTTCTGCTGCCGTGCCGTCATCGGGATACCTCGGTTTCGGTGCGGGTTGTTTCGGTGCGGGTCATTGTGTCGGCCGTTGTACGTGTTCTCTGGCGGCAAATACGCCGGACGGTAGGATGCTGCCGGTACCCGCCATCGTCGAGCCCGGCCTGGCGTTCGAAGAGGTTCCGGCTTCCCGGCTCCCCGGTGCGCCACAGCGAAAACAACGCGCAGGCGGCGTAAAGGGGCAAAAATGGCAGGCCCAGACACCAGACGTATTGCGTGCTGTGCCGCGCTTCATGATTCAACAGCGCCGGATTTGCATCAATGAACAGGCGGTCGGCGCGGTAAAGCACCACATTCCCCACGGTAAAGGCTCCGGCAATGGGGAGCCGGGGTCGGTAGCCGATAGCCAGGATCAGTCCCTGCGGGCCGGGCTGCAGTGCGGTGCCTGCCAGCAGCGCCAGCGCAAGCCCGGCGGGGGTGGACAGATTCAGCAGGTTCAATATCCTCCGGAGCCGCTGCCAGCCAGTCATGGATCCATCGTAAGCCTGCCTTATTACGGCGCCCGGCCGATGGCATTCCGGCGCCGTGCCGCCCGGGGCCGGTGCGAAGCCGCGACTCGGCCCCGCGCCGCGTTCAACTAGACTAAGCGGGGCGGGAAACCGACCCGCACTTTATCCTGACGAACTTAGGTAATAACAGTTGATGTCTGAGAATACAGAGACTCCCGGGGGCTCCGGGATCACCGCGTCGGCGCCGGACCCGACCGATAACGCCGCCGTAGGTGCCGCCGTCGAGCATGCCGTAGCGGCCTTTGCCGCAGCCGTCACGCTGGACGAACTCAAAGCTGCCCGCCTGGCGCACACGGGGGAAAAATCTCCCTTGAGTCTGGCCAACCGCGGCATCGGGGCGCTCGCAAAGGAGCAGAAGGCCGCGGCGGGAAAGCTGATGGGTGCATCCCGCGGCCGGGTCAATAAGGCGCTCGCAGCCCGGACGGCGGAGCTGGAGGCGGAGGACGCAGCGCGGATCCTGCTCGAGGAAACCGTCGACGTCACCGCAGCGCCGCGTCGTCGCCGCGCGGGTGCCCGGCACCCGTTGTCCACCCTGCAGGAACGGGTGAGTGACATCTTCGTGGGCATGGGGTGGGAAATTGCGGAGGGGCCGGAGCTGGAGAGTGAATGGTTCAACTTTGATGCGTTGAATTTCAAGCCGGACCACCCCGCCCGTGAAATGCAGGACACGTTCTTCGCCGAGCCGGCCCAGGCGCATCTGGTGCTGCGCACGCACACCTCGCCGGTTCAGGTGCGGTCCATGCTCGAACGCGAGCTGCCGATTTATGTGCTGTGTCCGGGCAAGGTGTTCCGCACCGATGAACTTGACGCCACGCATACCCCGGTCTTCCATCAGTTCGAGGGCCTGGCGATTGACCGCCATCTGTCCATGGCAGACCTGCTGGGTACATTGGAGCACTTCACCCGCCAGCTGTTCGGCGAAGAGGCCAAGGTCCGGCTGCGGCCCAACTATTTCCCCTTCACCGAACCGTCCGCAGAGCTGGATATCTGGCATCCGGGCGCCAAGGGCGGCGCCCGCTGGATCGAATGGGGAGGCTGCGGGATGGTCAATGCCAATGTGCTGAGGGCCGCCGGCATTGATCCGGAGATCTATTCGGGGTTTGCGTTCGGTATGGGCATTGAACGCGCACTGATGTTCCGCAATGAGGTCGGGGACATGCGGGACATGATAGAAGGCGATGTACGTTTCAGCGAGCACTTCGGGATGGAGATCTAAATGCGAATCCCTCTTTCATGGCTGCGCGAGTATGCCCAGGTACCGGCGGATGCACGCGCCGAGGATGTTATGGCCGAGCTGGTCAAGGTGGGGCTGGAGGAAGAAGCCGTCCACCGGCCGATGGACCAGCTTCAGGGTCCGATTGTGGTGGGTCAGGTGCTGTCCATAGTCAAGGAGCCGCAGACGAACGGCAAGACGATCAACTGGTGCGAGGTCCGGGTTGTCCCGGCGGGTCAGCAGCAGACGCTGACGGGCGACGGCGTCGACCCCTCCGGGGTGCAGGGGATCGTCTGCGGGGCGCACAACTTCGAGGTGGGCGACAAGGTTGTTGTTACCCTGCCCGGTGCGGTCCTGCCAGGGGATTTCCGCATTTCGCCGCGTAAAACCTATGGTCATGTCTCCGCCGGGATGATTGCCTCGGTCCGTGAGCTGGGCATCGGCGAGGATCATGACGGGATCCTGGTGCTCGGTACATTGGCCCTGGATCCGGAGCTGGGCTCGGATGCGCTGGAGCTGCTGGGTCTCTACGACGAAGCCGCGGAAATCAATGTCACGCCGGACCGCGGGTACTGCTTCAGCATCCGCGGAGTGGCGCGGGAATACGCACATGCCACCGGGACGGCCTTCACTGATCCGGCCGACGGCGTCAAGGTCACCGCCGCGTCGGGCACGGGCTACCCCGTGCAGCTGCAGGATGATGCGCCGATTTACGCCAGGCCCGGCTGCGACCGGTTTGTGGCCCGCACCGTGCGCGGCGTCGATGCCGCTGCACCCACTCCAACCTGGATGTCCGCCCGGCTTCGGCTGGCCGGCATCCGGTCTATCTCGCTCGCGGTGGACATCTCCAATTACGTCATGTGGGAGCTGGGTCAGCCCCTGCATTGCTACGATGCGGACAAACTTTCCGGCGACATTGTGGTGCGCCGGGCCCGCAGTGGGGAAAAGCTGGAAACCCTGGACGGCAAGGTGCGTGCCCTGGACGTGGAGGACCTGCTGATCAGCGATGATTCCGGCGGCATCGGGATTGCAGGCGTAATGGGCGGGGCCGCGACGGAGGTTTCCGCCGGCACCACCAACGTGCTGATCGAATCCGCGCATTTTGATGAGGTCAGCATCGGCCGGTCGCGCCGCCGCCATAAACTGCCCTCGGAGGCCTCCAAGCGCTTCGAACGCGGAGTCGACTGGGAGATTGCCGACGTTGCAGCCCAACGAGTGGTGGACCTGCTGGTCGAGCTGGCCGGCGGCACCGCTGAGACGACGGCCACTGACGTCGGCACTAAACCTGTGCCCGTGGTGATTGGCCTCTCCGGCGGCTATGCCTCCGCGCGCATCGGCATCGATTTCACTGATGAGCAAATAACGACGGCGTTACGGGACATAGGCGCCACACTCACCCCCGGCGCGGCCCACGGTGCCCAGACCGCCGTCGGCAATTGGTACGACGTGACGGTTCCTAGCTGGCGTCCCGATCTGGAAACCCGTGACGATCTGACCGAGGAAATTGCCCGATTGGTGGGCTATGACAAGATTCCCTCCACCTTGCCGGTTGCTCCTCCCGGGCGAGGGCTGACACGGGTGCAGCAGCAGCGCCGTCGGCTGGTACAGGCACTGGCCGATGCCGGTCTCACCGAGGTACTGGCGTATCCCTTCGCGGCCAAGGCAGCTAACGAGACGTTTGGCACGGCCGATGCGGATGCGCCGCGGCAGATGATTAAACTGGCGAACCCGATCAGCGAAGAACAGGGTTACCTGCGGACCTCGATCCTGCCCGGCTTGCTCGAGATCGCACGGCGGAACCACTCCCGCGGCTTCCGGGATCTTGCCGTGTTTGAGGCCGGCCTGGTGTTTCTGCCCGACGGCGGAACGCTGGGCACCGACCAGATTCCCCCGCTGGGCATCAGGCCGTCCGAGGCGGTGCTCGATACACTGTACGACGGGTTGCCCGCGCAGCCGCTGCACATTGGGGCGGTATTAACCGGTAAAGATTCACCGCTGGCCGCCGGCCACAGCGCCCGTGCCTGGGACTACGCCGATGCACTGGACCTGGCCCGGCTGGCCGGAGATGTGCTGGGAGTTGAGGTGGTGCTCACGCAGGGGTCACACCAGGCTTTTCACCCCGGGCGCACGGCCGAGCTGTCGCTGCGCAGCGGAGAGCGCATCGGTTATGCAGGCGAGCTGCACCCGAAGCTGCTTGCGGAGCTGGATATGCCGGCCCGCTCGGTGGCGCTGGAGTTGGACGCCGATAAGCTATTCGACGCGGCCCCGGACGTCATAGTGGCCAAGCACCTTTCCACCTTCCCGATCGCCACCCAGGACGTTGCCCTGGTGGTCCCGGCCCAGATTCCTGCAGTACAGGTGTTGGAGGCCTTGCGCTCCGGTGCCGGCGAACTGCTGGAGGATGTTGCGCTGTTCGACGATTACCGCGGGCCGGGCCTGGGCGAGGGAATGAAGTCCCTTGCCTTCGGGCTGCGCTTCCGGGCGCCGGACCGTACGCTCACCGCCGAGGAGGCCTCCGCGGCACGGGAAGCGGCCGTCGCCGTTGCTGCGGAAAGGTTCGGGGCCATCCTCCGGGCATAAAGCGCCGGCTTTTGCGGCCGTTAGGGAATGAGGAGGACCTTGCCGGTGGTTTTGCGTCCGGCGAGGTCAGTATGGGCGCGGGCGGCATCCGCGAGCGGATAGCGCGCCCCGATCCGGACCTTCAGCGTCCCGTCCGAGGCGGCGCCGAACACCTCGCTGGCGCGCCACCGGCGTTCCTGCGGATTCTGCAGGAAGTCCCGGAGGGTGGGACGTGTAGTACTCAGGGAACCGCCGGTATTGAGCCGCTGCAGGTCAAACGGGGGCACCGGGCCGGACGCCCCGCCGAAGAGGACCAGCATGCCACGGACCCGCAGCGACGAAAGCGAGCCGTCGAACGTGTCCTTCCCAACGCCGTCGAACACTACATCGACTCCGGCACCGTCCGTCAGTTCACGCACCCGGTCGGAGAATCCCTCGTAGCGCAGCACCTCGTCCGCACCGGCTTCCCGTGCCAGCTGTTCCTTTTCATCGGAGGAGACCGTCGTGATTACTTTGGCGCCGCGTGCCTTGAGCAGCTGAGTCAGCAACAGTCCCACACCACCTGCTCCGGCATGCGTGAGCACCGTTTGTCCGGGCTCCACCCGGAAGGAAGAATTCATCAGGTAGTGCGCCGTCATGCCCTGCAGGGGCAGAGCTGCAGCAACGTCATCCGGCACGCCGTCCGGAACGGGCAGCGCCTTGAGGGCATCGACGAGGACGTATTCCGCGTACGCGCCGCTGGCTTCACCGGTGGCCACCCGCTGCCCGAGAGTAAACTCCTCCACGCCCTCGCCCAGGGATTCGACGGTGCCTGCCGCCTCGGCTCCCGGCGTCAGCGGGAACGGGACCTTGTACAGGCCGCTGCGCTGATAAGTATCGATGAAGTTGACGCCAATGGCGGAAACCTTCATCAGCAGCTGTCCGGGCCCCGGTGTCGGTTGCTCTACGTCTGCGAGCCCAAGCACCTCCGGGCCGCCGAATTCCTGCGCCACGATTGCCTTGCTCATAGGTGTACCTTTCTGTTGATGCCGCTCGTGCCCGTTGCTGCCGCTGGTGTTGCGCCGCGGACGACGGTCCGGGCAGCCGGGCCGTCTGATTCCATGCTACGGCCGAGACAGCGGCGCCGTGCAGTGGCACCATGGAAGGACAGGCCGCGCCAAAGCGAAACGGGTGCGAAATCGGACACGCCGCGCGCGGCAGCCCCGACTACACTCTCAATTCTGAAGAGCCGGTTATGGCGACCATCTCCGGCGGGCCGGCAATCCTCTTGGTGATGCATAATTATTCGCAGCAGCGCATAAATGTACGGTAGGATCGGGGCATGACGATTTCTGTAGCGGTATCCGGAGCGAGCGGTTATGCCGGGGGAGAGGTGCTCCGCCTCCTGGCCAGCCACCCGGACGTGACGATCGGCGCCATCACGGCGCACAGTAATGCCGGCACGCGTCTGGGAGAAGTGCAGCCGCATCTGCATTCGCTGGCGGATCGACTGCTGGAGGAAACCACCGTGCAGAACCTTTCCGGCCATGACGTAGTGTTCCTGGCGCTCCCGCACGGTGCATCCGCGCAGGTCGCCCGGCAGCTTCCCGCCGAAACGCTGGTCATCGATGCCGGGGCGGACCATCGGCTTGAGGACCCGGCGGCGTGGGAAAAGTTTTACGGCTCCGCGCACGCCGGCACCTGGCCCTACGGACTTCCGGAACTGCCCGGACACCGGCAAAGGCTGCGCGACGCCCGCCGCATCGCCGTTCCGGGGTGTTACCCGACGTCCGCCCTGCTCGCGCTGGCCCCGGGGTTTGCCGCCGGCGCGCTGCTGCCCGACGACGTCGTCATCGTCTCCGCGTCCGGCACCTCGGGCGCAGGGAAGGCGGCGAAGGTGAATCTCCTCGGCTCCGAGGTGATGGCCTCGATGAGCCCTTACGGTGTGGGCGGCGGGCACCGGCACACGCCGGAAATTGAACAGGGACTCTCCGCCGCAGCGGGAACGGCCGTCACGGTGTCCTTCACCCCGACGCTTGCGCCGATGAGCCGCGGCATTCTTGCCACGGCCACCGCCAAGGTGGCGCCCGGGCTGCTCAAAGACGCTCCCGGAACCGCTACAGCATCTACCGGCGAGGATGCCGGCACAGCGTCGGTAGGCACAGCGTCGGCCGGCACGGATGCCGGTGTTGCCGTCGCTGCGCAATTGCGCCAGATCTGGCTCGATGCCTATGAGGACGAGCCGTTCGTCCATGTCCTGCCGGAGGGCCAGTGGCCTTCCACGAAATCCGTGCAGGGGTCCAATCATGTGGCGATGCAGATTGCCTTTGACGCCCATGCGGGCCGGGTGATCGTGTGCTGTGCCATCGATAATCTGACGAAGGGCACCGCCGGCGGCGCGGTGCAGTCCATGAACATTGCGCTCGGTCTCGACGAGACGAGCGGCCTGAGTTTCCAAGGAGTAGCACCATGAGCGTGACCACAGCGAAGGGATTCCGGGCTGCCGGCGTCACTGCCGGGCTGAAATCTTCCGGCTCGTCGGATCTTGCCCTGGTCCTCAACGACGGCCCGTTAAAGAACGCGGCGGCGGTTTTCACCTCCAACCGGGTAGCAGCGGCTCCCGTGCAGTGGTCCCGCCAGGTTCTGCGCGACGGCCGGGTGGACGCTGTCCTGCTCAATTCCGGCGGCGCCAATGCCTGCACCGGGCCGGAGGGTTTCCAAAACACGCACCGGTCGGCGGAGAAGGTGGCTGAGCTGCTGGGCCTGTCCGCAACCGATGTTGCCGTTTGTTCCACCGGCCTGATCGGCGAGCAGCTGCCGATGGAGAAGCTACTGCCCGGCATTGAGGGCGCTGCGGCGGCGTTGACGGAAAGCGGCGGTCCGGCGGCGGCAGCGGCGATCATGACCACGGACACCGTGGCCAAAGAAGCGGTATTCGCCGGTAGCGGGTATTCAATTGGTGGCATGGCCAAGGGTGCCGGCATGCTGGCCCCCGGGCTGGCGACGATGCTCGTCGTGATCAGTACCGACGCTGTCGTCGAACCGGATGGACTGGACGCGGCGCTGCGCGATGCGGTCCGGGTCAGTTTTAACCGCACCGACTCGGACGGCTGCATGTCCACCAACGACACGGTGCTCCTGCTGGCCTCCGGTGCTTCCGGAAGCTACCCGGACATGGACGAATTCAGTGCCGGGCTGGCCGGGCTGTGCCAGGAGCTGGCCCGGGCGTTGATCGGCGATGCCGAAGGCGCCAGCCATGACATTGCCATCACCGCGGTGAATGCTGCCAGCGAGCAGGATGCTGAGCTGGCGGCCCGGGCCGTGGCACGCTCCAACCTGTTCAAGACCGCGATCTTCGGCAACGACCCGAACTGGGGACGGGTGCTCGCCGCAGTCGGCACCACCGACGCGATCTTCGAACCCGATCAGTTGAATGTGGCCATCAACGGGGTCCAGGTCTGCCGCGATGGGATGATCGGGGACTCACGGGATTTGGTCGATCTGACGCCGCGGCAGGTCAATGTGGAGATCGATCTGCGGGCAGGGGACGCGACGGCCACCATCCTGACCAACGACCTGACGCATGAGTATGTGGAAGAAAATAGCGCCTACTCGTCCTAAAGGAGATCCGTCCTGAGGAACACCACAACCAGCCGAGGAACCGCATGAACTCCGTAGCAGCAGCGCAGGATAAGGCCGCCACACTGATCGAGGCACTGCCCTGGATCCAGCGTTTCGCCGGGACCGTCGTCGTCGTTAAATACGGCGGAAACGCGATGATCAATGATGAGCTGCGCCGGGCGTTCGCCGAGGACATCGTCTTTTTGCACCATGTAGGGATTAAGCCGGTCGTGGTGCACGGCGGCGGTCCGCAAATTAACGCCATGCTGAACAGGCTGGGCATCGAATCTGAGTTCAAGGGTGGTTTGCGCGTCACCACGCCGGAGGCCATGGACGTGGTCCGGATGGTGCTGACCGGCCAGGTGGGCCGCGAGCTGGTGGGACTGATCAATGCGCACGGTCCCTACGCCGTGGGATTGTCCGGCGAAGACGGGGCCCTGCTGCAGGCCGAGCGGACCGGGACCATTGTCGACGGCGAGCTGGTGGATCTGGGCCAGGTGGGCGAGGTGGTGGGGGTGAACCCCGGTTCCATCCTTGACCTGCTCGACGCCGGGCGGATTCCGGTGATTTCCACCGTTGCCCCGGAACTCTCCAATGCGGAATCGGTGCTCAACGTCAACGCTGACACGGCCGCGGCGGCACTGGCCGTGGCGCTGCAGGCTTCCCGCCTGGTCATTCTGACCGATGTGGAGGGGCTGTACGGGAACTGGCCGGACAAGTCATCGCTAATCTCCGCGATTGGTGCCACCGAGTTGCGCAATCTGTTGCCGGTCCTCGAATCCGGGATGATTCCCAAAATGGAAGCGTGCCTGAAAGCGGTCGACGGCGGCGTGCCGCGTGCCGCCGTCGTCGACGGCAGGAGCGCCCACTCGATGCTGCTGGAGCTCATCACGACCGCCGGTATCGGCACCCAGGTTTTTCCGGACGAAGAGGATCAGTCATGACCGAGGACGTCAGCAAGCCGCAGCCCGATGCCCTGGTTCAGCTGCTGGCGACCAGTTCCGCCCTGGAGTCAGCTCAGACCACTGCGGCAGCTCAGACCACGGTGCCAGCTCAGACCACAGTGCCAGCTCAGACCACGGTGCCAGCTCAGACCACGGGGGCTTCGCCCACAGAGGCTGCGACCAACGCAGCTGCCAACCCGACCGCCGGGAACGCGTGGTTGGCCCGGTATTCACATTCCCTGATGGGGGTCTTTGGCACCCCGCAGCGGGTTCTGGTGCGCGGCAACGGTGCCGTGGTCTGGGACGCGGATGGCAAGGAGTATCTTGATCTGCTCGGCGGCATTGCCGTCAATGCGCTCGGCCACGCCCATCCGTTCGTGACGTCGGTGGTGGCAAGTCAGCTATCCACTCTTGGACACGTCTCCAATTTCTTCACCAGTCCCACCCAGATCGCCCTGGCCGAAAAGTTGCTCGCACTGTGCGGGGCGCCAGAGGGCTCCAAGGTGTTCTTCGCCAATTCGGGGACGGAGGCCAATGAGGCCGCCTTTAAGCTGGCGCGCGCGCACGGCAAGAAGCACAGCCCGGAAGGCGGCCCGGCACGGAACATGATCATCGCTTTGGAGGGCGCTTTTCACGGCCGGACTATGGGGGCCCTGGCCATGACGGCCAAGCACGCCTACCGCGAACCCTTCGAACCCATGCCCCCCGGAGTGCTGCACATTCCCTTTAATGACATTGCCGCGCTGCGAAGCGCCGTCGATGAAACCGTGGCCGCCGTCATCCTGGAGCCCATCCAGGGCGAGGCGGGCGTTCGCCCGCTGTCCGCCGAATACCTGCAGGCTGCCCGGGACATCACCCGCAGGGCTGGAGCATTGCTGATCCTGGACGAGGTTCAGACGGGCATCGGCCGGACCGGCGAATGGTTCGCGGGTCTTCCAGGAGCCGGTGCAAATGACGTCCCGGCGGACGCGGCGAACCTCCCGGACGCTGTGACCCTGGCGAAGGGCCTGGGTGGGGGATTCCCCATTGGTGCGCTGATAACCCTGGCGGCGGGACCGTCGGAGTTGCTTTCCGCCGGCCAGCACGGGACCACCTTCGGCGGCAATCCTGTCGCCACGGCTGCCGCGCTGGCGACGCTTCATGTGATCGAGTCAACCGATGTGCTGGACAATGTGCGCCGCGTCGGTGCCGTTTTGGGGCAGGGGCTGGCCGCCACCAAGGGTGTGACGGAGGTCCGGGCGTTCGGGTTGTTGATTGGCTTCGATCTGGACCGTCCCATAGCGGCGGAGGTGGTCCGGGTGGCCTTGGATGCCGGTTTCATCATCAATGCCCCGGGCGCCGCGACCATCCGTCTTGCCCCGCCGCTCATTCTGACCGAAACCCAGGCCCACCAATTCCTGGCGGCGTTGCCTGGAATTCTGGCACAGGCAGCACAGGCAGCACAGGCAGCACCCGCAGCCACTGCCACCAGCCCCAGCACCAGCACCAAGGGAGAATCATCATGACCCGCCACTTTCTTCTCGACACTGATCTTTCACCGGCAGAGCAGGCCGAGGTCCTGGCACTGGCGGCCGCGCTGAAAAAGGAACCGTATTCGCGCAGCACCTTTGCCGGCTCGGGTGCCGGTCGCCAAACCGTCGCCGTGATCTTCGATAAGACGTCCACCCGCACCAGGGTCTCCTTCGCCACCGGCATTGCCGACTTGGGCGGCGCACCTCTGATCATCGGAGCGGGCGATTCCCAGCTGGGGCACAAGGAATCCATCGCCGATACCGCCAAGGTGCTCGAGCGGATGGTGGCCGGCATCGTTTGGCGTACCTATGCGCAGGCCGGCCTGGAGGAAATGGCGGCACATTCTTCCGTTCCGGTGATCAATGCGCTCTCCGATGACTACCACCCGTGCCAGCTGCTGGCGGATCTGCTGACAATTCAGGAGCACAAGGGCACCCTGGCGGGACTGACCATGACGTATCTGGGCGACGCGGCCAATAATATGGCCAATTCCTACCTGCTGGCGGGCGTGACCGCTGGGATGCATGTGCGCGTTGCCGGTCCGCAAGGCTACCTGCCGGATACCGCCGTCGTCGCTGCAGCCAAGACCCGGGCAGCGGAAACCGGCGGTTCGGTTCTGATCACAACGGATGCGGCGGCGGCCTGCGCCGGAGCCGACGTGCTCGCCACCGACACCTGGGTGTCGATGGGGCAGGAAGACGAGAAGGCGGCGCGGCTGGAGCTGTTCAAGGACTACGCGCTCGACGACGACGCCCTCGAGAAGGCGGCTCCGGACGCCATCGTCCTGCATTGCCTGCCGGCATATCGCGGCTACGAAATTTCCGCCAGCGCCATTGACGGGCCGCAGTCAGTGGTCTGGGACGAGGCAGAGAACAGGCTGCACGCGCAGAAGGCGTTGCTGGTCTGGCTGGTGGAACAGTCCGCCAGGGAAGCAGCCACGGGTGCTCCAGCACCGGCAGTAGCAACGGAAGCAGCAGCCGCCGGAGCGGAAGCATCCGGACCAGCAGCGCGGGCACCGGCCCAATGACAGCGGCGGCTGCCGTTCCGGGCGCTGGGACGCCCGCAACAAAAACGGCACGGCAGGGGCGTCTGGTTGCCCTGTTGACCAGCCGGCCGGTGCGCTCGCAGGCGGAGCTTGCTGCACTTCTGGCCGACGACGGTTTGGTCGTCGGCCAGGCAACCCTGTCGCGGGACCTGGTGGAGCTCGGCGCGGTCCGGGTCCGCGGTGAGGGCGGCACCTTGGTGTACGCGCTGCCGCAAGAGGGCGGCGACCGTAGCCCGCAATGGGCCCTCTCGCAGGAATTGCTCGATGCCCGCCTGACCCGGCTGTGCGCCGAGCTGCTGGTCACCGCGGAGGCATCAGCGAATATCGTGGTGCTGCGGACGCCTCCGGGGGCTGCGAATTTTCTGGCCCTGGCCATTGACCACTCGGTCATGCCCACGGTGCTCGGCAGTATTGCCGGGGACGATACGGTCATGCTGATCACCCGCGACCCGCAGGGCGGAGCCGACGTTGCGGAGCGTTTCCTGCAGTTTGCGGCCGAACCGGCGGCGGGCTGGTAATGCAATAGCGCCGCCGGCGGGCTGGTACTAAAACGGCGCCGGAACCCCTAACGTAATTCAAGACGAATGAACCCTAATTCAAGGAGCATGAAGTGACTGATCGCATAGTTTTGGCCTATTCCGGTGGCCTGGATACTTCCGTTGCCATTGGCTGGATCGGGGAAGCCACCGGTGCCGAGGTTATCGCCGTCGCCGTCGACGTCGGACAAGGCGGCGAGTCGCTGGAAACGATCCGCCAGCGCGCTCTGGGCTGCGGCGCCGTCGAGGCCTACGTTGCCGACGCCCGCGAGGAATTCGCTGACGAGTACTGCGTCCCCACTTTGAAGGCCAACGGTCTATACCAAGGACACTACCCACTGGTTTCCGCCATTTCCCGGCCCGTCATCGTCAAGCACCTGGTCAAAGCGGCCCGCGAATTCGGCGCCAGCACCGTCGCTCACGGCTGCACCGGCAAGGGCAATGACCAGGTCCGCTTCGAGGTCGGCATCCAGACCCTTGGGCCGGATTTGAAGTGCATCGCACCGGTCCGCGACCTGGCACTGACCCGCGACAAGGCCATAGCCTTTGCCGAAGAAAAAGGTCTGCCCATTGAGACGACGGCTAAGAATCCTTACTCGATCGACCAGAACGTCTGGGGACGTGCCGTGGAGACGGGGTACCTGGAAGATATCTGGAACGGCCCCACCAAGGACATTTACGACTACACCGTCACCCCGGAATTCCCGCCGGCGGCTGACGAAGTCATCATTTCCTTCGAACGCGGCGTTCCTGTCGCCGTGGACGGCGTCAAACTTTCCGCCCTCGCCGTCATTCAGGAACTGAACCGCCGGGCAGGGGCGCAGGGCGTGGGCCGGATCGACGTCGTCGAAGACCGCCTGGTGGGCATCAAGAGCCGCGAAATCTACGAAGCTCCCGGTGCCATGGCCCTGATCACCGCCCACAAACACCTCGAAGACATCACCATTGAGCGCGAGCAGGCTAGGTTCAAGGCCACGGTGGGCCAGCGCTGGAGCGAGCTGGTCTACGACGGCCAGTGGTTCTCCCCGCTGAAACGTTCACTGGACACCTTCATCGAGGACACCCAGCAATACGTCACCGGGGACATTCGGATGACCCTGCACGGCGGCGCGGCCGTGGTGACAGGACGACGGTCCGGGACCTCGCTGTACGATTTCAACCTCGCAACCTACGACACCGGAGACACCTTCGATCAGTCCCAGGCCAAGGGTTTCATCGAGCTCTGGGGCATGTCCTCCAAAGTTGCATCCTCCCGCGACCAGCGCGTGGCCGGGCAGTAGCGGTGGTTGACCTGAACCCGTCGGCCGGACAGAGCGGGGGCGGGGAGAGCTCGGGGACGAACACCGGTGCGCTCTGGGGTGCCCGGTTTGCCGGTGCCCCGGCGGATGCGCTTGCCGCGCTGAGCAAATCCACGCATTTCGACTGGCGGCTGGCGCTGTATGACATTGCCGGTTCCAAGGCGCACGCGCGCGTGCTGCACCAGGCAGGACTGCTCGACGGCGGCGAGCTGGCCGGGATGCTTGACGCCCTTTCCCAGCTGGCCGCCGACGTGGAATCCGGTGCCTACACCGCGGCGGAAACCGATGAGGATGTCCACGGTTCACTGGAGCGGGGGCTGATAGAACGTGCCGGGGCGCCGCTGGGCGGCAAACTCCGGGCCGGCCGCTCACGCAATGACCAGATCGCCACGCTGGGCCGAATGTACCTGCGCGACCACGCCCGCATCGTTGCCCGTGGAGTGCTCAGCGTTATTGACGCCCTGGTGGGCCAGGCGAAGGCGCATCACGGCGTGGCCATGCCCGGCCGCACACATCTCCAGCACGCCCAGCCGGTGCTGCTCAGTCACCATCTGCTGGCCCACGCCTGGGCGCTGTTGCGCGATGTGCAGCGGCTGCAGGACTGGGACAAGCGCGCAGCGGTGTCACCGTATGGCTCGGGCGCGCTGGCGGGCTCTTCGCTGGGTCTGGACCCCAACGCGGTTGCCGCGGACCTGGGTTTCGACTCGGCCACCTGGAATTCTATTGACGGCACCGCTTCCCGCGATGTGTTCGCCGAGTTCTCCTGGGTCGCCGCCATGATCGGCGTGAATCTGTCGCGGATCAGTGAGGAAGTCATTCTCTGGGCCACCAAGGAATTCTCCTTTGTCACCCTCGATGACTCCTACTCCACCGGCTCCTCGATCATGCCGCAGAAGAAAAACCCGGATGTCGCGGAGCTGGCGCGCGGTAAGGCCGGGCGTCTGATAGGGGATCTGACCGGGCTATTGGCGACGCTGAAGGGACTGCCGCTGGCCTATAACCGGGACCTGCAAGAAGATAAGGAACCGGTCTTCGACGCCGCGGACACCCTCGAACTGCTGCTCCCGGCCGTCGCCGGCATGATCGCCACCTTGGTCTTCAACACCGACCGGATGCAGTCCCTGGCCCCGCAGGGCTTCGCGCTGGCCACGGACATCGCCGAATGGCTGGTCCGGCAGGGAGTGCCGTTCCGCGACGCCCACGAGCTTTCGGGCGCCGCCGTGAAGGTGGCGGAGACCCGCGGTGTGGAGCTGTGGGACCTGACGGATGAGGAGTACGCGGGAATTTCTGCACACCTCACCCCGGACGTCCGCAACGTGCTGAGCACGGAAGGCTCGTTAAACAGCCGCAGCGCCCAAGGTGGCACGGCGCCGTCCGCTGTCCTGGAGCAGTTGGCCGCCCTCCAGGGGCAGCTGGGGGAGGTCCGCGCCTTCCTGGCCTGACCGTCGTCGTGCTGACGTCGTGCTGGATATGAGGTCGTGACGACTATGAAAATGCCCGCGTCCGCCCTTGTGGATGCGGGCATTTTATGCGCTAGATTCGCGGTGGCGCGGCCAGTGGTGGGAGCATGTTGCCATGAGCGAATCCTTCCGGCGCAGACTGCGGGCGCTTCCCGACTTTCCTGACTTAATGCCGGATTTTGATCCGGAGAAGGCTGCGGCGGACCCAGCCGTGCTCTTCCGCGCATGGCTGGAGGACGCCGTAGCGGCGGGCGTTCCGCAGCCGCACGCCTGCAGCCTGGCGACGGCGGACGCCGGCGGCAACCTGTCCTCCCGCATGCTGATCCTGAAGAACCTCGACGACGACGGCTGGCACTTTGCCACGGCGCGTACGTCTCGTAAGGGCCGCGAACTCGCAGCAAATCCCCGGGCGGCTATGAACTTCTACTGGCCGCAGGTCGGCCGGCAGGTCCGGCTGGCGGGAACCGTCGTAGAATTGTCCGCCACGGCTTCCGCTGCGGACTGGGCGGACAGACCCGCGGCCGACGGCACCGCGAATCCGCAGTGGCAGCTGTATGCGCTCCGGCCTTCGGAGATTGAGTTCTGGCAGGCCCGGGCCGATCGCCGGCATATCCGGCACCGCTACGTTCTCTAAACGAAACTACCGCTTGAAGGATAGGCTGGGGCGATGACCGAGTCTTCTCCCGCAGCGCTTAACCCGACGCAGCCTTCCGCAACGCAGCTACTGGCCAATCTGGACGGCGCGGCAGCCGTCATGCTGGACAAGGTCGCAACACTTACCGATGACGATGTCGGCGGCGCGTCTGCGCTCGCCGGCTGGACGCGCGGACACATATTGGCGCATCTGTGCGGGGTTGCGAACGCCTTGGCTCGGCAGGTCGAGTACGCCGTGAGGGGCGAAAAGATCGCATTTTACGACGGCGGCTATGAGGGACGGACACACGCCATCGAGGTCGCCGCGGGTAACGGTGCGGCGGAGCACCTGCGTGATTTAACGAGCGCTCTGGACCGCGTCCTGGCAGATATGCACGGCCTGGCTGACGCGGGCTGGCAGCTGCCGATAACCTACCGGGACGGCGTCATCTATGACGGCGGACTGGCGCTGTGGCGGGAACTGGTGATCCATCTGTCCGATCTGGAGCTGGGACGTGGGCCGGAAACCTGGACCGCGGGCTTCTGCAGCCACCTTTTTGACTTCCTCCAGGCTCGCGTGCCTGCCTCGTTGTTGTTAAAGCTTCAACCGCTCGGTCTGCCGGCCTTCACGCTGGGGCACGGCGGTGCGGGCGCCAGGACCGTTTCCGTGGGTGGAATGCTGACGGACCTTGCTGCTTGGCTCGCCGGCCGTACGCCAAGCCTGGGCAGCCTTCGCGCAGAAGCCGCGGCAGACGCCGTCGACCTTCCCGAACTGCTCCCATGGCCGGCAGCCATCGCCCCGAAATAACGCGCGAGGTGCTGAAACTTCGCTCTGCTTAGCCCATCCCCTAGGCCTTCGCGCCGGGCCACAAGGACAAGGTCCAGCCGGAAGGCGGTCTCGGCGTAGTTTGCCGCTGGTGTCGGTGAACTGTCTCAGCACAATCCTAAGACCGGTGATGACCTGTAGGGTTGCGGCCGGACGAATCCAGCGGGACCGTGGCATGTCCTTCATGGCACCACTGGCAAAACTTGCCGTGGTGACGGCGATAACGGTGACACCCCATGCCGCGAACGACGCCGCGCGCAGCCAGCGGTTGGGCTCGTGCCGGAGGGTGAACCAGGTCCACAGCGCGGTATCGGCCAGGAAGTCCGCTTGCCGCCCGAACCGGGTCTCGGTACCGGTCGCGCGGGAAATCCGCCCATCGAGCCAATCCGTCGCCAGCGCCATGATCGGCACCGCGTTTCCCAGGCGATTCTCCAGTGCAGGAAGGTTCGCGCGAATCAGGGTGAGGGTATTCGCGACCCCGAGCGTGCACCGGCCCTCCAACATGCCCAGATGGCTGACTGTGAGAAGCCAGCTCGCTGCCACCCACGTGCGGTGGCGCGGATCCGCAAGAGCGGCAAGTCCGGCATGCAGCATGGTCGATTCGAGCAGGGCCCGACGACGAAGGAGAGCCTGCCGAACGGAGCGCCTGGTTGCCCGGGCAAGAAATCGCGACCACGCGGACGGCGTGTAGCGACCGGCGCGAAGCGTGCACAGGAGCTCATCGGTTGCGGCACGACTATCCGGTTCATCAAGGACGCCATCACTGACAATCCCTACCGTGACCCCTCCCGGGAACACTTCCCGTCCGTCCCCCTCCGGAGCGGTCTCCGCCAGGGAGATGCCGGGCATAGAGACCTCCTGAGCGCGATGGGTGGGCATGATGGCTCCATTTCGTTCCGGCTTTGTCCCCTCTACGGTACGGCGGTCCAGAGCCAAGGCACCTCGATCCCGGCGCCTATCTATGGCCGCAGGCAATTCTCACTCCGCTACGATGGATTTCCTGGGCCCGGACCTCACCCGGGGAAGAAATCGTCGGCGGGGGAGACTTCATTCGGATTCCCGCACAGGACGCTTCGGGCGTTATGTGTCCTCGATTGCGGAACGTGGGCCAGAATCATCCCTACATTGGTAGGGCCGGGTTGCACGGATTAAAAGTTCGCCGCCACGAAGCGTTACCGCGTAATGAAAGCGATATGCTCGGATTTTTCCACCGCGCCCTTGAAAACGCGCTGGACCGTCGTGAATGAAATTAGGCAGGGTGTACCGATGACCAGCGAACCGATTGCCAACTACGCCATGCTCTCGGATTGCCGCTCCGCGGCCCTGGTGAGCGGCTCGGGTTCCGTGGACTGGCTGTGTTTCCCCCGTTTTGACAGCCCTCAGTGTTCGGACGGATCCTGGGCGAGGACGCGGGTTTCTGGTCGATCCGGCCTGCGGCTCCATACGCCTCGACCCGGCAGTACCTCGGCCCGACGATGGTCCTTGAAACGGTCCACACCGCGGTGGACGGGACGGTGACAGTCACCGATGCGCTGGTGCTGGGAGACGGGAACCGGGGCCACGAACTGGGTGCCGGGGCTCCTGGAACGTTGCTGCGTCAGGTGGCCTGTATCCAAGGAGAAGTCGAGCTGGAGGTGACTTTCGCGCCGCGGCCGGAGTACGGCCTGGTCCGGCCGCTCCTTGAAGAATCGGCCGGCGGAATCGTCGTCCTCGGCGGGCCCGATCTGCTGGCTTTCTCCACTCCGGTTACGTTCGAACTCGATAATGGTCAAGCGCGGGCGAAGCTGGTTCTGCGTACCGGAGACGTTCTGGGATTCGCGCTTCACCACCAGAGCGCCGGGCCGGTATCGCAGGTGTTCTGGAGCCAGGAAGAGATAGGCCGCCGGATGGAGGACACACTGGAGGGCTGGGGCAGCTGGTCGCAGCTGCATCAGAGTTACGACGGTCCCTGGCAGGACCTTGTCGCTTCCAGCGGCCGGATCCTGCAGGCACTGACGTTCTATCCGACCGGTGCGATCGTCGCAGCCCCCACGACGTCCCTGCCCGAGGTCGCCGGCGGCACCCGGAACTGGGATTACCGGTACACCTGGATCCGGGACGCCAGCATGACCCTGCAGGCGCTGTGGGTGGCCGCGTGTCCGGACGAGGCCGGGAAATTTTTCCAGTTCCTCGCGACGGCGGCCGGCCGGCTGAACGGCGGCGACGAGCTGCAGATCATGTACGGCATCGGCGGGGAACGGGACCTGTCCGAGCGCGAACTGGCACACCTTCCGGGGTGGCGCTCGAGCGCCCCGGTGCGGGTGGGCAACGGCGCCTGGGACCAGCGCCAGCTCGACGTCTACGGCGAACTCCTCGACGCAGCCGCCACCCTCCCGGAATATCTCAACGATCTGGATCCCGGGACGCGGCGGTTTCTTGCCGATGCGGCCGACGCTGCCGCATCGCGCTGGCAGTCCACGGATCAGGGCATCGGGGAGGTCCGCGGCACTCCCCGGCATTACCTGCATTCAAAGCTGATGTGCTGGGTGGCCGTTGACCGGGCCATCAGCCTCGCCGGGGTCCTGAACACGGAAGACCGGGTTCCGCACTGGACGCAGACCCGGGCGCAGCTCGCCGACTCGATCCGGAAGAACGGCTGGAACGAAACAGCCGGCGCCTATACCCAGGCCTACGGCTCCGCGGACCTGGACGCGTCGGTGCTGATGCTCGCCATCGTGGGGTTCGTGCCCGCCGACGATCCCCGGATGCTTGCCACGATCGACGCCATCGAAGACAGGCTTACGGACAGCCGGGGTCTGGTGTACCGGTACCAGGCAGACGACGGGCTCGCCGGGGAGGAAGGCACGTTCCTCCTGTGCACGTTCTGGCTGGCCCATGCCCTGGCCCTGGCCGGACAGACCCGGCGCGCCCGCGCCGTCTTCGAACGAGCCGCGGGGTTCGCCACGGATCTGGGCCTGCTGTCCGAGGAGGTTGCCCCGGACAGCAGCGAGCTGCTCGGAAACTTCCCGCAGGCCTTCAGCCATATCGGCCTCGTCAACGCAGCCTGGGCCATCCGCACGGCAGAGGACGAAGACGGGCTCCCTGCCGCCGGCGGCGGCGGGGAAACCCCGTGACGGGTGCCATTCCGGGCGGACGGCGCCGGGCGCTGATTCGGCTGGGGATCCTAGTGTTTCTCGTGGCTGCCGCCGCAGCAGCGGTGCTGGTCTTTCCGCTCCCGCCGGTCGGGGAGATCCGCAGCTATTTCGGCAGAACGGGCTGGTGGGGGCCGGCGGCGTTCATCGTCGCCTATGCAGCGCTGACGCTGGCTCCGGTGCCCAAAAACGTCCTCTCCGTTGCAGCCGGGTTGATCTTTGGGCTCGGCGGCGGTGTCACCGTCGTCTATGCCGGTGCGATGCTCGGTTCCGTGGCTGCCTTCTGGCTGGGCCGCTGGCTGGGCCGGGAAGCGGTGGAGAGTTTCACCGGCACGCGGGTGGAGAAAGTCGACCGGCTGCTGCGGCGGCGCGGGATGGCGGCCATAATCGGTGTCCGTCTAGTGCCCGTTCTGCCGTTTACGGCCATCAATTATGCGGCAGGGCTGACCTCCCTGGGCTGGTGGCAGTACCTCCTTGGGACTGCGATCGGCATCCTTCCCGGCACGGTGAGTTTCGTGGCGTTGGGTGTGTTCGGACTCAAGCCGGGATGGCAGCTCGACCTTGCGCTCGGCGCCCTCGGAGTGCTGACTTTGGCCGGGCTGGTGGTCGCCGTCCGGCGGCGCCGGACGGGGAAGGGTGCCGATGTTTGATGCCAGGTTGCGGCGGGTCATGGAGCCGGCTCTGGGAAGGGCCGCCGCCTGGCTGGACCGGCCGGGGATCACTCCGGACAGGCTGACGGCCGTGAACCTGATTCTTGGCCTGGCCAGTGCGGCCCTGGCAGCCGGGCAGTGCTGGCTGCCTGCCCTGGCCGCGTGGCTGTTGTGCCGGATCGCCGACGGCCTCGACGGTCCACTGGCCCGGCGCCGGAACCGCCGCACCGGAAACCGGGACACCGGCAGGGGCGGATTCTGGGACATCTGCGCCGACTTCGTCGTCTACGGGGCAACGGTGGTCGGCGTGGGCATCGGCGCAAGCGCCGCGTTCGCCGCACCCTTGCTGCCGTTCCTGCTGGTCCTTTTTGCCTACTACATCAACGGCACCGCGTTCCTGGCGTTCTCCTCCATCGCGGAAAAAGCCGGCCGCCAGATCCGGGACGGTCGGTCGCTGTCGTTCCTGCCCGGCCTGACCGAGGGCGCGGAGACCATAGCCGTGCACAGCCTGTGGCTCATCTTCCCCGGTGGTGCGTCGGAAATCGCCGCCGTCTGGGCGCTGCTGGTCACAGCCAGTGCGGTCCAGCGGATCATCGCTGGCTACCGCTCCCTGCGGTGAAGCGCAGCGCTATCCAGCCAGCGGCGCCGCCCCCAGACCAGGGCCGCCGTGGCCCGCCCCATCAGGGGGGAGGCCAAGCGCTCCCTGACATCAGCAACGGCAGCGTTCCACACGCCGTCCGAATAGGTGGGGTAAGCATGAGTTGTTCCGGCAATATCCGAGGTGGTCATGCCCTTCTGCACGGCCAGGGTCAGCTCGGTCAGCGACTCCCCGGCCCGGGGGCCCACCAGGGTGCCGCCGAGGATTTTCCCCCGACCGTCCACGACCAGCCGGGTGAATCCACCCGTGTGGCCTTCGGTCACGGCCCGGTCAACGTGGGAGTGCTGGACCGTCCGGACGCGGTGCCTCGAACCGCCATCGGCCGTGGAAAGCCCGACGGCGGCAACCTCCGGGGACGTGAACGTCACCCGGGGCACCGTGGCGCTGATGCGCCGTTTGAGCCCCAGGACGGCGTTGGCGGCCGCTACTGATGCGTGGACGCCGGCCAGATGCGTGAACTGCCGGTGCGCGGTCACATCCCCCGCGGCCCAGATGAGAGGGTTGGTGGTCCGCATCCGTGCATCCGTAGTGATGTGGCCGCCCCCATCCAGCTCCACCCCCACCCGCTCCAGGCCGAGGCAGGCGGTCCGGGGCACGCGCCCGATGGCCATCAGGACCGCGTCGGCCGGAACACTGGCGCCGTTCCCGAGCCGGAGGCGCGTTCCCGCGTCCGTGCCGGCAGCGTCCTGTATGCCGGTGTGCTCCAGGATGCGGACGCCGTCGGATTCGAGGGCTTGTCGCACCAGCGAGACAGCGTCGGGGTCTTCCCTGGGAAGGATGCGGGAGCGGACCACCATGGTCACCTGTGCTCCCATCCGGGCGAAGGCCTGCCCGAGTTCGCACGCGATGGGACCGCCTCCCACGATGGTCAGCCGGGCTGGGAGGGTCTCCAGGTCCCACACCGTCTCCGAAGTCACAGCAAAGGCCGGATCCAAGCCCGCGATACCGGTGGTGGCCGGCGCAGCACCAGTGGCGACCAGCGCCTGCCGGAAGCGGATTGTCTGGCCGTCGATTTCGGCCACGCCGGGTGCGCGGAACGTCAGGGTGCCCTTGACAACCCGCACCCCGGCGGCTTCGAGCGCTGCCGGGGAGTCGACAGGTTCAATGAAGTTGATAGCGGCGAAGATCCGTTCCCGCACTGCCTTGAATGCCGGCGCCTGCCCGGTCAGTGCACGCACTTTAGCCGCGTGTTCGGCGGCTGAGAGGAGCGTCTTGGACGGGACGCAGCCGGTCCACAGGCAGTCACCTCCCGTGCGGGCTCGTTCAACCAGCACGGTTCGCGCCCCCAACCCGGCCGCTGTCGTGGCGCCGACGATTCCGGCCGTGCCGCCGCCCACCACCAGCAGGTCTACGAGTTGGTGCTGGTCTGTCATGATGGAGTCCTCTTCAGCGAGCTTAAGTGCCGGACGCGGCACCGGCCGGTGAGATCCACAGCGACCGTGCCGCTGCCGCGGAGCGCATCGGAACAGACCGGAAGGAGCGCATGGTGAGCGATAAATACACGCGGTTTGCCCCGTTCTATGACGTGTTGTCGGGGGAATACCCTCTCTATCATGCCGGACGGGTGCTCGGCATCGCTGCCCTCGCCCCCACTCAGGGCCAGCAGGTGCTGGACATCGGGTGCGGAACGGGGTTGAATTTCCGCCTTCTGCAGCAACGCATCGGTGCTTCCGGGACCATCGTCGGCATCGACCGCAGCGCCCAAATGCTCCGCCAGGCCCACCGCCGCGCCGAGGCGCGCGGCTGGTCCAACGTCATCCTGGTCCAGGCAGACATGGTGCTGGTGGACCCCGGCGCCCTCTCGGGGCGCATCGTGGAGGCAGGGGGATCGGCACTCTCGGACGCCGCCCTGGCAACATACTCACTGTCGCTGATGGGCGATTGGAAACGCGCCTGGGCAACCATGACGTCCCTGCTGGGCACCGACGGCCGGATCGGCGTCGTCGACATGCAGGACCCCCTGAGTTGGGCGCGGTGGCTCGCTCCGCTGGCGCGGCTGGCCTGCGCGCTTGGCGGGTCCGACATCCACGCCGCACCTTGGCGGGCCGTCGAGGAACAGTGCGCCGACGTCGTGCGGGCCTCCGCACGGGCCGGCCACCTCCAGATCCGGGCCGGAAAGACGGTGCCGTTAGGGACGATGTGAACTGAAACAACGTGCGCCCCTGGGGCGGGGCGGTCCTCCCGAAATAGAAGATGCCGGCGGGGAGACCCTGGCAAACGCCGAGGTGTTGTGTACTCCAGATGACTGAAGTGGGCTCCGCACACGCCATAGCGTGGGCCGGCAACCACACCTTGCAGGAAAGGACACCGCCCATGGCTGCTGACCACCGTGCTGAGTCTGGTGCGTCAATGATCTGTGGCGCTATTCTAGGACTGGTGGCAGTTCGAATCATGGCGAGCCGGCCATGAGGTACAAATGCCAAAGTGAGCTGGCCGCCGTCCCCGGCGACCTCCGCTCTTCCAACGCCCTGGTCCTACCCCCTGCTCTCCACCGCTTGCCCGGAAATTCAACGGCCAAATCGTCTTCGATCCCCACAGCGGCATCGATACCCGCGACGACGGCAGCTAAGTAGCCCTAGGCTCGCCACCTTTCCTTACCCCCCACATTACGAAAGGCTGGAGATCACCCCCAAGCCACGCATTCCCACACATGCGGTTGCCACAGCACCCGAAGCATCCCGGGATACAGCCAGGAAATTCGAGCAGAAAACGGGCAGGCTGCTACTTTAACCACTACGCCGGCACCGAGCCGGATCTCGCGGCGGAAGCGGAACTGCACGTTGAAAAAGGAACGGGACCACCACGGGCCTCCGGTTCGCCTCCGCAGTATGACTAAGAGGATCACCATGAAGATCGCAGCCCTCCTCCGAGCTATCGAAATTGCCACCAGGCCGATTCATCCCGAGAGCAGGACTGCGTTGGAGCGGCGCTGGGCGCAGCTGCCTGACCACGTCAAAACCCCTGGTCAGCTGCTGGGGCGGGCCGCCGTCGGATGCGAAGGCACGCACGGGGTGTTCCCTAAATGCAACCTGACCTGCTCACCCTGCTACCACTCGGCCGACGCAAATAAGGTCAGGATCGACGGCGGCCATACCGTCAAAGGGGTCACGGAGCAGATGGAGTATCTCCGCGGCGTTCGTGGTCCCCGCGCGCACGCACAGTTGATCGGTGGCGAAGTCAGCCTGCTCCCCGCAGGGGACCACGCCGCGGCGTTGCTGGCCATGCGCGCCAACGGCCGGGAACCGATGTCCATGACCCACGGCGACTTTGACTACCAGTACCTGCTCGACGTCGTGCTGGGCCCGGAGGGTAGTCCACGCTTTGACAGGATCTCCTTCGCCGCGCACTTTGATTCGTTGATGCGCGGACGCCGGGACGCCGTACGCCCCCGCGACGAGGCCGAGCTCAACCCGTTCCGGGCACGATTCGCTGACATGTTCACCACCCTTAAACGTGATCACGGCGTCCGCTCGTACATCGCCCACAACATGACCGTCACACCTGCCAACCTCGACCAAGTCACCGAGGTGGCCCGGGCCGTGCTGGAGATGCCCTATGACATGCTCTCGTTCCAGCCGGCGGCCTACATCGGGGATGACCGCAGGTGGTCAGGAGGATTCGAGGCCGTCTCCATCGACGCCGTGTGGTCCCGGATCGAGGCCGGGGCCGGACATGCCATCCCTTGGCAGGGCACCCAGTTCGGGGACCCACGCTGCAACAGGACCGCCGTCACCGTCACCGCCGGGACCCGGAGCGCGGCTCTGCTGGACCCGGAGGATCCGCGGGACCTTGCGGCCCGCGACCGCGTTCTGGCGCACTTTGGCGGCATGATTTTTGGTGGCACGCCAGGATGGATTGTGGCCGCAAAAATCCTGCGGGCGCTCCTAGTCCACCTTGGCGACGTTCCTGTCCTGGCGTCCTTCGCCCTGCGCCTTGTTCACCGGGCCGGAGGGCCGGCGGCCGTTGTGGCTGCGGCTTGGAAGCGGCGGCTGTCCTTCAAAACGTTCGTGGTACACAATTTCATGGATGCCGTCGACGTCGCCCCTGCCTGGGCTCTGATGGAGCAAGGCGTGGCCAGCGAGGACCCGAAAATCAGGGAAACCCAAGAACGCCTCGGCGCCTGCATGTACACCATGAGCCACCCGGAGACCGGGCAGTTGGTACCCGCCTGCGTCCAGCATTCGGTTCTGGATGCCGGCGAAAACCTCGGATTGCGCAAAATGCTCCCCATCAGGCCCCTTACGCACCCTCCGGCGAACGGGGATCCTGCCTCCACCGCTCCTGCCTCCACGGATTCGGTCACCGGCCTGGCCGGCACCCGCACAGGAAAAGGCTGACATGCGAAGATTTGGCACCCGCCGCCCACGGTCCGGCATCTACGCCGAAGACCTTGATCCCCGCAGCCCAACACGTCGCTGACCAAGCCTTTGGATCCGCTGCTGGTCAACGACTTCGGAACCGCCGTCAACGGCTGCGAGGCACCATGGAACAAGGCGCAGTTCACCATCGTCTACAACTCGGCCACCATCACCGACCCGCCGCACACCCTGGATCAGGCAGACTGGTGATGAACCTCAGAAGTTCCATACCGGATTTTCCCTACTCGAAGGAGAACTTCTTGTGAAAAAACCGTCGGTGATTGTTTTTGACGTCAATGAAACCCTTTCGGACATGTCTGCTATGGCAGAGAGGTTCACCGAGACCGGCGCACCTGCTTCGTTGGCGAAGCTGTGGTTTGCGACCCTGCTGCGGGACGGGTTCGCCCTGACCGTGGCGGGGGATAATCCCGGCTTCGCCCGGATCGGCGCCGAGGCTCTGCGTGGGCTGCTGCCCGGCGCCGGGATCGACAAGTCTCTGGAGGAGGCGGTCGGGCACATCATGGCTGGCATGGAGTCCCTGGGCCTGCACCCGGATGTGGCAGCGGGCGTCGGTGCACTAAAAGCGGAAGGCTACCGGCTGATCACCCTCACGAACGGATCGACGCAGATTGCGGAAGAATTGTTCGCGCCAGTGGGAATTCTGGACCAATTTGAGGCCCTGCTCTCCGTCGAACAGGCGCCGGCGTGGAAACCAAACCCTGCCGCTTACTCCTATGCCGCGGGGGTGTGCCGGACAAGCCCTGAACAGATGCTGCTGGTCGCTGTCCATCCGTGGGATATCCACGGCGCCGCCCGGGCCGGACTGCAGACGGCGTGGCTCAACCGCACCGGCGCGGCCTACCCCGCCTATTTCAGCGCACCCGACCTTACCCTGACGGCGCTCACCGACCTCCCGGGAGCCCTTCGGAGCGCCACCCACTGAGTCTGGGCGGAGTCTTTACTGCCATCTCAACCGTTGAATAGTCCGCCGGGTCCGCAGGAAAAAGCGAGGAACCCCAGGCGGGACTTGATGAGGTCGCCACAGTAACTCTATGACGGGCGGTTCAACAGTTCCCGTATCTACTCCGGCAGCTATCTACTCCGGCATCGTAGTCACCACATGAGGCGTTTGCCTCGCGTGCCAGCAGGCTTTCCTTCACGGCCAGACCCCAGCGGAAGCCGCCCAGCGTCCCGTCCGTGCGGACTACCCGGTGGCACGGCACGAACAGCGCTGCTGCGTTGAACGCGCAGGCACTGGCCGCGGCCCGGACTGCCGCCGGATTACCGGCCAGCAGTGCGTATTCGGTGTAGCTCACGGGCTTCCCGGGGGAAACCGTCCGCAGGACTTCCCACGCGTGTGCCCGGAACGGCCCGGATTTCTGCAGCACCGGCACCTGCATGATGTCGCTGGCTTGCCCGTCGTAATAGGCGGTGACGGCGTCGGATATGGATCCAAGGGACGCCACTGCGGTGTAGCCGGTGGGGCGGAGCAGTGCATGGATCTGGCCGGTCAATTCGTCCAGCTCGGCGGTCCAGCCAGCGGACAGCACGGCGCCCTCGGCGGCAACAATGGTGAAGGGTCCGTCCGGCGTGCTCATAGTCAAGGTTTCGGCGATCATTGTGATGCCCTCTCAATGCGTGTGGTTGATGGAGCTTCTGCAGGAGCTGTTGTAGTCGGTACTGCGGTGGCGGCACGCCAAAGATGCATGGTCGCGTAGGAACGCCAGGGGCTGAAGCGCGCTGCATAGCCCGTCAGCACCGACGCCCCAATCCCCGCAGCCGCGCCCGCGTCACCCCCGCTGGCCTGGCCGACCGGGCTTTCGCTTAGCCTGGCGAAGCCGTTGCGGACGGCCGCATCAGTGGGCAGAAAAATATCCGGCGCCCCGAGCACCCGCATTGCAACGTAGCCAACCGTCCACGGACCGATCCCGGGCAGCGGCAACAGCTTGGCGCTCAGTGACGTCAGGTCATCTTCAAGTCCGATGGCCAACTCGCCAGTGGCCAGCATGCGGGCGACAGCGCAGACCGATTCGATCCGTTTGCGCGGTCCGCGCAGAATTTCCGGACCGTATTCGGCAATCAGCTCCGGCGTGGGGAAATGCCGCAGTAACGTCCCCGACGGGGTCCGGCCGGTAAGTCCGACGGCGGCCAACTGGTTGAGCGCGGTACGTGCGGCCGCGACGGTAATCTGCTGGCCGATCATGGCCCGAATCAGAATTTCGCCGGCATCCAGTGCGCCGGGCAGGCGGATTCCGGGAAGCATCGCGACGCGGCGGGCCATACCGGGCTCCACACTCAACACGGCATCTATCCCGGCAGGGTCCGCATCAAGGTCGAGGAGCCGGCGCACGCGGCTGAGCAGGGCCGGCAGGTCGCGCAGATCCTCCAGCCGTGCGGAGAGTTCCAGCGCAGTCCCCGTCCAGCGCAGCTCAAAACAACCGTGCCCGCAGGGCAGAGCCAGGGCCCGGGCATACCGGCTTGCGTTCCCCTCCTCGACACCCAGCACGGAACGCGCGGCCAGGAACGCGAAGATTCCCGGATCGAAGGGTTTTCTGAACGGCAGGGCCAGGGAGAGTTCGGCCGGCGGGCCTGCCGTCGATCCGGGAACTGCCGGGCTGGACGATGGAACGTGCGGATGCCGGTGCTGACCCCGCGTCCGGAGCGCCGTTGGCGTCATCGAAAATACCTCGGCGACCGTTTCATTAAACTGGCGGACGCTGCTGAAGCCGGCGGCGAAGGCAATATCGGATGCCTTAATGTCCGTTGCCGTTAGCAGTGTGCGGGCCGTCTGGGCGCGGCTGGCGCGAGCCAGTGCCAGCGGGCCGGCCCCTAGCTCGGCGGTCATGATCCTATTTAACTGCCGGCTGGAGTAGCCCAGGCGGGCGGACAGTTCCGGCACACCGCCCCGGTCCATGACGCCGTCGGCAATTAACCGCATGGCGCGTGCGGCCACATCCGAGCGGACGTTCCACTCCGGACTGCCGGGGACCGCTTCGGGAAGGCAGCGTTTGCAGGCGCGGTACCCGGCCTCGTGGGCCGCAGCCGAAGTGCGGAAGAAGGAAACATTGGCGGGCTTCGGGGTCCTGGCGGGGCAGGAGGGGCGGCAGTAGATGCCGGTAGTGCGCACCGCAGTGAAGAACTGCCCGTCGAATCGGGCGTCCCGGGATTCGATCACCCGGTACTGCTGCGAAAAGTCCATGACTCCATGTTCGCAGGGATCGGGGTGCTTCGCTGGCGGAAATCGGACATGGCGGGGCTGCCGATTGCGGCGCATAGGCGACTCGTATCATCGAACCGGGGACTGCTACGGTTTTGCCATGGCCGCCAAATTCGAGCTGCTGGAACTGCTCCAGCAGCCCTCCGTTGTTGTTGCACCCAGATTACTCGGCGCCGTCGTTCGGCATCGAAGCGCCGAAGGCACCGTCGGCATCCGCCTGACGGAGGTTGAGGCGTACATGGGGCCAGCAGACTCTTCTACACCGGATCCGGGAGCGCACAGCTACCGCGGACAGACACCGAGGAACACCTCCATGTTCGGACCGGCCGGGCACTTCTACGTCTACTTCACCTACGGTATGCACTATTGCGCCAACCTGGTGTGCTCACCGGCTGGTACATCCTCCGGTTGCCTGATGAGGGCGGGGGAAGTTGTCGAAGGCCACGAGCTGGCGCGGACCCGCCGACCGGCTGCCCGCAAGGACAAGGAACTGGCGCAGGGCCCGGCTCGGCTGGCCTCGGCATTGGCGATGGATCTGAACCACAACGGTGCCTGGGCTCTTGGCGGGGATTTCAGTATTGAATTGGGGCCTGCAATGGAGCCGGACGATATTCTCACCGGGCCCAGAGTGGGATTGGGCGGACCCGGCGGATCGGCAGATTACCCGTGGCGGTTCTGGATTGCCGCAGATCCTACTGTTTCCCGTTACAAGCCCGCTGTAGTGCGAAAACGGCCTGCTGTTCCATAATTGCAGAGCGCAGGGAACTAACGGCGCTCCGCGCAGCTGCACCAGCCCTGTGGCCCAAGGGCCCGCCAGCGTCGTCGGTTTTCCACAAAGCCGTCCGCCGGGAGGAGGCGCGATCGTGACGTGCGGGCCGGCTTCCCTCAGCGATGCGGGTACCGTGGAGACGTGACTTCTGCTGCTTCCGCCGTACCCGCGCCGCGCACAATGCCGCCCCGCGAAGGGGTTGAATCCATCATTTCGCGGCTGACCAAGACGGTTCCGGATTATCCGCAGCCGGGGATTTCCTTCAAGGACCTGACACCGGTTTTCGCCGACGGACCCGCGTTTCATTCGGTCGTCGCTGCGTTGGTGGAGCCATTTGCGGGCCGGTTTGACGCCGTCGCCGGCGTTGAAGCGCGCGGTTTCCTGCTGGCGGCCGCGGCGGCCTACGCCACGGGAACGGGCGTCATTACGGTCCGCAAGGCGGGAAAGCTGCCGCGGGAGGTTTACCGGGAGGAATACGCGCTGGAGTACGGCCGGGCCGCGCTGGAGTTGCACAAGGGCGATGTCCCGGCGGGTAGCCGTGTACTGATTCTTGACGATGTACTGGCCACCGGCGGCACCCTTTCCGCTGCAGCACGGCTTTTTGAACGCGCCGGCGTGCATGTGGCGGGTTTCGGCGTCGTGCTTGAGCTCGGGGAACTGCGTGGCCGAGCGTCTCTGGCAGGCCACCGGGTGCGTTCACTGATGCGGCTTTAGCCCCTGCGGCGTCGAGTACGACGGCGCGTGTGGCAGCCGTGAAGAAGCGCCGTCCGGCACGCAGAATAAGCGTCGTCCGCGCGTTTGAGACGCGCGCCATATGAGAAGCGGGAAATACCGGTAGAATGGACGGTCTGCCTTTTGCGAAAGGGATCGCCGCAATGCTTGATGCTGAACTCGCCCATGAGCGGGAGTACGTAGCGGGGCTTTACACCCGTTTGGATGAACTGCGTGAGGAGAAACTGCGACAGCTGGAGCAGGTCCGGCGCAGTACGGCCATGGGGACCCATCAGATGAGGTCCGAGCGGGACGCATTTGCCTCACTTTATGAGAACCGCCTGGCACAGCTGAATGCGGTGGATGACAAACTCGCATTCGGCCGCTTGGATTTGGATTCCGGGGAGACCCGTTACATCGGCAGAATCGGTTTGTCCACCGAGGACCTGCAGCAGTTAATGGTGGATTGGCGCGCGCCGGAGGCCGGAACCTTCTATCAGGCAACTGCCTTTGAACGCCAAGGCGTGCGCCGCCGCAGGCATTTGATCCTGAGCGGGCGTGACGTGAAGGCCATCGAAGATGATGTGCTGGATTCGCACATGCTCATGGAGGGGACCTCGCTGCAGGGTGAGGGCGCGTTACTGGCGGCGCTCAATTCCAAGCGGACCGGGCGGATGTCGGACATTGTTGGCACCATCCAGGCTGAGCAGGACAGGATAATCCGTGCCCCGCTCTCGGGCGCGCTCGTGGTGCAGGGCGGTCCCGGCACGGGCAAGACGGCTGTCGCACTGCACCGGGCAGCCTACCTGCTGTACACGCACCGGGACCGGCTGAAGTCTGCCGGCGTCCTACTGGTGGGACCGTCGTCGTCATTTATGAAGTACATTGAGCGCGTGCTGCCGTCCTTGGGCGAGACCGGTGTGGTGATGGCCAGCGTGGGGCGGCTGATGCCCGGGATTGTAGGCGCGGCGGGTGAAGATCCCGAGACTGCCGAGATCAAGGGCCGGCTGCTGATGGCGGAGGTGATCCGCAATGCCGTTGCGAACCGGCAGCGGATTCCGGCGCAGGATATCAAGCTCGACGTCGAAGGTACTACGCTGCTGCTGACGCAACGGCAGGTCCGGCGCGCCCGGGACAAGGCCCGCGCCACGGGGAAGCCGCACAACGAAGCGCGGCTGACGTTCGTGCGGATTCTGCTGCGCGAGCTGACCGAGCAGCTGACGGATCATATCGAATCGTCGGGCTTCGGCAATACGGCGGATCGCGCGTATCTGGCGGAGGACGTTCGGCAGGCACGGGAGGTGCGCATCGCGCTGAATCTGGCGTGGATGCCGATGACGCCGCAAAAGCTGGTGGCCGAGCTGTTCAGCAAAACGGCCATTCTGGACGCTTCGGCACCGATGCTCAGTGTCAAGGAGCGGGAGTTGCTGCGCCGCGGGGCGGATTCGCCGTGGACGGAGGCGGACGTTCCATTGCTGGACGAGGCGGCTGAGCTGCTCGGCGAGCAGGATGCCACCGGCGGCCGGAACCAGGCTGCCCACGAAGCGGAAAGGCGCCGGGACATCGCCAATGCCGAGCGTGCGATTGACAATATGACCCAGGCCATGGCGGATTCCGGCGTGGATGGGATTCTCACCGCGGAGGACTTGGCGGACCATAACGCCGTGCAGGAGAATCGGCTCACGCCCGCCGATCGAGCCTTGACGGACCGGACGTGGGCGTTTGGCCACATTGTGGTGGATGAGGCGCAGGAGCTCTCGGCTATGCAGTGGCGCCTGCTGGTGCGTCGTTGCCCGGTCAAATCCTTCACCATCGTCGGTGATATTGCGCAGACGAGCTCGTCCTCGGGAGCCGGATCCTGGCAACAGGCACTGGCACCGTTCGTGGGGGATCGCTGGCAGCTGGAGGAACTCACGGTGAACTACCGGACGCCGGCGCAGATTGCCGAAGCGGCGGTGCGAATGGCGAATGCGGCCGGCCAGAGGGTTTCCGCGCCCAAGGCGGTCCGCGAGGGGCTGTGGGATCCGGTGGTCGATCGCGTCGCCTCGGACGAGTTGCTGTCTAAGCTCGTGGCGGTTGTACCCGAGGAAATGACGGCGATCGACGGCGGCCTGTTGGCCGTGATTACCCCGCGCAGCCAGGTCCGGGCCGCTGCCGACGCGCTGCGCACTGTTTACGGTCGGCGGATCGGGCACGGGGCAGGCTCGATTGAACAGGACATCGTGGTGATGGACCCGCATGAGGCGAAAGGGCTGGAGTTCGACGGCGTCATCATCGTCGAGCCGTCGGCCCTCCTAGTGGGCAACGCCGGGAGGGTGGGGGACCTGTACGTCTCGATGACCAGGCCCACGCAGCGGCTGCGGCTGATTACCTCGACGGCGCTTCCGGCCGGAATCGAGGGCTGAGCGCCACGACGCTGCGGACCGAAGGCGGGCCAACCGCCGTCGGGCTGGTAATTTTGAACTGTGCCAGAACCGACAGCTATCGCAGCCCAGCGCAATGATCCGACTTTTGCCAACATTTGGCAGGAACTCAAGTGGCGCGGCCTGATTCAGGTCTCCACCGACGAAGGGGACTTGGAGGCACTGCTCTCCGGCGCCCCGGTGACGTACTACTGCGGCTTCGACCCGACCGCGCCAAGCCTGCACCTGGGCAATCTGGTGCAGCTGCTGACGATGCGGCGTCTGCAGCTGGCAGGCCACAAGCCGCTCGGGCTCGTCGGCGGATCCACCGGGCTGGTGGGGGATCCGCGGCCCACGGCGGAACGGACCATGAACACCAAGGAAACCGTGGCCGAATGGGTGGACTCTCTTCGTGCGCAGATCCAGCGTTTCCTCAGTTTCGAGGGCGAGAACGCCGCACGACTGGTCAATAACCTGGACTGGACCGCCCCGATGAGCGCCATCGATTTTCTCCGGGATGTCGGCAAGTACTACCGCGTGGGCACCATGATCAAAAAGGACATTGTTGCCTCGCGGTTGAACTCCGAGGATGGCATCAGCTACGCGGAATTTAGCTACCAGGTGCTGCAGGGGCTGGATTTTTTGGAGCTTTTCCGCAGCTACGGGTGCGTGCTCCAACAGGGCGGCTCGGATCAGTGGGGCAACCTGACCAGCGGTACGGATCTGATCCGCAAGGTGGAGGGTAAGAGTGCGCACGCAATTGGCACACCGCTGATCACCAATTCGGACGGAACCAAGTTCGGCAAAAGCGAGGGCAATGCGATCTGGCTCGACGCCGCGATGTGCAGCCCGTACGAGATGTACCAGTTCTGGCTCAATACCTCGGATATAGACGTTGTCGAGAGGCTGAAAGTGTTCACCTTCCTGAGCCGGGAGGACATTGAAGAATTTGCTGCGGCCGTGGCGCAGCGCCCACAGCTGCGTGAGGCGCAGCGAAAGCTGGCCTATGACGTTACCTCCCTGGTCCACGGTGCCGATGCCGCGGAAAAGGTTATCGCTGCCTCCGCGGCGCTTTTCGGGCAGGGCGATCTGGCGGGGCTGGACGTGGCGACGCTCGTAGCGGCGACGAAGGAGCTCCCGCATGGAACGGTGGAACGCGATGGCCTGGGCATTATCAATCTCCTGGTGCTCTCCGGACTGTCCGCGAGCAACTCGGCGGCCAGGCGGACGGTGGCCGAAGGCGGGGCCTATGTCAATAATAGGAAGATTACCGATCCGGACGTCGTGATCTCCAGCGACGACCTCCTGCATGGCAGCTACCTGCTGATGCGCCGCGGGAAGCGGACGCTGGCTGTGCTGGAAGTCCGCGCCGACTGAGGCTGAGGTTGGCTGCCGACACCGGCTTGGTACCAAGTTCGGTACCGGCGGGGGCACCGGCGTCCGCAGCTGCTTCGGCATCGGTCCAGGCCCCGCACAGGGGTGGATTTGCACCTTCCCCGCTGCGCGTGTAGTGTCTTCTAAGTCGCCCGCTGAGGAGCGGAGATAGCCGTTTGAAACATGACGGACTATCTCGTTGGAGCGGTGACAAAACCTCCTACCAAATCCGGCTGTTGGTTCCTGCGCTCTTTTAGGGCAATGCAGAATTAGCAGCGCATTTGGCGTGGGGAAATGTGAAATCCGGTAGAATCCGCGGATTTGACAAAAGAAAAGTAATTGAAATATGCTTTAGATGTTGCAGCGAGGAAATGCAGTCGAAATAATAAATTGATTTTATATCAATTTACGACTGCGAAGTACTTGAATGCGTCTGTTGTTTGAGAACTCAATAGTGTGCCAAGTTTTGTCGATACCGATTATTTTTATTGGTTGAGATTGTTGTTGTCTGCCACCCCGTGGTGGGTGACAATTTTTTTGGCTGGTTTCGAATTT
>NZ_JAPNLH010000070.1 GCF_026627425.1 Arthrobacter endolithicus
GGCGACGAGACTCAGCTAAAGTGCTCGCGAAATGGGGTGCGTGCCGCATTTGAGAAGTGCTCGCGAAATCTCTGGTGCATGTTCGGGTGCTTTGGTGTGCTGGAGGGATGGACTATGGGATGTCGTTGTCTGCGCGCAGGGAAATCACGAAGAAGGAAGCCGGGGAGTATTTTCGGTCTTCGAAGAAGGCCAAGGGCGAGATCCTGGACCGGTTAGTCATTGAGATCGGGTGGTCCCGGGCAAACGCCCGCCGCCAGCTGGGCAAGGCGTTCCGGCGGCGAGGCCCAGCCCGTGTGGTGACACGCAAGCCGAGGCCGCCAACGTATGGCTATGACACGGTAAAGGTCCTCCAGCAGGTCTGGGTCGTGGCGGGGCAGCCCTGCGGGAAGTACCTGGCCGCGGTCATGAGTGCCACGCTGGCCAACATGGAAGCCCACATCGGTTCCGGCACCTTCGGCAGGGCCCGATCCCGCTACAGCCCACAGGTGCACACCCAGTTACTGGCGATGAGCGCGGCCACGATCGACCGCCTGCTGGCACCGTTCAAACTGTCGATGTATCCGGAGGGGAAATCCACGACCCGGTCGCGACGGAA
>NZ_JAPNLH010000071.1 GCF_026627425.1 Arthrobacter endolithicus
CCTGCACGCCGATCTCGACCTGAAGCAGCGCGCTCTCGACCGAACGGCGCCCCCGAGCACCACGCCCGGCCGGTACCGGCCACCCGATGACCTATTGGCATTCCTGGAAGGGCTGTAATTATGTAGACAGCCGACCAGAACAGATCAGCACGACGGCAACTCATTTCCCGGCCAGGACCACCTGGTTTCTGCATAACCGCGCGTTCTACATAGTGGCTCCAGTGGGACTATGGAGACGGCCCCGACGTTGACGGCGGGAAGACGGTGTTGTTCGTGGCGTGGCTGGCGTACTCACGCTTTCGGATCGTGATTCCCTTACGGGATAAAACGATGCCGAGCGTCTTCGCGGCCCTCGACCGGTCCTTTCGGCTCATTAACGGTGTACCAACCTATGTCCTGACCGATTATGTTCCGCGGAACATAATCCGTCTTCTGTGCCCTGCCTGATTATGTGGCCCGGCCGCCGGAACCGGTTCTGGCCGGCTGGTTTGGTTGATTCGGGCCACATAACGATCAGAGGTTTGAGAGCCAGTTGAGCAGTGATTCGTCG
>NZ_JAPNLH010000072.1 GCF_026627425.1 Arthrobacter endolithicus
ATCGGCTTCATGCTCGAACCCCACGGATTCTTCGACCAAAACCCCACCCTCAACCTCCCCACCCAAGAAACAACCACCACAACCACCAAAGCCGCACACTGCTGCAACGGACACGAATCATGAACCGACCAACAGAAGCTTGAGTATGGCATGGGTGAACTGACTTAGAGCTGGAGAAGGAACTAACCAGGCGGTTCCCGATGCTGTCGACGGCAGCGTCGGGGACCAAGCCCATACCCAACCCGTACCCAACCCAACCCCAACCTAGTAGTGGGAGTGTGTTCCGCGTGTTCAGTATCCCCGCAGTTACCTGGACCCTCACGACCGTCCTGCTGCTGAGCGCAAGCTATCACTTCCTGCAGGCGACAAGGTCACGCCAACTCACGGATCAGGTGAACCAAAGCCTCCACGCCATCATGCACGTCCTGATGGCGGCCATGTTGTGGAACCTCGCGCCGTCGACCATGCTGGCTCAAATCGCAGTCCTCACCGGCGCGGCACTGTGGT
>NZ_JAPNLH010000007.1 GCF_026627425.1 Arthrobacter endolithicus
ACAACGACATCCCATAGTCCATCCCTCCAGCACACCAAAGCACCCGACCATGCACCAGAGATTTCGCGAGCACATCCCAAATGCGGCACGCACCCCATTTCGCGAGCACTTTAGCTGAGTCTCGTCGCACCCTTGCGTCCTTTGGAGAACGTGCCGAGAATACAGTCATGACCAGCCGACTTGCCACCATAGCCATTGATGCCCAGGACATCCGCAGGATCGCCGCCTTCTGGTGCGAGGTGCTGGGCTGGAAGATTATCGAGGAAGACGCCGGCGGCATTAGCATCGCGGCCCAGGACGGCTCCGGACTGTCAATCGATGTTCTGCATGTCCCGGAGAGCAAGGGCATCAAAAACCGCCTGCATTTTGATCTTCGGGCGGAAGATGCGACGACGTCCCAGGAGTTGGATCGGCTGCTTGCGCTGGGAGCCAGCCGGACCGACGTCGGGCAGGGCCCGGATGTGACTAGGGTGGTGCTTGCAGATCCGGAGGGGAACGAATTCTGCCTATTATCCCGCTCTGTTCAGGAGCTGTGAGCGGTTCCCGCGCCACGGCGCCCGTTTTTCAGCGCTGGGCAGCCAAGCCGTGGCCAACCAGCAAAGGAGTAACTAAATGCGGATCGGAATAATCGGCGCGGGAGCGGTGGCTCGTTATCACGCCGCGGCAGCTGCCCGGATACCGGAAATGAAATTAACAGCTGTTTGCGATCTGCTGTTGGAGTCGGCTGCCGCGGTAGCCGGGCCCAGTGGTGCCGCGGTGTTCACCGATTACATTGCCCTCTTGGACAGCGGATTGGTTGACTCGGTGATAGTGAATACCCCGCACGGCCTGCACCGGCAAATGGTGGTGGCTGCAGCGGACCGCGGGCTGGACGTGCTGGTCGAAAAACCGATGGCCACCACTGTGGCGGACTGTAATGCCATGGCCGCCGTATGCAGGGCGGCCGGCGTGACGCTTCTCGTGGGACAAATTCAGCATTTCCTGCCGGAGAAATTGGCCGTGCAACGCGCCTTGGCTGCGGGGGAGCTCGGTGAGGTGCTGATGATTCATGACTTTCGGAGTACCGATTACCGACCCGGTCACCGTTCGGCGTGGTTTTTTGACCGCGCGATGTCCGGTGGTGGTGCGTTCATGAACATCGGCGGCCACTGCCTGGACCGTTCCCTTTGGTTTGGCGGAGCCCCTGCCATCTCTGTGCACGCGCGCACGCTTAATCGCTTTGACGCACCTGTGGAAACGGACGGCGACATGGAGCTCTGCCTGGCAAACGGCGTGGCGGTGTCCATCGGGATTGTCTCCGATATGCCGCGCCATGTTGATGAGATCAGGGTGGTCTGCGACCGCGGCCTAATAATTGCCGATCCCCGCAAGGGGACCTTCCTGCAGCGCGATGGGCGAACCACCATCTTGCATGAGTCAGGGCCCGAGGACATTGAGACCGGCTTCCTGTTCCAACTGCAGGAGTTCGCGGCGGTAGTGGCAGGGGCGCCCCCTGAGGTCAGCCTCACGCACGCCCGACACATAGTGCAGGTGATTCTGGCCGCCTACGATTCAGCGCTTACGGGCACCGCGGTTGCGCTATAAAGTGGGCGCAGATGCACTCGGCGCCAGCGGCCAAGGCCGGAAGGAATTGTATGCGATTGGCATTTTCCACCCTGGGAGCGCCCGACGCTTCCGTATCGCAATTGCTCCACTGGGCGCGGCGGTTTGGCGTCCGTGGGCTTGAGATACGGGTGGACGACGGCGGCATAGCGCCTTTGGGGCTGTCCGCGGCCGGGCGCGCGGTGCTTCGGCAGGCACTTGAGGATGCTGGGGTGGAAGTGTTGGCGCTGGCGAGCTACGTCCGGATCTGTGCGCCGGGACCGGATCAGGACGTCCTGGCTGGCCTACGGGAGAACCTGCAGCTGGCAGCGGATTTGGGGGCGGCAGGGATGCGCGTTTTCCCCGGCGCAGGGGTCGATCCCTTGGCGACGGCGGACATGTCGGGCTTCGATGGTGCAGGTGCCCGGCGGCTTTCGGCGGTGCTGGGCGAGGCCCGCCAGATGGGGGTCCGGCTGCTGCTGGAGACGCACGATTCACACCCCCGGGGAGCGGATGTGGTGCGTATAGTGGCGCTGGTTGATGACCAGGGGGCGGATTTGGCCGCGGTTGCGGCCGACGCCGAACCAGACCCGTCCGGCGTCGGCATCATCTGGGATGTGCTGCACCCGTGGCGCTATGGAGAGGCCCCGGAGGAGACGGCGCGGCACGTTGCACCGTACTTCGCCTACCCCCAGTTCAAGGACGCACACATCGGCTCCGCGCCGACGGATGTCACGCTCCGGCTGCCGGGGCAGGGCAGCGTTCCGCTGCGGGAAATGGCGCGGCTGGCCATTGCCATGTCGGCAGCGCAGGGCAACGGCGATCCGTGGTTCTCGCTGGAATGGGAGAAGGCCTGGCACCCGGAGCTGCCTGACCTTCCGGAAGCCTTGGCAGCCCTGCAGCAGGTACTGGCAGCGGACTAGATCACGGAATCAAAGCCGCAGGACTCGACGCGCAGGGATGCGCAGCCGCTCATGGCTTGCGGGCGAAGATCTCCACGGGGGCCAGGACGCCAGCGCGGAACGCTGCCAGCAGATTGGCCATCCGCGGCGGCCCATCCGGTCCCAGGACGAGCAGCGGGCCGAGCTGCGACGGACCCTTTTCCGCAGTCCGCGCCTGTCCGCGCTCCATAAAAGCGATGCCAAATTCGCGGCAGTTCCGCTCCGAGTCGACCGCAAAGCCTGCCGCTTCCAACCCCTCGGAATATTCCAACGGCGTCCTGACGAAGGAGTCGGCCGGCACCGTGCACCACGGCAGCGGGAAGGTGGGTTCGTCGTCGCTCATCCGCATCACGTCGTAGACGGCGAAAACGCCGCCGGGCTTGAGGACACGGAAAACCTCGGCGAACAGCGCAGCCTTTTCATCGATGTTCATCCCGACATGCAGCATGGTGGCGACGTCAAATTCGTCGGCGCCAAACGGCAGCGCCAGCGCGCTGCCCTGGCTGAAGGTCACCTGTCCGCTGAGCCCGGTCCGCTCGGTCAGTGATCGGGCGACCTGGACAAATTCCGGGGTTAGGTCGACGCCGTCGACCTTTGCCCCAAAACGCTGCGCAAACAGGCGGGCGGGGCCGCCGATGCCGCTGCCCACGTCGAGCACGCGGGAATCGCTGTGGATGCCGGCGCCGCGGGCCAGATCCTCGGTGGACTTGATGCCGCCAATGTGGAATTCATCGGCACCGGCGAGGTCGTCCTGGTGCAGGTGGTCCGGGTCACGGCCCTCGGTCTGCAGGGCCTGAAGAAGCCGCTCCTGCAGATCCCCGCGCGAGTAGTGTTTGACAACATTGGCTTCCGTATCCACGACGATCTCCTTGTCCCCGAACCTGTTCTGCACGCCGAACAAATTCATGTCGAATAACAGCACGCCTGAGAACTAAATAATGAGCCGATCATACGCCCGGTTGCCCGGGCGGCGTCCCCTCCAACCGGCAGCTCTATCCGGTCGTGGCGATGTCCTTGGCGTCCAGAATTCGGTAGGCGTATCCCTGCTCCGCCAGGAAGCGCTGGCGCTTGGCCGCAAAGTCCTGATCCAAGGTGTCCCGTGCCACCAGGGTGTAGAACCGAGCTGAGCGCCCGTCAGCCTTGGGTCGAAGCAGCCGGCCAAGCCGCTGCGCTTCCTCCTGCCGGGATCCGAAGGAGCCGGAGACCTGAATCGCCACGGACGCCTCGGGCAGGTCGATGGAAAAGTTTGCTACCTTCGAGACCACCAGGGTATGGATGGTCCCGTTCCGAAACTCGCCGAAGAGCCGCTGCCGTTCCTTAACGCTTGTCTCCCCCTTGATGACCGGGGCGCCAAGGCGTTCGGCAATTTCATCGAGCTGATCGATATACTGCCCGATCACCAGCAGTTGCTCACCCTGATGGGTCTTGACCAGCCGCTCCACCACGGCGGTCTTGGTTTCGCTGGTGGCGCAGAGTCGGTATTTGTCCCCGTCATCGGCCATTGCGTAGGCCATCCGTTCGTCGCGGGGCAGATCCACCCGCACCTCCACGCAATCCGCCGGCGCGATGTATCCCTGCGCCTCGATGTCCTTCCATGGGGCGTCGTAGCGTTTGGGTCCTATCAGCGAGAAAACTTCGCCTTCCCGGCCATCCTCCCGGACCAGCGTCGCCGTGAGTCCGAGCCGCCGTCGTGCCTGCAGATCCGCCGTCATCCGGAAGATCGGCGCCGGCAGCAGGTGCACCTCGTCGTAGATGATCAGACCCCAGTTATTGGCATCCAGTAGTTCCAGGTGCGGGTAAAGGCCGCCGCGCCGCATGGTCAGGACCTGATAGGTGGCAATGGTGACCGGCCGGACCTCCTTGACGGCGCCGGAATATTCCCCGATTTCCGCCTCCGTGAGACTCGTCCGCTTGAGCAGCTCTTCCTTCCACTGCCGCGCAGACACGGTGTTGGTGACCAGAATCAGGGTGGTGGTGCCGCTGACCGCCATCGCCGCAGCGCCCACCAGCGTCTTGCCAGCCCCGCAGGGAAGGACGACGACGCCGGAACCGCCGGCCCAAAAGTTCTCCACCGCGAGCTGCTGGTACGGCCGCAGCTTCCAATCCTCCTCCAACAGCGCGACGGGATGCGGGGTCCCGTCAACATAGCCGGCCAGATCCTCCGCCGGCCAACCGATCTTGAGCAGGAGCTGCTTGAGCGCACCGCGTGCGGACGCATGGACGACGACGGTCATCGGGTCAATGCGCGGGCCGAGGAGCGGCTCAATTTTCTTGGCCCGAATGACCTCTTCGAGAACCGGAAAGTCATCGGTGCGCAGCACCAAACCGTGTACCGGGTCCTTTTCCAGACGGAGCCGGCCGTACCGCGACATGGTCTCTGCGACGTCAATCAGCAGGGCATGCGGCACCGGGAAGCGGGAGTACTTCAGCAAGGTGTCCAGAACCTGCTCGGCGTCAAGCCCGGCGGCGCGCGCGTTCCACAGGCCCAACGGCGTCAACCGGTAGCTGTGCATGTGCTCCGGGGCACGTTCCAGTTCCGCAAACGCCGCGATCGCGTGCCTGGCCTCGGTGGCCTGCGGATGATCCACTTCCAGGAGTATGGTCTTGTCGCTCTGCACAATCAGCGGCCCGTCGGTCATTACGTTGCCCTTTTCTCGTCCGTCTCATCCGCCAGCTCAACGTCCATCACCCGGTGAATCGAGACCACGCGCTCAATCTCACGATCCGGATCGTAGACCCGCACCCGGCCACCAGTGACCGAGAGCGGCACCAGCACCTGCTGGTCATGGTTGCCGTTGCTGTCCACAATTGAAATATTCACGGACTTCTTCAACCGGATGGCCTGACGCAATATTTCCAGCCCCAGCTGGGGAGCGGTTTCTGTGCCGGCTGGAGCCCACGATGGTTTGCTCCGCAATGCCGAGAGCTGGGCGGCAATTTCCGCCTCGGCCGGGTCTTCCCCGCCGGTACTGCTCGGGACCGGGCCGGACGCCCGGACCACAGATGGACCGGTCTTTGGCACTTTCACCACGCCGCCGTCGGCCTCGGTAAGGGCCGGGGACATGCCTACTGCGCGCAGCGCTGCGGCTGACTCGCGCGCCCCTACTCTGGAAATCAGAACGGTGGGGGCCAGCGGAACCAGGCCAAGGTGCTTGAGCGCGGGCAGCTGCGTCAGTTCCCGAAGCATGGCGTCATCCTCGCTCTGCACAAAGCTGACAGCCGGCCCCACGCGCAGCCTGCCGTGCCGGGCGGCAGTATCCTCCACTAGATAGCGCAGCGGCTGTGGAATGTCGGTTGCCGAATGCCGGCCCAGGAAATCGAGAATCCGCACGGCGTCCTGCCCGGAGTCCAGAGCGCGCCGGATCGAGGCCGGGCTGAACCGGTAAATGGTGGCTGGCCCCTGCCCCTCCGCCTCGGCCAGCAGGTTCAGCTCCGCCGTCAGCTCCGGAGAGAGATACCCGGGGGCGACGGCGGTCAGATCGGCCTGCAGCAAGACGTGCGTGAGCGGTTGCGGCAGCGCAGCGCGCAGCATGCCCACGGCTTTTTCCGGGGTACCGGCTGCGACGGCGTGTCCCACCTTGGTGAGCGATCCGGAACCTGTCAGGCCGAGCAGTTCCGACTCGCGCAAAAAGCCCGGCAGGAGACGGCGGAGCCGCCGGGCCAACCGGGGTCGCCGCCATTGGAAGCGGGCCAGGATGGCGGCCTCACCGAGCACGGGGGCGGTATCAGGACCACCGGCATCTTCGGCGCTGAGCTCGGCCATGACGAAGAGCGTCTGCTTGCGCAGCACAGGAGCATCGGGGCGGTGGGCCTCTGCGGCCAGCGCATTGATCGGTCCGGCTCCGCCGACTGCGCCGGAGCTCCGTGCAGCCGACTGGCTGGCAAGGAATGGTGCGCGGTCCGCCGCGAGCCAGGATGTTGCCAGCCAGAGCCACTGCTGCTCCCGGGGCAGTTGCTGCCAGCCGGTCGTCGACGGTTGCCATCGGGATGTGTCAACGTCCAGGACCAGCAACGATGACAGCGCTGCCAGTTCCAAGAGCTGCGTGGTCAGTTCCGTGTCCACCCGCAGGGCATCGGCCAATCTGCGTATTTCACGCACCCCCACCCCACCCGCGCGGAGAGTGGCCAGCGGGGTGTCCCGGATCTGCGTGAGCAATTCTGTCTCAAGCCGCAGCAGCTCCGCAATAGCCCCCAACGCCGCGTTGGTGCGCAGCGAGGCCCTGGTCCGTTGGAGCTCCGCGGCGGGCGGGGTGGCGGTAAAGTCCCGGATCATGACGCGCCCGCGGAGCACAATGGCAACATCCGACGGCAGCTCTACATGCTCGTTATCCAGCGGGATCAACAGTCCTCGGGCCAGCAACCAATCCACCGGTGTTGCGTCCGCTGCCTCCGGCCGGACGGCTCGCTGGGCATTCTCAACGGCCCCCATCGCTCCCGTGCTGAAGCGTGCGAGCATGGCCGCCGTGGTCTCCGGAGCGGACGCTAAGAGCTGATCGAGCAGACCGGGAGCGTTCACCCATGACTGCATCGCCAGCGCGGCTTCCAGCGCAGTGGAAGCAGAACCGACGCCGGCCCCGAACCGATGCAGGGCTTGAACGGTCTGCAGCAGGCGAGCCCCGACCAAGGGCTGCGTGCGCACCAGCTCAGGGTAACTGCGGCCCAGTCCGGCCGGGTGCAGTCCGATCACATCCTTCAGGCTGCTGACGGCCAGGTAACCGCCGGATCCGGCTGGATCCCTGTACAGCAGCCCACGCGCGTGCAGCTCCTTGAGAATTACCTCAATCACGGCCAGCGTGCTGCCTGCGATCAGTGGTTTGAGCGATCCGGCGCGGGCACTTTGCCCCAGATCCTCGTTGGTAGTCAGGTGCAGTACTTCCAGCACCTGCAGCTGCGGCTTATTCAGCGCATCCAGGGCCCGGGCAACGCTGACTCTGGCACAGGCACGCGCAGCGAGGGCGGCAAAATCCGGTACCGGGGGCGAAATTAAATCCGGCCGGGCATCGAAGAGCGAGCGCAAGGACTTGTCGCTTCGCGCCGCCAGTTCCGCCGTCAGAATCCTAATTGAGGACATCCCACTAACGGTATCGCGGCGTGCCTAATCTAAAGCCGGCGCCCGAGGAAGGGGCGCTGCGCGAACACGCTCCGGTCTGGAAGGAGCCTGTGCGCCGCGCTAGAGCTGGCGCCGGCGGGCAATAGCCCGCAGCAGTGCGGTTCCCAGCAAAATAAAGGCCAGCGGCAGCCCGATCATCGCGATCCAGTCCAGCCCGACCCAGGGCTGGCCGCCGGCGACTTTGATCAGCAGGACCGCTGCCAGGGAGGCGACGCAGACAATGGCGAGCGCCGCGGCCAGCGCATTGAACACCTGGCGGTTGCGACCGGAATCCTGTTGCCTACCATCTTTCCGGCTACGGTCATTCTCAGTCATGCACATAACGCTAACAGCGGACATGGGGTGCGACAAAGCACCGCCTTCGCCCAAACGCACGGGAGCAGGGGAGCAACAAGCTAATCTAGAGAGAGCAGACCAACACGCCTGACGCTGTCGCGCCCTTTTATGGTTCCCTTTCAGGGTTTCCCGTAATAAGACGCAGACGGCAACAGGCGCAATTCGAGTACGACGACGAACGAGGTAACCTAAGTGCCAACCGGGAAAGTCAAGTGGTATGACAATGAAAAGGGCTTCGGCTTCCTGACTACCGACGACGGAAAGGAAGTCTTCCTGCACGCCAACGCCCTGCCGGAAGGTGTTTCTGACGTCAAGGTGGGTATGCGGATGGAGTTCGGCGTCGCCGACGGGCGCAAGGGCGCTCAGGCTTTGGCCGCCCGGATTCTGGACAAGGCCCCTTCCGTAGCGAAGGCCAAACGGATGCCGCCGAAGGATCTGGCGCCGATTGTGCAGGATCTGGTGAGCATGCTGGAGAAATCTGTCGGCGGGCTCACTAACGGCAAATACCCGGACGGCGATGCGGCCAGGATTGCAGCCGCGCTGCGCAAGGTCGCCGAAAACTTCGACGCATAATGGACGATTCTTCAACTCCCCAGGCGGCCGACGACCCGGCTGGTGCGGACCAAGCGGACGTGCCGATGGCCAAGCGGCCTAAAATCCGCGTCGGCGTCCCGGTCTGGCGCACCGGTAAGCCCGATTCCGTCCTGGCTGCCGCCGTCGATGTAGCGCGCAACGCCATCCTTTCAATTGCAGAGGTCCGGCAGATCGGTGTGCATCTGGGAGTCCGCAGCGAGGGCGAACGCGTTGCGACGCACCTTTTTGAGAGCAAAATGCCCGGCTACGGCGGCTGGCAGTGGTTCGCGGTCCTCACCCGCGTTTCCCGGTCCAAGACTGTCACCGTAGATGAAATTGGTCTGTTGCCGTCAGCCCAATCCGTGCTCGCGCCGGAATGGGTCCCGTGGGCGGATCGCGTGCGGCCAGGGGACGACGACGAGGCCGTCCAGCTCGCCGGCCTTATCACTGCCGAAATAGACGCAGTGGCAGCCGATGACGCATCCGAACGTGAGCAGCTGTTGGATCAGGAAGCGGCGGACGCCGAGGCCGACACGCACAACTGAGGCCGGTGTCACTGGAACCGACGCAGGCCGGCGCGGAACGACTCAGCCGTTGGAAATCACAAAGTCGATACAGGAGATCAGGGCGCTGACGTCGTCGGGCTCGATGGCGACAAAGGTTGCCACCCGCAGCTGGTTCCGTCCGAGCTTTCGGTAAGGTTCGACGTCGACAATTCCATTTGCGCGCAGCACCTTGGCCACCGCGGTGGCGTCCACGGAGTCGTCAAAATCAATCGTGACAATCACATTGGAACGGTCCGCACGGTCCGCTACAAAGGGCGACGCGACGGCCGACTGCTCTGCCCAGGAGTAGAGCCTGTTGGCGGAGTCAGCGGTCCGGGCGGCCGCGAACTCCAGGCCGCCGCTGCTGTTCAGCCATTTGATCTGCTCGTTCAACGTCACCAAGGTGGCCAGCGCCGGAGTGTTGTAAGTCTGGTTCAGCCGGGAATTATCGATCGCCGTCTGCAGATTCAAAAAGTCCGGGATCCAACGATCGCCGGACTCGATCTTTGCGGCCCGCTCCAGCGCTGCCGGAGAAAATAGCCCAAGCCACAGGCCGCCGTCGGACGCGAAGTTTTTCTGCGGCGCAAAGTAGTACACATCGGTCTGGCTGATGTCCACGTCGAGTCCGCCGGCCGCCGACGTGGCATCAATGACCACCAGCGCCCCCTCGTCGGCGCCGGAAACGCGTTGTACCGGCGCAGCAACGCCCGTGGAAGTCTCATTCTGCGGCCACGCATAGACGTCCACGCCGGGCTGCGGGTGCGGCGCAGGGCGCGTGCCCGGCTCCGAAGTGATGATGGCGGACGCATCCAGGAACGGAGCGTTGTTGGTGGCCGCGGCGAACTTGGATCCGAACTCGCCGAAACTCAGATGCTGGGCCTTACGCTCCACCAGGCCGAAGGCTGCAATATCCCAAAAGGCCGTTGAGCCGCCGACGCCGAGAACCACCTCGTACCCGTCCGGAGCCTGGAAGAACGTGCTCAGGCCGGTCCGGATTTCGCCGACCAGGTTCTTGACAGGGGCCTGCCGGTGGGACGTGCCTAAAAGGTTCGCTCCCGCGGCGGCCAGCGCTGCCACTTGTTCGGCGCGGACCTTCGAGGGGCCGGCGCCGAAGCGTCCGTCACGGGGAAGTAAATGCGCCGGGATGGTCAGGGCAGTGGATTGGCTCACCGGTAGCTCCAAGGATTGTGTGATGTGGACAGACGTCGTCGGCTGGTGACAATTCTGCCGCAGCCCGGCCGTCAGAACGAAACCGTCCGCGTAATTTTTCGCTCTCTGGCCGGCACGCTAACGTAGAGAGAAACTAATGCAGGCAGATAGCGCCAGGAGGCTGTTGACTTGTCCGACCTGATCGACACAACAGAAATGTATTTGCGGACCATCCTGGAGCTGCAAGAGGAAAACATCGTGGCCCTGCGCGCACGCATTGCGGAGCGGCTGCATCATTCCGGCCCGACGGTCTCGCAGACCATCGGCAGGATGGAACGTGACGGGCTGGTGGTTGTCTCCGGGGACCGGCATCTGGAGCTGACGGAGCTGGGCAAGCACAAGGCAACCTTGGTGATGCGAAAGCACCGGCTGGCCGAAAGGCTGCTCTCCGACGTGATCGGGCTGGAATGGGCCTATGTCCACGATGAGGCCTGCCGCTGGGAGCACGTCATGAGTGAGCGGGTGGAGCGGCGCATCTACGAGATGCTCGGTCATCCCGACGAGTCACCGTACGGCAATCCCATTCCGGGGCTCGAAGAACTCGGTGGCAGGACAGCAGGTTCCTTTACCGAAGGGGTGATGAATCTGCTGGATGCGATGCCGCTATATACGGAGCAATCCCGTGTCGAGATCCGACGGCTGTCCGAGCGGATTCAGGTGGATCCGGAGCTGCTGACCCAGTTCGATGAGGGTGGGCTGCGGCCGGGCGCGCGGATATCGCTGGCCCTGGTAGGCGGTTACATTTCAGTGCGCGTCCCGGAGATTGACGGCGCTTTGGAGCTCCCACCGGAGGTCGCCGCACATGTTTTCGTCTCGCTGGGCTGAGTTATAACGAATACATCACGGCCGGAGTTTCTGGCGTATAAAAATTAGCTCACGCTGAGATCAAAGCGTTACCTGATCCGTCATTAAAACTTGCCGGCGGAGCAGGTGTAAACCCCTTGGAAAGGACGGGGGACCCACTTTCGGCAGCTGACAGCGGCTGCCTTGGGGTGAAGCCTTGTGCGGTACTTTTCCCACGATGAAGCGTCCACGTCAAGCGCCCCGTCGCAGCGGCACTGAGCCACCTGGGCCGAGTTGTAGAGCATCTCTCAGACTCGAATCCGACAGCTAACTCCGCAGCGGCACCGGGGCGTGTCAGCAGGTTCGTTTCCACCGGGCTGAGCCAGAAGGCCGGAATGGTCCTGGCAGCTGCTGGGTTGGCGCTGGCCGTGACCGTGCCGACGACGACGGCGTCCCTCGCCGGAAGTGTAACCGATGCTTCCACCGTTCTTGAGCCGGCGGTGACGGCGGCGGTTGGCCGGAGGGACCGTGACCTTTACAGGCTGGCACCCGTTTGGGGGTGGCAATCGGATCGTAGTCGAGCATGGAAACGGATTAGCGACGACATATAACCACCTTTCCAAGGTCGGCGTCATCGTGGGGCAGAAGCTGGAGCGCGGCGCTCAGATCGCGCTGAGCGGCACCACGGGGGCATCCACAGGCTGCCACCTGCATTTTGAAGTCATGGTCGATGACACTCCTGTTGACCCGCTGGGCTGGCTTTGAGCACCGTTCGTCGTCGCTGAGTTATCAACAGGTCACCGTGACCTGAATGTGACATTGGATCGGATCTGTTGTAGCGTCTTACTCGCGCCAACTTGTACAGAAGTTGGCGTCCTTGAGTGGATTGCCTAGCTCTGCCACCGCTCACGGTCCGTTCGCAACAATCGTCTGGCAGGGGCGGGGGAACCAATATCGGGCTTCGCAAGAAGTCCTTGGGGTTAAGTCGCCAAGCGTCGAAGTGGAGGAGATCCACGTCGGATGTAAGGCGGCCGGGTGACTCCCATCCGAATCCGACAGCTTACCTCGCAGGCATTGGGAGAGGCATCAGTCGTGTCATCAGTCAATAACCTTGGTCGCCACCGTGCGGCCACGGCCACTACAAACCCGCTTTCGGCCATTTCTAAAGCCGTTTCCTCGAATGCGGGGACTGTGGGCCGTCAGGCAGCAGTCATTGCCGCCGCTTCGGGCCTGATCCTGAGCATCGGTCTTCCGGCCCAGGCCTCTGAAACCGGCCGCGTTTCGTCGGACGCTTCTGCATCTGTCCAAGTTGCCCCGCTCTCCATCACAGCACCGGCAACTGCCTCCGTTTCCTTTGCCCGTCCCACCGTCAGCTCTGCACCGGCTGTTGTTCCGGCAGCCGTTGCGCCGGTAGACGTTGCGCCAGTGGCCGTTGTCCCGGTGGCTCCTGCTGCCAAGATCGCCGTTGCCGCTGCTGACGTCGCTGCTGCTGACACTGTCGCCGCAGTGGCACCGGCGCCAAGGGCCGCCGCGCAGCCCGCTGCCGCAGCCAAGGTTGAAGTCCCGGCACCAGCAGCTCCCGTGGTCGGGAGTGGTCATTCCGGTGTTGCCGCAGCTGCCTACGGCGGAATCGGTCACCCCTACGTCTGGGGCGGCACCACGCCTTCCGGCTGGGACTGCTCCGGATTTGTGCAGTGGGCCTACGCCCAGGCTGGCATCTCCATCCCGCGCATCAATCAGTGGGTTGGCATGGTTCAGACCTCTAACCCGCAGCCCGGTGACTTGGTTGTCCAGAACGGCGGCGTCCACGTCGGAATCTATGTCGGCAACGGCATGATCATCAGCGCGCTCAACCCCAGCGATGGAACTGTGCTCCTGCCGGCCACCGCGACGGGCACCTCCGTCTTCTACACGCTCCCTTAATAGCTAACTAGATACCCGGGTAAATACCCGGGTATTGCCTTCCACGCGGGCCGGCGGCCCGCGAAAATCATTCCGCTGAGCCCCCCAAGCCGATTTGTATCAGCTTGAGGATCGATCAGCTTGAGGACATTGAAAGTGAGCACCACATGACCAACAGTGCACCCATTGCACGGCACCGCGCCGCGGTGTCAAAGACCAGCTCGATTTCGGTAATCGCTAAAGCCGTCAGCTCCAATGCCGGCGGCATGGGCCGCCAGGCTGCGGTCATCGCCGCCGCTTCCGGGCTGGTTCTGACCACCGGCATCGCGGCAAACGCCGCCGAACCGACAATGACGCGGGTATCCGATGCGTCGTCCACACTGAACGTCAAGGCCGAAGCGGCGCAGACCGTTACGGCTGACTCCACGGTCAAAATGGCGTTCGCCAGGACGGCCAACGCCTCCACTCCGGCGCCGGCCCCTGTAGTGGAAGCCCCTGTAGTGGAAGCCCCTGCAGTGGAAGCCCCCGTCGTGGCGCAGGCCACCACGAAAGCTCCGGTCGCTGCCGCTCCGGCCGTTGCGCACGTGGCCGCCCCGGTCGCAGCCGTTGCGCCTGTTGCCGCTCCGGTTGCTGCCCCCGTTGCTGCCCCGGCTCCGGTTGCTGCCCCCGTTGCTGCCCCGGCTCCAGTCGCAGTTGCACCGACGCGTCCCCCCGCTCCGGCAGTAGCCAGGGGCGTCGGCGCCACCATTGCTGCTGCGGCTTACGCCCAGCTCGGAGTCCACCAGGACTGCACCGCGCTGGCCAGCAATGCGCTGGCCGCGGCGGGTATCTTCTACCACGGCTGGCCGGCCGGGTACATGTCCTTGGGCCGGACCGTCTCAGCCGGAGAGGCCCAGCCGGGCGATCTCATCTATTACGACAACGCAGGCGCCGGTGTTCCGCACATCGCCGTTTATGTTGGCAATGGCCAGGCAGTCCACGGCGGATTCAACGGCGGCAACACGCAGCTGTTCAGCGCCTACCTGGGCTCCGGCCCGGTATTCATCGCGATCGGCCACTAGGTCACCAGCCGCTGCAACGGCAAATAGTCTTCGGCTCCCGTCCTGCGGCGGGGGCCGAAGCTATTTAATGCGCGTCGGATTGGGCGAATCGGCTGCTCATTGTTTAGTCTTATCCGTAGAATCCACGGTTCGAAAACCAGCGGAGGGCAGCCGGCTCTGTCGCAGCGGTGACGGACTTTGCCGAAAAGAAGCGTGTGCATGCGCACTCTCATTCTCAATGCCGGATACGAACCACTGGCGGTGGTGACCTTCCGCCGGGCGCTGGTCCTTGTCCTTTCGGGGAAAGCCAGTGTCCTGGCCGAAAGTGATGATCCAGTGGTGGGCCCCACCGAAATCCTGGGCCGCCCCTCCGTCATCCTGCTGACCCGTTACGTGCGGTTGCCGTATAACCAAGCCGCTCCGGTCACCCGGCGTGGCGTGCTGCGCCGTGATGAGCATCGATGCGCCTACTGTGGGAAGAGCGCTACTACGGTGGATCATATTGAGCCCCGCTCCCATGGCGGAACGGAAAGCTGGGAGAATCTGGTGGCCTGTTGCCTGCGGTGCAACGGGTTGAAGGGGAACCATACGCTCGCCAAAATGGGCTGGAAGCTACGGGTCAGCCCGGAGCCCCCGCGGTCGGGTTTCCGGCAGATCAAGGAGTTGGACACGCCGGTGCCGGAGTGGATGCCATTCCTTCGGCAGGAGTCGGCGGCGTAAGCTGAGGGAAGCTTCGAGAAAGGGCGGCGTCATGATTCAGCCAGTCACGTTCGTGGAGATTCACAGTCCTGATATGGCTGCCACACGAACCTTCATGCAGGCAACCTTCGGCTGGGATCCGCAGCCGTTCGGAACGCCGGATTACCTGATGTCTGAGCACAGCGGCGCGCCGGGTATTGATACCGGGCTGATGACATCCCAGGACGGTGATCCGCATGCCACCCCCGTGATCGCCGTTCCCGACCTGGACGCGGCGATGGCCGCCGTTGTCGCCAACGGCGGTGAGATAGTTTATCCGCGCTTCGATAAGGGCGCGGCAGGTGGAGCCAGTTACATCGTGGATCCAGCCGGGGTGCTGCTCGGACTGGCACAAATGAAGACTGAGACGGTCGACGACGGCGCCGGCGAGGAACGTCTCGGGTTTGCCTAAGCAACCCGGTAATGAAGACCAAACTGGCGCAGCCAACAGTCCTCACCTCGGGGAATCCCGCATCGCGGGCGCCGTTGTCCTTGCGGGCGGGCGGTCTTCCCGTCTTGGCGGTACGGCGAAGGCGGCTTTGACGATCGGCGGTGTCAGCCTGCTGGCGCGAACCGTGGCGGCGGTCGGGGACTCGCTGCGGTCAAGGCAGCGGGCCGTGTCAAATGTTCCCCTCATCGTGGTGGGACCTGCGGAACAGCTGCGCTCCCTGCTCGGGCCCTGCGCGGCGGCCGGGACGGCGCTGCTGACTCCGACGGAGAATCGTAGCGAACAACCGCTGATCCTGGTGCGCGAAGAGCCCGCTTTCTCCGGCCCTGCTGCCGCACTCGCCGCGGGGTTGGGCCGCCTCATCACGCTGGCGGGATCAGGCAATTATGTCCTGGTGCTCGCCTGCGATATGCCCAGGGTGTCGGCGGTGCTCCCCGCGCTACTGGACCGCAGCATAGCCGCCGATGGTGTCCTTGCCACCGATCAGGGGCGGGACCAGCCGCTGGCCGCCGTCTACCGCATAGCCGCCTTAAGCGATGCCATTGACAGGGCGCGGCGGGCGGGAGCGTTGGCGAATGCTTCGCTCTTCTCTCTGATTGCTAGTCTGGAGGTGGCTCGGACGGAGGTCCCCGCCGGCAGTACCGCGGATGTCGACAGTTGGGCAGACGCCGCGAGGTTGGGCGTTGACGGGATCCCCGGCATCAGTCCACCGGATGCAGCCGACGGCGGCTGACGGAGGACTGTCAGCCCGTTGCGCAGTATAGATTTAACCCAGGTGAACCAAAACCGCGCCTGCGGTCTCGGTTTGAACGTATTCACACATCAGGAGCCGTCATGAAGAGCCAGGAAGAGTTGCTGGAGGATTGGGTGCACACACTGCTGCAGGGCTTTGAGATCGCCGAGCTGTCGATCGACACCAACGCCATCCTCAAGGTCGCCGGCGAGGCGGCACATGCCGTGGTGCGGCCGGCCGCTCCGTTGACCACCTTCATCGCCGGTCTGGCCGCGGGACTGGCGGCCGGCTCCGGCCAGGCACCCGAGGCGGCGGCAATGCGGGCGGCCCTAGAGCTTGCGGGGAAAATGGCAGCTGCCGAAGCCGACGGGACCGTCTAATGCCCAGTGCCGAACCGGCGCCGGCACCGTCCGTCTTCCCGGCATCGTCCGTCTTCCCGGCAGCGTCCGGGCTCCCCGGCCCGCGGGTGAGTTTGCCGTACAGCTGGGACGAGGCACGAGCGAGGGCCTACGACTGTGTGGTTCCGCTGCCGGCACATTCGGTCTCCCTCGATCAGGGAATAGGTCGGATCCTGGCGCAGGACATTACAGCCCTGCAGGACATTCCGCACTATGCGTCGTCGGCCATGGACGGCTGGTCGGTTGCCGGCAGCCCTCCGTGGATTCTGGCGGAGACCGGACACCGGCTTTCTTCGGGGCAGGCCGCCCCTGTTGTGACCGGCGGATTGATCCCCGCAGGGACCAAGGCCGTGCTGCGCAGCGAGTCGGGGCAGTTGAGCCGGGATGCGGACGGGCTGCCGGTACTGGTGCTCAGCGAAAGTGCTCGCCCAGGAGAGCCCAAGGGGGGCCAGCACATCCGCAGGCCAGCGGAGGAGGCCAGAGCCGGGGAGGTTATGGTACGCAGCGGCCAGACGCTCAACCCGGTTCATATTGCCGTAGCAGCGCTGGCCGGGCTGGACGAGGTCCAGGTGTTGGGGCAGCCCTCGGTGAAGCTGATCTTCACCGGCGATGAGGTGGTCTCCGCCGGATTGCCGGAACCGGGACAGGTCCGCGATACCTTCTCCCCGCAGTTGGCGGCGGTGGTCCGCATGCTCGGGGGCGCGGTGCTGGAACAGCAGCGCGTCGCTGACAGTCTGGCGGCAATGACCGCTGCACTCGAAGATAGTGTGGACGATCCTGCCGACGTGATTATCACCACCGGTGCCACCGGCCGTTCCAGCGCTGATTTTCTGCGGGCAGCCGTGGCCGGGCTCGGTGGCACGATGGTTATCGATGGGATCGCCATGCGCCCGGGTCACCCCACACTGCTGGCCGAGTTCCCGGACGGCCGGTTGCTGGTGGGCCTGCCGGGGAATCCGCTCGCGGCGATGATGGGCCTATTGACCGTTGCGGCGCCGCTGCTGGCCCGGCTCGGCAGCCGTGAGCTGCCGGTAACAGGGGAGGTATTCTGTGGTTCACCCATTGGCGAAAGCCCGGGACGGACACGTCTGCTGCCGTACCGGTTGGTCTATGGCTTGGCATCTCCGACAAAATTTGCGGACTCGGGCATGCTGCGCGGTCTGGCGGCGGCCGACGGCGTGATGCTGGTGCCGCCGCACGGCGCCAAAATGGGCGAGGCCATAACCGCGATTCCGCTGCCGTGGCAACGGCCATGATCAATAAGGAGACTCTATGGGACGGCTGACGCAACGCGTCCGAATGACGAAAGTCCGAATGTCGACGTCGACGGCGACGGCACGCGCAGGATCGGCGACCCATGGCTCGTCGACGCACGGAACGGTGCCGGCGGCTTCCATCTTCCGGGCGGCCGAACATCATGGGGAGGACACCCTGGCGGTGGAGGAGCCGCTGGAAATCCGTCTGGGGGACGTGCCCTTCAGCGTGACGATGCGGACTCCGGGTGATGACTTCGACCTGGTGGCAGGGTTCCTCGTCTCCGAGGGCGTTATTTGGGAACCAGGTCAATTGGTATCGCTGCGGTTCTGCGCCGGCGAGGACGAGAACGGCCGGCAGACCTTCAACGTGGTCCAGGCCCAGCTGCGACCGGATGTTGAACCGCCGGATACGGGCCTGGCCCGGCACGTGTACACCACCAGTTCCTGCGGAATTTGCGGCACGGCATCCATTGACGCCGTGCGGAAATCTTCCCACTTCGCGCCGGACGCACCGGTGCCCGGGGTGCCGTTGGTGGGGGTGGAACTGCTGGCTTCGCTGCCGGATAAGCTGCGGCAGCGGCAGAAACTCTTCGACCGGACCGGCGGAGTACATGCCGCCGGTTTGTTCAGTGCAAAGGGAGAACTGTTGTGTCTGCGTGAGGACGTTGGCAGGCACAACGCCGTGGACAAGGTGGTGGGGTGGGCCCTGCGGGAAGGCAGACTGCCCCTGAACTCAACTGTGCTCCAGGTTTCCGGGCGGGCCTCCTTTGAGCTGGTGCAGAAGGCATCCCTCGCCGGAGTGCCGATCCTCGCGGCGGTGAGCGCGCCGTCGTCGTTGGCCGTGGAACTGGCCGAAAGCTCCTCTTTGACGCTCGTCGGGTTCAGCCGGGGCAGCAGCCTGAACGTTTACAGTCATCCGGAACGGGTCCTCGACCAATCCATCCATTGAGGAGTATCCAGTGCAGGATGACAGACTGCTGACCGAGGCCCGCTTGAGCCGCTTTGTCCGGGATCGGCTGCTGCCCGGCGTCTACACCCGCAGCGTCCCGCTGACCGTCACCGGCTGGACCGTTCCCGGCGAGCCCGTTCCGTTCAGCGAGGCGACGGCGCCGGCCACAGTGCGGGAGTACGTTCCAGTCGCACCGGGCGCCGCATGGGGGGCGCCCTGGTCCACGACCTGGCTGCACCTCACCGGACTGGTACCGGCGGGGTGGGGGAGGGCCGGCACGGCGTTGGAAGTCGTGGTGGATCTGGGTTTCACCACTGAGCTCCCCGGATTCCAGTGCGAAGGCATCGCCTGGCGGCAGGACGGAACCATCGCGAAAGCCATCTCGCCACGCAATCAGCACGTAGCGCTGGAGTTACTCGCCGGTACCGGCGCAGCGGAGGCCGGACAGCAGGCCGGCGGCGCGGAGGCCGGGCCGGCGAGTGCGGACGTTGGCAGGGCTGTGGACTTCTACGTAGAGGCGGCAGCCAATCCCGACGTGGCGGCGGGTTTCAGCTTCGCCCCCAGTCTCCTGGGGGACAAGGCGACGGCGGGCACGCTGCCGCAGTATCGGCTGGGGCCGATTGTGCTGGCCGAGCGGGATCTGCAGGTCTGGGAACTGTGCCAGGATGTCGCTGCCCTCAGCGGCTTGATGCTTGAACTGCCAACGGACCTGCCGCGCCGCTCCGAGATTCTGCGTGCGCTCGAAACCATGATGGACGTGATGGACCCGGATGACGTCGCGGGCACCGCCCTGGTCGGCAGGAGCGTGCTGGCCGGAGTGCTCAACAGACCGGCGTACGCATCCGCGCATGGCGTAGTGGCAACCGGCCATGCCCATATCGACTCGGCGTGGTTGTGGCCCGTGCGCGAGACCATCCGTAAATGTGCCAGGACGTTCGCTAACGTGCTGGCCCTGATGGATGACCACCCCGATTTCTTCTTCTCATGTTCCTCCGCCCAACAGCTGGCGTGGATGAAGGAGTACTACCCGGACTTGTTTGGCCGGATCAAGGCCAAAGTGGCCGCCGGGCAGTTTGTTCCGGTGGGCGGCATGTGGGTCGAGTCGGATACAAATATGCCCGGCGGGGAGGCGATGGCGCGGCAGTTTGTCGAGGGGAAGGATTTTTTCCGGCGGGAGTTCGACATTGACTGCAAGGAGACGTGGCTGCCGGATTCCTTTGGCTATTCTGCAGCGCTCCCGCAGATCGCCCGGGCGGCGGGAATGAAATGGTTCCTGACCCAGAAGATCTCCTGGAACCAAGTGAACAAGATGCCGCACCATACCTTCCTCTGGGAGGGCATTGACGGCAGCCGGATCTTTACGCATTTCCCACCCGTGGACTCCTACAGTTCGGACTTGGGCGCGGCGGACCTGGCGCACGCGCAGCGGAACTACCGTGAGCAGGGGCGCGGCACCTTGTCGCTGGTTCCCTTTGGCTACGGCGACGGCGGCGGCGGCCCCACCCGCGAAATGATTGCGGCGGCGCACCGGTCATCGGATTTGGAGGGCTCACCCACCGTGGTGATGGGAACCGCAGCACAGTTCTTTGAGCAGGCGCAGGCCGAGTACCCGGACCCTCCACTCTGGTTGGGCGAAATATATCTGGAACTGCACCGCGGCACCTACACCAGCCAGGCGAATATGAAACGGGGTAACCGGAGGAGTGAACACCTGCTCCGGGAAGCCGAGCTGTGGGCCACGACGGCCCAGGTGCGCACCGGCGCAAAGTACCCGGCCGCGGAACTCAAACGCCTCTGGCAGCTGGTCCTGCTCCAGCAGTTCCATGACATCCTGCCCGGCAGCGCCATTGCCTGGGTCCACCAGGACGCCGAACGCAACTATGCCGCCGTCGCCCGTGATCTGGAAGCCCTCATCGCTGCCTCGGCACGGGCTCTGCTCGGGGAGGGGGAGACGGAATTCCTGCTGAATGCTGCCCCGCATGAGCGTTCCGGCGTTCCTGCGCTCGCGGCGACCTCGGCATCCGTCCCCGAATTGCCGGTCGATGTCACAGCTCGGGACGGCGGGTACATTTTGGACAACGGAATCATTCGGGCCGTACTGGACGGCAACGGACTGCTGACCTCTCTGATGGACTATGCCACCGGTCGGGAGGCCATTGCCCCGGGGAGCTTCGGCAACCACCTTCAGCTGCACCGCGACACTCCCAATGCCTGGGACGCCTGGGACATCGACGAGTTCTACCGCCGCAATGTCACCAGTTATGCACAAGCCCGCTCGGTGACCCTCGAACGCGCCGGCTGGGACGCCGTCGTCGTGGTAGAACGCCTCGTCGCTTCCTCGCCGGTAACGCAACGGATCCGGCTGGCCGCCGGCGCGCCGTCGCTGGTTATCAGTACCGTTGTGGACTGGCAGGAAAGCGAGAAACTGCTCAAGCTCAGCTTCCCGTTGGATGTGCGGGCTGACCGCTCCGCCGCGGAAACGCAATTCGGCCACATCTACCGTCCCACGCACAGCAACACCTCCTGGGAGGCGGCCAAATTCGAAATCTGCGCGCACCGCTGGATCCACGTCGGCGAGCCGGGTTACGGCGTGGCCATCTCCAACGGTTCGACGTATGGACACGACGTGACCCGGGCGGTCCGCGCGGGGGGCGTGTCGGGATCGGAGGGCACGACGACGACGGTCCGGCTCTCGTTGCTGCGCGCGCCGCGCTGCCCGGATCCGTTCACCGACCAGGTCCGGCACGAACTGACGGTGACTATCCGCCCCGGTGCCGGGATAGCCGATGCTGTGGAGGAAGGCTACCGGACCAACCTGGAGCCACGTCTGGTGCTGGGCGCGCACGGCGCCGACCCGCTGCTCACTGTTTTTAACGCGGCGCTGGTGATCGAAGCGGTGAAGCTGGCCGAGGACGGCTCGGGTGACGTCATTGTCCGGCTGTATGAATCGCTGGGAGAACGTTCGGTAGGGCTCATCACTGCGAACTTTCCTGTTCTCGGGGTGCAGGCCACGGATCTGCTGGAAGTTCCGGTTGCCGCCGTGCCGGGTGTTACGCTGGGCCCGGATTCGGTCCAGCTGACGCTGCGGCCGTTCCAGCTGCTCACCCTGCGCTTCCGCCGCTGACCGGGCAAGTCCGGTGCCCTGCGGCAGGCTAGAACTCGTGCAGCAGTCGCTGGAGGAATTGCTGGGTGCGTTCCTGCTGAGGCTCGCGCAGAACTTCCGATGCGGGGCCGCGCTCCACAACGACGCCTCCGTCCATGAAGATTACTTCGTCGGCCATTTGGCGGGCAAAACCCAGCTCGTGGGTGACGATCACCATGGTCCAACCTTCTTCGGCGAGTTCCTTGATGACACCCAGGACATCGCCAACCAACTCCGGGTCCAGGGCGGACGTCGGCTCATCGAAGAGCAGTAACTGGGGCCGCAGGGCCAGAGCGCGCACGATTCCGACCCGCTGCTGCTGGCCGCCGGAGAGTTCGAACGGGTAAGCATCCTTCTTTTCCAGCAGGCCGACACGGGCCAGCAGCCGCTCGGCTTCTTCGACGGCGAGCCCCCGTGGCCGCTTTTGGACCTTGACCGGTCCTTCAATGACGTTCTGCAGAACCGTCATGTGCGGAAAGAGGTTGTAATGCTGGAACACCATGGCACTGCGATCGCGGAGCGCGGCGATGTTCTTTCCCGATACCGCGCTCTTGCGCGAACCCGCGTCCTTGCGCGAACCCGCGTCCTTGCGCGAACCCGCGTCCTTGCGCGAACCCGCGTCCGCGCCGGAAATCCGGCCGCCAAAATCCAGCCGCAGCTCCCCGGTTCCGTTCCCGCCCAGGGCCACGGTACCGCCGTCGGGCATCTCCAGTCCGTTCAGGCAACGCAGAACGGTGGTCTTCCCGGACCCCGAGGGTCCGATCAGCGCCACGACTTTGCCCTTGGATACGTCCAGATCGATGCCCCGGAGAACCGCGTTGCTGCCGAAGGACTTGGTCAGTCCTCTGACCGTGAGCACCGGTGCTTCATCAGTGGGCGACATAGCGGTCCAATCTCTTTTCGAGCCGTGATTGTGCAGTGGACAGGACCAGGCAGATCACCCAATACACAGCGGCCGCCTCCAAATACAGCGCCATGAATTCCTGGCTGAAGGCCGCAACCTGCTGGGCCTGCCGGAACAGCTCCGTCACCAGAATCAACGACGCCAGCGAGGTATCTTTTACCAGCGAAATGAAAGTGTTGGACAACGGCGGAACGGAGACTCGGGCGGCCTGCGGCAAAATGATCCGCAGCAGTGCCTGCCCGCGGGACATGCCGATGGTGTGCGCGGCCTCCCATTGACCCTTCGGTACCGACAGGATCGCGGCCCGGATCACTTCGGCCGCATAGCCGCCCACATTCAGCGAGAAAGCGATAATCGCACTGGGCCACGGATCCAGCCTGACGCCGATGGTCGGCAGGCCATAGAAGATCACGAAAAGCTGCACCAGTAACGGGGTGCCGCGGATCACTGAAACATAAAAGCGTCCAATGCCGGCCAGCACCACGTTCCGGCTCAGCCGCATGAGCGCCACGATCAGGGCCAGGATCAAACCCAGCACAAAGGAGGCGAGGGTCAGCGGGATGGTGCCTTTGATCGCGCCGCCGATCAGCGGCCCCAGCGAACTCCAGACCAAGTCCCAGTTAACACTCATCGCTTAGCTTAGCGGGGCGGTCATTTGGAAACGTCCGCCGCAAAGTACTTCTGCGAAATTTTAGCCAGTGTCCCATCGGCCTGAAGATCCGCCAACGCCTTGTCCACGGCCTTGACCAATGCGGTGGAGCCCTTACGGAAGGCGAAGGCATTCTCGGACTTGTCCGGGCTTTCGGCAGCTATCTTCAGGCCTGCGTCGGGATTGGTCTTCGCGTAATCAAGGTAGGTCAGTTTGTCATTGACCACTGCATCCACGCGGCCCTGGCGCAGCAGTGCAATGGCCTGCGCCCAGCCTTCAACGGCCTGGACATTTGCGCCGTTCTGTTGGGCCAGAGTGTAATAGTTGCTGGTCAGCGACTGCGCGGTGGTCTTGCCCTTGAGAGAGCCGAAGCTGGTGATGGAGTTATCGTCGGCCTTGGTCACGATAACCCCCGGCGAGACGGTGTACGGCGTGGAAAAATCGTACTTAGCGCTCCGCTGCGGGTTGATGGAGATCTGGTTGGCGATCATGTCGAACCGCTTGGCGTCGAGTCCGGCGAAAATCCCGTCAAACTGGGTTTCCTGGAACGTCGTGTTGACACCCATCTTGGCCGCCACGGCCTGGGCGATTTCTACGTCGTAGCCGGTCAGCTGGCCGGAACCGTCGGCATGGAAGGTGAAGGGTTTGTAGGTGCCCTCGGTGGCGATCACGAGCGTACCTTTGGAGGTCACGTCGCTTAACGAGGTGTCGGTGCTGCCGGACGCGGAGCTGGAGCCCGAGCCTGTTGAGCAGCCTCCCAGAGCCAAAGAAGCTGCGACCAAACCAACAAGGGCAAAACGGCGGCGGTTCATGAGGATGTCCTTCTTGAAAGAATGAGGCGGCCAGGTGTCTGTCCGCGGCCACAGATTGCGACCATAGCAGCGTCAACGCGTTTACGGAGAGCTCTTATTTCCTCCCGTGAAGACATTTTGATGCAGGCCACGTTAACCTGCCGCACGCTGCAGGCCCTAGGCTTGATTCTCGGATACGGTGCGGGACACAGCAAAACCAAAGGAACCACCATGAGTATGGAAGGCGCAGCCTGGAGCTCGCTCTGGAGCTCGATGCGTTCGGACAAGAGCGGCAGCGGGATCTCCAAAGACACCCCGAGGCGAACACTCGCTTTTGCCAGGCCGTACAGCGGCCGGCTGGTGATTTTCGTGCTGCTGTCCGTGGCGTCCGCGGTCCTCGCCGTAGCCACGCCGCTGTTCGCCGGGCGGGTCGTGGATGCCATTATCGCCCGCTCCGATGTGCAGGTGGTCATCAACCTGGCCCTGCTGATCGCGCTGGTCGCGGTGCTGGATGCCGGCTTCTCGCTGGTGATCCGCTGGATCTCGGCGAACCTGGGTGAGGGCGTGATCCTGGACCTGCGCACCGCGGTGTTTAATCACGTGCAGAAGATGCCGATTGCCTTCTTTACCCGGACCCGGACCGGCGCCCTGGTCAGTCGGCTGAATAATGATGTGATCGGCGCGCAACAGGCTTTCAGCGGCACGCTGTCGGGCATAGTCAGCAACTCCGTGGCCCTGATTCTGACGCTCGTGGTAATGCTCGGCAAGTCCTGGCAAGTGACCGTGCTGGCCTTGGTCCTGCTGCCCGTCTTCCTGATTCCGGCCCGGAGGTTTGGCTCCCGGCTGGCGGGCATGCGCAAGGAAGCGGCGGATCTGAATGCTGACATGAGCACCCAGATGACGGAGCGCTTCTCTGCCCCTGGCGCGACCCTGGTCAAGCTCTTTGGCCGGCCGGCGGAGGAATCCCGCGAATTCACCGGACGGGCTGCCCGGGTGCGGGACATCGGCGTCCGGACAGCCGTCATGCAGTTTGTCTTCTTCACCGCGCTGATGCTAGTGTCCTCGCTTGCCCTTGCCCTGGTTTATGGTCTGGGCGGCTACTACGCCATCCGCGGGCAGCTGGCCGCGGGCGACGTCGTCGTCCTGGCATTGCTGTTGACCCGCCTCTATGCGCCGCTCACCGCGTTGGCCAACGCCCGGGTGGACATCATGAGTGCACTGGTCAGCTTCGACCGGGTTTTTGAAATTTTGGATCTAAAACCGCTGATCGCCGAAAAACCCGACGCGCGCGTGATCCCCCGTGGACCGGTAGCCGTGGAGTTCGACGATGTCCGCTTTGCCTACCCCTCCGCGGACAAGGTCTCGCTGGCGTCTCTGGAGGATGTGGCCACGCTGGATACCCGAGGCGGTGAGGAAGTGCTGCATGGGATCAGTTTCCGCGCTGAACCGGGACAGACGATTGCCCTCGTCGGGTCCTCCGGGGCGGGAAAGTCCACCATCGCGCAGCTATTGTCCCGTCTCTACGACGTCGATTCCGGTGCGGTCCGGCTCGCCGGAACGGACGTGCGCGACGTGACGTTTGACTCGCTGCGCCAGAGCATCGGCATGGTTACCCAGGACGGGCACCTCTTCCATGAATCCATCCGCTCCAACCTGCGGCTGGCCAAACCGGACGCCAGCGACGAACAGATCTGGGATGCGCTGAGCCGCGCGCGGCTCAAGGAAATGATCACCTCCCTGCCCGATGGGCTGGACACCGTGGTGGGGGAGCGCGGTTACCGGCTCTCCGGCGGCGAGCGTCAGCGCCTGACGATTGCCAGGCTGCTGCTGGTGCAGCCCGCCGTTGTCATTTTGGATGAGGCGACGGCGGCCCTTGACTCGACGAACGAGGCCGCGGTGCAGGCCGCGCTCGGGGAAGCGCTGCAGGACCGTACGGCAATAGTCATAGCGCACCGGCTCTCCACCATCAGGGCCGCGGACACAATTTTGGTCATCGAGGCCGGGCGTATCGTGGAACAGGGCACGCATGAGGACCTGCTGGCCGCTCGTGGGCGCTACGCGGAGCTGCATGACACGCAGTTTGCGCAGGCTGTGGCCGCCGTCGTGGAAGCGCACGACTCCAAGGTTTAGGCTTCGGCGCTTCATGATGGAGGGGTTTCCAGCCTCGACCAGTGAGGGCACGGAGCGCACCCGGGCCGCGCCGTCGTCCAGATTTACCGGACCTGAGGCGCCGGCTGCGGTCAGCTAACCGGTGCTGCGGAACAACGACGTGGTCAGCAGGAGATTCTTGTCCGGTCCGATGACGGTCCATTCGTAATCGAGCCGCGTGGTCGAGACTACGTGGTAGGTGACGTAGTAAGTGTCCGGTGCACAGCTGTGCAAGGTGGTCCACTCGCCGGCGGACAGATTCAGCGTATGGAAGAAGCGTCCGTCGGGGAAGTAGATGTCCAGGGCCGCGGGCTCCGCGGCGGGGCGGAGAAGATAGTCGCGCGTGGCCGGACCGGTATGCGTCGGCCAGCTGATGGTGCCGCGTTCACGCTGCCCCAGCCCGCCGTCCTCGGACTCGAACAGAACCGTCCCGTCGAAGCACCCGCGGGTGCCGCTGGAACGGTCCAGCAGCGTGCGCTTAACACGCCAGCTCCCGGCCAGATAGGCGCGCAGATCGGCGACGGACACGGGCTCCACGTGCGCGAGGCGGGATTCGAACCCGCGACCTTCCCTTTAGGAGAGGGATGCTCTATCCTGCTGAGCTACTCACGCCCGCACCATTTGGAAACGTATTCGCAAACCGGTGCGGAAACTACCTTACCGGTTCCCGCGCGATGTCTGCGGCCACCGCTAAAGTGAAGCCGTGACCGAATCCGTTTCGCAGCCCACATCCGAGCCGTACAGAGAAGGAACGACGGCGGCGGTGCCGCTGGCTGTCCTCTCCACCGCGCAGCTGGCCAGGATGCGAACCCTCGTCGGGGCGTGGGCCAAGATCAGTATTCTGCAGTATTTCATTGTCGAAGCGGTGGTCATTGCCGCTTGGGCTGGTCCGCACGCCTACAGCCGACGTTTCAATGTCATCAGTGATCTGGGCGCCGAATATTGCGGGGTATACAACGGCCGGTCGGTGTGCTCGCCCTTGCACCGGCTGATGGACGCCTCCTTCATAGCTCAAGGCCTGGCAATGATCGTCGGCGCGGTGCTGCTGAGCTCGGTGCTCTTCCGGGTTGCCGGCAAGCCGAGTCTGCCGCCGGCGACCGAGCGCGCGGGGTGGCCCGTTGCCGTACGCGTGCTGATTGGCGTGTCGGGGCTCGGCACCATAGTGGTGGGGCTGGTCCCGGAAGACACGATTTCCGGCCTGCACTATACCGGTGCGCTGCTCTTCTTCATCCCGGGTGGCTTGGCGCTGGTGGTACTGGGCTGGACTTGGCGTCGGCGGCGGCTGATCAGCGCGTTCTTATTGCTCAGCGGTGTGGTCTCGCTGATCTCCACCGTGGTGTTTGCGCTGGGTCCCGGCCTCGAAGTCGGAACGGTGGAGCGCCTGATGGCCTACCCCATCACGATCGGGCTGTCCGTGGTGGGCATGGTGATGGCCCGCGGATCCCAGCAGGCTCGCGCGGCTGTCCGGGAGCACGCCGTAGCCTGAGTTCTTTCACTTGGGAGAGCTGCCGCGGGGCGAGTTGGCACCAGCACTTGGACTGCCGCCGGCACCAGCGTTGGCACCGTTTCCGCGGCTGTTGCGCTTTCTGCGCCAGCCGAGAACGAGGGCCGTGGCACCTGCCAGCAGCGATACCAGCAGCAGCACCCACGATGCGACGACCAGGAAGCTGGCCAAGGCAACCTGACCGCCGGCGAGCGTCTCACTCGCGAGCATGCCGTCGACGGCAAAGTTCGCGCACAGCTGCACGACGGCGAAGAGCGCCGGGGCGGCCCACAGTGCACGCCGGACGGCTGGCCGCCGGACGTTGACCCCGATCAGGATGAGCCAGGTAAATCCAAAAACCAGCGGAAACAGCGTGCCTGCTGTCTTATGCACAAACTGCAGCTGGCCCCGTGCATCGGCATCCATCGAGCCGCGCAACTGGTGGATGTAGGCCCGGTCAAACCCGCCAAACAGGGAATCCGGCATGGGCTGGCCGTTGGAGAGCTGGGTCATCTGCTCGAGCGTGAGGAGGTGGAAATACCAGAAAAGGAGCACAGTGGCCACGCTGGCGGCCAGCAAAAGGAGGTTGCCGTTTCCGGTAGCCTTGGCCAGCTCAGCCGGGGAGCCGGGACGGGCGACGACGGCTGGCTGGGTGGGGCTGGCGGCCGGACCACCGTGTTTGGCAGCGCGCTGCGCGGGAGTTTTGGCCATAGCCCCATTATCCACGCGGAGTGGGAGAGAGAATCGGTAGGCTGGGCCCATGGCCCCCGAATCCGCTCGATCCGATAAGTCCGCCACCACCTACCCCGCCGTTTCTGGCTCCGCCGTTTTTGATTCTGCCGTTTTAGACCCGGCTGCTTTTGACCCTGCGCTCACGGATCTTGAGCTGGCTGCGGCGTTGGTCCGCCGCGCGGGCCAACTGGCGCGGCGGATGCGTGCCGACGGGCTGCTGGCCGAGCAGAAAACGTCCGTGTCCGACGTTGTCACAGCCGCCGATCGCGCGGCGGAGAGTTTCGTCGTGGAGCAGCTGCTGCGCTGCCGCCCGGCGGACGGCATCCTGGGGGAGGAAGGCGCAGCGCATGCGGGCACAAGCGGCCGCACCTGGGTGATTGACCCGGTGGATGGGACCTACAATTTCCTCAGCGGATCCAGCTACTGGTGCTCGGCCCTGGCCCTAAGGCTCGACGGCGTCCATCCCGACGGCGTCCATCCCGACGGACACGCCGGCCCGGGGGCGGCCTGGGATCCGAACGTGCTCCTGGGCGCAATTTATCAGCCGGAGGAGGACAAACTCTGGCTTGGCGGGGTGGACCACCCGGCAACGCTGAACGGGCGGCTGTTGCGGCCGCCGTCGAATGCCAGCATTGGGCAGCTCAGCGCCGGCACCTACATTCACCCGTCCTGGCTGGTGCAGCCGCCTGCAGCGATGCCGTGGCATGCCGCCGCGATCCTGCCCGCCACGATCCGCATGCTCGGCTCCGGGTCCTGCGATCTGGGCCGCGTAGCAGACGGGCAGCTGGGCTGCTGGTTCCAGCACAGCTGCCCCGAGTGGGACTGGCTGCCGGGGAAAGCAATCGTCCAGGCAGCAGGCGGGGCCACCGCCGTCGTCCGGGTCAATGGCCTGGATTGGTGTATTGGCGGCGGTCCGACGGCGGTCCGGGAAGTAGCTGCGGCGCTGCGGTCCGCGGCGCTATAGCCCGCAGCGAAGGTCCATGTCAGGGGCAGCGCCTAGACTTGAGATCACCATGGATATGTTGTTTGACCCTCGCCCCACGCCCCAGGCGTCCACCTCTGCCCCAGCGCTGCCGAGCGCCGAGGATCTGCTCGTTGGACTCAATCCCGAGCAGGAACTGGCCGTACGGCATACCGGTTCGCCGCTGCTGATCGTCGCTGGCGCCGGATCCGGGAAGACCCGGGTGCTCAGCCATCGGATCGCCTACCTGCTGGCTACCGGCAAGGCACATCCCGGGCAGATTTTGGCCATTACCTTCACCAATAAGGCCGCCGCGGAGATGCGCGAACGGATTGGTTCGCTGGTCGGTGAACGGGCCAAGAGCATGTGGATCTCAACGTTCCACTCCTCCTGCGTGCGGATTCTGCGTCGCGAGGCCGGCAACGTGGGGCTGAACTCCAATTTCTCCATTTACGATTCCGCGGATTCACTGCGGCTGATCACGCTGGTGGCCAAGGGACTGGACCTGGATCCAAAACGGTTCGCCCCGAAAGCGATCCAGCACAAGATGTCAGCGCTGAAAAACGAGCTCATCGATGACGATGAGTACTCGACCGAGGCCAACCACAATGATCCCTTTGAGCAAGCGGTTTCCGAGGTCTACAAGGGGTACACCCAGCGGTTGCGGCAGGCCAACGCCATGGACTTCGACGATCTGATAGCCCAGACCGTCTACATTTTCCGGGCCTTCCCGGGCGTCGCGGACTATTACCGCCGGCGCTTCCGGCATGTCCTGGTGGACGAATACCAGGACACCAATCACGCCCAATATGCGCTGGTGCGCGAGTTGACCCTGCCGGTGGAGGACGGCGTGCTGGCCCCGTCCCCGGCGGAACTGACGGTGGTGGGGGATTCAGATCAGTCCATTTATGCCTTCCGCGGCGCCGATATCCGCAATATCGTGGAGTTCGCCAAGGACTACCCGAACGCGCAGACCATCAAGCTGGAGCAGAATTACCGGTCCACGCAAAACATCCTCAGCGCCGCCAACGCAGTGATTTCGCGGAACCCGAACCGGCCCGAAAAGCGGCTTTGGACCGCGGAGGGCGACGGCGAGAAGATTGTTGGCTACGTCGCGGAGAACGAGCACGAGGAAGCACGATTCATTGCGGAGGAGATTGACCGGCTGCAGGACGCAACGGAGCTTCGACCCGGCGACATAGCGATTTTCTACCGCACCAACGCGCAGTCGCGCTCAATCGAGGAAATTCTGCTGCGGGTGGGACTTCCGTACAAGGTGGTGGGCGGCACACGGTTCTATGAACGCAAGGAAATCAAGGACGCTCTGGCCTATCTACGCGTGCTGGTAAATGCCGATGACGACATAAACCTTCGGCGTATTGTCAACGAGCCAAAGCGGGGCATCGGGGATCGGGCCGAAGGCGCGGTGGCCGCTTTGGCGCAACGGGACCGGATCTCCTTCATGGCCGCCCTGCGGCGGGCCGATGAGGCCCCGGCGATGGCCACCCGAAGTGTGAATGCGGTGACCGGATTTGTGAAGTTAATGGATGATCTGGCCGTGGTGGCCGCCGGATCCGGTGCGGCCGCGGCGTTGGAAGCAGTGCTGGAGCAGACCGGATACCTGGCCGGTCTGCGCGCCAGTACGGATCCCCAGGATGAGTCACGGGTGGAGAACCTCGCGGAATTGGTTGCCGTGGTGCGCGAATACGAGCGGGATCATCCGGAGGGAACCCTCGGCGAGTTCCTGGAGCAGGTCTCCCTGGTCGCGGACGCCGACCAGATCCCGGATGCCCCGGGAGGAACTGCTGCAGAAGCGGCAGCGGCGGTGGCCGAAGCCAAGCGGCTGGGCGTTGTCACGCTGATGACGTTGCACACCGCGAAGGGCCTGGAGTTTCCCGTGGTGTTCCTGACCGGGATGGAACACGGGATTTTTCCGCACTCGCGCTCTGCCTCGGATCCGGCCGAACTGGCGGAGGAACGCCGGCTTGCGTATGTGGGCCTGACCCGTGCCCGCAAACGCCTGTACCTGACCCGGGCGGAAGTCCGCAGTCTCTGGGGGCAGAGCCAGTACAACCCGGCGAGCCAGTTTATTGAGGAAGTCCCGGCCGAGCTGATCCAATGGAAGCGCGAAGGCACTGTCCGGACCATGTCCCAGGGTGGCTTTTCCGAGGGATTCGGTGCCAACCGCTACGGCGGCTCCTTCTGGGGAGCGGGCAGCTCAGTAGGCGGCCGGGACTCCGGGCAGCTCCCGCCGAGTATTTCGGCCCGCAGCGTCGCCGGCCGGGTGCAGCCGCAGAAGGAGGTGGTTGCCGTCTGCGTGGGCGATAAGGTCAATCACACCAGCTTCGGCAACGGCACGGTTCTCTCGGTGGAGGGCGCCGGAGACAAGACGGTCGCGAAGGTGAAGTTCGACGTCGGCGAGAAACGCCTGCTGCTGCGTTACGCGCCGCTGACCAAGGTGCACTGACGCCCGCAGGCTCCGGCGGCGGCCTCGGGCAGCGGTCCGTGTGTGCTTTCCCACGAAGCGGGTAGTCTGTATTGGTGGACCGCAGCCCTGGACTAAAATTCCAGTGGGGCAGCAGGTCTGTAATCCGTCTCCGGACGAGCAGGCCGGGCGCTCCGCAGTCGCAAGAATGAAATAAACACTACTTCGACGTAGAAGGACGCAACCTGTGGACCTGTTTGAATATCAGGCGCGCGATATGTTTGAGGCGCACGGTGTTCCCGTGCTTGCCGGCATCGTGGCGCACACCCCGGAAGAGGCCAAAGAGGCAGCCGAAAAAATTGGCGGCGTCACGGTCGTCAAGGCTCAGGTAAAGGTTGGCGGCCGCGGAAAGGCCGGCGGCGTCAAGGTTGCAAAGACCGCTGATGAAGCGTTCGAGCATGCCTCCGCGATTCTCGGCATGGATATCAAAGGCCACACCGTCAATACGGTCATGATCGCCCAGGGTGCAGACATTGCCGAGGAGTTCTACTTCTCCGTCCTGCTGGACCGCGCCAACCGCAATTACCTGGCCATGTGCTCAGTTGAAGGCGGCGTGGAGATTGAGGTCCTGGCCGTCGAGCGCCCCGATGCGCTGGCCAAGGTTGCCGTGGACCCGGAAATCGGTATCGATCAGGCCAAGGCCAACGAGATCGTTGAGACCGCGGGGTTCTCCGCGGAGCTGGCCCCGAAGGTCGCCGCCGTGATCATCAAGCTGTGGGACGTCTTCAAGAAAGAAGACGCAACGCTTGTGGAGGTCAACCCACTGGTGCGCACCGGTGCCGGCGATATCCTCGCCCTGGACGGCAAGGTCTCCCTGGACGAGAACGCCGACTTTCGCCACCCGGGCCATCTTGACCTGGAGGACGCCGCAGCGGCCGACCCGCTCGAGGCCAAGGCCAAGGCAGCGGACCTGAACTACGTCAAACTCGACGGCGAGGTAGGCGTGATCGGAAACGGCGCCGGCCTGGTCATGTCTACCCTTGACGTTGTCGCCTATGCCGGCGAGAACCACGGCGGCGTCAAGCCCGCCAACTTCCTGGACATCGGCGGTGGAGCCTCCGCCGAGGTCATGGCTGCCGGCCTGGACGTAATCCTCAACGACCCGCAGGTCAAGAGCGTGTTCGTGAACGTCTTTGGCGGTATCACCGCCTGCGACGCCGTCGCCAAGGGCATCGTTGGTGCACTGGCCGAGCTGGGCTCCGCCGCGAACAAGCCGCTGGTAGTCCGCCTCGACGGCAACAACGTCGAGGAAGGCCGCCGCATCCTCAACGAGGCCAACCACCCGTTGGTCACCCTGGCCGCCACGATGGACGAGGGCGCCGACAAGGCTGCCGAGCTCGCCAACGCTTCGAAGTAGAGGTTTGCAGACATGTCTATCTTCTTGAACAAAGATTCCAAGGTCATCGTCCAGGGCATCACCGGCGGCGAAGGCACCAAGCACACCGCCCTGATGCTCAAAGCCGGGACCCAGGTTGTAGGCGGCGTGAACGCACGCAAGGCCGGCACCACCGTCAGGCATGGCGCTGTTGAGCTGCCCGTCTACGGCACGGTCGCAGAAGCCGTCGCCCAAACGGGCGCCGACGTCTCCATCGTGTTCGTTCCCCCGGCTTTCACCAAGGACGCGGTCGTGGAGGCCATCGAGGCATCCGTGCCGCTCGTCGTTGTCATCACCGAAGGCGTGCCCGTCCAGGACTCGGCTGAGTTCTGGGCACTGGCCCAGTCCAAGGTTGACGCTTCCGGGAATCAGGTCACCCGCATTATCGGGCCGAACTGCCCCGGCATCATCACCCCCGGGGAGGCTCTGGTTGGCATCACGCCGAACAACATCACCGGCAAGGGACCGATCGGCCTGGTCTCCAAGTCCGGCACCCTGACCTATCAGATGATGTTCGAACTGCGTGACCTGGGCTTCTCCTCCGCCATCGGCATCGGCGGAGACCCAGTCATCGGGACCACGCACATCGATGCCTTGGCCGCCTTCGAGGCGGATCCGGACACCAAGGCCATCGTGATGATCGGTGAAATCGGCGGCGATGCAGAAGAGCGCGCTGCCGAGTACATCAAGGCCCACGTGACCAAGCCGGTTGTGGGCTACGTTGCCGGGTTCACTGCGCCCGAGGGCAAGACCATGGGCCATGCCGGCGCCATCGTCTCCGGCTCCGCGGGCACGGCGCAGGCCAAAAAGGAAGCTCTCGAAGCTGCCGGAGTCAAGGTCGGCAAAACGCCCTCCGAGACGGCCGCCCTGCTGCGCGAGGTTTACGCCGCCCTCTGATTTACCCCGGGCCGAGCGCGGCCACCGCACGCCAACCCCCGTTGTCCGCCGTTTCCGGCCGGACGGCGGGGGTTTCGCGTTGCAGGGTCAGGACATGGTCGGCACGGCCACGATCCCCGCGGACTGCCAGTAGGCTGTACCGGTGAATGCTCCGATCTCGTCCAAACCCCGCAGCATGGAAGTTGCCGACCTGCTTCGATTCGACAAACTGGTGGAAGCAGGTGCCACGAGTATGCACGGCTGGCACCTGCAGTCCCTCGATCTGCGTGGCCGCACCCCGGTCCTGGCCCGAATGGACGCGGCCGGTGCGGTGTTTCTCGGCTGCAGCTTCGCCGCCGGCGCGGAGTCGGATCTTCGCTCACGCGGTGCCTTGATTTTTCCCTTCCTTCCCGGAATTCCCTTCGACTCGTACCGGGGCCGCCTCTACACCGGAGCGGAACTGTATGCCGGTGTGAAGACCAGCACCTATGAGCAGACGCTGGATGCCCGCATCTATCAGTGGACCTTACGGTCCGGTGCGCATCCCGGGCTGGATGCCACCCTTGCCACGGCAATGCACGACCATGCGATCGGCGATGCGCTCGATGGACTCCTCGGCAACAGCGTGCCGGACCATTCATCCGCGCACAGCGGGCCGTCGGCCGGGCGGAAACTGGTCGGCGTGATGGGTGGGCACGCGGCAGTTCGCGGCAGCAAGGAGTACGACGACGCCGCCCGCCTTGGCAGGCTGCTGGCGCTGTCGGGATTTGTGGTCACCACCGGCGGCGGACCGGGCGCCATGGAGGCGGCGAATCTGGGCGCGTACCTCTCCGCGCACGTCGTCGGCGATCTGGACGGTGCGCTGGAGTCCCTGGCGGCGGTCCCGGGGTTCCGTCCATCGGTCTCGGCGTGGGCAGCTGCTGCCCTCGCCGTCGTCGATCGTTATCCTTCCGGAACGGCCAACTTGGGCATTCCGACGTGGTTTTACGGTCACGAGCCGCCCAACGTTTTTGCCACCGGTATAGCGAAGTTTTTTGCCAATTCGATCAGGGAGGCGGTGCTGCTCAGCCGCTGCACGGGTGGCATTGTTTTCCTTCCGGGGGCCGCCGGAACCGTGCAGGAAATTTTCCAGGACGCTTGTGAAAACTACTATGCCGCGCCAGAAGCGGTGGCACCGATGATCTTGGTCGGCCAGGAGTACTGGGAAAACACCCTTCCCGTCTGGCCACTGCTCCAGCTGCTGGCCAAGGGGCGGCCCATGGAAGGCCACCTGCATCTGGTCGAAACGCCGGATGACGCGCTGGCGGTCCTGAGACGGCGCGCCGGCCGCGTCCGGTAAATTCCGGACCCAGTGCTCTCGCTGGCCTCCGGTAAGGAGTTACCATGCAGTCAGCTATGGTGTGGTTTGCCTCACTTGTCGGGCCAGCTGCGCTGAGCCAAAACCCGAAAAATCCGAGGCTCCGGGCGCTCCCCAAACGACCACGAGTTTCAGTGGACCGGTACCGGTGTTGCGCAGGTCATGGCTGGCACCCACTTTGGCCAATACCGAGTCCCCAGCAGAGATGTCGAATGTCTCACCACTGACCTCCATCTGCCCGGTTCCTTCGGTGACAATATAGATTTCTTCGAGTGCCATATCGTCGTCCGTGTGGGCATGCATTCCTTCGCAGCCGCCGGGCGGGAGCTCCCAGGTTTGGACGGCAATCCCAAGGTTCGACTGGTCGAAGAAAAGCCACTGCATGCGGACCGGAGAGCCGCCGTGCAGCCGGTAGTCAAAGGCATGTTCGCCGGAATGTTCAATCATGTGGTGTTAGGGCCCTTTCGATTGTGGCCGGCAGCCCGACCATGTGGGCGGGTGTGAATTTTCAACCGCGGAGAACGACGCCGCCGAGCCGGGTAGTGATTTTAGTTGCGGCATCTGTGCAGGCGGCGGCGAGGATATGCAGCGTTTCGATCGAGACGCGGAATCTCGGGGCGGGTATCAACACCGCGGCGACGACATTCCCGCGGTGATCAAAAACCGGGGCGGCCACACTGGCTTCGTCCACGGACGTCTCTCCATAGTTGGTGGCGTAGCCTCGGGCGGACGTCTCCTTGAGCCGGATCAGGTAGGCCTCCAGGGCCTCGTCATCCATTCCCGGGAAGGTAATAGTCCCGTTGGTGAGCAGGCTGCGCGCCCGTTCAACGGGTTCGTGCGCCAGAAAGACCTGGATTGATGAGCTGAAACAATCGTGGTAACGGGTGCCCAAGGGAGTGGTGTGCTTGACCTGATGGCGGCTGGCAATTTGCTCCACGCACATGGATTCATCGTTATCCCAGACCATCAGCGCACTGGTTTCACCGGTCCGTTCGGTCAATTCCTGCAGCACGGGGTAGGCGACGCGCCGCTCCTCCAGGTCTGCCAACAGAGGGCCCGCGACCGCGATCAGGCCCAGTCCTAAAGTGTAGCGACGTGTTTCTGGATCTTGACGCACCAGGTTTTCGGCCTCAAAGGTTGCCATGATGCGTGAAACCGTACTCTTGTGCAGGCCGACCCGGGAGGCGATCTCCGTGACGCCCAGCAGTGGTTCCTCCGTGGAAAAGCATCGCAGGACCGCAATCGCGTTGACAATGACGGAGCTTCCACGGCCTTCGCCTTCGGCGGAATCCCGGATTGCGGTGGTAGTCATGACTTCCCCTTTGAATTTACCGGCCGAATGCGGCGCCACCGAAACGTGGCGCCGCATGTACCGGTCGATTCGTGCTGCGCTGCCGTCCGGACTGCGCTGCTGTCCAGACCGGCCTGCGCCTAGTTTCCTGTCTTAGGCTCCCACAATGTTGTGCTCAGGACCGAACGGGAATTTGGTGATGTTCTCCGCGCCGTCCGTGCCGACCACCAGAATGTCGTGTTCGCGGTAGCCGCCGGCGCCTGCCTGGCCGTCCAACACGGTGATCATCGGTTCCATCGAAACCACCATGCCCGGTTCAAGCACCGTATCGATGTCTTCACGCAGTTCCAGGCCCGCTTCGCGTCCGTAGTAGTGGCTCAGGACGCCGAAGGAGTGCCCATAACCGAAGGTCCGGTTGGCGAGCAGGCCGCGGTCCACGTAGATCTCATTGAGCTCGGCGGCAATATCTTTACAAACGGCGCCGGGCTTGATCAGTTCCAGTCCACGCTTGTGGACTTCGACGTTGACGTTCCACAGTTCCAAAGAGCGTGCATCGGGCTCGCCCAGGAACAGGGTGCGCTCCAGCGCGGTGTAGTAGCCGCTGGTCATCGGGAAACAGTTCAGGGACAGGATGTCGTGTTCCTGCAGCTTGCGCGTGGTGGCCCAGTTGTGGGCACCGTCGGTGTTGATGCCGGACTGGAACCAGACCCAGGTATCGCGGATCTCGGAGTCGGGGAACGTGCGGGCAATTTCATGCACCATGGCTTCAGTGCCGATCAGGGCGACCTCATACTCGGTAATGCCGACCTTGATGGCGTTGCGGATGGCTTCGCCGCCCAGATCACCGATGCGGGCACCGTGCTTGATCACGGCGATTTCTTCCGCGGACTTGATCATGCGCTGGCGCATGGCGGCCTGTGCCACGTCCACCAGGGTGGCACCGCCGAAGGCGGCCTGGATCTTGTTGCGGATATCCAACGGCAGGGAGTCGTCCTCGACGCCGAGCCGGCGGACGTTAACACCGCGGGTGCGAAGGGCCTCCTGGATCGCAAATATGTAATTGTCCCGGCGCCAGTCCGTGTAGACCACGTTGTCGCCGTAACTGCGCCGCCACGGCATGCCCGCATCGATGTTCGCCGTCACGGTGACGGTGTCGTCAGCAGTGACCACCATGGCGTAGGAGCGGCCGAAGTAGGTGAAGAGGAAGTCCGAGTAGTACTTGATGCTGTGGTAGCTGGTCAGGACAACGGCATCGAGCTCCTTCGCTGCCATGATTTCCCGAAGACCGGCAATCCGCCGCTCCATTTCGGCGTTGGAAAAGGTCAACTGCACCTTCTCGCCGTTGTGCAGGACCTTGAGGCGTTCCAGCTCGGATACCGAGGTGGCGTTGACGGGAGTGCTGATGCTCATTGTTGCTCCTTATAGATAGTGCGTTGTGAAACTGAGGGGAGAATCGGGAGGTGTGGCTACTTCGCCTGAAGAGGGGCCTTGGAAGTTTCCTTGGCACAGGCCACCGCGATCAGCGAGACGACGGCTGCCGCCATCAGGTACCAGCCCGGTGCCAGTTTGGATCCGGACATGGCGATCAGCGCCGTTGCCACAAACGGGGCAGTGCCGCCAAAGATGGCGTTGGAGAGGTTGAAGCTCACTGCAAAGCCGCTGTAGCGGACCCTGGTCGGGAACAACTCGGCCAGGAAGCTCGGAAGGGTGCCGTCATTGAGCGTCAGCATGGCGCCGAGCACGATCTGCACGACGAGGATCACAGCGAAGCTTCCGGTGTCCAGGAGCATGAAAAGCGGGACGGTGAGAACAACGAAGAGTATCGAAGCGGTGATGAGCACCCGTTTGCGGCCGAAGCGGTCCGAGGCGAGGCCGGTGAGGAAGATGAAGCCAATGTAGGTCAGCAGGGCGATCGTAGTGGCCAGGAAGGATTCCGTCGCCCCGAAGTGCAGTTCCGTGCTGAGGTAGGTGGGCATGTAGCTGAGAATCACATAGAACCCCACGGCGTTGAGCAGCACAGCGCCCACGGCCAGCAACAGGGACCTCCAGTGGTTCTTGAAAAGTGACATGACCGGGGCTTTGATAACATCATCTTCATTCTCCAAGGCCCGGAATGCAGGGGTGTCCTCGAGCTTGACGCGGATGTAGCGGCCGATCAGGCCCATCGGGGCGGCCAGCAGGAACGGTAGCCGCCATCCCCATCCGTTCATTTGATCCGGGCTGAGGGTCAGAGATAGGACCGCGGCAAGCAAGGAGCCCAGGAGCAGGCCCGCGGCAGTGCTGGCCGGGACCACCGCGGCGTACAGGCCGCGACGGTTCGGCGGAGCGTATTCGACCAGAAAGGCCGAGGCTCCGGCATATTCGCCTGCGGCGGAGAAGCCCTGCACAACGCGCACTACCAACAGGGTAATGGGCGCCCAGATGCCGATGGCGTTGTAGCCCGGGATGAGGGCGATCGCGAACGTGGCGGCGGACATGATCAGGATAGACAGCGACAGGGCGTTCTTGCGGCCCACCTTGTCGCCAATGTGACCCCAAACGAATCCTCCCAAGGGGCGAACGAAGAAGGATACCGCGAACAGTCCGAAGGTCAGCAGCAGACCTGTTTGCTTGTCCGCCTCGGGGAAAAATGCCCCGGCGATGGTGACGGCCAGGTAGCCATAGACGGCGTAGTCGAACCATTCGACGAAGTTGCCGATGAAACTGGCACCAATGACCCGGCGGCGAATGCCTGGATCTATGGTGTGGGGTGCCTGCGGGGTAGTTGGTTCAGTCACGCTCGTCGACCCGCCCGCGGCAGACACAGTTGCCGACCGCCCGACACTTGAGGATTTGTGATTAGTCATGAAGTCCACCAAAAGGTTTTGGGGTTGCATTGAATGCAACGCTGTTGCACCAGACTATGTGTGGTGCGGATCACTGTCAAGGGATCACGGCTTGCGTTTGCCGATTGCCTACGAAAACCGCGCCGCGGCCGGAAGTATCTGGTTGCGGCACCGACGTCGCAGGGCGGATATTTGCGCCGCGGACAGGAAAGGGCGCCGCTAGGCCGGCACACCTGCGGGCTCGAGAACCAGTTCGCTGGCCAGGTCCATGGCCAGATCGTCAACCACCTGGTCATGGAGCAGTTCACCCTTGGCCGCACTCGACCCGGCTGCTGAGGACAGGCAGCCAGTGGCGGGCGTGCGGTCCGGCACCACGGGGAGTCGGTCAAACCGCGGCAGCACCGCGGCCGGACCATCGACAAGACGGTCCATGGCCACTCTGGCCGGCTCTAGGTAGAGCATGAGCGAGGTCTCCAGAACCCCGCCATGCTCGATCTCCCACCCGGGGAAGCCGTCGGGGTAGACCTGAGCCAGCGTGTCCGGGGCGACAAAGTCCCAGTAGGACAGCAGCAGCACGCTTGGCTTCGCGCCCGGTCCGATCCCGAGTTCCTCCAAGGCTAAGTCGATCCCCTCATAGAGGAACTGGTAGTTCTCGAAGTGCCCGTTCACGAAAACCACGTGCCGGACCCCCTGGTTCAAAAAGGACTTAACCAGGTTGCGCGCCACGCTAATAAGCGAGGCACCATCGAGGCTGGTGGTGCCGCAGAGGTGGTTGCCGCCACCGGACTTTTGCTGGGACTTGTAGCCGTAGGCGATGGGCTGGGCAACGAGCGCCCCCAGTCGCGTGGCCACCGCCTGCGCGAAATGCGTGGACAGGATTGTGTCCGTCCCCAGCGGCAAATGCGGCCCGTGCTGCTCCAGCGACCCGACAGGGATGAGGACAATTGCCTCCCCGGACGCCAAAGCCTTGCGGTAGGCGAAGGCGTCCAGGTCTTCCAGAAATACTGACGTGCCCATGGTGGTGCTCCTTGGTGGGTGCGGCGTGCAAAAAACGAACGCTGCGGCGGGTGAAATGGCCGCCGCAGCGGAGGTGCGGGCTCAGGCCACGGGTTCCGGGATTTTCTCCGCGCAGGCATCGCCATGCTCTGCCAGCACGGCATCGTCCTGTAGGTCGAGGCGGACGCCTAAGGGCACACCTGCCCGGATGCGCCTGCGGAAGCGAGGGTAGCCGAGCGCGAAATATAGGCCCGCGGAGGTGATGGTGCCGGCCAACCAGGAAAAATCGATTCCGCCCAAGGCTGTGGCGATGGGTCCCTGTAGGGCGGGGATCGCGCCGTACATGCACATCCAGGTCATCACGATCCCGGCGAAGAATGCGATGAATGCGACCGGATTGAACGCCTTGAGGTGGGTTTTCTCCGGGGGGAGGAACAGATAGCTGAAGTTCTTGTGCCGGCGTTCAAAGACGAAATAGTGCACGGCCATAATGCCCCCCCAGGTGGCAACCCACGCCACTATCGCGATCAGCCAAGTGTCCAGCAATTCACCGAAGTTGCGGGCAAACATGAAGCCGATTACGGCGAGCATAGAAAGGACGCCGACCAGGATGGACAGTTTCTTGCGGGACACCTTGACATCGAGCGCCTGCACCGCGACACCGAAGGTGTACATGTTGATGATGTTGGTGGCGATCGGACCATGGATGACCAGCAGGATGACAGGAATGGCAAACGTGCCGAAATTCTCCACGATGAGAGCCCCCGGGTCCGCGCTTCCGTTCTTGGTGGCGAGGCTGGCGCCCAGGATGCCGAGCCAAACGACCGGCAGGAACTGGCCCAGCACACTGACAGTAAACAGTTTCGACGGTCGTATTTTCTTGCTCACAAACCGCGAATAGTCCGGTGCGTAGGTGAACCAGCCAATTCCCCAGCCGATCCCGATGGCGGTCATGACGCCGGACATCGCGGCGATGCGGGGCATTCCGGTGAGGACTTCTCCTGCCGGGCCTGCGTAGGACCAATCGATGTTCAAGTGTGTCCACGCGAGGATGGACATGGCGATGAGGACCACGATCGTGGGCGGCATCGTCCAGCGCTCAAACTTGGCGATGGCGTGGTAACCGCGGTAGCAGATAATGACCTGGATGCTCATGATGACGCCGGCTGTGCCGATGCGCCAGCCGAAATTTGAAGCCGCCGGGTCCACCCAACCGATCAGTGCGAAGAGGGCCATGACCAGGTCCAGGATGATCCAGGTATTCACAGCCGCCCATCCGATGGCAATCGTGGCTTGGATTGCCGCTGGCAGGTAGGCGCCCCGGCGCCCGAAGGCGCCTCTGGAGAGCAACATCCCTGTGGCACCGGTTTTCTGGCCCAAGATGACGAAGAAGCCGAAACCCAGCATGCCGATCAGGTTTCCGACAATGAGCACGAAGAGCGTATCGGAAAGGCCGAGCCCCAATTGGATTCCCAGTGCGCCGAGGATCCAGTTGATGGGGGCCACATTGGCACCTGCCCAGATCCAGAACTGACCCGAGAGTTTTGTAGTCCGCGCCGATTCCGGCACTGGCTGGAGAATGTCTTCTACTTCCTGGGTGGCGTCTTCAGATTTAGTCGCCGATCTTTGTTTCACTGGTTACTCTTTCCGCCGCTGATTGAAGGTCCCTGCAGAAGTTTACGTGTGATCGACACCACATGATATGTTACAAGTGTCCACATTGCCTCCGATGGAACTTGACACAGTGTCCATCGCCGGGCTGTTTTCAAGCCGCCTGCGGCTAACGAAGGGAATGAGTGATGCTTCCTCTGGCTGAGGTGCTGGACAACGAACTCGTGCGCGCGGGCCGCCCGCGTATCCGCGCTGGCAAGGAGATGATCGCGGTGAACTCGGTCCGCTGGGTCCATTCAAGTGAGGTGCTGCAAATCGCCCCGCTCCTGCGCGGGGAAGAGCTTCTGCTGACGGGAGGAGCAGCTCTCTTGGGACTTAAGCCAGCTGCACAGCAGGACTACATCCGCCGACTGGCCGAGCGGCACATCAGCGCCCTTGTCATCGAAACGGCCGGATTAAGCCGTAAGCTTTCGCCGGAACTGGTTCAGGCCGCCGAAGAATCATCCCTGCCCCTCATCGAGTTTCAATCAGTTGTCCCGTTCGTGGACGTGGCCGAAGACATTAACCGACGCATCGTCTCGAAGCAGATTGCCGCCCTGCAGACAGCCGACTCCATAGCCCAGCAGTTGATGGAAGCGCTGGCCTCCGGCGCCACCTTGTCGACGCTGATGGACCTCCTGGCGAAATCGCTGAAGACGCAGGTGGTGCTGATGGATCTGCACGGAGCCGTTCTGGAAACGGCTGGTGAGCCGATGGAACAGGCCGAACTCACTGAGGTGGAAATCTTCATCGGTGGCATCGCGACTGCGAAACTGGCCATCCACCGCCGGGCCAGCAGCGACGCTGCCGTGCTCCGGACCATCGGTGAGCGGCTCAGCGGAACGCTGGCTCTGGCCCTGTCGCAGCGTTACCAGCCGACGCTGTCCCAGGTCGCGGACACGACCCTGATGCGGGCGGTGTTGGATGGTTCCGGGGCGGCGCAGGTGAAGGAGTTTTGCGCGATAGCCGGATTCCCCACCGACCAGTCCGTGCTGATGATGGAGTTCCGGAGGATAGGTCTGGCCAATATCCAGGGGAGCGCGGAACGCGCGGTGCGTCGGTGCTGCCCCGGTGTGCGGACCTATCAGGAGGGCGGAAACGTCTATGCCCTGATCCCGTTGGGAAACGCAGGGACCCGGCAGCGACGGTTCAGCATACTGGAGACATTGGAGAAGGAGCTCGCCGAAATTGCCGTCACTGGGGTCATGGGCCCAACGGTCGTCGATGCCACCTTGGCGCATTGGTCCTTGAGCGAGGCCAAGCTTGCGCATTCCCTAGGTCCGGCGTCCAAGGTCGGCAATAACCTGTGGGACAGCGAAAACTTTGTGGTGGAGCGGCTGGCCGCCGGTGCGCTGCCGGCGTTGACTGTGGCCCACCTGACCCAGGAATTGGTCGGCGAACTACTCGAGTACGATAAACGCCGGGGTACCAGGCTCCTGGAAACCCTCGACCAGTGGCTCGTAACCGGCTGTAATACGGCGGAAGCGGCCCGGATGCTGTTTCTGGAGCGCCAGTCCATGCACAATCGGCTCACCAGGATATTCGAGTTGCTGGGCGGAGATCCTCGCGGCACGGGCAAGATGGCTGGATTGCATCTGGCCGTTCGGCTAGCCGCAGCCCTCCCGCATCACGTGCACGCTTCACGACTGCGCTGACGGCATGGCGTGACTGCTGGACGAAAAATGTTGCGCATCACGAGCAAGGAGAAGGCAGATGACCGATCCGGCATTTGAGGCAAAAAAGCTACCGCGATACGGTGCTGTAGTCCACGCTCGCACCGTGCGCCCGCGGAGTGGAGGTGGTGGTCCTGGACGATGAGCGCTGCATCGACATGATGCGCAGCTTCCAACGCGACCATCCGGAACTTTGGGCCGAGGACATCGCTGACTAAAGCCGAGCGGATGGTGGCGTTTTACCCCGTACGATGCCGGCGACGCGAGGGTCCGCCCCGTCGCCGGGTGGACCCACACGTCACTCGGATATACCGATCTATTTCAACCAGCCGTCCACGACGCTGCCGTGCGCATCGACCCACTTCTTGGCGGCCGCGTCAGGTTTCATGCCACCTTGAATATCCTTGGCCACGGAATTCTGGTCTTCGTTGGTCCAGGTGAAGGCCGTGGCCAGCTTCGCTGCCGGCGAGCCGCTGTCGGCGAGCTTCTGGGAGATGATCTTGTTCAGCTTGTACTCCGGGTAGTCGCACGCGACCTTCTCCGGGTCGGCGTCGCAACCGGGAGTCCAGGCCGGGAGTTCTACCTTGACCAGTGGAACTTCCGAGAGGAACCACTGAGGGTCGTAGAAATAACCCAGCAGCGGCGTCTTGTTCGCTTCCGCGGTCCGGAAGGACTGGATGAGCGCAGCTTCGGAGCCGGAGAAGACCACCTTGTAGTTCAGGTTGAGGTTCTTCACCAGCGCTTCGTCGTTGGTCACGAAGGCCGGATCGCCGTCAAGGACCTGCCCCTTGCCCCCGGACTCGGACGTTTTAAACAGGTCCGCGTACTTGTTTAGGTTTTTGCCGTCCGTGATATCGGGATACTTTGCCGCCATCCACGGCGGTACGTACCAGCCGATGTGGCCCACGTTCCCGGTCAGGCCGGCGTCGACGGCGACCTTTTGATCGGTAATGTACTGTTTCGCCAGATCATCATGACCCCAGTTTTCCATGATGACGTCCACCTGGCCGGAGGCGAATCCCTGCCAGGAGATCTGCTCGTTCAGGTTCTTTTCCACCACCGTGCAGCCGAGCTTGTTGGTGGCCACGTAGTTGTACACCGCGGCATCGGCGGTGTAGCCGACCCAGGCGTTCAAAGCGACGTTGACCGTCCCGCAGTCGGTTTTGGCCGCGGCGCCGGGCGCCGCCTGATTCACTGCTGCGCTGCCGCAGCCGGTGAGCAGCATGAGCGCCCCGACTGTCGCGGCGGCGGCGGGGAGACTGCGTTTGAGGAGCCCTGCGGTTCTGGACATTGTTCTCTCTCTTTACGGTGGGGGCGGTACTGCCGGAAATGCCATCGGTGGAAACTGGGGTCGGCATCCGGGGGGAATGCTGGGGTCGGAATGCCTGGGGTCAGGTCCTTCGGGCACCCGGCTTCCTGCCCGGGGTCGAAGCGGCGGCTTGGGTTATGCGGTCCAGCAGGATACCGAGGAAGACGATGGCCAGTCCCGCCGCCAGGCCCTTCCCGAAGACCGAGCTCTGGACGAAGCCCGCGACCACGTCATAGCCCAGACCGCCGGCGCCGACCAGGGCGCCAATGACCACCATCGCCAGGACATACATCAGACCCTGGTTGGCGGCCAGTGCAAGCGTTTTCCGAGCCATCGGGAGCTGGACTTTGCTGATGACCTGCCACGGGGTGGAGCCGCTGGAAACGGCCGCCTCCACCACCGTGGGCGAAATGGCGGCAATGCCGTCGGCGGTGATCTTAATGGCCACCGGAGCGGCGTAAATGATGGCGGCAACGATGGCCGTGAAGCGGGTGGCACCGAACAATCCGAGGAAGGGAACCAGATAAACAAACGCCGGCATGGTCTGACCGGCGTCGAGCATCGGCCGCATGGCCGCATCTATCCGACGCGACCGTCCCATCGCCACGCCGAAGACCACGCCCAGCAGCATCACGATCACGGTCGCCAGCAGGGTGCTGGCGAGCGTGACCATGGCATCGTTCCATAGGCCCAGGGAGACGATCACAGCCAGGCAGAAGGTGGTCACAGCTGCCAGCTTCCAACCGGCAATGGCGTAGGCGGCGATGGCAATCACGACCACCAGGAGATAAAACGGCGTCTCGGTCAACAGCGATTGGAACGGGTTCAAAATGCCAACCGTCACCGACTCACGAAAGGAATGGGTCAGGAAGTACAGATTCGTCTGCAGCCAGCCGCTGGCGGCGGTGACGCCGTCGCTGATGGCCGCCCCCATGTTCAGGCGCGCAGGGAAGACGGCTGCCCACAGTACGCTGCGGGAAACCTGCACGATCCCGAGGGTCAGCAGCAGCGTGCCTGCCAGGACGATGTACCGGGCCCGCCCGGAGAGCCTTCTCGCCCGCCGGGCACTTGGCTCGGCCCGCTGGCTGGCCGCCGTGGTGACGCGGTCCAATACGATGGCCATCAGGACGATGGCGAGCCCGGCGTTGACGGCAGTTCCCACGTCCAGGGACTGCAGGGCGACGACGACGACCTGACCCAGTCCCGGGGCGGCGATCAGGGCCGCAATGGTCACCATGGACAAGGCGGCCATCGTGCTTTGGTTGATGCCCATCACAATAGTCCGGCGTGCCATCGGCAGCTGCACGGTGTACAGCCGCTGCCAGCCGGTGGTGCCGAGCGAATCGGAGGCCTCCCTGGTGTTCTCGGGGATGCTGCGGATGCCGTGGGAGGAAAGCCGGATGACCGGCGGAGCGGCGTAGATGACGGTGGCGATGACCGCAGACGCGGGGCCGATCAGAAAGATCAGTGCCAGCGGCGCCAGGTACACAAACGTGGGCATCGTCTGCATGAAGTCCAGCACCGGCGTGAGGACCTTCTGCACCCGGTTGCTGGTCCCGGCCAGCACCCCCAATGGAATCCCGACGATCAAAGTCAACAGTACGGCTGTGAGCACCAGGGCAAAGGTGTTGGCCGCATCGATGAACAATCCCTGGACCCCGAAAAACGTGAAGACGACGGCGGTCAGCAGCGCGACCTTAACGTTGCCGATCGCGAACGCGATCCAGGTCAGCACGGCGACGGTACCCAGCCAACCCAGGACGGGGATGACTTCGCCGGTGGGACTGGCCGCAAAGATGGCCATGAAGAAGCCGGCGACCAGCCCGACGGCGCTGCGCAGGGGGGTGAGGATGTACATGAAGACGGGATTTCCGTCGCGGTTCTCCGCGATCCAGCCATTGAAGAGGTTAAGGCTCCGGTGCAGGTCCGTCAGCTCCGAGGCGGGCAGTGCCAGCGTGCCGGATCCCCGCAGCAACAAAAACCCGAGCAGCCACAGGACTGCGGCCGCCAACAGCAGCCGGGTACGGCGGCTGAACCGGTGGGCGCTCGCGGGGCCACCGGTGGCCCTGCCCGCCGCGATCGGGCGGTCCCGCAGCAGGGTAGCCATCAGACCACTGCTTCCTGGCCGGAGACCTTTTCCCGGGGTAGTTCCTTAATGGGGACGGCCTCATCGTGGTGGCTGCCCGGGGCGGGGGAGGCGGCGTCGACGGAAGTACGGTTGCCGGACGCCGGGCCGTCGGACGTACGGCTGCCGGAGCCGTGGATAACCGACAGGATTGCGTCCCGGTCTATCTGGCCCAGAATTGTTCCGTCGCCATTGGACACCAACACCGGCGAGGTGGTGCTCATCACCACGGGAATGGCATCCCTGATCAACGTCCCAACGGATAAGACGGGAGCATCATGGGCGGTGCTGGGCGCCACCGTCTTGGTGATCCATTTGAGCGTCAGGACGTCGGCCCGCGGTACCTCGGAGACGAAGTCAGCAATGTAGCTGTCTGCCGGGGAACCCACGAGTTCGTCACCGGAGCCCACCTGGACCATCTCGCCGTCGCGCATGATCAGGATCCGGTCACCGAGCTTGAGCGCCTCGGACAGGTCGTGTGTGACAAAGACCATGGTCTTTCCCATTTCCTTGTGTAGCCGGATCACCTCGGCCTGCATATCGCGGCGGATCAGCGGATCCAGGGCTGAAAAGGGTTCGTCGAAGAGGATGGTGTCCGGGTCGCCGGCCAAGGCCCGTCCCAATCCGACGCGCTGCTGCATGCCGCCGGAGAGCTGGTCGGGATAGTGCTGTTCGTAGCCCGTGAGGCCCACGAGGTCAATGATCTCCTGGGACGTGTTGTACCGCTCGTTTTTTGCCGTACCCCGGATCTGCAGGCCATAGGAGACGTTGTCCAGCACTGTGCGGTGCGGGAGCAGGCCGAAATGCTGGAACACCATGGAGATCTTGCGCCGGCGCAGCTCGCGCAGTTCCGAAGTACCGGCCTGAAGCACATCCCTGCCGTCTACCAGTACCTGCCCGGATGTTGGCTCGATCAACCGGGTGAGGCAGCGGATCAGCGTTGACTTCCCCGATCCGGAAAGCCCCATCACTACGAACACTTCGCCTTTGGCAACGTCGAAATTCATGTTCCGCACGGCCGTCACGCAGCCGGTGCGTTCGAGCAGCTCAGCGGAGCTTTGTCCGGACAGCCCGGCGTCTCCGGGAACCTTTTCACCTCCGGAACCGAAGACTTTCCACAGATTGCGGACCGAAATAACGGGGCTGTTCATCGCTGTGCTCCTGCCGTCGATGGGTCGAACCAGTTGCCGGGACCCGGGTCAATGTTTTGCCAGATGTGTTTTATTTCCCGGTATTCCGCGAGGCCGGCAACTCCCAGTTCCCGTCCGTTCCCCGATTGGCCGAAGCCGCCCCATTCCGCTTGCGGAACGTAGGGGTGATAATCGTTGATCCACACAGTTCCGTGCCGCAGTGCGGACGCCACACGCTGGGCGCGCGCACCATCCTTGGTCCAGACCGCACCCGCGAGCCCGTAGATGGTGTCGTTGGCCAGGCTGATGGCCTGCTGCTCGGTGCTGAAGGTCTCCACCGTCAGTACCGGGCCAAAGGACTCATCCTGCACCACGCGCATGGTGCTGTGGCAGCCATCGAGAATGGTCGGCGGGTAGTAGCTTCCGCCCATCAGGTCCGGGTCGTCCGGAATGAATCCGCCGCAGAGCAAGCGGGCGCCTTCGGCCAGGCCGTCCTGAACATAGGAGTGCACCTTGGCCCGATGGGCGATGGAGATCAGCGGACCGGTCTGGGCGTTGTCATCAAACGGACCGCCGAGACGGATCAGCCGTGCCCGCCGGGTGACCTCGGTTACAAAGTCGGCGTGGATCGACTCTTCAATGATCAGCCGTGCACCAGCGGAGCAGACCTGGCCCGAATGCAGGAAAACGGCCGTCAGCGCGTGGTCGACAGCGGCGTCCAGATCGGCGTCGGCAAAGACAACGTTCGGGTTCTTGCCGCCGAGCTCGAGCGCCACGCGCTTCACGGTGTCGGCCGCGGCTGCCATCAAAAGCTTGCCCGTTGCCAGGCCGCCGGTGAATGAGACCATGTCCACCCGAGGATCGGTGCCCAGCACGGCGCCGACCACCGGTCCGGAGCCGGTCACCAGGTTGGCCACGCCGGCAGGAACTCCTGCCTCCGCCAGTGTCTCCATCAGCAGGATTGCGGTCGACGGCGTCAGCTCACTGGGTTTGAGCACGAACGTGTTCCCCGCCAACAGGGCCGGTGCCACTTTCCAGGAGGTCTGCAGCAGCGGATAGTTCCAAGGTGTGATCAGGCCGCAGACGCCGATGGGCGCATGCACGATCCTGCTGATGGCCCCGGGCTGGCCCGTGTCGATCACGCGGCCGGCGTCCGTGCCGGCGATGCCGCTGTAGTACCGGAAGCAGGAAATGACGTCGTCGATGTCGAATTCGGCCTCGGCATAGCGCTTGCCGGTATCCAAGGCCTCCGCCCTGGCATAGGCAGACTTGTCCCGCCCGAGCAGATCCGCCGCACACGCCAGGATTCGTCCGCGTTCCTTTTCGGGCGTCGCCGGCCAGCGGCCGTCGTCAAAGCTGTGTCGGGCGCTGGCGATGGCTGCTTCGGCGTCGGCCGTGCTGCCCTCGGCCACTGTTGCAACGGCTGTGCCATCCGCGGGACAGCTGATGAGCCGAACGCCGCCGTCAGCGGAGGGCAGCCACGCTCCGCCGGCGTAGATGCCGCGGGCCAGCTGGACCCCGAGGTCCACGGACTGCGCCGCGCTCATGATTTCGTCCTGTCGAGGGTGGCAGCCGTTTCCGCCGATGCTGTTTCCGCCGGTGCGGGTCCGTGCCCGGGGTGTCGGTAGAAGTCTGCGGCCTGGGCCGGCAGCGGAGTCTTCTCAAGGATCAGGTCGGCCGCCTTCTCGGCGAGCATCATGACGGGAGCGTAGATATTGCCGTTGGTCACATAGGGCATCGCGGACGCATCGACCACCCGCAGGCCGCCGGTGCCGTGAACCCGCATGGTCAGCGGATTTACGACCGCCATTGGGTCGGATGCCGGTCCCATTTTGGCGGTGCAGGAGGGGTGCAGCGCGGTCTCGGCATCCCGTGCCACCCACCGGAGGATCTCGTCGTCGGTCTGTACCTTCGGTCCGGGGGAGAGCTCGCCGCCGTCAAACGCTCCCATGGCGGCCTGGCCCAGAATGTCCCGGGAAATGCGCACCGCCTCAACCCATTCGCGCCTGTCCTGGGCGGTGGAGAGGTAGTTGAACTTCAACGACGGATGGCGGCGCGGATCCGTGGATTGGATTTTCACGCTGCCGCGGGAATCGGAATACATCGGTCCGATGTGCACCTGGTAGCCGTGTTTGGCGGCGGCTTTCTGCCCGTCGTAGCGCACCGCGACGGGCAGGAAGTGGAACATCAGGTTTGGGTAGGCGACGTCCTCGTTGGAGCGGACAAAACCTCCGCCCTCAAAGTGGTTGGTAGCGGCCGGTCCGGTGCGGCCCAGTAGCCACTGTAGACCAATGAACGGGTAGCGCCACAGGCTTAGACTCGGCTGCTGGGACACAGGCTGGGTACAGGCATGCTGGATGTAGACCTCTAAATGGTCCTGCAGGTTTTCGCCCACGCCGGGCAGGTCCGCCACGGACGCGATGCCCAGCTGCCGTAGGTGCGCAGCATCGCCCACGCCGGAAAGCTGCAGCAGCGCCGGTGTGTTGATGGCACCGCCGCACAGGATGATTTCCGCGCCGTGCACGGTGTGTCGCCGCCCGTTCCTGCGGTAGCTGACCGACGTGGCAACCGTGCCGGTGAAGTTGATTTTCGTGACGAACGCGCGGGTGAGCACATTGAGGTTGTCTCGGCGGCGGTTCGGGCGAAGATAGGCCCGGGATGCGGAGAGCCGCTGTCCTTTGTGCACATTTCGGTCAAAGGGGCCAAACCCTTCCTGCCGGTACCCATTAACATCATTGGTCCGTGGGTAGCCAGCCTGCCGGGCTGCTTGGAAGAAGGCCTGGAACAGCGGGTTCCGGGCCGGCCCGCGTTCAAGCACCAGTGGCCCATCGTGTCCGCGCAGCTCGTCGTCCCCGGCCGCAGCCAGGGCGTTCTCCATCTTCTTGAAATAGGGCAGGCAATGCGCGTAATTCCAGCTCTCCATCCCGGGATCCGCGGCCCAGCGCTCGTAGTCCAAAGGATTGCCGCGCTGGAAGATCATGCCGTTGATCGAGCTTGACCCGCCCAGCACCTTCCCCCGCGCATGCGCGACCCTCCGTCCGGCCATGCGCGGTTCGGGGTCTGATTGGTAGCGCCAGTCATAGAACCGGTTTCCGCTGGGAAAGGTAAGCGCCGCCGGCATTTGGATGAACAGGTCCCAGGGGTAATCACTGCGACCGGCCTCCAGGACCAGGACCGTTCGGGTGCCGTTGGCGCTGAGCCGGTCGGCCAGCACCGAACCGGCGCTGCCGCCGCCGACAATCACAAAGTCATAGCTAACACCGTCATGCTTCACAGCGTTGGTTTTAACCACGCCGTTATCCTCAACATCGTCGTCCTGAACACCGTCGTCCTCAACACTGTCGTAGCTCTTGTCCGTCATGATGCGGGTCTCCTCGTACGGGATAAAATAATCGGGCCGGATGTGGTGATGTGCGGAGCCGGTTGCTCGGTTGCCGTGTCAGCCGCGGAGGCGTTCCATGCCCGGGTCCACCAGTGGTTCGGCGGTGACCGTGGCCCGGATCCGGCGGCCGAAGTATTCGATCTCGACCGCGTCCCCCACGGCGGTCGCTGCGGGCAGCCACGCATAGGCAATCGGTTTGCCGATGGAGTAGCCGTAGGCGGCACTGGTGACATACCCAACGGGTTCGCCGTGGACATATACCGGTTCCTTGCCCAGCACGATCGACGTGCCGTCGTCGACCGTCAGGCAGCGCAGCTCCTGGGCCGCGGGTTTTTCCCGGCGGCGCGCCAGCGCTGCGGTGCCGACAAAATCGACGGCCTTGCCGCCGTCGTCCTCTCCGGTTTTGGCTTTGCTGACGGAGAAGCCAAGACCGGACTGGTACGGATCGTGCTCGGGTGTGACGTCGGTGCCCCAGAGCCGGTAGCCCTTTTCCAGCCGCAGGCTGTTGAAGGCTCCGCGGCCGGCCGCGATGATGCCATGCTCCTGCCCCGCTTCGAAGAGCACGTCCCAGAGCCGGAGCCCGTTCTCCGCCGTCGTGTACAGCTCCCAGCCCAGCTCGCCAACGTAGGAGAGCCGCATCGCGGTCACCGGGACGCCGCCGATGCGCACGTGTTTAGTGCGGAAGTAGCGCAGCGCGTCGTTGCTGAAGTCGTCCGCACTGACCTTCGACATCACCGTCCGCGCCAGAGGCCCCCAGAGCCCGATACAGCAGGTGGAGCCCGTGCTGTCCCGGACTTGGACCCATTGGGCCACGTCCGCGGCGGTCTGTTTCCGCGCCTCGGTGCTGAAGTAATCGAGGTCGATGTTGCCGTTTACGCCGACTTGGAAGGTGTCCTCGTCGAGCCGGGCGATCGTGATGTCGCTGCGGATACCGCCGTCGTTGGCCAGCAGCAGGCAGTAGGTCACAGCTCCTGTTTTCTTGGCGATCTGGCCGGTGCTCAGCCGCTGCAGCAGCGCCAGCGCCCCGGGCCCCGAAATGACCAGACGTTTAAGCGGGGTCATATCGTAAAGGGCGACGGCGGTGCGCGTCTTCCACGCTTCGGCGGCGGAAATGGGGGAGGAGAATTGGGCGGCCCATGGCTCGCGCTCTGGCGGCTGCCATTCGACCGGCAGCTCGGTGAGTAGACCGCGGTTGGCCTCGAACCAGTGTGGACGCTCCCAGCCGGCGGATTCCAGGAAGAAGGCCCCGAGTTCCTTCTGCCGGACGTTGAACGGGCTCACCCTCAATTCCCGGGGGGAGACCCGGGGCTGCAACGGGTGCAGAATGTCGTAGATCTCCACGAAGTTCTGCTGCGAGGTTTCACCGACGTAGCTTTCGGCAGTCTGCACTTCCTCGAAGCGCGAAACCTCGCATTCGTGCAACGGGGTACGGGACTGGCCTTCGACCAGCAGTTCCGCCACGGCCCGTGCCACACCTGCCGAATGGGTGACCCAGACGGCCTCGGCCAAGTAGAAGCCCTCCACCTGCGCGCAGGCTCCCACCAGTGGGCCGCCGTCGGGAGTGAACGAGAAGATGCCGTTGAAGCCGTCGGCGATTGCCGCCCCCTGCAGGGCCGGCATTAGCGACTGGCTGTCCGCCCAAGAGGGCAGGAAATCCTCTTCGGTGAAGTCCAGCCGCGAGGGCATGAGGCGTTCATTCATCTCGGCCGGGCCGACGCGCGGGAGCCGGTCCAGATCCGCCGGCATGGGACGGTGGGCGTAGGAACCGATGCCGATCCGGTCGCCGTGTTCGCGGTAATAAAGGTCCCTGTCCTGATACCGCAGAATCGGCAGCTGTGCGCCCTCGGGCAGCTCGTTCCTGCCCGCCAGCTCCGGCAGCGCCGTCGTCGTCACATATTGGTGGGCCAGCGGGAGCAGCGGCACAGCCATACCGACCATGTCGCCGATCTTCGGTCCCCAAAAGCCGGCGCAGGAAACAACGATGTCGGCGGGAATCAGAGCATCCGGGGTGCGGACGCCGGTGACCTTGCCGCCGCGCTGCTCAATGGCAAGAACGGGCGTTGAACCGACGAAGGTCACCCCGGCTGCGGCGGACCGCTCGATCAGCAGGCGGACGGACCGTGCCGAGGAGGCCAGCCCGTCGGTGGGCACATAGAGCCCGCCCAAGATCTGGTCCCGGCCAAGGAGCGGATAGTGTTTTTCGCATTCGTCCGCATCCATGACGCGCGCCTCGATGCCCCAGGAGGTCGCATAGCCAAGTTTGCGGTGCAGCTCGGCCAGCCTGGCCTCGGTGGTCGCCAGCTCAAGACCGCCCACCTGGTTAAAGCAGCTCATACCGTCGGCGCGCAGCGAAAGCAGCTTCTCCACTGTATAGCCGGCAAACGTGCTCATGGTCTTGGACGCATTTGTTTGGAAAACCAGTCCCGGTGCATGCGAGCTGGAGCCGCCCGCAAGGTGCAGGGGACCCTGTTCGACGACGGTCGTATTGGTCCAGCCGCGGCTGGCCAGCTCATCGGCCAGGTTCGCTCCGACAATGCCGGCGCCAATAATCACGACGCGGGGTGAGGTGGTCATTGAATAATCTCCAAGGGGCTTAGGCTGCGCAGACCGGCAGGCGCAGGAATGGTTGAGGGACAGGCGAGGCGGGCGCGGGCTTGATTGCGGCCGGCTATTGGAAGACGACGGTGCGGGTTTTGTTGAGCAGCACGCGGCGCGAGGAGTGCCATTCCACCGCGCGGGAAAGTGCGAGGGCTTCGGCGTCGCGGCCGACGGCGACCATCGATTCCGGATCCAGGCAGTGGTCCACCCGGATAACTTCCTGCTCGATGATCGGGCCCTCGTCAAGGTCCGCGGTGACATAGTGCGCGGTCGCGCCCACCAGCTTCACCCCCCGTTCGTAGGCCTGATGGTACGGTTTAGCCCCTTTAAATCCCGGCAGGAAGGAGTGGTGGATGTTGATCGCCCGGCCAGCCAGCTCCCCGCAGAGCCTGTCCGAGAGGACCTGCATGTAACGCGCCAGAACCACCAGATCGATCCGGTAATCCGCAATGACTTCCAGCAGCCGGTGCTCCGCGGCGGACTTCGTCTCTGCCGTGACGGGAATATGGATGAAGGGCAGCCCTGCGGCCTCGGCCATCGGGCGGAGATCCTCATGGTTGGAAACGACCGCCACAATGTCCGCACTCAGACAGCCGGAGCGCCACCGGTAGATGAGGTCATTGAGGCAGTGCCCAAATTTGGAGACCATGACCAGCAGCCGCTCCCTGCGCCCGTCGCTGATCTGATACGTCATGGAGAATTTTTCCGCGGTCGCTGCGAAGCGTTGGGTGAGATCCGACGCGGTCAGGGCCGGGGCCGCCATCCCCACGGCGGGCGGTCCCGGCTCGGCTTTGTCCCCGTGCAGCGCCTCATAACGGAAGGCTGTGCGCAGGAACAGAGTGCCGGAGACATGATCATCCAGCTGCTGGTGTTCGACGATGTCGAAACCACCCTCAGCCAGGAAACTCGTCACGGCATGAACGATGCCCGGCCGCTCCGGGCAGCTCAGGGTCAGGACGTGGATTGCGGAACTGGTCGGGGAGCCGACGGCTGCCCCGAACTCTGCCGGTGCTTCCTGCATCAGGACCTGCGCTCTTGTCATGATCAACTCCCAAATTACGTTCTCAACAGACGTTCCGGACGGGCAAAGCGTTGCGTGTGGGTGGGTGCGGTGGCATCAAGCGTGGCCGTGGAGGCTCAATCCCGGCGGCAGGTTTGGCACCTCACCGGACTCGGCGACCATGATGGTCCCGTCTATCACCGACACGGCATGAACACGGACAGGCAACTTGGCCGGAGGAGCGTCTGCGGCACCGGTACGCAGATTGAAGCGGGACGCGTGCAGCGGACACTCGACCTCGCAGCCTTCCACCCAGCCGTCCGCCAGGGAGGCATCCTGATGCGTGCACGTGTCATCGATGGCAAAAAGTTCTCCATCCTCCGTGTGGAAGACGGCAATGGGTGGGGTCGTCTCCAGCCGCAGGGCATCGCCGGGGCCAAGAGCGCTGAGTGGACATGCTGCATGCATGGGCGAACCTCTGCTTCCTCAATAATTCTTTGAGCTATCCGTGCAAACCGCATCCCCGCAGGTCGTTTCGCCGAGGTCTGTCGTTTCGCACTCTGCAACGTAACTCGCATTACGGAACATCGTGATTCATCTCACATCGCTTGTCAAGGGGTCGGGGCATCCGGAGCGACCCCTTGACAACCCATATTTCAGCGCCCATTCTGTTCCACATGACGATCTTCGTTGCGCAAGACGCAATAATCGTAGCTTCGAGGATTATCCCTGAGTCACGTTTTTGTTCCCTGAGGAGGGAAAGCGCATGACCACTATCGCTGTTGTGGGAGCCTCGCTGGCGGGCATCTCGGCCACTCGGGCCCTCAGAGCGCAGGGATACCGCGGCCGCCTGGTGATCATCGGGGACGAAGGGCGGCGGCCTTATGACAGGCCGCCGCTGTCCAAGAACTTTCTCACCGGACGGATCACTGCCGTGGACCTCGCGCTGGAATCGGACGATGAGGCGCTGGAAGCAGAATGGTTCCTTGGTGTCGCCGCAACCGGGCTGGATACGCGGCGACGCGTCATCTCCTGCCGTGACGGCCGCACGGTTGCCTATGACTCGGCCATTATTGCCACCGGCGCCCGGGCGCGGATGCTGCCGGCTGCGGTGGGACTCGGGAACGTCCACACCCTGCGGACCCTTGAAGATGCTGAGCGTCTGGAGAAGCAGCTTGCCCCGGGCCGCCGCCTTGTGGTGGTCGGTGCCGGCTTCGTCGGAGCCGAGGTCGCCGCGACGGCCAGAGGCATCGGGATGGAGGTGACCTTGATCGGGTCCGGGGCGTTCCCACTCAGCAGTCCGCTCGGCCTACAAATGGGCGCCTTGATCGGCCGGCTGCACGAGGACAATGGTGTCAGACTGATCGGCAGCGCCCGGGTTGCATCTTTTGTTTGCGAAGACGCAATGGCCGGGAAGGCCAGGACGGCCAGCGCCGTTCGGCTGGCCGACGGACGCACGGTCCGGGCCGACGTCGTTGTCCTTGGCTTGGGCTCGATGCCGAATACCGATTGGCTCACAGGTTCCGGGCTGGATCTGACTGACGGGATCCGGTGCGATGCGGCCGGCCGGACCGGTGTCCGCGGCGTCTTTGCCGTGGGCGACTGCTCCGCCTGGTTTGACGACCGATCGGGAGCTTACGTGCGGGACGAACATTGGACCGGAGCCATGGAGCGGCCCGGCCGCGCCGTGGCTGCCCTGCTGGCTGATGCCGCGACGGCTCATGGTGCACCGCCGGCCACTGGGTCCGGCGCGCTGGATCTGCCGTACTTCTGGTCTGATCAATACGGTGCGAGGCTCCAGTTCACCGGCAGCGCGAGCGACGCCGACAGCGTGGAAATTGAAGCCGGTGACCCCGCCGAACATAATTTCCTGGCTGTCTATTACCGTGCCGGGAAGGCGGTCGCCATTTTGGGCGTGAATCAGCCCCGCCTATTTACCAGATGGCGCAAGGCCCTCACCGGTGCTACCCCGAAAAAACGCGTGCTGCCCGGTAAGGAAACCGACGCGACGTCGCTGAGCCCGGTCTGCTAGCCGTCCGGCACGGCTGTTGCCCTCCCGCCACCGCTTTTGTCCACCACCGCTGTTGAGGAGTAAAAGAATGACCTCCGAAGTAATTTCTCCATCCCTGATCCCCACCCTGCCGGGACGCACCTACGTGGACGAGGACATCTTCCGTGCGGAGCAGGAACAGATCTTTGAGAAGATGTGGTTTTGCGCCGTGCTGTCCGCTGACCTGGCCAAACCGGGATCCTACAAGACGGTGCAGGTCGGCCGCGAAAGCGTGCTTATCAACCGCACCCGCAAGGGCGAGGTGCGTGCATTTTTTAATATCTGCCGGCACCGCGGCGTGAAGCTGTGCATGGAGGAAACAGGTGTTGCAGGCCGGTCCTTCCAATGCCCCTACCACGCCTGGACGTACGACTTCGAGGGCAAGCTCATTGCCGCGCCGAACCTGACAAAGATGCCGGACATCAACCGCCAGGAGTACGGGTTGGCGAAGATCGCGGTGCGGGAATTCATGGGGTATGTCTGGGTCTGCCTCGCGGACGAACCGCCGTCCTTCGAACATGACGTCATGGGCGCCATCGAGGAACGCCTCGGTGATTTGAAAGCGATCGAAGGGTATGACATTGCCCATCTGAGCCTGGGCCGGCGGATCCGTTATGACGTAAAGGCCAACTGGAAGCTCATCATAGAGAACTTTATGGAGTGCTACCACTGTGCCACCATCCACCCCGAGCTGACCGAAGTCCTGCCCGAGTTCGCCGACGGACTCGCGGCGCAGTACTTTGTCGGGCACGGCGCGGAGTTCGGTGCAGACATCAAGGGCTTTACCGTGGACGGTTCCGAAGGCCTGGAGCGGATTACCGGGATCGACGACGACCAGGACCGCCGCTATTACGCCATCACGATCAAGCCCACGGTTTTTGTTAACCTGGTGCCGGATCATGTCATCATCCACCGAATGTTCCCGTTGGCTGCCGATCACACAATTGTCGAGTGTGACTGGCTGTACCTGCCCAGCGTGGTGGAAAGCGGCAAAGACCTCACCGCTTCCGTCGAGCTGTTCGACCGGGTCAACCGGCAGGACTTTGACGCCTGCGAGCGCTGCCAGCCGTCCATGGGATCGCGCATCTATGCCAAAGGCGGTGTTCTGGTACCGAGCGAACATCACATCGCCGCTTTCCACGACTGGGTCACCAGCAGGATCAGCGGCGAGGATGTCCCATCTTCTCGCTGATCAACTGCCCGGTCTCCTTGAGCTCAGCAAGGAGACCGGGGGCTTTTTTGGGGTCAAACCGGAATGCTGGTCCGGAGATACTCACTGCGGCGATGGCGATGCCGCGGTGGTCCCGCACCGGCACGGCGACGGCGTTCAGTCCGATCTCCAGCTCGGAATACGCGGTGGCGTACCCGTCCGCGGCAGCCGCTATGAGCTCCTTTTCCAACGCCGGACGGGACGTGACAGTACAGGCCGTCAGGGCAGGGAGCCCGGTTTCCTTCAGGATGCGTCCACGTTCGGCCGTGTCCAGGCAGGCCAGCAGCATCTTTCCGCTGGAGGTCGCGTGCACCGGCGTCAGGCTGCCCACCCAGTCGGACGTGGCCAGCGTGGACGGGCCCATGGCCTGATCCACATTGACGGCAAAATTCGAACGCAGCACGGCCAGATTTACAGTTTCCTGGAATTTTTCGGCCAGCGCGTGCAGGAAGGGGCGGGCTTCGGCGCCCACGTTTAGGCGTCCGGGGATGGAGCTGGCCAGGCGAAGGATGCCGAAGCCCAGTTGATATTTACCGCGTTCATGGTCCTGCTGCGCCATGTCCCTCGCGTCCAGGGCGCTCAGCAGACGGGAGGCCGTCGATTTGTGCACCCCCATTTCTTCCGCGATTTCACTGACGCCGGCGCCGCCGGTGCGTGCCAGGATTTCCAGAACGGTGATGGCCCGGTCCACGGACTGCACCCCGCCCCGGGAGGAACCGTCCGGATCGGTCACGCCTTCGGGTACTGCAGCGGGGGATCTGTCGACAACCATAGGATCATGCTCCCAGAAGTGGTGCCGGGATAACACATTCCGGTCAGCCGAAGACGCTGTAGGTGATCCTCCAGGCCGTCGCTTGGCTGGGCCTAGAGAACGCTGCGGATGGTCTTTTCAAAACTTGTCACGTGCTCCAGCGCCAGTTCGGCGGCCAAGGCGGCGTCGCCGTCGGCTATGGATTCCAGCAGCCGGACGTGTTCGGTGATGTGAGCGCCGACCGAGGGCACCTTGTCCAGTACCAGGCACCAGATGCGGGTGGCCAAATTGTCGTATCTGATCAGGGCGTCCTCCAGGTGCGGGTTGGCGGCCGCCTTGTAGATCAGCCGGTGCACCGTGAGGTCGTACCGCATCAGCTCACGCTGATCCGGCGGTTGGGTGTGCAAGGTGCCGATGGTCGCAGCCACGGCGCGCAATTCGGCACGCAGCGCCGGGGTGGCGCGCAGTGCGGCGCGGCGGGCTGCGAGGGGCTCGAGCAGCTGCCGGATTTCGGAGACGTCGGCGAGTTCGGTGATATCCACGACGGTCGCAAACGTTCCGCGTCGCGGGTAGGAGACCACGAGGTGGTCGATTTCCAGTTTTTTCAGCGCCTCGCGGACGGGCGTGCGGCCCACCTGGAGTTCCGTGGCCAGTTGCCCGTCATTGAGCGGTTCGCCCGGTCTGACCTCCAGCATGATGAGTTTGTCCCGGATCCTCCGGTAGGCGGATTCTGCCAAGGAGAGTTCTTCGTCTTCGGCTGGAGGCATTTCCGGTAAGGCGTTCACGGGCGCTCCTGACTGTGCTGTGGGTTCGCGTTGACGTCCAGAAAGGTTTCGGGTCGGCGCTCTTGACTATCTGTGATGTTGATCATAGCATTGAACCCACACTGATATATCAGTAACCGCGAATCTAATATTTCACCCCATGGCTTTATCTCAAGGAGAAACCGATGGCAGACCTGCTCACCGATCCATTGCCCGAAGTTGATGCCGAGGTCGACCGGGCCATTTCCCTCGAGCTGCTCCGCCAGGAGTCCACGCTGGAAATGATTGCCTCCGAAAATTTCGCTCCGGCGTCGGTTATGGCCGCGCAGGGATCGGTCCTGACGAACAAGTACGCCGAAGGGTACCCCGGCAAGCGCTACTACGGCGGCTGCGAGCACGTGGACGTCATCGAGCAGCTGGCTATTGATCGGGTCAAGTCCCTCTTTGGTGCGGAGGCGGCGAATGTCCAGCCGCATTCCGGCGCGCAGGCCAATGCGGCGGCGATGTCCGCGCTGCTGACTCCGGGGGACACTATCATGGGCCTGGATCTGGCCCACGGCGGCCACCTCACGCATGGGATGCGGCTCAATTTCTCCGGAAAGCTCTACAACGTGGTTCCGTACCACGTGCGCAAGACGGACCTGTTGGTGGACATGGCGGAGGTGGAGGCCCTGGCGCTCGAGCACCGTCCGCAGCTGATTGTGGCCGGCTGGTCCGCCTACTCCCGCCAGCTGGATTTTGCCGAATTCCGCAGGATTGCCGATCTGGTCGGCGCCTACCTGATGGTGGACATGGCACATTTCGCCGGACTGGTGGCCGCGGGTCTGCACCCGAATCCGGTGCCCTACGCTGACGTAGTCACCACGACGACGCACAAAACCCTGGGGGGCCCCCGGGGAGGCGTGATCCTCAGTAAGCAGGCACTGGCCAAGAAGATCAACAGCGCCGTTTTCCCCGGTCAGCAGGGCGGACCCCTGGAACATGTAATTGCAGCCAAAGCGGTGGCCTTCAAGATCGCTGCGGGCGCGGAATTCGCGGACCGCCAGCGGCGCACGCTGGAAGGCGCTGCGATTCTGGCCGAGCGTTTACTGGCCGACGACGTCGCGGCCGCCGGGATCTCCGTGGTCACCGGAGGCACGGATGTCCATTTGGTCCTGGTGGATCTGCGGCACTCCGAGCTGGACGGGCAGCAGGGTGAAGACCGCCTGCATCGGATTGGCATCACGGTCAACCGCAACGCCGTCCCCTTCGACCCGCGGCCGCCGATGATTTCCTCCGGGCTGCGGATCGGCACCCCCGCACTGGCAACCCGCGGGTTCGGCGCTGCAGACTTCACCGAGGTGGCGGACATCATTGCCGCGGCGCTGCGGCCGGACTTCGGTGCCGACGACGAAGCCGCCCTGAGCGCCCGAGTTGGCGCACTCGCTGAGAAGCACCCGCTTTACCCCCATCTTCAAAACGGCGGTGCCTCCTCCGCCGCTGAATCCACAGCAGATCTGATCGGAGCCGGAGCATGACAACTGAACATCTCCCCGAACACCCGGAGTTCCTCTGGCGCAACCCGGACCCCAAAAAGTCCTATGACGCCGTCATCGTCGGCGGTGGCGGCCATGGCCTGGCCACCGCGTACTTTCTGGCCAAAAACCACGGCATGACGAATATCGCCGTGCTGGAAAAGGGCTGGCTGGCCGGCGGGAACATGGCCCGCAACACCACGATCATCAGGTCGAATTATCTGTGGGATGAAAGCGCCGCGATCTACGAGCACTCGCTGAAACTGTGGGAAATCCTGCCGGAGGAGCTGGACTACGACTTCCTCTTTAGCCAGCGCGGTGTGATGAACCTGGCCCATACTCTCGGTGATGTGCGCGAAAGCATGCGCCGGGTCGGGGCCAATAAGCTTAACGGCGTCGACGCGGAATGGCTGGACCCGCAGCAGGTCAAGGAACTGTGTCCGATCCTGAACATCAGCGACAACATCCGCTACCCGGTTATGGGGGCGACCTACCAGCCGAGGGCGGGCATCGCCAAGCACGACCACGTGGCCTGGGCGTTTGCCCGCAAGTGCGACGAAATGGGGGTCGATATCATCCAGAACTGCGAGGTTACCGGCTTCCTTAAAGATGGCAACAAGGTGGTCGGCGTGAAGACCAACCGCGGCACGATCAACACCGAAAAAGTCGGGCTGTGCGCGGCTGGGCACAGCTCGGTGCTGGCGGAAATGGCGGGCTTCCGGCTGCCGATCCAATCGCACCCTCTGCAGGCGCTGGTCTCGGAACTTCATGAGCAGGTCCATCCCACGGTGGTCATGTCCAACCATGTCCATGTCTATGTTTCCCAGGCGCATAAGGGGGAGCTGGTGATGGGGGCCGGGGTGGATTCGTACAACGGTTACGGCCAGCGCGGTTCCTTCCACGTGATCGAGGAACAGATGGCTGCCGCCGTCGAGCTGTTCCCGATTTTTGCCCGTGCACACGTACTGCGCACCTGGGGCGGCATCGTCGACACCACCTTGGATGCCTCGCCCATTGTCGGTCTTTCCCCGGTGGAGAACATGTACGTCAACTGTGGTTGGGGGACCGGCGGATTCAAAGGAACACCTGGGGCTGGACTGACTTTTGCGCACACCATCGCCACCGGCGCTCCGCATGCTTTGAATAAGCCGTTTTCGCTCGAACGTTTCGAGACCGGCGCCCTGATCGACGAACACGGCGCCGCCGCCGTGGCCCACTAGAGGAAGTAAGGAGCCAGAAGAATGTTGCTGTTTTCATGCCCCAACTGCGGGCCGCGGGACGAGACCGAGTTCCATTATGGCGGCCAGGCGCACGTGCCCTATCCAAAGGACGCGGATGCGCTGACCGATAAGGAATGGTCTGAGTTCTTGTTCTACCGTGACAACACCCGCGGCGACTTTGCCGAGCGCTGGGTCCACAGCACCGGCTGCCGGCAGTGGTTCAACATGCTGCGGGACACCGTCAGCTACGAAATTAAGGCCGTCTACCCGATGGGTGGCAGCCGCCCCGATCAGCCGCCGGCCACGGCCGCGCAGACCCAGCAGAAAGGACAGCAGTCATGACTACCCAGACCCCCCGCCAGCCTTTCCGGATCGGCCACGGCGGCCGTGTCGACCGCAGCATCACCTGGCGCTTCACCGTTGACGGTACCGAGTTCACCGGACATCCCGGGGACACCTTGGCCTCAGCGCTGATTGCCAACGGGCAGCTTTCGGCCGGCAACTCCCTCTATGAGGACCGGCCCCGCGGCATCATGTCCGCCGGCGTGGAGGAGGCCAATGCACTGGTCAAGGTCTCCGGCCGCTTTCCGGGCCACGCCGCTGAATCCATGCTTCCGGCCACAATCGTGTCCTTGGTGGATGGTCTGAAGGCCCAATACCTGCAGGGCCGCGGGCAGCTTGATCCGGCCGAGGACGAGGCGCTCTACGATAAAAAATACGTGCACGCCGACGTGCTTGTTGTCGGGGCCGGCCCCGCGGGTCTGGCGGCGGCACGGGAGGCTGTGCGCACGGGAGCGCGGGTGATTTTGCTCGATGACCAGGCCGAGGCGGGCGGCAGCCTGCTGTCCGGCCGCGCCGAGACGGTGCAGGGTGAGCCGGCCATGGGCTGGGTCCAGGATGTGGAAACCGAACTGATTTCCGCCCCGGAGTGCACCGTGCTCAACCGCACGACGGCCTTTGGATCCTATGACAGTAACTACGTGCTGGCGGTGCAGAACCGCACCGACCACCTGAGCACACCGGCCGCCGACGGCGTGTCCCGGCAGCGCATCTGGCACATTCGTGCCCGTCAGGTCATCCTGGCAACAGGGGCCCATGAGCGTCCGCTCGTGTTCGAAAACAATGACCGCCCGGGCATTATGCTCGCCTCCGCCGTGCGCAGCTATCTGAACCGCTACGCCGTCGCGGCAGGTTCGCAGGTCGTGGTCTCCACGACCAACGATTCCGCCTACGATCTGGTGGCCGACCTGCACGCAGCAGGGATTGCCGTGGCAGCGGTCGTGGATGCCCGGCCGGAACCTTCCGCACGGGCTCTGGAGATCGCCAACAGCGCGAAAGTGCGCATCATCAGTTCTGCGGCCGTGGTCAATACGGAGGGCGACGGCAGCGGCCGGCTCAGCGGCGTCACTGTCAGTGCGATCGACCAGGACGGCACGCCGATCGGGGAGGCAGAGCGGATCGGCGCCGATGTGCTGGCGGTGTCCGGTGGCTGGTCGCCGGTGGTGCACTTGCACAGCCAGCGGCAGGGCAAGCTGCGCTGGGACGATGAGCTCGTTGGCTTTGTGCCCTCGTCCGTAGTGGCGAACCAGCAGGTGGTGGGCGCCGGCCGCGGAAGCTACGTCCTGGCGGACTGCGTCGCGGAAGGAATCACTGCAGGTGCGGTGGCTGCCGTCGCCGCCGGATTCGCCACCCGTGCCGCTGTCGATGCCGCAACCGCGGCCTCCGCCCGGCCTGCGCAACCGGCCGTTGCGCAGGGCACCACCCGCGCGCTCTGGCTGGTCGGCGGACTGCAGGGTACGCCGTCGGACTGGCACCACCATTTCGTTGACCTTCAGCGGGACCAGACCGTCGCCGACGTGCTGCGCTCCACTGGCGCGGGCATGCGCTCCGTGGAACACATTAAGCGCTACACCTCCATCAGCACCGCCAACGATCAGGGCAAAACCTCCGGCGTCAACGCCATCGGCGTCATCGCGGCAGCCCTGGGCCTGGGCAGCGGCGCGGCTGCTGGTATTGGCGAGATCGGGACCACTACGTACCGGGCCCCGTTTACCCCGGTCGCGTTCGCGGCGCTCGCCGGCCGGCAGCGCGGGGAGCTATTTGACCCCGCGCGCGTCACGTCGGTTCATCCTTGGCATGTGGCACACGGGGCGGAATTTGAAGACGTTGGCCAGTGGAAACGCCCCTGGTACTATCCGCAGGCCGGTGAGGACATGGACGCCGCGGTGCTGCGCGAATGCGCGGCGACGCGCGATTCCGTGGGCTACATGGACGCCACCACGCTGGGCAAGATCGAGATCCGGGGCAAGGACGCCGGTGAGTTCCTGAACCGCATCTACACCAACGCCTTTAAAAAGCTCAAGCCGGGCCTGGCCCGCTACGGAGTGATGTGCATGGCGGACGGCATGATCCTGGACGATGGCGTGACCCTTCGCCTCGACGAGGACCGCTACTTCATGACCACCACTACCGGTGGGGCGGCAAAAATTCTGGACTGGCTGGAGGAGTGGCTGCAGACCGAATGGCCCGAACTGGACGTGTACTGCACCTCCGTGACGGAGCAGTGGACGACCATCGCCGTCGTCGGGCCTAAATCGCGGGCCGTGCTGGCCAAGCTGGCTCCGGAACTGGAGCTGGGCACCGCCGAAAACTCCGAGGCGTTCCCGTTCATGGCGTTCCGTGAAACCACGCTGTCCACCGGGGTGCCTGCACGGGTCTGCCGGATTTCGTTCTCCGGGGAGCTGGCGTACGAGATCAATGTGCCGGCCTGGTACGGCCTCAATACCTGGGAGGCGGTGACGGCGGCCGGCGCGGAATTCAACATCACGCCCTACGGGACGGAGACGATGCACGTCCTGCGCGCGGAAAAGGGCTTCCCGATTGTTGGTCAGGATACCGACGGCACGGTCAGCCCGCAGGACGCGGGCATGGACTGGGTGGTGTCCAAGGTCAAGGACTTCATTGGCAAGCGCTCGTACGCCCGCGCGGAATCAACTCGAGCGGACCGCAAGCACCTGGTCAGCGTGCTGCCCGTGGACGGGTCGATCCGGCTTCCGGAAGGGACGCAACTGGTGGAGAAGGGGGTGCCGATGACGCCGGCTTACGGGCCGGTTCCAATGCAGGGCTTCGTTACCTCCAGCTACCACAGTGCGGCGCTGGGCAGGTCGTTCGGCCTGGCGCTGATCAAGAACGGACGCAACCGGATCGGCGAGGAAATGGTGGCCTCGGTGGGAGACACCTTGGTGGACGTCGTGGTTGCGGAAACAGTACTTTTTGATCCAGAAGGGAAGCGCAAAGATGGCACAGACAGCTGAGCGGGAGAACGACGTAATTCGGGGACTGCGCCGCAGTCCGGCAGGGCATTTAGCAGATGCCTTCAGCCAAGGGTCGGTCAGCGGCGAGCAGGGTGTGACCTTGCGTGAAGTGCCGTTTCTGACCATGATTGGCGTCCGGGCGGCGCCTGGCTCTGCGGTGTGGGACCGGCTTGGCGCCGTGATGGGGGGCCTGCCCGAGCGTTATGGCCAGGTCACCGGATCCGGCGCTGGGGATGGGCCCGGGACTGAGCAAGGGGTAAGCGTGTTGTGGTTGGGTCCACAGGAGTTCCTGGTCATCGCCGCTGATGGGCCGAACGCGCTCGGCGGCGGTGCAGCTGGTGCTTCGCTGCTCGGCGGGCTGTTGGACGCGCTGGCCGGTGACCCGGGCCAGGTGGTTGATCTCTCAGCTAACCGGACCACCTTCGAACTCGCCGGACCCAGCGCCCGCGCCGTACTCGAAAAGAGTTGTGCGCTGGATCTGCACCCGCGTGAATTCACGGTTGGGACCGCCGTCAATACTCAGATTGGCCTCATTCCGGCCGTCCTGTGGAAGGTGGACGAGGCCGCCTTCCGGATCTTCCCGAGGGCTTCCTTCGCCGATTTCCTGGGCCGTTGGCTGCTGGACGGCATGCGCGAGTATGCCGCCGTCGAGGTACCCTGATGGCGCTGAGCGTACTGGACCTGTTTTCTATTGGCATCGGGCCTTCCTCCTCCCACACGGTCGGCCCGATGCGGGCGGCCAAACGGTTTGCGGACGGCCTTGCGTCCGGTGCGGAACTGGAGCGGACGGTGCGCGTCCAGGCGGAACTTTTCGGTTCCCTGGGCGCCACCGGCCGCGGCCACGGTTCGGACAAAGCCGTGGTGCTGGGGCTGCAGGGACAGGACCCCGAAACCGTTGATACCGCGACGGCCGATGACCAGGTGGCCGCGGCGGCATTGGACGCACGGCTCCTGGTGGCCGGCGCCCATGCGGTGGACTTTGATTTTGACAAGGATGTGCTGCTGCACCGGCGCAAATCACTGCCGGCCCATCCCAACGGGATGACCTTCCGGGCCATGGATCATGACGGCGAGGTGCTGCGCGAGCGGACGTATTACTCTGTGGGCGGCGGGTTCGTGGTGGATGAGGAAGCGGCAGGCGCGGACCGCATTGTCACGGACAGCACAGTGCTGCCTTACCCCTTCACCACAGGAGCCCAACTGCTGGCGCTGTGCGCCGGGAACAATATGTCCATCAGCGACGTAATGCTGGCGAACGAACTGACCTGGCGCACTGAGGCCGAACTACGCACGGAACTGCTGAACATCTGGGCGGTCATGCGCGAATGCGTGGACAACGGCTGCGCCAGCGAAGGAATTCTCCCCGGCGGGTTGAAGGTGACCCGCCGGGCTCCGGGGCTGTTCAGCACGCTGCAGGCGCCGGAGAATGCTGAGGATCCGTTGCGGGCGATGGAATGGGTGAACCTTTTTGCGCTGGCGGTCAACGAAGAAAACGCCGCGGGAGGCCGCATTGTCACCGCACCTACGAACGGTGCCGCGGGCATCATTCCGGCAGTTCTGCACTATTACATGAAGTTCGTTCCCGGTGCCAACGACGACGGCGTGGTGCGGTTCCTGCTGACGGCCGCCGCCGTCGGAATCCTGTTCAAGATCAACGCCTCCATTTCCGGCGCGGAGGTGGGGTGCCAAGGCGAGGTTGGTTCGGCCTGCTCGATGGCGGCCGGCGCTCTGTGCGAACTGCTCGGCGGGACGCCGGTCCAGGCGGAGAACGCCGCTGAGATCGGTATTGAGCATAACCTCGGCCTGACCTGCGATCCGGTCGGCGGCCTGGTGCAGATTCCGTGCATCGAGCGCAATGCCATCGCCAGTGTCAAGGCCATCAACGCCGCCAGGCTGGCGCTGCACGGTGACGGCAGCCAAAAGGTTTCGTTGGACAAGGCGATTAAGACCATGCGGGACACCGGTGCGGACATGATGACCAAATATAAGGAAACCTCCCGCGGCGGCCTCGCCGTAAACGTGATCGAGTGTTAGGCGATGGACATGACGGAAATTGACCACCAGAGGGCGGCCCGGGACGGCAAGGAAGCCGGCAGGGTGGAACACGTGCTCACCCTTGATTGCGCAGAGTCGCCCGGTATTGTCCACGCCGTTTCAGGTTTCCTGCTCGAGCACGGCTGCGACATTCTCGATAACCACCAGTTCGGCGAGCGCACCGAGGGGCACTTCTTTATGCGCGTGCACTTCAGCTCCGTCGGGGATGCCTGCACCGAAGGGCTGCTGCGTGAGGCCTTTGCGCCACTGGCCCGTCAATGGGAGATGGACTGGCAACTGCGCGAGCACGGGGCCAAACGCAAGGTGCTGATCATGGTGTCCAAATTCGGGCATTGCCTCAATGACCTGCTCTTCCGTGCGCGCAGCGGAGAACTGCCGGTGGACATTGTCGCGGTGGTCTCCAACCATACGGACCATCAGGGGCTGGTGGAGTGGCACGGCATCCCGTTCCACCATGTTCCGGTGACGGCTCAGACCAAGCCGGCGGCGGAAGCCCGGTTGCTGGAGCTGATCGATGCGCACGAGGCGGAACTGGTGGTACTGGCCCGCTACATGCAGGTGCTCAGCGATTCATTGACCCGCCAGCTCGATGGCCGCGCTATCAACATCCATCATTCTTTTCTGCCCAGCTTCAAGGGGGCCAAGCCGTATCACCAGGCGTACGCACGCGGTGTAAAGACTGTGGGTGCGACGGCGCATTATGTCAACAGCGAGCTGGATGAGGGTCCGATCATCGCCCAGCAGGTGGTCGAGGTGGACCACACTTACGGGCCTGCTGAGCTGGTCGCCGCCGGCCGCGACACCGAATGCAAGGCGCTGAGCAATGCCGTCAAGTGGCACTGCGAGGGACGCGTCATCCTGCAGGGCAACCGCACCGTGGTTTTGCGGTAAGTGGCAGTCGTTCAACCGGGCATGCGGCGTAACCGATCGCGGCGACTGACCTTTAGCGCCGCCTATCCCAGGAGGCTGCCGAAGAGCAGTCCGAGCAGATAGGTCGCGCCAGCGGCACCTAAACCGATGGCCAACTGCCGCAGCCCTCGGCTGAGCGGGGATGTCCCGGAGAGCAGACCGACGACGGCGCCGGTGCCCATCAGCACCAACGCCACCAGTACGCAGGCCAACGCAAGCGCAGAAACGCCGGTCATGCCGAACAGGAACGGCAGGATCGGCACGATGGCTCCGGAGGCGAAGAAACAGAAACTCGAAACGGCCGCGTTCCAGGCGGTGCCGACGCTTTCATGTTCGTCTGTTTCCGCGACGGTCTCCGGCTGCAGGGAGAGGCTGGGATCACAATCGCAGTCGGCCAGTCCCATTCGTTCCGCGACGCGGTGTTCTGCTGCCTCCCGCGACATGCCGCGCGCCAGGTAGACCAGAAGAAGTTCGTTGTGCTCGATGTCCAAGGACGCTGCCGCGGAAAGCGTGATTTGGGTGGGACGGGATGCGCTGAGAAGCTCACGCTGGGACTGCACGGAGATAAATTCCCCGGCGCCCATGGACAGCGCCCCCGCCAGCAGGCCGGCCACCCCGGTGAACAGGACCACAGGGCTGCCGACTCCCGACGCCGCCATGCCCATCACCAGGGAGAGGTTGCTGACCAGCCCGTCATTGGCGCCGAAGACGGCGGCGCGGAACGAGCCGGAGAGCCGATTGCGGCCACGCGTCGCCAAGCCCCGAACGACTTCTTCATGGATCTGCTCATCGGCGGCCATATTGGCGGTGGCGTCAGCATCCGTGCCGTAAGGAGAGCGCGATTCGGCACGCTGGGCCAAAGCCAAGACGAAAACTGACCCGAAGCGGCGGGCCAGCAGCCCCACCAGCCGGTTCCTCCGCGATGGTCGGCGCGGTGCTCCCGCGTGCTCGCCGAGGAGCTTCAGCCAGTGCTTTTCGTGACGGCCCTCGGCTTCTGCCAGGGCCAGCAGGATCTCTCGCTCCTCGCCCGTCCGGCGGCGTGCCAGATCGCGGTACACGGTGGACTCGGCGCGTTCGTCCGCTAAATACTGGCGCCAGCGTTTGATGTCCTGGGGCGTAGGGGTGCGTTCCGGCACGGCAAATCTCTCCTTGGGTCACCCAACTTTAGCGAAACCCGCAGGCGAATTCCGGCCGGTTACCCTGAGCCAAAAGTTTAGGTGGCCCGCAACGCCGGCCTGACCCGAAGTCCCGGCAGCACCTCACCAGTCCCTGAGGCTCACGTGATCGCCCCGGCAACGGAACCTTAGTGAATAGGTGCTTAAAAAAGGTTTCCGACGCGCAACATCTGTTGCCGTGCACGCTAAACTCTGGTAACCGTTACAGTCCACCCCTAGGCACTAAAGGTCAGTCATGAAAGCTCTCCCGGTAGAACCCAGTGCCGCCCCCTTGGCCATCGGGTCACGGATCCGCGCCGCGCGGCAAGGCCAGCGGATGACGATCGACCACGTTGCCAAGGCGACGGGTCTGACCAAGGGATTCCTCAGCAGGGTGGAACGGGATTTGACGTCGCCGAGCGTCTCTTCTCTGCTGACACTGTGCCAGGTCTTGTCCGTCTCGATCGGGGACCTGTTTGCCGTTCCCCTGACGCATCTGGTCAGGCGTGACGAGGGTCCCCGGATTTCGCTCGGCGGGGAAGGAATCGTGGAGCGGCTGCTGACTGCCCGCTCCGAGCGAAGGGTGCAGATCCTGCATGCGGAAATTGAACCGCACGGCAGCGGTGAGTCTGAGCTGTATGCGGTCGACTGCGACGTTGACGTGCTGCACATCATCCGTGGCAGTCTGACATTGATCATGACCAGTACCAGCTATGACCTCGAGGAGGGGGATACCTTGTCTTTTTCCGGTCGCGAACCGCACAGCTGGGTCAATCACACAGACCTGCCGGTCACTGCGCTCTTCGTCCTCGCCCCCGCCGCGTCCGGCAACTGATAAAGCGGCAACTGCACGCAAAACGCGATATGGGTGCCGTAAGTGCTACTCAGTTGGGCAGGGGCGGGACTGAATTGCCTCAGAAGTAACGTTCGATGCGTATCAGGCAACTTTCGATGTAGCATGGTGCACGGCAGGCGGTATCGCTGCCGATTATTTCCGGCACAGCAGTGTGTCCCCGAGTTTCGAAGATGAGGCATCCATGGAAGAACTGCGCATTGCGGCCAACGGCAATATCGGGCCCATCGACTCGTCCCGTATTCCCCGGTACGCCGGCGCCGCCACCTTTGCCCGGCTGCCCAGACTGGATCAGGTCGGGGCAGCGAGCGTCGCCGTCGTCGGCATCCCGTTCGACTCGGGCGTTTCCTACCGTCCGGGTGCGCGCTTCGGTGCAACCGCGGTCCGGGAGGCTTCCCGGCTGCTGCGCCCCTACAACCCGGCCATGGACATCTCACCCTTCGAGAATATTCAGGTCGCCGATGCCGGGGACATGGCCGTAAACCCCTTCAATATCAACGAGGCTATTGACACCATCCAGCAGGACGCGCTGGATCTGACGTCCGACGGCGCCAGGCTGGTTACGCTAGGCGGTGACCACACCGTGGCCTTGCCGTTGTTGCGCGCGGCCGCCGAGCGGGCGGGGCAGCCGGTGGCGCTGCTGCACTTCGATGCCCATTTGGACACCTGGGATACGTATTTCGGCGCGGAGTACACGCATGGGACGCCGTTTCGCCGTGCGGTGGAGGAGGGCCTGTTGGACACCGACGCAATCAGCCATGTCGGGACCCGCGGACCGTTGTACGGCAAGAAGGATCTCGAGGACGACCGGCGGTTTGGCTTTGGAATCCTTACCTCAGCCGACGTAATGCGTCAGGGCCTGGATGAGGTCATCCATAAACTCCGCGACCGGATCGGCACACGGCCGCTGTACGTCTCGGTCGATATCGACGTTCTGGATCCAGCCCATGCGCCGGGGACCGGGACGCCGGAAGCGGGGGGTCTGACCAGCCGGGAACTGTTGGAAATACTGCGCGGGCTGCGTGGCCTTGATCTGATCGGCGCCGACGTTGTGGAGGTGGCGCCGGCTTATGATCATGCGGAAATCACCGCGGTAGCCGCCAGCCACGTCGCGTACGATTTGATTTCCCTGATGAGTGACAACCTAGCCGGTGACAAGCTCGCCGGTGAGAAGCTGACGGCCCAACGCGGAACCAATAACAGCGCGTCAGCACCAGTAGGACAGGCAGCCAAATGACGCATCAGAACGCAGAGCATGCGACGGCAATGGCGCTGCGCAATGGCGGGGACCTGGTCGTTGAGACGTTGGCCGCGCTGGGCGCCAGAACTGTCTTCGGCATTCCCGGCCAGCACGCGTTGGGTCTGTTTGATGCGTTGAGTCGTTCCCCGCTGCATTTTGTCTCCTCCCGAGTGGAAAACAACGCGGCCTTTGCTGCGGATGGCTATTCGCGGGCCACTGGGGAGGTGGGCGTGCTGTTCCTTTCCACCGGTCCCGGGGCGTTGACCGCCCTGGCCGGCCTGCAGGAAGCCAACGCGACCGGTGTGCCGATGATCGTCGTCGCGAGCCAAATCCCGCTGGAGGGCCTGGGCGCGCGACGCAAGGGGATGCTGCATCAGCTCGATGACCAGAAGGCCTCCGCCGCGAACGTGACCAAGAGCCAGCGGCTGATTCAGCATGCCTCCGGGATTCCTTCCGCGATCCAGGATGCCTGGACGGAGGCGGTGTCCTCGCCGCAGGGACCTGTTTGGCTGGAAATCCCGCAAAACGTGCTGCTGGATAAGATCATGGTGCCGAAAGTGGAGGACGCGCTCGCCGAGCCGTTCGATAATCCGCCCCGCGTTGAACTCATTCGAGAGGCTGTCAGCTGGCTTTCCGTGGCACAACGTCCCGTGATCGTGGCGGGCGGCGGCACACGCCGTGGGAGGGCAGAGCCGTGGTTGCTCTCCATCGCGGAAAAATTGAACGCCCCGGTGGTCTGCTCACCAGGGGGCAACGGGGCTTTCCCCTGGAACCACGAGCTGTCCCTCCAGGCCTGGGTGGAGGACCGCCATGTCACCGAGGTCCTCGAGGACGCTGACGTGCTGATCGTGGTGGGATCCTCGCTCGGCGAAGTCACGTCCAACTACTTCACGCTGACGCCGCGGGGCCGGATCATCCAGATCGACGCCGAGCCGCGCGTGCTGGAATCCAACCGTCCGGCGCTGGGCATCAGGGCCGACGCCGGACAGGCCCTGCGGGCTCTTGACAGCGCCCTGGATGATGCCCTGGACAGCGCAGGGGGCAGTGCTGCGAACTGGCACGGCAAGACGCCGCAGGAGCTGGTGAAGGAGACGCTGGCCAAGGTCAAATCGCGCCTGGACGAGCAAGATCTGGGGTTGGAGCGGACCTTCCTGGCGGACATTCGTTCGGTGGTCCCCGATGATATGCAGACGTTTTGGGATATGACCATCGCGGCCTACTGGGGCTGGAGCTGCTGGGATGCGCGGGAAGGTGAATTCCACTCCGCGCAGGGGGCCGGGGGACTGGGCTATGGCTATCCGGCGGCGATTGGCGGTGCGCTGGGCCTGCAGTTTCAGGGCAAGAGGGATCGTGTGCTGGCGGTGTCCGGTGACGGCTCGTCGATGTACTCGATTGCCGAGCTGGCCACGGCCCGGCAGCACAATGCGCCAGTGACGTGGTTGATTGTCGACGACGGCGGCTACGGTATTCTGCGCGAATACATGGTCGACGCATTTGGCAAGGCCACGCACACTGAACTGGCCCGGCCGGATTTCGTGAAGTTGGCGGAATCGTTTGGTGTGCCGGCCCGGCGCGTCGCGCCGGAGGATGTCGGGGACGCGCTGAAGGCGGCCTTGGCCGGCGACGGGCCTAACGTCGTCGTCGTTGACACCCTGCTGAAAATGTTCGGTCCAACGCACCTGGGGATCTAAGGAGCGGTCTCAAGGAAGGCAATTAGCCGGGACTCCAGCCCGGAAGCGTCCTTCAGCTCGCATTCCCAAAGCACCAATACCTGCCAGTGAGTGGCTCGAAGTGTCTCTAGCTGGCGGGCATCGCGTTCCACCGTGCGGCGGCGCTTGTCCGCCCAGAATTCCATGTTGCTTTGGGGCGCATGCGGCGGACCAGCAGTTCCGGCTTGGTGTCCTTCCCCTTGATCCTCGACATATTCGCACTGCGCTGCGCCTTACTGATGCGCTCCGCCATGCCCATCCTCACCTGCCCTTGGCGACTGGAATACTGGCTTACTACACCCTTCGACGCTACCGCCCTGGGGGAATAAGACCGGGACCCCACCGGTTGAGTTTCGTAGATGCAAACGTATATGGTCTGCGGGACCGTGAGGAGCAATGCAATGCAGCATAAGTTGGTCGTCATCTCTGCCGGGCTATCGGTACCGTCCTCGACCCGGATGCTCGCCGATCAATTGTCCCATGCTACCGCCCGCCAGCTGGCGGAACTCGTTGGAAATGCTGAGATCATCGTTGTTGAGCTCCGTGATCTCGCCGTCGATATTGCGCAGAATTTCGTCACCGGCTTCGCCCCGCCCGCGCTGGCTGCCGCGCTCGCGCAGGTCACGGATGCGGACGGTTTGATTGCCGTCACACCGGTGTTCAGTGCCTCGTACAGCGGCCTCTTTAAATCGTTCTTCGACCTACTGGATTTAGAAGCCTTGGCAGGGATGCCGGTGATCATCGGCGCGACCGGCGGCAGCACGCGGCATTCCCTGGTGCTGGATTTCGCAATTCGTCCGTTGTTCAGCTACTTCCGTGCCCGGACCATGCCCACCGCCGTCTACGCGGCGCCGGATGACTGGGGCGCCGGGGATCCGCTTCTGGCGGGTGACATGGCCGCGGGTGGACTGGACGTCCGAGTGAACCGGGCGGCCAAGGAACTCGCCGCCGCGATGGCCGAAGGCTTCACAAGCCCGGCCTCAACTGTCACAGCGCACGGCGACGAACCTGTTGGCCCCGCGTCCAGCCGGAACGTTCAGCGGGCGCGGCGCGCGGCGGAATTGACCGAGTCGTTGCCGTTTGAGCAGCTGCTGGCGCAAATTTCGCCACGTTAGCGCCGGTCTTTCCCCTGATGCGGCTGGTGCGTTCATGTCCTGTCAGTAGTTGGCCTAGAAGTATCTGGTCCTGGCCCGCGGCACCGACGGCAGCGGGGCCAGCACATCCTGCAGGACGCGTAACGCCGTCTGATAGGTGTCCGGGTGGATTTCCGGACTCGCATGACCGGTATCGGCAATGTCATAGCGGAAGAAGTTGTTGGCCGGCAGCAGCCGGTGCCAACCGCGGATTGCAGCGGACGCGTTCACAATAAAATCATGCGGGTCATATAGTAGACCGATTCCCGTCGAAGCGGGGATGCCGCCGTCGTATTGTGCCGGAAAAGCCTTCAAAAATGTCGCTTGGGAGGTGTTCAGAATCAGGCTGTTCTGCTCGCCGTCAAAAGACGTTTGGACTCCTGATTTGGCAGCCGCGTACATGTCTTGTCCATTGGGATTACTCAGCCCGCTCCAGACCCCCCAGGCCAGCCTGCCTACCAGGCCCAGGTACGGCACCACTGCTCCGGCCAGCGAGATGTACTGCTTCCCTGGATCCTTGACGTCCGCGACGCTGCTCGGGCTGGAACCGAACACAATGAGCTTGACGTGCAGCCCGTTTTGCTCCAGCAGTGGTGCAAGGGCGACGGCGACCATCCCGCCAAAGCTGTCACCGTATAGATATACGGTATTGATATTGCGCACGTAAGCGTCCCTGGTGATCGCAATAAAGAGCTGAGCGACATCAATCCCGCGGTTCGAATAGCCGATATAGGATGCCTGAGCCCGCTCGTTCATGGCAGGTTGTAGGGCCTCCAATTTGCGCCGGGCCGTACCGTTGGAGACTTCAAAACCGCCCAGCAGGTACCACACCGCGCCGGGGAATTGGCTGGCCGCATTGGCGTTGGCGGGATTTTGCGGCGTGACGACCTTGAAGGAAAGGTTGTCAGTTATCAGGTAATTGGCTGCGATATTGGTACGGAAAGCGGTGACCGCCGCGGCGCCCGCCAGGGCCATCAATACCGAACGGCGGCGGAGCCCGGCCAGCTGGTGCGGCTGAATGCCCCTCGTCTGCCCGGGTTTGGGGGTCGATTTTGCCGGGTACTTTGCCATGAGGGATCACCTAGATTCTGCCACAACGCCGGTGCCGGAAATTCCGCGTGGCGTACGATGAGGGCGTGAATGGGCACTCCGGCGCCGCAGAGCAGGCGCCCACCGGGCAACGACAATGATGATTTTTGCCCAACTGAGACCGGGCCACACCTGACCGATCTCGATGTCCCACGCCGCCGTCGAGCCGTGGCCCTTCGCTGGGTGCCGCTGGTGCTTCCGGCGGGCTCTAACCTGGCGAATATCTTGCAGCGGCAGTGATGGATCTCTCAGGCAGGTACGGTCAGAGAGGGTTTCACGAGAGCCGGAAAGGGGTACCGGGCGAGTCGTTTTGGGTCGAATCCGCTGGTGTGGACCGGGTTATTGTGTATACTTATGCTAGTTGTTGTTGTGTTGCGCATTTTTGTAGTTCTAGCAACGGCCTTTGGGCCGATGCTTTTTTCGAAGAAGTGGCAAAGAACAAGTAACCGGGGGGCCCGAAAGTCGGGCGGATACTCCATCTTCTAAAGGAATAAATAAAATGGCAACAGGTACCGTCAAGTGGTTCAACTCCGAAAAAGGCTTTGGCTTCATCTCTCCGGATGATGGCAGCCAGGACGTCTTCGCACACTACTCCGCCATCAACTCCGGTGGATACCGCTCCCTCGAAGAGAACCAGAAGGTTTCCTTCGAAGTAGAGCAGGGCCCCAAGGGTCCGCAGGCGACCAACATCCAGTCTGTCTAGTCTTCTAAAAGCACGAAAGAGCAGGGCGGGTAACACCCGCCCTGCTCTTCTTTAACCCCTCCCCCCCGCTGAGTGGGTACTTCTGCCCCTTCAAAGGGCCGCTGAAGGGGCAGAAGTACCCACTCAGCGGATCAAGCGGGCGCTAGGCGATGGTGCTGAGCTGGCGCTCGGTGGCGTCCTGTTGGGTAGGGTCGGCCACCCCGGCCCGGCGACGGGCCATCCTGTTGTCGATGGCAGAGGCAGCGTTGGAAATGACAATATTCATTCCGATGTAGACCACGGTGATGATCAGATAGGTCTGCACCAGGTGACCTGTCGAGGCAACCAGGACCTTGCCGGATTGCTGCAGCTCACCATAGGAGACCACATAGCCCAAGGTGGTGTCCTTGAGTAGAATCACGATCTGCGCAACGAGGGCCGGGAGGACAATCCTCACAGCCTGTGGAAAAACCACCAGGCGGAAGGCCTGCACCGGGGTAAGGCCGAGGCTGAGGGCCGCCTCAGTCTGGCCCCTGGGGAGCGCGAGTATCCCGGCGCGGAAGACCTCGGCGATGGTTGCGCCCGAGCAGATACCGATGGGGATCACCAGTTTCCAGAAAACGTCTGGGTTGATTCCGTAGGGCGGCAGCGCGGAGACGAAGATGTAAATGATCAGCAGCAGGGGGACCGAGCGGAGCAGCTCGATCACCGCGGTGCAGGGCCAGCGCACCAGCTTGGTCTGGGACAGCCTCCCCACCGCGAGAACCAGTCCCATGGGCAGGGCAATGGCGCCGGCTCCCAATGCGGCCAGTGCGGTGTTCCCAAAGGCCTTTAACAGATACAACCAGGTGCTCGACTGCCGAAATTCTGCCCATTTGGACGGCGCGAGCTGGCCGCTTTGGTAAAACTGCGAATAGGCCAAAGCCAACAGACCCAGCGTCAGGAGAATGCTGGCGATGGTCAGGAGGGTAACCCGGCGCTGCGCTTTGGGCCCCACAGCATCGAAAAGGACCTGATCGGTGGTCATCGCAGGACCCGCAGCTTTGTTTCCAGCCTGGCGCCAATGGCGCCGGCGCCCAGCGCAATGACGGCGTAGATGACGGCAGCGACGAGGAAGGTCACCAGGCCAAGTGCCTCCCTGTTATTGATGTAGCTCACCTGCGCCGTCAGGTCCATTACGCCGACGACCCCGGCCAAGGAAGATGAGAGCAGGATCCCGATGAACAAAGTCACGATGGGTTGCACCATGGCTCGGGTGGCCTGTGGGAAAACAATCTCCCGGAGGACCCCGAAGAAGCCCAGCCCAATGGCGCGCCCTGCCTCCACCTGACCGGCCGGAATGGCATTAATGCCGGTGCGGAAGACCTCGCAGGCGAAAGAGGCACCGACCAGAATCATGGCAATCATGACCGACGGAAGGTAGTCAATGGTGATACCGATTTCCGGCAGCCCGTAAACGACCAGGATCAGCAGGGACACCAGCGGAACGTTACGGAATATTTCCACGAAGATCAGCCCAACGGCGCGCAGGTATGCCACCGGGCTGATCCGGAAGGTGGCGAGCACGACGCCCAGAATCATGGAGCCGAGGAATCCTGCCACGGTGAACTGGGCCGTTACCCACAGCCCCTCGCCGAATGTCCCCAGGTATTTACTGAGCAGAATGTCCATGCCGGATGCTAGCCCACGGTCGGCGGGGTGGGTGCAGCGGTGGTCCCCGTTTGCGCCCCGATGGTTGCCTTCCAGAGCTTGAGCCACGTTCCGTCCGCAATGATCTTTTTGAGCCAATCGTTCACAAACGCCTTGGCGTCGGTCCCCTTGGTCAGACCAATGCCGTAGTTATCCTTCGGCCCGAAGGGATCCCCGACGATTTTCACATCTTTATTGCCGACCAGGGCGTTCAGCAGCAGGGATTGGTCGATAACGTACGCATCCGCACGGCCCTGCTGCACGGCAGCCAGGCACTGCGCATTGTCCGGCAGTGCCAGCACCTTCGCGTCCGGGGCCTGATTGGCCAGCAGTGTCACGCCGGTGGAGGCAGCCTGGGTGGCGACCGTTTTGCCGGCGAGATCGGCCACCGATTTGATGTCCGTGGTTGTCGATTTAACCAGAATGCCGGCCTGGGACGAATAATAGGGCCCGGCGAAGTCAACCCGTGCGGCCCGTTTGTCCGTGATCGAATAGGTGGCGATGACCGTGTCCACCGACTTGTTCACCAAGAGGTCCTCGCGCGTATCAACCGTGACCTGGTCAAGCTTCGTCTTAGGTTCACCGATGATGTATTTGGCCAGCAGCTGTGAGAGCCCTGCGTCAAAACCCACAGCCTTCCCGGTAGTGGGATTGAGCAGGCTGAACAGCTGTGACGTCTCGGTGCCGCCGACATGCAGGACGCCGTTCTTCTTGATTTGGCTCGCCCATTGGTTGCCCGACACGGTTGCGTCGCTTGCCGTCGCACCGGCGCCGATAACGTCGTCGTAGCCGGCACCCGAACTGCTGGCAGCCGGCGTCCCGGGGGCCTCGGGGCTGCATCCCACCAGCCCCAGTATGAGCAGTCCGGCCACCGCAGCGGCTCCCACCCTGGTATTTTTTACCGATTTCATCTGATGACTCCTTTGGCAGCGATGTTCACCCGGAATGACTTATGAGCACAGCATAGTCACCTGCGGGCACCTAAGTCTCTGCTCCCGGCGTTGCCCGTAGCTGTCAGGCGCGGCCGCATGGGACGATAGGAAGCGATGAGACTGACGACGGGCCGTGGCGGCCAACGGGGACTTCCGATGCCGTTGTGGCTGCAGGGGGTGTTGGAATCTGCACAGGTAATCGTGTTTTCCGCGTTGCTGGTCCTGCTGCCGTTGGGCGGAGTCTGGTGGGCCGGCGGTTTTGGGGATAAGTCAGCCGATGCACTGGCCCGGCTCGCCGGCCAGATCTGGCTGGTGGTGCACGCCGTCCCACTGAACCTGTCCTTCAATGACGGGCCGAGTTCCGCATCCCTGCAGACCGGCACTTTGACGCTGATTCCGCTGGGCCTGACGGCGATCCCCCTATTGCTTTCCTGGCGGGCGGGCAGGCGGCTGGCGCGGGCGTCCTACACCGACCAGCTCTGGCAGGCGGTCTTGGGCGCGCTTGTCATCTATGGCGCAGCGGGCCTGGGAACGGCTTTTGTCTGCCGGACGCCCGAGGTGGCCGCCGATCTGGTCCCGGGAACGTTGATTCCGCTGATTCCGGTTGGTCTGGGACTGATTATCGGGGCACGGCGGGAGGCCCGGGCCTGGGGGCGGTTGATCGGGGTCGACGCGGCCGACTGGATTGCCGCTACCAGCCAGCACTCGCGCTGGGCGGGATCCTATGTCTGGGCTGCGCTACGCGCAGGATTCGTGGCGCTGCTGGGCGCACTTGTTCTCTCCACTGTGCTGTTGGTGGTCAATATCGTCTGGCACTGGTCTGACATCGTGACGGTCTATGAAGGACTCAAACCCGGCGTGGTGGGAGGGTCAGTGCTGACGATCCTCCAGCTCGGATTCCTGCCCAACCTGGCCGTCTGGGCCCTGGCCTGGGCCTCTGGCTCGGGCTTTGCCATAGGCGTCGGTTCCTCCGTTTCAGCGCTGGGCACCGCGGTCGCCCCGGTGCCTGCCATCCCGATTTTCGGTGCGCTCCCGACCGGACAGCTGTCCTGGGGCGTCGTAGCCATGGTGCTTCCGGTCCTGGCGGGTGCGCTGTCTGGTTGGTGGTTTCTGCGCGAAGGGGAGAACCACTTCGACGAATGGCTCTCCATTAAGCTCAAAACCCGCTGGTTCACGGCAACGGTCTCCACCCTCACGCTCGCAGCTGTGATCGGTATAGTCGCGGGCATTCTGGCAGGGGCTGCGGCGCTGCTGGCGCACGGATCCGCAGGGATTGGCCGGCTGACCGACATCGGTCCCGGCTTCCTCGCAACGGCGGTCGCGGTGGCGGTGGAAGTGGCCATCGGCGTCGTCGTCGGCTACGCTGCCGGGCCGTGGCTGGAGCGCGAACCAAGGCTGGAGCGCGAACCAAGGCCGGAGCGCGGGCCAAGGCCGGAGCGCGAACTGAGGCTGGAGCGCGAACCCGGGCTGGAGCGCGGGCCGGGCCCCAGCGCTGACGAATCCGTCCCCTAAGGTTGTAGGATGCGCATCGTAGTCCTCGTTTCCGGCACCGGCTCCAACCTCCAGGCCGTCATTGACGCCATCGGTGCGGGCCGGCTGCCGGTCGAAATCGCCGCGGTCGGCGCGGACCGGCCCGGTACGTTGGGTGTGGAGCGCTCGGCGGCCGCGGGCCTTGAAACCTTTGTCATCGACTTCAAAACTTTTTCCACCCGCGGTGAGTGGGACGCGGCGCTGCTTGCCGCCGTCGCCCGCTATGCACCGGATTACGTCGTTTCGTCCGGTTTTATGCGGATTGTGGCCGCGGACTTCATCGACGCGTTTCCCGGCCGCTATGTGAACACGCATCCGGCACTGCTGCCGGCGTTTCCCGGCGCGCACGGCGTCCGCGATGCGCTCGCTTATGGTGTGAAGGTCACGGGCTGCACGGTGCATTTTGCCGATGCCGGAGTGGATACCGGCCCGATCATCGCGCAGACTGCCGTGGCCGTACTGCCGGAGGACACCGAAGAATCACTGCACGAGCGGATCAAGCTGGCCGAACGCTCGCTGCTCATCCGGGTGCTCGCCGACCTCGCGGCCGCCCCTGGTCTTTGGTGCGGCAACAAGCAGGACGACGGCGGCAACCACCAGTAAGCCGGTGAGCCCCGAAGTTCAGCGGCACCGCTGACGGCAAAGTGCCCGGATCACGGAGCATCGATGGCCTGCTGCAGATGCCCGGCGTGCTTTGCCAGTAATCCGCTGGCCTGTTCGGGCGGCAGCCCGGTCATGATCACCAAAATGGCAGCCTTGACCGATCCGGCCACGGATTCCAGCACGGCCGCCGCGGTCACCGGATCCGTGCCGGTGGCTCGGACGACGGTCCGTTCACTGCGGGCGCGCAGTTTCTCGTTGGTGGCGCGCAGGTCAACCATGAGGTTGCGGTACGTCTTGCCCAGCCGGATCATGGTGATGGTGCTGATCATATTGAGCACCAGTTTCTGAACCGTGCCCGCTTTGAGCCGGGTGGAACCGGTGAGGAATTCCGGCCCCACCTCTATTTCCAGCGCTATTTCGGCTGCGCGTCCCAACGGGGACCCGGCATTGCAGGCCAGACCGACGGTGAAGGCTCCGGCGGCTGCAGCGGCCTGCACTGCCGCGATCACGTAGGGCGTACGTCCCGAGGCGGAGATGCCTATGACGCAGTCAAGACCGCAGATTTCCAGTGCGGCGATGTCCGCGGCCCCGGCTGCGGTGTCGTCCTCGGCATCCTCCACCGCTGCCCGGATGGCACGGCTTCCACCCGCGATGATGCCCACTACCTGCGACGGGTCGGTGCCGAACGTCGGAGGGCATTCGCTCGCGTCCAGAATGCCGATCCGGCCCGGCGTCCCGGCGCCGAGGTAAATGAGCCGGCCGCCGCGGGCCATTCGGGCGGCGATGGCATCGATGGAGCGGGCAATCGCCGCCGTCGAACCCGCAATGGCCGGCACCACCTTTGCATCCTCGCCGTTCATGGCTCTCACCAGCTCGGCGGTGCTCATGGCCGCCAGATCGTCGTGCTGGTCATTGGATGCTTCCGTCACCAGGCACTCCAGCTCGGCACGGAGTGCGGCTGACTTATGCGGATCGGTCATGTCTATTCCACCTAGGAGTCCGTTTGCGGGTAGCTGCCGGAAATTACCCCATCAGTAGCCGTGCCACCGCGCGTGCACTGACCCGGGATGAGCCAAAGCAGTTGATAGTGGGCAACGGAGAAGGGGTTTCGGCGCCGGCCGCCTGACGGCTGTCCGCAAGTCCGGCATTGATGCAGATGGCATCCGGTACCAGCCGGGCCAGGTCGGCCAGCGGGCCGCTCTGCGCGGGGTCCAGCAGCGCATCCACGAAGACTATGCACGGCTCACCGGGCCCGGTCGGGGGACCGGTGCGCATAGTCTCCTCGCGAAGCTGGTCCGCGGGAACCGCACGCACAGAGAGACCGTCGGCCAGGGCCACGGCAAAGAGGTTTTCGCCGGCTCCGGCGGCCATATTGTGACCGGTGCGCAGGTCGACGACGTCGACGGCGGTGGTGCCTGCCGGCAGCCGGGGTGCGGGGCCGGGTCCGGCCCAGGTGCACGCACGCATGGCGGCGTCCAGCCACTCCCCGGCCGTAGGTGCCGCGCTTACTGGCTCTGCTTGGACCTTTGCCGAACGGGCCGCAAACGCCGCAACCCGACCCGCCGCACGTTCCAGCACCGGGACGGGGAGGGTGCCGTCAACCGCGGCGGCCAAGAGGGCATCGAAGACTTCTGCATAGTCTTCCCTGGCCGCCCCAAATCCTGCGCCCTCAGCTCCGGCGCCCCTGCCGACACCCCTGGCGGCATCGTTGGCGGAGCTGCTGCTGTACGGATTGGCAGGGTTGCCGACGCAGAGCAGGTCCGCTCCCGCCAGCAGGGACAGTACGGCGCCCCGGCCCATCCCAACGGTGTTTTTGATGGCGGCCATGTCCAACGCGTCGGTGACCAGCAGGCCGGCAAAGCCCTGCCGTCGCAACAAGTCCCCGGCCGCAGGGTTCAGCGTGGCGGGAGCTTCGCCAAGCTCCGCAAGCACAATATGCGCGCTCATCATGGCCACGGCACCGGCCTGTGCAGCGGCAATAAACGGCGGCAGGTGGACCCGGGTGACGTCGTCGAGGGTCATCTCCAGCCTCGGCAACGACGTGTGCGAGTCGCCAACGGTGTCGCCATGCCCTGGGAAATGCTTGGCGCAGGCACCGATTCCGGTGGATTGGATGCCCCGGACCATGGCCGCGGTGTGCCTACTGACCAAATCGGTGTCGGCGCCAAACGAGCGCACCCCAATGACCGGATTTAGCGGGTTGGTGTTCACGTCCGCCACCGGCCCGATCACCAGGTTGACGCCCGCAGCCTTGCAGAGTGTCCCGATCGCGGTGCCGGCCGCCTCGGTGAGGGCAACGTCGTCGAGCTGGCCGAGCACCGCGGCGCCGGGTAGGTCCGAGCCGGTCCGGAACTGCAGCCGCGTGACGTTACCGCCCTCCTCGTCGGAGCCGATCACGGCCAGCGGATTGACGGCCCGGATCGCGGCCGAAAGCCCGGCCGGCTGTCCGGCGGCGCCGGGAAGGAAATTATGGCTGAAATAGACCACCCCTGCCAGCCCTTCGGTCAGCGCCTGCCGGAGCCAGGCAGGCACCGTGGTCCCGATGAACCCGGGCCAGATTACCCCGTTGACCAGGCGGCGAAGGGAGGCCACGTCAGCGGATGGCGCAGCGGCGGAAAGGTCTGTGGTCTCGGTCATACTGCAAGGCTACAGATCGTGGGGGCCTAAACTTGAGGTATCCCCTTCCTGGACGCGCCGCAGCGTCATCGACCATGTACTGGAGAAGAATCCGTGAGTAGCCCCCTTGACCCTGTACAGCTTGACCGGGTACCCCTCCGCCGGGCGCTGATTTCGGTGTATGACAAGACGGGGCTGGAGGAACTTGCAGCCGGCTTGCATGCGGCGGGCGTGCGTATTGTTTCCACCGGTTCAACGGCGGCGCGGATTGCCGCTGCGGACATCCCGGTGCAGGGCGTGGAAGAGGTGACCGGTTCACCGGAGATGCTCGACGGCCGCGTCAAGACGCTCCATCCGCGGATCCACGCCGGAATCCTCGCCGATCGCCGGCTGCCGGACCATGTTCAACAGCTCGCGGACCTGGACATCGACACCTTCGATCTCGTCGTCGTCAATCTTTATCCGTTTGCCGACACTGTCGCGTCCGGTGCGGCCAATGATGAGGTCGTCGAGCAGATCGACATTGGCGGCCCGTCCATGGTTCGAGCCGCGGCGAAGAACCATGCCTCGGTGGCCGTCGTGGTGGATCCGAAGAGCTACGCCGACGTCATCGCCGCGGCGCAGCAGGGTGGCTTCGATCTCGCCGGCCGCCGTCGGCTCGCCTCGCTGGCCTTCGCGCATACCGCGGCCTATGACAATGCGGTTGCCGCGTGGACAGCCAAGGAACTTAACGACGACGGCGAACACTGGCCCGCGTACGCCGGCGTCGCTTTGGAGCGATCCGAGGTGCTGCGCTACGGGGAGAACCCGCATCAGGCCGCGGCGTTGTACGTGGATAAAGCCGCGACGCCGGGGATCGCGCAGGCGGACCAGCTGCACGGCAAGCCGATGAGCTACAACAACTATGTGGATGCGGATGCCGCGCTGCGGACCGCCTTTGAATTCGAGGAACCCGCGGTGGCCGTGGTCAAGCACGCCAACCCCTGTGGCGTGGCAGTGGCCGATGCCGATGCCGCGGACCCGGTGGCACAGGCGCATGCCAAAGCCCACGCCTGCGATCCAAGCTCGGCCTACGGCGGCGTTATTGCCTCCAACCGGCCCATTACGCACGCGATGGCTGCCGGACTGAAGGGTGTGTTTACGGAGGTTATTATTGCGCCGTCCTTCGAGCCGGAGGCGCTGGAACGGCTGCAGAAGCGCGCTGATATCCGCCTGCTGACCCTGCCGGAGGGATACGCCCGCGCCGCGGTGGAATTCCGCCAGGTCTCCGGCGGCATGCTGATCCAGGCCACGGACCGAATGGATGCCCTGGGGGATGACCCGCGGAGCTGGACGCTGGTATCGGGTGCTGCAGCAGACGCCGGAACACTCGCTGACCTGTCGTTCGCCTGGAAGGCCCTGCGCGGAGTGAAGTCCAACGGGATTCTACTGGCCAACGATGGCGCCTCGGTGGGTGTGGGGATGGGCCAGGTGAACCGGGTGGATTCCTGCAGGCTCGCCGTGCAGCGGGCCAACACGCTGGCCGCTGCTGCCGACGGAACGGCCATTGAGCGGGCGCGCGGCGCCGTGGCCGCGTCGGACGCGTTTTTCCCCTTCGCCGACGGGCTGCAGATTTTGCTTGATGCAGGCGTACGCGCCGTCGTCCAGCCCGGCGGTTCGGTGCGCGACGAGGAAGTTATCGCAGCCGCCGAGGCCGCCGGTGTCACGATGTACCTGACCGGTTCCCGGCACTTCTTCCACTAGCCCTCGGGTAAGTTGGAGCTAAGAAACAAGGCAAGTTTCGTCGACAGTTAAAGCCTTTTGTCGACCTTACCCGTAGGAGACGTACGCACAAATGGCCAAGATTATCTATACCCACACCGACGAAGCGCCGATGCTGGCCACCTATTCGTTCCTGCCGATTGTCGAGGCCTATGCAGCGACGGCCGGTGTGGAAATCGAGACGCGCGATATTTCGCTCTCCGGGCGTATCATCTCCGTCTTCGGAGACTACCTCACCGAGGATCAGCGGACCCCCGACGCGCTGGCCGAATTGGGCCAGCTCGCAAAGAGCCCGGACGCGAACATCATTAAGCTGCCCAACATCAGTGCCTCCGTCCCGCAGTTGAAAGCCGCGGTGGCCGAGCTTCAGGGCCAAGGATATGATCTGCCGGACTACCCCGATGATCCCTCCACCGATGTGGAAAAGGACGTCCGGGCCCGCTACGACAGGATCAAGGGCTCAGCGGTTAACCCGGTACTGCGTGAAGGAAACTCCGACCGGCGCGCGCCGCTGTCGGTGAAGAACTATGCGCGCCAGCACCCGCACAGCATGGGGGCATGGTCCGCGGATTCGAAGACAAACGTTGCCCACATGGCTGCGGACGACTTCCGCTCGAATGAGAAGTCCGTGGTGATCCCGGCAAAGAGCAGCATCAAAATCCAGTTTGTTGCCGACGATGGCACTGCCACCGTGCTGAAGGACTTCTTTCCCGTCCTCGCCGGCGAGGTAGTTGACGGTACCGTGATGCGCGCGGCTGCCCTCGAGGAGTTTCTCACCGCACAGATTGCCCGTGCCCAGGAGGAGGGTGTGCTGTTCTCGGTCCATCTGAAGGCGACCATGATGAAGGTCTCCGACCCGATCATCTTCGGGCACGTCGTGAAGGCCTTCCTGCCCGCCCTGTTTGCCCGCTTTGGCGACCAGCTGGCAGCGGCCGGGCTGAGCCCCAACAACGGCCTGGCCTCCATCCTCAACGGCCTTGACGCACTCCCGGCGGACGTGCGCGAAGGTGTCAAGGCAGCCATTACGTCGTCATTGGCGGACGGACCGGCGCTGGCAATGGTTGATTCGGACAAGGGCATCACAAATCTGCATGCGCCCAGCGATGTCATTGTTGACGCCTCCATGCCCGCCATGATCCGTACCTCGGGAAAGATGTGGGGACCCGATGGCAACGCTGCGGATACCCTTGCCGTGATCCCGGACAGCTGCTATGCGGGCGTATACCAGGCGGTTATTGACGATTGCCGTGCCCACGGGGCCTTCGATCCGACCACCATGGGCACCGTCCCGAACGTCGGTTTGATGGCCCAGGCGGCCGAGGAATACGGCAGTCACGACAAGACCTTTGAGATCCAGGCCGCCGGTACCGTGCAGATCGTCGATGCCTCCGGCGCCGTACTGATCGAGCATCAGGTTTCCCGTGGCGACATCTGGCGCGCCTGCCAGACCAAGGACCTGCCGATCCGCGACTGGGTCAAGCTGGCGGTCACCCGTGCACGTGCCTCGCAGACTCCCGCGGTTTTCTGGCTGGACGAGGGCCGGGCCCATGATGCACAGCTGATCGCCAAGGTCACGGAGTATCTGCACGACCATGACACCGAGGGCCTGCAGATCGAGATCATGACACCGGAGGATGCCACTACCTTCACGTTGGGGCGGATCCGCAGGGGCGAGGACACGATTTCGGTCTCCGGCAACGTGCTGCGCGACTATCTGACCGATCTGTTCCCGATTCTTGAACTGGGCACCAGTGCCAAGATGCTTTCCATCGTTCCGCTGATCAATGGCGGCGGCCTGTTCGAAACCGGCGCCGGGGGATCGGCGCCTAAGCACGTCCAGCAGCTGCTGAAGGAAAACCATCTGCGCTGGGACAGCCTTGGCGAATTCCTGGCACTCGCCGTCAGCTTCGAGCACCTCGCCACCTCCACCGGCAATGCCCGTGCCCAGATTTTGGCGGACACGCTGGACCGCGCCACCGGAACCTTTTTGCTGGAGAATAAGTCTCCGGGCCGGAGGGTCGGGGAACTGGATAATCGTGGCAGCCACTTCTATCTGGCGCAGTACTGGGCGCAGGAACTCGCGCGGCAGGACGACGACGCCGAGCTGGCAGCCGCCTTCGCCGCGGTTGCCGAGGCCCTCACCTCCAATGAGGAAACCATTGTCGCGCAGCTGCTTGCCGTGCAGGGATCCCCGGTGGACCTTGCCGGCTACTACCGCCCCGATGTAGCAAGGGTTGCCGCGGTTATGCGGCCTTCTGCGAAGCTCAATGAGGTGTTGGCCGGCTTGCGCGTTTAGCTGCCGTTGCGCAGCTTCCGGCTCCCGCTACCCGGGCTGCCCGCTTTCCCGCACGGGAGGGCGGGCAGTTTTTGTTGTGGACCCGTTATCTGATTTTTACTGTTTCTGGTGTGGCGTCCGCCACATTTCGTTGTAGTGTCAGGGAACACACCCTCGAACCGAGCGTGACGCCCGAGATGTTACGGTCGCCTGCGCATCGGATGCGGCTCGAAAGGCAAATCTATGTACCGCAAGAAAGTCGTTACAACCCTGGCGGTTGCCGCCACGCTCGGCATGCTCATGTCGTCGTGCGCGAACCAGGCAGGCACCGCCACATCCTCCGATACCGGTGCTGCCAGCGGCAAGGTGAACATTCCGGCACTGACCAAGATCGACACCCCGGCCGACGCGGTGCTGCCCAAGGGTGACGGGAAGGCCACTTGCCCGGCCACCACGACACTGGCCTATGCGGGCGCGGAGACCGGACCGAATGCCCAGCTCGGCATCAACATTTTTAACGGGATTCAGCTGGCGATCAACGAGCACAACGCCGCAAATGCCGGCTGCCAGGTGCAGTTCAAAAAGTTCGACACCGAGGGGGATCCGAGCAAGGCAACCGGACCGGTCACCCAGGTAACTACCGAGGCCAGCATTATTGGCGTCGTCGGCCTTCCGTTCTCCGGTGAGTCCAAGGCAACGGGTAACATTTTCGAGCAGGCAAAGCTGGTCCACATCACTCCTGCGGCCACGAATCCGACCCTGACGGAGAACGGCTGGACGACCTTCTTCCGCGGCCTGGGCAATGACGCCGTGCAGGGTCCGGCGGCGGCCAAGTTCATGACCGGCAAGCTCGGCGCCAAGAAGGTCTACCTTGTCCAAGATGATTCCGATTACGGAATCGGTCTGGGTAAGACGACATCGGACGCCCTCGGCAGTGCACTGATCGGAACCGACAAGGTCACTACCGGGCAGAAGGACTTCTCCGCTGTGATCTCCAAGATCATCAATGCCAAGGCCGACGCGGTGTTCTACTCCGGCTACTACGCCGAGGGCGCACCGTTCGACCAGCAGCTGGTCAGCAAGGGCTTCACCGGAACCTTCGTTGGCCCCGATGGCCTGAAGGATGATCAGTTCATCAAGCAGGCCGGAGACTCCTCCAATAACGCCTACTTCACCTGCCCCTGCATTCCGGGCGAGCTGATTCCTTCCTTCGAGACTGCCTACAAGTCCTTGGCCAATGCCGAGCCGGGAACCTACTCCATTGAGGGCTATGACGCCGCGACGGTACTTCTGGCCGGCATTGACGCCGGAAAGCAGTCCCGGGCGGACCTGCTCTCCTGGGTCAAGTCCTATGACAAGGACGGCCTGAGCAAGCACTACAAGTGGAACGACAAGGGCGAGCTGCAGGCCCCGACCGTGTACGGGTACAAAGTGGAAAACGGCAAGATTGTGCCCGTTGGCGCGATCGGCGAGTAACACGCGGTACTAGGACGATGCTGCGGGGCCGGTAGACAGGGTCCCGCAGCATTGTCTTGGCCGCACCAAAAACCCCAAGTTGCCGATCGTCCGAGCGGATCAGTGCCGATTCCCGTGCCGGACTCAACCAGGATGTGCCAATGCTCTCTTCACTACTGACGTCCATGCCGATGGATAACGATTGGATCAGTTTCGATGTCGTTGCCCTGGGCCAGAATTTCTGGAGCGCCACCTTTGACGGCCTGACCTTCGGGTCCATCTATGCGCTCGTGGCCCTGGGGTACACCCTCGTCTACGGAGTGCTGAACCTGATCAACTTTGCCCACTCGGAAGTTTTTATCATCGGCTGCTACGCAGTCTTCTTTACCCTCAGCGGCCTTGGGTTCGGACCCAACGCTCCACATCTGTCGCTGGCGTCGATTGTGCTGAATCTGCTCCTGGCCCTGATCATCGCCATGATCGCCTCCGCACTGACGGCGTTCCTGGTGGAGCGGGTCGCCTATAAGCCGCTGCGCAAGCGCAACGCACCGCGGTTGGTCTTCCTGATTACCGCCATCGGCGTTTCCTTCACCATCCAGTACATCATTCGTCTTATCCGCGGCCCCAACGCCGAACCGGCTGTCACCATGTTCAAGCCCACGCCGATCTTCGACGTGTTCGGCACGATCGTGGATTCACAACAGCTGGTCATCGTGGTCGCTGCCGTCATCATGATGATCGCCACCGAACGATTCATCAGCAAGTCACGCACGGGGCGCGGCATCCGCGCCGTGGCCCAGGATCCGGATACCGCCACCCTGATGGGGGTGAATAAGGAACGCATCATCATCATCACGTTCGTGATCGGCGGCATCCTTGCCGGGGCAGCAGCGCTGTTCTACGTGATGAAGATTCCCTCCGGCGTGCAGTATACCGGAGGGTTCGTCTTGGGCATCAAGGCCTTCGCCGCCGCGGTGCTGGGCGGCATCGGCAACGTCCGCGGTGCCCTGCTCGGCGGTCTGCTGCTGGGCCTGATCGGCAACTACGGCCAGATACTGCTCGGTAATTCGCAGTGGACCGATGTCGTCGCCTTTGTGGTGCTGGTGCTGGTGCTGCTGGTCCGGCCCGAGGGCATCCTGGGTACGTCCCTTGGAAGGAGCAAAGCATGAGTATGACAGATGGCCCCACACCCTTGTCCTCAGCAAAAGCGGCGCAGTCTGCCGCGAACCGGGAGGGACTCAGCACCGCACCGGGCGCCAGTATTGCCGGCCGGAAAGGTAAAAAGCCGGGCTCGCTGGGACAGCGCTGGAATGCGCTCAGCCGCCAGCAGCAATGGTCCTTCCTGATTATCGTGGTGGTGCTCGCGTACCTGCTCCCGGTCATCAACCCACCCATCCTCACTACCGAACCTGGCAACAACTTTGGTCTGGCATGCTTTGATATGGCCCGCTTCGCGCTGATCGCCGTTGGCCTGAACGTCGTGATCGGCTACGCGGGCCTGCTGGATCTTGGCTACGTGGCGTTCTTCGCCGTTGGTGCGTATGTGTCGGCCATGCTGACCAGCCCGGATTCGGCGTTCCTGAAAATTCCTTATCTTTGGACCATCCCAGTGGCGATGGCCGTGACCATGTTCTTTGGCGTATTGCTCGGCATACCCACTTTGAGATTGCGCGGTGACTACCTTGCCATCGTGACGCTGGGATTTGGCGAAATCGTCAGAATCCTGGCAACTATCATCCCGGCAATGAAGGGACAGGTCGGCTTCCAGTCGGTCGGTCACCCGCCGGGCACCGCCGCCGACGGGAATCCGATCTTCACCAACTCCAATGGAGTCCCCTGGTATTGGCTGATCCTGACCATCATCATTATCGTGCTGCTGCTGGTGGGCAACCTGGAACGCAGCCGCGTTGGGCGGGCCTGGGTGGCCATCCGCGAGGACGAGGACGCCGCCGAGATCATGGGCGTTCCGACCTTCAAATACAAGGTCTGGGCCTTCGCTATCGGCGCCTCCATCGGCGGGCTTTCCGGCGCACTTTTTTCCGGTCAGGTTGGCTTTATCAGTAACCAGCGTTTCGACGTCTACACCTCCATCCTGTTCGTCGCCGCCGTCGTTCTCGGTGGGGCCGGCAACAAGGTGGGTGCCATTGTCGGCGGTGCGCTGGTCAGCTATATTCCGCTGCGTTTCACCGCCATTGCCGAATACAAATACCTGATCTTCGGTATCCTTCTGGTGCTCATCATGATTTTCCGCTCGCAGGGGCTCTTCCCGGCGCGGCAAAAGCTGCTGGCGTATGGCCGTGATGCTGTCAATTGGATGCTCAAGAGGGACGACGGCGGCACCGGCGCGGGCACGAATCGAACCGCCGGCACGGCGCAGGAGAAGGGGGCGCAGGCATGAGCAGGGATCACAACGAGGACCTGCCGCGGCACACGGCTGACTGGCCGGTGGGTGAACCGGTCGACACTGACGGCCAGGGGCAGCACAAAGATGGCCATCCAGCTGCGCAACACGCCGGTGACCGGGTCGAATACGGCGGGCACCCCGGCGAACCGGGACACCATGTCGCGGCAGAGAGCGGCCATGAGCCCGCAGCGGCGGCGGAACCGGCAGGCATTGACCAAGCGGCCCTGGCCGCACAGGGCATTGACCTAAACGTGGCCGAAACGGTGGCGCCGGAGCGGGAAATCGGCGTCAAGGTTGGGGACAGCCTGGTCCAGGTGCAGAATCTGACGGTGAAGTTCGGCGGCCTGCTGGCGTTGGACAATGTTTCTTTTGACATCAAGCGCGGTGAGATACTGGGCCTGATCGGTCCCAATGGGGCCGGCAAGACCACCTGCTTCAATGCCATGACCGGGGTATACAAGCCCAGCAGCGGCAAGGTGTTGTTGGAAGGGCAGTCCATCGGAGGGGTGAAACAGCACAAAATCACCCGGATGGGCCTGGCCCGGACCTTCCAGAACATCAGGTTGTTCGCGGAGATGACGGCGCTGGAGAACGTCGTCGTCGGCCTTGACGCTCGCCACAAAACCAGCGTAGGACGCGCGCTGTTGCGCCTGCCGACGCATATCCGTGAGGAGAAGTCGGCTATCGAGCGAGGCATGGCCCTGCTGGACTTTGTCGGCATTGCCGATCATTGGGATGTCCTGTCCCGGCACCTGCCGTACGGGCACCAGCGCAGGCTCGAAATTGCCCGTGCGCTGGCCACAGACCCGAAAGTCCTGTGCCTGGACGAGCCCGCCGCCGGCTTCAACCCGGCGGAAAAGGAAGAGCTGATGACGCTCATCCGCACCATTCGGGATGACGGCTACACCGTGCTGTTGATCGAGCACGATATGAAACTGGTGATGGGGGTGACGGACCGGATCGTGGTGCTGGAGTTCGGCAAGAAGATTGCCGACGGCGAGCCCCGTGCGATCCGCGAAGACCCCCGCGTGATTTCCGCATACCTAGGAGAGCCCGAAGATGACGTTGCTTGAGCTGGACAATGTAAGCGTCCACTACGGGCGGATCCAAGCGATCAAGGACATGTCCTTCACCGTCGAGGAGGGGGAGATCGTCTCGCTGATCGGCGCCAATGGGGCCGGCAAAACGACGACGATGAAAACCATTTCCGGTCTACTGAACCCGTCCGCCGGGTCCATTAGGTTTGCCGGGAAAGACATCACCAAGATGAAGGCGCACATCCGGGTGGTGCAGGGGATCTCGCAGGCGCCCGAAGGTCGCGGCGTATTCCCCGGCATGACCGTGTTGGAGAACCTGGATATGGGGGCCTTCGGGCGCAAGGACCGCAGCGGCATGGCCGCGGACATTGCCCGCGTTTTTGCTCTTTTCCCGAGGCTGGAGGAACGTCAGAAGCAACTCGGCGGGACTATGTCCGGCGGTGAGCAGCAGATGCTGGCCATCGGGCGGGCACTGATGTCCAACCCCAAGCTGTTGCTGCTGGACGAGCCATCCATGGGGCTGGCGCCGCAGTTCATCCGGCAGATCTTCAAGATCATCACGGAGATTAATAGCCAGGGCACCACGGTGTTGCTGGTGGAGCAGAACGCCAACCAGGCCTTGGCCCGGGCGCACCGGGCCTTTGTCCTTGAGACCGGTGAAATCACGCACAGCGGGACGGGCAAGGAATTGCTCGCCAACCCCGCGATCAAGGAGGCGTACCTGGGCGTCGGTTAGCCCTCGCACCAGCCCTTTGGCCCCGGCGCCAGGCTTTGCCCAGTTTCCCGGCCTGGATGACGGCGCATCGTGACAGCGCGCCGTCATTCGGACATTTTTGGGGGCGGAAACTGGGCAACTTTCAACGCCGCGGCGCCCGGACCGCGGGACGGACGATAGTGCTGCGGTGAAGGGGAGCCCCGTTCTGCGTGAAGGAGATCGACGCCGTCCGCTGCTGATTCTGTTAATACCTGGTTGTGCTCTGTCATCAGGGCGTTAGGGCATCCGCCGGATAGGTGATTCCGAGTTGGCCCCGGACTCCGTCGAACAACGCCATGATCGCCAGCGAATCGTGCAGCGGCATGGTGGGACTTTCGGTGAGCCCCTGCTGGATGCACCGCGTCACCTCGCGGAGCTGGTACGTGTAGCCCCTGCCGGGAAAATCGAAACTCTCCACCCGCGGTGCGTCGGATCCGATCTGAATCTCCAGCGACGTGGGGTTGTTAATGGAACCGGTGCTCCGCAGGAAACCCTTGGAACCGGCGACGACGGCGGTGCGTGGCCCGAATGCGGTCAGCGAGGAGGTGAGTTGGGCAAGGGAGCCGGAGGAATACGCCAGTGTAATGGCGTTTTGGCTGTCGACGCCCCAGTCAGTCAGGGTGCCCGATGCTGTAACCGACGCGGGAGCGCCGAGTGTTCCCCAGGCCCAGAGCAGAGGGTAGACGGTCAGGTCCAGCAGGGCTCCGCCGCCGGCTTCGGGAGCCCAGATGCGTGCAGCGCGGTCCGTCCCCGCGGGGAACCCCAAGTCGGCCTGAACCCACTGCACGTCACCGATCTCCCCCGATCCGGCAATTTCAAAAGCCCGCTGCATGCCCGGGACGAACCGTGCCCACACCGCTTCCATGAGGAACAGACCCCGATCCCGGGCCAGGTCAATCAGTTCCGCTGCCTCGCGGGCGTTGATGGTCAGGGCCTTTTCGCAGAGAACGTGTTTCCCCGCTTCCAGGGCAGCCTTCGCCACCGCATGATGCTGGGCGTGCGGAGTGGCGACGTACACCACGTCCACCTCGGGGTCCTGCACCAGCTGCAGATAACCCGGCCCCGTCGTGCGGGCGCTCCCGCCGTCGCCGGCAGGGCCTTCGATGGTACCGCCGTCGTAATAGTGCCGCTGAAAGCCGAAGTGCGCCGCGAAGCCAGCGGCTTTCTCCTGGTTCCGTGAGCTGACGGCCTGTAGGACCGCGTCCTCCAGCAGCGCAAGCTCCGAGGCCACCGTGTGGGCGATGCTCCCGGTGGCCACTACGCCCCAGCGCAGCGGTTCTCCGGTGGCGTTGAGGGGCTGCGGGGAACCGGAGGTGTACCAGTCCGGTCTGGCGATGTGGCGCTGCGAGGTGGTCATGCTGCCATCATGCCAGAGCACCGGCGGGGCTGGGGGGAAACGCAGAAAGGTCCCCGGACCGGAACACCGGGTCGGGGACCTTTGAGCTATCTGTCAAACCTACTGCGCCGGCTGCGGCTACTTGGTCAGCGGGCCCAGCAGCTTGTCGTTGGCGTAGACCTCGGCTGCGTTGGCCTTGGTGACGATGACGGGCTTGAGATAGAAGGTGGGGACCTTCTTAGTGCCGTTGTCGGTCTCGGTGGTGGACGCGGGAGTCTTGCCGGCCTGGAGCTCCTTAACCATGTCGATGGCGTGGTTCACCAGCGCGGTGGTGTCCTTGTAGATGGTGGAATACTGCTCGCCGGCCATGATGGACTTGACGGATTCAACCTCGGAGTCCTGACCGGTGACGACCGGCAGCGGCTTGCCGGCGGCCTTTACCGACGTGAGGATGGCGCGGGCCAAGGTGTCATTAGGCGAAAGCACACCATCAAGCGTTGTGGAGGTGTAGCTCCCTGCCAAGAGGGTATCCATCCGCTTCTGGGCATTTTCGGCTTTCCATCCCTGCGTCACGGCCTGGGGGAATGACTTTTGGCCCGAAACAACCTTCAAGGTTCCGTCATCAATCTTGGGCTGCAGCACATTCATCGCGCCGTCGAAGAATACCTTTGCGTTGGCGTCATCGGGTGAGCCGGCAAAAAGCTCAATGTTGTAGGGGCCCGACGGCTTTTTGGCCTTCATGCCATCCAGCAGTGCCTGGCCTTGCAGCTGGCCAACCTTGTAGTTGTCGTAGGCCACGTAGTAGTCCACGTTGTTTGTGTTCAGCAGGATGCGGTCGTAGGCGATGATGGTGGCGCCGGAATCCTTGGCCTGCTGAAGCTGGGTGCCCAACTGGGCGCCGTCGATGGCCCCGACAATGATGACCTTGGCCCCCTTGGTGATCATGGAGCTGATCTGGTTCTGCTGCTCAGAAACGCCGCCATTGGCAAACTGGACATCGCCCTTGAACCCGGCAGTTTTTAGGCCATCGTTAAACAGGCCTTCGGCCTGGACCCAGTTTTCCGAGGTTTTCTGCGGTAGCGCGACCCCGATCTGCGCATCCTTGGCGAAGCCGGCCGAACCAGACGTGCCGCTGGAGGAGGAACCGGTGTCCGCGCGGCCGCAGCCGGTCAGTGCGAGTGCCGATGCGACGGCAAGGACCGCAACAGTCTTCGCCGATTTGTTGAATTTCAACATTGGGTTTCGCTTTCTTTGAAGGGATAGAGGGTACACAGAAAAAGTTCGTGTTATCGGTGCTTCGCTAGACGCCAGCAGTGGTGGAAATGATGTCTTTCGTTTCGGTCGTCTCCGCTTGAGCCCTATTGCCGAAGTTCTTCATCATCATTCCAATGAGGGATTTTTTGCCCTGCTTTTTGTTGTAGACGTCGAAGGCGACGGCGGCCAGCAGTACCAGGCCCTTGATAATCTGCGTGATGTCCGCTCCGGCGCCCAGCAGCTGGAGACCGTTGTTCAAAACTGCCATCACCAGACCCCCGATGACGGAACCAACGACGGTCCCCACACCGCCGGTGACCGCGGCGCCGCCGATGAAGACCGCGGCGATCGCATCCAGTTCCCAGCCGACGCCGTCGAACGGACCCGACGCATTGGAGCGCCCGACGAAGATCATTCCGGCCAGGCCGGCCAGGACGGCCATATTCATCATGACCAGGAAATCCACTCTTTTGCTTTGCACACCGGAGAGCGCGGCAGCATGACGGTTACCACCGACGGCATAGATGTGCCGGCCGGTGATGGTCCGAGACGAAATAAACCCGTAGATCAGCACCAGGACGCCGAGAATGACGCCCGGGATGGGGAACGAAGTGCCGGGACGACCGGTGGCGAAAAGATAGGTGGCGTAGATGACCGCTGCCGATAGAAGCACGAGCTTGATGATGGATACCCACAGTGGGGATACCTCGGCGCCAATGGACTCGGCGTTCCTCCGGGTATGGATCTCGCCCCAAATGATCGCGGCGACGGCGATCAATCCAATCAGCACCGTGAGGTTGTTATACCCGGTGTTGGGTCCGATCTCGGGGAGGTAGCCGGCGCCGATGTACTGGAAGTCCTTGGGCACAGGGACGGTATTGGATTTACCAACGAACTGGTTGGCGCCACGGAAAAGCAACATTCCTGCCAAGGTCACAATGAAGGCCGGGATACCGACGTAGGCGACCCAGAAACCCTGCCATGCGCCTATGATGGCACCCAAAATCAAACCGATCAGGATGCCCATATACCAGGGCAGATGCCAGTCACGCATCGTGATGGCGACGACGATGCCCACGAACGCGGCGATGGAACCGACCGACAGGTCAATGTGGCCGGCGATGATCACCAGGACCATGCCGATGGCGAGGATGAGGATGTAGGCATTGCCATTGAAGAGGTTGATGACATTGTCAGGTGTCAGGGTGAGACCGCCGGTGAATACCTGAAAGAAGACAATCAGGAATAACAGAGCGAAGATCATCCCGAACTGGCGGGTATTGCCGCCGAAAAGCTGTTTTATGGCATTCATGATATGGATCCTGCTTCTTCCGTGGGTCAGGCGGATTTCTTGGCTGCGGTCATAAGTTTCATCAAGGATTCCTGGCTGGCGTCTTCTTTGCTGACGACGCCGGTGATGGCGCCTTCGAAGATGGTGTAGATCCGGTCGGAGATACCCAAGAGCTCTGGAAGTTCCGAGGAAATCACGATTACTCCCTTGCCCTGGTTGGCGAGCTGCTGAATGATGCCGTAGATCTCGTACTTGGCGCCGACGTCGATGCCACGGGTCGGTTCATCCAGGATCAGCAGGTCGGGGTCGGTGAACATCCACTTGGCCAACACCACCTTCTGCTGGTTACCGCCGGAGAGCTTGGCGACGCCTTCATCCACGCTGGGAGCTTTGGTGCGCAGCTGTTTGCGGTATGACTCGGCAACGGCGTATTCCCGGTTCTCATCCACAACGGAATATGTGGAGACCTTCTGTAGCGCCGCCGAGACGGTTGTTTCCTTGATGTCATCGAGCAGATTCAGGCCCAGAGTCTTCCGGTCCTCGGTGACGTAGCCGATGCCGTGCCGGATGGCCTGCGGAACAGTGCGCAGAGTGATCTCCTTACCGTCCTTGATGATCTGACCGGAAACATAGTTTCCGTAGGAGCGGCCGAAGACGGACCGTGCCAGCTCCGTGCGGCCGGCACCCATCAGCCCTGCGAAGCCCACAATTTCTCCGCGGCGGACGTTGAAACTGGAGTTCTTGCAGACCAATCTGTCAGGCACCTGAGGGTGCCGCACGGTCCAGTTCTTGACCTCGAAGAAAACCTCACCGATCTTCGGGATGTGGTCCGGAAAGCGCGATTCAAGTGTCCGCCCCACCATGCCCTTAATGATGCGGTCTTCGTCCACGCCGTCGTCCTTGACATCAAGGGTTTCGATGGTCCTGCCGTCGCGGATGATGGTGATGGAATCGGCCACCTGTTCAATCTCATTGAGCTTGTGCGAGATCATGATGGAGCTGATGCCCTTGCCTTTGAGTCCACGGATCAGATCCAGGAGATGCTGGGAATCGGATTCGTTGAGGGCAGCGGTTGGCTCATCCAGAATCAGCAGTTTAACGGATTTGTTCAGCGCCTTAGCGATCTCCACCAGCTGCTGCTTGCCCACTCCGATCTCCTTGACGGGGGTGTCCGGGTCATCGCGCAGCCCAACCCGGGCCAGCAGGTCCAGCGAGCGCCGCCGGGCCTGGTTCCAGTCGATGGCACCGAATTTTGTCGGCTCATTACCCAGGAAGATGTTCTCCAGGATGGAAAGCTCGGGGATGAGCGCCAGTTCCTGGTGGATGATCACAATTCCGGCGGCTTCGCTGGCTCGAATGTCCTTGAATTCGCAGGCCTGGCCCTGGAAGACGATGTCGCCGTCATAGCTGCCGTAGGGATAGACGCCGGACAGCACCTTCATCAGCGTCGATTTCCCCGCGCCGTTCTCGCCGCAGATGGCGTGGATCTCATTCGCGCGCACGCTGATGGAGACATCGGAGAGCGCCTTGACGCCCGGGAACTCTTTGGTAATGGAGTGCATCTGCAAAATTACCGGGCTGTTGGACACCATGATGATCTGCGCCTCCAAAGCGACTTCATTGTCTTGCTCTTGTGTAGCACTTGCCGTGCATATTCTTGCGAACGTCGTGCGGCGGCAGCTGCTTGCGGCCTGAAGAAAAGTAAACTCGGTCACGGGGCTTGTCGTCAAGCCTTTAACCCAACGACTCGGTAACGATGGATTTTAGGGGTGGCTGACGCCCTGCTGCGCGAACACCAGTGACGCGGCTCCGAGGGCTTCCGCCCGATCGCCCAGGGAGGACATGGCCAAGGTGGTGCTCTCGCCCACAACGGGCACGGCATGACGCAGGAGACCGCGCCGGATCGGATCCAGCAGGATGGCCCCGAGCCCGGCCAGGGGCCCCCCGAGCACAATGATTTCGGGGTTTATCAGATTGGCGACGTTGCCGATCGCCCTGCCTACCGCGAGCCCGGCATCGTCAATGACCCGCAGCGTCGCCGAGTCTTTTGCGAGCGCCCGGCGCACAATATCCCCGACGGTCAATGGTTGGCTGGACCGCTGGCCCAGGAGTTCGATCATGGTGGCAGTGGAGGCGACAGTTTCCAGGCAGCCACGGTTGCCGCACCGGCAGATCGGCCCGTGTTCATTAATCGTCGCGTGGCCGATCTCGCCCGTCACGCCGACATGCCCATAGTACGGGGCTCCGTTGAGAATAAGGCCCGCGCCGATTCCGCTGCCGATTTTCAGGAACATCAAATTACTAACGGAACCGTAGGGGCCCCAGGTCATTTCCGCCAAGGCACCGAGGTTTGCATCATTATCCGTAAAAACCGGAAATTCCAAGGTCTTTTCCAGCCGGTCCCGCAGGTGGATACCCACCCACTCGGGCAAAATAGCTCCCTGCACGACGGTGCCCGTGCGGCGGTCGATTGGCCCGGGTATGCCTGCTCCTGCGCCCACAATCACGCTTCGCGGCAGGTCCGCTTCGGCCAGCAGTTGGGTTAGGAGGTCTGCCGCGGCCCTAATGCTTTCGCTGGCTTGGTGTCCCAGCGGCAGGGGCACCGCGCGCTCAGCGACGACCTGGTAACTGAGGTTTGCCAGCACCACCCGGACGTGGCTTCGACCGAAATCAATGCCGACGGCGATGGCACCGTTGCCATTAAAGGATACGGACACGGCGCGGCGGCCGGAACTGGTAGTGGGGGAGGTGAACACCAGGCCCTTGGCGGCCATGCTTTTGACAATGTTGGAGACGGTGGCCGTGGAGAGTCCGGTGGAGCGGGAGATTTCCGCCTGGGTTGAGGGCCCCGACCCCAGCAGGGTGTTAATAACGCGCTGCCGGTTCAGCTGGCGCAGCGCAGGCTGGGACCCAGGGTTACGGGAGCGTCTCTTCGTCTCGGTGCTGCGGTCGTCGTCGGCCATACGTAGTAGATTGCATCAATCCTCGCTTGTAGTCAAGAATTGAACGCAACACTACGTGGGGTGAATCTCCTTGTGCGCCCGACCCAACTCGACATAGTGGCGCGCGTTCTCCTTGACACCGTCGAGTTCTTCATCGCTGAGCTCCCGTCGCACCTTCGCCGGCACTCCGGCCACCAGCGACCGCGGCGCGATCACGGTACCCTCGAGGACGACGGCGCCGCCGGCCACCAGCGATCCGGCTCCGATCACCGCACCATTGAGGACAGTTGCTCCCATACCAATCAGGCAGTCGTCCTCCACCGTGCACCCGTGCACCACTGCACCGTGGCCGATGCTCACGCCGTTGCCCACCGTCGTGGGAAATCCCGGGTCTGAGTGCAGGACGACGTTGTCCTGCAGATTGGTCCCCGAGCCGATCCGGATGGCGGACGTATCGGCCCGGACTACCACGCCGTAGAAGGCGCTGGAGTCGGCACCCAGCTCCAGGTCGCCGATCAGGGTGGCCGACGGCGCGACGAAGGCGGAGGAGTGGACCACTGGAGAGACACCGTTGAACGCAATCAGTTGTTTCATGCCACGAGCCTAGTTCAAGCAGGTCAGTTGAAGACTTATCAGTTGAAACTAATCAGTTAAAGACGACCGTCCGTGTTCCGTCCAGCAGTACGCGGTGTTCGGCATGCCACTGGACCGCCTTGGCCAGGGTCCGTGCCTCCACATCACGTCCCATCGCCACGAATTCGCCAGTGGAGTGGGCATGATCGACGCGAATAACTTCCTGTTCGATGATGGGTCCTTCATCCAACGCGCCGGTGACGTAGTGGGCGGTGGCGCCGATGATCTTTACGCCCCGGGCATGTGCCTGATGGTAGGGTCGTGCGCCCTTAAAGGACGGCAGGAAGGAATGGTGGATGTTGATGGCTTTCCCCGCCAGCTCCGTGCACAGCCCGTCGGAAAGGACCTGCATATAGCGGGCCAGCACCACGAGCTCCACGTCGTGGGCGGCCATCAGCGCGCGGAGGGCGTCCTCGGCGTCTGCTTTTGTCCCGGCGGTCACCGGAATGTGGTGGAACGGTATGCCGTAGAATTCAGCCAGATCCGCCAGCTCACGGTGGTTGGACACGATGGCCGGGATCTGTATCGGCAGGGTTCCCGAGCGCTGCAGGAAGAGCAGATCGTTCAGGCAGTGCGCGGCCTTGGAAGCCAGAATCAGCGTCCGGACGGGGGCGCCGGCGCGGTGCAATTCCCAGGTCAGCGAAAATCTTTCCGCTACCGACTCCAGCCGACTGTGCAGCAAAGAGAACGCGGTGTCCGTCTGGACGGCGACGCGCATGAAAAAAGTGCCGGTCACTGGGTTTCCATACTGCTGGGAATCGGTGATGTTACATCCGGCGTCCAGCAGCGACCCTGAGACGGCGTGCACAATCCCGGGCTTGTCTGCACAGGACAAGGTGAGGATGAAGCCGGTTCGCATTGCGGAAGTTCCTGTTTCGCTCACCCGGTCAACGTTACCTGTGCGGTGCCCGGACCTGTAATACCGCCAGCGCGCTCAAGCCTTTGTACTAGACTGGCCCGTGTTGTGACTGGCGTCAGGTGGGGCACCACCAGGGAGCAGCAAGATGGATGACCATGGATCGTACGCCTGGGCCCAGGGTCGAGTTTTTTCCTGTTGAAGCGCCCTTGGAGCGTACCCGGATGCCGCTCGGAGCGCGCCTGAAACGTGCCCGGCTGCCCCCGGCAACGGCGCCTCAACCGGTAACCTGACCTGTAGCAGTTTCTCTACGCCCACCAGGAGTCATAGTGCCTACTCAGCCCGCCCAATCAGTGACCAATCTTCCGCTTGCCCAGCTGGATCCCGAAATCGCCGCAGTCCTTAAAGATGAACTAGGACGCCAGCGCGACACCCTCGAAATGATCGCCTCGGAAAACTTCGCCCCACGGGCGGTCCTTGAAGCCCAGGGCTCGGTGTTGACGAACAAATATGCCGAAGGATATCCGGGCCGGCGCTATTACGGCGGTTGTGAATACGTCGACGTGGCCGAGAACCTGGCGATCGAGCGCGTTAAGGCGTTGTTCGGAGCGGAGTACGCCAACGTCCAGCCGCACTCGGGTGCTCAGGCGAACGCTGCAGCGCTCGCGGCCATGATCACTCCAGGAGAGAAGATCCTGGGTCTGTCCTTGGCGCACGGCGGCCACCTGACGCACGGCATGAAGCTGAATTTCTCCGGCAAGCTCTACCAGGTTGCGGCCTACCAGGTTGATCCGGAAACGTTCCGGGTGGATATGGACAAGCTCCGCGAGCAGGCCATCGCGGAGAAGCCGCAGGTGATCATCGCCGGCTGGTCAGCCTATCCGCGGCATCTGGACTTCGCCGCCTTCCGCTCCATCGCCGATGAGGTCGGCGCGCTGCTGTGGACGGACATGGCGCACTTCGCCGGTCTGGTGGCCGCCGGACTGCACCCTTCCCCGGTCCCGTACTCCGACGTCGTCACCTCCACGGTGCACAAAACTCTGGCCGGCCCGCGCTCCGGCGTCATTTTGGCCAAGCAGGAGTGGGCCAAGAAGATCAATTCCGCCGTTTTCCCCGGCCAGCAGGGCGGCCCGCTGATGCACGTGATCGCCGCCAAGGCCGTAGCCTTCAAGGTTGCCGGCGGTGCCGAGTTCAAGGAACGCCAGGAACGGGTGCTGGAGGGCGCCAAGATCCTTGCCGAGCGGTTGAACGCCGACGACGTTGCACAGGCAGGCGTGTCGGTCCTGACCGGGGGCACTGACGTGCACCTGGTGCTGGTTGATCTGCGGCATTCGGAACTGGACGGCCAGCAGGCCGAGGATCTCCTGCACGGCGTGGGCATCACGGTGAACCGCAATGCGGTGCCGTTCGATCCGCGCCCGCCGATGGTGACGTCCGGCCTGCGCATCGGTACTCCCGCACTGGCCACCCGTGGCTTCGGTGCGGCGGAGTTCACTGAGGTGGCGGATATCATTGCCACCGCGCTGAAGAACGGCGCGGCGTCCGATGTCCAGACCCTGCGCGCACGGGTGGCGAAGCTGACGGCAGACTTTCCGCTGTACCCGGGCCAGGAAGAATGGTGAACGGATGACGAACAGCATTCGCCCCGAGCGGGCAAGAACGCCCTTTGGTACGCCCGTGGCGGCCCAGATCCTGGACGGAAAGGTGACGGCGGCAACCATCAAAAGTGAGTTGGCTGTCCGCGTGCAGGTGCTTAAGTCCCGCGGAATCACTCCGGGCCTTGGCACGGTTTTGGTGGGGGAGGATCCCGGCAGCCAATGGTACGTCCGGGGAAAACACCGCGACTGCGCCGAGATTGGGATCAACTCGGTGCGCCGGGATCTGCCGGCGGATATCGGCCAGCAGGAGCTGGAGGCCGTGCTCGATGAGCTCAATGCTGACCCGGGAACCACAGGCTACATTGTCCAGCTTCCGCTGCCGGATCACATCGATACCAACGCCATCCTGGAACGCATAGACCCGGCGAAGGATGCCGATGGGCTGCACCCGACCAACCTTGGACGACTGGTGCTGAACGTCAGTTCGCCGGTTAACGCACCCTTGCCGTGCACGCCGCATGGGATCGTGGAGCTGCTGCTGCGGCACAAGATCCCGCTCAATGGCAAGAAGGTGCTGGTGATCGGCCGCGGCGTCACGGTCGGGCGTCCGCTGGGCCTGCTGCTGACCCGTCGGTCCATCAATGCCACGGTGCTGCTGGCCCACACGGGGACCCTGGATCTGCCGGAGCTGCTGTCCATGGCCGACGTGGTGGTGGCCGCGGCCGGAATGCCTGCCATGATCAAGGCCGCCGAGCTTAAGGAAGGCGCTATCGTGCTGGACGTGGGCGTGAGCCGTGCAGTGGATGAGGAAACGGGCAAGTCCAGAATTGTCGGCGACGTCGATCCTGACGTCGCCGACGTAGCGAGCTGGCTCTCGCCCAACCCGGGCGGCGTCGGGCCAATGACGCGCGCCATGCTGTTGGCTAACGTGGTCGAGGCCGCCGAACGCCAGGGGGGCATCATCGCGGACTGAGCCGGCACCCGATTCGCCTGGCAGCCCTTTTTCGCCTGTTGGCGGGGCATTTGAGATACTAGTCTGATGTATTCTCTTGGCAACGACAATCGCGCAAACCGGCCGCGGCCCGGGAAATGGACCGGCCTGGGCACCGTGGTGCTCGCGCTCGTTTTTTTGGTGGCGCTGGTCTTCGCCGCCAACCAAAACGACGTACTGGGCTGGTTCATTGCCGCCGTCGCGTTGGGCTGGCTCATCCTGTCCACGTTCGTCTACATCGGGGTGCACAAGGCTGCAAGCTTCGGCGCCGAGCAGGTCCGCCGGGCCCAAAGTACCCTGGCGGGGACCGGCCGCGGTTCGGCCACCGCGGCCGGTAACCGGGCCCGTGGCACCACGCTGATTGACGACGGGTCCGCCGGGATCCGCGACCGAAAACTCGAGCACAGCTTCAAGATCATAGCGGTCCAGTCGGGCCTGCTCGAGGAACAGTTGCGTCATGGCTCCGAAGCCGATACTGCCGCCATGGCCCGTGCGCTGGAAACCATCGCCATTACGGCGCACAACGGCCAGGGCATGCTGCGGGCCGACGGCGGTGTGGACGGATCCGTGCCGGGCCGCGGCAAGGACGTCTCCGACGACGGCGGAACGGTCAGCGGCGTCGTTGTCGACTAACGCGTGCGGTCCGCGCGCCGGACGGAAACGGTAAAGTGGACCGAGTGAGCATGGCAACGAGTACAGTGGCGGCAGCGCAGACCTTTATCGACCCCCTGGCGGACCTCGATCCAAAATCCCCAAAGGACCACGTGTGGCCGGTGGGCGGCAAAAACGGTCTGCGGATCGCGTCCGTGAATGTCAATGGAATCCGGGCCGCCTATAAGCGCGGAATGGCCCAGTGGCTGGCAGCGCGCGACGTGGACATCCTGTGCCTGCAGGAAGTCCGGGCGCCCGATGCGATAGTGCACGAACTACTCGGAGACGACTGGCATATTCTGCATGCCGAAGCCGAGGCTAAAGGACGTGCCGGGGTCGCAATCGCCTCCCGCAAAGACCGCGTACGGCCACTGCAGACCCGGATCGGCATTGGCGATGACTACTTCGCAACCACCGGGCGCTGGGTGGAAGCGGACTATCAGCTCCAGGACGCCGCGGGGCAGCCGGTGAAGCTCACGGTGGTCAGCGCCTACGTGCATTCCGGCGCAGTGGACACGCCCAAACAGGCGGATAAGTACCGTTTCCTGGACGTGATGGCTGCCCGCCTCCCGCAGCTGAAGGATGAAAGCGACCACGCGCTGGTGGTCGGCGACCTCAACGTCGGCCATACCACCTTGGATATTAAGAACTGGAAGGGCAACGTCAAACGGGCCGGCTTCCTGCCCGAGGAACGTGCCTACTTCGACCGGTTTTTTGGCGAGGAAATCGGTTGGAAAGACGTCCATCGGGGCCTTGCCGGCGACGTCGAAGGTCCCTATACCTGGTGGTCGTGGCGCGGACAGGCGTTCGACAATGACACGGGCTGGCGCATTGACTACCAGATGGCAACCCCGGACCTAGCGGCGGCCGCCGCCGCCGCCGTCGTCGACCGGGCGCCCTCCTGGGATACCCGATTTTCTGACCATGCACCCCTCGTGGTCGACTACCAGCTTGACGTACTCTCCTAGCCGCCGATGACGACGGATGAGGGAACGCACCAGATTTCTGAGAGCAGTGATTTTATGAGCGCAGCACGTCAACGCATTCTGTCCGGCGCGAAGCCCACCGCCGATTCGCTGCACCTGGGTAATTACATAGGTGCAGTGCGCAATTGGGTTTCGATGCAAGCCGAATACGACGCAGTCTTCTTCATTCCCGATCTGCACGCCGTGACAGTCGATTTCGACCCCGGGGACCTGGCGAGGCGGACCCGGACCGTTGCCGCCCAGTACATTGCTGCGGGAATCGATCCGGAAAAGTCCATTTTCTTCGTCCAATCCCATGTGCCCGAGCATGCCGAGCTGGCCTGGGCGCTGAACTGCATCACCGGCTACGGCGAGGCAGCCCGGATGACGCAGTTCAAGGACAAGACACAGAAGGGCGGAACCGACGCGGCTACGCTGGGGCTGTTCGCGTACCCCACGCTGATGGCTGCGGATATTCTGCTCTACCAGACCGACCTGGTGCCTGTTGGAGAAGACCAGCGCCAACATTTGGAACTGACCCGGAATTTGGCCCAACGCTTCAATACCCGCTTTGGCGAAACGTTTACTGTTCCGGATGCGAAGATCCTCAAGGAATCCGCGAAGGTTTACGATCTGCAGAATCCCACGGCCAAAATGTCCAAAACAGGCGAATCCGCCAGCGGCTCCATTCAGCTGCTGGAGGATCCAAAGATTGCCGCCAAACGGATCAAATCAGCTGTTACGGATGATGGCACCGAGGTCCGTTTTGATCTTCAGGCTAAGCCCGGCATCTCCAATCTGCTGACCATTTACTCGACATTGACGGGTACGACGGTGGCGGAGCTGGAGAATGCCTACGCGGGCAAAATGTACGGACATCTGAAGTCCGACTTGGCCTCCGTGATGGTGGAATTCCTCACGCCGCTGCGGGACCGCACGAACGAATTGTTGGCTGATCCGGCCGAGCTGGACCGGCTGCTGGCCGGCGGCGCGCGGCGGGCCCGTGAAATTGCGTCCGTGACGCTGGGCCGCGTCTACGACAAGATGGGCTTTCTCCCGCTGCAGGGCGGCCGCTAAGGCCATGACCGAGCCAACCGGAAGCCGTGTTGCATCGGAGGTCGCCCTGGCATCGGAGGGCGGGTACCGGTGGGTGGGGATCATCGTGGCGTTGCCGGAACCGCTCTCCGCCGAAATCACCGCTTATAGACGTTCCTTCGGGGACAGCCTGGCGGCCTCGATTCCTGCGCACATCACCCTAGTGACCACCACGCCGATTGGAGACTGGGCCGAAACCGTCCGGCATGTGCGCCACGTCGCCGCCCGCCAGCTTCCTTTTCGGGTCAGCGTCAGCGGTACCGGCTCCTTCCGGCCGGTGTCCGAGGTGGTCTATCTGCAGCTTCAGTCCGGCTTCGATGAATGCGTCCAGTTGCACGAAAAGCTGCAGAGTGGTCCGTTGGCTCGGGCTCTCGCCTTCGATTTCCATCCGCACCTCACGGTCGCCCATGACATTAGCACTGCAGGGCTCGATGAGGCCGCGCGGACTCTGGCAGACTTTGAGGCAACATTCCCGGTGACCGGAATGGGACTCTATGTCCACGATGATTCTGGAGTGTGGCTACTAAAGGAAGAGCTGAATTTTGGCGGGACGTCTGAGAAGCAAAGCAACCGAGAGCGCGAAGCCACTGCCGACCGAGTTGGCGAGGCTCCGGCTTGAGGTAATCCGCAAACAGACCGCGTTCGGGCGCAGCAAGCGGGAGGGCGCCGGGCGAGTGGGGGTGTTCGTTGCTTGGCTGAATCTTCAGTTGGCCAAGCTCAATACGGTACGTCCGTTGCGGGTGATGGCGCAGTACAACCTCCAGCACGGGCCCGTGATGGCCGCCGGCATCGGCTTCGCAATGTTCTTTTCCATCACCGGTCTGCTGACCACCGGGTTTTCGATCGCGGCGCTGGTATTGAAATCGGACAAGGTGCTGCTGGATGCCCTGGTTTCCAGCGTCGCCACGAGCGCTCCCGGACTACTGAAGGTCGACGGCGGCGACGGTCTTGTCGATCCGCAGGCCCTGTTGAATCCCGCAGGGCTCGGCTGGACGGCCATCGTCGCTGCGCTGGTGACCATCTTTGTCGCGCTGAACTGGATTTCATCCTTGCGGATCGGCATGCGGGGCGTGGCAGGCCTACCGGCACTGACTGCCAATTTCCTGCTCATGAAGCTAAAGGACGCGGGGACGCTGGTGCTGCTGGGCGTTGCCCTGATCCTGTCCGCCGGGGTCACGGTGATTTTCGGCGGCGCGCTGGACGCTATCACCGGGGCCCTCAGATTGGATCCGGCAGTGGCGAACCCCGCCGGTTTCGGCGTCGGCGTGTTAGTCGCCGTTTTACTGAACTGGCTCACGGCTACCATTTTGTTCCGGCTGGCGGCGGGGCTTAAACCGGAACGCGGTATCTTCTGGCAGTCCACCCTGCTTGCCGGAGTTGGGGCCACCGTTCTCCAGTTGCTCAGCGGGCTCCTGCTGGCCCGGGCCGGGGCAAACCCGCTGCTGGCCTCGTTCGCGGTCATTATCGGTCTTTTGATCTGGTTTAACTTCGTCAGCCAGGTTTTTCTGATCTCTGCTGCGTGGTCCGCCGTCGGGCAGGCCGATGTCGTGGCAGCAGTTGTAACGGCGGATCAGCGGGGCCGGGCGCGGTCCCTGCGGCGCGCCTGACCACCTGCTATCGAACGGCTGTGCTGATTAAACGACCGAGCCGGAGCTGTCCTTGGGTACGTTCTCCAGGACAGCTCCGGCTCAGTTGCTAAAACCAGTGCTCGCGGGTCAGACCTGCCGGCTGAGGATGGCCTGCTTGACCTCGGAGATCGCCTGGGTGACCTGGATGCCGCGCGGGCATGCTTCGGTGCAGTTGAAGGTGGTGCGGCAACGCCACACGCCTTCCTTGTCGTTGAGGATCTCCAGGCGCATATCGCCGGCATCATCGCGCGAGTCGAAGATGAAGCGGTGCGCATTAACGATGGCCGCGGGGCCGAAGTACTGGCCGTCCGTCCAGAAGACCGGACACGATGACGTGCATGCGGCGCAGAGGATGCACTTTGTGGTGTCATCGAAGCGGGCGCGCTCCTCGGCGGACTGCAGACGCTCCCGGGTTGGCTCATGGCCCTTGTTGATCAGGAACGGCATGATTTCGCGGTAGGACTGGAAGAACGGTTCCATGTCCACGATCAGGTCCTTTTCCACTGGCAGGCCCTTAATGGCTTCCACGGTAATGGGCTTTTTCGTGTCCAGGTCCTTCAGCAGAGTCTTGCAGGCCAGCCGGTTGCGCCCGTTGATGCGCATAGCGTCGGACCCGCAGACGCCGTGGGCGCAGGAGCGGCGGAAGGAGAGCGAGCCGTCGTGCTCCCATTTGATCTTGTGCAAGGCGTCCAGGACACGGTCCGTGCCATACATGGTCAGTTCATAGTCTTCCCAAACGAAGTCCTCGGACACCTCCGGGTTGTACCGGCGCACGCGCAAGGTGACGTCGAAAGTGGGGATCTCGCCGCCGCCTCCAACGTGTGCGGGCAGTTCGATCTTTGATGCCGGTTCGGGTGCCGTTTCGGCAGTTTCAATCGGGCTCATTAGTACTTCCTCACCATCGGCTCGTAGCGCGTGAAGACAACCGGTTTGGTTCCCAGCCGGATGCCCGCTGTGTGTTCGGCGTTGGCTCCCTCGGCAACCTTGTAGGCCATCGAGTGCTTCATGAAGTTTTCATCGTCGCGCTCGGGGAAGTCCTCGCGGAAGTGCCCGCCGCGGGACTCCTGGCGATGCAGTGCGGCAACCGTCATGACCTTCGCCAGTTCCAGCAGGAAGCCCAGTTCCACGGCCTCGAGCAGATCCAGGTTGAACCGCTTGCCCTTGTCCTGAACGGTGATGCGCTGGTACCGCTCCTCGAAAGACGCGATGTCGCCCAAAACCTTGTTCAGCGACTCGGCGGTCCGGAACACCTGCATATTGGCGTCCATGGTGTCCTGCAGTTCCTTGCGGATCAGCGCGACTTTTTCGCCGCCGTCGGACGTCCTGACGTGGTTGAGCAGCTCCACGGTGTAGGCCTCCGGATCCTCTGGCAGGTCCACGAAATCTGCGGTCAGGGAATACTCGGCGGCGGCGATTCCGGCGCGTTTGCCGAAGACATTGATGTCCAGCAGCGAGTTGGTGCCCAGCCGGTTGGAACCGTGCACGGACACGCATGCCACCTCACCGGCGGCATACAGGCCGGGAATCACGGTGTCATTGTCCTGCAGAACCTCGGCTTTGACGTTCGTGGGCACACCGCCCATGGCGTAGTGCGCTGTCGGGAAAACCGGAACCGGCTCCGTGTAGGGCTCAACACCGAGGTAGGTGCGGGCGAACTCGGTGATGTCCGGCAGCTTCGCATCGATGTGCGCCGGCTCCAGGTGGGTCAAATCAAGGAGCACATAGTCCTTGTTGGGTCCGCAGCCGCGTCCCTCCCGGACCTCGTTGGCCATCGACCGGGCCACAATGTCGCGGGGGGCAAGGTCCTTAATGGTCGGGGCGTAACGCTCCATGAAGCGCTCACCCTCGGAGTTGCGCAGGATCGCGCCCTCGCCGCGGGCGGCTTCGGAGAGCAGGATGCCCAGGCCGGCCAGTCCGGTCGGGTGGAACTGGAAGAACTCCATGTCCTCCAGCGGAATGCCGCGGCGGAACGCAATGCCCATGCCATCGCCGGTCAGTGTGTGCGCATTGGAGGTCGTCTTAAAGACCTTGCCCGCGCCGCCGGTGGCGAAAATAACGCTCTTGGCCTGGAAGACGTGGAGCTCACCGGAGGCCAGGTCATAGGAGACCACGCCGGCCACGCGCTTCTGGATACGAGTGACACCGTCGACGGTGACTTCTTCATCCACCATCAACAGGTCCAGAACGTAGTACTCGTTGTAAAACTCAACGTTGTGCTTGACGCAGTTTTGGTAGAGCGTCTGCAGGATCATGTGTCCGGTACGGTCCGCGGCATAGCAGGCGCGGCGGACAGGGGCCTTGCCGTGGTCGCGGGTATGCCCGCCAAAGCGGCGCTGATCGATCCGGCCCTCCGGCGTGCGGTTGAACGGCAGCCCCATCTTTTCCAGGTCGAGGACTGCGTTAATGGCTTCTTTGGCCATGATCTCCGCGGCGTCCTGGTCAACCAGGTAGTCCCCGCCCTTGACCGTGTCAAAGGTGTGCCACTCCCAATTGTCTTCCTCGACATTGGCCAGTGCCGCGCACATGCCGCCTTGGGCCGCACCCGTGTGGGATCGGGTGGGGTAGAGCTTGGTCAGTACAGCGGTGCGTGCGCGCTGGCCTGATTCGATGGCGGCACGCATGCCGGCGCCACCGGCCCCGACGATAACGACGTCGTACTTATGGACCTGCATACTGGATGCTCTTTCTCTCTTTACTTCGTTTAAAGCGTGTGGGTGCTTCCTGATGGCCACGTGCGTCTACCGTTGGTGGCCCGAACCTGCGCTGATTTGTCGCTCAGATGCCTGTCATTTGGCGGTGCAGAAGGACGGGAGGTCCGTCACAGCGCCGGCCGGGCACGGGTCGAACGTGAAAATGACCAGCGTGCCGAGGACGATGATGACGACGGTTGCTATGTAAAGCACCGTCTTGAGCGTCATCCGCGTAGCGTTGCGCTCGGCGTAGTCGTTGATGATGGTCCGCACGCCATTGGTGCCATGGAGCATGGCGAGCCAGAGCATCAGCAGGTCCCAGATCTGCCAGAACGGGCTGGCCCATTTGCCGGCCACGAAGCCGAAGTCGATGGCGTGGATGCCATCGCCGACCATGAGGTTCACAAACAGGTGTCCGAAGATCAATACCACCAGAACGACGCCGGAGAGGCGCATGAAGAGCCAGGCAACCATTTCAAAGTTGCCCTTGCCGCCCCTCCTGCGGTTGTACTTGACATCGATTTTGCCGCTGCGCGGGGCGTCGATTGTAGGTGTGGCCATGATTAGTGCCCCCCGAAAACGATGGAAAGGTGACGGATCAGGAACGGCACCATTACGACGACCCAGAGGATCAGGACGGACCAGAGTAGCCGGGCCTGGTACTTGTTGCCCTTCTTCCAAAAGTCGATGGCAACGATCCGCAGACCATTGAACGCGTGGAAAACGATGGCGGCGACCAGGCCGGCCTCGCCCAAGCCCATGACCGGGTTCTTATACGCGCCGATGACGGCGGTGTACGCCTCCGGGGATACGCGCACCAGCGAGGTGTCCAGAACGTGAACCAACAGGAAAAAGAAAATGACGACACCCGTAATTCGGTGTCCCACCCAGGACCACATGCCTTCTCGGCCGCGGTACAGAGTGCCAGCTGGTTTTGTCGGCACGCAATAATCCTCTCTGCATCACAGCGGCGCTAGCGTGGTTCCACGCGGGGTTACGCTCGTTGCGAGAGCACTCGTAGCTCAGGCCTAAATGTAGGCTTCGCATACAGCTTATTCAAATTAGGCGCGTTTTGCTCTATGGCCCTGATCACAGACCGCCGCCAGAGGGTGCGGACTGAAGTCCATTAGACTGGCCGGTGATGAATACGCAAATGCAATATACCCCGGACGCCGGATCCGCCGAGGCCCTTTCCGCGCAGCCTTTGGACAGGTTTTATGCAGTCATTCCCGCAGGCGGAGTGGGTACAAGGCTGTGGCCACTGTCCCGTGCCGCTGCGCCGAAGTTCCTCCACGATCTGACGAATTCGGGCAGCACGCTGCTGCGTGCCACCTATGACAGGCTTGCGCCGCTGGCCGGCGACCGTATCGTCGTCGTCACCGGCACTGCCCACCGCGAGGCCGTTTGCCGTCAACTGCCGGAGATCAAGGATGCCGACTTTGTGCTGGAGAGCGAGCCCAAGGATTCTGCGGCTGCGATCGGACTGGCGGCCGCGATTTTGTACCGGCGGGATCCGGACATCATCATGGGTTCCTTTGCCGCGGACCAGGTGATCAGCCCCGACGTGGAATTCCAAGCTGCGGTCCGGGAGGCGATTTTCACTGCAGCGACGGGCAAGATCGTGACGATCGGCATCAAGCCCACGCATCCTTCCACCGGTTTCGGCTACATCAGGACCGGCGCCGCCCTGGACGTTGCCGGTGCTCCCAGCGCCCACGCCGTCGTCGAATTTGTGGAAAAGCCGAGCGAGTCGGTGGCGGCCGAATATCTGGCCAGCGGAGATTACAACTGGAACGCGGGGATGTTTGTTGCCCCTGTGGCCCTCATGCTCAAGCACCTGGAGCAGAACCAGCCGGAGCTCTTTGCCGGCCTGAGCCAAATCGCCGACGCGTGGGAAACTGACCGGCAGCAGGAAGTTACCGCGCGGATCTGGCCGACGCTGCCGAAGACGGCCATTGACTACGCGGTAGCCGAACCCGCGGCCGACGCCGGCGACGTTGCCGTGATCCCCGGGACGTTCAGCTGGGACGATGTGGGGGACTTCGCCGCGATTGGCCGGCTCAACAGCGCCAAAGAAGTGGACGATGTGACCGTGGTCGGGGAAGGTGCCCGGGTTTTCACCGAGGGTGCTTCCGGCGTGGTCGTCACCGACACCAAGCGTGTCATCGCGCTGATTGGGATCAAGGACGTCGTCATCGTGGACACGCCGGACGCGCTGTTGGTGACGACGACGGCGCACGCGCAGCAGGTGAAGAGCGCGGTGGACCATCTGAAGGCCAGCGGCGACACGGACGTTCTCTAGACAGGGCGCCGTCGGACGCTGCCGGACTCCTGCTGGAGCGGCCCGCCAGAGCCGCCGGACCGTAACGGTGCGCCGTCAATACCCGTGATGCGATCAGGGGTCGCTAGAGTTTCTGTGTGCGCAATTACTCTGCAGAGATCGAACCGACCGCCCTGATCGCCCCTTGGCTGGAGCCGAAACTCGCAGAGCTGCAGGCCTTCCGGCGCGATCTGCACGCACATCCGGAACTTTCCCGGCAGGAATACCGCACCACCGAAAAACTGGTGCAACGGCTCAAAGAGGCCGGGCTGAATCCGCACCCGTTCAAGGGCACCGGGCTTTTCGTTGACGTGGGCGAGGGCCCGATCGCCACCGCGCTCCGCGGTGACATTGATGCTTTGCCGGTCCTGGAAGAAACCGGGCTGTCGTTTGCATCGCGCAACCACGGCGTCACGCACGCCTGCGGCCACGACATTCACACCACGGCGATGCTGGGAATCGCCTTGCTGTTGGCCGACATGCATGCCCAGCGTCCGCTTGGCGCGAGCATACGAATTATTTTCCAGCCCGCCGAGGAGATCATGCCCGGAGGCTCGTTGGATTGCATCGCGGAGGGTGCGCTCGAGGGTGTGCCGCGGATTTTGGCGCTGCATTGCGACCCGAGGATCGAGGTGGGCCATATTGGGACGCGCATTGGCTCCATTACGAGTGCCTCGGACACCATCAAGATTGAGCTCTCCGGCCGCGGTGGCCACACCTCGCGGCCTCATCTGACCGAGGATCTGGTCTTTGCGTTGGCGCAAATCGCAGTCAATGTCCCTGCTGTTCTTTCCCGCCGCGTCGACGTGCGCAGCGGGGTGTCGGTGGTTTGGGGACAGATCGGGGCTGGTTCTGCTCCGAACGCCATTCCCGGCACTGGCTTCATGGCGGGCACCATGCGCTGCCTGGACCGTGAAGCATGGCACTCCGCTGGGGAGCTGTTGGATCAGGTGGTCCAGCAGGTCGCCGCTCCTTATGGCGTCGACGTCCGGCTGGAGCACACCCGCGGTGTCCCGCCGGTGGTGAATTCGGAGCATGAGACGGCGTTGATCGAGGCAGCTGCCCGAGCGGAACTTGGCGAGAACGCCGTCGTTCTGGCTCCGCAGTCCATGGGCGGCGAGGATTTTGCCTGGTTCCTGCAGGACACCCCGGGTGCGCTAATGCGGCTGGGGACCCACGTACCAGGCGGCGAGCAGTATGACCTGCACCGCGGTGACTACATTGTCGACGAACGGGCGCTGGGGCTGGGGATTAGGGTGCTGGGCGCGGCGGCGCTGCGGGCCATCCGGGATCTCACCTAGCCGGCCGGGGCAGCCGAGGTGAACGGAGATGTCCCCTGTTCGGTTGTGCACAATTGAATTGCGCGCTATCTTAGAGGAATGAAAGGGAATTCAATGATCCGCCAGGCGGCGGCTATAGATGCCCCAACCCAGGGCGCGCCGCGGATCTCCGAGCATCAGCTGCTCCAGCGGCAGGTTTGTTTCGCCCTATACTCTGCCTCCCGCGCTGCCACTGCGGTCTACCGGCCGATGCTCCAGGAGCTTGGGCTGACCTATCCGCAGTATCTTGTGCTGCTCCTGCTCTGGGAGCGGGACGGTGCGTCAGTGCGGGAACTGGGTGAGGAGCTGTCGCTGGATTCGGGTACCTTGTCTCCGCTGTTGAAGCGGCTGGAGGCTGCCGGACTGGTGCAGCGTCAGCGGAGCGCCGATGATGAGCGGCGGGTGCAGGTTCACCTGACCGGCGACGGCGACGCCTTGCGGGAGCGGGCGGCTGCGGTTCCGCAGCAGCTCGCAGCGGCCGCGGGGCTGAAGCCCGGCGAGTTGGATCAGCTTCGCGGCACGCTATCCCGGCTTACCGCAGCCTTGCATGCTGCGGCACTCTAACGGCAGCTTAAGGGTTCCTGGATTTCCTAACTAAGGATGACTATGAAAGTTCTTTACACGGCACAGGCCCGCGCCACCGGCGACGGGCGCAACGGACAGGCCCGAAGCTCCGACGGTCAGCTTGAGGTGACACTGGCCGCGCCGGTGGAACTGGGCGGGGACGGACACGGCACCAATCCCGAGCAGTTGTTTGCTGCCGGCTATGCCGCTTGCTTCCACTCCGCTCTGCGGCTGGCAGGGCGGCGCCACAAGGTGGATGTCTCGGGCTCCACGGTGAACGCCAGCGTGGACTTCGGCGCGGTCGCTGGCGGTGCCTACGGGATCGGGGTGCGGATGGAGATTGGTTTGCCGCATCTGGAACGAACCGCCGCCCAGGAGCTGGCGGAGTCAGCCCATCTGATTTGCCCCTATTCCAATGCCACGCGTGGCAATATCAGCGTCGAACTGAGCATCCTTGAGCTCACGGGCGCGACCACAGAATCTATGGTCGGCAGTTCAGCCGACAGCTAGTCCAGCCAGCAGCTAGTCCAGCCAGCAGCAGAGAAATCCCACCCCTAATGGAGGCATTCAGATGACCCATCAAGCGCACAGCAACGACACTCCCGCCGTCGGCCAATCGGCACTTCCCGGTACTACCCGCGAGGTGCAGCTCGCGTCGCGTCCGCAGGGGGCGCCGGTACCGGAAAACTTCCGGCTCAGCGAAGCCGAGCTTCCTGATTTGCTGGCGGGACAGATCCTGGTCCGCAACACGGCCATGAGCGTCGATCCGTACATGCGCGGCCGAATGAACGACGTGAAGTCGTATAGTCCGCCCTTTGCGCTGGATGTGGCGCTCGACGGCGGCGCCGTCGGTGAGGTGATTGCCTCGCGCAGCAGCGAACACAGGGTGGGTGATGTTGTCCTGCATTCGCTGGGCTGGCGGGACTATGCGGTCCTCGCGGAGGGGGCGGCACGTACCGTGGATCCGGCGCTGGCGCATCCCACGGCCTTCCTGGGAGCCCTCGGCATGACGGGCCTCACCGCCTATGCCGGGCTGACGGACGTGGCCGCCTTCAAACCGGGCGAGACAGTATTTGTCTCCGGCGCCGCAGGCGCGGTGGGATCCTTGGTAGGTCAGATCGCCAAAAACCTTGGGGCCGCACGAGTGATTGGCAGCGCAGGCTCCGCGGAAAAAGTGGCGCGGCTGCTGGAACTGGGCTTCGACGCAGCCTTCAATTACCATGATGGTCCCGTCAAGGATCAGCTCAAGGCAGCGCTTGGTGAAGGTTCCGGCATCGATGTTTATTTTGACAATGTGGGCGGCGAACACCTGGAAGCGGCAATTTCGGTCCTGAACCGCTTTGGCAGGGTAGCCATGTGCGGTGCCATCTCGCAGTACAACAGCACAGCGCCCGTCCCCGGGCCGGCGAACCTTGCCCTCGCCATCGGAAAACAACTGACCTTGAAAGGGTTCATTGTCGGCAGTTACCAGCACCTCGCCGGCGAATTCGCGGCACAGATGGCAAGCTGGCTCTCAGAAGGAACTATTCGTTTCGATGAGACTTTCGTTCACGGGCTGGAAAATGCACCGCAGGCGTTCATCGACCTGCTGCGCGGGGCCAACACAGGGAAGATGGTGGTTGTGCTGGACTAAACGTAATTGTGGACTATTGGGAACTCACTGAGTGCGACCCGTCCGTTGAGGTGACTGCGGAAGCGGGTCTGGTGTCGCTGCCGCGTGCTGCTCGGCACTTAGGTACTCTTCCACCGCCTGTTCGGGAACCCGGTAGGACTTGCCGAAGCGGACGGCCGGCAGCTCGCCGGCATGAACGAGCCGATAAACGGTCATTTTTGACACACGCATGGCCAGCGCGACCTCGGCCACCGTGAGATAGTGCGCATCCTCGAACTTCTGCAGATCAACCATTGCGTCCCACTTCTGTTTGCCCATCAACTCCGCGACGAATCAGTAAACGTGCCTACCTTCAATCACTCGTGCCGTCAACCACTCGTCCCTTCATCCACTCGTACAACTTTTTGCACATCATATGCACAGTCCCAAGAAGTGGCTACGGGTAGTCCCGCTGTTGTCGCCCAACCAGGCCAGGACCGTGATGGTTCCGGAAATGGCTTTTGGTGCAGGGGCCGGCGCCAGGTAACAGGAGTCCAACAATTTCGGGAAATGCGGGTCAAGGGCACAAAAATGCTGATCGTGAAGCGCATCACGCAATAGGGTGTTGTCATCACCGCATCCACAGCGCAGCGCCGCGAAAATATCAGTGGCGGGGAATCTGAAGAGCATTCTGCAGCCGGCGGCATTCCGTATCTGAAAGGCTAAGCTATGGCGGATCGCAGGGGCGGCGCGGACGACGGCGGCGCAATTGACTGGGAGTCGCTGGCGGCCGCCGCGCATGCGGCGATGCTGCATGCCTACGCGCCGTACTCCAGATTTCCGGTGGGCGCAGCCGCGCTGACGGAGGACGGCAGGATTGTCAGCGGGGCCAATGTGGAGAACGCCAGCTACGGACTCACCCTCTGCGCCGAATGCACCATGGTGGGCCAGCTGCAAATGACCGGCGGCGGCCGGCTGACGGCTTTTTACTGTGTTGATTCCACCGGCGCACTGCTAATGCCATGCGGGCGCTGCCGGCAGTTGCTGTATGAATTCAGGGCGCCCGGCATGGTCCTGATGACCACTGCCGGCATCAGGACCATGCACGACGTGCTGCCCGATGCGTTCGGCCCCCAACCTCTGGAGGAACTTTCATGACCGAAACTTTTGACGCCGTCGACATCATCCGCACCAAACGGGACCGCGGGACGCTCAGCCGCGAGCAGATCGACTGGACCATCGATGCGTACACACGCGGGACCATCGCCGAGGAGCAAATGGCGGCCCTGAACATGGCGATCCTGCTCAACGGAATGAACCGGGAGGAAATCTCGGCCTGGACCGCTGCCATGATCGCTTCCGGAGAACGGATGGATTTCTCCGGCCTGCGAAGCCCCTCCGGTGCCGTCAAGCCCACGAGCGACAAGCATTCCACCGGTGGGGTGGGGGACAAAATCACCTTGCCGCTGGCACCGCTGGTTGCCGTGTTCGGCGTTGCTGTGCCGCAGCTCTCCGGCCGCGGGCTCGGCCACACCGGCGGGACATTGGACAAGCTTGAGTCCATCCCCGGCTGGCGGGCCGAGCTGAGCAATGCTGCCATGATGCGCCAGCTCAGCGAGGTCGGCGCCGTTATCTGCGCCGCGGGCGCCGGCTTGGCCCCGGCGGATAAGAAGTTATACGCTCTGCGTGACGTCACCGGCACGGTGGAAGCCATCCCCCTGATTGCCTCCTCCATCATGAGTAAAAAAATCGCCGAGGGCACAGGTTCCCTGGTGCTGGATGTCAAAGTTGGCTCTGGCGCGTTCATGAAAACCGAAGCCATGGCACGGGAACTGGCGGAAACTATGGTGGCGCTGGGCCAGGATGCCGGCGTCCATACGGTTGCCTTATTGACGAATATGGCCACACCGCTGGGACTGACGGCAGGTAACGCGATCGAGGTGCAGGAATCGGTGGAGGTACTTGCCGGCGGCGGCCCGGAAGACATCGTCGAACTGACCCTCCGGCTGGCGGAGGAAATGCTGGCCGGCGCCGGCGTCCACGATGCCGATCCGGCCGCCGCCCTGCGGGACGGCCGGGCCATGGACGTCTGGAGGAAAATGATATCCGCCCAGGGCGGTGATCCCGACGCCGCGTTGCCGCAGGCCAAGGAAGCCGAGGTGATCTACGCGCCGGCCGACGGAGTCCTGGTGCAATTGGACGCGCTGGCCGTCGGCGTCGCCGCGTGGCGCCTGGGAGCAGGCCGGGCGCGCAAAGAAGACGCGGTGCAGGCCGGAGCCGGGGTGCGGCTGCATGCTAAACCGGGTGCCCTGGTGCGGGCCGGCGAGCCGCTGATGACGCTGCTCACCGATACCCCGGAGAAGTTCGACCGGGCCCGCGAGGCATTGACCGACGCGGTGCTGATAGCGCCGGAAGGCTCGCGCCCGGCGCAGCAGCTCGTGCTGGCGCGCATCGACTAGGGACGCCACCGGAAGACTCATACTCCAGGCGGAGGAGAACGGCGTAATGTAGGCCTAAAGAGTGATGGTTTGCGTGAGCCTGGCGTGGGAAACTATAGATGGCCCCACCCCCGGAGAGGAATCGTCCCCAGTGGACCTGCTGAATGCCTTACCCCACCTAATGGGCGAGCTGAACCGTTTGATTGAGCACTCGGCAAACCAATGGTGGGTTGTGCCGTTGGTGATGCTCTTCTGCCTGATCGATGGATTCTTTCTTTTCCTCCCCAGCGAAACAGCCATTGTGGCCCTCGCCGCGATTTCCGCAAGGCTGGGGGAGCCGAACATCTGGCTGCTGCTGGCCGGCGGCGCCATCGGTGCCATCATGGGAGATAACATCGCTTATTTCCTGGGGCGCAAGCTCGGGGTCAGCCGATTCCGCTGGATGCGCAGACCGCGGACGGCAAAGGCCTTTGACTGGGCACGCAAGGAACTGGACAAGCGCGGGGCCATCCTGATTTTCACCGCCCGGTATATTCCGGTGGGCCGGATCGCCGTCAACTTCACCGCCGGCGCAACGCGCTTCCCCTGGAAAAAATTCTTCTGGCTGGACTTCGCCGCGGCGCTGACCTGGTCGGGATATTCGGTGGGCATCGGCAGTTTTGCCGGCCGATGGGTGCATCACAACCCGCTGCTCGGCGTGGGCATCGCCATCGTGTTTGCCATCATCATGGGATTCATTGTCGATAACGCGATGAAGTTCTTCCACAGCTGGCTCAGCAAACGGGCCAAATCCAGCGCGGCAGCGGGTCGGGCGGCGGGAACCGGGCCGGCAGCGAACCGACAGCGCCAGGGATCAGGGCGCTAGAGTTGAACGGTGACTGAATCCGCGCAAGACGCCATGACCGCATCTGAGAAGACTTTGGACCTGCAGAGCCTGCCGAAAGTTTCCCTGCACGATCATTTGGACGGGGGTCTCCGTCCCGCCACTATCATTGAGCTGGCAGCCGCCGCCGGGCACAAGCTGCCCTCCACGGACCCGGTGGCGCTGGCCCAGTGGTTCCGCGAATCGGCTGATTCCGGTTCGCTGGTCCGCTATCTGGAAACCTTCGACCACACCATCGCGGTCATGCAGACGCGGGACGGCCTGATCCGGGTTGCCCGCGAGTTTGTTGAAGATCTGGCGGACGACGGCGTCGTCTACGGCGAAGTGCGCTGGGCGCCCGAGCAGCACCTACGGGCCGGCCTGACTCTGGATGAAACGGTTGACGCCGTGCAGGAAGGTCTGGAAGCCGGGGTGGCCTCGGTGGAGGAGTCAGGGCGGCATATTCAGGTGGGGCAGCTGATCACGGCCATGCGCCACGCGGACCGCGGTCAGGAGATCGCCGAGCTCGCAGTGCGGCACCGGAACTCCGGCGCTGTCGGCTTTGATATTGCCGGCGCCGAAGAAGGCTTCCTGCCGTCCCGGTTCAAGGATGCCTTCACCTACCTTGCCGAGCATAATTTCCCGACGACGGTCCATGCCGGCGAGGCCGCCGGGTTGGCGAGCATTCAGGATGCGCTGGTGCACGGACGTGCACAGCGGCTTGGCCACGGCGTGCGGATCGCTGAAGACATTGAGGTGGAGTACATCGCGGCGCAAGACGCAGACGAGGCAGCGGTTGGCGCCTCCGACCTCGACACAGAAGGCCTGAGTGCAGATGATACTGTCGGCGTCGTCACGATGGGGGAATTGGCTTCTTGGGTGCGGGACCGGGGCATAGCGCTGGAAATCTGCCCGTCGTCAAACCTGCAGACCGGGGCGATCGCAGGATTCGGCGGCGGTATTGCTGACCATCCGCTGGACCTGCTGTACCAGACCGGATTCCGCGTCACGATCAATACGGATAATCGTTTGATGAGCGGGGTCACCCTGACGGGTGAGTTCGAGCTGCTGATGGAGGTCTTTGACTACGATCTGGATGATCTGCTGGCACTGTCCTTGAACGCTGCCGAAGCTGCCTTTTTGCCGCTGGAGGACCGCGAGGCGCTGGCGGATCACCTGATCGAGGCCTATAGCGGCGCGCGCTGATGGCCGCCGGGCCGGCCGGATCAGACGTGCCTGCCGTGCGGGAGCCGGCCGGCCCTGACCCTGCTGTGGAGCTGCGGCGGCTGATTGAGGTTATTGCCCAGCTGCGCCAGCACTGCCCATGGATGGCGGAGCTGACGCATGAATCGCTGGTGCAGTACCTGATCGAGGAGTCGTACGAACTAGTCGAGGCTATCGAGACGGGATCCCGCGACGAGATCAGGGGAGAGCTCGGCGACATCCTCCTGCAGGTGGTTTTGCATGCCCGCCTGGCGCAGGAAACCGGCGCCTTCGACATCGCCGACGTGGCGCAGGCGCTGACCGCGAAAATGATTCGACGCAGCCCGCACGTGTTCGATCCAAACGGATCCTTACTGGACGGTTTCCCCACAGGCCCCGGCAACTCCGCAGGCCCCGACTACTCCGCAGGCCCTGACAACTCGGCAGGCCCCGGCGACCTGGCGGAGATTGAGGCTACCTGGCGGAGCGTGAAGAACGTGGAGCGAGCGCTTGCCGGCGCCGGGTCCGTCTTCCACGGCATTCCTGCAGCCCTCCCCGCTCTTGCCCTGGCGCAAAAGTCGCTGGATCGTGCCCTACCAACTACGGCCGCGCTGCCTGGTCCGGAACCCCTCCATGGCGGGCCTGAATCCGCGCCGCCGCAGAGCGAAGAAGAGCTCGGTGAGCTGCTGTTCGCCGTCGTACGCACTGCCCACAGCAACGGATGGGACGCCGAACGTGCGCTGCGAACGGCCGTCCGGCGGTTCCAAAACGGCGCCGACTCCGAAAATGAGACCCCGGCGGCCAAATGACGCCCCTGCCGTGGCTCCTGAGGCGGCAGCGCACGTTGCTTCCGGCACCACGGCCGGTAGATCCGGGCTCCCGGCGGGCTGCGGGATTTAGGCGCTAGGCTAGGTGGGACAGCGAGGTCGACATTCAACCGCCAGCTGCCCCGATGCAAGGCAGCACATCCTAGGAGCCGTACATGGCCATCATTGACGCCATTCATGCACGCGAAATTTTGGATTCCCGGGGTAACCCGACAGTCGAGGTCGAGGTGGGGCTCGACGACGGATCGGTAGGCCGTGCAGCGGTTCCGTCCGGCGCGTCCACCGGAGCCTTCGAGGCCGCGGAACGCCGGGACAATGAAAAAGGCCGCTACCAGGGCAAGGGCGTCCGCCAGGCGGTTGACGCGGTCATAGACACCATTGCCCCGGCACTGATCGGCTTCGATGCAACGGATCAGCGGCTGATCGACCAGACCATGCTGGAACTGGACGGCACGCCGAACAAATCCAATCTGGGCGCCAACGCCATTTTGGGCGTTTCACTGGCCGTGGCCCATGCCGCCGCCGATTCCTCCGATCTGCCCCTTTACCGCTACCTGGGTGGACCGAATGCGCACGTTTTGCCCGTGCCGCTGATGAATATTCTCAACGGCGGATCCCACGCCGATTCCGACGTTGATATTCAGGAATTCATGGTGGTCCCGCTCGGGGCCTCGACCTTTTCCGAGGGGCTGCGCTGGGGCGTGGAGGTTTACCACAATCTCAAGGCCGTGCTGCAGGAAAAGGGCCTTTCCACCGGGCTGGGAGACGAGGGCGGCTTCGCGCCGAATCTGCCGTCCAACCGGGCCGCCCTGGATTTGATCCTGGAGGCCATCAAGCGGGCCGGTTACACTCCCGGCAAGGACGTGGCACTGGCCCTGGACGTCGCGTCGTCGGAGTTCTTCAAGGACGGCACCTACCAGTTTGAAGGCACGTCGCAGACAGCGGCGCAGATGAGCGCCTACTACGAAGAACTGGTTCAGGATTACCCGTTGGTCTCTATCGAGGACCCGCTGGACGAGGACGACTGGGAAGGCTGGAAGACGCTCACCGACGCCATCGGCGAGAAGGTCCAGATCGTCGGGGATGACCTTTTCGTCACCAATCCGGAGCGCCTGCAGCGTGGCATCGATGCGAAGACGGCCAATTCTCTGCTCGTGAAGGTCAATCAGATCGGCACCCTGACGGAAACGCTGGACGCCGTCTCGCTGGCCCAGCGCGCGGGTTATACGACGATTACCTCCCACCGTTCAGGTGAAACCGAGGACACGACGATTGCCGATATCTGTGTGGCTACCAACGCCGGACAGATTAAGACTGGTGCTCCGGCCCGCTCGGAGCGGGTCGCGAAGTACAACCAGCTGCTGCGCATCGAAGAAGAGCTCGATGACGCCGCCCGTTACGCCGGATCTGCTGCCTTCCCGCGTTTCACGGCTAAGTAAACACCGGTGACTGGCTAAGGTTAACTCCAGGCCTTAGCCAGTCGGGCCGCGGCCGGACCGCACAACAGCAGATTCAGGAGAGCCATGAGTACCCGTCGTCCCAAAGTGCCGCGCGCAGCAAACGCCGGTGCGGACAAGGCAGCGGTGCCCAAATCCGGCTTTCCGGATTCTAATCCTGCCGCCGGGTCCGGACCAGCTGCGGGCCCCGCCGGGAAATCGCTCACCCGAACCGGCGGGCGACCAGCCGCTGCAGCGAAAGTGGTTTACCGGCATTCTCCTGAAACGCCGGCAAGGGGGCCCAAGCCCGTACCGGCCCGGGCATTTTCCGGCCGTCTGCTGGCTCTCGCCGTCGTCCTGCTGACCATCACGGTTTTGCTGGCACCCTCCATCCATACCTACCTGCAACAGCGGGCGCAGATTTCCGCGCTGGAGCAGGACATCTCGGTCAAGCAGCAGCAGCAGACCGAGCTGAAGAATGAGGCGGCCAGGTGGAGCGATCCGGCCTATGTTAAGCAGCAGGCCCGGGACCGGGTTAATATGTTGATGCCCGGAGAAACGGGCTATTGGGTGTATGGTGCGGACGGCTCGGGACCCAGCTCTCAGCCGTCGGGCAGCTCCCCTGCATCGTCCGGGACCACGGCAACGCTGCCGTGGGTCGACGGACTCATCCAATCGATCAAGCGCTCCGCGACCGAATAGCACGCAGCAGCGGCCGGGCGGAATATGCCGGTTTTCCATCAGTCTTCTAGTCCCAGGAAGGACGCCGGTGACCACGCCAGCCTCCGCAGCCAAAGCGTCAGGTCGGGCAGCTACAGCTGCGGACCTGGACACCCTCAGCCGCCAGCTTAACCGCCCCGTCCGTGACGTCGTCGAAATTCCGGCCCGCTGCGTGTGCGGGAATCCATTAGTGGCCGCCACCGCGCCGCGGCTCAGCAATGGAATTCCCTTTCCGACAACCTTCTATCTGACACATCCGGTGATCACCGCCGCCGTGTCACGGCTGGAGGCCGCGGGGCTGATGAACACGATGACGGAGCGGTTGTCGGCCGAGCCCGAGTTGGCCGCCGCCTACTTGGCCGCACATCGGGCTTACCTGAGTGCGCGGGCCGGCATCGGCGAGCGTGCCGGCACCGGTGCCGTCCCGGAGATCGACGGGATTTCCGCCGGTGGGATGCCCACCCGCGTGAAATGCCTGCATGTGCTGGTCGGACATGCGCTGGCCGCGGGACCGGGGGTGAACCCGCTGGGCGACGAGGCAATCGAGGCCATTGCGCAATGGTGGACGCCGGAGCGCTGCTACTGCGCCGGAGCCTGGGATCCACAGAGCCCGGTTCCATCCCGCGACCTCAGCCGGCACGTCAGGCATCAGCACAGCCAGCAGCTTCCTCAGTCCTGACAGATGAACCCCGTTCCGAAAGGCCGTCCCATGCGTGTAGCTGCCATCGACTGTGGAACCAATTCGATCCGTTTGCTGATCGCCGACGTTGACGGCGGCGTTTTGACTGATGTGCACCGGGAAATGCGCGTGGTGCGGCTGGGGCAGGGAGTGGACGCGACCGGCAAGTTCTCTGCCCAGGCGCTGGAACGTACCTTCAGCGCCACCGAGGACTACGCCACGCTCATCCGTTCCCATGGTGCAGCGCGGGTGCGGTTTGTCGCCACCTCAGCGACCCGCGATGCGCAGAACCGGCAGATGTTCATTGATGGGGTCAGGGCACGCCTGGGCGTGGAGCCGGAGGTTGTCAGCGGAGATGAGGAAGCGGCGTTATCCTTCGCCGGAGCTGCCAGCGTACTGCCTGGTCTGGGTGCCCCGCTGGTGCTAGTGGTGGATCTTGGCGGCGGCAGCACCGAGTTTGTTGCCGGTAATCATGATGGAGTACAGGCCGGGATCAGTACCAATATGGGCTGCGTTCGCTTCACCGAGCGCTTCCTGCGCAGCGATCCGCCCAGCGCCGCGGAAATTGCCCAGGCGCAGGCGGCCGTTGAAGACCAGCTCAGCACCGTGCTGGGCGCCGTACCGCTGGCGGAGGCGGATAGTCTGCTCGGCGTTGCCGGCTCGGTGACCACCATAACGGCACAGGCCCTGCGCCTGCCGCGCTATGACTCCGGGCGGATCCACGGGGCCGTCCTGCCCGCTGAAACGGTAATTCGGGCCTGCACCGAACTGCTGGAGATGACACGGGAGCAGCGAAAAACCCTGCCGTTTATGCACCCGGGCCGGGTGGACGTGATCGGTGCGGGTGCACTCATCTGGCGGACGGTGATCGCCCGCCTGGTCGTTCTTACCGCCGGCAGGCTCAACTCGGTAACTGCGAGCGAACACGATATTCTGGATGGCATCGCGTTGGGGATCTCCCAGCAGGACTAAAGTGTGCAGCCGGCATGGATGCCCGGGAATCATCGCCACCGAAGCAGACGACGGGAATTCGATGCAGCTACAGACCACGCTGCGGCCTGCGGTCGCAGCACTGCTGACGCTCGCCGTTTTTGCGGCCCTGTGCGTCGCGGGGCTCCTCACTGCGGTTCCCGCCCACGCGGATGATATCCGCGATCGGGAATACTGGCTGGACAACTACGGCATCGCCAAGGCCTGGCAGGTCTCCCAAGGCGCAGGGGTGAAGGTTGCCGTTATTGACAGCGGCATGGACGGAACCCACCCAGACCTGGCCGGCGCCATAGCCGGCGGGACGGATGTCTCCGGTTCTGGCCAGGCCGATGGTCAAAAGGGGATTGGGGCCGAGCCCGAGCACGGCACCTTGGTGGGGACGCTGCTGGCCGGGCGTGGCCACTCCTCCGTCTCCGCCAGCTCGGATCCGTCCTCGCCGCCTGGCGTGGGCGCCGGACCGGACGGAGTGATCGGTGTTGCCCCCGAGGCCCAGTTGCTCAGCGTTTCCGCCTGGCTTGGAAGTGCCAACCCTTCCGGGAAAAGCATCGACGATCAGGTCCCAGCGGCGGTGCGCTGGGCGGTCGACAACGGTGCCAAGGTCATCAACATGTCTTTGGGCAGTACCTCAACGGCGTGGCCGCAGAGCTGGGACGATGCCTTCCTGTACGCCGAGCAAAAGGACGTGGTACTGGTCGCGGCCGCGGGAAACCGAAAGAACGGGAGCGTGCAGGTAGGAGCGCCCGCCACCATCCCGGGAGTCCTTGCTGTGGCGGGGCTGGACTACAACGGCATGGCCAGCCAGGATTCGTCGTCGCAGGGCATCAGTATCGGGGTAGCGGCTCCGGCCGAGAAACTCGTCGGGGGCCTGCCAGGTGGCGGTTACGCGGACTGGAGCGGAACGTCCGGTGCCGCCCCGATCGTCTCCGGAGTTGCGGCGCTGATCCGTTCCAAATATCCGGAGATGTCAGCCGCGCAGGTGATCAATCGGATTATCTCCACGGCCAAACCGAAGGGCGAGGGTGTCCCGAACGCGCTGTACGGCTTCGGTCTGCTGGACGCTGCGGGTGCCGTGAGCGCCGATGTCCCGCTCGTGGCGGCCAACCCGCTGGGCAGCATGGCCGATTGGGTCAGAATTCATCGACGGACCGAGGCCCCGTCGGCAGGCCCCACCGAAGCGCCCTCCTCGACTTCGCCGCCGGGCGCGGCCGCGGCCCCTACGACGCCGGCCATTGCCGACCCCACGGTTCCTGCGGCTCTGCCGCCCTCTGCACTGGACAGTACCCTTCCGCGCACCGTGGTCGTCGGATTTTCGATCTTATTCCTGCTGATCCTCGGCGGCGGAACGGTGCATTTGCTCATCGCCCGGAGGGGCCAAAGCCCAGACAAGCAGCCCACAGCACAGCCGCCGACCGATTAGTGAATGTTTTCACAAAGTCTTGTACCATAGAGGCATGGCTCCTACATCCCAATTCCTGGATCGTCCGCGCGTTCTCGTAATCGGCGGCGGCTACGTCGGCCTCTACGTGGCCCTACGCCTGCAGAAAAAGATCGCCAACGCCGGTGGCATCGTCACCGTGGTTGACCCGCTGCCCTACATGACCTATCAGCCTTTCCTTCCGGAAGTGGCCGCCGGCACCATCGAGGCCCGCCATGCCGTGGTCTCACACCGCAGGCACCTGCGGCAGACCGAGCTCATCCAGGGCTCCGTCACCAGCATCGATCATGAAAACCGGACCGCCGTGGTAGCCCCGGCAGATGGCGGAGAGCACTTCGAGCTCCCGTACTTCGACGTCGTCGTGGCAGCCGGTTCCATCACCCGGACCTTCCCAATCAAGGGTCTGGCGGAAAACGGGATCGGGATGAAAACCATCGAAGAGGCCGTTGCCGTCCGCAACCAGGTCCTGGACCGGATCGAAGCGGCCTCCACCGAGACGGATCCTGCCAAGCGCAAGCGCGCCTTGACGTTCGTCGTCGTCGGCGGCGGTTTTGCCGGTATCGAAACCATCACCGAACTTGAGGACATGGCCCGCACCGCGGCGAAGCAGAACCCGCGGCTTAACGTCGCAGAACTTCGGTTCGTGCTGGTCGAGGCCATGGGTCGGATCATGCCCGAGGTCACACAGCCACAGTCTGAATGGGTCATTGAGCACCTGCGCAGCCGCAACATCGAGGTTTTGCTCAATACCTCACTGGCCAGCGCCGTGGACAACCACATGAGCCTGATCAATATGCCGGAGAAGACCGTCGCTCAGGAATTTGACGCGGATACGCTGATCTGGACCGCCGGAGTGCAGGCAAACCCGATGGTCCGGTCCACCGACTTCCCGATCGACCCGCGCGGCCGGGTGCAGGTAGGGGCCGATCTTCGGGTTACCGGCGAATTCGGCGCCATCCCGAACGCCTGGGCGGCCGGCGACGTCGCGGCCGTTCCGGATCTGACCGGCGGCGGTGTAGCGGGCTTCTGCGTCCCGAACGCCCAACACGCGCTCCGCCAGGCAAAGCGTCTGGCCAGCAACCTGTGGGCCTCACGCTTTGACAAGCCACTGACGGATTACAAGCACAAGAGCCTTGGCGCTGTTGCCGGTTTCGGTGAGTGGAAGGGCGTTGCCAACATCATGGGCGTCGGACTCAGGGGCTGGCCGGCCTGGCTGGCGCACCGCGGCTACCATGGCCTGGCGATGCCGACGTTCGAGCGTAAATGGCGCGTCATATCGGACTGGTTCATCAGCCTCTTTACCGGCCGCGACATCACAGCGCTGCTGGATCTGGATCGCCCCCGGGCGGCCTTCCGGGCCGCGGCCGGACCTGCGCCGAAGCCGGCGGCGAAGCCTGCCGATGCTCCGGTTGTTGCGTCGAGTCCGGCCAACGAAGGGGTCCCGGTCGGGGCCAAGTAACGACGCTGGGTTTAATGCCCGACGGCGCCCGGTCCGGATTGCGGATGGGGCGCCGTTCGCGTTTGGGCGCGGCGACTTAGCCATTTCGCAGGCGCTGCTGTCGGCCCGGTTTTTTCCCGGTTTTTCCCGGCACGCCGGATCGAGTACGCTGGACCGCGGGCCCCAATAGCCCAATCGGCAGAGGCAGCAGACTTAAAATCTGTTCAGTCTGGGTTCAAGTCCCAGTTGGGGCACTTTTGCGGCGAAACTGCGAAGCTGCGGCCGCACTGTGTAGGCACCAGTGCGGGCAGCCGCCAGTGGGGACGCGTGCAGAGCGGAACTATTTCCGGCGGCGGTTCGTCAGACTTGGTAGGCTTAGATTTTCTCACCTGCCCCGGATGGAGGACACCGCACCATGGCTGTCAGCGGAAACCCCGTATTTGCCAATAACAAGAACTTCACTGCCAGGCCGGCGTTCCAGGGCCAGCTGCAAAACCAGGGCTACAACGGCGCTGAAGCCTCGACGAAAAATGCCGGGCTGAGTCCGCAGCAGCTGCAGGACCTGTACAACGCGCCGTCGGCAGGTCCCTCGCAGACGGGCCGAATGACGCTCGACGACGTCATCATCAAGACCGTGGGCATGCTTGCCCTGGTGCTGGTCGGGGCCGCTGTGGGCTGGATCTTCCCGGCGCTGACCATTCCCGGCATGATCATCGGCCTGGTGCTTGGCCTGGTCAACTCCTTCAAGCGTGAACCGTCACCGGCGCTGATGATGCTCTACGCGGCCGCCGAGGGAGTGTTCTTGGGCGGGATCTCCGGTTTTCTCGAGGGTATGTTCCCCGGGATCGTGGTGCAGGCCGTGCTCGGCACGTTGTCCGTCTTCGCCGTGACGCTGCTGCTGTTCAAGAGCGGCAAGGTCCGGGCGACGCCGAAGTTGACGAAGATCTTTATGATCGGCATCGGCGGCTATCTGGTCTTCTCCTTGCTGAACTTCGGCCTCATGGTCTTCAACGTTACCGACAGTCCCTGGGGCATCCGGAGCATGCATATTCCGGGGACCAGCATTCCGTTCGGGCTGGTGCTGGGCCTGCTCGCCATCGCTCTGGCGGCATTCTCCCTGGTGATGGACTTTACGTCCATCCAGGGCGGCGTGCAGAACGGGGTCCCGGCCAAGTACTCCTGGACGGCCGCCTTCGGACTCACCGTTACTCTGGTATGGCTTTATGTGGAGATCCTGCGCCTGCTGGCGATCATGCGAAACAACTAGCCGCCGGGTAGGTCAGGCGACTATTCACGGCTGGCGAATGCCGTGCCTACGGACGGCTGCCGGGGATATGGAGGGATGCCCTGGGAAATTCCACGGCATCCCTCCATTTATATGGCACTTTCGCATGGGCCTCCTGACCCTGAAAAACCGCCCGCTCCGGGCGGGGGCTTTACCGCGAGTCCGATGGCGAACGCTGGGGCCACCGGCAACGCGGTTCGGGATATCCTGCAGAACCGCACGGGCAGCAATGGCCGGGCCAGCAGCCGCCTCGGCGACAGCAGCAGCCTCCGCAGTCCAACCGGCCGCCACCGGCCGATCCGCAGCCGCCGGCATAACTCAGCGGAGCACGTCAGTTCAACCTTTCCAGGATCAGCGCCATGCCCTGCCCGCCACCGACGCACAGGGTCGCCAGACCCAAGCTGCCGTCCGTCGTCGTCAGCCCATTCAATAAGGTGGTGACCATCCGGACGCCCGTCATTCCGAAAGGGTGGCCCAATGCGATGGCGCCGCCGAAGACATTGAGCTTGGCAGGATCGATGCCCAGTGCGCGGCGGCTGGCGACGACCTGGACGGCAAAAGCCTCGTTGAGTTCGACCAGGTCGATGTCCTTGACCGTTAGTGACGCCAACGCAAGCGCGCGCCGGGTGGCCTCGATCGGGCCCAGGCCCATAATCTCCGGGGAGAGGGCACTGACGCCCGTGGAGACGATTCGTGCCAGCGGAGTCAGACCCAGTTCACGGGCGCGGGTGGCGCTCATCACGACGGCGGCAGCTGCCCCGTCGTTCAAGGGGCAGGCATTGCCGGCGGTCACCGTGCCACCGGGTCGGAATGCGGGCTGTAGAGTGCTCACGGAGTCCATCGTGACCCCCGCCCGGGGCGAGTCGTCGCGGTCGACCACGATGCCGTCACGGCGGGTGTAGGGTGTAATCTCGCGGGCATAGAAGCCGGCCGCGATGGCCGCCTCGGCGCGGTTCTGGCTCTGCACACCCCACTGGTCCTGAATATCACGGCCGATACCCAGGGAGGTGGCGACGTTTTCCGCCGTCTGCCCCATCGAAAGGTAGATGTTGGGCATCTCCCCGTTCAGCCGGGGATCCGTCCACGGCGCATTGGCAGCGGCCACTGCGGCGGACCGCGCGCCTGCCTCGGCGAACTTCGGATTGTGGTTGGCACCTTCGGTTTCCCCAGCGCCCTTCCAGCTCTGGTACCGCGAGACGGACTCGACGCCGGCAGCTATAAAAGCGTGGCCTTCGCCGGCACGGATGGCGTGGAAGGCCATCCGAAGGCTCTGCAGGCTCGAGGCGCAGAAACGGTTTATCGTTGCGGCGGGAACGGTGTCCAGCCCGGCCAGCACGCTGACCACCCGCGCCATGTTCGAGCCTGCTTCGCCGCTGGGTTCGGCACAGCCCAGATACAGATCATCCAAGGTCGTTGGGTCAAGCTCGGGAACCTTGGCCAACGCCGCGGTGAGCATGGCGGCCGCCAGGTCGTCCGGGCGCTCGTCTTTCAGCGAGCCTCTAAAGGCCCGGCCAATGGGACTGCGGGCAATGGAGACGATCACGGCTTCTGGCATTGTCCCGGTGCTGGCTGTACTCATGGCTCCATTGTGGCCGCGATCGGCAGCTCACTCAACGTTGCCGGTGCACGCGGACGTTCTCAGCACTGCGGGCTACCCTATCCGGCCAGCACCCGCGGCGGGTGTGACGGCGAAAATATCCGGTTCCCGGAAGCCGGCGTGCCGGAATGCCGTCAGGATGGCCTGCCGGGTACCGGCTTCGGTGGCAGCCGGGATCAGCGCAATGGCGGAGCCGCCGAATCCTCCGCCGGTCATCCGGGCGCCCAGTGCACCGTTGGCCAGAGCAGTCTCCACCGCCAGATCCAACTCGGGGCAGGAAATCTCAAAGTCGTCCCGCATGGACAAATGGCTGGCGGTCAGCAGCTCACCGACCGCCGTCGGCCCTTGCTCAGCAAGTGCTGCGACAGTGCAGAGTACGCGGTCGTTTTCGGTGACGATATGCCGCACCCGGCGGAAGGTCTCGTCATCGAGAAGCCCGGCTGCCTCGGCGAGTTCGTCGACGCGCAGATCCCGCAGTGCCGGCACACCCAGGACCTCGGCGCCCAGTTCGCAGGACGCTCGCCGGGCAGCGTAGTCCCCGGTGGCGTGTGCGTGGCTGACCCGCGTGTCCACTACCAGCACCACCAGCTGGGAACCGGCCAGATCGAACGGCACTTGCTCCGCCTGCCGGCTGCGGCAATCCAGGAAAACGGCGTGGCCTTCGGTGGACAACAGAGACGCCGATTGATCCAGGATTCCCGTCGGAGCACCCACCACTTCATTTTCGGCGCGCTGGCCAACCAGCACCAGCTCCTCCCGACTCAGGGCGGCACCAGCCAAATCGTTCAGGGCCAATGCCACGGCGCATTCGATCGCCGCGGAGGAGGACAGGCCAGCGCCGGTCGGCACCGAAGAGTCCAGAAAGAGATCGAAGCCGGGGACGCGAACGCCCTGTTGGCCGAGTACCCAGGCCACGCCCAAAGGATAGGCCGTCCAACCCTGCATGTTCGACGGCGCCAGTCGGGTCAAGTCCACCGTCACCAGCCCCTCATCGCCATAGCTGGAAATCAGCCGCGCGGTGCTGTCCTCGCGCAGCCGAACGGCGACTCGGGCCGTGTGTCCGATGGCGAACGGCAGGACGAAGCCCTCGTTGTAATCGGTATGCTCGCCGATCAGATTGACCCGTCCCGGTGCCTGCCACACCCCGTCCGGTGCCGCACGGAATACCTCCGCGAACCTGGCCGCTGCATCTGCCGTCACTTTCGCCTGATCCCTTTTTCCGTTAGCCATTCTAAGTTGCTTCTCGGAGCAGTCGGCCGCGGACCGCCACCCTGCTCTGGCCGCCGGCGCGTCCGGCCGTGGCCCGGAGTGCGGCAGCGGTCAGCTCGGGGGTGCTGTCATTGATAAAGGCACCCATGGCAGCTTCCGATCCGGCAAGGAATTTCAGTTTGTCCGCAGCCCGGCGCGGCGAGGTCAGCTGTAGGTGCAGGTAGCCGGCGGGCCGGAAAAAGTCGTCCACCGGGGCCTGGTGCCAGGCGGCAATATAGGGCGTCGGTGTGCCGTACAGATTATCCAAACGTGTCAGCAGCTCCAAGTACATCCAGGTGAGCTCATCGCGTTCCGCCCCGGTCAGTGCGGCGATGTCCGGAACCTGCCGGTGCGGTGTGAGATGGATTTCGAGCGGCCATTTCGCGGCGAACGGCACATAGGCGCTCAAATGCGTCCCCTCCAGGATCATCCGGTCCCCGGCCTGCCGCTCGGAACCGAGAATGGATCCGGTAAGAGTGTCCCGGCCATCGGCGGCATCGTAGTATTTCCGGGCGGCCTCCGCCATCACTGCGGCCCGAGGGGTGATGTAGGGATAGGCATAGATTTGGCCGTGCGGATGATGCAAGGTAACGCCGATCTCCTGCCCGCGGTTCTCGAACGGAAAGACCTGCCGAATGCCCGGCAAGGCGCTGAGCGCGGCGGTCCGCTGCGCCCAGGCATCGATGACGGTGCGGGCCCGCACCTCGGATAAGGCAGCAAAGGATCCGCTATGGACCGGTGTGAAGGCCACCACTTCGCAGCGGCCGAAGGCGGTACCTGTGGTGCCCCAGCGGGGATGCTGAGGCGCAGCGCCCAGGGCGGGGCCTAAGGAAGGGAAACGGTTTTCAAAAACAACGACGTCATAGTCCGGGGCGGGAATTTCGGAAAGATTCCCGTCCTGGCGGCTAGGGCAAAGGGGGCACTGGTTGGCTGGCGGGAGGTAGGTACGGGTCTGCCGGTGGGCGGCTATCGCCACCCAGTCGCCGGTCAGTGCGTCAAAACGGATCTCCCCGGTCTCCGCCTCCGAGCGGGGGAGTAAGGGGCGCTGATCTGCCTCCGGGTGCGGTTTAGCCACGTCGCCGTCGTCGAAATAGATCAGTTCGCGCCCATCCGACAGCCGGGTGCTCGTTGCTGTCGTCATGGTTCGCTCCTGGCTAGTGACGGTGCTGATTGTGTTGACGGTGCTGACTGTGCTGAACGTGGGACCACTGCGATCCGCAGGGTCTGAATCAGCGGCCTGAATTCCGCTGCCGTCGCCGGTGCTATGCCGTCGTCGGTAATCAGCGTGTCGACCTCGCGCAACGCGACCACGGACGCCAACGCGCGGACGTTGAATTTCGTATGGTCGGCAAGCACCACCAGGCGTTCCGCGGATGCGCTAAAGGCAATATTCGTCTGCGCTTCGACCACATTGGGGCTGGTCAGACCGCGCCGTGCATCAATGCCGTGGATGCCCATGAAACAGATATCGCAGTTGAGCCGGGCGATGGCGGCGTCGGCCACAGGCCCCACCAATGCCTCCGAGGGAGTGCGCTCGCCGCCGGTAATAATGACCTTGGTCCCGTTAGCTGGCTGGAGCTGGTATAACGCCTCCGCAGCCTTCAGCGAGTTCGTGATGACGGTAAGGCCTTCCACCCGATTGAGCATCGTTGCCAGCCAGTGGGTCGTGGTGCCACCAGTCAAGGCCAAGGTCATGCCGGGCTCGACCAGACCGAACGCCGCCGCTGCGATGGCTGCCTTGGCTGCCGGCTGCAGATCCGAATTGTTTGCGAAACCCGGTTCGACGGCGCTGAACCTGGCCAGGCGGGTGGCCCCGCCGTGGATTTTTCTCAGCAGTCCCTTGACGTCAAGCGCCTCGATATCCCGGCGCACGGTCATTTCGCTGACGGACAACGCCTCGGCCAGGTCGGTGACGCGGACGGCCTCATTAAGCTGCAGCTCTTTAAGGATCCGGGACTGCCGCTGAGGTGCGAGCATTCGGACCTCCTTAGCGTGCGTTGATACCAAATTCAAATACTTTCAAACAAAATATAACATCACCTCCCTCGCAATGCCAGCGGTCGGCTCGCTGGCAGCTGGACACGGTTTCAGTATTCATCTCTGGTGGGGAACTATTAAGCTATGAAGCTTCCTGGACAGACCGGCGACGGGACCCTGAACGATCTTGCCGCGGGGGTTCCCTATGGTGTGCGGCTCTCCGCGGCGTGGGCCTGGCGGGTGGGGATCATCCTTTTGGTCGGCGGGGCAATTCTCTGGTTGCTGAGCTTTGTTACCCTACTCGTCATCCCGCTGATGGTGGCGGCATTGCTGTCGGCACTGCTCAGTCCGATTGTCCGGTTCCTGCACCGCCACCGGCTGCCCAAGGGGCTGGCCGTCGCCGCCACCATGGTCGGCGGGGCGGTCGTAATTGTTGGCGCTCTGACGCTGGTGGGCCGGCAGATGGTCGAGGGGTTTTCGGCTCTGCGCGGTCAGGCTGTCGAGGGCATCCGGCAGGTCCAGATGTGGTTTGCCACCGGCCCCCTGCAGGTTTCGGCAGCAGATATGGACAAATATGTCGGTGAGGGGCTTAATGCGCTGCAGAATAACAGCAGCAGCATCCTCAGCGGGGCGTTATCGGTGGGCAGCTCGGCCGGGCACTTCGCGGCTGGCCTGCTGCTGACGCTTTTCATCCTGGTATTTTTCCTGCTCGAAGGTGAGCAGATCTGGTTGTTCATAGTAAAGTTGATGCCCAAGCGGGCGCGGGCTGCTGCCAACGGGGCGGGCCGGCGCGGCTGGGGATCCATGGTCAGCTACGTCCGGATCCAGGTGTTGGTTGCGGTGATTGACGCGATCGGAATTGGCGGGGGAGCGGCCATCATCGGCGTACCGCTGGCGCTACCGTTGGGCGTTTTGGTCCTCTTCGGATCCTTTATCCCGGTGATCGGAGCCCTGGTGACCGGCATCGTAGCCGTGCTGCTTGCGCTAGTGGCCAATGGCTGGGTCAACGCCTTAATCATGCTGGGAATTGTGTTGCTGGTCCAGCAGGCGGAAAGCCACCTGCTGCAGCCTCTGGTGATGGGCAAGGCCGTTTCACTGCACCCGGTCGCGGTGATTCTCACGGTAGCTGCCGGTGCCGGCCTTGCCGGTATACCCGGGGCGCTCTTCGCGGTGCCGCTGCTGGCGGTCCTCAATTCCGCGATCCGCTACATCGCCGCGCGTGGCTGGGAGCACCAGGGAACAGCGGTCGACGGCGGCGGACCGGGAGGCTCGTCCGGCGGCGGAACGCAGCAGCCGCCACAGCTAGCGGCGGTCACCACCACCCAAACGCCAACCAGCAGAGAGAACAATCAGTGAATGCACTTAGCGACCTGCCCGTCACGCTGACCGATATAGAGGACGCGCGGCGGTTAGTGGCGGACATCATCGCCCTTACCCCCATTGAAAGTTCCCGGGCGCTGGGCCGGCAAACCGGTTCCGAGGTGTTCTTCAAATGCGAGAATCTCCAGCGGGCAGGGTCCTTTAAGGTCCGCGGCGCCTATGTCCGGATGGCAAAACTGACGGCGGAAGAAAAGGCCCGCGGCGTCGTGGCGGCCTCCGCCGGAAACCATGCCCAGGGCGTGGCTGTGGCTGCCAAAGCACTGGGCATCAAGGCCCGGATCTATATGCCGCTGGGCGTGGCGTTGCCAAAGCTGGCCGCCACCCGCGGCCACGGCGCCGAGGTGGTACTGCATGGACACAATGTGGATGAATCCCTCGCCGAGGCGGAACGTTTTGCAGAAGAAACCGGGGCTGTGTTCGTTCATCCATTCGACAACGTTGACGTCGTTGCGGGGCAGGGGACCATTGGCCTGGAAATTCTGGACCAGCTCCCCAACGTCGACACGGTGATCATGGGGGTCGGCGGGGGCGGCCTGCTGGCCGGTGTCGCCGTCGCGATTAAATCCAGGGCGGAGCAGTTAGGCAGGGAAATCAGAATCATCGGCGTCCAGGCCGAAAACGCGGCGGCCTACCCGCCCTCTCTTGCCGCGGACGCACTAGTGCCGTTGAAGAGAGTCTCCACGATGGCCGACGGTATAGCCGTCGGCAGGCCTGGACAGCTGCCGTTCTCGATCATCCGGGAGCTCGTGGATGACGTCGTCACGGTCAGCGAGGATGCGCTGGCCAGAGCACTGATTTTCCTGCTGGAACGCGCAAAGATGGTGGTGGAGCCGGCTGGAGCTGTGGGGGTAGCCGCGCTGATGGAGGGCAAAATCGAGAATCCCGGCACCACTGCCGTGATTCTCACCGGGGGAAACATCGATCCGATGCTGATGCTGAAGGTGATCCAGCGCGGCCTCGCAGCCGCCGGCCGCTTTATGACCGTGCGGATGATGCTCGATGACCGCCCGGGTTCGCTGGCCACGATTTCCCGGATCATCGCGGAGAACGACGCGAACGTCACCGGCGTCGATCACACCAGGGTGGGCGGATCCATCAGCATGGGCGATGTCTCCATCACGGTGAATCTGGAGACGAAGGGCCACGAGCACTGCGAACACGTCCTCACGGCACTGCGGACCGAGGGATTCCAACCCATAGTGGTGCACTAACGGCCAGTGCACTCAAAACGCGTGCACCAACATGTCGAGTGTGGACATCTGCCCATTGGAACGCCTCGCAGCGGGGCAGATGTCCACACTCGACATGTGACTTAACCGGTGAACGGCGTGGCGGAGATGACTTCGACGGCAATTTCCCTGCCGTTCGGTGCGATGTAGCTCAGCGAGTCGCCCGCCTTGTGCCCATGGATTGCGGCGCCAAGAGGCGATTTTTCGCTGAAGACATCCAGATCCGTGCCGCCGCCGACCTCGCGGCTTCCCAAGAGGAACGTTGTCTCGTCGCCGGCAATTTTCGCAACCACCAGCATTCCCGGCTCCACAATGCCATCATCGGCGGGGGACTCGCCAACATGGGCGTCCCGCAGCAGTTCGGTGAGCTGGCGGATCCGCGCTTCGATCTTGCCTTGCTCTTCCTTGGCTGCGTGGTATCCGCCGTTTTCCTTCAGGTCACCCTCCGAGCGGGCCTGCTCGATCTTTTTGACCACTTCAACCCGTCCGGGGCCGGACAGTTCCGTGAGCTCAGCCTGAAGGCGGCTGAAGGCTTCCTGGGTGAGCCAGGCTGCGGGTGCGCTGTTAGGGGTAGACACAGGGTTTCTCCTTGGGCTGACAAGTAAGGCGGGTAGGGCGACTGAGTTCGCACTGACAAGCAAATACCCCGCCGAAGGTTGCCACCGTAGTGCACTAGCACATGAAGTAGCCGTTCAAGCGGGGCAGGGTATTGCTCCAGTGTAGGCAACAAGACCGATAAACCCAAGATGCCGACACTGCCGGTGGCCGCAGGATGGGATCGTGCAGTTACGGCGCGGGAACGATCCAGCAGCTGTCGACGACGCCGGAAACGGCCAGCGACTCGGTCCGCACTGCGGCTCGCTGCGCCGTCGTCCGCCCCTGATCGATGCCGGAGTCGGTGCCGTTAGGACCTATCGTAACGACGTCCCAACCGACGATGGCGAAGCTCGAAGCCAAGGCCTTGACGGCGCATTGCGCCGTTGCGCCGGGGTCCTTGACGACCTGAAAATCGACCTCGGTCAGTGTGCTGTCCCGGACCGAGAAGCCCACGTCTTTGCTGGCGACGGAGGGCTCACCCCGGCCCAGGGCCAGCCACGCGACAAAGACCAGCGTGAGGACTGCGACGACGGCGCTCAAGATGACTTTCGTCCGCCGCGTCCACCTGCGCTTGGGCGCACCGTAGCGAGTGGCTACGCTGGTAGCTGCCGATGTTTCAGAAACGCTCACGAGGTCCAGTTTATCGTTCTTCGGGCGGACGTTGATGCACACGTTCGCACAACGTCGCCCGGATTCCGTCCGGCCGATGCTGTCAGGGCCAAAGGGGATCAGGCCAGTTGTTTCCAGACGCGGCGCATAACATAGGAAAGGCTTAATATGAGTTCCGATCATCCGGGGGCCAGCCGTGCAGCCGCTGCACCTGCCAAGGCCCCGCGGTTTGCTGCCGAAACGGACAACTCCGGTCAAGGGCTGCGCCTGCTGGCGGTCCACGCCCATCCCGACGATGAGGCCAGTAAGGGTGCTGCCATGATGGCAAGCTATGTGGCCGAAGGCGTCGACATCATGGTCGCCACCTGCACCGGCGGCGAGCGGGGCGGCGTCCAGAACCCCGCGATGGTGGGGGATCCCCATTCAACCCGCGACATGGCCGGTGCCCGCCGTCTCGAAATGGCGGCGGCAGTGGCGGCGCTGGGGATCAGTCACGAGTGGCTCGGGTTTGTTGATTCTGGTCTGCCGGAAGGGAAACCGTTACCGGAACTGCCGCTCGGTTGTTTTGCCCGCCAACCGCTGCAACGCGCAGCGGCACCGTTGGTGCGGCTGGTCCGGCGCTTCCGTCCGCATGTGGTGGTCAGCTATGACGAAAACGGCGGTTACCCGCACCCGGATCACATCATGGCGCACAAGGTGACGGTGGAGGCTTTCCATGCCGCGGGGGATCCGGACCGCTACCCGGGAACCGGTGATCCTTGGGAACCTGCGAAGCTTTATTATGATCTGGCCTTCAATCCCGCGCGTTTCAAGGCGTTGCATTTCGCGCTCGAAGAGGCCGGCATCCAGTCGCCCTATGCGGAGCGGATCGCAGCCTGGATGGAGGCAGACACGGAAGGGCACCAGTCACCCATGGGCAGGCACCCGGCCACGACGCAGGTTGACTGCGGGGACTTCTTCGAGGCCCGCGAAGCCGCCCTTCGCGCCCACGCTACGCAAGTGGATCCCGAAGGCTTCTTCTTCGCTGTTTCGGCGGATATGCAGCGCAAAATCTGGCCGTGGGAGGACTACTCACTGATCGAATCCCGGGTCTACACCCCGCTGCCGGAAAACGACTTGTTTGCTGGCCTACGATAGATAGGGGACAGCGGTGAAATGCCGGCCCCCGGGTAGAGCGCCGCGGGGAACACAGAAAGACAAACTTTGCATAATTTGATTTTGGTGCTGGCCACCACTCCGCCCAGCGATTCCCCGACCATCCGTCCCGGCCTGGACCCGGATCAGGTCAGCCCGGGGTTTTTGGGTTTCCTCTTTACCTTCGGCGTCGTCGTCATTATGTTCTTCCTGATCCGCGACATGGTCAAGCGAATCCGCCGGGTCCGCTACCGGGCCCAGGTCGCGGAAGACGCACTCTTGGGCCGCGAGGCAGCGAACGGCGAACAGGACGGCGAAGCCGACGACGACGGCCCGGTAACCGGCCGCCGGACGTACCACGGAGGTGCCGGCGGCAAACACGGCCCCGACGCGGACTTCCTTGAGTCCAAAAGCCAGGACGATGGACCCGCAAACGGGAGCTGAGCGCACGCCCTCCTCAGGCGGGTCCAATGCGCTGGCCGGCGAACCGTCGGCCTACCTCCGCCAGCACGCCGATAACCCGGTGCACTGGCAGCCGTTCGGGGATGCTGCCTTCGCGCAATCCCGCACCAGGGATGTCCCGGTATTCCTGTCCATCGGCTACGCGGCCTGCCATTGGTGTCACGTCATGGCCCACGAATCCTTCGAGGACGCTGCCACGGCGGCGTACCTGAATGCGCACTTTATTGCGGTAAAAGTGGACCGTGAAGAGCGCCCAGATGTGGACGCCGTCTACATGAGCGCAACACAGGCCATCAGCGGCGAGGGCGGCTGGCCGATGAGCGTTTTCCTCACCCAGGATGGGCTGGCCTTCCATGCCGGAACCTACTTTGGACCGAGTCCCACCATCGGACGACCGTCCTTCCGGCAGGTCCTCGAGGCTGTGACGGAGGCCTGGCAGCAGCGGCGCGGAGCTGTTGAGAACAACGCGGCGAAGCTTGCCGCCGGTCTTGCGCAAAATTCCACGGACCAGATAATCGAAGTAGCGCCAACTGAGGAACTGCGGGGACCGGGTTTGCTGACCACCGGGCTCCTTTCGGCGGCAGTCGAAGCCCTGGGCACTTCGGAAGACCAGGAGGCAGGCGGGTTCGGCAGCGCACCTAAGTTTCCGCCGTCGTCCGTCCTGGAATTTCTGCTCCGGCACGCTGCCGGCACAAGTCCCACCGCCGGCCACGCCCGCGCGATGGCGGCCCGGACGCTGACAGCCATGACCGGTTCGGCCCTTTTCGACCAACTTGCCGGCGGCTTTTCGCGGTATTCGGTGACGGCGGACTGGTCGCTGCCGCATTTCGAGAAAATGCTCTACGACAACGCGGCGCTGTTGCGGGTTTGCACGCACTGGCTCCGGCTCTCCGACGGGCCGGACTTTCCGCACGCAGATGCCGAGCGAGTGGTCCGGATGACGGCCGATTGGTTGCTGGACGCGTTGCGGCTTAAGGGCGGTCCCTTTGCGTCGTCATTGGATGCAGATACCGTAGTCGACGGCGTCCATCGGGAGGGCGCGACGTATCTGTGGACGGCGGGAGAGCTGGAGGCCGCTGCCTTGGCCGCGGGACATCCCGGGACGGGCGGCCACCTCGGGCGGATGATGCACGTTGCCTCCGCGGACCCGACCGGCGGCGAAGCTGCGTCCAACGGCTCCGCGCTGCACCCCGGCGGCCGCCTCTTAGATGAGGACCGCCGACTTTGGGAGTTGGTGGCCCCCGAACTGCTCAAACGCCGGCTGGCCCGGCCGCAGCCCGGACGCGACGAGAAGGTGGTGGCAGGCTGGAATGGGATGGCCATAGCAGCTCTGGCCGACGCTGGTTTGGTACTGGATGATCCCGCGTACCTCCGGGCAGCCGGCTTAGCTGCGGATTACCTGGAAACGGTGCATTGGGACGGCGGGATGTTACGGCGGGTCTCCCACGCCGGAACCGCCCGGGGGATCGGCGGCCTGCTGGAAGACTATGCCTTCTGCGCCGACGGGTTGCTCGCCTTGTACGCCGCAAGCGGGAACGAGCGTTGGTACCTGCTGGCGGAGAAGCTGGTAGTGGCAGCAACTGAGCGCTTTGTCCATGACGGCAAAGTCGCGGACACCACGCCCGAATCCGAGCAGGTCTTCAACGCCGCCGGGCGCCGGCTCTCTGCGGATCCATTCGATAACGCTACTGCCAGCGGGACATCCGCATTCGCCGCAGCTCTGGTCAGCTACGCCGGCTACAGCGGCTCGGCAGCGCCCCGAAATCTGGCGCAGAGCCTGCTGGGCTGGCTGCCGGACATTGCCGTCAGGGCCCCTCGCGCCGCGGGCTGGGCGCTGGCCACGGTAGAGGCCTTACTGGCCGGTCCGCTCGAAGTCGCCGTTAGCGGTCCCGACACGCCAGAGCGTGCGGAGCTGGTGCGCATCGCGGCCCTGGACCCATCACCGGGCCTGCTTATCGCCGTCGGCACCGCGGACAGCGCCGTGCCGCTGTTGGCCGGGCGCGACGGCGGAGATTCGGCTCAAGCATACGTCTGCCGAAAGATGGTGTGCCGGCTTCCTGCGGCAACGGCCAAAGAGCTGCGCAATGCACTTGGGAAATAGCTGACGTCAGGCACTGCTGACGGCGAGCAGAATAGCCGTGAAGTGAGCGGCGAATCCCACCACGGTCAAGGCGTGGAATAGCTCGTGGAAGCCGAAATGACGGTCGCTGAAGTTAGGTTTTTTGATACCGTAAACCAGCGCTCCGGCAATGTAGAACGCACCACCAAGGTAAATCAGTACACCAGCCGGGACGCTGGCCGAGAAGAAGTCCGGCATAAAAAAGACTGCGGCCATCCCCAGTGCAACGTAGATAGGCACGTAAAGCCACCGCGGTGCACCGACCCATAGCACGCGGAATAATACTCCGGCCAGCGCTCCCACCCAGATCACCCAAAGCAGCAGCGTCGCCTCCGCAGAAGGCAAGAGCAGCGCCGACAATGGCGTGTAGGAGCCGGCGATCACCAGCATGATATTAGCGTGATCCCACCGTTTTAACACAGCTTTCGTCTTCGGTTTCCACTCCCCGCGGTGATACAGCGCACTTGTGCCAAAAAGCAGTACACCGGTGACTGCGTACACCGCGGAGGTCACTCTTGCCAGCGGGGATACTGCCACGCAGATCAGGACGATCCCGGCGATCACGGCCAACGGCGTGGCTCCAGCGTGGATCCAGCCACGCCAGCTCGGCTTGATGTTCAAGGCTTCGGCAATGGTGTCCGCCGCTGCCCGCAAGGGGTGCTGCTCCGGCTCTGCATAGGGTCGCGTTGCCGATGCCGACTGATCGCGGCCGATTCCAGGCTCAGCGGCGTCGGGGGAAGAAGGTGATGCCATTGCTTTCACGATCAAATTGTAACGAAAATCAGGCCGCTTCAAGGGGGTGGGCGTCCGATCCGTGATGCTTGTGGCTCGCGCTGAATGGCCAAAAAAGTTTTTTCGAAGTTTTTTCCCCAGGGGCCGGTTTTGGGGTCTTTTTGTCCTGATGATGTCAGTGCCTGCTCGTAGCCTTGTAGTAGTTGGAGATCAGCGGGATTTCCCGGTTTTTGCCGGTGCAGGTTGCCGGATATGGGTTGTCGGGTTTATGGGTTGAGGGGTGGTGGGTGACGGTGGAGATTGATCGGGAGAATCTGGCTCAGGTGCTGGCCGCGATCACGGCGAAGTATCCGCGCCGGGTCCAGCGCGCAGGCCTCGGCGACAACGGCAGTACTGCCGGGTGCGGGACCGCTCAACCCGATGGCGCAGGCTCAGCGAACCCGGCCGCTCCTGCTGCTCCTGCCGATCCTGTAAATCCGGCCGCGCCCAAGGTTCCCTATGATGCCGTTGACGGCTCATCTGGTACTGCGGGTTCTGCTGTTCCTGCGTGTCCCGTTTGTTCTGTTGATGGTTTTCCTGTTGGTGGTACGTCGGCGGGGATGGTGGCCCGGTTGGAATTGATTGATTCGTTATTGGCGGAGGTGTTGGGGACGGATCCGCAGGCGGTGACGCCGGAGGCGTGGTTGTCGGTGATTGGCAGGTCTGAGGGGACCCGGCGTCGATTGGATGCGGTGTATTTGCGCAGTATCGCGGCAGCGGATCAGTGCGGGGCCGCGGCGTTGTCGGGGATCGGGACGAAGAATATGTGCCAGTTCCTGGTTCATGGGGTAGGGGTGGAGCCGGGGCGGGCGAAGGCCGAGGTCGAAGCGGCCCGCGCCCTCCATACCGGGCCCGGCAGCAGGAATGGTCCCGGTTTTTTGGTGCGTGAGGTGGAGTTGGGGGTCGGGCCGTTGGCGTTGCTGGGTGCCCGGTTGGCGGCCGGGGAGGTGACGGCCGGGCATGTGAGGACGGGGGTGCGGGTGTTGGAGAAGGTCCCGGCCCGGATCATTACCGAGGAGACGTCGGAGCGGATCGGGGAGTATTTGGCCCGGCAGGCTCCGACGCTGCGTAGTGATGATTTCCGTCGGTTCGCTGAGCAGGTCATCCGGCTTTGCCAGGCCGATACGGGGGATCATTATGATCCGGAGTCGGTGATGCGTCGTAAGTTCACGATGGGGGTGGATGTGACGGGGATGGTGCATGGTTCGTATCAGCTGGACCCGGTGGCGGGGGCGGAGTTGATGGCGATCCTGGATCCGTTGTCGGCTCCGCACCCGGATCAGCGGACCCCCGACGGGGACCTGGTCGCCGTTGATCAGCGGACCGCGGATCAGCGGCGGGCGGACGCGCTCACCGAAATGGCCCGTGCGGCAGGCGCTTACCTCAACCTCACCCACCCACCACGTAACGAGAGCCCCCACGATAAGGATCACAGCGACCAGGATCACAGGGACAAGGCTGGTGACAGCAGCAGCGATGGGGCTACTGGCAGCGGTGGGGCGGAGGAGGGCGGCAGCACCGGTCCTATGGAGGGCAGCAGCGCTGATGAGTGCGGTGACGGCGGTTTTGCTGGCGGCAGTGGTTGCAGTGGTGGGTGGGTGCATCCGGAGGTGGATGCGCGGGCCCGGGCTGAAGCAGCCGCGGCCCAGGCCGAGGACCTGTTCTCCCTCACTCCCGCCAACGACACCACCCCCACCGACACCACCCCCACCGGCACCGGAGGCGGAACGGGCGCTGGAACTGGCGCTGGAACCGGTGCCGGAGGCGGAACGGGCGCTGGTAAGGGTGCCGGAGCCGGAACGGGCGCTGGAACCGGCGCTGGAGAGGGTGCTGGAACGGGAAATGAAGGGGGAACAGATTCTGGCCGGGGGACGAAGCGTACGAGGGGTCCGGGGACGGGTGCGTCGGGGAGTCGTTGTGGTCCGAGCAGGGCCGGCAGGCTTCGGCCGGGGAGGCGGCCGGCCCGTATGACGATCACGACTACCTTTGATCAGCTCCGCAGCTTCCCGGACAGGGAAGCCGCGATCCTCCGCCAAGCCCAGGAAATCCAACCACCACCACCTCTACTACCAGCAGTATCACCAGCACCATCAACGCCACCAGGATCACCGCCATCACGGGGATCAGCGGCACCGTTGGCTTTGGCAGCCGGACCGACCCTGACAGCCGGACCGGCTCTGCCGGGGCCAGGAACGCCGGCAGACCCAGCCGCACCACCGGACGGTGATGGGTGGCCGGGAGGGATCGGCCCGGACACCCGGAGCTTCGGCTGGGACACCGACACCACTGAGGGCAGCACCAACGATTCCTCCAGCCCCGGGTCCGGGTCCTCATGGTCCTGGGAGCCGGAGCCGGAGGTACTCCCAGAAAGCGGTTTGGTCGGTGCCGGTGGGTTGACGCCGTTGGATCCGATGCCGTCCTGGTGTGATGGTTTGGGCAGCATCAGCCCCGGCACCCTGGCCCGAATGGTGTGTGACGCGGCATTCGAGCGGGCCGTCCTGGGGAGCAACGGTGCCCTCCTGGATCTGGGCACCGCGGTCAGGCTCGCGACCCCCGCGCAGCGCAGGGCCGTGTCTGTCCGGGACGGCGGGTGCGTCCGGCCCGGTTGTAACCGGCCTGCGTCCTGGTGCGATATCCACCACGTCATCTGGTACTCCCGCGGCGGACCCACCGCCGTCTCCAACATGTGTGCTTTGTGCCCGGGATGTCATTCCCTGGTCCACGCCGGGATCCTGGAAGTCACCATGATCAACCAGATCCCCTACCTCCGGTACGGACCCAACGCCCGTCAACGCCCGGGCCTGCACTGCTACAACCGCACCACCGGCACCGGTCTCAACACGAGGACAGGCACCACCCCAGACGGAGGGCCGGCGGCCGGGTACACCGAGAATCCCTGGATCCGCAACACCTACCACGACGACCTCAAAGACGCCCAAAACTTCGCCCGGACCATCATCACCGGGACCTAGGCAACGGTTCTTCTGGGCCAGGATTCTCCGGTGAGCTTCGAAGCGCACTGGCAGGGGTAACGTAGGGGAAGCACATCAGCGCGGCCGCTAGGCCCCAGAAGTTGGAAGCCAGGTGACGATTGTTGCAGCCGTACTTGTGGCCACGGAGGCTGCCCGCACTGGTTTATGACTTCTATGAACGCCAGCTGGCCCGGTCGCTGAAGATGGACAGAATCCCCAATCATATTGGTGTGATGGTGGATGGAAACCGGCGTTGGGCCAAGCAGTTCAATGCACCTACTCGGCACGGTCACCAGGCTGGTGCAGACAAGATTCTGGAATTCCTGGGCTGGTGCCAGGAACTGGGCGTCAAAGTAGTCACCCTGTACATGCTCTCCACAGATAACATGGGGCGTTCCGCTGACGAGCTCGACGAGCTGATGGGGATCATTGCGAATACCCTGGACCTGCTGGACGCGGACGCCAACATCAGCGTCCATGCGATGGGTGCCCCGGAGCTCCTGCCGGACTACCTCTCGGACAGGCTTTCCACACTCGCGGCCCGGCGGCCGGAACTGGAATGCATTCACGTCAATGTGGCGATTGGCTACGGTGGCAGGCGTGAAATTGTCGATGCGGTGCGGGAACTACTCCATGACGCCGTTTCCGAGGGCCGCGACATCGGCGAGCTCGCGGATGAACTTGCGGTGGAGGACATCTCCAAATATCTGTACACCCGCGGCCAGCCGGATCCTGATCTGGTCATCCGCACCTCGGGGGAGCAACGGCTTTCAGGCTTCCTGATGTGGCAAAGCGCCTACAGCGAGTTCTATTTTTGTGAGGCGCTCTGGCCGGCCTTTCGGAAGATCGATTTTCTGCGGGCATTGCGGGACTATGCGGGCAGACATCGCCGCTTCGGCGCCTGACCGGACCGGAGGAATACGATGCACCGGCACCACCGGACGGAAATCATGCTGGCTGCCGGGCTGTCCGCTGTCGCCGGCTTTGTTGACGCCATCGGCTTTATCCATTTGGGCGGCTACTTCGTTTCCTTTATGAGCGGGAATTCCACGCGCGCTGGCGCGCTGCTGGCAGACGGATCCTGGTTCGGCGTGTTGCTGGCAGGGGGCCTCGTGGCGGCATTCCTGGCCGGGGTTATTTCCGGTTCGCTGCTGCGTGGTGCGGTGCCCGTTCACAAGCGTGTCGTCATCCTTTTGTCAATTGCGGTGGTGCTGGCGGCTGCGGCCGTATTGTTCGACGCCGGGTTCTGGGTTGCACTGGTTCCGCCGATGATGGCGTTCGCCATGGGTGCCGAGAACGTAGTCTTTGAACGCGACGGGGAAGTCAGCATTGGACTTACCTATATGACCGGCACGCTCGTGAAGATGGGACAGCGGGTTGCGTCGGCGCTGGCTGGTGGTGAGAAGCTTGGCTGGCTGCGGTACTTCCTGTTGTGGTTTGCGCTGACCTGCGGCTCGGTTGTGGGCGGTCTGACCTATCATGCCCTGAGCCTGGACGCGCTGTGGTTTGCGGCTGCCGGAATTCTCGCGGCGGCCGTCATATCCCGGCGCCTTCCGGTGCCGGGATAGCGGACTGTTCCGCCAGTAAAAGCCAGTGCGGTCTGTTCACCGGGAATTTACCGACACACCGCGGCGGCAGGAGCGGCCAAAAGCCGGATTTTGGCGTAGCTTAGTTGCTATCGGAGGGCTCCCTGTCCTTCGATCGGGAGGCCGGCTATGAAGCGCGAATCTGCGCCGACTACATCGCGGGGCCGTGCGCGGCCTACCGGCCCGCCCGCCTCACCCCTAGTAAATCCGGGTGCGTGCGCCCGGGACTGGAGTCGATGTGGCAATTTCTGAGCGGGCACGGATTGAACGGACGACGGCGGAGCACAGCTTCGTAGTGGACACCTCGGTGCTGCTGTCCGATCCACACGCGGTTCTCCGTTTCGCCGAACACGAGGTCATCGTTCCAATTGTGGTGATCAGCGAGTTGGAGGGAAAACGCCATGATCCGGAGTTGGGATACTTTGCCCGAAAAGCCCTTAGATTGCTTGATGAATTGCGCGTAAAGCACGGTGGTCTGGATAAAGCGATCTCCCTCGGGGAAGAGGGCGGAACCCTGCGGGTGGAACTGAATCACGTTTCCTCCGACGTGCTCCCTGCCGGCTTCCGCAGCGGCGACAATGACAGCAGGATCCTGGCGGTGGCCAAAAACCTGGCCAACGAAGGCCGCAACGTGACGGTGGTATCCAAAGACTTGCCGATGCGTGTGAAGGCTTCGGCCATGGGGCTGCAGGCGGACGAGTACCGCAATGAGCTGGTCAAGGATTCGGGCTGGACGGGCGTTGTTGAGCTGGATGTACTCGACGACGAGATCGGCACGCTGTACCGCCATGAGCCGGCATTCATCCCCGCAGCAGCGGAAATGCCAACGAATACCGGTCTGGTCCTGCTGTCGAATCGCGGATCGGCGCTCGGCCGGGTTGGGGCGGACAAGCAGGTAAGGCTGGTCAAGGGGGACCGGGATATCTTCGGGCTGCACGGGCGTTCGGCTGAGCAGCGGCTGGCGATCGATCTGCTGATGGACCCTGAGGTGGGGATCGTGTCCCTGGGAGGCCGGGCAGGAACGGGGAAGTCCGCGCTGGCGCTGTGCGCGGGGCTGGAAGCCGTATTGGAGCGGCGGGAACACCGAAAAGTGGTGGTATTCCGTCCGCTGTACGCCGTTGGCGGCCAGGAGCTCGGCTACCTACCGGGTTCGGAGAGCGAAAAAATGAATCCATGGGCCCAGGCGGTCTTCGATACGCTGGGGGCTTTGGTATCGCAGGAAGTGGTCGAGGAGGTCATGGGCCGCGGCATGCTGGAGGTTTTGCCGCTGACCCATATCCGCGGCAGGTCCCTGCACGATTCGTTCGTGATCGTTGATGAGGCGCAGTCGTTGGAAAAAAATGTACTACTGACCGTCATGAGCCGGATCGGGCAAAACTCCAAGATCGTGCTGACCCATGACGTGGCCCAGCGAGATAATCTGAGGGTCGGCCGGTACGACGGGATTGCCGCCGTCGTCGAGATCCTTAAGGGTCATCCGCTGTTCGGGCACATTACGCTCACCCGCTCCGAGCGGTCACCAATTGCCGCGCTCGTCACCGAGTTGCTCGAGGGCATCGAGTCCTGACGCACGCACTGTCCTGACGCACGCACGGTCTTGACGCAAGCACTGTCTTGACGCGCCACCAACAGAGGCGGAGAGCTATGTGGCGGGGCCGACGTCCCAGCTGATGTGGCTGCGGACGTCGGTCAAGCCCATGCTGACCTCCACGAACAGATCGTCCAGCATGTATTCGTCGACTCCGAGGACCTTCAGCCAGTGACCGGCTCCGGCCGTTGGCCCGTCCAGCGACTGGCTGGCCACACAGACCCCGGTGCCGGCATCGATGCGTATGGCAGTGCGTCCCGGATACAGCAGCGGATGGCCCGGGATGGTCGGGAGATACGTGTGATTGGGCGTCAGGATGCTCTCAAGCGCCGGACGCCCCTCATGTTCGACGTGTTCAATCGGACCCGGTTCGGCCACATTGGCGAAGGGGTAGTCGAGGGGAACCGGTCTGTCGCCGGCAAGTTCCACCGGGTCCAGCAGCGCCGGGAACCGGCCATCGCCAAAGCGGGGCTCACCATAGGCCGCCTCGGGTCGGCGGCGGACCAGGCCGTCGTCGTCGTATACCGGCGTGACTAAATGCGCGGGCAGCAGCCAAGGCTTGCGCCGTCCGCTGATGAACAGGCCGTCCTTGGAATCGTTAATCCCGGTGGTGCTGTAGAGCAGGGTTCCCTCCGGTGCTTCCACTCGGAGGGCCTGTGGCCGGCGCACCCAGCAGTTAACCGGCGGGTCGGCCTGCGCGGCGGCGGCTACATCCCGCGGGTCAGCGTCGGCAGCGACCCCTGGGTCCGGCGGGTCGGCCAGGGCCGCCTGACTGGGGGGTTGGTCCAACGCCCCGACAGACTCCGGGGGCCGGCGAAAGCGTAATTCGAAGCGAAGGCTCTGCCATTTCCACGGCGATGATCTGCACAGATCCCTGAAGTGCTCCGCGCCCGCAGTCATGTCCACAGTTTACGCCAGCGCCACCGAAGGGTAAGGGCGGTCGCGTACTATCGCGTTATGATCACACGGCTGGCGGGGCTTTGGGCGAACCACCCACTGGCTGGCTGGCTGGTGCTTTTGGCCTGCGTATACCTGCTGGTGTCCGCGGTGCGTCTGAGCGTGGTCGACATTCGTACGCATCGGCTGCCAGATAGGATCATATTTCCATCCTTCGGGGCCGCTTTGGTGCTCCTGCTGGCCGGCAGTCTGCTCGGGGAGGACCCGCGGTCGGCGCTGCGGACCGTGCTGGGTTCGATGGTGCTCGGCGGCTTTTATCTGCTGCTGCGGCTGATCTACCCGGCCGGCATGGGGCGCGGGGACGTCAAACTTGCCGCGCTGCTCGGTCTGTATCTGGGGTATCTGGGGTGGTCACAGGTGCTGTTCGGCATTATGGCCGGATTCGTTTTGGGCGGTCTGTTCGGCCTGGGGCTGATCGTTACACACCGTGGCAGCGGTAACACGCAGATCCCGTTTGGTCCGTTCATGCTGGCCGGCGCCTTGGCTGTCATGCTGGCCGCCGGCGGTTAGGCTGGAACATGCCTACTCCCGGCTTTGTTCTGGCCCTGCGCCAGAAAATCGGCCATGACCTGTTGTGGCTCCCGGGCGTGACGGCGGTGGTGTTCGACGACGCCGGTAAGGTGCTGCTGGGGCAGCGCGCCGACACGGGGGACTGGACGCTGATCACCGGCATGCTTGATCCGGGCGAAGAACCGGCCGTGGGGGCCGCCCGCGAAGTGCTGGAGGAAACCGGCGTGGTGGCCCGGATGGAAGGACTAGTGGCCGTTCACAGCCAAGAGCCGATCACCTTTCCCAACGGAGACCGGTGCCAGTTCATGAACCTGATTTTTAAGGCGCACTCGGTCTCCGGGGTGGCCCGGGTGAACGACGACGAATCCGTGGCCGTAGGATGGTTTGGACTCGACGAACTGCCCCCGTTGCGCGCGACGCATCTGCAGCGGCTGCAGTGGGCCCTGGACTTCTCAGGGCAGACACGCTTCCTGCGCTGACGGGTACGGCTGCTGACGGGTACGGCTGCTGACGGGTACGGCCGATTTGGGACGGCTACTGCGGCGGCCGTGTCATGGACAGTACGTCCAGGGAAATATCCAACTGTTCCTCGGTCAGCTCCCCGCGCTCCACGAAACCCAGGGCCACAACCGCCTCACGGATGGTCTGCCCTTCCTTGATGGCGTGCTTGGCAATTTTAGCGGCGTTTTCGTAGCCGATGTACTTATTTAGCGGGGTGACAATGGACGGTGAGGCTTCAGCCAGGAAACGCGCCCGCTCCACATTGGCCTCGATGCCGTCGATCATCTTATCCGCCATCACCCGGGTGGAGTTGGCCAGCAGGCGGATGGATTCGAGCAGATTGGCCGCGATCACGGGAATGCCGACATTGAGCTCAAAGGCTCCGTTGGTGCCGGACCAGGCGACGGTGGCATCGTTGCCGACCACCTGGGCACAGACCTGCAAAACCGCCTCGCAAATCACCGGGTTGACCTTGCCGGGCATGATCGAGGACCCGGGCTGCAGATCGGGCAGCGATATCTCGCCCAGGCCCGTGTTGGGACCGGATCCAAGCCAGCGCAGGTCATTGCTGATCTTGCTCAGCGACACGGCGATGGTGCGCAGCTGCCCGGACATTTCCACCAGGCCGTCACGGTTCGCCTGTGCCTCGAAATGGTCGCGCGCCTCGGTCAGCGGCAGGCCGGTGTCCTGGGCCAAAAGTTCAATAACCCGCTCGGAGAAGCCCTTGGGAGTATTGATGCCGGTGCCCACTGCAGTGCCGCCCAGCGGGACCTCGGCGACCCGGGGGAGGGAGGCGTTAATGCGCTCGACGCCGTAGCGCACCTGGGCGGCATATCCTCCGAACTCCTGTCCCAGCGTCACCGGGGTGGCGTCCATCAGGTGCGTACGGCCGGATTTGACCACGGTCGCAAACTCGTTCGACTTGCGCTTCAACGACGCTGCCAGGTGTTCCAATGCCGGAATAAGGTCCTTCGTCAGGGCGGACGCCGTGGCCACATGGACTGAGGTCGGGAAGACGTCATTGGAGGACTGCGATGCATTGACGTGGTCGTTCGGGTGAACGGACTTTTCGCTGCCTGCCGCCTTGAGTGCCCGGTTGGCCAGCGAGGCGAGGACCTCATTGGCGTTCATGTTGGACGAGGTGCCGGAACCGGTCTGGAAAATGTCGATCGGGAAATCGCCGTCGTACCTTCCGGCGATGACCTCCTCGGCGGCGGATTCAATGGCACTGGCCAGTTCGCCGTCAAGCACTCCCAATTCCGCGTTTGCCGTGGCGGCAGCCTTCTTCACGCGGGCCAGCGCCTCGATGTGCGCGCGCTCCAGAGTGGTCCCGGAAATCGGAAAGTTCTCCACCGCCCGCTGCGTCTGTGCGCCGTACAGGGCGTAGACCGGGACACGGACCTCACCCATCGTGTCGTGTTCGATGCGGAACTGCTGATCAGCGGATGCGGTGGCCAGTGCGGAAGTCTCAGTCATGACGTCAAGAATACCGCTTCGGCGCCGAGGCCCTCGACGGATGCTGCAAGCTGATGGAGACTGGGAACGTGCCCGAGCTCCCCGAGATCCATGCCCTCGCCGCGGAGCTGGACGCCCATCTCGCCGGGCGCACCGTTAATCGGCTGGACATCCTGGCGGTCGCCGCGCTGAAGACCTACGATCCGCCCATCTCGGCACTGGCCGGTCAGGTGGTGCGCGCTGTGACGCGCCGCGGCAAATATCTGGACATCAGCATCGGTGAGATACATCTGGTGCTGCATCTCGCGCGGGCAGGCTGGATCCGATGGCGCGAGGGGAGTCCTGTACCCTCGGTTCGCCCGGGCAGGGGCCCGCTTGCCGCCCGACTGGTGCTCGACGACGGGTCAGGCATCGACATCACCGAGGAGGGCACCAAAAAGAGTCTCGCCATCTTCGTGGTCGGTGAACCCGCAGATGTGCCGGGCATCGCCAGGTTGGGACCCGACCCCCTGAGCGCGGAATTCACCAAGGGGACGTTCCTTGGCATTCTCACTGCGGCGGGGCGGTCGCAGATTAAGGGTGTGTTGCGCAACCAGGGGATCATCGCCGGCATTGGCAACGCCTACTCCGATGAGATTCTGCACGCCGCCAAAATGTCGCCCTTTCGGCCGGCCTCGATGAGCGCGGAGGAAGGTTCGCTGCTGTTCGACGCGATGCAGGCGACGCTGCTGACCGCAATCTCGCGCTCAACGGGGCTTGCCGCCTCCGAGCTCAAGCGGGAAAAGAAATCCGGGATGCAGGTGCACGGCCGAACAGGTCAGAGGTGCCCCGTATGCGGCGATACCGTTCGCCAAGTGATCTTCGCTGACTCGGCTCTGCAGTACTGCCCCACCTGCCAGACCGGTGGGAAGCCGTTGGCGGACCGAGGGCTGTCGCGGCTGCTGAAGTGAGATGTGCGACGTCGGGCGGCCGCAGCGGCCCGCGTCAGAGGGTACCGAAATTGGAGACCAGGTCCGCTCGCCCCTCCTGCAGCCGGTAGGCAAGGCCGACGACGGCGGTCCGGTGCTCTGCGACGGCGGAGGCAATGATCGGGGAGTTCTCCACCAGCCGCTGGGCCGTCTGCCGGACGTGCTCCACCACCATGTCGTTGACGTCGTGCTGGTCCCGGCGCAGGGACGTCAGTACCGAAGGGGTGATTCGTTCCACCAAATCGCGAATAAACCCGGCCGGCATGTCTCCGGTCTCCACCGCACCCTTGGTGGCCGTGACCGCCCCGCAGCTGTCATGACCCAAGATGACGATCAGTGGAACCCGCAGGTAGGCGATGCTGTATTCCAGCGAGCCGAGCACCGTGTTATCAATCACATGGCCCGCGGTGCGGACCACGAAGGCATCGCCCAGACCCAGATCGAAGATGATTTCCGCTGCCAGCCGGGAATCCGAACAGCCAAAAATTACGGCGAAAGGATTCTGCGAGTTCACCAGCGTGGCACGGTGCGAGGCATCCTGGTTCGGATGCGAGGACGTGCCGTTCACGAACCGCAGATTACCGTCACTGAGCTTTTTCCAGGCCTCGGCAGGGGTCAGCAGGTCAGCGGACGGTGCACGCTCACCGCTGTCTTCCGGGCCGCTCACTTGGCGCTCCCCGCAGTGGGCAAAGCCGTGCCGGTGGCCGTGCCGGTGGGAGTGCCGGTGGCAGGGGCATCGAGCTGTATATCGGTGGAGGCAATCGCCGCGGCACCGAGCACGTCGAAGTCTGTCAGGGGTGCGCTTCCGGTCAGGATCATTGTTGTACCTCGGTAGGGGAGGATCAGCGATTTATCTGATCCGGGTTTGTCGCGGAGCTCCCAGCTGTGCGCTCCGATTTGCCGTTCTCCGGTGATCGGGGCATTGTTGGCGTTCTGCGCCAACCAGCTGGGATTAGCGTGCGCGCTTTGCTTGAGCGAGATGAACTGCCCGGACGGCGAGACATAGCCGACCTCCCAGAAGGCCACCCCGTCCGCTCCGGCTGATTTCCAGCGTGCGTAGTTGACGCTCCAGCCTTGCGGCAGCGCCGCCGATGCGGGGGCAAAACCGGCCGCGTCCCTGGCTTGGGCGGCTATGACAGGGACATCAACGTCGGGGCGGTAGACGGACGCATTCTGGTGCGCGTTAAGTAAAATGACGGGAAGCACGACGGCGAGTGTCACCAACAGCGCCAGAACCATGCCCATGATCGAAGCATTGGCACGTTTGGCGGCCGACGCTCCAATAACCGGCCTGACCTCGAGGGCAGGTTTTTCCGGTTCCTGGGCGGGGAGAACGTCCGCTGGCGAACCATTGTCTTGTATAGGCGTCACAGTTCCATAATCCACCATTCGGGGCCGGTTCACATCTTCACCGGCGGCGGGCTGGCACCTCGGGCCCGGCGGCCAACTATGATGAAGACTGACCGGTCCCCGCAAAAGTGCGGAGTCCGGTGCCCATTCATAACAGTCAGCACAACTCAAAGATGAGGTCATTCGTGTCCGAGAACAACGACGATGCTCAGTATTCCACCCTTTCCCCCGCCCTGGCCGTGGGAGATGACGAGCCAGACCGCAACCTTGCGCTCGAACTGGTCCGGGTCACGGAAGCCGCCGCAATAGCCGGCGGCCACTGGGTCGGTTTCGGAGACAAGAACAAGGCCGACGGCGCCGCCGTCGATGCGATGCGCTCGCTGCTGTCGACGGTTCACTTCAACGGGATTGTGGTGATCGGGGAGGGCGAGAAGGATGAAGCGCCCATGCTCTTCAACGGCGAGCAAGTCGGGGACGGCTCCGGCCCCGAGTGCGACGTGGCCGTCGACCCCATCGATGGCACCCGGCTGTGCGCACTGGGCATCAACAACGCTCTTGCGGTGCTGGCCGTGGCCGAGCGAGGCACCATGTTCGATCCTTCTGCCGTGTTCTACATGGAGAAGCTGGTCACCGGACCGGAAGCCGCCGACGTCGTCGACCTTCGGCTGCCGGTCAAGGAAAACCTTCGTCTGATCGCCAAGGCCAAGGGTGTGAAGGTCAATGCGCTGACCGTCATGGTGCTTGACCGCGACAGGCACCGTCCGCTGGTGCAGGAAATCCGCGATTCGGGCGCGCGCACCAAGATGATCATGGACGGCGACGTCGCCGGCGCCATCGCCGCGGCCCGCACCGGGACCGGTGTGGATGCCCTGATGGGGATCGGCGGCACCCCCGAAGGCATCGTTTCCGCCTGCGCGATCAAGACCCTGGGCGGCGTGATTCAGGGACGGTTGTGGCCCACCAGCGACGAGGAGAAGCAGAAAGCGCTGGACGCCGGGCATGACCTGGATCGCGTTCTGTCGACCCATGATTTGGTCCGCAGCGACAACTGCTACTTCGCCGCGACGGGAATCACCGATGGTGACCTGCTCCGCGGGGTGCGCTACGACAAGAACAAGGTACTCACCCAGTCGATCGTGATGCGCTCGAAGTCCGGTACCATCCGCTTCGTTGACGGTGAGCACCAGTCACACAAATGGGAGTCCTACGCCAGAATGGCCTAACGGGCCAGGGTCAGGAGAGGGCGGGGGTTGGTAGCAGTTTGCGGGCGGGCGCGGGACGGCGGGGATTCGGGTGGTTTTCCGTGGGGCCGTGCACGCCGGATAGGCTTGCTGCTATGACTTTAAGCGTTGAACAGTGCACCGACAGGACCGAGTGGGATGCCGCGGTGAATGCCGGGCGGGGCCACCCAATGCAGCTGTGGGGCTGGGGCCAGACGAAGGCGGCGCACAACTGGTCCGTTGACCGGGTGCTGGTCCACGACGAAGGGGGCACTCTTGTCGGCTCCGCCCAGCTGCTGTTCCGGCGCCTGCCGTTTCCCTTTCGCTCCCTTGCCTACATCCCGCGCGGCCCGCAGTCGACGGAGGGTTCAAGCACCGAGGTACTGAACGCCGTCGCCGATTATGTGGCGCTGACGCATGGTTCAGTGGTGTTAAGCATTGAACCTGACTGGGATCTGGACTCGCCCGGTGCTGTGGCGCTGTTGGCGGGCGGCTGGCGGCGGACGGAGAGCACCATTCTGATGGGGCGCACATTGATCTTGGATCTGCACCGCTCCGAGGATGAACTGCTCGCCGGGATGACGAAGAAAACCCGGCAGTACATCCGTAAATCCGGCAGGGAGGCGCTGCACTACCGCCAGGTCAGCCGCGAGGAAGTGCCGCAGTGCCTCGCCGTCTACCGGCTTACGGCCGATCGCGCCGGATTCGGCATCCACTCCGATGCCTATTATCTGGATATATTCGACAATCTGGGGGAGGGGTCTGCGGTATTTGCTGCCTTCGACGGCGACGCAGTAGTGGCCTTCCTGTGGCTCGCCGCCAGCGGGACGACCGCCTTCGAGCTCTACGGCGGGATGAACGACGTCGGGCAGAATCTGCGGGCCAACTTCACACTCAAGTGGACGGCCATTATGGCGATGAAGCAGCGCGGGGTCTCCCGCTATGACTTCAACGGGCTCCTGAACGACGGCGTTTCGAAATTCAAAATCGGGTTTGCGGACCATGAAAATCTGTTGGCGGGGACCTGGGACAAGCCGCTCTCGCCGCTCTACCCGGTCTACGCCAGGGCCCTGCCGCTGGCCCGCAAGGCCGTGAAGAAGTCGGGGAAGCTCGTTTCCCGGGTGCCGGCTGTGCTTGCGGGGCTTCGCAAAAGGGTGGGCGCCGCCCCACCTAAGTAGCAGCAGGTGCACGCAAAACACGAAATGTGTGCAGCTGCCGCTACTTAGTTAGGGGCCGGGGCCGGAACCGTGACGGCGTACACGACGGCGGCTCCGGATGCGCCACTCACCGGGTGGGCGTTGACGGGGCTTTCCCGCGCGGGGACGAAGGCGCTGTCGCCGTGCGCGAGGACCAGGTCACCGCGTGGCGAATCCAGGATGACCGAACCGGTCACCGCGAGGACAAGGAGCGGGCCGTTCTGGGCCAGCGGGATCGGTGGCCGGTCAGGTTCCAAGATGGCGCGCTGCAGCTGAAATTCCCGGAACGGCGGTTGCCAGATTTCCTGGCCCAACTCGGTGCTGCCCGCGGTGATCCGCGGCACCGGAAGGGCACGGAACTCAACGGTCTTCATCAGCTCAGGGACGTCCACGTGCTTGGGCGTAAGCCCCCCGCGGAGCACATTATCCGAGGACGCCATCACCTCAACTCCCAGACCCTGCAGATACGCGTGGATGTTTCCGGCGGGAAGATAGATCGCTTCCCCGGGCTTGAGCGAGACCCGGTTGAGCAGCAGCGACAACAGCACGCCGGGGTCCCCCGGATAGATGCCGTTCAGGCTGATCACGGTGGACAGTTCGCGCAGGTAGGCGGTGTGCGTGGGCTGGGCAGCCCGGCTGGCATTGAGGGCGGTGACGACGGCGCTCACGGCATCGGTGACCTCGTTGCCGCCGGTGATGAGGCGCTGGAAGGCGGCCCGGATCGCTGCAGACTCGTCGGCTTCTGAGCCTTCCGCTGCGGACAGATCCGAGATGACGTCCCGCAAAAGCTGCGGGAAGGCTTCCTCGACCTGCTCGAAAAGGTCCGACAGGTGTTTAAAGACCGCCCGTGACTGGGTGGCCGGGCGGAAACCGCACAGCGCGTCAAAATTTGTCAGCGCCAGGATCAGCTCGGGTTTGTGGTTATCGTCCTTATAGTTCCGGTCTGCGGCGGCACGGGGAATACCTGCCGCTTCTTCCCTGGCAAATGCGTCCTTCGCCTGGGCCAGGGTCGGGTGGACCTGCAATGACAGCGGCTGCGAGGCGGCTAGGATTTTTGCCAGGAAGGGCAGCCGGTCGCCGAATTCCGTCCGCGCATCGGCTCCAAGCATACCGTCCGGGTCATCGGCAATGAGCGCGTCCAAGGACTTGGTGCTGCCGTCCGGCGCCGTGGCTAAGGAGGGGGAGTCGGGGTGGGCGCCAAGCCATAGTTCGGCTTCCGGGCCACCGGAGGGTGTCCGGCCCAGCAGCGTCGAAATTGCGGTGGGCGAGCCCCACGCATAGGGGCGCAGCACGTTGGTCAGGTTGAACATCGTCTCTCCTAGAGCTCGTGGCTATCCTGCCGTACAGCTGCCGTTGTTGGCGAGCAGCGATTCGAGCATGGCGTCGTCGCCCTGTTCTGCCAGCTGCTGGAGGTACGCCTGGCTGACCTTCGGAGCCGGAGCCGGAGCTGCAGGGGCAGGTGCCGGTGCAGCTGGCGCGGCCGTGCCGGCATCCGAAGCAGCTGGCGCGGGCGCGGCTCCAGCTGGGGCCGGTGCGCTGGCGGGAGCGGAGCTGTTTCCCGCAATCAGCTCCTTTACCCGGGCGTGAATGACAGCGAAATCCGGGGAGGTGGAGAAGTTAATGTCAAAGTCCGGCGGTCCGATAGTCAGCCGGTTCAGGGGATGCTTTTTAGATTTCAAGGCCAGATCAACAAAACTGCCCAGCTGCGCAGCCGGAATATCCGATTCCATCACCTGCGTTCCGGCATGGAGAATCGACTCGAACTTCGAAAGCACGGTGGCAGGATCCATTTGCTTGAGCAGGGCCTGCTGGATGCACTGCTGCCGCTCGCTGCGTGCATATTCCAGGACCCATTGCCGTGATCTGGCGTACCAGAGCGCCTGCTGGCCATTGAGTGTCTGCTCACCCGGGGCAATCCAGCCCTCCGGCGGAGCATGGCTGTAGCCGCTGTCATCCAGGCTGGCGCCGCTGATCGGGACCCAGCCGCCGGCGTTGATCTTGACTCCGCCCAGGGCGTCGATCAGCTGGGAAAAGCCGGCCATGTCGATGAGCAGGTAACCCTGAATCTTCAGTCCCAGTGTCCCGCTGGCAGCGTCCATCATTGCCGCGGCGCCCGGATCCTGCCGGCCCGGATATAGATTGGCGTATTTCTCGGTGACCTCGGTGTAGAGGAAATTGATGATGCAGTTATCCCCGCAGTTGTAGCCGTCCGGATAGACGCTGTGCATGGGTGAGTCGGCCGGGAACTGGGCGTTCTGCAGATTTCGCGGAATGCTGATCGTGACGGCCTGTCCACTGGAGGCGTCGACGCTGACAACAATGATGCTGTCCGGACGGCGTCCCACTCGGTCCGCACCGGCGTCCCCGCCCATCACCAGAAAGTTGTACCGGCCGTCCACCGGGGCCATGTCTGGACCAGCGGAAAAAATGCTGTTAATGGCATTGCGGCCCGTATTGATCAGGTACGCGGCGTAACCCACGGAGCCCGAAGTCAGCACCATGAGCAGGACCAGGACCACGCTGACGGTACCGCGGATCCCTGGAGCCAGCAGCGCGGGCCGGATAATGCGCAGAGTATTCAGGAACATATACGCCCAGCCCAACGCCAGCAGAGCCAGCACCGCGATCAGCAGCAGGGAACTGAAGGGATTCGTGAAGGTGCTGAAAAGCAGTGCACGGTTCAGCGCCGACACCACTAAGGCCAGTACGACGACGAGCCACACACCGAACGTGACGCGAAGCGCGAGCCGGCCCAGTTTTCGGTTGCCGGCAACGATCTGGGCGCTGCCGGGGAGCACCAGCGTCAGCAGCAGCAGCACAAACGCACGCTTGGTGCGCACGTGGGCCGGAGCTGACTCTGGGTACCGCACGGGGTTGGTGATAACCGGAGGCTTCTGCGAGGCCAGGCTGACTTTCGGGCTGCTGATGCTCATAAATCCTTCTTAGCGCGCCAGGCCGGGGAAGACCTGTGCGGCTTTTTGACGCAAAGAATCGCCCTTAAGGGCGGCGGTTCGATTAAGATCGTTAGCGAACCCGGCCAACTCGCCGTGCAGCCGCGCCGCAGTGCCGTCGGTCCCGCAGGCCAGCATTCGAATGGCTAGAAGCCCGGCATTGCGGGCGCCCCCGATCGAGACGGTTGCTACGGGGACCCCCGCCGGCATCTGGACGATCGACAGCAGTGAGTCCATGCCATCAAGGGTTTTCAACGGCACCGGTACGCCGACGACGGGCAGAGTTGTGACGGAAGCGAGCATCCCTGGCAGGTGCGCGGCACCGCCGGCACCGGCGATGATAATGCGCAGACCACGGTCCCGGGCAGACTGACCATAAGCGATCATTTCGGTGGGCATCCTGTGGGCTGATACCACATCGACCTCAAACGGGATGTCGAACTCGACCATTACCTCAGCCGCTGCCTCCATGACAGGCCAATCCGAGTCGGAGCCCATAACAATGCCCACGAGCGCCGGTTTGGCCGCCGGAGCCGGGGCTGTTTCCGTGGCGGGCAGCGGGTGAGAAGAGCTGTCCTGTGAAACATTGTCTGCTGGTTGGCTCATCGGAGCTGCTCCTTGTCTGCTTGGAATGCGTCTGCTTGGAATGAGTCTGCCCCGGAAACCATTCCATCGCGGATAAGTGCGGCGACCTCGGTGGCGCGGCCGCGGACGGTACTAACGTCATCGGTCGGCGTTGAGAGCACATTCACATGCCCCACCTTGCGTCCTGGCCGCACGCCCTTCCCGTAGACATGGACCTTGGCTTGGGGCTGGGCGGACAAGGCGAGCGGATAAGCGCTGAACAGGTCCGGGTTGGCGCCGCCAAGAATGTTCTTCATCACCACTATGTCCGCCAGTGCCGCAGTGGCCCCGAGCGGAAGGTTTAATACGGCACGCAAGTGCTGCTCAAACTGGCCGGTTACGCATCCATCCATGGTCCAGTGGCCTGAATTGTGCGGCCGCATGGCGAGTTCATTGACCAAGAAACCGCGTCCGATGCCGGGCGTTTCAAATAACTCCACTGCCATCACACCAGTGACGCCAAGGTCCGCGGCGATCTGCAGTGCAGCGGCCTCGGCAGCGGCCGCCACCTCCGCCGGCAACGACGGCGCGGGAGCAATCACTTCATCGCAAACACTGTCCACCTGAATGGACTGGACCACCGGCCATGCCCTTGACTCACCATTGGGCGTCCTGGCCACCAGAGCGGAAAGTTCCCGGCTGAAGTCGACTTTGGCCTCTACCAGCAGGGGGTTCATGGCAGTGAACCAGTCCGCCGCAGCCGCGGCAGCACTGGCGTCGTCGAGCACCCTGACGCCCTTGCCGTCGTACCCGCCGCGGGGCATCTTTAGAACCACTGGCCAGCCGTGCTGGCCTCCGAACGCAACGACGTCCGCTACGGAAGCTGCGGCGCTCCAGCGCGGGTTCGGCAGCCCGAGCCGCTCGATGGCGGCACGCATGACCAGCTTGTCCTGGGCATGCAGCAGGGCGTCGGGGCACGGCTGGACGTTGACGCCGTCGGCCATCAGCGCGCGCAGGTGTTCGGCGGGCACATGCTCGTGATCAAAGGTCAGGACGTCCACACCCGCGGCGAAACGCCGTAGAACCTCCAGATCACGGTAATCGCCGACCGGCGCGTGCGCCACCACGGGCACCGCGCATACGTCCGGCGTTTCGGCGAGAACGTGCAGCTCGAAACCAAGGGCAACGGCGGCAGGAGCCATCATTCGGGCCAACTGGCCGCCGCCAACAACACCAACTACAGGAAAAGTCACAGTCCACAGACTACCGAACGGCCGCCATATTTCCGGGGTCGACGTGCGGGGTAGGGTGTTTGTCGGGGAAATTGGAAGCGTACTTCAAGGCTTTTCCCGTAAGATCCTTTAACTGACCGCTCGTTTGGCGGCAGCGACGGCGGAGGAACATGTTTGAATCAGTAGCAACACGCGTTCGGGGTCTTTTTGGGCTATTCTGGCGCGAAGTTGCGAAGTTTGGCGCCGTCGGGGGCATCGCTTTCGTTATCGACACGGGCATTTATCTGTGGCTGTTGCACGGCTCGCTGTCCGCCCACCCTACGCGGGCCAAAATTATCTCTGCCATAGTCGCAACCATCTTTTCCTGGGTAGCGAACAGGTATTGGACCTTCCGGCACCGACGCCGGGCCAACATTTTGCGCGAGGTAGTGCTTTTCGCGGTCATGAACGGCGTTGGCATTGCCATCGCCGCGGCCTGCGTTTACGTCTCGCACTGGGTACTTGGCTTTACCACTCCGTTCGCAGACTTCATCTCCGGCAGTGTGGTCGGCCTTGTGCTGGGAACGGTATTCCGCTTCTTCGCCTACCGTTTCTGGGTCTTCACCGAGGAGCTGGATGCGGACCCCAGATTTGCCACGGACCACGAGCTCGTGGAGCCGGGAAAACCCCGCCCTGCCGTGGACTGACAGTCCCGGCAAGTAGCGCTCAGCGGATCCCTCCTGTGCAGCGCTGTTCCGTGATCCGTTCCGCCGAAAGCAGCACGTCGGTGACCGCCACGGACGGGTGTACCAGCACCACAGAACCGCCGGCACTGAAGATTCCCAGCGCGTTACGGACGGCTGTCTCCAGTCCATCCTCAACCATCAGGAGGACGCGCTCGGATCGCTCCATCAGGTGCGCGTAGCCGGAGAACAGCGATCCGAAGGCAACAGATTCAAGGGCAGCAGCGGAGTCCGCCGTTCTAGAGCCGACGACGGCGACGTCGCTTCCGGAGGGTTGGTCAAACGGCACGAAGACATCACCCTGGGCGCGAACCTCGGCGGCATAGTCCAGTACGCCTGCCGGGAGGTCGCCGGCCCACCTCATCTCCAGCGCTCCTAGTGCCACAGCTACCGTGAGCGTCCGGGATCCGCGGGCCGCCGGCACTTCCGTTCCTGGCACTTCCGTTGCCGGTGCTGCCGTTAGGGGTGTCGTTGTCACCGTGACGTCGTGGTTCATGGCGGTGCCGGGACCGTAACTGACTGCCGTCCCGGCCTGCCACGCGGCCAGTACCCAGCACAGCGAACGCCAGTGCGCAGGCATATCGATGTCAATGACGCTGCCGGGACCGGCGTCTAATTCGTCGACCACATAGTTCGCCGTCTTAGCCACCCAGTTGTCCAGCACTTTCCCCGACAGTTCCACCCGTTCGCCGTCCGGCCCGTACCAGGTCAGGCGCGGCGAGGTGGCCTGAACGGTGCGCAAGGTCGCAAGGAGTGCTGGCACGGTGGAAATGTTTGACGGCATGCCTTCATCCTGCCAGTACTGGCCGCGGTTAGGGCGCTGCCGCCTCCCGTCAGACTCTCTCCACTCCCGAGGGGAGACCCGGGCGCATCCCGACCTGTGATGTTCAGCACGTTTGCCCGCTCCGTCCCGCTCGTTCCTGATCCGGGATTCCAACGATTCCGGCGTGCGGACCGCGCAGTGATCATCGTCAAAAGAGCCACGCCCGGATTTCTTCACTGCTTTGCCGGGCGTGGCGCGGCGCTCTTCACGGCAGTTGTGGATAGGATCACCTGCCGGCTTGACGGAGGCCGTATTACAACGATGTAATTAGACCCACGGGACATCATTGCCAGGGCAAAAACGCGGCGTCAGCTGCGTCGTTCGGCGGCAAACTCACCGGACCTTAATCTGGCATGACATTGGCCGCAACGGCAACAGGAGGACGACCATGGGACAAGCGGAACGCAGTGCGCCTTCACCGGCACAACGCTCGGCTGCCGGCTCTGTGAGGACGGCAGACCCGAATGGCCGGCCAGCTGTGCAGGGACAGTCGGCATTGCAGTACCGTTCCCTTGGTGTGCCCAGCGACTGGTACTTAGATCCGGCGGATCCGCAGGCCGGGGACCGCTATGAGCGCGGTGCATGGGAGTCACTGGAAGAGAAGGCGACGGCGTTCCTGGCCGATCATGAGGCGCAGGAAACGGGCCCTGGCTCCTCAACCAACCCCGCCGTCAGCCCGCTCCAGCTCGTCGTCGAGCCTGTCGGAACCGCAACCCAGCCGGTGTGGATTGGGCTTCCCTCCCGCGGGACCGGGTTCGGCGACACTGACTTTAGCGATGACGGCGAGCTGGGATGGCAGACCGATGCTCTGTGCGCACAGACGGACCCGGAAGCCTTTTTCCCGGAAAAGGGCGGTTCCACACGGGACGCGAAAAAGGTCTGCGGCTCCTGCAACGTGCAGGCCCAGTGCCTGGAGTATGCGCTGGCCAATGACGAGCGCTTTGGCATCTGGGGCGGCCTGTCCGAGCGGGAACGTCGCCGGCTTCGGAAGCGAGCGGTCTAATTCCTGCTGCAGTTAAAGTCACCGCCATCGTCATAGCGCACGACGGCGGCCGGTACCTTCCCAGGACACTCGCGGCCATTTCCGCGCAGACTCGCCCTGCTGACGCTGTTTTCGGCGCCGACACCGGCTCAAGCGATGGCTCCCTGAAGCTGTTGGAGGACGCCCTGGGCAACGGCAAGGTGATCACTCACTCGTCATCCCGCGGCGGCTTCGGTTCCGCCGTTGCGGATGTAGTCGGTCGGTTGCCTGCTCCGGCGGGAGCGGACGGGGACGACGAATGGCTCTGGCTGGTGCACGACGATTCGGCACCCGCCCATGATGCCCTCGCGGAACTGCTGCTGGCTCTCGAGCGCGCACCGTCGGTGACGGTGGCCGGCTGTAAGCAGCTCGATTGGGACGAACCTCGGAAACTGATCGACGTCGGTCTGTCCGCGAGCCGCTGGGCCGAGCGCATCACTTTGATCGACCGTGATGAACACGATCAGGGCCAGCATGACGGCCGCAGCGATGTCTTTGCCGTCAACTCGGCCGGAATGCTGGTGCGTCGGGACATTTGGGAAAAACTAGACGGCTTTGACCCGGCGGTACCCGGCATTGGGGATGATATTGATTTCTGCTGGCGGAACAGGCTCGCCGGACACCGGGTCGTCGTGGTGCCGGGGGCCAGAATGCGCCACGTCTCCCGCCGGCAACATAGTGCGGCCTCGCCCAAATCGGCCCGCAAGGCCGAAGTCCACTTACGCCTAAAACATGCACCCTGGTGGCAGGTGCCTTTTCTTGCCGTCGGTGCCTTGTTGGGCGGCGTGTTCCGTCTCCTTGCCGGAATAGTGCTCAAGGAGCCCGGCTACGGCGCTCGCCAGTTGGCCGGCACCTGTGCCGCTTTGGCACGGCCGCTGACCCTGCGGCGCAGTCGTGCCGCCGCCGCACGGACGCGGGTGCTGCCGCGTTCGGTGATGGGCGGACTGCAGGCGGGCGACCGTGAAATCCGTTCGCACCGGCGTTCGTTGTTGGACTCCTTTTCTGCCGCCGATGCGGACGACCCCGCGGATGACGGATCCGTCCAGCTCGTTCCCAGCGGAGACGCTGCCGATGACTTCGCCGCCCTTCACGCCACCAATCGGCTGCCGGCAGGGACGGGAGCCGTTGCCGCGGTGGCGCTGTTGCTCGCCGTCGGCCTTATCAGCCTTAACCGCCTGGTCGGTGCCGGGGCAGTGGCCGGTGGTGGCCTCCTCCCGCTGTCCGCCGGGCTCGGACAGATCTGGCATAACGCGTCGACCTGGTGGATTGCGATCGGCGCAGGACTGCCCGGGCACGGTGATCCGTTTGGATACGTTCTGTGGCTGCTCGCGCTGGCCGGGGTGGGAAATGGATCCGCGGCGGTTGCCTGGCTGTTGATTCTGGCTCTTCCGTTGGCTGGACTCGGGGCCTGGTTCGCCGCAGGGGCGCTCACGAGACATCGCCGGGCACGTTTTGCCGCTGCTGTGATCTGGGCCTCCGCCCCGGCGCTACAGATAGCAATTGGTCAGGGCCGTCTTGGTGCTCTGCTGGCGCACCTTCTGATTCCTTGGGTCCTGCTGGGTTTGATCCGCGCGGCGGGCGGGTCCGTCCTGCGGCGCGGTGCCACGGTACAGCCGGCGGTCCGACGATCAGCAGCCCATCCTTCGGGAACCGCCCTCGTCGGCGCGGGTCGGCCCGGTTCCGGCCACGTGCCCTCATGGACGGCAGCAGCCGCCGCTGGTCTGGGACTGGCCATCATCACGGCCTCCGCGCCGTCATTGTTGCCTGGCGCCGTCGTCGGTATTGGCTTGGCGATGATCTTTCTGCGCAGGCGGGGGCGCACTATGTTCTGGGCATTGCTGCCCAGCATTGCGCTGTTTGTTCCGTTCGTTATTTCCACGCTTAACCAGCCGCGGGCCGTCTTCGCCGATCCGGGCGTGCCGCTGGCCTACACAAACGCACCGCTGTGGCAGCAAATACTCGGGCAACCGCTCAGAATCGGCGCCGGAGCGGGTATCAACTCCTTGACGTGGTTCGCGGGCGGAACCTTTCCGTGGGCGCTGGCCGCGATGATCGTGGTAGGTGCGCCGGTACTGTTCTTGGCCGTCTGCGCCCTGCTGATCAGGACCCGGCGATCCGGTATGGTGCGGACGCTGTGGGCGGTCGCCGTGCTGGCGCTGCTCAGCGGTTTCTTCAGCGGAAGCATCGCGGTTGCCCTGGGTGGTACAGCCCTGGTCACGCCGTTTAGCGGTCCCAGCGTCTCCCTGGCGGCCTTTGCACTCCTCGCGGCCGCGCTGCTCGGGGTTGACGCGCTGCTCGGGGTCGATGCGCGGCTGCAACGGGTCCGCCGCAGCGCGGGAGCTCCTGCCGTTGCCCGGAGTTCTGGCGCTTACCGTGGTGCAGCGGTACTGGTTTCGGTGCTTCTGGCGATTTCTCCCGCAGCCAGCCTCGGCCTATGGGTGGCGCAAAACCTCGCATCCGGAGCCGGTCAGAGAACGACGGCGGCTGATCCGGCTCGAGCGCCGCTTGGTCAGGATGCGGGCTCGCAAAGTGACATAACTAACCTGGGTGTGAATGACGGCGCTGCGGATGGACAATACGGTGTCAGCACCCTGGTCCGCCCGGGTTCCGCCCGAACCCTGCCAGCCACGGCGACAGACCGTGGCAACGGTCCAGAACGTGCCAGGACCCTGGTCCTGAGCATCAATTCCGACGCCAGCGTCAGCGCCGCCCTGATGCGCGGCGCCGGGACCACCATGGATTCACTGTCCACTATTGCCTCCGCGCGAGAAATAACCGGATCCCCCGGTGCGGAATCCCTGCAGGGGGACGATCCCGCCGTCGTCTCCATCCGAAAGGCCGTGGCAACGATCATGTCCGGCACCGGGGTTGACCCCCGACCGCAGCTGACAGAGCTTGGGATCGGCTTCGTGGTGCTGCACAATGGCGACACGGCCGCGGAGTTGATGGCCAGTCAGATCGAAGCCGTCCCAGGACTGGCCACCGTCGGGCCCACCGACGTCGGGTGGCTCTGGCGGGTGACGCCGGCCGCTGTCTCCGGGCAGACGCCCGAGGTCGGTTCGCGGGTGCGCATTACGGACCGGTCCGGAGTGACGGTTTCCTACCTGCCTTCCGACGTGCTGAACGTGGACACGCAGATTGAACCGGGGTCAGCCGACCGGCTGGTAGTGCTGGCGGAACGGGCCGATGCGGGGTGGGCAGCCTGGCTGGACGGCAGGCAACTTACGTCCACGACCTCGGACTGGGCCCAGGCCTTCGCGCTTCCGGCATCCGGCGGCCATCTTGAGGTCCGCTACGAAAACCCATGGGCGGGGCTGTGGAGCATTGTGCAGATTGTTGTCCTAAGCCTGACCCTGCTGATGGCAATTCCAATGCCGGCACGACGTCGGCGGTTTGGTGCCGGTTACCCCGGCACGCCGGTGGAGGGTTCCCCATCCAGCGGCCCGGCCGCTGATGGGAAAGTGTCCGTCGGAGCCGCTGCGCCTGCCTCGGCAGCGCGTGACGCTTCGACCAACGCAGCAGATGACTATGAGGGCACGTTAGGCAAGGTGGGTAACCGTGGTTGAGTCATCGAAGGAATCGAAGGAATCGAAGCGGCGGTTGACGAGCTCGGCGCAGGGGCCTGAGCAGTCTGGGTTGCCGGGCAAAGGACATCGGACTGTTCGGCGGCGCCGGGCCGCAGCCGAGTCGATATTGGCCGGCTCCGTTGCGGTGGCCGCCGTCGCGGTGGTGACCATAGGTTCGATCGTGCCCGGGTTCACCGCTGCCGCAGTGGTGGATCCGCCAGCGGTGGCGCTGCCCGCCGGGCAGAGTACGGCCGCCTGCCCTGGGCCCGCGCGACTGCTGGACGGCTCGGCGGCCGGAACGGATCCGCAGTTTTCCGCCACCTCCAGCAGTTCCAGCTCCACCGTGACCGCCTTGGTACTCAGCGCCCCTGACGGCACGGTACCCGGCAGCGCTCTGAGCCCGTTGGGAGCGGGGGAGCCACTGGCGCTGGTGGCCAAAGCCTCTGCAAGCGGATCTGTCAGCCCCAGCGCGGTCGGCACGGCGGGAGCCACCGCCGGCTCGGCTGGTATTGCCGACCACCGCAAGGCAGCGGTACTCAAAAGCCAGGCTGTCGCCGGGGCGTCGGTGCTGCGGGCGGATTCGCTCGGCGACAAGCGCGCCTCCCTTGGCGCAGTGATGGCCTATGCTGCGCCTGATGGCGACCTTGCCGGTCTGGCTGCGGGCGAGTGCCAGCCGCCGGCCAATGACTTATGGCTGGCTGGTGCCAGCACCACAGTTGGCCGCACGGCCATTTTGCAGCTTTCGAACTCGTCGCAGACGGCCGCTACGGTGAATCTTGACCTCTTCGGGGACAAGGGACCAGTCCCGGCCCCCGGAGCGAAGGGTTTGTTGGTGCCGCCGGGAACGAGCAGATCCGTGGTGCTGGCAGGGCTCGCCGCCGGTCAGTCAAATCTCTCGATGCGGCTAAAGAGCACCGGGGGTCCGGTTGCTGCAACCATCCAACAGTCGGTTTTGCGCGGACTAACTCCCGGTGGAGTGGAAGTTATTTCTCCGGTCAGCGCGCCGGCCGCTCGGCAGGTGATCACCGGTGTGGCCATCCAGCAGCCGGCTCTGGCTGCGGCGGTGGCAGGACAACCGGGCTACGCCGACGCTGGCGCCGCACTGCAGGTCACGGTTCCGGGCAGCGCGGACGCCCTTGTCCAGGTCAAGGTCTACGGTCCCAGCGGCCAGCAGCAGTTGCCGGGAGGAGGCGTTTTTACCGCGAAGGCCGGTGGCGTCAGCGAACTGTCGCTCACCGGGTTGCCAGCGGGAACTTATACCCTTGATGTCGGCTCGGACGTTGCGTTCACGGCAACGGCCAGGGTAGCAAGCGCGCTCAAGACCGGTGAACCCATCGACTTCGGTTCGGCCGGGGCCGGGGGCAAACTGGGGGATGGACAGCTGATTACCGTACCGCAGGGGGTCCTCTCGACGCTCGCCTTTGGCGTCCCGGCGGGCCGGGCCAAAGTGTCGCTGACGCCGGTTTCGCTCAGCGGCGGGTTCCTGCCCGTGAAGACTGTCGACGTCGCCGGCGGAACCACGCAGACGGTCGACTCGGCACAGTTGGCCGGTGCGGCCGTGGCAGGGTTTGTTGTCTCCGCCACCGGGGACGCGGTGTACGGCGCACAGATCCTGGGTATCAAGGACAAAGCGGCTGTGTCCGTCCTTGGCGTCCCCCGGGGCGTTGCAGGTCCGCAGGACCTCAAGGTAATTCTGGGGTACTGACAGCCAATCCTGACAGCTACGACTGATCGGCGGCTACTGGCCGACGGTGCTGACAGCGGGGCCTGATCCCGTCAGTACCGGCGAAACCTACGGTAGGCCGGATCGACGGCGTCCGGGGACAGGTTGAGCAAGCCGGCTACCTGCTCGATCACCACCTCATGAATGATTTCCCCCAGCTCATCGGGAGTATCGGCCAGCTGTTCAATCGGGCGCCGATAGAGCGTGATCACTGCGGGAGCTTCGGCACTGGCCCCCCGGAACAGTGCCATCGGCACGCGTTCTCCGGTGCCGGCCAGGCGCTCAAGGGAGACTGGAATGTCCTCGACGGCAAATTCTACCGAGCCCAGGGCCGCACCCCAAAGTTCGCTGAGCCGTTCGGCTGAGTCCATCAGAAGCTCGGTGAATTTTTCCGCCCGGGTGAGCGAGCCCGGCAGTGCCGGGAGCAGCAATTCGCCGCGTAGTCCCCGGTCATGGCGGTTCCTGTGACGTGTGTGGAAGGCACGCACCCGTCGTTGCGGTCCGCCGGCAGAGGACGTCTCAAGGTTGATGGTGAAGCCGTCATTGGACTTGAACTGCATATAACGACTCTAGGCCTCCGGTGTGGGATTAATCGACCGGCCGGAACCGTTCATCGTCAGTGGCCAGCGTCATTGGCCAGCGTCGTCGTTGGCCGGCATCACTAGGCGGCATCTTCGTTCCTGCCGCGTTTCGCCGCACGCCGCCTCTCATGCGCTGCTTCGGCCATCCGCTGGGCCCGTCGGTTCCTTTGGGCACCCATCATGAATCTGATGATGACCAGGACGGCCAAGGCCCACACCACGACGACCGCGGCGATGATGAGGAAGATTTCCAAGAACGTACTCCTTAGTTGACACTATTGTTTCATCCGTCGGTGCCGTCCCGCGAATGCCGGCAGGTGACCGGCTTGAGCGAGTCTGAGCGCGCCCGCTGCCAAAGGCGGGTAATCTTGGAAACCGTGGGAACCATGCGCATGTGCTCAAGATCCGGCTGCCGGGAATCGGCAAGCGCAACTCTGACGTATGTGTATGCGGATTCCACTGCTGTCCTGGGCCCGCTGGCTACTTTCGCCGAACCACACTGTTACGACTTGTGTCCACTGCATGCAGGACGGCTCAGTGTGCCGCGCGGTTGGGAAGTGCTGCGGCTCGCGACGCCCTCGACCCCGGCAAGCCCCGGACCCGATGATCTGCTCGCCCTGGTCGACGCCGTTCGTGAGGCGGCGGAGGCTCCCGCGGGCGAACCCGCACCGCTGGTGCAGCGGGGAATGAAGTCCATCCTGGAGCCTCCTGCCGGTGCCCCCGCGGCCGGGCCGGGGCGTCGCAATCATTTGCGCATTCTGCGGGACTGAACGCACCGGACTAGGGTTGTACATGGATGAACCGTCCGACGCAGATCGCTGTTACACGTTTGCCCGTTCTTGTTGATTGCTTTTGTGAGGGAGTGCACCGGTGCCGCATGTCAGAGACGAACTCCTGGTTTTGCTGCGATGCCCCGTAACGAGGTCGTCGCTGGTGCAGGACGGTGACGATCTGGTCAGCACCGTGCCGGGCCCCGGTGGTCAGCCGTTGCGCTACCGGATCGAGGACGAAATTGTGCTGTTATTGCGGCCGGAACAGGTTGCCGCCGCCGTTTCAGCTGGTTCCGACCAGCATGATCCGCGGTCGGCGGACCAATCGTTCACGGCAGGCCAGCCAGAGGCCACCTCGTAAAGTGACCGTCTTTCCACCTGAACATTAAGGAACTATGCAGATGACTTCCGAGCTATCTTCTGTACTGTCTTCAGGGCACCAGAGCGTTGATACGCCCGATTTCAAGGTCGCAGACCTTTCCCTTGCCGAGGCGGGCCGTCACCAGATCCGGCTGGCCGAACATGAAATGCCCGGGCTCATGACGCTCCGGGACGAATTCGGTGACAGTCAGCCGCTGCGGGGCGCCCGAATCGCCGGCTCCCTGCACATGACGGTGCAGACCGCCGTGCTCATTGAGACGCTGGTGGCTCTCGGTGCGCAGGTCCGCTGGGCCTCCTGCAACATTTTCTCGACGCAGGATGAAGCGGCCGCGGCCGTCGTCGTCGGCCCCGGCACCGTCGAGGATCCGCAGGGCGTCCCGGTTTTTGCCTGGAAAGGGGAGACACTAGCGGACTACTGGTGGACGGCCCAACAGATTTTAAGCTGGCCCGGCGCGGCTGAGGATCCACAGCTGGGCCCGAACATGATCCTTGACGACGGCGGAGACGCCACCATGCTGCTGCATAAGGGCGTCGAATTCGAAGCCGCAGGAGAGGTTCCGGCGGGAACCGACGCAGACCCGGAGGAGTATCGGGTATTCCTTGACGTGCTGCGGGAAACCCTCGCCCTGGACGGACAAAAGTGGACCCGTGTAGCGCGTGGCATCCGCGGTGTCACCGAGGAAACCACCACAGGCGTCATGCGGCTGTACCAGCTTGCTGAGCAGGGGAAACTGCTTTTTCCTGCCATCAATGTCAATGACTCCGTCACCAAGAGTAAGTTCGACAACAAATACGGCATCCGGCATTCGCTTCCGGACGGTCTCAACCGCGCAACTGATGTGTTAATGGGCGGTAAGGTCGCCGTCGTCTGCGGGTACGGCGACGTCGGTAAGGGGGCGGCGGAAGCGCTGCGGGGGCAAGGCTCGCGGGTGATCGTGACCGAAATCGATCCGATCTGTGCGCTGCAGGCGGCCATGGACGGCTATCAGGTGGCGAAACTGGAGTCGGTTCTGGGTGAAGGACATATCTTCATCACAACTACCGGCAATAAGGCTGTCATCACCGCCGCGCACATGGCGGGCATGCGGAACAAGGCAATCGTGGGCAACATTGGCCATTTCGACAACGAGATCGACATGGCAGGGCTGGCGCAGATTCCGGGCATCAGGAAAGTGGAAATCAAGCCACAGGTGCACGAATGGGTGTTCGACGACGGCGGGTCGGGCGGAGGGCAAGAGCCGCGGTCCATCATTGTGCTCTCCGAAGGGCGCCTGCTGAACCTGGGTAATGCCACCGGCCATCCCTCCTTCGTGATGAGTAATTCGTTCGCCAACCAGACCATTGCGCAGATCGAAATCTTCAGCAAGCACGGGCAGGCCGATGCCGATGGGAATCCGGTCTACCGCAATGAGGTCTATGTGCTGCCGAAGATCCTCGACGAAAAGGTGGCACGGCTGCATTTGGCGGCACTGGACATCGAACTGACCGAACTCAGCCGGGAGCAGGCGGACTATCTGGGACTGGATGTGGCCGGCCCCTACAAATCAGAGCACTACCGCTACTGAGGCTGCACCGTCGATTAAATCCGCGGTCGAGCAACCGGCTGGGAAGGAGCGTCCATGGTGAACAATAGTGACCCATGGACGCGCAGCAGTATGCTGACGTGGTCCAGGCTGGCACCCAATCCCGGACCCATGACGCTGGAGGGCACCAACAGCTACGTCATAGTCAACCCCGCGTCGGGTATCCACCCGGGTCGCTCAACGTCCACTAAGGGGGTGGTGGTCGTCGACCCGGGCCCGCTGGATGAGCCGCACCTGCGCGCACTGGCCGATTGCGGCGCCGTCGAGCTGGTGCTCATCACCCATCATCATCGGGACCATACAGCGGGCAGCAGCAGATTCCACGAAATGACCGGCGCCCCCATCAGGGCTCTGGACCCCGACTATTGCATCGGGGCGGCGCCGCTGATTCCGGGGGAAAACATCGAGGCCGCGGACGTCCAGATCGAGGTGATCGCCACGCCCGGGCATACCGCGGATTCGCTCTGTTTTGCATTGCCGGACGACGGCGAAAACGGTTCGGTGTTGACGGGGGACACCATTCTAGGCCGGGGGAGCACCGTTATCTGCTACCCGGATGGAAGGCTGGGCTCCTATTTGCGGTCGCTGGAAACGCTCCAGCGGTTGGGCCCGGCGCTGGTATTGCCGGCCCATGGCCCGGTGCGGCCCGAGCTGGCTGCGGTGGCGGGGGAGTACCTGGCACACCGGCACTCCCGTCTGGCTCAACTGCGGGCGGCGCTGCTTCGGCTGGGACCGGAGGCTTCCGTGCAGGCAGTTACTGCCAACGTCTATTCCGATGTCCCAGAGTCCGTGCGCGCCGCAGCGGAACTGTCCGTGGCGGCCCAGCTGGACCACCTGCGCCGCGCCGAGGCCGACGCCAGTCAGCCTCGCCCCTGACAGTATGGCGTAAAATGAGGATGCAGCCGGTATGGCTGCTGTGCGCAGGTGACCGACTGGCAAAACCGGTGAGGCAGCATGCGGGCCGTAACTTTGCGGGTTGGGTGAGAAATATGCGGGATGTGCAGATGCGTAAGAGCGGCAAGGGCTGGAAGATCGGGCTCATTACGCTGGTCTGCCTCGGCGTCGTTGGGGGCGGTGTTGGTGCCGCGACTGCCCCTACCTGGGCCCGGGCCGCGATCGAGTCCGAGGCGCAGAGTCCGGCCAGGACCACCGAGGGCCTCGCCGCTCCGGTGGTGCCGGCGATGGAGCTTGGCGTGAGCCCGACGGACGGCGCGGCGCAGGTCAATCCGGCGGCGCCGGCAGTCGTCAAAGTCACGCACGGCACCATCAAATCCGTCACGCTGACCGATACCAAAGCCAAGACGAGCGTCGAGGGTGGGATCAGCGCCGACGGATCAACGTGGACCGCAGCCGGCGCGCTGGAATTTGCCACCGCCTACAGCTACGACGTCACGGTGGTCGACGTCGCTGGCCGGACCACCCATAGGACACAGAAGTTCAGCACCGTCCCCGCCTCGCACGAGGCCGATGCTTCCGTTTATCCGCGCAGCGGCCAAAAGGTCGGCGTCGGGCAGCCCCTGCAGATCACCTTCAGCGAGCCGGTGACGAACAAAGAAGCGGTGGAAAAGGCACTGAAGATTACGACGACGGCCGGCCAGGTCGGAGCGTTCCACTGGTACAGCGACACGATGGTCAGATACCGTCCGGAAACCTTCTGGGCCGCGAACAGCACGATTACGATGGACATGCAGCTCTTTGGCGTTGACCTGGGCAAGGGCCAGATCGGCAATTTCAATAAGACCATCACCATCCCCATCGGCGACAAGAAAGTGATGGTCGCGGACTCTGCCAATTTCGTAGCCGACGTGTACATCAACGACCAGCCCGCCCAGCACTTCCTCGCAACCATGGGCGACGAGCGCTTTCCATCTGCCTCCGGCTTTATGCCGCTGATGGACAAGCAGCGGTACGCGCACTTCGTGGCCGCCTCGATCGGCCTCAAACCCGGGGATCCTGCCAACTACGGAGAACTGGATGTCAACTACGCCACACGGTTGACCAACAGTGGGGAATTCATCCACCAGGCCACGGATTCGGCGGTACCGTATATCGGTAAACTGAACCTCTCGCACGGCTGCATCGGGCTGAACGAGGCGGGAGCCTCTTGGGTGTTCAATAACATGGGCATCGGAGACCTGGTGCAAGTGATCAACAGCGTCAGCGAACCCGCCGCTCCCACGGATGGCTTTGGCGACTGGAACATCCCGTGGGCGCAGTACGCGTCCCGGTAGGAACCGCGATCTTAGCGCAGAGCCCTGGGGGCAGCCGCCACCAGCGCCCAATCCTGGCAGTACTCTGAGCAGTCAGCTGTCGCTGTCGAAGGGCAGGGCGTAGAGCCGCCGGGCCAATTCTTCGGAGCTCTTGAGCTGGGCCGTCATGCGGCGCAGCTCGCGTTCTCGCCGCTCGGACGTCAGGGCGGCCAGATAAGCCTCCGGTGCGGTGCCCGGTGGCGGGGGTGGCGAGACAAAGGCGGCAGCCTCCGTGGCGAGATCGGCGGCAAGCTGCCTTCGGGACCCGGGCGACATTTTCGCACCCTGATTGGTAAAGGCGTAGAGCCGCCGGGCCAACGGGTCAGGCAGTGGGCCGATGTCGGCCAGCCGTGCCCAGGACTGCAGGTGAGCCGGGGTGCCAAGCGTGGAGGCCGGCGGCGCAGGCAGCCGTTCGCGTATGGCATACGTCCCGGCCAGCATGTCCCCGAGCCGCTTGGACCGCTCGTTGAACAGCGACATCAGGAACGCGGCCGAGCCGAGCATCATATACAGCTCAAAAACGCCCAGCAGCCCGCGGATCAGTGCCTGCCGGAACCGAATGGAGCCGCCGTCGTCGCGCACTATGCGTAGCCCCATGATCAACTTGCCAAGCGATTTTCCGCGGGTCAGTGTCTCGACACCGATCGGCAGAATAACCAGGACGAACACCACCAGAGCCAGCAGCAGAGCGCTGGCGGCAGCGGAGTCGAGATCCGCGAAGCCGGCGGACAGCAGCAGAGCGAACCCGATCAGCAGCACCACCAAGGCAACGGCGTCGATCATCGCGCCGAGCGACCGGGCTGCAAAAGACGCCGGGCGCAGTTCCAGGACCACGGCCTCGCCGGTAATGACTGAGCTGATGGCCGCTCTCCTGCCCGTTGGCGTCTCTTGCTGCCCGTTTCCCTCGATTCTAGGGTGCGGTGCGCGGCAGGTGGACCGGCAGTAGGGTGAGACTGTGGATTTGGATGCGTTTGCCGCCGTACATCGGATGCAATGGGACCGGCTCAATGAGCTGGCCCGGCTTCGCCGCCTTTCCGGCGGGCAGGCCGACGAGCTGCTCCGGCTGTACCGCAGTGCGTCCACGCATTTGTCGATGATTAGATCGGTGGCGCCGGAAAGCGCGCTCTCGGCCTCTCTTTCGGCCCTGCTCGCCAGGGCCCGGACACGTTTTACCGGTGCCCGGTCCAATTTTGCCCACGACATGGCCCATTTCTTCGTGCTCGCGCTGCCGGCCGCCTTTTACCGGCTCCGCTGGTTGACCGTGGCGGTGGGAGCCGCGTTCGTCGTCATAGCCGTACTGTACGGGACGTGGGCCGCGGGAGATCCTCTCGTGCTCGGGGCCCTCGGCGGAGACGTGCGGTTGCGGCAGCTGGTGGACCACGATTTCGTAAACTACTATTCGGCAAATCCCGGTGCCTCCTTCGCCGGGCAGGTCTGGACCAATAATGCCTGGCTCGCAGCCCAGGCCGTGGCTCTGGGAATCACCGGGGTATACGTCCCGTTCATGGTCTATCAGAATGCGATGGGCGTTGGGCTCACCGGCGGGGTAATGTTCGGTTACGGGCGCGGAGACGTTTTCTTCAGTTACATCCTGCCGCATGGGCTGATGGAGCTGACCGCGGTATTCGTGGCCGGTGCGGCCGGCATGCGGATCTTCTGGGCCTGGGTTTCACCGGGTCCGCGGCCACGGCTCGTTTCGCTGGCCAACGAGGGGCGCTCCCTCATTACGGTTGCCCTTGGATTGCTCATCGTGTTGTTGGTTTCCGGTCTCGTGGAGGCGTTCGTCACGCCATCCAGTTTGCCGGTGTGGGCGAAAATCGGGATCGGTTTAGCGGTGCTGGCCTCCTACTGGGCCTACACGCTCGTTCTGGGACGGGCGGCCTCGCGGGCGGGGGAACGCGGCGACCTGGACACCTTCGACGCCGGCGACACGTTGGCAACGACCTAAAGGGCCGCCGCTCGGGGTGGCGACCACCTCGGGGAGACGCACGGCAGGTACGCTGAAAATGTGAGTGAGAACAAGAAGACAGTTTCAGCCGACGAGGCTGCGGAACCGGCAGTGGACGGTGCGAAGATCGATGTGCAGCCACGCCCCGGGCTGGGCACCGGCAGCAGCTCTACGGGAACTGCCGCCAGCGCTGCGGACGACGACGAACCCGCCTTCGCATGGATGGTGCCGTCGGGCGGTAAGACGGCCACGACCGGCGCCCCCGGCCAAGCCGCGCCGGCTTCGCGCTCCGCCGAACCGTCGGCACCGGGCTCGGCAGCGTTGGCGGCACCGTCTTCGGTCTTCCATGAACCACTTCCGACCAGCATGCTCCAGGTCCGTCCGCCGCAGGAGGACGTGGACCGCCGCGCGGCGCAGCGGGAAGAAGCCGCCAAGGTCCAGCCCCTGCTGCCGCGTGTCATGCAGGTCCTGCTTGCCATCTGCTATCCGTTCGTGCTGCTGGTGCTGGCGATCCGGCTGATCACCACGCCGTTGTTTCTCTGGGCGGAATATTACCGACCCGGCTTCCCGGCCGATTCGTTCGGCTTCAGCACAGATGACCGGATGACGTACGGGTCATACGTGGTGGATTACCTGCTCAATTTCTCCGGTCCCCGGTTCCTCGGCGACCTGGTTAAGCCCGGTGGGCGGGCACTTTTTAATGCCGGCGAAGTCAGCCACATGGCGGATGTTAAATCCGTGATCAGCATGGCGTTCGTCGTGGGCGCCGTGCTCGCCGTCGTGATGGTTATCGGCATTATCTACCTGATGCGCCGCAGCACGGGCGGAGTGCGGCGCGGGCTCTTCGCGGGTTCAATCGTCACATTGGTGCTGGTGATCGGGCTGGCCGTGCTGGCATTTATGGGCTGGGAGACGTTCTTCGCGGACTTCCACAAAATATTCTTTAAGAACGGGACCTGGACCTTTTACCTCGATGACTCGTTGATCAGACTGTTCCCGGAGCAGTTCTGGACCGATTCGTCTCTGCTGATCGGTGTCGTCGTCTTCTTCGTTTCCACGCTGACGCTTGCCTTCACCTGGCCCACCAAACAGCGCCGGAATGTCAGTGCCAGGGCCAAGAGCCGCAGGCAGGGTCGGCGCGCGGTGGCCGGAGCCTAAGAAGGTGCGGGGCCCGTTGGGCTTTAGATCCAGCTCGGCATCCACATCCGGTTCCGCCATTGCTCGTACGGAATAAGTTCGGCGGTCCAAATGGGGTAGAAATAAGTACTGACGGCGAGCACCAGCACCAGGAACAATCCCACCAGCAGTGCGCCCTGTATCCGCCGCCACCGTGGGTCCGCGGCCGTTCCCAGGATCAGGCCAAGTACTAGGACGAGCGCCAGAATCAGGTACGGCTCGTACGCGATCGCGTAGAAGAAGAAGATGGTGCGGTTCGGATACAGCAGCCACGGGAGGTAGCCGGCCGCCAGCCCAGCAAGGATGGCGCCGGCGCGCCAGTCGCGGCGGGCGATCCAATAGACGAAAACGAACACTACGGCGAGGGCAGCGGACCACCAGATCACCGGGTTTCCCACCGAAGAGACGACGGCGGCACAACTGTCCGCGACACACCCCTTCTCGCCGTGCTTGGGATAGTCCGTGTAGAAGGATGTGGGCCTTCCCATCACCAGCCAGGACCAGGCATTGGCCTTGTACGGGTGGTCGGAGTCCAGTCCGGTGTGGAAATTATAGGCGGTGAAGTGGTAGTGCCAAAGGGAACGCAGCGGTCCCGGTATCCAGGCCCAACTGCCGCCCGGGTTGGCATTGGCCCACTGGCGGTCCCACGAATTAGTGGCCATGAACCAGCCGGTCCAACTGGCCAGGTAGGTCACAAAGGCCACCGGAACCATCGACGCAAACGCGAAGATTCCGTCCTTAAGGATGCCGCCGGCCATCCAGTTGCGGATGCCGGCGATCCGGCGGGCGTTGAGATTCCAAAAGACGCTCAGCAGGCCATAAGCGAGCAGGAAGAAGATGCCTGACCACTTGGTGCCGGTGCACAATCCTAAGGAAACGCCCGCGGCCAACCGCCACCAACGGATGCCAAGCCATGGCCCGTAGGCCAGCTCTTTGTAGGTAGGAACTCCGCCGTTGCGCGCCGCGGATGCGGACAGTCTTTTCGCGAGCCGGTTCCGTCCGTCGTCGCGGTCCAGGAGCAGTGCCCCGAACGCCACCAAGGCCCAGAACATCACAAAGACGTCCAGCAGCGAGGTCCGCGACTGGACTATGGCGTGCCCGTCGACGGCGAAGAGGAGCCCCGCCATCGCGCCCATGATGGTGGAGCGGAACATCTTTTGCGCGATCAGCGCCAGCACAAAGATGGACAGTGTTCCCACCAGGGCTGCCGAAAAACGCCAGCCAAAACTGCTGGACGGCCCGAAAAGCCACATCCCGAACGCGATCATCCATTTACCGACGGGCGGATGGACCACATATTCCGGCGTGTCCAGGAGTGAGCTGAAATTGCCGGCGACGAAGTGTTCATTCGCCTTCTCTGCCCAGTTGCGTTCGTAGCCGCTCTGCAGCAGCGAGTATGCATCCTTGACGTAATAGGTCTCGTCGAAAACCAGAGCGTGCGGTTCCCCCAGCCGGACAAACCGCAGAATTCCGCCGATGACGGCCGTCAGTGCCGGCGCGAGCCAAAACCACAGTCGCAGAGACAGCGGTGTATCGAGCCAGCGCCAGCGCGCCCCCAGCAGCCGGGCGCGCAAGGCCTCGAGGGTGAAAGCCTTCTTCGGATCGATGAGCCAGCTCTCTCGTGCACCGTAGACCGGCGGCAGTGGCGGCAACGGGCGCGCCTGGGGGTCCGTCACATTCAAGCTCACCTTGCCAATGCTACCTTCGGCGAACGGTCCTCCCCGGCCGGGATCAGCGGAAGGGGACACTAGGCTGGAACCATGGATATCGATCGCCTGGCCACATCGCCCTCCGGAGCTGCAGCGCCCGCAGGAGGCGGCTACATCGTGCTGGCGGCAACGCCGATCGGCAATTTCGGTGACGCCTCGTCGCGACTGATCGAGTGGCTCGGTTCCGCTGATCTGATCGCGGCCGAGGATACCCGCAGACTGCATCGCCTTCTCCAAGGACTGGGTGTCACTGTTAGCGGGCGCATTATCAGTTATCACGAACACAACGAGCTCGCCAAGACGCCGGATCTGCTGGCCCAGGTCCGGGACGGGAAGACGCTGCTGATGGTGACGGATGCGGGAATGCCCACCGTCTCCGATCCGGGGTTCCGGCTGGTGGAGGCGGCCGTGGCGGCAGGGATACGGGTGACGGCGGCACCGGGACCGTCAGCGGTGCTGACGGCGCTGGCACTGTCGGGCCTGCCGACGGACAGGTTTTGTTTCGAGGGCTTCCTGCCGCGCAAGAGCGGTGAACGGGCCACGCGTCTGGGCGCGCTGAAGGCAGAGCAGCGGACCATGGTGTTCTTCGAAGCACCGCACCGGCTGGAGCCCATGCTTCGGGCACTACAAGAAGCTTTCGGGCCGGACCGCCGGGCAGCTGTCGCCCGCGAGCTGACGAAAACGTACGAGGAGGTGCTTCGTGGACCCTTGCGCGAATTGCTGCAGTGGGCCGAAACGACCGAAGTGCGCGGTGAGATCGCGGTAGTGGTGGGTGGGGCCCCGGACGCCGCTCCTGCGACTGTGGAGGACCAGGTAACGGCGGTGAATCAGCTCATGGCGCGGGGGATCCGCTTGAAGGAAGCTGTTGCCGCCGTCGCGGAGGAGGAACACGTCAGTAAACGGGAGCTCTATAGCGCGGTGCTCGCTGCAAGGTGAAAACCCCGTGGGCAGATTCGGGGCAGTAGCGTCGCAGCTTCCTGGTCGTGCTGGCCGAAGCCGCCCTCTGGCTGCGGTGCTTGTGCACTTGCACAGCTGCGGCCGACGCGGTGGTGCTCAACGGCGTAGACATACCGTGCGCCCGCGAACTACCGTGATCAGCAGGAGCAAGTCCGTCCGATATCCCTGACACAGGAGTCCGTATGAGCGCCAGTACCCAGACCATTACCCCGGCGCGCGAAAGCGAGCTGATCGCCGGCCTTCCCACCGGACTGTTGATCGGCGGCGTGTGGCGTCCGGCCGCGGACGGCAGGACATTCGACGTCGAAGATCCAGCGACAGGGAAAGCGCTGGTTTCCATTGCGGACGCCGGCGCAACGGATGGTGCGGCGGCACTGGATGCCGCAGTGGCCGCCCAGGATGGCTGGGCCGCCACGGCGCCCAGGGAGCGCGGGGAGATTCTGCGCCGGGCCTTCGAATTGGTCACCGCTCGGGCCGAGGATTTCGCCCTGCTGATGACGCTGGAAATGGGTAAGCCGCTGGCCGAGGCGCGCGGCGAAGTCACCTACGGTGCGGAGTTCCTGCGCTGGTTCTCCGAGGAGGCCGTGCGTGCCTTTGGCCGTTACTCGACCGCCCCGGACGGGAAATCCCGACTGCTGGTGAGTAAGAAACCGGTGGGCCCGTGCCTGCTGATCACGCCGTGGAATTTCCCGCTGGCCATGGCAACGCGCAAAATTGCCCCCGCCGTGGCCGCAGGCTGCACCATGGTGCTCAAGCCCGCGAACCTCACCCCGCTGACATCCCTCCTCTTTGCCCAGGTCATGCAGGAAGCCGGCCTTCCGGACGGAGTGCTCAACGTCGTAACGACCACGTCGGCCGCCGACGTGACCGGGCCGTTGATCAAGGATTCCAGGTTACGCAAATTGTCGTTCACCGGTTCCACCGAAGTGGGCCGTGGCCTGTTGGCCGCGGCCGCCACGAATGTATTGCGCACCTCCATGGAACTTGGCGGCAATGCGCCCTTCCTGGTTTTCGACGATGCAGATCTGGACGCTGCCGTGACCGGCGCCATGGCCGCGAAACTCCGGAACATGGGCGAGGCCTGCACCGCCGCTAATCGCTTCATTGTGCACGAAGACGTGGCGGCAGAATTTGCACAGGCGTTTGCCGCAAAAATGGGCGCGATGACCACCGGCCGCGGCACGGAGGGAAGTACCACCGTGGGTCCGCTGATTGATGCTAAGAGTCGTAACAAGGTGCATTCACTGGTCACGGATGCACTCGCCGACGGTGCAACAGCCCTAACGGGCGGCGCGGCCGTGGACGGGCCGGGCTACTTCTATCAGCCCACGGTCCTGACCGGGGTCGAGCCCGGGTCTCGCATTCTTAGCGAGGAGATCTTCGGCCCGGTGGCGCCGATCGTGACGTTCAAGAGCGAAGACGAGGCCGTGGCGCTGGCCAATGACACCGAATTCGGGCTGGTTGCCTACGTTTTCACCAAAGACCTGAACCGGGGGTTGCGGATGGGCGAACGCCTGGAAACCGGCATGCTGGGCTTGAACGCCGGGGTCATCTCCAACGCCGCAGCCCCTTTCGGCGGGGTGAAGCAGTCAGGACTGGGGCGCGAAGGCGGTCTGGAAGGCATCGAGGAATATCTGTACACGCAGTACATCGGCATCGCGGACCCCTACGCCTCCTAACCGGGCGGCTTCGACGGCGGCCGGTTAGCCGCACGGGAACCGCGGTTCCAGGGCAGGGCCGACGGCGGCGCTAACTCCGCTCGGAGGCGGCGGCCGGGCGTTGACGCGGCACGAAGCGCCCGATGCACTACGGCGAGTGCTTCCAACAGCGGATGCTGCGTTCCCTCGGGTTCCTTTGCCGGGCTGTCAGCGCCGCCGGCGGAGGGTTCTTCGGGTGCGGCCTCTGCAGGGCCGTACACCCGCTGCTCGTAGGCGGTCAGTAAAACCCGCACGGCGCCCGGGCCCGTCTCGGGACCGCCCGAAATCGCAGTACCGGCCGTCCCGGCGCCGGGGCCGGGCTCGGGGGACAGCCGGACGTTTGGTTGCCCGCCGCGAAGCGGTCCCCGCAACAATCGCGCGGTGAACGTCCGGGGCGTGTCTCCGGTGGCTGTGGGCATCCCGTAGTCGTATGCCAGCTCCTCCAGCTCCGCCCAGGCAGCAAGCTCCGGGATCTGGCCGGGGCCAGCCGTGCGCAGGGTGCTGCGTCTGCGCGCGCGCTTTCCGGTGCGCACCAACAAGGGTGTGGCCAGCAGCAGCAGGGTCGCACCGGCAGCACTGAGCCAGAGCGGCGCAGCTGCATTGGCTGCCGGGGGACCGGATGCGTTCGTCACAACAGGCGTCGGCGATGCTGATCCGGTGCCGGAGGATGGAGCTGGAACGTTGAGCCCGGAATTGAGGGAATCGTCGGGGCGGCCGGAAGCGGCACCTGGGGTCCCCGGCAGCCGGGCGTAAGAGGGCACCTGCCCGCGTCCGGGCGTGGGCTCGAAGGGCACCCAGCCCAATCCGGTGAAGTACAGTTCAGGCCAGGCATGGGCGCTGTGCCCATCCACCTGATACTCGTTGACCTGCGCGCCGCCCAGGGACACGGTAGCCCCGGTCAGTTGGCCGGGTGCGTAGCCCACGGCAATCCGGCTGGGAATTCCGGCCACTCTCGCCATTACGGCCATGGCCGCCGAGAAGTGCACGCAGTAGCCGCTTTTTACTTGAAGAAACTTAGCTAAGACGTCCATCCCGCTGCCGTCGTAGCCGTTGGCCACCGGGGTCTGCTCGGAATAGCTGAACTGTGGGCCACGCAGATAATTCTGGATTGCCAGTGCCTTCTCGTACGGTGTCTGCGCCCCTGCGGTCACATCCCCGGTCCGTTGCCGGACGATGTCGGGCGTGTCTTTGGGCAGGGACATGAACACTGGGTCCAAGGCTTTGGGCGGTGCCTGCGCCGCCTGCGACAGCACGGAGCTGGTCAGCGCCGGCATGACGCTGCGGACGGTGTATTTTTGCTGCAGTGAGGTGGTATTGATGCCCTCGATCGCCAACGTTTCGGGGTCCCAGCTCCAGCGCCCGGCCAGACCGCTGACGCTGGCCGGGGCATAGGGCACGGGCAGCCAGGGGGTGCTGAAGTCGCTTGATTCCACGACGGTGATGGTCGTCAGGAGATCGCCGCCGAGGTTGGTGGACTTATCGTCTCCGATGGCGCTCAGATCCAGTCGCTGCGTCGCGTCCCGCACGGTTGGCTCCCACGAGCGGCCGCTGAAGTCTTCCAAAGTGGTGGTCCGCAGGTAGAGTCCAGAGGAAGCGTCCGTGGCATATACCAATTTCCCCGCTCCGCCGGGCTGACGCAGATCGTTGCCCAACGTCAGCATGGGGTTCAGCCCGGAAACCTTCCCGAAGGCATTCAGGTGGGACCCCTGCGGAAAAGTTCCGGTGCTGAAGCCCGGGACCAGCAAGGCTGCCAGCGCCGTGATGACGACGGCGGCGGCGGCCAGACCCGCTGCGCGGCGGAATTGTCCGGTTGACCTCGTCGCGGCTTGGTCGGTGCCGCCCGGCGGCGCGTACCACTGGCCGAAACCAAGGATCAGCAGGTAACCGGCCGCGCCGCCGAGAAAGCCCGGAATGCCGAGGCTGTCCGGCTTGATCAGAGCGGGGATGAGAACGATCGCGAGCAGCCCCAGTCCGCTGCTGGCCGGCATTGCCAGAGCCACGGCCAAGGCATCGACCAGCAGCGCGGTCAGTCCGATCCCCGCACAGATGACGAAGACGACGCCTGTATCAGGGAATACCGGCGCGGCGCCGCTGATGATGGTGTCCGATGCCTGGCGTAGAAGACCGCCCAACGCGTCCAGGGTATCTTTTGTCGGAAATAACCCCAGCACGGCAGAGGAACTGAAGAACAGCTCCGTGAGGACCGCGATCAAGGCCAGCAGGCCCAGCAACTGGGCTCCGGCCTGAGGAACCCGCAGACTACGTGCGGTGGCGGTGGTCAGCAGCACCGCGGCGACCGTAAGGATCACCAGGATCAGCCAACTCCAGCCGCGCAGCACTCCGTTAAGGCCAAGGGATGTGCCCACTACTGCCACGAAGATCGCGCCGGCCATCGCCCACGGCGCCGCTGAGAGCCGGGGGCGGCTGATTGCTGCTGCAGGCAGACGGCGGGGTGTCCGTGGGCCGGCGCCGTCGGACGGCGGTCGCTGACTGGTATCCGTGCTCATGGTCGTCCTCGCAGGGAATCCCCGCCGGAGAGCGCGCCGGAACGGGAAACCGAGCCGCCGGCCGCGACGAAGAATTCCGCGTCGTCGAAACATCCCCAGACTGCCGGCAACTCGGCGCGCGGGTCCACGGCAATGGCCCGCCAGCCGCCGCCGCGCAGGATGGTCAGCACTGGCCCGGCTTCCTGCGGACGGTCGCTGCAGATTATGGCAAAGGCTCCGGCACCATATTCCGCCGCCGGAGCCAGCGCGGCTGCGCAATCCAGGGAAAGTTGGCCGACTAAGGCCACCAATGGCCCGTGGTGACGCCGGGTTGCGAGCTGGTCCAGTAGGGTTTCCGTGACTGCCTTGTCCTCGGAATGGACCGAGACGCCGCTGTGCTGGACCGGTTTCGCCGTCAGCTCCAGGGCGGCCAAGGCGAGCGCAACTGCCGACAGCCCGGCGTCGCCTTCGAAGCTCTCCTCCCACGGATCAGCGGCCGATTTTGAGGTGTGGAAGCCCGACTCGCCGCTCGGGTCCAGGATCCGCAGGCTGAAGCCGCGTTCGATCAGATGGGCCGCAACGGATATGGCCGCCACGACGGTCCACTCGAACGCATCCGAGCTTTGCAGCTCCGCCATGCCACTGCCAGCGGGTGAAGCACTGGCCGTATGGGCCACGCTGCCCGTACGGGAAGCACCGCCGGAGGCGTGCCCAAGCGGTGCAAAATGTCCCCACCGGCTGTCCAGCAGCAGCGTTGCTTCCGGTGTGCTGACGGATTCCTCCTGGCGCACCATTAACTCCCCATGTCGTGCCGTCGCGGGCCAGTGCACGCGGCGCATCGGGTCGCCATGGCGGTACTCACGGGTCATCACGTCATCGTCGCTGGGGTGGGCGCGCTTTCTCGTCGCCGTTCTCCCCTCCTCGGCCCGGGTGCCGGCCAACGTCGTGCCGGGCAGCTCGACGGCGGCCGGCGTGACGGTGAGCAGGTCGGTCATCCCCAAATTCTGCCGATGTCCACTGAGCCCAAAAGGATCGGTAAAGTCCGCGGTCACCGGGCCGATGCCGAACTGACCCCGGGCGAGCGGCTGCAGACGGTACTCATATCGGCTGACTCCCCCGGCGCCGCTGTTTCTGGCGGGGTAGGTAAAGGACGGCGGCGTGCCGAACCGCGCCGGTAATTGCTCGCTCATACTGACCCGGCCGCCGCCGAAGCTGTTTCCCGAAAGCGCCAGGTGCACCGTCGCCGTCGTGCCCGTTTCCACGCTGGCCGGCGAAAACCCGCGGTGCACGGAGAACCGGGGCCGCAGCATCCGCGAGCCCCACCCTGCCAGCAGCGGCAGCGCCATCAGGAACACGCTCAAGGCCAGCAGGTCCCGGCGTCCCATGACTTGTGCCAGCAGCAGGCTGAGAGCCCCAGTGCCGAGCAGCCCCCAGCCGCGCAGCCGGAAGACGAGGTGCGGGAACCAGCGGGAGCTCATGGGTTGGCCACTATCGTTGGACGCCGCTGCGGGTGCTGCGGGCCGGGCTTACCGGTTGCCCGTCCAGAAGTGCGGCGATGACCCCCGATGCCGTCTGTCCGGTGCTGGCCGAACGGCGCTCGAGGATGAGCCGGTGCGCCAACACCACGTCGGCCATAGTCACCACATCATCGGGGACCACAAAGTTGCGCTGATCCAATGCCGCGTGGGCCTTTGCGGCTCGGAGCAGCTGAAGCAGTGCCCGCGGGCTGGCGCCGAGGCGTAACTGGGTGTTTTCCCGGGTGGCCTGCCCGAGGCGGACGATGTATTCCTTCACGGCCGATGAGACATAGACCGCGTCGACGATATCCATCATCGCTGCCACCTCCCGCACGGTGGCGATGGACCGGACAGCTTCCAACGGCGACACCGACTGGTGGGTGGAGAGCATGTCGATCTCGGAGGCCCGGTCGGGGTAACCCATCGAAATCCTGGCCATGAAGCGGTCCCGCTGCGCTTCCGGCAGCGGATAGGTGCCCTCCATTTCGATCGGATTCTGCGTCGCCACGACCATGAACGGTTCGGGTAGCCGGTGCGAGGTGCCGTCGGTGGTGACGCGGTGTTCTTCCATGCTCTCCAACAGGGCGGACTGGGTCTTCGCGGACGCCCGGTTGATTTCGTCGCCGATGACGATGTTGGCGAATACCGCGCCGGCCCGGAACTCGAAATTCTGTGTTGACTGGTTATAAATGGAGACGCCGGTGATGTCCGAAGGCAGCAGATCGGGCGTGAACTGAATGCGGCTGACCGAACAGTCGATCGTTCTGGCGAGCGTCTTGGCCAGCAGCGTCTTGCCGACGCCCGGAACGTCTTCCACGAGTAGGTGGCCGCGGGCCAGGAGCACGGTCAAAGCGATTTCCGCGGCCCTGGCCTTGCCATCAATCACTGTATTAATGCTGGTTAAAATCCGCCGGCTGAGGTCTTGGAACTGATCGGCTGTCATGAGAGTCTGCGCTGTCACCGGACCGGAGCCATCCGGTGCCCGGCCATTGGTGGACACAGACCCTGCCGGTGCCGGCCACGGAACCGGCTGCCCTGTCAGGGTGTGATTCTGAGGGTCCATAGTTGACCTTTCGCCTCTCCGCTGACCCTGGAACGCCCTCATGAGCGTCGCATCCGGAAGTGCACGGTGATGAGACATACGTTACTAGCTCTTGCGCCGTTCTGGGACGGCACAGCAAAGGGGACCGGTGGCCGGAACCGGCAGCGAACCGGTGCAGCGTTCGAGTGCCCGGTCGATGCAGTGCTCAGTCGATACAGTGGATCGTATGAGCAGTAGTGCATCAGTTCCCCATCAGTACCGTGCCGCAGAACAGTCGGACGACGACGTTAGCGGGACGCCGTCGTCGTCCGGCGGCGGGAAGCGGGGCCGGAAGCGGGACTACCCGTACGCACCGGTTCCCTTGCCCGTCTCCGTGATCGACAATCACACGCATCTGGATTTTGAGGAGGGGCTGGCCCAAGTGGGCGTGAAAGACGCGCTGGACGCCGCCGAAGCCGTTGGTGTCAAGGGCGCCGTTCAGGTCGGCTGCGACCTGGCGTCGTCACGCTTTACGGTGCAGGCAGTTGAGTTGGACCACCGGCTTTTGGGCGCCGTCGCCCTGCATCCCAACGACGCACCGGAGCTTGCACTTGCCGGCGGGCTGGAAAGTGCGCTGACGGAAATTGAACAACTCGCGGCGCATCCGCGGGTGCGGGCCATTGGCGAGACCGGACTGGACTATTTCAGAACCGGGGAATCCGGCCTTGCGGCGCAGCGGTATTCGTTTCGCCGGCACATTGAGCTGGCCAAAAGGCTGGGGCTGGCGCTGCAGATCCACGACCGGGATGCGCACCGTGACGTGGTTGCCACCCTCAAGGAGGAGGGCGCGCCCGCTAAAGTGGTGCTGCACTGTTTTTCCGGCGACGAGGAACTGGCACGGATCTGCAATGACAACGGATGGTACATGTCCTTCTCTGGGACCGTGACTTTTAAAAACGCACATGACATCCGGGCCGCGTTGGCGGTGGCAGATCCGCACCTGATAATGGTGGAAACCGACGCGCCGTTCCTGACCCCGCACCCCTGTCGGGGCCTGCCGAACGCCAGCTACATGATCCCTTATACCGTGCGCTCAATGGCGGAGCTGCTGGGTCAGGACGTTGCCCGGCTGGGGACCTTGCTAGCGGCCAATACGGAAGCGGTCTACGGCTCCTGGGCATGAAGGCAGACCCGCATGCCGCACGTGACAAAAACCTCGAGCCGGTTTGACATCACGCCAGGACTTTCCTGTCAACTGTTTGTCACGCACGGCGCGGCCGTGTCGATTCAGCTACCCGGGCAGGATTTAGTCCCGATACGGTCTTGGCTAAAAGATCACGGTTAGGTTACGCTGGGGGACTATTAGCCGGGGTCGGGGAAGGCCAACGGGTAAATTCACTGCACGTTTGCACACGGATTCCTTGTGTGCCGGCGCCGTCTGCGGGGCTTCTGGTCCTACATTGGGACTTCTTTTTAGATGACCCCTGGACGCGCGCCAAAACCGGTAAGTGTGGCGGCACAGTCCTGCCGCGCGGACGCCTTGGCGCCGCGCGTGCGAGGCCGCGCCGATTCCCCGTGCCCGGATGCTTGAGTAGTGATGGGTTCCTGTGCATAACTTCTTCAAATCCGAGGGCAGGCTTAGCCTAGTGAAAGTCGGCGGCCAGGCTGTGGTCCTGCTGGCGTTGGTGCTTGGTCTGGTCGCCTTTGTCGGCAACAACAAGACCATCACCGTGAACGTGGACGGTCAGGCCAGCTCGGTCCAGACCTTCGGCGGCTCGGTCAGCGAGGTGCTGCAGCGCGCCAACGTGGATGTGAAATCCGCTGATAGTGTCAGCCCGGCGATGGACACGGCGGTCACAGACGGCACCATCATTAAGGTGAATACTTCCAAACAGATTAAGGTCAAGCTGAACGGCTCGGATACCACCGTGCAGACAACGTCGGTGAAGGTCTCGGATCTGCTGGATCAGCTCGGAGTAACGGCCAGCGCCATGATTTCCGCTCCCAAAGACATGCAGCTTGTCAGCAGTGACGCGATCGATATCGTCACGCCGAAGACTGTCACCGTCCTGGCCGACGGCAAGAGCGTTGATCGGACGACGACGGACCGCACCGTGGGTGCTGTCTTGGCGTCCGCCGGCGTTACGGCCGCCGCTGCGGACCTTGTGTCCCAGCCCCAGGACGCCCCCGTCGTGGACCATATGGTAATCAGGGTCTCCCGCGTTAGCAGGGGTGTTAGCACGTCGACCACCGAAGATGTTCCGTTCAGCACGGAGAAAACGGTGGACCCGAATCTGTTCAAGGATGAGCAGAAGACCACTCGGACCGGGACCGTCGGAAAACTGGAAAAGACCTATTCCGTGACGACGATCGACGGTCGCGAAGTCAGCCGCGCCGGAACCGGGGAAAAGATCACCGTCCAGCCGTCGGCCGAGCAGATCGCAGTCGGCGTCAAAGACCGTCCCGCTCCTGCCGCAGCGCCTGCTCCCGCCGCAGCGCCTGCTCCAGCAGCCGCACCTCCTGCTCTTGCTCCACTTGCCGCGCCTGCCGCGCCTGCCGCGCCAGTTGCGCCGCCGGCGGCCACCAACACTAGTGCGCCTGCTCCTGCCGTGATGAATGCGGCCATGTGGGACAGAATCGCCCAGTGTGAGTCAACCGGCAATTGGGCCATTAACTCCGGTAACGGCTACTACGGGGGCCTGCAGTTTGATATTTCGTCGTGGTTGGCCAACGGCGGCGGACAGTATGCCCCGCGGGCTGATCTTGCCAGCCGGGAGCAGCAGATCGCCGTCGCGAACACGTACTACGCCAAGGCGGGCCTTGGCCCCTGGGGCTGCGCAGGCGCCGCAGGCTAGCGGTCCGACATCGGGGCAGGTGGCCAGCTACTAGGATGGCACAGTGACTGAGCCAGCTGCGCGCCCCGAGAATGCCGTACCCGTTCTACCGCTTCTCGGGGCGTCCGACGTTCGCCGCCTGGCGGCCGAGATTGGTATCCGGCCTACCAAGACGTTGGGGCAGAACTTTGTCATTGATGGCAACACCATCCGTCGTATTGTTGCCGCGGCCCGCCTGAGCCCGGACGAAACCGTTTTAGAGGTTGGGCCCGGGCTTGGTTCGTTGACCCTGGGGTTGCTGGACGCCGCTGCCCGCGTGGTCGCCGTAGAAATTGATCCGGTATTGGCCGGGAAGCTTCCCGAAACGGTTTCTGCCTTTCGGCCCGGCCTCGCGGCAAATCTCGATGTGGTGCTCTCCGACGCCATGCGCATCACCGAACTCCCGGTGCAGCCGACCTCGCTGGTCGCAAACCTGCCCTACAACGTCGCCGTGCCCGTGGTGCTGAACCTGCTGGAGCGTTTCCCGTCCTTAAGCCATGGGCTGGTCATGGTTCAGGACGAGGTTGCCGATCGGCTGGCCGCAGGGCCGGGGTCAAAAACCTACGGCATCCCATCGGTCAAGGCCGCCTGGTATTCGCGGATGCGCAAGGCGGGCGTGATCGGGATGAACGTGTTTTGGCCGGCGCCGAAGATCTCCTCCGGATTGGTGGCCTTTACCCGGCACGAGCCTCCGGTAACCCGGGCAAGCCGGGAAGAAGTTTTCGCGGTTATCGATGCCGCTTTTGCCCAGCGACGCAAAACCCTTCGCGCGGCCTTGGCCGGCTGGGCCGGGGGAGCCGCGGAGGCAGAACGCTGCCTGGCCGCCGCCGGCGTTGACCCACGGGCGCGCGGAGAAGTCATCGATGTTGCCGCCTACGCCCGGATCGCAGAGGCGAAAATACCGTTGCTGGCCTGAAACAGCCGGACCGAAACCTTTCCCTCGAGGCGATTTGCCGTGAAAATGACGCGGCACTTGGCCGCTGCCCAGCGGTGCCCTAAGTTGGACGCTATGAACTCAGCGCACACTTCTCCGCCGGGCCGCACCGTCCGGGTCAGGGCGCCGGGTAAGATCAATGTCTTCTTCCGGGCCGGTCCGCTGCGGCCCGATGGGTATCACTCGGTCGCCAGTTTGTACCTCGCCGTTTCCCTTTATGAAGAGGTTTCAGCCACCAGCATCCCCGGACCAGGCCAGGCCGCCGACCCCGGTAGGGCCAGTGCCGGCACCAGCGCCGCCGCGAACACCGCCGGGGACGGCGATGTTATTGTTCGGCTCAAGGGCAACGCACTGCACTCCGACGGCGCGCTGGCGATCCCCTTGGATGGGCGGAATCTGGCGGTCCGAGCCGCCAGGCTAATGGCGGATGTCTCCGAGAATGCCGGCCCCGTGCGGCTCGACATCACCAAACGTGTTCCCGTTTCCGGCGGAATGGGCGGCGGCTCCGCGGATGCAGCTGCGGCGCTGCTGGCCTGCGAGACGCTGTGGGATAGTGGGCTCTCCCGTGAGGAAGTCTCGCATCTGGCGGCCGAACTGGGTGCGGACGTTCCCTTCGGGCTGCTCGGCGGTGCCGCCGTTGGACTGGGCGTCGGCGATGAACTGACGCCGGCGTTGGCGCCGTCGCCGCTGCACTGGGTGCTGGTACAGGCCGATTTTGGCCTGGCCACGCCCGAGGTATTCCGCCAGTTGGACCGCATGCGGTTGGCCGACGGCGTCCAACCCCCGGCGCCCGGACAGGTCGATCCCGCCGTGCTTGCGGCACTGCGGGCGGGGGATGCTGCCGCGCTGGCAGGTGTGCTGGCCAACGATCTGCAGCGTGCCGCCGTCGCGCTGGCTCCGCAGCTGGCCGATGTGCTGGCGGCCGGCAAGCAGCACGGCGCCCTCGCTACCCTGGTTTCCGGCTCCGGACCGACCATTGCCATGCTCGCGGCCGATGAAGCTGCCGCGCTGGAGCTGGCCGGGAAACTGGCGGCCGAGGGGCACAATTCCCTCGCCGTGCACGGTCCCGTACACGGGGCCAAAATCGTTTCCGACGTCACCCGCTGAATCCCCGGCTTCCGCCCGCGGGGTAGGATGGATTGCCTTGATTCTTACCGAAAGTAGTTGATCCGTGGCACACCTCCTTGGTGGCGAAAACCTTACCGTCCAGTTTGCGACCCGTACCGTGCTGGACGGCGTGACGCTGGGCCTGGAAGAAGGGGACCGGATCGGCATCGTTGGCCGCAACGGCGACGGCAAGTCCACCCTGATGCGCCTGCTCGCCCAACGCCAGATGCCGGACGGAGGCCGGGTGACGCTGCGCGGAAACGTCCAGGTCGGTTACCTGGATCAGTCCGACGTGCTCGACGCGGACCTAACGGTCGGGGAGGCGATCGTTGGTGACGCGGCGGATCACGAATGGGCGTCCAATCCGAAGGTCCGCGAAGTCATGGGCGGTTTGGTCGGTGAGGTGGACTGGCATGCCAACGTGCACGCGCTCTCCGGCGGCCAGAAGCGGCGGGTGGCGCTGGCCAAGCTACTGATCGGCGACGACGACGTGATCATGCTCGATGAGCCCACCAACCATCTGGACGTGGAAGGCGTGGCCTGGCTGGCGCGCCACCTGAAAACCCGGTGGCGCGCCAATGAAGGCGCTTTCGTCGTCGTCACCCACGACCGCTGGTTCCTGGATGAGGTCTGCACCCGGACCTGGGAGGTGCACGACGGCATCGTCGATCCGTTCGACGGCGGTTACGCCGCCTACGTGTTGGCCCGCGCCGAGCGTGACCGGTCCGCTTCCGTGATGGAAAGCAAGCGGGTGCAGCTGGTCAAGAAGGAGCTGGCCTGGCTGCGCCGCGGAGCTCCCGCCCGGACCGCAAAGCCCAAATTCCGGATCGAAGCGGCGAACGAGCTGATCTCCGACGTGCCGGAGCCGCGCGATTCGGTATCGCTGAGCAAGATGGCTACTGCCCGCCTTGGCAAGGACGTGCTGGATCTTGAGGACGTCACTCTTTCCTATGCCGCGGCCGACGACGGCGGCAGGCCGCTGCTGGATAACATCACCTTGCGTCTGGCCCCCGGTGAGCGGCTGGGGCTTGTCGGAGTCAACGGGTCCGGCAAGACGACCCTGCTGAAGCTGCTCAATGGCCAGGTACAGCCCAGCAAGGGTACGCTCAAGCGCGGCAAAACCGTCCAGACGGCGGTCCTGACGCAGGAGGTCACCGAGCTCGATGACGTCCTGGACATGCGCGTCGTCGAGGTCATCGAGCGGGAAAAACGCTCCTTCGCCGTCGGCGGCAAGGATATGACCGCCGGTCAGCTCGTGGAGCAGCTTGGTTTCACCAAGGACAAGCAATGGACCAGGGTCAGTGAACTCTCCGGCGGTGAGCGGCGCCGGCTGCAGCTATTGCGCCTGCTGGTGGGGGAGCCGAACGTGCTGATGCTCGATGAGCCCACCAATGATCTGGATACCGATACGCTCGCTGCTGTGGAGGACGTGCTGGACGGCTGGCCCGGCACCCTCGTGGTGGTCTCGCATGACCGGTACCTGCTAGAACGCGTCACGGACCGGCAGATGGCGCTGCTGGGCGACGGCAAGATCCGGGACCTGCCCGGCGGAGTGGACCAGTACCTTCAGTTGCGTGAGGCGGCACTGGCCGGAAAGCCCGCAAGTTCGGGGCCGGCCGCGGCGGGCAGTGGCATCGGTGGCACGCAGGCCAAGACGGGTCCGAGCGAAGCCGAGAAGCGCGAAGCTCGCAAGGGCCTGGGCCGGATCGAGCGGCAGTTGGGCAAGCTCACGGCGCAGGAGGAAAAACTGAACGTCCAGATGGAGGCCAACGTGGGAAACCATGAGCTGCTGACTGGGCTGAACCGCAAGCTGCAGGGCCTGGCGACGGACCGTGAGGCTCTTGAGGAAGAGTGGATGCGCGCCTCCGATACTCTCGCCTAGCCTCACCTCAATCTATTAGGCGGGTGTGGCGACCTTGGCACCCTCAAGGTCGCCGTATCTGCTGAACAGATTTTGGCCCGGAACGTGGTGCGTCGGCCGCTTCGATATCCTGTGGAAAACTCCGGCACGGGTGCCATCTCAACGGGCACAATAGCCGCATGTTCAGATCAAAGCCGCTACCACCGTCCCTCGCGGGGCGCTCATTCACCGTTCCCCAAGCCCGGCTGGCAGGAGTCGCCCGCAGCCGTACGCGGGCATCGGCACTGGCAACACCGAGCCGTCTGATCCGAGTACCCCGCAGCGTCGAGCAACCCTTGGTTTCGCGGGTCAGACCGTACTGTGAGCTCGGTGTTGCCGTCTTCGTCAGCCATACGACGGCGGCAGCCCTGCACGGGATACCTATACCCTCTGTTTTCGAATCGGAACCCTTCATCCATCTCACCCGCCCGAAGGGGTGCTCGCTTCCCCGCCGCAAGGGAATTCGCGGCCATCAATGCGCGCTGGGTGGGGACGAAACCACATTGTTTAGCGGCCTACCCATCACCACCCTTGCCAGAACTTGGCTGGATTTAGCGCAGCTCTTGCCGTTGGAGGATTTAGTCGTCGCTGGCGATCATCTCATCTGCGGCCATCAGCGCGGATTCGGCCGCAGCCAGAATCCTCGTGTGTCTTTGACAGAGTTGCGCGAATACGTCGGTGCCACGCGGGGCAGGCCGGGTCTGGCAAAGGCCCGGCAGGCACTGACCATGATGCGGGTGGGAGTGGATTCTCCGCCGGAGACCAGGCTCAGATTGATGCTTTGGGGTTCCAACTTACCCGACTTTGTACCCAATTTTCCGGTTGAAGGCGATTATGGAACGCCGCCGGTATGGGTCGATCTCGCCTGCGCGGAATTCAAGGTGTGCGCGGAGTACGAAGGCCGTCATCACCTCACGCCGCACAAACAGGCTTCGGACAGGCGGCGGGATTCCCTGACGGCGGAAATGGGATGGTTGCAGGTGAAGATCTACGCACGGGACATGGAGATTGGCGAGGAATGGGTCATCGGCTTCTTTGTTCAGGCCCTCCAACGGCACGGCTGGCAGGGGCCGCACTGACCCCTTCGATGGTGATCCATTCGGCAGGTGTGGTGAGCTTGGTAACGTGAAGCTCGCCATACCTGCCGAACGGATTCCGAGGCGACTCATGGTCCCGAGTCGCGGGCAGGCCCGGCGGCGTGGCAAACTAGATACTCGTGCGGCCGCCCGCATAGCGACGGCCCCCACCGGGCCCGTGTCGTAAGTGGAATCAGCGGCGACGGCATGGTCCGCCCTGGTGTAATGGCAGCACCCCAGCCTTTGGAGCTGTGGAGTATAGGTTCGAATCCTATGGGCGGAACGGCCACGCAATGGCGGGCGCGTAATATTGCGTTAACCCTTTGCCCAGCTAGACGACGGATTCAGTCCGGGTAGGAGCGCCACTTAGTGAGCCCCCGCAACACCAGTGAAGTGCCGAAAAATGCAGCAGGAATGACCCCAGCAGGAACAGTGGCACCCCCCACGGGGCCGGCTGCGGTGATCATTCTCGCCGCAGGCGCGGGCACCAGGATGAAGTCCCGGAAGCCCAAGATTTTGCATGAAATCGGCGGACTATCGATGATCGGGCACGCGCTCGCCGCGGCCCGAGCCCTCGATCCCGAGGTTCTTGTCGCCGTCGTCCGCCATGAACGCGATCTGGTCGCCGAACACATTGCGGCCATGGACCCGGCCGCGGTGATAGTTGACCAGGACCATGTTCCCGGTACCGGACGGGCGGTGCAGGCGGCGCTGGAAGCCCTTCCGGACACGTTGGCCGGCACCGTTGTGGTGACGTATGGTGATGTGCCGTTGCTCACAACTGCCCTGTTGGCCGAGCTTATTGAGGTGCACAGCACGGACCGGAATGCGGTGACGGTGCTGACCGCGGTGCTGGAGGACGCCAGCGGCTACGGCCGGATTCTGCGCACCGGCGACGGGACGGTGCTGGGGATCCGCGAGCACAAGGACGCCGACGCCGCGGAACGGGACATCAGGGAAATCAACTCCGGCATTTACGCCTTTGACGCCGCCGTGCTCCGTGCCGCGCTTGGCCGCGTCACCGCGGATAATTCGCAGGGCGAAATGTACCTCACCGATGTCCTGTCGATCGCAAGGAACGACGGCGGACGGGTCGCCGCCGTCGTGACCGCGGACCGCTGGCAGGTCGAGGGAGCCAACGACCGCGTCCAGCTCGCTGCGCTCGGCGTGGAACATAATCGGCGCACTGTGATGGCCTGGATGCGTGCCGGCGTGACGATTGTTGATCCGGCCAGCACCTGGATTGACTCCACGGTGCGCCTGGCGGAGGACGTCACGATCCTGCCCGGCACTCAACTGCACGGCTCCTGCGTCATAGCCAGGGACGCCGTCGTCGGCCCCGACAGCACGTTGACGGATGTGCAGATCGGTGCGGGCGCCGAGGTGACGCGGACGCACGGCAGCGGCGCCAGAATCGGCGCGCACGCCCATGTGGGCCCGTTCACCTACCTGCGTCCGGGCACCGATTTGGGCGCGGACGGCAAGATCGGCGCCTTCTACGAAACCAAAAACGTCACCATCGGCCGCGGCTCCAAGCTCTCGCACCTGGGCTACGCCGGCGACGCCGAGATCGGCGAAGACACCAACATCGGCTGCGGCAACATCACCGCGAATTACGACGGCGAAAACAAGCACCGCACGGTCATCGGCTCGGGCGTGCGGACCGGCTCCAATACCGTCTTCGTCGCCCCGGTCAGTGTCGGCAATGGTGCCTACAGCGGAGCCGGCACCGTTATCCGCAAGGACGTACCGGCCGGCGCGCTGAGCGTCAACGCCTCCCCGCAGCGCAATATGGAAGGCTGGACGCTGGCGAAACGGCCGGATTCCGTCTCTGCCCAGCATGCACGCTCCGTTTCCGCCGCGAGTACGGACCCCAACTCCTCACGCATCCAGGCATCTACAGAAGAGGGCACACACGAATGAGCGGAATTACGGTACACGGCGAGAAGAAACTGGTACTTGCTGCCGGCCGGGCGCACCCGGAACTGGCGCAGGAAATCGCCAGGGAGCTGGGCACCGAACTGCTGCCCATCGATGCCTACGATTTCGCCAACGGAGAGATCTACGTCCGGTCCGCCGAAAGCGTCCGGGGTACGGACGTTTTCGTCCTGCAGGCACACCCGGCTCCGTTGAACAACTGGCTGATGGAACAGCTGATCATGGTCGATTCGCTCAAGCGGGCGTCCGCCAAGCGCATTACCGTGGTGTCCCCGTTCTACCCGTACGCCCGCCAGGACAAGAAGGGCCGGGGGCGTGAACCGATCTCCGCGCGGCTGGTCGCTGACCTGTACAAAACCGCCGGCGCAAACCGCATCATGAGCGTCGACCTGCACACGTCGCAGATTCAGGGTTTCTTCGACGGTCCGGTGGACCATCTGATGGCCATCCCGCTGCTGGCGGATTACATTCGAACCCGCGTCGACGGCGACAATGTCACGGTGGTATCCCCGGACACCGGCCGGGTCCGCGTGGCGGAACAGTGGGCCGAACGCCTCGGCGGAGCGCCGCTGGCTTTTGTGCACAAGAGCCGCGATCTGACGGTGCCGAACCAGGCCATGTCCAAGACGGTGGTGGGGCAGGTCCAGGGCCGTACCTGCGTGCTGATCGATGACATGATCGACACCGGTGGAACCATTTCCGGCGCCGTCCAGGTCCTCAAGAACGCCGGGGCCAAGGACGTCATCATCGCGGCCACGCACGGCGTATTCTCCGGCCCGGCGGCCAAGCGCCTGGCGGAAAGCGGTGCCCGCGAAGTGGTGGTGACCAACACCTTGCCGATCACGGCGGAAAAGCGCTTCCCGCAGCTGACGGTGCTCTCGATCGCGCCGCTGATCGCGCGCGCCATCCGGGAAGTGTTTGAGGACGGTTCGGTCACGTCGCTGTTCGACGGCCAGGCTTAATCCCGGCGGCTTATTTCCCGTCCGAGGTGCCGTGCAGACCGACTGGTGCCTCCAGCCCGAACGGTACTGGTATGGTTGTTGACGATACCTTGGCGAGGGATCGAGGCCGTTCGCGGCCGCGAGTCCGTTATCGACTGGGTCTGAAGCTCCTTCGCGTTCGGCGTGTCGGCTCGGTTTAGGCCACAGTTACGGCCCCAGGTTTCGACCCGGGACCACCGCTGATCAACGACAAACGATATGAAGGAGCCAGCATGGCTGAGAAAGCTATCAAGAAGGACGAGCAGAAGCTCGTCGCCGTCATCCGCACCGAGTTCGGCAAGGGTTCAGCCCGCCGTGCCCGCCGTGCAAACCAGATCCCCGCGGTCATTTACGGACATGGCGCCACGCCGATCCATATCACTGTCCCGGAACGCCAGGCAACGCGCGCAGTGCGCGGAGCCAACGCGCTGCTGACGCTGGACATTCAGGGCGAAGAGCACCTCGCCCTGGTCAAGGACATCCAGCGCGACCCGCTGCTGCAGATCATCGAACACATCGATCTGCTCACGGTCCGCAAGGGCGAGAAAGTCATCGTCGACGTCCCCGTCATTCTGGTCGGTGAAGTCGCCCCGGGCGCCGCCACCTACCAGGAGGAAGTCACCATTTCCCTGGAGGCGGAAGCCACCAACCTGCCCAAGCACGTCGAGGTCGACATCGCCGGGCGCGAGGCCGGTGCGCACATCTACGCCGCTGACCTGGTGCTGCCGGCCGGTTCCGTTCTGCTGGCTGATCCGGAACTGTTGATCGTAAACATCTCCGAGCCCGAAGAGCAGGATCTGGGCGAAGTCGCCGAGGCTCCCGCCGCCGACGCTCCTGCTGCCGAGTAATAGCTGCAGCCGCATACGTCAGATGAGTAACACCTGGCTTGTAGTCGGGCTCGGGAATCCCGGGCCCGACTACAGTCGTAACCGGCACAATATCGGCTATCTGGTGGTCGAAGAACTGGCCCGGCGGATGGGGGCCTCCTTCAAGAAGCACAAGGTGCGTGCCTTGGTGGCCGAGGGACGGCTGGGCATCGGCGGGTCGAAGCTGATCCTGGCCAAGTCGATGACCTTTATGAATCTTTCCGGCGGCCCGGCCGCCGGGTTGGCAAAGTTCTTTGATCTCGGCCCCGACCAGATCATCGCCGTCCACGACGAGATTGATATCCCGTTTAACACCATCAAGCTCAAGATCGGTGGGGGAGAAGGCGGCCACAACGGGCTCCGCGACATGTCCAGCGCACTGGGCAGCAAAGACTACTACCGTGTTCGCGTGGGAGTCGGTCGGCCGCCGGGCCGCTCGGACGCAGCGACCCACGTGTTAAAGGACTTCTCCTCCACCGAGGTCAAGGACCTCCCCTTCCTGATCGATGCCGCCGCGGATGCCGTCGAACTCATGATTGTCGGCGGCTTACTGGAGGCACAGCAGAAATTCCACGGCGCTGGTTCCTGAACAATTCACCGATTTGTTTCGTTCTATTCATTAAACGTCCAATCCGGGATAACCTGAGCATACCTGCCGTGAAAATGTCTCAATTCGCGGATACGGGAAAAGGGTGCGCGTGGGGAATTTTTCTGCCTTTCAGGAGCCGTTGTTGTTCGCGTCCGGGAGAGAAGCACGAAGGTCGATGGGGGCGTCCGAGCGACGCAACTGGTCATCTGTCGTGCGACAGGACAAGGTTGCCGAGGCCATCGGAGCGGTCCGGGATCCGGCCTGTCAAGGGATCGCCGTTACCGGCGCGCAGGGGATAGGCAAGACAACTCTCGCCCGCGCTGTGGAGACCGCGCTGGCTCCGGACCATTCCATCGTGCATTTGCACGGGTCCACGAGCGGAACCGCCCGTCCGTACGGCGTTCTGGCATTCCTGCTGGCGCGGATGCCCGCCACGATCTCGGACTCACCCGCCGCGACTATCTGCGCCATCACGGACTTGATCCGGAAGGAATCAGATGGGAAACCGGTACTGCTCATTCTCGACAGCATCAGTGGCGTGGACGAGCAGAGTCTGGCCGTCATCATGCATCTGCTTCTGAGCGAATCGGCCAAGGTTCTCGTTGTGACCCGGCATGAGAGTGAATTACCGGAAGATATTATCTGGTTGATCAAGAGGGCCAGCTTGAAACATGTCCGGCTGGATGTTTTTTCCCGAGATGAAGTCCGCCAGCTGCTGGAGGGTGTGCTGGACGGTCAGGTGACTACCGCTTTAGTGCGAATTCTTCATGCTTCCAGTGGCGGAAACCCCCTAGTACTGCACGCGACAGTGAGCGAGCAGCTCCACACCGGTGCCCTGCACTGTAGGGGCAGCGTCTGGACCATCAATAACGAGGTGTCCGTTGGTGCCCCGTCCGTGTTGGAGGACCTCGTCCGTTCCCGAATGTATCATCAGCCGCGGGAGGTACGGGATGTGATTGAGTATCTGGCCTTGGCGCGGCAAGTCCGACTGTCGACCCTGGTGAAGCTGATGGACGCGTCGCTGATTGCAGCTATGGAGGAGTCCGGTCACCTAAGTGTGGCAAGGTCAGGCACGCAATGGGTTTCTTTCGGTGAGCCGTTTATGGGGGAAGTGATTCGTGCGGGACTGGATATGGCGCGCCGACGGGAACTTCACGCGTTATTTTCGCGGTTGACCGGCGCGGTGGGCGAAATCATGACGACTCAGGAAATTCTCACCTACGCTGCCTGGACCATCGACTGCGGGGCCCCGTTGGAACCTTCAGTCGCCCTGGCCGCAGCGGCTGCGGCCAACGCACATTTCGACCCGGTGTTTGCCCTGCGATGCGCCGAGCAGGTACAGCGATCCGACGACCAGTGGGTTGCTGCTGCTGAGCAAAGATCAGCGGCCTATTTCATCTTGGCTGACCACGAAGCAGCGATTGAGGTCCTCGACACAGTCAGGCGGGGGGAACTGGCGGGATTGTCATTGCCGGATTACGCCAACTATATTCTGCACCGTTGCCACAGCCTGCTCTGGATTCCGGGGGGATATCAACGCATCGACGCTCTGCTTGCCGCTGCACGGGACGAGATCGAGTGCCGCGTGACCGATCTGTCCCAACACGTGACAGCGAAGGACGTAACCGTCGCGGGTGAACGCTTGGCCCTGGCCCGCATTGAAGCCTCCGTCCACCGAGGAAATTTCACCGGCATCGCCGAGGAACTGGAAACGATCTTCCGGACGGGCACGGCGTCCGAAATCCGGATTGACTGCGGTAGCCTGCTGGTTTTGGTTCGGGCGCTTACCGGTCGCGAAATAGACGCGGTCGAATTGGCCGAAAGGTTGGAGTCGGACGCCCAAAAGGCAGACGGCCGGGGCATCATGCGTGACTGGCTCACCGAGGGGCATTTCACTGCCCTTCTGCTGAGCGGCCGCTGGATGGAGTGCGTCGCTATGCTGACGGCCAGCCTTGACCGCAGACCAGAAGCTCTGCGGTACCGCGGCGGCGCGACGGAGCTTGCACTGGGCGTTGCTTACACGTTCGCTGGACGCGGTGACTTGGCGATGGATCCCCTACTATCGGCGGTGGCCCAGCTTGAAATCAGCAGCAGCTTCAATGCCCCGGTGCTGGCGTATTCTGCCCTGGCATTCGCCTTCGCCCAGGTCGACGACGCCGTCGAAGCCCGCCGGTACCTTGGCCTCGCCTCCGCCTGCCGGAAGAATATTTCTTGGGTGACGGCGTCGTTGGCAATGTTCTGTGATCTGATGGCCCGCCGTTGGCTGGGCGAGTCCACCGCCAAACAAAAACTCGTAGAGTCGGCAAGCCGCGACATGGCCTGCGGGCGCTACACCATGGCTTCCACGAGTCTTTTCGGGGCAACGATGCACGGAACGGCAGAGGAATATCTCCTTCTCGAAGAGGCATCCAAGCGGCGGCAGGGTCCCATGGCGGCGCTCTCGCGACTGGTCGCCAGTGGGAGCCGCGTCAAGGACCCGGCGGTTCTCCTCCAGGCAGCCGATACGGCTCATGAATTGGTCCTGAAGGCGGTGGAAGCGAGATGTGTTGTGCTGGCCATGGAATGTGCCCGGGAATCCGGAGACGCCGTGACGGTACGCAACGCGCAGCATCGCCTGGACCAACTGCGCGCCGGTCTGCCGCTCGTGCCGCTGGTGCCGCACACAGAAGGCCCTAAGCTGACTCCGCGGGAACGGCAAGTGGTGAAACTTGTCCGCGGAGGGTTGAGTAATCGCGAGATGGCGGACCGGCTCGAGGTTTCGGTGCGCACTGTGGAGGGCCACCTTTATCAGATATTCAGCAAACTCGGCGTACGGTCCAGGGGCGAGCTGGACGATGTGCCCTAGGATTATCTGCTGCCGCGCCGATACGATGGACGAGGCGGCGTCGGTTGAGCGCTGCCGCCAGCGGCCTGATGACTGACGCATGGGTTGACCGCGGAGGTATCTTGGCCGCCGTCGTGCAGTCACTTCGTTCGAAGGACTGTCCTGCCGTTTTTGTGGTGGCGGATATGGGACTTGGTGCGTCGTCGCTACTGCACCGGCTCGGTGACGAGATCGACGGCGAGGTGGCCATCGTGGCGATTCACAGTAGCCCGTCGCTTACTCAGGTCCCTTATGGTGCACTGGCCCCCTACTTGCGCGATGCTTCGCCTGCTGACATGTCATCCCCGATCGCATTGCTCAGGACCCTTTGGGCGCAGTTTCAGCTCGGCGAGGAATCCGCTAAACCCGTATTGCTCCTCATTGATGACGCCCACGCCCTCGATGATGCCACCGCCGGTTTAGTTGCCCAGCTGGTCCTCGCCGGCTGGGCGAAGTTGGCTGCCAGTTGTAAGCCCAATCCTGGAATACCCGGACCCCTTCTGGAGCTGTGGCGCGACGGAGCCGCAGAACGCTTTGATCTGCTGCCGTTGAACAGCACGGAGGCCCGTCAGCTCTGCAAGGGCCTGCTGAGCGGAGAGGTACTGGAAAGTGCTGTTCAAAGCCTCCTCTTCGGATCCGGCGGGAATCCCTTGCTGCTGACAGCCTTGCTCCGCGATGCGCTGCGCCTGGGAACTTTGGTGGAGCGCAACGGGCTGTGGTTGATGATAGGTCCGCCGCCTAAACAAAGCCAGGACCTGATGGAGGTAGTCAGGCGGCAACTGATGCGCATTTCCGCGCCTGCGCGGGATGCCTTGACCCTGATTTCGTTGGCTGAACCGGTAAGCCTGACTGTGATCGAAGAGCTCTTTGCCGAACCCGTACTGGCCGAACTGCTGGAACACCGGCTCATAGTTGTATCCGGACCTCCTGAGCCATCCGTGCGCCCGCTTAATCCCGTCTACGCCGAGGTCCTCAGGGAGCTGGTTCCGGCGGCTCGAAGCATGCAGCTGCGACAGTTATTGGCTGCGAAGTTGGAGGGTGACCCGGCAAACCCCCACTCCCTGCTTCGGACGGTGACGTGGTCGTTGAGCTGCGGAATGCCCGTCCCCGAGAATCAGCTCTTACGGGCAGCGGAACTGGCCTGCGGGCTCAACGAAGGAGCACTCGCGTTGCAAATCACCGCGGCGATTCAGGATCCGCTGCTGACAGCCGCAAAGAACCTGGTGATGAGCCGTGTCTACTTCCGCATGGGACAGTATGCCCGGGCCGCGGCCCTGCTGGACAAGAAACATCATGTCGGGGTTGAACTTTCCCAGATTATGCCGGGGACCATATTTCTGCCACAGGTCGTCGCTGCGCGGCAGAACGCTGATATATCGGTTGAGCAGGCGGCAGAACTCCTGCGTCGTTCCGGTGTGAAGCTGGCTGAGCTTAGGCCGGAAAATGCTGAGCGGATTTTGGCCGTCACCTCTGCACGTGCCGCGCTGATGCTCGCGCTGAAACAATCTTTTATCGGCGCTTACGACTCCATGGGCTCAACTTTGCAACCACTGCTGTCGAGGACGCAGCAGCCCGACGACGGCGTGCATGGGAGGCTGACGACGGCCGTTGCGCTGGCTCTGGAGGCGGAACGGAATTGCGTGCTCGGGTTCCCGGTCCGTGGGCAGCTCAGTGCCGCGACCGCTCTCTCGCTCGTGCAACCGGACAGCAACGACGTGACGTCAACCACCGAAATAGTGGTGGAACGCTACATTGCCTGCGCCTTGGTCGCCGGAGACTGGCCCTTGACCCGGACTCTCCTCGACGGGAACGCCATGACCGGCCGCTCGGGGGTGGTGACGTTTGGCGGGGCGGTGAACACCGTTCTCGGATATGTCGCCGTTCGGCAGGGCAGGGTGCGCCAGGCGCTGCAACTTTTGGTTCCTGCACTGGAAGAACTCCGACTCTGCGACGAGCGCCAATTGTTCCGGCTCTGCGCAGCCCTGGCTTTTTACGCCTCGGTCAGGATCGGGAACCTCCGGGAAGCCGAAAGGCTGGCAAAAGACTATGCCGCCTCGCACTGCGGCGGCATGTACCTCACGTCAGCGCAGGCGCAGGGGTTCTTCGACGCCGGCATGGAACTGCTCCGGGCCAACGGCGACGGGCTGCTGGCACTGCAGCGCGCGGCCGACGCGGCCGCGGCCAGCGGCGCCGTCGCCCTTGAACTACACGCGTTGGAGCTCTGCATTGGTCTCGGCGACCGCAGCCGCTTGGATCGATTTGGCGAGCTGGCCGAATCCATGGAAGGTCCTTGGGCCGGAGCACTCTGCACCTATGCCCGTGCTTTGGCCGGCGGCAGCGCTGCTGAATATTTGCAGGCCGGCCACGCATTTCGGCAGGCAGACATGCCCGGCCATGCTGCCACCGCCTACGCTGCCGCGCTAAAATCAGCAAAGAGCGGTATGAGCAAGGAAAGCAGGCAGTCGGCTCTTGCCGGCCTCCAGTGGTCCAAGATCGAACTCGATGTGGGAGAACAGGTCGCCACACAGCGGGGGGACCATCACGCCCTCACCGACCGCGAAAGAGACGCACTAACCCTCGCCGCTTTAGGGCTTACGGACAAGCAGATTGCCGCAAGGCTGCACGTGTCAATTCGCACGGTACAGGGCCACTTGTACCGTAGCTACGCGAAGCTGGGAGTCAGCGGCCGTGAGGAACTCGGCGGGGTCGCACGCTTCTGACACTCGGACCCTCTGTGGAGCGGTTTTCTGGCCAATGCCAGGCTCTTCGCCGGATGTTGAGCTCCGTTTCTGCCCTATCTCATGGTCAGTCTGGCGAGGCTACTCACGTGCCCTGCGAACCTCACTTAGTGTATTCGCTTTTTTACACGCTAAACCAAGTAATTGAGGTGGCCCTACTCAGCATGTTTGCGACTACTTGGAGCAACCGGTGTGTAATTTTCGTTGACGAAGCACGTATACGGGCTCCCGACCTTGCTGACGAGGCAGCAGAAGACGAGTAGTCCATACTCGTGCGGGAACACGCACATTCTTCTTTACTTGAAACAAGGAATGCCTCAAGTAAATAGAAGGTCTCAGATGGTTGTTCATGAATGTCCAGCGCTGCGGGCCACGTGCCCCTTCCGGTCCATCCGCGCCGAAGCAAGATCACAGCGGTACACACGGTCTGCACCCATCATGCGGCCCCCCATGACGGAGCCGGCGGCGGATAAGCCTTCTGAGACCAGGGCTTTCCCCCAGCCGTCGTCGGTTCCCCTTTTTACCCAGACCTCCAGCCTTGGGCGTTTTCCCAACGGGTGCCGGACAATTTTGGACTTCCAATGAGCGAGCTCAAGTCCCGGGTCCCGTTCCGCGGCCGTCTGCGAACCAATCCCAAGATTCGTATCACTGTCCCCGTCGGCGGCCCGGCGGCATCAGCACAGACCGTCGCCGCTACCACGCCAGCTCCAACCGCACGGGCGAAGCACAGCGTGTGGGACGACACTTCGGCCACGGGGTTGGCGCACTCGGCCGTACCTGCCGCGACGTGGTGGAAGGACTACAAGCTCAGGCTCCGCGTCACCGATTCCCTGTCGGTCGTGACTGTCGTCTTGATTGCGTACCTTGGACGGTTCGGCGTTGATGGACCTGACTCCCGACTCCGGAACCCGGAGACAAGCTACGTGTGGCTCTCCGCCTTCATCTTAGTCGCTTGGATCGTCTCCCTCGACGTTTACCGTACCAGGGACAGCCGAATATTCGGGGTCGGCGCCACCGAATATAAGCGCTTGATCGAAGCGACATTCAAGCTTTTTGGCGCCCTGGCCATCGTTATGGTCGTCTTCCGCGTCGAAGTGGTTAGAGGTTATTTCGCCATCGCCCTGCCGTTGGGCCTCGCACTTCTCTCGGCCAGCCGGTGGCTTTGGCGTCAGTGGCTGAACAAACAGCGTGCCTGTGGGAAGTACCTGGCGAGGGTCGTGGTGATCGGAGACCCGGCGGACGTTGAATACGTCCTTCAGCAGGTGGCGAAGAATCCGGGTGTCGGGTACCAGATCGCGGGGGCAGCGCTTCCCGTCCTAGATGCATCGATGGAATTGAAACCGCCGTGGTACCGGATCCCGGTACTCTCTACCTTGGCTGACGTGGGCAGGATAGTAGCGGTAACAGCCGCGGACGCCGTGATAGTTGCCGGTCCCGTCCCCGGTGGGGCAAGGTACATTCGTGAACTCGGATGGCGCCTCGAAGATAGCCGCACGGAATTGGTCCTTGCCTCTAGCCTGACCAACGTCGCCGGGCCCAGAATTCATATGCGTCCGGTTGAAGGGCTGCCCTTAACGCACGTTGAACTGCCTCAATACGCAGGTGGAAAGCACTTCTTCAAGCGGATTGTCGATGTGATTATCTCCGCGGTGGCTCTGCTGGTCATCTCGCCCATCCTTGCGGTTTTGTCGGTTGTCGTCTGGCGCGACAGCCCCGGTCCGGTAATTTTCCGCCAGGAGCGCGTTGGCCGGGAAGGAAACAACTTCGAGATGCTCAAGTTCCGTTCCATGGTCCGCAACGCCCAAGATGAGCTCGACGGCCTCCGTGGACAGAACGAGGGAGCCGGCTCGCTCTTCAAGATCCGCAAGGATCCCCGCGTTACCTCCTGTGGGCGCTGGATGCGAAAATATTCCCTCGACGAGCTCCCTCAATTCTGGAACGTCCTGATGGGCGACATGAGCCTGGTCGGCCCGCGGCCACCGCTGCCGGAAGAAGTGGCGACGTATGAAAAGTTCACCAACCGGCGGCTGCTGATCAAACCTGGTATCACCGGTCTGTGGCAAATCAACGGCCGCTCCACGCTGGACTGGGAAGAGAGCATCCGGCTGGACCTTTACTACGTGGAGAACTGGTCCTTCACCGGCGACCTCATCATCATGTGGCGGACTTTCCGTGCCATGCGCTCTCCCGTCGGCGCTTACTGAAAGGTATGTCATGGGCACCAGAGTAGGTTATGCACCAGGAGCCTTCGATCTTTTTCACGTTGGCCACCTGAATTTGCTCCGGCATGCCAAGGCGCGGTGCGATTACCTGATCGCAGGCGTCGTGGCTGATGACCTCCTCATAGCGACCAAGGGTAATCCTCCGGTAATTCCATTAGCTGAGCGGCTGGAAATTGTTAGAAGCATCCGCTTCGTCGACGAGGCGGTTGCTGAGGTTCATCCCAGCAAGTTGGATACCTGGCGTAATTTCCCCTTCGACATCCTCTTCAAAGGCGACGACTGGCGCGGAACGGAAAGAGGTCTCGCTTTAGAGCGTGATTTCGCAGCGGTTGGTGTGGAAGTCGTCTATTTTCCGTACACGGTTCACACATCCAGCACCGTCCTTAAAAGAAGTCTGGAGGTCCTGAACTCCGGCTTCCTTAGCGGCTCCCTCCTGCAACACACACCTTAGAAAATTTGTCTACGGCCCTCGGCCGGTCGCTGCACGGTCTCGCTGCACAGAAAATATCAATCCTGGGGATGAAAAATGAAAATGAAAGCATCAGATCGTTCCTCCATGCGAATAGCACTCGTCGGCACCCGCGGCGTCCCGGCACGCTACGGTGGTTTTGAAACGTGTGTTGAAGAAGTCGGGAGCCGATTGGCTGCTAGGGGACACGACGTCGTCGTCTATTGCCGGAATCAGCAGCCTGGCGAACCGATCCGCAAGGAATACTTGGGAATGCGACTGGTGCACCTGCCGGCACCCCGAAAGCGTGCCCTTGAGACCGTCGGGCATGCGGGTTTGTCCGTCGGTCACATTCTGTCCCATCGCGTCGATGCAGCCATTCTTTTTAATGCTGCCAATTCACCGTGGCTGCCGTTTCTAAGGGCGGCGAACATTCCTGTAGCAACGCACGTGGACGGTCTGGAGTGGCAGCGAGCAAGATGGGGCAAGCTAGGACGCAAATATTATCGCGCCGCGGAAGCGCTCTCGGTTCGCCTTTCCGACGCATTAATAGCCGATGCGGTAGGGATACAGGACTACTACAGGTCCGAGTTCGGTGCGGACACATCCCTGCTCACTTATGGTGCTCCCATTCTGGAGCATGGCAGGAGCGACAGGATTAAATCTCTGGGGTTGAGTCCTCGAGGTTATCACTTGGTCGTTGCGCGTTTCCTGCCAGAGAATCACGTCCACATTATTGTGGAGGGTTACACGCACAGTCGTGCAAGGTTGCCCTTGATCGTCGTGGGATCGCACCCATACGCCGAGGAATATACGGGCACTCTGCACGCTCTCGGTGATGAGCGCGTCCAGTTCATCGGTGGCGTGTGGGATCAGGAGCTGCTGGACGAGCTCTATGCGAATGCTCTGGTGTACTGGCATGGGCATTCGGTGGGAGGTACCAATCCGAGCTTGTTGCGTGCGATGGGTGCCGGCGCTGCCACGAACGCATTCGACGTCGGGTTTAATCGCGAAGTCCTTGGCGATGCGGGCGAGTATTTTTCCACCGTGGAGGACGTTTCCGTCCTCACAGAAAAGGCTGAACGATGTTCCTCCGGCCTAGTCTCACGGGGCGCCGCTGCAGGGCGGCGGGCAAAGCTGTATAGCTGGGATGACATAGCCGAGGGGTATGAGCAGCTATGCCGAGACATTATCACGGGTATTCTGCATCGGCAGCGAGGCAAAGGACGACGCCATTTCAAAGACACGGCACCGTCGTACGGCCTGCTGCAGGACCAGGGGTTGTGATGTCAGCTTTGGATGCGACCTCAGGACGTGCCGCTCGTCGGACAGAAGCCTACCGCGAGACCCTCGGGCGCCTAGCCTCCGCTCAAAAAAAAGCTGGCCTGCACGCTCCCGCCTATTCCCGCTTCATCAACAGAAAGTTGGGCAGACTGCTGGCGGCATGGGCCTATCGGGCCGGATTCACTCCCAATACCGTCACCCTTATTAGCGCCGCGTTCACCTACATCGGCATTATCTTGTTGGCCGTGTACCCGCCGTCTTGGGCGCTTGGTTTTGCGGTGGCGTTGTTCTTGGTCGTCGGCTATGCCTTTGATTCTGCCGATGGACAACTGGCGAGGTTACGCGGCGGCGGTAGCCCTGCTGGCGAATGGCTCGACCACATGGCGGATGCGATCAAGATTTCGGCGCTCCCTATTTTCCTGGCGGTGGGAATGTATCGATTTGAATCCGTTGCCCAGATATGGCTGCTGGTACCGCTGGCAGCAACCATCGTCGGGGCGGCACTCTTTTTCGGAATGATCCTTACCGAGCAGTTGCGGCGCCAGCTGGGAACCTCAACCCCAGCGGCTGACGCGGCCGGAGGACGATCATCCTGGGTGCGATCGGTCCTCGTAATTCCAATGGACTACGGGGTTCTATGCCTCTCCTTTATTCTTCTAGGTGCCTTACCCGCTTTCCTCGTGCTTTACACGCTGATAACAATCGCCACCGCAGGATTCTTCATCCTCGCGTCACTGAAGTGGTTCCGAGAGCTCAGAACAGTCGGAACTGACCAAATTTCGTCCCGTCGAGGAGGCGGAAGATGATCGATTCCGAGAGCCCCGCCGATGCGGCTGGGAAACGCACCGGACGCACCGTGGTTACTGTTGTCCTTGTCCTTGTAGTGCTAATCGTCCTCGGTGCAGCAGGTGCGGTTTGGTCTTCCAGCCAGGGACGAACGGCCAGCAGGAGTGCCATTGCCCAGAGTTCATCGGCAGCATCATCGGTCGCGGTTGCGACTGCAGCCGCCGGTGCGACAAGTGCAGCTCCATCGGCCGCAGCACCAGTAGATCCACAACCCACGGCGGAAGGCTCGCCGTCGCATCCTCCAGCAGGGAACAAGCCGCCGGCGGCTGGTCCGGCCACCGCGGCCTCCGCTCCGGCCGGCGCCGCGCAGCTCGCGACAGTAGATCAGCCCGTAGCGGCAGCCGTACCGCTGGATCACTCTTCTTCAGTTGCCGACGGCATTACTGCAAAGATCTCCTCCATCGAGGCAGTGTCCGGGGAGGCAAGTGGACCCGGCGAAATTTCCGGCCCCTCGCTTCGTTTCACCGTCACCATCCACAATCAAACAGCAGGTTCAATATCCACTGCGAATGTTGTGGTGAACGTGGGCACAGGCACGGATAACGTTCCCGCAATATCACTGAGCGGGCCGGGAGTATCAGGGTTCACGGACAGTATATTGCCGGGGCAATCAGGTTCCGGGACGTACGTATACCTTGTCCCGCAAAACCAGCGCGGGGTTGTGCGGATCCTTGTAAATTTCGAAGTAAATTCCACCATCGCGGCGTTTGAGGGCGCAGCGCCACAAGTAGAAGGAAAGCCATGAAAGCGGTACCGAGATACGAGAGCATAGCCAGTCCCGGTGGATTCGGCACCGTGGTGAGCGGCGCAACAAAAAAGATATTTGGCATCTTAGTTTCCGTTGCGGTGGCTCTTTCCGTTGCTGCGGTGGCAGTACCCGCGGCTATGGCCGACACAGCACCTGTGGACCCGGCCAATCCCGCGACGCCGCTGACCGTGTCGGCCGATGCACTACCGACCGTCCAGATCGACGGGATCGTGTGGCAGCAGGCGATCATAGGCAACACGGCATATGCGGTCGGCCAGTTCACTACTGCCAGGCCAGCGGGCTCTGCGCCCGGAACCAACACCGTGGCACGCAACAATATTCTCGCGTATGACCTCACCACGGGAAACCTCATAAATTCTTTTACTGCAAGCCTTAACGGCATGGCCAAGACTATTGTGGCTTCGCCAGATGGCACCCGTCTGTATGTAGGCGGCGCCTTTTCGCAAGTCAACGGTGTGGCTCGTCCTTACGTCGCAGCCCTCACCCCATCGACAGGGGCGCTCATTTCTTCTTGGGCGCCGAAGGTCAATTCCCGCGTCGTCGCCATCACCGCTTCAAATGACAAGGTGTACATGGGCGGGTGGTTCAGTGGAGTTGGGTCGGTCAGCCGTACGAAGTTGGCGGCAGTCACCGCTGCAAATGCTACCTTGCTGCCTTGGAACCCTGTCCCCGCCGGTGGGGATATCAACACCATGCTGCTGTCACCGGATAGCTCCAAGGTAGTGGTCGGCGGGAGCTTTACTACCTTGAATGGTTCGAGTGACCCGGGTTACGGGCTTGGTGCCCTCGACACCCTCAATGGAGGGCTGTTGCCGTGGGCGGCTAACGGGCTGATCCGCAATGGTGGTGCTAAAGCATCGATCCTGAGCTTGTCGTCGGACGGCCCCAACATTTACGGCACGGGATACGTTTTCGGCGCTGGCGGGAATTTGGAAGGAACATTTTCAGCCGACTGGGCGACTGGAAGCATCAAATGGGTCGAAGATTGCCACGGTGACACATACGGCGTTTACGCCGCCGAAACAGCCGTTTATACCGTAAGTCACGCGCATTATTGTGGCAACATTGGCGCGTTCCCACAAACGTCGCCAACATGGACGTTCCACCACGCACTCGCATTCAGCAAGGCAGCTACGGGGACGATTACGAACGATCCCTACGGGTACTACAACTTTGCCGGGACCCCGGATCCGTCTCTCCTCCAGTGGTACCCAGACCTTGAAGTTGGAACATTCACCGGCCAGTCACAAGCCGCATGGAACGTCACCGGAAACTCTGACTATGTGATTCTTGGCGGTGAATTTCCCAAGGTAAATGGAAAAGCCCAGCAGGGCATTGTTCGGTTTGCTAAAAAAGACATCGCACCCAACAAGGAAGGTCCGCAGATAAACGGATCGGCGGCAAATCCTTCAGTGGCAAGTCTTTCCTCAGGAACCGCCCGCGTCAGCTGGACGGCCAATTGGGACAAAGACAACCAGAACCTGACCTACCAGCTAGTGCGCGATGGCAAGACAGCGACTCCTGTTTATACGACGACGAAGCTGTCAAATTTCTGGCAGCGCAGTGCTATGGGCTATCTGGATACAGGGCTGATGCCGGGTTCGACCCATACATACCAAGTCGTAGCCGTTGATCCGTTCGGAAATACGTCCAAGTCCCAGGCCGTTTCAGTCACCGTCGCAGCGACGGGCAGTCTCAGCGCCTATGCCCAGGGCGTTTTGCAGGACGGCGCCTCGGCTTATTGGAGACTGGGGGAGCCCAGTGGCTCGACCGCTATCGACTGGGCTGGCTGGAGCGATGCCGCTCTAGGGTCGGGCGTGACTAGAGGCGCCGCCGGGGCCGTAATCGGCGATAGCAACACGGCCAGCAGCTTTAATGGGACGAACGCCGGTTACGGCGCGACCCAGACGATAGTGCAAGGTCCCGACACGTTCACCACGGAGGCCTGGTTTAAGACGACCAGCAACCGCGGCGGCAAGATTATCGGATTCGGTAACAGCGCAACCGGGGATTCTGGCAGCTATGACCGGCACGTATACATGGACAACTCTGGAAAACTGATCTTCGGCGTCTACACCGGAAACACTCAAACGTTGCAGAGCGCTTCGAATTACAACGATGGACAGTGGCATCAGGTCGTCGCAAGCATGGGGTCCAACGGCATGTCGCTGTACATCGACGGCAAGCGAATCGGTCAGCGCGCAGACGTGACGTCCGGTCAGTCGTACTCAGGCGGATGGCGAATTGGTGGTGACAATTTGAATGGATGGCCTTCTCAGCCCGCCAGTAGCTACTTCAGCGGGGACCTCGACGAAGTTGCTGTGTACCCAACTGTTCTTAGTTTGTCGCAGGTCCAAAACCATTATCAAGCCTCTGGCCGCACCCTGAACCTTCCGGTTGCCCCCGCAGACAATTATGGCAAAGCCGTCTTCCAAGCGGAACCTGACCTGTACTGGCGGCTGGGGGAGAGCACAGGTAACACCGCGAACGACAGCGGCATTGCCGGAAACTCCGGTACGTATATTGCTGGGGTAACTCTGGGTCGGCCGGGTGCCATTGCAGGTACGAGCAATACAGCCGTTCAGTTCAATGGTTCAGCGGGATTGCTGTCCGGGAATGCGCGGGTATCCAATCCAACCGTTTACTCGGAGGAGTTGTGGTTCAACACGACCACCACGAACGGGGGAAAGCTGATTGGTTTTGGCGATTCCCAAATGGGCCTGTCCAGCAATTATGATCGGCACGTCTACATGGAAAACAGCGGACAGCTTACGTTTGGCGTATATACCGGGCAGACAAATACCACTACATCCACGGCTTCCTACAACGATGGGGCGTGGCATCATATGGTGGCAACCCAGTCCGCTGAAGGAATGAAACTCTACGTCGATGGCCAGCTCGTCGGCAGTAATCCGCAGACAGCTGCCCAACCATATGACGGGTACTGGCGAGTTGGGTCAGACAACACATGGGGACCGCAGCCTTACTTCGCGGGCACCATCGACGAGGTGGCAGTATATCCAACAGCTCTCAGTGCCAGCGCGGTAGCCGATCATTTCGCTCTGGGAGCCGGCCGTGTGGCGAATCAGCCTCCGGTGGCGGCGTTTGCGTCGTCGGCGGTGAATTTGGTGGCGTCCTTTGACGGTTCGGGTTCTTCGGATCCGGACGGGTCGGTCGTTTCCTATGGTTGGGACTTCGGTGATGGCAGTGTGGCGGGGACGGGTGTTTCGCTGTCGCATACGTATGCTGCGGCGGGGACGTATTCGGTGAAGTTGGTGGTTACTGATGACAAGGGTGCGACGAACGCTGTGACGCATGGCGTGACGGTGTCGGCGGCGCCGCCGGTGAATCAGCCTCCGGTGGCGGCGTTTGCGTCGTCGTCGGTGAATTTGGTGGCGTCCTTCGACGGTTCGGGTTCTTCGGATCCGGACGGGTCGGTCGTTTCCTATGGTTGGGACTTCGGTGATGGCAGTGTGGCGGGGACGGGTGTTTCGCCGTCGCATACGTATGCTGCGGCGGGGACGTATTCGGTGAAGTTGGTGGTTACTGATGATAAGGGTGCGACGAACGCTGTGACGCATGGCGTGACGGTGTCGGCGGCGCCGCCGGTGAATCAGCCATTGGCGCAGGACGATTTTAACCGCACCAGCACTAATGGTTTCGGGACCGCGACGGTGGGAGGTGCGTGGACGGTTCCTTCCGGATCGAGCAACTTCGCGGTCAGTCCCGGCGCTGGCACTGTTTCGTCGGCTGTGGGACAGACACGGTACGCCTATCTCAACGGCGTCTCATCCTCCTCGGCGGAAACTCGGGTCCAGGTGGCCCTGGATCGAATCGGCGATGGGGGAGGATCCTATTTCTCGATTCTGGGACGACGGGTGGGAACGGCGGATTATCGGGTCAGTATGTGGATTTCTAAATCGGGTGCAATGACGATGACCTTGGCCAAAACCGATGGGGGCATCGAAACGACGATTGCATCGCAGGCGCTCCCGGGCATGTATGTGGCCGGAGATCTTCTGCAGATCAGATTCCAAGTGTTTGGCATCTCGCCCACCACGCTCAACGCCAAGGTTTGGAGGGCCGTTGATACGGAGCCTACGGCCTGGCAACTGACTTCACTGGATTCCACGACCGGGCTGCAATCGGCCGGTGGTGTTGGCCTCCGAACCTACATTTCAGGCTCCAATACCAATGGTCCGGTGCGAGTGGCATTTCGAAACTGGCTGACGACGCCCATGAACTGACAGACGCGACCACGAATACATGCGGGCGGCAGGGTGACCTCGCGCCCGCATTGTCGTGATAAATAGTCAAAACCTGTGGACTGACCGCCTTTAGGCCGAAGTTACGTGGGTGGTGACGTGCGAAATCCCTGCCGTGGCGAAGATGTTTGCGGTTTTGGGGTTCATCCTTTTGTCTACTTCAGGTTCAGCGGGATGGTTTGGAGCGTACCCGGTTTGGTGGACACGAATGAGGTTTGCTCGTGTTCCTAAACTGGCGAGTAGCGCTTGTTGGTAGCGCTAGTCCAGCGACCTGGTAGCAAGATTCCGGGAACACGGTAGCGCTCGCCCTGGTGAACTGCTGTGCTGTGAGACGACAACGCATAAGGCGTTGTCGTCTCATTGTTAAGGGCGGGTCATGGCGGAATATCGGAAAATATTGGGGTTGTTGTTGGAGGGGAGGAGTTATCGCGAAGTCGTAGAGATCGCGGGGTGCTCGCATCGCGACGTGGCCCGGGTCCGGCAGGAGGTCCAGGAGCGGGGTCTCACCTCGGCGGTCGCGGTCCGTGACAGCGACCTGGCGGATTGGTTTCCCGACGGGCGCCGGAAAGTGTCGGAGGAGTATGACCAGCCCGACTTGTCGCGGGTGCTGGCGTCGATGAAAGCGAACCGGCACTTCACGTTGCTGCTGGCGTGGCGTCGCTACGTCGACACCAAGGACGCGGGGAAGAAGTACGGGTACTCGCAGTTCTGCGCTCTGTTCACTGGCTACCTCCGCACCCACGATCTGGTGGCAGTGCTGCGCCATGAGCCGGGGCGGGCGATGCTGGTGGACTGGGCCGGCGACACGATGGATGTCATCGACACGATCACCGGCGAGGTGGTCCGGGCAATTTTGTTCGTCGCGGTGTTGCCGTTTTCGGGGCTGATGTTCTGCCGCGCATATGCGGATATGAAGTCCCCGGCGTGGCTCGACGCGCATGTTCAAGCGTTCGCGTTCTTCGGCGGCGTGACGCAGATCGTCGTGCCAGATAACCCGACGACCTCCACCCACCAAACCCATAAGGGCGACGCGGAGCGGGTCGTCAACGCGAGGTATCAGCAGCTCGCGGATCACTACCAGACAGCAATTGTCCCGGCCAGAGTGAAGAAACCCCGCGATAAAGCCTCAGCCGAGAATGCGGTGAACGTGGTCAACAAACGCGTCATCGGCTACCTCGATGACGATGTCTTTACGACGCTGAACGAGTTGAATACTGCGATCGAGGAGCGAGTGCGGGAGATCAACCACGATATCCGCCGCGCCGACGACACGACCCGGTGGGAGAGGTTCGACACCGAGGAGCGGGAGATGCTCGGCCCTTTGCCCGATGCCGGGTTCGAGGACGTCGAGTGGAAGGAACTCAAGGCGGGCCGGAACTACCACATCACCGCGGACACCCAACGGTATTCAGTGCCCTTCGCGTTGGCGGGCAAGCTGCTGCGGGTCCGGCTGACGTCTTCCCGAGTGACGGTCTTCGACGGGCACGAGAGCATCTGCGAACACCCGCGGCTGACGGGCCGCAAAGGCCAGTACTCGACCTTGCCGGACCATGTCCCGCCGCAGCACCGCGATATTGATGGGCTCGGACACGTCGACGTATCCACCACCGAAATCTACGCCCGCGCCGACACGGAAGCGAAACGCGTCGCCATTGAAAGTGCCTACCAGCCGCTGACCCCCGAGCCCCTGCCTGACTGGACAACAGACCAAGATCTCCTCACATGGCTCGACCACGCCGGCCAATAACACCCCGGGATTATGTGGCCGGAATCGGACCCACAAGCGCCTCCACCAGCGCAAACACCCCACCCGGCCACATAACCCAGCCGTCCACGTAATGGCGCAGGGTGTGAGGTGAAATGTGCTGGCCGCGCAAGGTTGGGCAATCTTGCGCGGCCAATACGACTGCACGTTCCAGACGATCTCGGACTCCAGAGCAAGGGATTGGTTGACCTGACCTGTTGGGAAACACTGGCGCATGCGCTTGGCTATCTATTCTCGTCAGCTAGGATTGCGCTGAATAATTTGGGTGGTTTAAGGCGCGCCTGACGGGTTTCGGGTGCTGGTCGTTAAGACTGGATACATGCAAGGTATTGAAGAGGCTCAGCGCGGGTATTTGGATGTGGAGTCGCTGGCTGGGGAGTTGTTGGCTCCGGGCAGTGCCTACGCGTTCCTGGCCGAACACCGGGGGCGGCTGTTTCCGGATTCGATGATGGAGGACCTGTTTCCGTCTAAGCGGGGCCGGCCGTCGATCCCGGCCTCGGTGATAGGCACCGTGCTGGTGTTGCAGGCCTTGGAAGGCTTGTCGGACCGGGCGGCGGCGGAGGCGTTGACGTATGACCTGCGGTGGAAGGCTGCGTGCGGTTACGGGCTGACGGAGGCCGCGTTCCATCCCACCGCACTGGTGCATTGGCGCAACCGCCTACGCGCCAGCGACAGCCCGCACCGGATCAACGAGGCTGTCGCCCAGGTCATTACCGCCACCGGGGTCTTGGCCGGGCGGCACCGCCGGGCGGTGGATTCGACCGTGTTTCAGGACGCGGTGGCCCGCCAGGACACCATCACCCAGCTCATTTCCGTGATCCGCCGTTTCGGCAAGGCCATGGTGTGTTTCGTCAAGTTAAAGTAGGCCATTTCGGCGCTAAGAATCAGGCCACTGCGGCGCGTTTTTAGGCCATTTCAGCTGTCTGCTCATTTCATCAACGCGTTTTTGACTCGGTAGGACTCGCCGCG
>NZ_JAPNLH010000008.1 GCF_026627425.1 Arthrobacter endolithicus
CAACTCATCCGGCTCGCCGCAGCCAAGACCTACTCCCAAGCACCCCACGCAGCATGACACTTTCGCGAGCACATTAGATGAGGCACGCAGGAATCATTTGGCGAGCATATTGACATGAGGCACCACGATCCGGGGAATCCGCGAGGTCTCCAGTACCCAGATTGCCTTCCCCGACCGTGGCCCGTGCCGGGGAATGCAGCCGTGGCCACCGCGGTTCGAGGGAGTCCCCGGACGAGACTCCGCGCAACCGCCGGCCGATCCACGGGCCCACATATTCCCGCGCCCATTGGGCATTGGCCGCTGCGACCTTGAGCCGACTCAACGCCGGGAGCGGCTGAAGGTCCGGTACGTCCAGCCCGGATTCCCGCTCCAGCAGGGACAGCACGCGGCGTGCCATATTGATATGTCCGGCGGTGGACATATGCATTCGGTCGATGCTCCACATCCGTGCATCGTCGTATTCGTCAAAGCGCCAGTAGTCCACGAGCAGCGCGTCATGCTCATCCGCAATTTCCCTGACCAGCTCGTTGTAAATGGCCGTCCGTCCCCGGGTCTTTCCGAAAACTCCCGAGGCCTTGGAGTCGAACCCGGTGAACAGCAGCACCGTGGCGCCGGTAGCACTTAGCTTCGCAATCCCACGGCTGTAGTCCTCCACGAGGGCATCGATATCCACCCTGGGGCGGAGAATGTCGTTGGCTCCCGCGTAGATACTGATAAGGGTGGGCTCCAGCGCCACCGCGGCATCGATCTGCTCGCTGAGAACCTGCCGCAGCTTTTTACCCCGGATTGCCAGGTTCGCATAGCCAAGGCCGGGCCCTTGGTTGGCGTCAGCGGTGGCGGTGGCAGTGGCATCGGCATCGGCATCGGCATCGGCATCGGCCCGAGCCAACTGTTCGGCCACGCGGTCCGCCCAGCCACGGCAGCCGTGCGGCAGCCTCGCATCGTCGTCGCCCATGCCCTCGGTGAAGGAATCCCCGAGGGCGACATATTTCGTCGAAAACCTGGTCGAAAACTCTGCCGAGATCTTTGCCGGGACTTCCACACTTACCTCCGCGCCGGGAACTGGACAGGCTAATCCTACGATCATTGTGCGCAGCGACGTCCCGTTACAATATAGTCGGCTCAAACTTCCGTTTTGTGCCATAGCCTTCATCAGCGGAATCCCTAGCGAGAGAGCACACCATGGCCAGCAATTTGCGTCTCAGCCCCGACGACAAGTTTCCCGAGAATCTCGATAAGATCGCGGACACGAAACTGCAGATCCTCGACAGCCAGGTACAGCGCCAGCTCGATCGTGAATATGTTGTGGAGGGCGGGCCGAACCCGGAGACGGAGTTTCGGCACTATGAAATCGACGAGGAATTCGCCGAGCGGGAGAGCGGCGGCCGGGACAATTCCGGGAGCGGCGAAAGTGCGGCCGCGGCCAACGCCTAAAGCCCAGCTGCACCGTTCCTGACGAACTACTGGTTCGGCGTGCTCATTGCGGACCATGATAGAAGAGTGAAACGTAACTCCGCGCCACAATCAGCGGAAAAAACGGCCGCCGCTTCGGCATCCATCTGGGGAGCCACCTACCGCAAGGCGACGGTGGGGCTGTTTAGCCTGGCTTTTTTGATTGCCTCCTCCGTCTCCGCCATCACGACGGCGATGCCGCGCGCGGCGCAGGAACTTGACGGCCTCCCGCTTTATGGCCTGGCGTTTGCCGTAACGATGGCCACTTCGGTGGTTGCGATGGCCTTTGCGGCGCCGTGGATAGACCGATCGGGCCCCGGGACGCCGTTATTGGCGGGCATCGCCGTGGATTGCGCAGGCCTGCTGGTGGCTGCCGCCGCGCCGACCATGGAAGTCCTGGTGGCAGGGCGGGCCATTCAGGGTCTGGGCGCTGGGTTGGAGGGCGTAGCCCTGTATGTAGTGATTGCCCGTGTGTTCCCGTCCGCCCTGCGCGGCAAAATGTTCGCCGCGCTGTCGGCAGCCTGGGTGCTGCCGGCTATTGTGGGGCCGGCCGTCAGCGGTGCCGTCACCGACCAGTTCGGCTGGCGCTGGGTGTTCGGTTCTGTTCCCGTCCTGGCCGTCTTCGCCGTGGCGCTGGTCCGCTCGGGCACCCGCGGCATGAATATGACCGCCCCACGCCGCACACCCCGGCGTCCCGCTGGCTTTTCTCCGATCGGTCCGGTTTCATCCCGGACCAGGCGCCAGCGACGGCAAACTCCCCGGCGACGCCTGCCCCGATTACGGATCGCTCCCGTGTGGCGTCGGCCCGGCTGGGCCCTGGCCGCCGCCCTGGCGGTGCTGGTCCTGGGGGATGCGGCCCAGCGGGCGCAACGCTGGTGGGCCGCCGAACTTGGGGCCGCCGTCGTCGTCCTGATCGTCGCCGTGCCCAAACTACTGCCGCGGGGAACCTGGCGTTCGCGGCGCGGTCTGCCGTCGCTGATCCTCATGCGCGCCCTGATCGGCACCGCCTTCATGATCGGTGACGTTTATCTGCCGCTGCTTATGATTCAACAGCGCGGGCTGCCGGCCTGGCTTGCCGGGCTGTCGCTCACCGTGGGCGGGATTACCTGGTTCACCGGCTCCTGGTTCGCTGGCGGCGGCTTCGTTCCACCGCACATGCGCCTGGTGACCGGGGCGCTGGGCATCCTGCTCGGGCTGCTGATTTGCACCTTGGTGGTGCTGCCTGCCACGCCCGTCTGGATCGCATGGCTGGGCTGGGCCTTCGCCGGGATGGGAATGGGGATGGCCTATCCAACGCAGTCCGTCCTGGTGCTGGAGCAGTCGCCTCCCGCGGAACAGGGAAGCAACGCTTCGGCCCTGCAGCTTAACGAGACTCTCACTACCGCCGCCGTGCTGGGTGTGGTGGGAGCCGTCTTTGCCGCCCTGCTGATCAATCCGGTGGGGGGTTTCGCCGCGGCCTTTGGCGTCGCCGCGCTGCTGTCCCTCGCTGCGGGATTGGTCGCGCGGCGCACCGGCTGAAACGTATCTCTGTATTGTGCTAAGCGGTCCCGGATGCTATTCCTTGAAGCAAGCCCGGGACCGCGCAATGGCCCAAGGCAAATCGTTTACGGCAGAAACCTTCACAACAACGTCCCAGGCAACAATGCAGGTATACGACCGGAAGAGGGAGCAGCGATGACTGACCATGACAAGGAAGAGCGGGCTTTGGCTCATTGGGGCCAACGGCTCTCGCAGGCACTGCAAATCCTGGATCTGAAAGTGGACCAGCCGTTGATTCGCCGACTGGCTGACGAGTCCGCACGCACGGCGGGACCCTCGGCCGGGCCGATTAGCGCCTTCATCGTCGGCTACGCAGCCGCTCTTGCCGTCAGCAGCGGCCACGTTGACTCACCGGCAGCGGTCAGTTCCGCCGTCGACACAGCCCTGAAGCTGTGCGAGGACGGAACAGCCGGCGGCCCTGACACCAAGGGGTGGGCAGGCACGGCGCAGTAGAGCGCCGGCCCGTCCGGTCGCCCCCCCCCGGCGATCAGGCGCTGGTGGGCTCCAGCCGCACGATCACGTGTTTGGAGACCGGGGTGTTACTCCCGTCAGCCACGCTGTCCAGCGGCACCAGCACGTTCGCCTCCGGGTAGTAGGCGGCAGCGCATCCCCTTGCCGTCGGATACGACACCAGCCGGTAGTTTCGCAGCACCCGCTCCTGATTGTCGTGGTGCTCGCCGTGTACGTCGACGTACTGGCCGTCCGCCAGGCCCAATTCGGCAAGATCCTCCGGGTTCACAAAGACGACCTGGCGGCCCTTTTTGATTCCCCGGTAGCGGTCATTGTGGCCATAGATGGTTGTGTTGAACTGGTCATGGGACCGCATGGTCTGCAGGATCAGCCGGCCCGGCGGGCACTGGACGTGCTCCAGGTCGTTGACCGTGAACACCGCCTTGCCGGTGGGCGTGTGGAAGGTCCGGGAGTCCCGGGGCCCGTTCGCGAGCACGAATCCGCCGTCCTGGCGGATGCGTTCGTTGTAGTTTTCGCAGCCGGCCACGACGTGCGAAATGTGCTCGCGGACCAGGTCATAGTCCCGCTCAAATCCGTCCCAGTCCACCGCCACCTTCCCGCCCAGCGTCGCTTGGGCCAGCCGGGAGACGATCGCTACTTCGGAGAGCAGGTTGCGCGCCACTGGTTCCACCTTTCCCCAGGACGGGTGCACCGCACAGACGGTGTCCTCCACGGAGACGAACTGTTCGCCGGAGGCCTGCCGGTCGATTTCGGTCCGGCCCATGGTCGGCAGGATCAGTGCCTCCTTTCCCACCACCGTGTGGGACCGGTTCAGCTTGGTGGAGATCTGCACGCTCATATCCAGGTTTTCCATCGCCGCCTCGGCCGCCGTGGTGTCTGAGATGGCGGCCACCAGGTTCCCGCCCAGTGCCACGAAAACCTTCATGCCGCCGTCGCGCATCCGCTGGATGGTCTGCACGGCGTCCGCGCCATGCTCACGGGGCGGGTTGAAACCGAACTCCTTCTCCAGCGCGTCCAGGAAAACCGGCGGCATCTGCTCCCAGATACCCATCGTGCGATCCCCCTGCACATTACTGTGCCCCCGGATCGGGGACGCACCGGCCCCCGGCTTGCCGATGTTGCCGCGGAGCAGGAGCAGGTTGATGACCTCCTTGATGGCCGCCACACCCTTCTTCTGCTGGGTCAGTCCCATGGCCCACGTGATGATGACCCGCTCCGCCCGCAGGTAACGGTCGGCCAGCTCGTCGATCTCCTCCCGGCGCAGACCAGTCGCCGCCAATACTGCGCCCTCGTCCAACCGGGCCAGGTGTGCCTTCAGTTCCTCCAGCCCTTGGCAGTGCTGCTCAATGAACTCGTGGTCCAGCACCGTGCCCGGCTTAGCGTCCTCCGCCTCCAGGACCCGTTTGCAGATCGCCTGCAGCAGCGCCATGTCCCCGCCCAGACGGATCTGCAGGAATTGGTCCGCAATCTCCGTCCCAGCCCCAATGATCCCCTTGACCTCCTGCGGATTCTTGTAGCGCCGCAGACCCGCCTCGGGAAGTGGATTAACGGCGACGATCTGCGCGCCATTGTTCTTGGCCTCCTCCAGCGCAGTGAGCATGCGCGGGTGGTTGGTGCCGGGGTTCTGGCCCATGATGATTATCAGATCGGACTTGCCGAAGTCGTCGTAGGCAATGGTGCTTTTGCCGATGCCCAGCGTCTGCCCCATCGCCCAGCCGGTGGATTCATGGCACATATTGGAGCAGTCCGGCAAATTGTTGGTGCCGAAAGCGCGCACGAACAACTGGTAGCTGAAAGCGGCCTCGTTGGAGGTGCGGCCGCTGGTGTAAAACGACGCCTGGTCCGGGGAGTCCAGGGCGTTCAGCTTCTTGGCGATGATGGTGAAGGCCTCACCCCAGCTGATTGGCTGGTAATAGTCCTTGCCTGCGGCCTTGTAGACCGGCTCGGTGAGGCGGCCCTGCTGTCCCAGCCAGTACTCCGACTTGGTGCGGAGCCCGCTCACCGGATTCTGCGCCCAGAAGTCCGAGTCAACGGTGATGGGTGTGGCCTCCCAGGTGACCGCCTTGGCCCCGTTCTCGCAGAATTCAAAGGCCTTGCGGTGATCCGGATCCGGCCAGGCACAGCTCATGCAATCGAAGCCGTCGCGGTGGTTCATCGCCAGCAGGGTTTTCCGGGTCCTGTTCACCCCCATGTCCTTCAGCGCCGGCCCCATCGAGTGAAGGACGCCAGGCAGGCCAGCGGCCCACGTTTTCGGCTTACCGACCTCGATCTGGCTTTCGTCCTCGACCTCGACCTCGGGATTCTTACGGGTCATGGAGCACTTCCCTTCATGTACGATGGCGTGTCCCGACACCGGGACGAGCGGCGGCTCCGCACACCTGTCTAAGGCCTAACAGTTATTCGCAGACGCCGCAAGCGATCGGGCAGTTTCCGCCCGTGCGCCGGCTTGCCCTCCCCGGTCGAGTGCAACCCTCCCTGTTGGGATTAGACGGTTGCACCGTCGTCGCGCTCCACAAACCGCGGCCTGCCCGCGCGCCACCCGAACCCGGCGCACAGCGCTCCGACCAGGAGAAACATCAATCCGGCCGGTGCAAAACTTCCGGTGGCCGCGTGTAGCCAGCCGACCAGCAGCGTGCCGGTAGAGCCGACGCCGTAGCCAACACCCTGCATCATGCCGGACAGGTGCGAGGCGGTGTGGGCGTCCTTGGTCCGCAGCACAATCATGGTCAGCGCGACGGCGGTCAGGCTCCCCTGCCCCAGGCCCAGCAGCCCGGTCCAGATCCAGATGCAGCCCAGCGGGCCGAAGATGCTCAGTGCAAAGCCGACGCCGGTCATCAGCGCCACCATCGTATTGATGCCGCGCTGCCGGCTGAGCTTCACGGCGAGCGCCGGGGCCAGCAGCGAACCACCCATCTGCAGCACAATCGAAACTGCCACAATGGTTCCCGCCGTGCCGCCGTCTACCCCACGTTCACGCAGAATCGGTGCCAGCCAGGCAAAAACGGAAAAGGACATCATGGCCTGAAAGACCATAAACAAGGTGATCTGCCAGGCCAGTGGTGAGCGCCATACGCTGGGCCCGGCAACCACCTGCGCACGCCGCACATGCTTTTGGCGCAGGGCAATCGGCGCCCAAAGCAGCACGCTAACCGCCGCTGGCAGCGTCCAAAAGGCCAGCGCGGTCTGCCACGAGCCGGTCGCTGCGTACATCGGATGCGTAAACCCGGCCCCCAACGCAGCCGCCCCGCAGAGGGACATGGTGTACAGCCCGCTCATCAGCCCCAGCCGGTGCTGGAAGTCCCGTTTCACCAGTCCCGGCAGCAGGACATTGACGACGGCGATTGCGGCTCCCGCGGCGAAGGTGCCGGCCAACATGGCGCCGATGGCACCGGTGCCGCGCATGGCCAGACCGAGCGTGAGCACCACCATGGCGACGAGCAGGGTGCGTTCCGCGCCGAAACGCCGGGCCAGCCCGGGTGCCAGCGGTGCAAAGAGGCCGAGGAACGTCACCGGGACGGTGGTCAGCAGCGTGACCATGAGCACCGGCATGCCCGACGCTGCCGTGATTTCGGTGAGGACGGCAGAAAAGCTGGAGAAGACGGTGCGAAGGTTCAGCCCGACGAGGATCAAGCAGACCGCGACGTACAATAAACTCCGCGGTCCGGTGATACGGGTGCGATCCGCCTGGGGAACATCATCGACCTCGGAGTCGACCAGCAGGCCGGCCGGGCCCAGATGGCCGGATGCGGGCGCTCCGACCGGTACCGGCATTTCCGACCGGGAAGCTGAGGATTTCACGCTACTTATGGTACAAGAGGCGCCGGGGCCGCCACGCGCCCTTGCCTCAGGCTCCGTGCCCCGGAGCCACCTCTTCGCCGGGAGCAACCGGTCCGGGAGCGGTGCCGTCCCCGAATGGCCGGCCGCCGAGCCTCTCGCGCCCGTGCGCGGTCAGCCAGCCGGACGTATCCGGCCCTTTAGGTACGATCTGCGTGGGGTTAATGTCTTGGTGCACCAAGTAGTAGTGCCGCTTGATCTGCTGGAAATCGATGGTGTCGCCGAAGCCGGGGGTCTGGAACAGGTCCCGCGCGTAGCCCCACAGGGCGGGCATCTCGGTGAGTTTGTTCCGGTTGCATTTGAAATGCCCATGGTAGACGGCGTCAAAGCGCGCCAGCGTTGTGAAGAGCCGTACATCGGCCTCCGTAATGGTCTCTCCGACCAGGAAGCGCTGGCCGGACAGGCGCTCTTCCAACCAGTCCATGGCCGTAAACAGGCGGTCGTAGGCGGCGTCGTAGGTCTCCTGGGAACCGGCAAATCCGCATCGGTAGACGCCGTTATTGACCTCCGTGAAGACACGCTGGTTGACCCGGTCGATTTCTTCCCGCAGCTCCTCCGGGTAGAGACGGGGAGCACCCTCGCGCTGATATTCGGTCCACTCGGTGGAGAAGTCCAGCGTGATCTGCGGAAAGTTGTTGGTCACGACCGCGCCGGAGGGAACGTCGACGACGGCGGGAACCGTTATACCGCGAGGGTAGTCCGGAAAGCGCCTGAAATAGGCGTCCTGAATCCGTTCAATGCCCAGCACCGGATCTTTGCCATCCGGGTCGAGGTCAAAAGACCAGCTGCGCTCATCGTGGGTGGGGCCGGGCTGACCGAGGGAAATCACGTCCTCCAAACCCAGTAACCGGCGCACGATCACAGTTCTATTGGCCCACGGGCACGCCCGGGCGGCTATGAGTCGGTAGCGGCCGCTCTCCACCGGCCACCGCCCGGCGTCAGGAGCGTCCCCGTCGCGGACAATGCGATCTTCAATGTAATGGGTGTCGCGGGTGTACTCCTGGCCGCCGGTGACATATGTGTTTGTGCTCATGGCCCCAGCTTAGGCCGGTTCCCCGTTGGGATTAAGCGTGCGGAAGCGTGCGGAAGCGTGCGGACCCGGCGGACCCGGCATGGCTTATGTCTGGCCGAGCAGCACCTTCCGTACCGCGGTACTTAGCTGCATGCCGCGGCCCACCGTCCCGCCCTCTTCGGCACGCTGCGGAATGTAGCCGAAACCGATCCCGTACGCTGGATCGGCAAACCCCAAAGCCGCATTAGCGCCGTCGTGCCCGAACGCCTGCGCACTGCCGAAATCCATCCGCGCATGTGCCTTCATGAAGACGACGGCGAAGGCACTTTCCGCACTGAAGACGCGGTCGATGCCCCAGACCTGTTCTTGGCTCATCGTCGCGATGGTCTGCGGCGTCAGGAACGGCTGGCCACCGTGGACCCCCGTGCTGGCAGCGGCGTAGAGTCTGGCCAGCCCGGCAGCGGATCCCACGCCCGCGCCGCTGCAGCTGCCGGCCGCCCGGATGGAACGCATGTTCGGCAGCGTCAGCAGGTTGCCTGCCCGAACATTAGCTGACATGCCGACAATGCCCTCAGGATCGATGAACGGCAGGCTTGGATCCTCGTCGAAGAGGACGTCGCGGTACCGCGGCTCCTCGCTCTCCGGTAGACCCAGATACATATCCACCGCAAACGGCGTCCGGATCCGCTCCTCATACAGCGACTGCAAGGTTCCGCCCGTGATCCGGCAGCAGAGTTCCTCCAGGAACACGCCCATGGTCAGCGCGTGATAACCGAAGGCATGGCCGGGGCGCCACAACGGAACCGCCGCGGCCAGCTTGGCGGCCACGGCGGCGGCATCGTTGTATTCCTCCATGGCGAAGCCGCCAGGCACGCCGACCAGGCCGCCCTGATGGCTCAAAAGCTGACGGACCGTGAGCATTTCCTTACCGTGGCAGCCAAATTCGGGCCAGTATCGCGTTACCGTGGCGTCCAGATCCATCAGGCCGTCCTGCACCAATAAGCCAAAGGCGAGCGCGGCCACACCCTTGGAGCAGGAAAACACGCCTGTCACGGAATCTGCGGCAATGTCCGGGCCACCGTGCAGGTCCAGTACCTTCACGCCCTGATGGTAGGCCGCCACTTGGGCACTGTACCGGGGATCGGCGGCGAGCATGGAATCAAAAAGGCGGCGGACGGCGTCGAACTCCTCGGCGGCAAAACCCTGCGCGTGTTCACTCATGTTCCCAGCCTAGGTGCCGGCGGCGGGCATACCGCGGCCATAGCTTCCCCGGCTACTGACGGGTAGCATGAGTCACACCCCGACGGGTCCTCACAACCCGTGCAGGCGCCTGCACCCATCGGGCGGCGAAAGGGACATAATGAGCGTCAAGGCTGACAATCCCACGGCATCCAGCAACCCCGCTCCAATAGGCGGCGGCTCCCAGGTCACCGAACAGGACGCACGGAAGGTCGCCGAGGATGCGCGCGAAACCGATTGGTCCCGGCCCAGTTTTGCCAAGGGTCTTTATCTGGGTAACTTCGATATTTCCCTGATTCATCCGCACCCGGAGCCCACAGCCGACGATGCCGAGCGCGGCGAAGAGTTCCTGGGCAGGCTGCGGACCTACTGCGAAACTCTGGATGCCACCCGGATCGAACGCGACGCCCTGATCCCGGATGAATACCTTGCCGGGCTGACCGAATTGGGCGTCTTTGGCATGAAGATCCCGCGTGAATATGGCGGCCTGGGACTTTCGCTGACTTACTACGGCAGGGCGCTGCAGCTACTCGGTTCCGTCCATCCGTCATTTGGCGCGCTGGTCTCTGCGCATCAGTCCATTGGCGTGCCCGAGCCGGTGAAGGTCTTTGGCACCGAGGAACAAAAGAAGGAATACCTGCCCCGATGTGCCGCCGGGGCCATCACCGCGTTCCTGCTCACCGAGCCGGACGTCGGATCGGACCCGGCCCGGATGGGCTGCACCGCGGTGCTGAGCGAGGATGGCACCGAGTACGTGCTTGACGGCGTCAAACTCTGGACCACCAACGGGGTCATCGCCGAAATCGTGGTGGTGATGGCCACGGTTCCCCCACATATACTCCCGGACGGGACCCCTGCCAAGGGTGGTATCTCCGCCTTCGTGGTGGAAGCTGACACCCCCGGGGTCACCGTTGAAAACCGCAACTCCTTCATGGGTCTGCGTGGTATTGAAAACGGTGTGACACGCTTCCATCAGGTCCGCATTCCGGCAGCCAACCGGCTGGGCCGCGAGGGGCAGGGACTGAAAATAGCTCTCACCACACTCAACACTGGCCGGCTGTCCATTCCCGGGATGTGCGCGGCCACCGGCAAATGGACCCTGAAGATCGCCCGGGAATGGTCCAACGCCCGGACCCAGTGGGGTAAACCCGTGGGCCAGCACGAGGCGGTGGGCAAGAAGATCGCGTTCCTGGCCGCGACCGCCTTTGCTCTTGAGGCTGTCTTTGAACTCTCCGCCGAGCTGGCGGATTCGCACATGAAGGATGTCCGCATCGAGGCAGCCCTGGCGAAATTATGGTCCTCCGAGATGGCCTACCGGTGTGCCGACGAGCTGGTGCAGATCCGCGGCGGCCGCGGCTACGAAACTGCGCAGTCCCTGGCGGCCCGCGGCGAACGGGCCGTCCCTGCCGAGCAGGTGCTCCGCGATATGCGTATTAACCGGATCTTCGAGGGCTCCACGGAGATTATGCACCTGCTGATCGCGCGGGAAGCCGTGGATGCCCATTTGAGCGCGGCCGGCGATCTTGCCTCCGCCACCGCCTCCCTGCAGGACAAGGGTAAGGCTGCCGTCGCCGCGAGCGGTTTTTACGCCAAATGGCTGCCCAAACTCGCCGTGGGCAAGGGCATGGATCCGCGCTCCTACAGCGAATTCGGGCCGCTGGCAGGGCAGCTGCGCTACATCGAACGGGCGTCCCGCAAACTCGCCCGACAGACGTTTTACGCAATGGGCCGCTGGCAGGCGAAACTGGAATACAAGCAGGCGTTCCTTGGCCGGATCGTGGACATCGGCGCCGAGCTGTTCGCGATGGCAGCCTGCTGCAGCCGCGCCGAAATGCTGCGCATGAAGGACCCTGTGCAGGGGCGGTACGCGATAGAACTGGCCGAAGCGTTTTGTGGCCAGGCCCGGATCCGCGCGGACGCGCTGTTCTCCGACCTTTGGCACAACACGGACGACGGCGACGCGCGCCTTGCGTCCGGCGTGCTCGCGGGCGATTTCGGCTGGCTGGAACAGGGAATCATCGATGTCTCCGAGGGGACCGGTCCATGGATAGCCGAAACCGTCTCAGGACCCAGCAGCAAGGAGAACCAGCACCGCAAATACCGCTGACGCCACCGGCGCCAAGACCATGGGATAACCGGGCCTGAGTCGCTCCGTCAGGGCGCAGGCTCACGGAGAATCCAGTGCTGCGGGTCCAGACCACGCACCAGTTTGCGGCCGATCCGCGCAAGGTCGGCCGCGTCGTCGTCGTCCAGCTGGTCAAACACCAGCGTCCGCACATTGTGCACATGCGCCGGCGCCAGTCCCGTAACCAGATCCATTCCCGGCTCCGTGACGGTGGCCGTGGTGACCCGCGCATCCCGGGCGTGCGTGCACCGGGTGACATAGTTCCGGCCTTCCAGCTTCTTCACCACGTGCGAGAGCCGGGAGAGTGAGGCACTGGTCCGCGCGGCGAGCTCGCTCATGGGCAAGGTCCGGTCGGTCGCTTCGGAGAGCATGGCCAGCACGTTGTAGTCGAAGAGCGAAAGCCCGGCCTCCTGCTGCAGGGGCCCGTCCAGGGCGCCGGGCAGCAGCGTCATGGTGGACAGCAACGCCAGCCAGGCCTGTCGCTCCTGCGCAGACAACCAGTTCGGTTCGCTCATGAATTGCTCATCCCACAATACTTGATACTTCAACTTTTTTGTCAGCGTGCATGACCCCTTGCCGGCTCCAAACACATAGAGGTCCGCGAGCAGGCCCCTCTGGTCACCCGCAGCCGCGGTGCCCAGCGCCGACCCGTCCACCTAAACCCAGTGCAGCTTGAAGCGCTGGCCGGCTGGATCGACCAGTACAGGTTGGTTCGTGAAGAGCGGCGGCCTCTTCCATACGGTCCGGGACAACGAGTTTGCCATCCAGACTTTCGAATTTGACGGCTATCCGGATGTGGTCTGCATCGAGTTCGCCACCTTCGAGGACCTCGGCAACGGCCGCACACGGCTCCACGGCCACGCCGTCCACCCCAGTCAAGACGCCCGCGACGGCATGGCCGCCTCCGGTATGGAGGCTGGCATGTCTGAAGAATATGAGCGGCTCGACGAGCTACTGGGAAGCTAAGCAGGGATCCGTGACAGCGTCGCAGACCGTCAGCTGGTGAGAACGTCCTTGGTGCCGTGATCGTAGCGGAAGGTGATCGGGCCACCCCGGTGATGCAGTTCGTGGTTAGCCCCGCCGCGCACCCCGAACGCTCCGTAATTTTCTTCCCAGGACCTGTCGATGGTGGCCTTGTAGCTGTAGAACCCCTCGGGGAGTTCCGCCGTCAGCTTCCAGAGTCGGTCCTTGTCATCGAACTTCATCTGTACTTCGTCGTAGTCCGGTTCCCAGTTGCCAGGCGCGCCCAGCGACGTGCCGAAGTCCCCGACGATGGCGACGGATTCCGGTTGTGGCCCCAGTTCGACGGCGGACGGTGCGGTCTGCGCGGCGGCTACCTTAGGGGATGCGGAGTCTTTCTGTGCCGCAGCGGGTTTGGCAGTGCGGGTTTTCCTGGTGGTGCCTTTTTCTGCCGTTTTGCCGGACTCAGCCTTGGTGGCCTTGGTGGCTTTGGCCGGCGATGTCGGCACGGGCATATCTGCCGGGACCGGTGTTCCCGCCGCGAGCGCAGCTGCCAGCGATTCTGCGTCCGGGAAGGCGACCGTGGCCCGCAGCCCGTCATCGGTGAGCGACCAACCGCTGCGGCCCTTCACCAGCCAACCGGCTTTGACCAGTTTCGCCGTTGCCGTGGTCAGGTTCTTGTGGCCGCGCGGCACTCCCCCGCTGAGCAGCTTGCCCTCCTCCGCGTCAAAGGGCACCACCGCAATGGCCTCCGCCAGAACCTCTCCCGCCCCCGGCTTCTCGCCCCGCCAGGCTCCGGCGGCCATAATATCCAGCACGGCTTTGAGCCGACGGTCGATGTTGTTTCCAGTGACAGTATCCACGGTGCCTCCTGCGGCGATCAATGTGCTTTCATTCTGCCAGCAGGGAGGCCTTAGATGCCATTCCCGCGCCGTCACAAAAGGGGTAACCCCCCCAGGGTTCCACGAAACGGATGCCGTGGGCCGAAGTGGCCCACAACCCCCGCGCATGGGCGCGCACTCCCCTTCGTTGACTAATTCGCAGGGGAGTTCTAGCATAATTTCATAGAACAATATTTAGTTTTCGTTATACGAAATGTTTAGAAGAGGCAACCCGCCATGCATACCGCTACCGCCATCCGGGATACCCAAGACGCCGGAGGTGAAGACAGACCGGCCGATCCTCAACAGGACACAGGACGGGCACCTGCAGTCCAAGCGGAGGTCGCACGTTCCTGGCTGCTGGTCCCCGCAACCCGGCCGGAAATTTTCGGTGACGCTGCGGCATCACCCGCGGACGCCGTCGTTCTGGATATTGAAGATGCGGTCGACCCTGGTAAAAAGCCGGAAGCCCGGGAGACTGTATCCCGCTGGCTTCACAACGGCGGCCAGGCGTGGGTGCGTGTCAATGATGCAGCCTCGGCTTTCTGGGCAGACGATCTGGCCGCTCTCAGGGATGCGCCCGGACTGCTCGGAGTGATGCTTGCGAAGACTGAGACCCCCGAACAGGTCTCCACCACCTTTGACCGTCTCGGTGGTAAGCACCGCATTGTGGCCCTCGTTGAATCCGCCTACGGCATCGAGGAAGCGACGCGCATTGCCCGCGCACATGGGGCCTTCCGTCTGGCTTTTGGCAGCGGCGACTTCCGCCGCGACACCGGCATGAGCGCGGACCGGGAGGCGATGGCGTACCCGCGGGCGAAGCTGGTCGTGGCCAGCCGCGCCGGTAATCTCCCCGGCCCTATTGACGGCCCGACGGTGGGAACCAGTCGCCCGATTCTCCGCGAGCAGTCGGGAATCACCGTGCTGATGGGAATGACGGGCAAACTCTGCCTTTCAGCTGATCAGGCTCCGGTGATCAACGAGGTCATCAGCCCCACGCCGACGGACATTGACTGGGCATGTGACTTCCTGGCCGATTTCGATGCCCGCGGCGGGATTATCCGCGACGGAAGCGACCTGCCCAGAATCGGCCGCGCACGCAAAATCCTCACGCTGGCCAGCGCTCTGGGGCTTCAGCGGGCGCGCACGGCTGAGTAGACTTTCAATGATCAGCGCGCCCCGTCTGCCGCCTCCACGCGTCCGCTCGGCTTACTGCCCAAAGCCACAGCGTAAAATTCCGCATTCTCAACGGCTCCGCACCCACAACGACTAAGCACCCACAACGACTAAGGAAACCCCATGACAGCACAGCTTTCCTCCGGCACTACCGCCCCCACGTTCAGCCTCCAGGATGCCTCCGACAACACCATTTCCCTCTCCGACTTCCAGGGCCGCAACGTGGTGGTGTACTTTTACCCGGCCGCAGCCACCCCCGGTTGCACCACGGAGGCCTGCGACTTCCGCGACAGCCTAGGCTCGCTGAAGAAGGCCGGTTACGAGGTGGTGGGAATTTCTCCGGATTCCCCCGAAAAGCTGCGCACGTTTACCGAAGATCAGGCCCTGACCTTCCCGCTGCTGGCCGACGACGGCGCACAGGTTGCGCGCGCATGGGGCGCCTGGGGCCACAAGACCGTCAACGGTAAGGATATGGAAGGCGTGCTCCGGTCGACCTTCGTACTGGACGGTGAAGGACGCGTGCTGCACGCTGCCTACAACGTCGCACCGACCGGCCACGTCGCCGAGTTACGCGAAACCCTCGGCGTTAACTGATCAGGCAGCAAAAGGCCACGGCCCGGATCTCCCGGGTTGTGGCCTTTTTCATTGTCATTTTCGCCCGGAACGCCCCCGCGAGCCACCGAAGGTCACATCCGCTGGCCGCTTTTTATTGGTTGACCTCCAGAAGCCCCTCAATAACGCTCAGCGTGCTGGTCTTGCCCGCGCCGTTGGGTCCAAGTAAACCGAAGATCTCTCCCCGCGCACGTGGAAGGTGAGGCCGTCAACCACCGTCCGCGCGCCATAGGCCACGTGCAGGTCATTGATCTGCAATATCAGTGGCGCTACCGGCTCAATCGCTTCACTCATCTGAACGCATTTCCTCTGGAGGGGCTCTTTCGCAGAGCACCTGACTCCAGCATACGGACTAGCCGCCCGCCGGAGGTTGCTGCGAGCGGGCGATGGTTCTAAAATTTTTTGGAGGAAATTTGCCCCGCAGCTTGACAGTTTCCTTGTGACGCGGTTCACTATTACATATGCTGAAATAACAGTTCCACGATGCGAGATTTTTCGTATAGCCCTACACCGTGGATGCCAGCATTTTTAGTACGAGGTACAAGCAATGTTGCTTGATCAACTGACCCTTGAGCAATTCAATCGGTTACAGCCTGCAGAGGCGGTAGCCGTGCTCCGCCCCTGTATTGACGTTCCACGGTGGATCGAGGAGATCGCCCGGGCGCGGCCCTTCACGAGCATCGAAGCGTTGCTGGAGTGTGCCGGCAAGGCTGCCGACCCGTTCGCCGAGGCGGAGATCGAGTCCGCACTGGCCCACCATCCCCGGATAGGTGAACGTGCCGCCGGCAGCAACGCCGAAGCCGCCCTCTCCCGCTCCGAACAAGCGGCACTCGGTCACACCGATGCACAGGTGGCAGCAGAGCTCGTGGCGGGAAACCGGGCCTATGAGGAAAAATTCGGCCGGGTCTTCCTGATCCGCGCTGCCGGCAGGAGCTCAAGTGAAATCCTGGCCGTCCTCAAGGAGCGGCTGGAGAATACCCCCGAAACCGAGAATCCGATCGTTGCCCAGCAGCTGCGCGAAATCGCCCTGCTGCGGCTCAAAGGAGGAGTAACCGCGTGAGCGTCTCCCATGTGACCACCCACATTCTGGATACCGCAGCCGGCACGCCGGCTGCAGGTGTCGCCGTCGAGCTTTACGCCCGCGACGGTGACACTTGGTCCACGATTGCGACGGGCAAAACCGATGCTGACGGGCGGGTGAAAGACCTTGGCCCCGAGCGGCTTGCTTCCGGAGATTACCGGCTGCACTTCGCCACTGGGCCCTACTTCGCCGGCATCAAAACGGACACCTTCTTCCCGGAGGTTGTGCTGACATTCACTGTCGCCCAGAGCGAGGCGCACTATCACGTGCCGCTGCTGCTCAGTCCATTCGCCTATTCAACGTACAGAGGAAACTAATCATGAGCAGCAACAAAATCATTCTCGGCGCTAACCAGTTCGGCAAGGCGGAGGTCCGCCTGGTCAAGGTCACCCGCGACACGGACCGCCACGAGATCGAAGACCTCAACGTCACCTCCGAGCTGCGCGGGGACTTCGAGGCAGCCCATCTGCAGGGCGACAACGCGCACGTAGTCCCGACGGACACGCAGAAGAACACGGTCTACGCCTTTGCCCGTGACGGCGTGGGCTCCCCGGAGAATTTCCTGCTCCGCCTGGCCGAGCACTTCACCTCCAGCTTTGAATGGGTTGACGGTGGCCGGTGGGCCGCTGAGTCCTACAGCTGGGACCGCATCCAGGCCCATGGCTCGGCGCACAATCACTCGTTCGTCAAGAACGGATCGGAAACCCGCACCGCCGTCGTCGTCAAGGACGGCGACGATGTCCAGGTTCTGGGCGGCCTGAAGGGCCTGACGGTCCTGAAAACCACTCAGTCCGGCTTCGAGGGCTTCCCGGTGGATAAATACACCACCTTGGCTGAGACCAGCGAGCGGATCCTGGCGACCGATGTTGCAGCCCGGTGGCGTTACAACACGACCGACGTGGACTTCAACAAGTCATACGACGATGTCAAAGCCCTGCTGCTGGAAGCGTTCACGGAGGACTACTCCACCGCCCTCCAGAACACCTTGTTCGGAATGGGAAAGAAGGTCCTCGAGGCCCACCCGGAAGTCGATGAGATCAAATTCTCCATGCCGAATAAGCACCACTTCCTCGTGGACCTGTCCCCCTTCGGGCAGGACAATCCGGACGAGGTTTTCTTCGCCGCTGACCGTCCCTACGGCCTGATCGAAGCAACGGTCCTGCGCGAAGATGCATCCGATGCAGGCCGCGCCTGGGAAGGCGTCGCCGGCTTCTGCTAGGACCTGGTGCCGTGGGGACGGGCCGACCGCCCGCCCCCACGGTCCTAACATCCCGACACTTTCATTGCGGCAGAACCCGCTAAGCGAAGTAACAATCGGGCAGTTTCATGACCAAAGCTTTTCATGCACCCCGCATGACCAAAATTTTTCATGACGGCACGATTGATGCCGGGACGGAGACTTCGCACCATGTCCAGAACCACCAAAGTGAGCCGGTCGCGGCGCGCGGCCACCGACAGGCCCGAAGACGAGCGGATGTCGATTGGAGCCAGCTTCGGCTACGGGCTCCAGCATGTGCTCACCATGTACGGCGGCATCATCGCAGTACCGCTGATCGTCGGGCAGGCGGCCGGAATGAACACCGCGGATATCGGGCTGCTGATTGCTGCCTGCCTTTTCATGGGCGGTCTTGCCACCCTGCTGCAGACCGTCGGAGTGCCGTTCTTCGGCTCTCAGCTGCCGCTGGTCCAGGGTGTTTCCTTTGCCGGCGTTGCGACCATGGTGGCAATTGTCAAAGGCGGCGGCGGTATCCAATCTGTCTTCGGCGCCGTGATTGTCTCCTCCGTGGTCGGGCTCCTGATCACCCCCATCTTTTCCAAGATCATCAAGTTCTTCCCGCCCGTGGTCACGGGCACCGTGATCACGGTGATCGGGCTGTCCCTGATGCCCGTCGCGGCTAACTGGGCGATGGGCGGAAACGCTAAAGCCCCTAATTACGGCAGCGTGGCCAATATCGGCTTGACCGCACTGACTCTGGCCATCGTCCTGCTGCTGAGCAAGCTTGGCAGCGCCACCATCTCGCGGTTGTCCATCCTGCTTGCCATTGTGATCGGCACGCTGGTGGCTATCCCACTCGGGATGGCAGACTTCTCCAAGGTGGGCGTCGGCGACATCGCCGCGTTCCCGGTACCTTTCCACTTGGGCCTGCCGACGTTCAATATTGCCGCAATCGTCTCCATGTTCATCGTTGTTTTGGTCATCATGGTTGAGACCTCGGCAGATATCCTGGCCGTCGGCGAAATCGTCGGAACGAAGGTTGATTCTAAGCGCTTGGGCAACGGCCTGCGGGCAGATATGGCCGCCAGCGCGGTAGCCCCCATTTTCGGATCCTTCACGCAAAGCGCCTTCGCCCAAAACGTTGGACTGGTGGCAGTCACGGGGATCAAGAGCCGGTTTGTGGTTGCCGCCGGCGGCGTCATCCTGGTGATCCTGGGCCTGCTTCCCGTCATGGGCCGCGTTGTGGCCGCCGTGCCGTTGTCCGTTCTGGGCGGGGCGGGCATCGTCCTGTTCGGTACGGTTGCTGCCAGCGGTATCCGCACGCTCTCCACGGTGAGCTACAAAAACAACATGAACCTGATCATCGTGGCCACGGCCATCGGTGCCGGGATCATACCGATCGCTGCTCCGACCTTCTACAACAAGTTCCCGGACTGGTTTGCCACGATCTTCCACTCCGGCATCAGCTCTGCCGCCATCATGGCGATCCTGCTGAACCTGCTGTTCAACCATCTCAAGGCCGGCAACTCCCAGAATCCATCAGTTTTCTCTGCGGCGGCTGACCGCTTGGTGCCGGCGGAAGTGGTGGAAGCCTTGGAGCACGGTGACCGCTGGGAAGACGGCAAGCTTCTCGATGTCAACGGTGTTCAGGTGCCGATCCGCCAGGTGGAATCGGACCACTAGCCGGTTCGCATCCCATCGACTGTGCCGCAGATGTCCGTCTGAGCTCTCATTCGGACAGCTGCGGCGCAGTCGATCGGCGTTTTGCCACAGCGTTTTGCCACAGCGTTTTGCCACAGCGTTTTGCCACAGCGTTTTGCGTCAGCCGCGGCCGACGAAGGGCATCCCGGCAGCCGTGATCAGCACCGAGCCCACGCTGGCCGACGGCGGCATGTCCGCCATCAGCAGCACCGCACGGGCCGCTTCGGCCACCGGAAACGTCGGCTCCACCCGGCGACTGCCATCGGCCTGCAGGGCTCCGGTTCCCACACCCAGGGTGGACATGATGTCGGTGGCGGTATTGCCGATGTCGATCTGCCCGCAGGTGATACCGAAGCCGCGCCCGTCCAGTTCAATGGATTTGGTCAGCCCGGTGATGGCATGTTTGGTGACGGTATAGGCGGCAGACCGCGGCCGTGGCGAATGCGCCGAGATCGAGCCATTGTTGATGATCCGTCCGCCCTGGGGCTGCTGCACCTTCATGGCACGTACGGCCGCCGCAGCGCACAGCATCGAACCGGTGATATTCACGGCCATCGTGCTTTCCCAATCCGCTACGGATATCTCGTCCACTGAGCCCATGGGGCCGAACGTGCCCGCATTGTTGAAGAGCACGTCCACCCGGGCGAACCGCCGGATAGCGGCTGCGAAGAGTGCTTCCACATCCGCCGGCATGGTGACATCCGTCGGTACTGTCAGGGCGGCGGAATTCCCCTCGGCGGTCTCCACGAGTTCCTGCTCCCGCCGCCCGGCCAGCACCACCCGATAGCCGGAGTCCAGCAGCAGCCGTGCCACCGCCCGGCCGATCCCGGAGCCGGCTCCGGTCACCACGGCGACCTTCCCGCCGTCGTTCCCACTATCGGTCACTGTGCTTGATTCAACGGTCATTAGGCCTCCTGAAATGTTCACCCGACACATCCGGACGGCGGTCGGGATTGACCGCTCCGGCCGGACACCTGTATTCTCATTCTACAATATTTGTTTCTCATAATATGGAATATGGCTCTTCCGCCGTAGTCTCATCGGGAAACGCTTTCAACGACGAAAGGTCTGACGTGGCCGCTGGCGAAGAGAACTCCCACATCCTGAGCGAACTAACCCATCGGCTGCCCGACGGCGACCCTGAGGAAACCGCGGAATGGATCGAGTCGCTGGACTCACTGATCCAGGAACAGGGTACCGAACGGGCTCAGTTCATTATGCGCAGTCTGCTCCAGCGGGCCGGTGCGCAGAGCGTAGGCGTACCGATGGTGACCACCACCGACTACGTCAACACCATCCCGGTGGACCAGGAGCCGGAGTTCCCCGGGGATGAGGACATCGAACGCAGTTACCGCCGCTGGCTGCGCTGGAATGCCGCCGTCATGGTGCACCGGGCGCAGCGTCCGGACATCGGCGTGGGCGGGCACATCTCCACCTATGCCGGCGCGTCCACCATCTACGAGGTGGCGTTCAATCACTTCTTCCGCGGGAAGGACCACCCGGGCGGCGGAGACCAGGTCTTCTTCCAGGGCCACGCCTCCCCCGGCATGTATGCCCGCGCCTTTCTCGAAGGCCGGCTGGATACCGAAGATATGGACGGGTTCCGGCAGGAAAAGTCCAAGGAAGGCCACGCGCTTTCCTCCTATCCGCACCCGCGGCTGATGCCGGAGTTCTGGGAGTTCCCCACGGTCTCGATGGGGATCGGCCCGATGAACGCGATCTACCAGGCGCAGTCCAACCGCTACCTGCACAACCGCGGCATCAAGGACACCTCGGACCAGCAGGTCTGGGCGTTCCTGGGCGATGGCGAAATGGACGAGCCCGAGAGCCGCGGCCTGCTCCAGCTCGCGGCCAATGACAAGCTCGACAACCTGAACTTTGTGATCAACTGCAACCTCCAGCGCCTGGACGGACCGGTCCGCGGTAACGGCAAGATCATGCAGGAACTTGAGGCGTTCTTCCGCGGCGCGGGCTGGAACGTCATCAAGGTGGTCTGGGGCCGCGAGTGGGACGACCTGCTGGCCAAGGACCGCGACGGTGCACTGGTGGAGGTCATGAACACCACCGTCGACGGCGACTACCAGACCTACAAGGCCGAATCCGGCGGGTTTGTGCGCGAGCACTTCTTCGGCCAGACACCGCAGACCAAGGAAATGGTCGCCGGGCTTTCCGACGACGATATCTGGAACCTCAAGCGCGGCGGCCACGATTACCGCAAGGTTTACGCAGCCTACAAGGCGGCCACAGAGTTCAAGGGCAAGCCGACAGTGGTCCTCGTCAAGACGGTGAAGGGCTACGGCCTGGGTACCCACTTTGAGGCCCGCAACGCCACGCACCAGATGAAAAAGCTCACGCTGCAGGACCTCAAGGACTTCCGCGATCTGCTCCGGATTCCTATCTCTGACGAGGTGCTGGAGAAGGATCCTTACCGTCCTCCGTACTACCACCCGGGGATGGATGCGCCGGAGATCAAGTACATGATGGACCGCCGCGCCCAGCTGGGGGGATCCGTTCCGGAACGGCGCTCTGAGCATAAAGCGCTGGCGGTGAGCGATTCGAAGAGCTTTGATATTGCCAAGCGCGGTTCCGGGAAGCAGCAGGCCGCCACCACGATGGCCTTCGTGCGTCTGTTCAAGGAACTGATGCGGGATAAGGAATTCGGTGCCCGGATTGTGCCGATCATTCCCGATGAGGCTCGGACCTTCGGCATCGATGCGTTCTTCCCGACGGCGAAGATCTACAATCCGAACGGCCAGAACTACCTGTCTGTGGACCGCGACCTGGTACTGGCGTACAAGGAATCGACGGCCGGGCAGATTGTGCACGCCGGCATCAACGAGGCTGGCTCCGTGGCTGCTTTCACCGCCGCCGGCACCGCTTATGCCACGCACGGTGAACCGCTGATCCCGGTTTACGTCTTCTACTCCATGTTCGGCTTCCAGCGCACCGGCGACGCATTCTGGGCCGCCGGTGACCAAATGACGCGCGGATTCATCATCGGCGCCACCGCTGGCCGGACTACCCTCACGGGTGAAGGTCTGCAGCACGCGGACGGCCATTCCCCGCTGCTGGCCTCCACGAACCCGGCAGTGGTGACCTATGACCCGGCCTACGGTTACGAAATCGGGCACATCATGCGTGCCGGGCTGGAGCGGATGTACGGCGGAAAGCATTCCGATCCGAACGTCATGTACTACATCACTGTGTACAACGAGCCGATCACCCAGCCTTCCGAGCCGGAAGATCTCGATGTGGAGTCCCTGCTGAAGGGAATGTATCTGCTGGCTCCGGCCGCGGGCCAGGGGCCCCGGGCGCAGCTGCTGGCTTCCGGTGTGTCCGTGCCGTGGGCCTTGGAGGCCCAGCAGATCCTCGCCGAAGACTGGGGAGTTTCGGCCGATGTCTGGTCCGTGACGTCCTGGACCGAACTGCGCCGCGACGGCCTGGCCGCGGAGGAACAGGAGTTCCTGAATCCGACGGCGGAGCCCCGCCTTCCGTTCGTCACCAGCTCGCTGCAGGACAGCGTCGGGCCGGTCATCGCTGTCAGCGACTACATGAAGGCGGTCCCGGACCAAATCCGGCAGTTCGTGCCGGGTGATTATGCCGTACTTGGTGCCGACGGGTTCGGTTTCTCCGATACACGCCAGGCAGCCCACCGGCACTTAAGCTCAGCGGACCGGGGTAATGATGAATTATGCGCATTGACAAGATGACGACGGCGGTCCTGCTGGCCGCGGGTGCCGGCCGCCGGCTGGGCCGGGGCCCGAAGGCGCTGCTCCAGTTCCGCGGGACCACGCTGGTGGAGCACCTCGCCGGGGTCCTTCGCGCCGGCGGGTGCGAGGACATCGTCGTCGTCCTGGGTTCCGAGGCACCGCGAGTCAGCGCCGAAACCCAGCTTGAGCGCTACCGCGTGCTGGACAACCCGGGCTGGGACGCCGGGATGAGCACGTCGTTTCGACTGGGCGTTGGCGCAGCCGCCGCGGGAAACCATGTGCTGGTGGCGCTCGTGGACCAGCCCGGACTCACGGCCGCTACGGTAGCCCGGCTGCTGGACTCGCACCAAACCGGACGGGTAACGGCTGCGGGATACCAAAGAGCAGGCATCCTACACAGGGGCCATCCGGTCCTCTTCGACTCGTCCCTGGTCCGGCAGGCGGCCACTGTAGCCTCCGGGGATTCCGGCGCCCGCGCATTCCTGCGCGCCAATCCCGCCCTAGTGGACCTCATCGACTGCAGTGACTTGTCCGACGGAGCCGACGTGGACACTCCCGCCGGGCTGCACCTGCTGCGCTGAATCCACGTCCTGCAAGCCCGCTTCGCCGCGACCCACGTCCGCCAGCCCGGCGTCCCGCAGGCCCAGATAGATCCTGTCCCGGGCCAGCGGCAGCTCGGAGAACCGGACTCCCGTGGCATTCCGGATCGCATTGGCCAGTGCGGGCGCCACCGGGTTAAACGGGCTCTCGCTCATGGACTTCGCGCCCAGCGGCCCCAACTCGTCTCTGGTCCTGGCAAAGTAGACCTCGCTGCGCGGTACATCGGCGAACGTGGGCAGATGGTACTGCCGGAAAATCTTCGTCTCCACCGCCCCCTCCGCGCCAACCACCACGTTCTCATACAGCGCCGCCCCCAAGGCCTGGGCAATTCCGCCCTCCACCTGGCCGCGGCACTGCATCGGGTTCACCACCACACCGGCATCCGCGGCCTGCACGCTTTGCATAATGCGAAGCTCTCCGGTGCCCGAATGCACAGCCACCCGGAAGCCATGCACATTGAAGGCTACGGACCGCGGGCTTCCGCCCCACCGCCCCTGCGCCAATAGCGGCGTTCCGGCGGCAATGGCCTTCCGGTACAGCTCCGCTAACGCAAGGGTGACGCCGGCGCAGATGACTGTGTCCGCGTCCAGCCGGCAGTCGGAGACATCTGCGCCGCTGCTGACGGCAGCGAGCTCCAGCAGCATCCGTGCCAGTTCCTCAGCAGCGGCCAAGGATGCCTTTCCGGCCACTACGGTCCCGGTGGAGCCAAACGCGCCGCTGTCATGGTCGACGACGTCGGTATCGGACTGCACGATCCGGACCCGGTCCGCCGTGGTCCCCAGCGCGATGGCAACCAACTGAGCGTGCACCGTCGTCGTGCCGTTGCCGAATTCCGCGGTGCCCACGCTCACCTGGTACTGACCGTCCGGCAGCAGCGCCACGGTGGAATGGGCAAAATGACCCCGCGGCGGCACTGTGTCGATCATGGACACCGCGGATCCCTCCCCCACCAGCCACTGCGGGCCGGGATTATCCACACCGGCGGCGCGTTCGCGTTCGCGGCCGCGGGCCAGCGCCTCGGCAGCCAGCGAAATACACTGATCCAGCCCGTAGCTCTCCGGGTGCAGGATCACGTCTTCCTCCGGTTCCGGCTGGGTGGACAGCATTACATCGCCCTTGGCGATAATGTTGCGGCGGCGGAACTCCATCGGGTCCATTCCGATGCCCGCTGCCAGCTCATCCATGGTGGATTCAACGGCGAAGATCATCTGGCTCAGGCCGTAACCGCGGAAGGCACCGGCCGGGACCGTGTTCGTATACACGGCATGGGCGTCAACCCTCTTGTTCCCGCACCGGTAAATGGCTATAGATTCCCCGCAGCCGTGAAACATAACCCCGGGGGCGTGATTGCCGTACGCACCGGTGTTCGTCACCACGTCGAAGGCGAGGGCGGTCAGTGTGCCATCGTTTCGCGCCCCCGCCCGGACCTTAATCCGGAAGGGGTGCCGGGTGGTTGCCGCGGTGAATTGTTCCTCCCGCGTATTTTCCAGCTGCACCGGCCGCTTCAGCTTCAGCGCGGCAAGCGCCACGATGTCCTCGGTGAGCATTTCCTGCTTGCCGCCGAATCCGCCACCGACCCGTTCGCACACCACCCGGACCTTTTCCGCCGGCAGGTCAAAGACCCGGCAGAGCGCCCGGCGCACCAGGAACGGAACCTGCGTTGAGGTGCGCAGAACCAGGCGGCCGGCGTCGTCAAAATAGGCGATGGAGGCATGAGTTTCCAGCGAAGCGTGCTGCACGCGCTGCGTCCGGTAGGTGTTTTCGTGCACGAAGTCCGCGGAGTCAAGCCCAGCCTCCACATCGCCAAGGTGGCTGTGCAGTTCCGCCACCACATTGTTCTCCGGCCGGGAAATCCTGGCCTGCAGCGACTCCTTTTCCCCGTGGATGACCGGCGCGCCCTCTTTCATGGCCGCTTCCGGATCGAACACGGCCGGCAGAAGCTGATAGCGAACGCGGAGCCGGCGAACGCCCTCTTCGGCCGCCCCCACGGTGTCCGCGACCACGGCGGCGACGCGCTGGCCGATGAAGCGGACCACGTCGTCGAGCACCCGGGTGTCATCCGGATCGTCCAGATACCCCTCATGTTGGGCGGTGGAGAAAAGCTGCGCGGGAGCGTCTTCGTGGGTGAAAACCGCCTGCACTCCCGGTACTGCCAGCGCTGGAGCAGCGTCGATGGATAGGATGCGGGCATGCGCGTGCGGCGAGCGCAGCACCACCAGATGCAGCAGACCCGGGAACTGACCCGCCGGCACATCCAGCGTGAAGCGCGCTGCCCCGGTGACCACGGCCAGTCCGGCCGGGGCGCCCACGTTATCTCCGGCCCGCTGCCCGGTCGTGCTGACATGGCTGACGCCGCAGACCGCATCCTCGATGGCACGGTAGCCGGTGCAGCGGCACAGGTTGCCCTTGAGGTTCCGGGGCAGGTTCTGCTTCTGCTCCGCGTTGAAAGTGGCAGCCGTCATCAGCATGCCTGCAGTGCAAAAGCCGCATTGGAACCCCTGCGCCGCCAGGAACTGCTGCTGCATCGGGTGCAGACCGTCCGGCCCGGCCAGCCCCTCCACCGTGGTCACTTCCCGGCCCTCGGCCCGGACAGCCGGGTAGATGCAGCTGTGCACCGGCTTCCCGTCCACGTGCACGGTACACGCTCCGCAGTCGCCGCCGTCGCACCCCTTTTTGACGCCCAGGTTGCCCTGCTCCCGTAAAAAAGTCCGCAGGCATTGTCCCGGGCGTGGTTGGGCATCAGTGAAGGTGCCGTTGATGTCCATTCCATTCTTGTGCTCAGCCATGGTTTATGCCCCCGTCTTCGACGACGAATCGTTCGCGAGCTCGGCACGGATTTCCCCGGCCAAACGGTACGTCATGTCCCGCCGCCACGCGGGCAGACCGTGGATATCATCGTGATACAGCTCCTGCGGTATTGCCGCGTCAAGCGCCGCGCGCAAGTGCGCTGCGGTTGGCAGTCCTCCGTCGTCGGTTCCAACGGGCGACGGCGGCACGGTTGACGACGCGGTTGACGACGGCGCGGTTGACGACGACGCAAAGCGCAGCTTTACCGGTCGCTTCGTCGAGGCGGTGACCGTCAGCACGAAGGCGCCATCCTGGTCGAGCCTGCCGATCAGCAGTACACCCGACCGGCCCAGGTTGGAGAGCGACAGCCGGCGGAAGGCGGTCCGCGAGCGAAGGGCGACGGCGGGCACCGTAATGCTGCGCAACAATTCGCCCGGGGCCAGAGACGTTGCGCCGTCGCCAATCACCAGGTCCTCGACCGGCACGGCACGGGTGCCGCCGTCGACCATCCAGACCGTAGCGATTCCGTCCAGGGCCGCAGTCAGCGAAGTCATGGGGCCGGCCGGTAACGCGGTGCAGAGGTTGCCGCCCACGGTAGACATGTTCCAGATCTTGAAGGAGGCCACAAAGGAATCGCAGCACAGGCGGATCAACGCCAGCGCGGGCCACTGCGCCAGCACATCGAAGTGCGCCGGCGCATCGGGACGCGCCCGCGTTTGCGCCCGATCCGGCAGGGCGTACAGCTCGGCGATGGTGCAGGTGGCTGCCAGCTCAAGTCCGGCCTCGCTGACCGTGATCGGGGCCCAGCCGGCTGCGCTGATATCCAGCAAGCGGCGCAACACGGTGCTCCCATAGGAGAACAGCACCGTTCCACCTGCCAGCCAGGCGTCGCCCGGCCGCCAACAGCCCGGATCCGTGGTCCGGATGGTGGATTCGATGGTGTTCATATCCATGCCAATCTCCTCAAATCCTGAACATCAGTGGTCCGCCGGCGTGCACGAAAGCCGTGGTCAACGGTGCATCTTCGACCGCGGCCGGATCGTACATGCCGGCCGGGGTCTTGATGCTGCCTGTGCCGTGGAAGGGATCCGTGCCTTGGATGGGACCGTTACCATGGATGGGACCCGTACCATGGCGCAACGGCCCGAAGGCCTGCTTGTTGGCGCGCACGGCCAGGATCTCAGCGGTGATGGAAACGGCCACCTCCGCCGGGCTGACTGCGCCCAGATCGAGGCCGATCGGTGAATGCAGCCGGTCCAGCCGGGCCGGCGGCACACCGGCGTCGAGTAGGGCCTCCGTCCGCTGGGCGTCGCTGCGCCGTGACCCCATCGCGCCCAGGAACGCCACGTCCAGCTCCAGCGCGGCGGTCAACAGCGGGATATCAAATTTCGGATCATGGGTGAGCACGCAAATCACGCTGCGCCCATCTACCCGTCCTGCTGCCGCTTCGGCCCGCAGATAACGGTCCGGCCAGCTGGTGACCACCTCGTCCGCGCGCTGAAAACGCTGCTGCCGGGCGAATGCCGGGCGGGCATCGCAGAGGGTAACCCGGTAGCCGAGCAGTTGGGCGGCGGGCAATAGCGCGGCGCTGAAATCGTTGGCTCCGAACATCAGGAACCGAGGAGCCCGGAGCCTGGACTCAACGAATAGCGTGACCGGTTCCCCTGACGACGGCGGTTCCCCGGACGTTCCCGTTCCATCGGTGCAGGAAACCCCGTCAGCGCTCAACCGCAACTGCCCGGTCCAGCCAGCGTGCAGCAGCGGAATCAACTGCGCGGCGGCGGCCTGGACCAGGGACGAATTCCCGAGCAACGCTGTCAGTCCTGCGGCCAGGGTCTGCTCCCGCACGTTTTGCGGTTCGGGAACCACGACGGCGGCACAGCGCTCAGCCCGTCGGCCGGAAGATCCCAGGCTGGCAGCCGGGCGACCAACTGGGCTACCGGAGGCTTCCTTACTGTCGCCACCGCACCGGACGGTGTCACTAAGCCGTACAGAGTCACTGTGCCGGACGCTTTCACTAAAACCGACGGTGTCAAGGCGCCGGATCAAAGCAGCCGGGTGCTGTGCCCCCAGCCCTGCCAGCCCCGCAAGCGCACCGGACATCAGCGGGTGCGTGCCGCCGTCGTTCCCCTCTTTGCCGTCGCCCTCTTTCCGGCGCCCCGTCCAGCCCTCCGGGAACACCGGCTGCACCAATATTTCCAAGGTGCCGCCGCAGGTCAGCCCGGCGGCGAACGCGTCATCGTCGCTGAAGCCGAAGAACTGCCGGTTCGAGTCGCCACTGGCAATCGCTTCCAGGGCGGCTTCGACCACTGCACCTTCGATGCAGCCGCCGGAAAGGCTGCCCGTCACCGCGCCGTCCGGGCTCACGAGCATGGCTGTCCCCAGCGTCCGCGGTACCGAACCCGTTGCCCCCACAATGGTGGCGACGGCGCACGGGCGGCCGTCGCCAGACTCTGCCAGCAGTGCCAGCAGCGAATCCACAAGATCCAACATGACAGTAGTCTTCCTCCTCCGCGGGCGCCGGCCCTTGAAACCGGCACCCGCGTTTAGTGTGGCCCAGCGGAAAAGGATCGGCTAGTGGAGGCCGAGGAGCTGCTGGATCTGCCCAATAGCAAAGTAGATAACGAAGGCCGCCGAGACTCCCCACATCAGGAGATGCACTTCCTTTGCTCTGCCCTGGACCACCCGGATGAGCACGTAGGCGATGAATCCGGCCCCCAGACCGTTGGCGATCGAGTAGGTGAACGGCATCAGAATGAAGGTCAGGAAGGCAGGGATCGCGATGCCGAAGTCCGACCAATCGACGTTGCGGATTTGCGAGGCCATCATGAACCCGACGATCACCAGCGCAGGTGCTACCGCCTCAAACGGCACGATGGCGACCAGCGGGGTGAAGAAGGCTGCCAGCAGGAACAACCCTCCTGTGACCACACTGGCCAAGCCTGTGCGTGCCCCCTCGCCGATACCGGCGGCCGACTCTACGAAGATCTCATTGGCCGAGACTGAACCAAAGCCGCCCGCAACGGAGCCTGCCGCGTCGACCAGCAGCACCCGGTTGGCGTTCTTCATATTTTTGTTCTTATCCACCAGCCCTGCCTCGCTGGCCAGTCCTGTCATCGTTCCCATCGCATCGAAAAACACGCTGAGCAGGATGGTGAAGGTCAGCAGCAGCGCCGACATGATGCCCAGATGGGCGAAGGCTCCGAAGACGTTCACCTTCCCGATCAGGGACAGATCCGGGAAGGTGAAGATTTGGCCGGGGACCGACGGGATCATGAGCGACCAGCCGGAGGGATCCTTCACGCTGGACGGGGTGTTAGTCATCAGCTGCAGACCCATGGCGAACAGCGTGCTGGCCACAATGCCGATCAGGATGCCGCCCCTGACCTTGCGCACCACCAGGATGATGGTCAAAATCAGCCCGATAATGAAGACCCAGGTCGGCCACCCGAACAGTTTGCCGTCCTGGCCCAACTGCAGCGGCACGGTGGTGTGTGCGGCGTCCGGCACGCGACGGACAAAACCGGCATTTACCAGCCCGATAATGGCGATGAAGAGGCCGATGCCAACCACGATCGCGGTCTTCAGCCCGGTGGGGACCGCCTTCATCACGGCCTCCCGGAGTCCGGAAAGGACCAGTACGAACATGACGATGCCGGCGATCAGTACCAGTCCCATCACTTCAGGCCACGTCAGGTCCTTCGTGGTCGCAATGGTGGAGGAGACAAAGGCGCTCACCCCGAGGCCGGCGGCCAGCGCGAAGGGGTATTTCGCCCAGATCCCCATCACAATGGTGGTAACACCGGCGACGACGGCGGTGACCGCGGCAACCTGGGGGATGCCCAGGGTGTGACCGGAGCCGTCCGGGCTGCCGAGGATCAGCGGATTGAGGACGACGATGTAGGACATAGCGAAAAAGGTGGCCAGGCCACCGCGGAGTTCGCGGAACACGTTCGAGCCGCGTGCGCTGATTTCAAAGTAGCGGTCGAACGAGCGCGCGAGTCCGCGTCTGGCCCCTTGTTTTCCTGTGCTGACGGTGGTGCCGGCGATTTTTTCGCCCTTGGCGGTCTTAGTCTGAAGTGTCATTGGAATCACCGGCGCCTAGTAGTCGATCCGGGTGTCGCTGGCCAGCCATGCTTCGAACGGCGCCAGCGGGCTCGTTTGCGCAGGAGTGAGCCGTTGGACCGGCATTGACCGCAGTTCCACCGGGGTTTCGAAGTAGTCGTAGAAGACGGCGTCGTCGAATCCGGCGCGGGCGGCGTCATGCCTGTCCGCGGCGAAGATGATCCGATCTACGCGGGCCCACAAAGCCGAGGCCAGGCACATGGGGCACGGTTCGCAGCTGGTGTACAGGGTGGCCCCGGTCAGGTCGAAGGTACCGGTTCCCTCGCATGCTGCCCGGATGGCCGTCACTTCCGCGTGGGCGGTGGGGTCGTTGGTGGCCGTGACCCGGTTTAGCCCTTCAAAGGCCTGGCCCGAAGCGGTGACGACGACGGCGCCGAAAGGGCCGCCGTGATTGTGGACGTTCCTGGTGGCAAGATCAATGGCCTGGACCAGATAGGTCTCGAGGTCAGCTGTGGCATTTAATGCAGATTCCATGGTGGCGACTTCCTTGCGTCAGAAGCAGCCCGGCCGCGCGGAGGGTACGCGGTGTAACGGCGGGTCTTAGGCGGCCCGGCAGCTTCATTGAGTATGAAGGTTCAGTTACGCCCGGTAGATAACAACCCCGTCAGATCTCATTCACGTCTGGGATGCCCGCCTTTGGCTGAAGATGACACTAACAGGAACTTGTGACCGGCACCATAGTTTTGGTGAAACTTTTTTCTCAACAGGTGAAATCTTTGCTGGCCCCGGTGCCAGCCCCCAGATCGAGGGCCCGGCTGCGGGATCTCCCGGCCGCGAACCCCCGCATGCCGTCAGGACGCGCGGCTGGCCTGCTCCAGGTCATCCGCGATAACGCGGGCGGCGGCGTGCAGCAGTGGAATGGCCCGGTCCGCGAAACCCTCGTCCACGCGGGAGATGGGGCCGGAAACGGAAACGGCAGTGGGTGTGGGGGCCCCGGGAATGGCCACGGCAAAGCAGCGAACGCCGATTTCCTGCTCGTTGTCATCGATGGAATACCCGCGGTCACGGATCCGCTGCAGGTCCGCGAGTAGCTCCTCGACGTTCCCGATACTCCGGTCCGTCGGTGTGGGCATGCCGGCACGACTGACGATACCGCGTACCACTTCGTCGTCAAGCTGGGCCAAAATGGCCTTGCCCACGCCGGAATCATGGGTGTGCACACGGCGTCCCACCTCGGTGAACATCCGCATCGAGTGCGCCGACGGAACCTGGGCAATGTAGACCACCATGTCGCCGTCGAGCATCGCCATATTCGACGTCTCGCCGAGCTTTTGAACCAGTGACGCCAACTGCGGGCGCACCAGCGCACCAAACTGCTTGGTGGCGCCGTCGCCCAACCGGATCAGTCGCGGCCCCAGTGCGTAGCGCCGATTGGGCAGCTGACGTGCGTAGCCGAGCTTGACCAGCGTGCGCAGCAGCCGATGAATGGTGGGCAGCGGCAGGTCGGTGGAACCGGCCAGCTCCGAGAGCGTCACTTCACCGCCGGCATCGGTGACGAGCTCCAGCAACTCGAAGACACGCTCCACGGACTGCACGCCGCCGGCAGCTTTAACAGCCATTTCCATCGTCTCCTGTGACTCTCTGTCAGTAAAGTTTGACAAAAATTATCCGCATCGCGGAAGGTTTGCCCTGTTGTCCCAAGATACCGCACCCGCGGACTGCGCGGGTGATATATGAGGAGGGGATTGTATTTCCACGAGATAGATAATAATATCCATAATACGAAAACATTCACATCGTAGCTAGGGCCGGTCCGACCGGCACCAGGAGGAAATTCAATGGCGACTCCCAGTCCCGGAAATTCGATCACCCTGCGCGTCGAGGCGCCGTCCAGCTTCACAGCGACCAGTGAGCTGACCGCCGCGGTTGCCGCTGTCGGCGCGGCCGTCACCGCGCTGGACGTCACGGAATCCCACCACGAACGCCTTGTCGTTGACGTCACCTGCAACACCACCGACGATGCGCACGCCGTCCGCGTGAAGGATGCGTTGAACGCGCTCGACGGCGTCACCGTCCGCAAGGTCTCCGACCGCACCTTTTTGATGCACCTGGGCGGCAAACTCGAGGTCGTCCCGAAGGTAGCCCTGCGCAACCGGGACGACCTGTCCCGTGCTTACACGCCCGGCGTCGCCCGCGTCTGCATGGCAATCGCCGAAGACCCCAGCGCCGCCCGGAATCTGACCATCAAGCGCAACACAATTGCCGTCGTCACTGATGGCTCCGCCGTCCTCGGCCTGGGCAACATTGGCCCCGCCGCGGCGCTGCCGGTGATGGAGGGTAAGGCGGCGCTGTTCAAGCAGTTCGCCAACGTTGATGCGTGGCCGGTCTGCCTGGATACGCAGGACACCGAAGAGATCATCATGATCGTCAAGGCGCTGGCCCCGGTTTACGGCGGCGTCAATCTGGAAGACATCGCGGCCCCGCGCTGCTTTGAAATTGAAAAGCGCCTCCGCGACGAGCTCGACATCCCGGTCTTCCACGATGACCAGCACGGCACCGCCATTGTTACCCTCGCCGCGCTGACCAACGCGCTGCGCGTGGTGGATAAGAAGATCGGCGACGTCAAGATTGTGGTGGCCGGCGTGGGTGCGGCAGGGAATGCCATCATCCAGCTGCTGATCGCCCAAGGCGCTGTCAATGTTATCGCCTGCGGACGCAAGGGAGCCATCAACCGCAGCGAAACCTATACGGACACGCACCGAACCTGGTTGGCCGAGAACACCAACCCGGACAACTTCACCGGCACCCTGCACGAGGCAGTGGCCGGCGCGGACGTCTTCATCGGGGTCAGCGGCCCGAACGTCCTGGGCGAGGAGCAGGTCGCCTCGATGGCAGAAAATTCCATCATCTTCGCGATGGCCAACCCGACACCCGAGGTGGATCCGGCCATCGCGTCCAAGTACGCCGCCGTCGTCGCCACCGGCCGCAGCGACTTCCCCAATCAGATCAATAACGTGCTGGCCTTCCCCGGATTCTTCCGCGGCCTGCTCGATGCCGGCGTTTCCGACATCACCGATGAAATGCTGGTGGCCGCAGCAGGTGCAATTGCCGCCCGTGTAGCCGATGATGAACTGAACGCCAGCTTCATTGTGCCGAGCGTTTTTGATCACCAGGTGGCCGGTGACGTAGCAACGGCCGTAGCTACCGCTGCCGGGCACCACTCTTAGAAGGGATTCTTTCTCATGACTTCCGCACCAACCCCCATGCTTATCCTTTCCGACGCGCATCCGATTGACCGCGCCGAGGAAATCCTCACCCCGGAGGCGCTGGCCTTCATCGAAGAGCTAAACCGGCGCTTCGCCCCCGCCCGCAAGGAACGCATGACCGACCGCGCCGCCAAGCGCGAGCAGGTGGCCCGGACCGGCAAACTCGATTTCCTGCCCGAGACCGCAGACGTCCGCGCCGGCGACTGGAAGGTTGCCGTCGCGCCCGCCGCATTGCAGGACCGCCGGGTGGAAATGACCGGGCCTGCGTCGCCGGCCAAAATGGCCATCAACGCGCTCAATTCCGGCGCCAAGGTCTGGCTCGCGGACCTCGAAGATGCCAGCACACCGACCTGGCCCAACGTCGTCGACGCGGTGCTGAACCTGCGCGACGCCGCCGCCGGAACGCTGAGCTACACCTCGCCGGAGGGCAAGGAGTACCGGCTGCGCACCGATGCGCCGCTGGCGACCGTGATCGCCCGCCCCCGCGGCTGGCACATGGACGAGCGGCATGTCATGGTCGACGGCGAACCGGCCGTGGCCGCGCTGGTGGACTTTGGCCTGCTCTTCTTCCACACCGCCAAGCTGCAGCTGGCCAATGGCGCCGGCCCGTACTACTACCTGCCGAAGATGGAAAGCTATCTGGAGGCCCGGCTGTGGAACGAGGTCTTCGTCTTTGCACAGGATTACCTGGGCGTGCCACAGGGCACCATCCGGGCGACCATGCTGATCGAGACCATCCCCGCAGCCTTTGAGATGGACGAAATCCTCTACGAACTGCGCGACCACGCCTCCGGGCTGAACGCCGGCCGCTGGGACTACCTGTTCTCCATCATCAAGTACTTCCGCGACGCCGGCGAAGCCTTCACCCTGCCGGACCGTGCACAGATCACCATGACGGCGCCGTTCATGCGCGCCTACACCGAGCTGCTCGTGAAGACCTGCCACCACCGCGGCGCTTTCGCCATGGGCGGCATGGCGGCGGTCATCCCGAACCGGCGCGAGCCCGAAGTCACGGCCGCAGCCTTTGACAAGGTCCGCGCCGACAAGACGCGCGAGGCCAACGACGGCTTTGACGGCTCCTGGGTTGCACACCCGGACCTGGTCCCGGTGTGCAAGGAGGTCTTCGACTCCGTGCTGGGCGATCGGCCCAACCAGCTGGACAAGCAGCGCCCCGAGGTCACCGTTACTGCCGACCAGCTGCTGGACATCTCCTCCGCAGCCGGCCAGGCCACCGAAGCGGGCCTGCGCCTGAACCTCTACGTCGCCGTGGCCTACACGGCCGTGTGGACCTCGGGCAACGGTGCGGTCGCCATCCATAACCTCATGGAAGATGCCGCCACAGCGGAAATCTCCCGTTCGCAGGTCTGGCAGCAGATCCGCAACGGCGTGGTGCTCACCGACACCGGCAACACCGTCACCCGTGAGCTTGTCACCCGCATCCTGGCCGAAGAGACCGAGAAACTGCGCGGCGAGGTCGGCGAGGAAAGCTTCCAGAAGCATTACAAGGCCGCCAGTAAGCTCATCGGGGACATCTGCCTGTCGGAGGACTACACCGACTTCCTGACCATCCCCGCCTACGAACTGGTGGGCTAGGGATGACGGAAACCCAATCACTGACAGCGGCGGACTTGGCGCACATCGACGCTTCCTGCGCCGCCACGGACCAGTTACTTGACCGCAACTACCCGGGCGACGACGGCACCCGCCAGCCCGTGCACACCGTGTACGTGCCGGCGGATAAGTTCACCACCACCTTTGCCGCCGACTGGGGCGCACAGGGCCTTGAGGCGATCAACAACGCCGGCGGACTCGAGCGCCTCGGCGCGCTGCTGGGGCAAGACGGGGAACTGGCTGCGGCCGTGGCTCCCCGGGTTGCCGCCAAGCTGGCGAACGAACCGATTGAGGACCTGCGCCTGGACTTTGAGGACGGCTTTGGCAACCGCGGCGACGACGTCGAGGATGCCGCCGCCGTGACGGCCGCCAAGACTGTCAGCGCAGCCGTAGCCGCGGGGACGGCTCCGCCGTTCGTAGGCATCCGCTTCAAGTGCTTCGAGGCTCCGACCCGGGCCCGCGGCGTGCGCACCCTGGACCTCTTCGTCTCCACCCTGGCTCAGGCGGGGGAACTCCCCGACGGCCTGGTGCTGACGCTGCCGAAGGTGACCACGGTCGACCAGGTCAAGGCCATGGACTTCGCCGTAGGCCGTTTGGAGGAAATCCACGGACTGCCTGCCGGACGCCTGCGCTTTGAGGTGCAGGTGGAAACCCCGCAGCTCATTTTGGGCCCGGACGGCACCTCCCCCGTGGCGCAGCTGCCCCACGTGGTCCCCGGACGCATCAGTGGCCTGCACTACGGGACCTACGACTACAGCGCCTCGCTGGAGATCTCCGCCCAGTACCAGTCCATGGAGCACCCGGTGGCGGACTTCGCCAAGGAGATCATGCAGCTGGCCGTGGCCGGAACGGGCATCCGCCTCTCCGACGGCTCCACGAACATCATGCCGATCGGCGACGGCGCCGACGCGGCCTGGGCACTGCACGGCCGGCTGGTCCGCCGCTCGCTGGAACGCGGCTACTACCAGGGCTGGGACCTGAACCCCGCCCAGCTGCCGAGCCGTTTCAGCGCCACGTACGCGTTCTACCGCGAAGGCCTTCCGGCAGCCGCCGTGCGCCTGCGCAATTACGTCCAGCAGACCCCGGGCGCCGTCATGGACGAACCGGCCACGGCACGCGCCCTGGCCAACTTCATCCTGCGCGGTCTGGTCTGCGGCGCCGCCGGCGCCGAGGAAGTACTGGCCCAGACGAGCCTTGACCAAACCCAACTGACAGCGCTGGCCCACCCGCGGCTCGCCACCGTCTCTCACTGAAGGATTCACTGATGGGCAAGTACTACTACCCCGAGGGCGGCCTGCCGCCGCAAACACACCTCACCACCGAACGCGCCATCGTCAAGGAGGCCTACACGGTCATCCCCAAGGGCGTGCTGACGGACATCGTCACGAGCAACCTCCCGGGATTCACCAACACCCGGTCCTGGATCATCGCCCGTCCGATCTCCGGCTTCGCCACCACCTTCTCCCAGCTGATTGTGGAGATCGGTGCAGGCGGCGGCTCCGAGAAGCCCGAGCAGGAGGCCGGCGTCGAAGGCGTCATCTTCGTCACCAAGGGGAAGGTCAACCTGACCCTCGAGGGCGAGCTGCACCAGCTGGAGGAAGGCGGCTACGCCTACCTGGCCGCCGGTGACGCTTGGAGCCTGGAGAACGTCTCGGAGGACATCGTCTCCTTCCACTGGATCCGCAAGGCCTACGAGCGTCTTGAGGGCTACGAGGCCAAGTCCTTCGTCACTAGCGACGCCGAGGTGGCGCCCAACGAGATGCCCGACGTCGACGGCGTCTGGAAGACCACCCGCTTCGCTGACCCGAACGATCTGGCCCACGATATGCACGTGAACATCGTGACGTTCCAGCCCGGCGGAGTGATCCCCTTCCCGGAGACCCACGTGATGGAGCACGGCCTGTACGTGCTCGAGGGCAAGGCCATGTATCTGCTCAACAACGACTGGGTCGAGGTTGAGGCGGGCGACTTCATGTGGCTGCGTGCCTTCTGCCCGCAGGCCTGCTACGCGGGCGGCCCCGGCCAGTTCCGCTACCTGCTGTACAAGGACGTCAACCGCCAGATCCGCCTGACGTAAGTCCCGGCCGGGCGGCCCATCCTGGCCGTTCGTTTGCCGTTCGTTTGGAAGGATGCCGTGGAAATTTCCACGGCATCCTTCCATTTCCACGGCATATGTCCATTTCCACGGCGTGCGCGAGGGCCGGAGATCCCGGCGGGTCAGTGATTGGCCCTACTTCAGGGAGAATAGCCGCAGCCTTCCCCTTGCGGGTTTTGGAGGCAATCGTCGGCGTACGTTTTCGTTATTGTCCGCCAAACGCTCACCGGCAGTGGCGCTGAGCTGAACGTTCCGTGTCCGGGGATTGCCAGCGGGGCACCGCCGTTGACCGTATATGTTCCGCGGAAGTGAGTTGCCACCTTGACGGCGAAGTCACCGGTTTGGGTATAGATATGGCTGGTCAAGGTCTTTTCCCCCCAGCGGTCCTGAGGAAGTTGTGCGCCCGAATGGGGCGTCGGGCCGAGTGCGATGCCGTCGCCGTAGTCCCAGACATAGGCGATGGGCGTAGCCGAAATGTGGACTTTTTGGCCCAGTAGGTCCACGTCGAAGGCCTGCTCCACGGCCTCAGCATAGAGATTGGTTTCCGCCCCGCGTAAGGTGTTGGGCCCTGGCTGGCTGCCGACCGCGGCAGGGATGACGGGCGAGTTCTGGAATTCGTGTTCAATGCCTGCTGCTATTTCGGCGAGAACATCCCGGGGCTTCTCCGAATAGATGCAGGTTGGCCCGCTCAGGAAGCTCCATACCGGGGGCTGAATGGCCTTCACAGCGTTGTACCAAACAACAGAAACCCCGCCATGATCGCTTTGGCATTGAGGTCCCGCTGCCAAACATTTCGGTAGTAAGTCGTCCGCCGTTCGACAGGCAAGCTCGAATTTATAGTCGAAGGGATCGTCGGGAACACCCACGGGAACATCTCCCCACATCGTGGAGCCCGGAATCTGGTGCCACACTGAAGTCGCAACGCCATAACCGTTCCAGTTTTCCCTGACCGGCGGCGGCGATCCTGCAGGCCACGCCGGCATACAGGTTCCAGTCAGCAACGCTAGGCCGAGACTGATCAATGCCATCCGCCGGATTCGAAAGGACACTTTGATTCCTCCGCCTAATTAGCACCAAGATGCTCGACTGTCATGGCAGTCCAGTGACCATCACGATGGCCAGCGACAACAATGTCGGCGATAGCCGCCGTCGGTGGTTTCTTTTCAATGAGCATCCCATCGGCATCAAAATAGGAAATAGACGCTTGCTTGACGCTAGTAACCGCCTGAAAGAAGCCTTCGGGCGTCCGCTCGAACGATGATTGTGTGCCATCCACGATCATTTGGCCTCCGACCGTCCATCGACCTTCCTGATGCCACGGGACTACTCCTGCTTTAGTTCGCGCGCATGGAATACAACCAGGATCCGAAATCGACTCCAGGGGCGACATCTCCCCTGTCTCAAAGGCGTAGGAGAGTGTGTCGTACCAGTAGCGGGCGAAGGCTTCTATCCCTGCTTTGGAGAATTCGTCGGCGAGTGGCGGTTTAACCGGGAGTGGGACGTTTTGCGCCGGCCCGCTTGCGTCGGCAGGCTTGTAAACGGGGAGCGCCACTGTCGGGGAGGCAGTGGTCCCCGGCGCGGTGCTTACGGAAGTCACTGTCCCGCTCGTTGTTGCTGGCGCGGTGGCGGAGCTGGAGGGCGGGGTGTTGGGGGCTCCGGTGCAGGATGTGAGAACAAGGATGATTGCCGTACCGGCCACCGCTGCTGCGAGGCGGCCATTTCCATGTCGTGCCGAAACTGGGTACATCATTTCCCCAACCCCAGAGGTGGTGTACTGCGAGTGTGCTTAAAGGTAGCGCAGATCACGAAGACGGTCCAAGGTTTTCCACAGGCCCGGTGTTTGGGCAGGGAATCGGCAAAACTTGCGCAGACTTTGCGGCAGACACTGCGCCAGAACACCCCTGCGCACTCTCCGTCCGTCAGGGTGCGCAGAAGTGTCCGATTGCGGGCCCCCACACCGCCACCAGGGTCCAGGCCAACCCCGGTCCGCGGCCGATCAGCGGGGCGGGCTGACTATCGGGGCCCGGGCGCGCGCGTTAAGTTTTGTTCTCGGGCCGCCACGAGACAGAAAGAGCCGCCCCGAGACAGAAAGAGCCGCCCCGAGACTAAAAGAACAGCGGGGTACCTTAGATGCAAGGGACCTATGTACTTCGAAGCTGGCCGTCATCACCCGCTCTGCCATCCGGGGGTTGACGGCACGCGGGGGCAGCCTTAGACTTTTCATTAGGCAAGATATAATTTTCATATGGTGAAAATCGCGTCGTTTCATCAACGACGTCGCACCATTTACCACGCTGGCGAAGGATATCCACAATGACGTACACAGTGAACTGTTCGATCCTCCTGACCGATCTGCCTTTGCTGGAGCGTCCGGCCGCGGCTAAGGCTGCCGGCTTCGACGCGGTCGAATTCTGGTGGCCCTTCGCCGAATCGGTTCCGTCCGATGCCGATGTCACGGCCTTCGAAAACGCCATCACCAACGCAGGCGTCCAGCTCACCGGCCTGAACTTCAACGCCGGGAACATGCCCGCCGGTGACCGCGGCCTGGTTTCCTGGAAGGGCCGCTGCGCGGAGTTCAAGGACAATATCGACGTCGTCGCCGGCATCGGTGAGCGGCTTGGCTGCAAGGCCTTCAACGCGCTGTACGGAAACCGGATGGCCGAGTTCACACCCGAGGAGCAGGATGAGCTCGCCGTCAAAAACCTGGTGGCCGCAGCCCAGGGTGTAGACCGGATCGGTGGAACCGTTCTGCTGGAACCTGTCAGCGGCGCGGAGCTCTACCCGATTAAAACAGCGAAGCAGGCCATGGACGTGATCGGCAAGGTCCGTCACGCCGGAGCCGAGAACATCGCCCTGCTGGCGGATTTCTACCACCTCTCCGTCAATGGCGACGACGTGGAAGCGGTCATCGAGAGCTACGCGAAGGACTTCGGACACATTCAGATCGCGGATGACCCCGGCCGCGGCGCGCCCGGCTCCGGCGACCTCCCGCTCGGTGACTGGATCACCAAGAGCCGTGACCTCGGCTTCGACGGGTTCATTGGACTCGAGTACAAGGCGGATACGGATAAGGCCTTCGCCTGGCTGATCCGCTAGCCGGCGACTTTCGCCGCCCCCACACCCAGCAGTGCACCCAGCAGCTCACCCCACAGACCTAAAGGATTTCACCATGACAAACGTTGCAGTTATCGGACTCGGCATTATGGGCCTCCCCATGGCCACCAACCTGGTCAAGGCTGGCTTCACCGTCACCGGCTTCAACCGCAGCCAGGACAAGATTGACGCCCTGGTCGAGGCGGGCGGCAACGGCGCCGGCAGCATTGCCGAGGCCGTCAAAGATGCCGACGTCGTCATCACCATGGTGCCGGACTCCCCCGATGTTGAAGGGGTAGTGTCCGGCCCGGACGGCGTGTTCGCGAACGCCAAGGCCGGCGCATACTGGGTCGATGCCAGCAGCATCCGCCCGGACGTCAGCGTACAGCTCGCCAAGGATGCCAAGGAAGCCGGCGTCAAGCCGCTTGACGCACCGGTTTCCGGCGGCGAGCAGGGCGCCATCGACGGGGTACTCTCCATCATGGTCGGCGGGGACGCCGCTGACTTCGACGCCGTCGCTGACGTACTCAACGCCGTCGGCAAGACCATTGTGCACGTTGGTCCCTCCGGTTCCGGCCAGACGGTCAAGGCAGCGAACCAGCTGATCGTGGCCGGCAACATCGAGCTTCTGGCTGAAGCGATCGTCTTCCTGGAGGCCTACGGCGTGGACACGCAGGCAGCCCTGAAGGTCCTCGGCGGCGGCCTGGCCGGCTCCAAGGTCCTCGAGCAGAAGGGCCAGAAAATGCTGGACCGCTCGTTCGAGCCCGGTTTCCGCCTGCAGCTGCACAACAAGGACATGGGCATCGTCACCTCCGCCGCCCGCGAAGCCGGGGTCACCATCCCGCTCGGTGCCGTAGTCGCACAGCTGGTCGGCTCCATGGTCAACCAGGGCGACGGCGGCCTGGACCACTCCGGGCTGTTCAAGCTCGTCGAGCAGCTCTCCGGTAAATCCGGCGGCGCTGGTTCTTCCACCGCCAACTAGCCCTCCCCCCGCCGGACTTCCGGCCACTCATCATTCAAAGAATTCCCCCGGCCGGTGCATAGCGGCGGCCGGGGGAAACCAAAAGGAGAATCCCATGTCCAAGATGCGCACAGTTGATGTTGCGATCGCTATCCTGAAGAAGGAGGGCGCCACCGAGGCGTTCGGCCTGCCGGGCGCTGCGATCAACCCGTTCTATTCAGCCATGAAGGCCGACGGCGGCATCCGCCACACGCTGGCCCGTCACGTCGAGGGTGCCTCGCACATGGCGGACGGGTACTCCCGCGCCGCCGACGGCAACATCGGCCTCTGCCTGGGTACCTCCGGCCCCGCCGGGACCGACATGATCACCGGGCTTTACGCCGCCTGGGCAGATTCCGTGCCGATCCTGTGCATCACCGGCCAGGCACCCGTGGCCAAGCTGCACAAGGAAGACTTCCAGGCCGTGGACATCTCCTCCATCGCCGCTCCGGTGACCAAAATGGCCATGACCGTGCTGGAGCCGGGCCAGATCCCGGGCGCTTTCCAGAAGGCGTTCTACCTGATGCGCTCCGGCCGTCCGGGCCCGGTCCTGCTGGACCTGCCCTTTGATGTGCAGATGGCGGAGATCGAATTTGACATCGATGCCTATGAGCCGCTGGCCGTGTCCAAGCCCAAGGCCAGCCGCCGCCAGGCCGAGAAGGCGCTGGACATGCTCACCGCCGCAGAGCGCCCGCTGATCGTGGCCGGCGGTGGCATCATCAATGCCGGCGCCTCCGCGCAGCTGGTTGAACTGGCGGAACTGCTCAACGTCCCGGTCATCCCGACGCTGATGGGCTGGGGCATCCTTCCGGATGACCATCCGCTGATGGCCGGTATGGTGGGCCTGCAGACCTCGCACCGCTACGGCAACGAAACCATGCTGGCGTCTGACTTCGTGATCGGCATCGGCAACCGCTGGGCCAACCGCCACACCGGCGGCATCGAGACGTACACCAAGGGCCGCAAGTTCGTGCACATCGACATCGAGCCCACCCAGATCGGCCGCGTCTTCGCCCCGGACCTGGGCATCGTCTCCGACGCGGGCGCCGCACTGGACATGCTGCTGGAAGTGGCCCGCGAACGCAAGGCCGACGGCCCGTTCCCGGACTACAACCCCTGGGTCAAGGACTGCTCCGCCCGTAAGGGTGCACTGCAGCGCAAAACCCACTTCGAGAACATTCCGATCAAGCCTCAGCGCGTCTACGAGGAAATGAACAAGGCGTTCGGCAAGGACACCACCTACGTTTCCACCATCGGGCTGTCCCAGATCGCCGGCGCGCAGATGCTGCACGTCTTCGGCCCGCGCCAGTGGATCAACGCCGGCCAGGCAGGCCCATTGGGCTGGACAGTACCGGCAGCGCTCGGTGTAGTGCGCGGCAAACCCAACGAGACCGTCGTCGCCCTTTCAGGCGACTACGATTTCCAGTTCATGATTGAAGAGCTGGCCGTGGGCGCACAGTTCCAGCTGCCCTACATCCACGTGGTGGTAAACAACTCCTACCTGGGCCTGATCCGCCAGTCCCAGCGCGGCTTCAAGATGGACTTCGAGGTTTCGCTGGCCTTCGAGAACATCAACTCCACTGACTCTTCTGCGACCACAGCCGGCTACGGCGTGGACCACGTCAAGGTTGCCGAGGGGCTGGGCTGCAAGGCCATCCGGGTGGAGGATCCGGCAGATCTGGCCGCCGCGTTTGAGAAGGCGCAGGCGCTGATGGGCGAGTTCAAGGTCCCGGTCATCGTCGAGGTCATCCTGGAGCGCATCACCAACATCTCGATGGGCACTGAGCTGGACAATGTCACCGAGTTCGAGGAACTGGCCGAGAAGCACCAGGACGCCCCCACCGCGATCATCGCACTGCTGGACTGAGAGAAAACCATGCGCATTGTCATAGCCCCGGATAAATTCAAGGGTTCACTCTCCGCGCCGGAGGTGGCCGCGCATCTGGCCGCCGGTCTGCTGGCCGCGGAGCCGGGGCTGACAGTGGAGCAGATTCCAGTGGCCGACGGCGGCGAGGGGACTTTGGACGCCGCCGTCGCCTCCGGCTTCACCCGCCGGAGTGTGACGGTGGCCGGGCCAACGGGCCGCCCGATCACCGCGGACTTTGCGGTCCGCGGTCATCAGGCGGTCATCGAAATGGCAGTGGCCTCCGGGCTCGCCGTGCTCCATAACGGCGAACTGTCGGCACTGACCGCCACCAGCCGTGGCACCGGAGACCTGATCCGGGCCGCCCTGGATGCCGGGTGCACGGACATTGTCCTCGGCGTGGGCGGCAGCGCCTGCACCGACGGCGGCGCCGGACTTCTCAGCGCCCTGGGCGTGAAACTGCTGGACGAACGCGGGCAGAAATTGCCCGACGGCGGCGGCGCCCTGGCGCAGTTGGCCGAAGTTGGCGTCTGCGGGCTGGACCCGAGGCTGGCAACGGCAACCATCGTGTTGGCCAGCGACGTGGACAATCCGCTGCTCGGGCCAAACGGTGCTGCGGAAATCTTCGGCCCGCAAAAGGGTGCCTCACCGGCGGATGTGCTGGCGCTCGAACACGGTCTGGAATGCTATTTCCGGCTGCTCTCCAACGCCATCGGCACCCATGCCGTCACCAGCTCCGATGCTCCGGGAGCGGGCGCCGCCGGAGGTGTGGGCTACGCCGCCCTGGCCGTTCTGGGCGCGGAGCGCCGCCCCGGCATCGATGTGGTTTTGGACTTCACCGGCCTGGACGGCAGAATTGCAGGGGCGGATCTGGTCATCACCGGCGAGGGCAGCCTGGATGGGCAAAGCCTGGGCGGCAAAACGCCGATGGGCGTGGCGCAGGCGGCCGCGCGCGCCGGCATTCCTGTAATCGCCGTCTGCGGCCGCACCACCCTTGATCAGGACACGCTCTCCAGTGCCGGGTTTGCCAAAACGTATGCCTTGACCGACCTGGAACCGGACGTCAGCATCTGCATCAGCGATGCGGCAGCCCTCCTGGAACGGCTGGGCCGGCGGATCGCTCTGGACTGGGCCGAGGGTGGATCCATCACCGCCGATCTGGGCAGCACCGCACCACGCAACCTACGACTTTGATACCAAGGAGCCCTTCCATGTTTGACCTCGTCATCCGCGGCCAGCGAGTCCTCACCGGTGACGGCATAGCCGCGCGTGAGGTGGGCGTCCGCGGCGGCGTAATTGCCGCCGTCGAACCCCTCGGTACCGGCCTTGAAGGCACCCGCAGCATCGAGCTGGCCGACGACGAAACCCTCATTCCCGGCCTGGTGGACACGCATGTGCACGTCAATGAGCCCGGCCGCACCGAGTGGGAGGGCTTCGCATCCGCCACCCGGGCCGCTGCCGCCGGCGGCGTCACCACCATCATCGACATGCCGCTGAACAGCATCCCACCAACGACGACGGCCGACGCCCTGGCGCTCAAGCGCAGCGTTGCGCGGGACCAGGCCTTCGTGGACGTCGGTTTCTGGGGCGGTGCCGTGCCCGGCAACACCGGCGATCTGCGCGGCATGCATGACGCCGGCGCGTTCGGCTTCAAATGCTTCCTGATCCACTCCGGCGTGGACGAATTCCCGCATCTGGAGCCGGCCGAGATGGAAACGGACATGGCCGAGCTGGCGACGTTCGACTCGTTGCTGATCGTGCACGCCGAGGACTCCCGCACCATTGAGGAAGCCCCCGCGACCCCGGGCACCCACTACAGCGATTTCCTGGCCTCCCGCCCGCGCGGAGCCGAGAACGTTGCCATCGCGGCCGTTATCGATGCCGCCCGCCGAACCGGCGCACGAGCCCACATTCTGCATCTGAGCTCCTCCGATGCCCTGCCGCTGATCGCCGCGGCCAAGGCCGAGGGCATCAAGCTGACCGTGGAAACCTGCCCGCATTACCTCACCCTGATGGCCGAGGAGATCCCCGACGGCGCCACCGCGTTCAAATGTTGCCCGCCGATCCGCGAAGCAGCCAACCGTGAATTGCTCTGGGCCGGGCTGCAGGACGGCACCATCGACTGCATCGTTTCCGACCACTCCCCCAGCACCTTGGATCTCAAGGACCTGGAAAACGGCGACTTCGCCGTGGCGTGGGGCGGCGTTTCCTCGCTGCAGCTGGGACTGTCGCTGATCTGGACCGACGCCCGCGAGCGCGGCATCCCACTGGAGCAGGTCATCTCCTGGATGTCCGCAAAACCCGCCGCACTTGCCCGGCTGGGCGCGAAGGGCCAGCTGGCAACGGGGTACGACGCCGACCTCGTGGTCTTCGCTGCCGAGGAATCCTACGTGGTGGACGTTTCCAAACTTAAGCACAAAAACCCGATCACGCCCTACGCCGGTAAAACCCTGACGGGTCTGGTCCGGAAGACCTTTTTGCGCGGGAATGAAGTGGACGGGAAAACGCCCACCGGGAATCTGCTGTCCCTCGGGAACGTGGGCTAAGGGCCGACGCACCCCGGGGCATTTAGCCCTGTGGCCGGTCTCTGTCGTTTTGGTACTCTCAAAGCGGCAGAGACCGTTTCATTGGGAGCCCTCGCCGGCAGGATCCGCCCAGCTTTACCGGACATAATGGTCTCATGAGCATAGTGAAAATCAACGCCATCACCGTTCCTGCCGACAGCGGTGACGAGCTCGCGCAGCGCTTCGCCGCCCGCGCAGGTGCTGTCGACGGCCAGGACGGATTCGAGGGCTTCGAACTCCTCAAGCCCACCGACGAGCGCACCACCTGGCTGGTCGTCACCCGCTGGCGGGACGAGGAATGCTTCGAGGCATGGAAGAACTCGCGCAGTTTCGGGGCCGGGCACCAGCAGGCTGAACCCGGACAGGACGACGGCGATGCTCCGCGCCAGCGGCCTGTCGGCCTTTCCGCTGAGCTATGGAGCTACGCCGTGGCCGGCGGTAGCGGCAGCCTACTCAGCTTCTGAAGGCAACGCCTCATGGCTCACATGAGGGCATGGTCAATCATGGTCAGGACGGGCCCATCAGCACGGTGGTCTGCACGGTCGCGACGCTCGGTCGCGACGGCACGCTGCTAAAGCCGAACCTGACCGGCGGCCGGATCTACGCCAGCCCGCCAACGTCGTGGCCGTCCCAGCTCACCATGGCCGAATCGATCCGCCGCACATCGGTGACCCCGTAAAACTCCTGGCGTGCGTCCCGGGCGGAACCGGCGGTCTGAACCCCTGGACTCAGCCGTGCTGCCACCGGACTGATGGCGCGCAGCCAGCACGGGTGAACCGCCAAATTCCGGGGCAACAGCGCCGCCGCATAGCCCAGAGCAGACCTGGCTCCGACAACCGCACGGATCCGCAATGGCCCGGCCTCGACCACCAGATTCTCCGCGTCACTCCCAGCGTCCAACGAGGCCGTTAGCGGCACCAACCGCGTCTGGTCAAAGCCGTAGGTGCTGCCAATAAAGTCAGCTACTTCCGCATTTGGCGCCAGCAGAATCCTGCGGCCGGAGGCCAGCTCCACCATCACATCCGCGAACGGCCCAAAGGGCGACTGCGCCCACACACCAACCACAGCGCGGAGACCGGACGCTGTCCCCAGCCCCGCTATATGGCCGGAAAAAACCATTCGCGACCGGTATTCGGCGATGTCGTCAGAGCCGATACATCAGTTGGTGTGGTGCGGTCCGGCCACCGCTTCGGCCAGCTTCCCGAGCGAGCCCTCCAGCTGGTGCGCCTCTACCACCGGGAAGGAGATCTGCCGCAGCACGTCCTTGTCCGTCACCTGGCTCCAGTCGTACGTGAGCGAGACTTTGGTGGAATCCGGCGCGGCCGCTTCCAGTTCCCAGACCCATTCCCAGCCGGCCGGTTCCTTGCCTGCCTCGGCCGTCTTCCAGGCCAGCAGCTTGTTCGGATCGAATCCCACCACATGGTTATCCGTCTGGTACTCACCGCCCATCTTGTCCCAGAACATGTTCATCGTGAACACCTGCCCCACGGCAGTGATCCGATCCGTCTTCTCATCCGACTGCACCATCCCCGAGCCATCCAGCTCGGCGTGGTTCGCCGGGTTGCTCAGGAGCTTAAAGATCTCCTTCGCCGGGGCATCGATCACGCGGTCAACTGTCAGTTTTCCTTCGGTTTCAGTCATCGTCCAAGCATTGCGCAGTTTGCTGAGCAATTCCAGTGCACCGAATGACGGCGGCGGCGGCGGCCATCAGGCGTTGCGGGCTCGGCTGCGGACGACGCAGGGATCCATCCCGGAATATCGACGCACCGCCCGTGGTTGCCGCCACCATGACCATCCAGAACACCCAAACCAGCCAGACGCCGTCGACCATTGACCTCAAGGACCTCGGCACCGTGCACCGCCTTGGCTTCGGCGCCATGCGGATTGTCGGCGACGGCGTGTGGGGCGAGCCCGCTGACCGCCGCACCGCCATCGCCGTCGTCCGCCGCGCCGTCGAACTCGGCGTTGACTTCATCGACACCGCAGATTCTTACGGGCCGAATATCAGCGAGGAAATCATCGCCGAGGCCGTGCACCCCTACGCGGACGGCCTGAAAATCGCCACCAAGGTCGGATTCACCCGCACCGGACCGGACCAGTGGGTACCGGTGGGCCGCGCCGAATATCTCCGTCAGCAGACCGAGCTGAGCCTGCGCAAGCTCAAGGTGGATGCCTTGGACCTGCTGCAGCTGCACCGCATTGACCCCAAGGTCGACGCCGAGGAGCAGTTCTCCGTGCTGCGCGACCTGCAGCAGGAAGGCAAGGTCAAGGCGCTGGGACTCTCGCAGGTCAGCGTCGACGAACTCAAGGCAGCCGGCAAATTCTTCACCGTCTCCACCGTGCAAAACCGCTACAACCTCACGGACAACTCCTCCGAAGACGTGCTGGACTACGCAGAAGAAAACGGCATCGGCTTCATCCCCTGGGCACCCATTTCCGCCGGCGAACTCGCCAGGCCGGGCGGCGCGCTGGATGAAGCCGCCAAGCGGCTAGGGGCGACGACGGCGCAGGTCGCGTTGGCATGGTTGCTGCGCCGCTCCTCCGTGATGATGCCGATTCCCGGCACCGGGACGGTCAAGCACCTCGAGGAAAACCTGGGCGCGGCCGCTGTCGTGCTCGATGATGCGACTTTTGCGGAGCTAAGCGCCGCCCGGCAGTCCCAATAAATTCCCACCACCGGGCTTACGCCCCGAATAGGAGAAACACAATGGCCAACATACTCATGGTCGTCTCGGCCGCAAATCACCTCACCATGAAGGACGGCAGCGAACACCCCACCGGCTACTGGGCCGAAGAACTCGCTGTCTCCCATCGCCTGCTGCTCGACGCCGGCCACACCGTGCACATCGCCACCCCCGGCGGCAGGAAGCCGACCGTGGATGAGGTCAGTTTGGCCCCTGAGGCCGCCGGCGGACAGGAAAAGGCCGATGAACTGCGGTCCTACCTCGCCGGCATTGACACGGAGCTGTCATCGCCGCTGGTCCTCGCCGACGTCGATGCCAGCAGTTACGACGCCGTCGTCATGCCTGGCGGTCACGGACCCATGACCGACCTTTATCAGGACGCTGATCTGGGTGCTCTGCTCACATCGATGGACGCAGCAGAGAAGATCATCGCCCCGTTCTGCCACGGCCCGGCGGGTCTGCTCAGCGCAGTCGACGGTTCGGGAACATTCCTCTTTGCCGGCCGCCGCCTCACCGTGTTCACCGACCACGAAGAGCTGCACGGCGGCACGGGCCCCAATACGCCATGGTTCGTGGAGACCGTGCTGCGCAGCAAAGGCGCCCTGGTGGAAACCGGCCCGGACTGGACCTCCCACGTGGTCCGTGACGGGAACCTGATTTCCGGCCAGAACCCGCAGTCCAGCGAGGACGTTGCCCGGCAAGTGCTGGCCGCCTTGACCGAGTAGTTGGTGGCCCAGCTCAGAGAACCTGCGCGCGTGCGGATCCATCAGCTGGTGGATCCGCACGCGCCTGCCGTTCGCCGGTATCTTTGGGAGCAGCGCCGACATGGTCACCTTCGCTTCGCGGCTATTCAAAATCGGAAGATTCCTCAGCCAGGGACAGATACGTCCCACCCAACAGCTCCTCCCACGACGGACAGCTCCGAATACGCGACGGCGCGGCGCGGCGCAGCACTCCTGGTCCTGCTGGCTCAGGACTGGCCGCCCCAGCCGTTCGCCGCCGCCGTCGTCGTCGGCTTTAGGCCGCACTCGTACTTCGGCCCACGGCGACCAGGGTGACCTCCCGCAGTTCCCCCGCTTCGGCGACCAACGTCAAATACGTGCACGCCGGCTGCCGCCGCCTGTCCGTGGGCGAGCCTGGATTGAGCAGCCGCAGGCCACCTGGCGCAACAGAATCCCAGGGAATGTGGCTGTGCCCGAAAACCAGCACGTCCGCGTCCGAAAACCGCGCGGCACACCGTGCCTCCCGCCCCGCTGCAGGCCCGGTTTCATGCACCATGGCGAACCGTAGGCCCTCGATCATTACCCGGGCCACCTCCGGCAAGCGCCCCCGCAGCCCGTCGCCGTCGTTATTGCCGTAAACTCCCACGAGACGGGGCGCGCGGCGCTCGACGTCGTCCAGGACTGACTCGTGGGTCCAGTCACCGGCGTGGAAGACGACATCCGCCGCCTCGATCGCGGCCAGCACCTGCGCGGGGAGAGCCCTTGCGCGTTGGGGGATGTGGGTGTCGGAGAGCAGGAGTAGACGGGTGGTCATGCAGCTATCCTGCCACCACGAACCGAAGGGGCCGCCGCCGTCGTTCGGGCACTGCAACTTAGGCTAACGTCGCGGTTAGCGGAACAGCCCGCTGTAGGCATTCAGCGCGAGCTGGCCACCCAGGTGCGCGTAGAGGACGTTGCTGGCGGCTGGAATCTCGCGGCTTGTGACCAGATCAATCAGGCCGGCCAGGGACTTGCCCTCGTAAACCGGGTCCGTGATCATCCCTTCCAGGGAGCCGCCCAACCGGATCGCGTCCAGGGTCGATTCGACAGGGATGCCGTAGAAGTCTCCGGCCCAGCCTTCCAGCACGTTGATTTCGTCGTCGCGCAGTTCACGTCCCAGACCGATCAACTCGGCTGTGTTGCGCGCGATTCGTGCGACCTGGTCACGGGTTTTCTGCAGCGTGGCCGAGGCGTCAATGCCGATCACGCGGCGCGGCCGGTCCTGGCCGGCAAATCCGGCGATCATCCCGGCATGGGTTGAGCCCGTGACAGTGCAGACCACGATGGTGTCGAAGAAGATCCCGAGGTCCTTCTCCTGTTGTTCCACTTCATAGGCCCAATTCGCGAAGCCAAGGCCACCGAGCCTGTGGTCGGAGGCACCAGCCGGGATGGCGTAGGGCTTGCCGCCGGCTTCTTCCACCTCGTGGATGGCCTGCTCCCAGCTGCTGCGGATGCCGATGTCGAACCCGGCGTTATCCAGCGTGACGTGGGCGCCCATGATGCGGGAGAGCTGGATGTTGCCGACCCGGTCGGTCAGCGGGTCGGGCCAGTCCACCCAGTTTTCCTGCACCAGGCGCGCTTTGAGCCCGAGCTTGGCCGCCACTGCTGCGACCTGGCGCGTGTGGTTGGACTGATAGCCGCCGATCGAGACCAGAGTATCGGCGCCCTGGGCCAGCGCGTCCGGGACCAGGTACTCCAGTTTCCGGGTTTTGTTGCCGCCGAAGGCCAGCCCGCTGTTGACGTCCTCGCGCTTGGCCCAGATCTGCGCGCCGCCCAAATGCTGGCTCAGCCGCGGCAGCGGGTGCACCGGGCTGGGCCCAAAGGTGAGGGGATAGCGTTCAAAGTCGGTAATGGCCACAGGATCTCCTTGAAGAAGGGTGCGAGACGTTTGGGCGTCAAACGCGTTGGACGCCATCTGCACGAGCTGGCCAACATGTAATATATTGCAGCCCCTAAAGGCCGCGTGTCAAGGTTCCAAAAGATGGCCGACGGCGGCGGCCGGGCACCCTCGTCCGCCGCCCCGCTGAAGGGGAAGCAGCGGACGGCCGGGGCGGAGAACCGAGGGGTGTGTATAGTATGTGCAGCATGCCCACCCCTTCCATTCAAGGCGTGCACAAGCGCTCGCTCCTGCGCGACGACGTGTACCAATCGCTCCGCGATGCCATCGTCGACGGAACATTCGCGCCGGGTGAAAGGCTGAAGGATACCGAGCTGGAGCAGTGGCTGGGCGTCAGCCGGACGCCCATCCGGGAGGCACTGTTGCGGCTGGAGCGCGCGGGCCTGGCCATCGCCGTGCCCGGACGGGCAACCATTGTTGCTCCCTTTGACCTGGCGTCCACCATCAGCGCACAGCAGGTGGTGGCCGCTATGCACGAACTGGCTGCCCGGTTGGCCGTTCCCTTCCTGACGGCGGAGCGCCTAGCCGCGATGGAGGAAGCCAACGCGCGTTTCGCCATGGCCTTGAAGGATCAGGATGTGGACGCCGCGCTGCTGGCGGACGATGCCTTCCACGACGTGTTCGCTGCACACTGCGGAAATACGGTGCTCCCCGAGGTACTGGAACAAAGCACTCCGGTGCTGCGCCGGGTGGAGCGGGTCCATTTCGCGTCCTTTGCCGCCCGGACCTCCGTGTCCCAGCACGCTGAAATTATCCGGTTTGCCCGCGACGGCGACGCGGAGGGCGCGGCCCGGGCCAGCCGGGACAACTGGCTCAGCCTGCGCTACACGCTGCCGTATCGAGGTACCTTGACAGAGCCCTTGTGACAGGTTGACCGGCGACACCGCCGCCGCCCGCGCTCTGCCACAATGGCAAGCATGGGACACGCCGAAAAAGGACTTGAACTTCGCATCTCGCTGGACGGGATCGCGCCGCCGATCTGGCGGTCGATCCGTGTCCCAGAGAACATTGAGCTAGCGCAGCTGCACCGGGTGATCCAGTTGGCGTTTGGCTGGGAAGACCGCCATCTGCACCAGTTCACCGCCGGAACCGGCCCGGACACGCAACGAATCCTCTCGGATGAAGAGACTGCCCGGGAGATCGGGGTGGAAGCCGAGACCGGCGTTTCGCTGACCTCCGTGCTGGAGACCGCGGCGGGCTCCGGCAGCGCTGGCAGCGCTGCCGCCGCCGGGACCCAGGCCGGCACGCTGGCGTACGAGTATGACTTCGGGGATTCCTGGGACCACACCATCACGGTGACCGGCCGATGCCTGCTCCAGGACGGTCAGGCTGTCTGCACCTCAGGCGATCGCCGCGGCCCGGTGGAGGATTCAGGAGGCATCGGCGGCTACACCCAGCTGTGCGAGGTGCTCGCGAATCCACGGCATCCGCAGTATGAGGACCTGGCCGATTGGTATGCCGGGGCCGCGTCGACGATCGGCACCGGTGACGCTGCCCCGTTTGACGCCGAGGCCTTCGATATCGATGCCGTCAACGCGAAACTGGCCCGTTTTACCTTGCTGCGCAACGCCGGCCCGCCCACCGAAACCGAGCTCGCCGCCGTCGTCCGTCCCGTCCGTTGGCTGCTGCAGCGCGCCGGTACCGATGGCCTGGAGCTCACGGCGGCCGGCTACCTGAAACCGGCAGTGGTGCGCACGGCGGTGGCGGAGCTGGGCTGGCAGGAACGCTGCTACGGTTCGGTTAATCGCGAGGACCAGGCCATTCCGGTGATGGCGCTGCGGGAGAACTGCCAGCACTGGAAGCTGCTGCGCAAAGCCAAGGGCAGGCTGGTCTTGACGCCGGCGGCACGGAAGATGGCCGACGACGACGCCGCCTTGTGGGCCTACGTGCGCGAACGTTTTGCCTTGCCTGCCAGCAACGCCGCGGACCTGGTGCACCGCGTGGTTGTCAGCTGGTTACTGGAAGACACCATGCCCGAATGGAACGCCATCGGGGGGATGCTGGCCGATATCCTAAATAACTCGATGTTCCGGATGCCCGGCGGCGCGCCGGTAGAAGAGCTGGATGCAATGGGCCTGTATCGGGATCTGCGCTGGTCCCTGGGCTGCCTGGACCTTCGGGAACCGGAGGGAAAGTTCGGCAAACAGGGCCCGCTCACGCTGGCCGGAATCAAGTTCCTGCTCGACGTACGGCAGCGCAGGAGCCGGGAATATCCCTAACTGCTACGGTTTCGATTGCGCTGATGGCCTGCTGAACACGATGCCCAATCGGAGCCTCATCGGCCAGCTACCGGCCGACGTCATGAGCATCGCGATGTTTCCGCTCAGAGTCCCGAGTCACGGCTCTCGTTGCGCGTAATGCGTTCCCCGGTACCGGGATCCACTATGGATCGGCTCTCAGTGACCCGGCGTTGACGGTGCGAGCCGCTCATGACCAGCGAGATAATCAATCCCAGTACACCCACGATCAGCAAAATGTAACCGACCAGATGCAGATCAATGTAGGGGACGGCGCTGCCGTCGATGGCAAAAGCCAGAATGGCTCCCACCGCTATCAGGAAAATTGACGATCCGATTCTCATGCTGAACCTCCTTGTGTGGCGGCAGTGCCGGGGCTCTGCCGCGTGTGTTGCCGGCCGTGAGAGCAGCGTACCTCACAAGGCTGCCGCGTTGGGGGACCGCCCCGGCTATCCGGCAGGCTGCGCGATGACCATCTCCTCGCTGCGCTCCCACAGCGCCCTGGCCAACCCGGCGTCGTCGGCCTGCTTGTTTGCCTTTGCCACCTTGCGCTTGGCATAGTACTGTCCGGAAACCCAGTCCGTTCCCGGTCGCGTGGTTGCCAGCCAGACCAGCGTGTCTGCGCCCTGCGCGGGGGTCAGCATGAACCTGCGCAGCAGGCCCTTGTAGGCAAAACGCATCGGGCTCTGCGACTCCGCTGAGAAGTTCGTTGCCACCCCTCCCGGATGGAACGCCGCCGTGGTCAGTCCCTGCCGCCCGTACCGGCGGTCAAGTTCCTTCGTGAACAAAATATTCGCCAGTTTGGCATTGCCATACGCCCGGTTCGTGCCGTACTTCTTTTCGGCGTCCAGATCATCGATGTCCAGATGACCGAAGAAACTGTTGGCCACGCTGGAGGTATTGATCACCCGGGCCTTGCTCTCCAGCAGTACGTCCAGCAACAGGGTCGTCAGCAGGAACGGTGCCAGATGGTTTACCTGGAACGTCTTCTCGTGCCCGTCCACGGTCAGCCCACGGCGCCCCATAATACCGCCTGCGTTGTTTGCCAATACGTCGATGCGCGGATACTTTTCCTTCAGTGCTGCTGCCAGCCCGCGCACCTGGTCCAGCTGGGCAAAATCGGCGAGGAAGTACTCCGCGCCGAGTCCGTCGGCGATCGCCTTGGTCTTTTCCGGCGACCGGCCGACGACGACGACCCGGTCACCTCCGGCGCTCAGCGCCTGCGCTGCCGCTGCACCGATTCCGTCGCTCGCTCCGGTGATGATGATCGTACGTTCTGCCATGGCTAGTCCTTCGGGTTGTCCAGCATGAGGTCCTCGGTGCGGGGATAGCTACTGATGATAGAACGGCGCCGGCGGGTCGGTTGTTCCACACTGATGGTGCTCCGCGGGTAACGTATGCGCACATGGTAATACCAGCTAACCATCAGTGGGCTAACATGAGGTTCCCAGCTTTTCGTCATACGTCAACTTCGCTCGCTAAATTCCATGGGGGAATCATGGGTACAAAACCGCCCATCTCACGCCGAAAAACAGGGACCATCCTGGCGGCCACCGTTGTGCTGGCCTTCGCGGCCGGATTAGTTTCCTGTTCTGCTGCACCCAAGCCAACCTCAGGCGAGGTTGTCCGCATTGTTGATGGCGCCACCCTGGTTGTCACCATCAACAAACGGGATCAGACCGTTCATTTGCTCAATGTCGATACGCCGCAGCCGAAGGATGCCAGCAGCCCCGTTGAATGCCTGGAACCCGAAGCCGAGGCCTATCTGAAGAGCACGATGCCGCCCGGCAGCCATATCACTATGGAGCTCGATGACCCCATACCGGACCAATCCGGTCGGATCCTGGCCGCAGTATATAACGAATCGGGGCAGTTGGTCGATGCAGGAGTAGCCAGGAAGGGTCTGGGGATTCCTGTCTCGTCCGGGGCAAATACGAAGTACCTTGCAACGGTCCGGGCAGCCCACGATGAGGCTCGGGCCGCGGGCATCGGATTGTTCAGCACCTCGATACCATGCACCCTGCCGGCCCAGATCGAAGAAAGCATGACTGCGCTCGAAACATCCATGGACTCAGCAGCAGCGCAGACTTCCGGTGCTGCCGTTACCGCCATCGCTGCTGCCGTTGCCGCGCTGGCTTCGGCCAAGGTGGTCCACACCCTGCTCTCTGCCGGAACCGGTTCAACCAAACCCATTCTTTGGGCCGCGTTCAGCGCCGCGGACGTGTCGCGACACCTCGCCCGTGTCACGGCGGGGATCGACCGGATGAACGCCACCATTCCTGTATTGGAGAACCGCCGCGACGAGCTGCTGGCCGCTGACACGCGGGCCGCGGCTGATAAGGCAGCAGCCGAGGCTGCCGAGGCTGCTGCGGCAGTTGCGGCGGAACAAGCTGTCGCCGCACAAGCGGCACGAGAAGCGGCGGCACAGGACGCGGCAAGTCGGGAGGCGGTAGGGGTCAGCAATCTTCCGGCACCGTATGTACCTCCTGCTCCCCCGCCCTACGTCCCTCCTGCTGCGCAGCCCTATGTTGCGCCCCCGGTGGCGCCTGCCCCTGCCAAGGGTTACACGGGCCCGCGCTGTTACGCCCCGGGCGGAAAGACGTACCGGCCCTGCTGACGGTGTGTCTGGGGTTTCCTTTCGACAGCCGCCGGCGGGTCGGTTGTTCCGGACTGGAGGCGTGGCCAGGCAGCGCCGGGGGCTAACTGTTCTGCCCGCGGGCCGCCACCTGCCACGTATCAGCCACGGCGCCGTCGACCATCACCATCAGTTCGTCGGCCAGGTTCACCGCCGCGCACACGTGATTCGGCACCACACGGACCAGCTCCCCCAGATCCGGGAGCGCCGCACCGTCCGGGAATTTTACGGTCGCATGGTGTTCGGAGAGCGCTGTGATGCGTGCGTCCGGGTGATCCGGCAGCCGGCCGCCGCCGGTGGCCCAGGCCGGCCAGTCCGCGCCGAGCGTTTTGCTGCCGGAATCCACGATGATGTGCTGGCCATGCCGGCTGACCGTCGTTGCCACCGCCCAAAGGGCAACGTCACCCCACCCGCAGGTGCCCATTTCTACCTGCTGGGCGTCATTGAACAGATAGACCCCAGGACGCATCTCGGTGAGTATTGCAGCGTCGGCAACTGCCGCCGTCGGCGTCGAACCGCCGCTTACCACGGTGGCTTTCAACCCGGCAACGGCGAGGGATTCCACCGCGACGGCGAGCGCCTGTGCCTCATCCTCCGCGGCGCTGCTTTGGGTCCCCCGACCATAACCGTGGCCGGGGAAGGTAAACACCCCGCGGACATCGAGTCCGGCCTCCGCGGCAGCTCGGGCCAGAGCACCCGCGTCGGCCGGGGCCGCGCCGCTGCGGTGATGGCCACTGTCCACTTCTACCAGCACCCCGATCGGGGCTCCCGCCGTTGTCGCAGCGAGTTGGCGTGCGCCCTCCGCGGAGTCAACGCCGACGGTCAGCGTGATGTTCTCCGCCAGCGCCCGCAGCCTGGCACCCTTTCCTTCGTCCGCCCACAGGGGAAAGGCAATGAAGATGTCGGTGACGCCGGCCACCGCGAAGACCTCCGCTTCGCCCAAGGTCGCGACGGTCAGCCCCACGGCGCCGAGTTCGATCTGCCGCATAGCCAGCTCCACTACTTTATGTGTCTTGGCGTGCGGCCGCAGGGCCAGACCCCGTGCCGCAGCAGCGTCCGACATTGCAGCCAGGTTCGTCTCCACGATGGCGGCGTCCACGGCAAGGAATGGAGTTGGAGGAAGGTGGCTGGCGTTCAGGCTGTCGGTCATGGACCCATCGTGTCAGGAATCCGAGGGGCGGGCCAAGGCGGCCGGCCGCGCCGGACAGGCTGTACGGGCAGGCGCAGCGCTGCCGCAGCCCTACTGCGCATTTCCGGTGCCGAGCATCCGGGCTATCTTTTCCTCGAGCGCCGCCACCGTCACATCGGGCAGCACAATCAGGCCGTCCAGCTCCCGGCGGGCGCGGCGGTAAGCGGTCTGCCGCTCGGACGGGGTGGCGGCGTTATCCACGGCAATGGTAATCAGCTTGCGTGCGGTGGCCAGTCGCTGGCGCTCCGGGCCGGTGAAGCTGCTGTCCTTGACCCGACGGGCCTCCCGCTCGGCCACTTCAAACGCGACTTCATACCCGTTGACGGCGGCGCGGTACTCATCCAGCCGGCTCTTGGCCGTGATTTCGCCGGCCTCCGCTGGCCGGAGGCCATCGGCCTCCCGTTTAGCGCGCAAAAATGCGACGGTGAGCGGTTCGCGCACGTCCGTCATCATCGGAAAATCAATCAGCTTCCCAACGTCAAGTTCGTAGTCCAGCCAACGCTTATTGACGCCGTCGTGCGTGAGCATCAACTGCGCGACCTCCTCGGCGCGCACCTGGTCTATCCGCAGCGCCTGGTTTTTGACCTGATACAGCTCAAGTCTGCGCTGATGCCTGCGTTCGCCGGCCTTGGACCATGACCGTGCCCAGCCGCCCACGACACCGCTGAGGGGAAAGACCAGCCACCAATAATGGCCCGCAAAATCGAGTATGGACTGCACGCTTCCATCGTCCCATTCCCGGCCCGGCTCAGCCAGACCCCTCGTTTCCACGACGGCGCTCGATTGCCGCTCAGGGGCTGACACGCAAAGACTTGGGTGATAGACAGAAGGATGCCCACTCACCAGTGCCACCCCAACAGTGACCATCATCCCCTCCGCCCCGCCGGACCTGCCCGCCGCACTACTGCCGCCGCCGCCGTAGTTACGGTTGTCACTCATCCCGCCGCCCGTTCGGACGGTCACTAAGATGGGCCGGATTGAGGACTACGCGATCATCGGTGATCTGCATACGGCGGCGCTGGTGGGCACCGGTGGCTCCATTGACTGGCTCTGCCTGCCGAACTTCGACTCGCCCGCGTGCTTTGCGGCACTGTTGGACGACGACGGCGCCGGCCGCTGGCTACTGGCTCCGGAAGCGGGTGGGGTGTGCACCCGCCGGCAGTATCAGCACGGCACGCTGATCCTGGAATCGGAGTGGGACACCGACGAGGGACGGGTGCGCGTCACGGACTTTATGCCGCCGCGCGACGAAGTTGCCGACGTCGTCCGCATTGTTGAGGGGCTCAGCGGAACCGTCCGCATGCGCGGCGAGCTGGTACTGCGCTTTGACTACGGCCACATTGTGCCATGGGTGCGTAAACATGGGGCCGGCATCCTGGCGGTGGCTGGCCCGGACGCGGTGCTGCTGGCGACCCCGGTGCCCGTGCAGGGCGAACACATGAGCTCGGTGAGCGAATTCTCCGTGAGCGCCGGCGAAAAAGTCCCGTTTGTGCTGACCTGGCATCCCAGCCATCAGACCCAGCATCGGACGCGGAAAGTCGATCCGGACAAGGCGCTGGCGCAGACGCAGGAGTACTGGGCGCAGTGGAGCGGGCGCAGCAAGGCCAGCGGACCATATAAGGAGGCCGTGCAGCGCTCGCTCATTACCCTCAAGGCGCTGACCTACCTGCCCACCGGAGGCATCGTGGCGGCCGCGACGACATCCCTGCCGGAGCAGATCGGCGGCCCACGGAACTGGGACTACCGGTATTGCTGGTTGCGGGATGCCACCCTGACGCTGCAGGCGCTGCTCGCCGCCGGCTACACGGACGAGGCGACGGCTTGGCGGAACTGGCTGCTGCGTTCTGTCGCCGGGGATCCGGCAGATCTGCAGATTATGTATGCCATTGACGGCCGGCGGCGCATCCCAGAGGCCGAGTTGGAATGGCTGCGCGGCTTTGAAGGATCCTCGCCGGTGCGCACCGGAAACGCCGCGGCGGACCAGCTGCAGCTCGATGTCTGGGGCGAGGTGCTGGACGGCTTGTCCCTGACCCGCAATGCGCTGCTGAAGGCCAATGACAATTCCTGGGCCGTGCAGACGGCGCTGATGGAGCACCTGGAAACCGTCTGGGACAAGCCGGACAACGGGCTGTGGGAAATGCGCGGGCCACGGCGGCACTTCACGCATTCAAAGGTGATGGCGTGGGTGGCGGCGGACCGGATGGTGAAGGGGATACGGAATTACCATCTGGATGGCCCGGTGGACAGGTGGGAGGCGCTGCGGGACACCATTCACGCGGACGTGATGGAACACGGTTTCGACGCGGGCCGCAACACCTTTGTCCAGTCCTACGGCAGCACCGAACTTGACGCCAGTCTGCTGCTGATCCCGCGCGTGGGGTTCCTGCCACCGGATGATCCGCGCGTCGTCGGCACCATCGACGCGATCCTGCAGGACCTCTCCCAGGACGGTTTCGTCATGCGGTACCGTCCGCAGACGAGCGACGACGGCCTCCCGGGCGGGGAGGGCGTGTTCCTGGCCTGCTCCTTCTGGATGGTGGATGCGCAGCTCGGGGCCGGGCGGCGCCGGGAGGCCACCGAACTGTTCGAACGGCTTCTGGCGCTGCGCAACGACGTTGGCCTGCTCAGCGAGGAATGGGACACGAAGTCCGGCCGCCAGCTGGGCAACACTCCGCAGGCGTTTAGCCATTTTGCACTGGTCAACAGTGCCATCCAGCTCCATCACGGGAAGGCGCACCGCAGCGACGCTCCGGTTCCCGACTCGGCCCCGTGCGCAGGTGCCTAGGATGGGCTCATGACGCAGACACGCGCAGAGGAGCACCGTTTGGCCGACGAACCAGCAGACGAATTTCTTTGGCTGGAGGACATTCACGGGGATGAAGCCATCGCCTGGGTCCGTGAGCACAATGACCGTACCGATGCGCAGCTGCTGACCGATGAATACACGGCACTGGAAGGCCGGGTGCTGAAGGTCCTGGATTCGGCCGATCGCATCCCGCTGGTGAACAAGCGAGGCGATTGGTACTACAACTTCTGGCGCGATAAGTCGCATCCCCGTGGGCTGTGGCGGCGAACCACATGGGCGCAGTACCAGACCCGCACCCCGGAATGGCAGGTCCTGCTGGATCTCGATGAGCTCTCCAACGAAGAAGACCTGCCCTGGGTCTGGGCCGGCGCATCCCTGCTCAGGCCTGCTCAAGGCTCGGACTACCGACGCGCGATGGTGGCCCTCTCCGCCGACGGCGCAGACGCGGTCACCTACCGCGAATTCGATTTGGCCGCGCAGAACTTTGTCCCAGACGGCTTCTTTCTGCCCTCTGCCAAGACCCGGCTCAGCTGGCGGGATGCCGACACCCTCTACGTGGGAACGGATCTTGGAGCGGGCTCCATGACGGCATCGTCCTACCCCTCCCAGTGCCGGATCCTGCACCGCGGGCAGTCGTTGGCGGAGCTGGCGGGCACTGCGCCTTACTTCGACGTCCCCGAACACCATCTCAGCGGCGGTGTTTCGCACGACCGCACGCCTGGCTTCGAACGTAACATCGCCTGCGATGTGATCGACTTTTTCCGCAGCAGGACGTACCTGCGCCACGACGACGAATGGGTGCATATTGCTGTTCCGGACGATGTGAACGTCTCCCTGCACCGGCAGTGGCTGCTGCTGCGTCCACAAACGGATTGGGAGCTGGACGGGACGATTCACCTGGCCGGCAGCCTGCTGGTGATTGAACTTGCAGCCTTCCTCTCGGGCGACCGGCAGCTGCGGACGGTGTTCGTCCCGGATCTGCACACCGCCCTGCAATCATGGAGCTGGACTTCAAATTTTATGCTGCTGAACCTGCTCCAGGACGTTTCGGCAGCCGTGACGGTCCTCGATCCGGACGCCGAGTGGGCAGGCCATGACCTGGCCGGCTGTCCGCCGTTGCACTCGGGCGAAGCCTTTGCCGTCGACGACGAGGATCCCGCATGTGGCGACGACTACTGGCTGTTGGTCAGTGGCTTCCTCACACCCACGACCCTACTCCGCGGGACCCTCTCAGCTGCCATGCCTGCTGACAGGTCAGCCGAGGCGGGCGCTGCGGTCGCCGCCCGGGCCGGCGAGACGGCCAGCCTGGTCCGGCAGGCGCCGTCGTTCTTTCAGGCGGACGACTTGGAGGTCCAGCAGCACTTCGCCGACTCTGCCGATGGCACGCGCGTCCCGTACTTTCAGGTGGGGCGCCGGGACCTAGTGCTCGACGGCGCCAATCCAACGCTGTTATCCGGCTACGGCGGATTCGAGGTATCCCGTACGCCCGACTACAGCGGCGCCCTGGGCAGGACCTGGCTGGAACGGCGGACCGTTATCAGCGGGATCGAACGCGGCGGCGTCTATATAGTGGCCAATATCCGCGGCGGCGGCGAGTACGGACCGCTTTGGCATAGGGCCGCACTACAGGAGAACCGGCATAGGGCCTACGAGGACTTCGCCGCGGTGGCGCGGGATCTGAAGGCGCGCGGGGTCACCAGTCGGTCGTATCTGGGATGCACGGGGGGCAGCAACGGCGGCCTGCTCGTGGGCAACATGCTTACCAGCTATCCGGACTTGTTCGGCGCCATCTCCTGCGGTGTGCCCCTGCTTGACATGCGGCGATACTCGAAACTCTCCGCCGGCGCGTCTTGGATTGCGGAGTACGGCGACCCCGATGTGCCCGAGCAGTGGGAGTATATCCGCACGTTTTCCCCGTACCACTTACTGCGCGAAGGCCTCGACTATCCGCCAACCTTTCTTTGGACCGCCACCTCCGACGACCGGGTCGGGCCGGTCCAGGCCCGCAAGATGGCAGCTCGGATGGAAGCCATGGGCATCCCCGGAGTCTTGTTCCACGAAGCCCTGGAAGGTGGACATGCCGGAGCCAGCAACAACCGGCAGGCAGCCCGACTGCACACAGCTTCCCATGAGTTCCTCTGGCGACACTTGGCTGGTTGAGCAGGACGGGGCGCGCAAGGGGGGCCCCAAGGAGGGGGTCTCCCTTGGGTACACGTCCGCACTAGCTGATTGACATCCTCCGGGCTGGTTGCCATCAGGCGGTGAACGGGTGTTCACTGGGTGATGACCTGCTGTTCACAGCCCGTTTAGCCCCCGCCGCACTCGCCCGGCCCCGTTCCGCGCGAATTTTTCCGAGAGGTTCCTGTGCCCTCGCACTCAGCGAAGACCACCACCCGCAGACCCACGGGTCTCATCGTCGTCATCCTCTGCCTTTCCGGGACCGTGGTGTCGCTGCAGCAGACCATGGTGATTCCGCTGCTGCCGGATTTCCCCAAGATCCTGAACACCAGCCCGGACGATGTCTCCTGGCTGGTTACCGTAACGCTGCTGACCAGTGCGGTCGCCACGCCCATCGTCTCCCGGCTGGCGGATATGGTCGGGAAGCGTCGAATGATGATCGTCGCCATGGTTCTCATGGTGATCGGCTCCGTCATCGCGGCGTCGGGCGGCAATTTCGTCACGCTGGTGACCGGCCGTGCCTTCCAGGGCTTCGCCGCGTCACTGATCCCGGTCGGCATCAGCATCATGCGCGACGAGTTGCCCAAAGAGAAGGTGGCCTCAGCAGTCGCCCTGATGAGTGCCACACTGGGCATCGGCAGCGCGCTGGGCCTGCCGCTGTCCGGGATTATTTACGAGGCACTGGGCTGGCAGGCCATCTTCTGGCTGTCGGCCGCCGTCGGCATCGCGTTGATCATCGCGGTGCTGGCCATCGTGCCGGAATCGGAGCTGCGGACCCGCGGCCGGTTCGATTTCCTGGGCGCCGCGATGCTCTCGATCGCCCTGACCGCGCTTTTACTGGCAATTTCCAAGGGCGGCAGCTGGGGCTGGAGCAGCGAGCCGGTGATCCTGCTGTTTATCACCACGGCGGTGGTGTTGGCCGTGTGGTTCCCGTTCGAGCTACGGGTCAGCCAGCCAATGGTGGATCTGCGCACATCTGCGCGCAGGCCGGTGCTGCTGACCAATATTGCCTCGATCCTGGTCGGCTTTTCGATGTATGCCAATATGCTTTCCACCACGCAGCAGCTGCAGATGCCCAAGGTTTCCGGTTATGGATTTGAGCTCAGCGTGGTGGTCGCCGGGCTGTGCATGGTGCCGTCGGGCCTGGCCATGGTGGCCCTCGCTCCGATTTCCGCCGTCATCACCAAGCGGTTCGGGGCCAAGACCACGCTGATTGTCGGTGCGCTGGTTTTGGCGGTCTCCTACGTGGCCCGGGTCTTCCTCAACAGCGAGATCTGGATGATCGTGGTGGGCGCTATGGCGGTCAGCATGGGCACCGCAATTGCCTATGCTGCGATGCCGACGCTGATCATGCGCTCGGTGCCGATTACGGAGACGGCCTCCGCGAACGGTTTGAATTCGCTGTTGCGCGCGGTGGGAACCTCGACGGCGTCCGCTGCCGTAGCTGCCATCCTCACCTCGGTGGTGATGGACCACAACGGAGTGTCGCTGCCGACGCTGGATGCGTTCCAATTCATCTTCTGGCTTGCCGCCGTCGCCGCCTTGCTCTCGGTGGGCGTAACGGCTTTCATTCCTAAGTTCCTGACAATGGCAGTTGGGAAGGTGGCCGACGGGCGCGCCGCTGGCTCCGCTGTCGGTCTCCCCGGACCGGCTCCGGCCGGCGCGGTTCCGGTCCCGGCCGCGGCACAGTCGGCAACGGCACAGTCGGCAACGGCACAGTCGGCAACGGCACTGGCCTTCACAAAACTGCCGGGTAGGGCAGCGTCCGGCACAGCACTGCCGGGCACGCTGAAGTCAACGGCCGACGACGCCGCCGCCAAGACCACGGGCAGCGACGCGGAGATTGTGGTCAGCGGCACGGTGGTCGGCGTCGAGGGCCGGCCCATCCGTAATGCGGTGGTCAATATCCTCAGTACCGACGGAGCGCCGGTGGACTGGAGCCGGGCCAATAATGACGGCGGATATTCAGTGGTGCTGCCCGGTCCGGACCGTTATCTGGTGGTCTCCAGCGCCGATGGCTGGGCGCCGCATTCGCAGGCCCTAAATTTCACTGATGCCGCCAGCTGGCAGCAGATCGTCCTGTCCCGGCGCCTGACCCTGGCCGGAATGGTCAGCGGAGCTCAGGCGCCCGGGGACGCCGCGCTGGTCACGTTGACCCGGCCCACCGGGGAGTTCATCGCGTCCACGCACACCAGGGACGGCAAGTATGAACTGCCGTTGCCTCCCACCGGACGCTACATTCTCAGCACCTTGGACGCCCAGGGGGAAACGGCGCGCGCCCGGCAGATCACGGTAGCGGGCCAATCCGCCGTCGTCGACTTTGCGGCACCCCTTAATGCGGGGGTGCTGACGTGATGGTTAGCGCGGCCGCAGCGGGCAGCGCCACCCGGAAAGCCATAGTCGATGCCGGCCGCGGCCTCTTCGGCGAGCGGGGTTACAGCGCCGTGACAATTAAGGACGTCGCCGCCCGCTCCGGTTTCTCCCCGGCGATGGTGATGAAGGTGATGGGCAGTAAGGCCGAGCTGTACAGCGCTGCCGCCCCGGAAGCCCCGAACCTGGATGATTCGGGCAGCGGTGAGCCCGTGGGATATCAACTGGTGCGTCGAATTGTCACGCGCCGAGATCAGGGCGAGGCCGAGCCCTGGGCCATGGTGCCGATATTGATCCACGACGCTCCCGATCCGGACGAGGCGCAGGTAACGTTCAGGGACAGGTATGTGGGCCGGATTTCGGAGTGGATTGGCGATACGGAGCCCGGGCTGAGGCGCACAAAACTGGTGGTCTGCGCGCTGCTGGGGCTGGGTGCCGGAGTCCGGACCCTTGGCATTCTTGCGCCCGGCGAGGCAGGCAGTGAAGCGTTGATCAGTGAATATGGCGCCCTGGTGCAGGGAATTATTGACGGCAGTGTTTAGGCGGGAGGGCTGGGGCTGCGGCGTTGAGGCCGCAGTTTGGGCGGCACTGTCGAAGCGGCCCCTACGCCGGCCGCTCCGAGACTCTTTCGTAACCCTCAATGTCAGCTTGATCTCATTCCGCGCGGCGTGGGCGTGTGGGGTGTCGTCACTGGAACATCGCGCGTAATGTCCAAAGCCTGCGCCGCAGATGAGCTTGCATCCGCACGACGCTCTTAGGAGCTTTTATGGACCAGTACCTGAACGTCAACGATTTGCTCGTCTATTCAGGAACCGTGCTCATTGCCGTGCTGATGTTTTCCCTCATCACGGTCTCGTTCCTGGGCTGTCTGCTACTGGCCTTGACTGCCAGGGCGCTCCAGTGTGCATCCCTGAAGCTGACGGAAGCCGTGGTGGCCCAGTGGTCCGGCTGGCGCGCTGGTATTGCTGTAGCGCCCGAGCTGCCGGCCCTGGCGGGTGTTCCGCAGCGTCCGGCGACGGAATCCATCAAGGTACTGGATTCCGCGGCCGGTCACTGAACCTACACGGCGACCCACCAAGAGCAACGGGGCGGGCAGGGGGCAGCGGTCGCCCCGGGGTGGCGCCGCATCGGTCCCGCGGCTCCGCCCCTGCCTCACCGGAGCGGGCTAGTTGGTCTTGACGATGTAGACATCACAGGAGGCATTGTGTGCCACGGTGTTGGCCACGCTGCCGAGGATGCGCCCCATACCCTGCATCCGCACGCTGCCGACCACAATCATCTTGGCGCCGAGTCTCTCGGCTTCCGAAATGAGCACCTCGTGCGGCTTTCCCCGGACCGCGGCGAAGGTGGTTTCCACCCCCGATGTAGCCAACTCCGACGCAACCAACTGCGCCACCTTTTCGGCGTCGTCGGCATCGGAGACTACCCAGCGATCGCTGCCGATCTCCACCACCTCGGTCCGGTCGCCCTCGTATGCCGTCACGATCCGCAGTGCGCCGCCCATGCCCGTAGCCAGTCGGGCCGCCGTACGGGCGGCCTTCATAGCCGTTTCGCTTCCGTCGACACCAACAACAATGGTCCCGGTCATTTTGCTGCTCCTTCGTTCGGTAAAGAAATTTTGTAACACGTCACTACATTAAGTCACATCCAACGCCGCGGCGTGGCACCATACCCAACTGATTAGCACTTACGGCGTGAAATGAGTGCCATATCTGCGACCTGGTTGGGAATCCCTTAAGCTGGCAGGGACCGCGAAGGCGGCCCAGCCAGGCAAGGGACACGATGAACCAGACGAATTTTTCGGCACCTGAGACGGTGCTACGGTCCGCCCTCCCACGGGTGAGCGCGGTGGTGGTCTGGATTATCTGCGCCGGACTGGCCGTCAACTTCCTGGTGCTGGGCCACGCCGCAGCGCTGCTGGCGTATCTGCCCTGGCTGGCCTTCGTGAGCTGGGGAACGTATGTGCTCTCCTGGCGCCCGTGTCTTCGGGTGGGGCCGGACCGGCTGGTGGTGGTGAACCTGCTGCGCGACCGGGTGATCCCCTTCCGCGCCGTCACGGATATCCGGGTGACCCATTCCGTGGTGATTAAAACCAAGGACGCGGCCTTTACCTCCTGGGGCGCGCCCGGGCTGGAGAGGTTCGGGCCAAAGATCGGAGACGGCGGCGGCGTGGCGCGTTCGGCGGTCAGGGGCTCCGGAGCGCGTTCGGACACCGGATCGCAGGCCATCCTGACGCGTGCGTGGTCCGGCTGGGAACAGCGCCAGGGCGATGACGCAGAAACTCTGTCAGCCGCCGCCCCGGTGATGACACCTGTGCGAACAACCTGGAGCAGACCGGCGCTGATCAGCGGCGCCCTCGTGCTGGCAGGGTGTCTGGCCGACGTGCTCGCGCACATCTGATCAGCCAAGCCCAGGCACGATGATGGCCCCGGCTCACTGTGCGCCGGGGCCATCATTTACTGCTGTCGGTCAATTCTGCCTGCTAACAGGATCACCACGCGAAGATCCCTATCGACCGGTCAGTTCTTCCACCCCACCTTGGTCCAGTCAACGGTCTGGAACTGGACGGCACCGAGGTTGACCAGGCCCTTCTTGACCGCACTCACCGTGGGCGTCGGGGAAATCGGCACCATCGGAACGTAGGAGAAGATGGTCTGGTCAATCTTCTGCGCCAGCGCCCGCTGTTTGTCCGGATCCAGTTCGGCATTGGCCTGCTTCCACATGTCTCCCAGGGATGCGTCCGTAACGCCGTTGTAGTTCTGCGGACCATCGGCCGGGTAGAAGATGGACAGCGAGCTGGAAACGGGGAACGGCGTCCCGACCCAGGAGAACAGCGTGGTCTGGAAGTTCTTCTTGTCAGTTGTGGTGACGTAGTCGGAGAAGAACTTGGCCACCGGAACAGAATCAATTGTCAAGGTCACCCCCACATCTTTCAGGTTCGCCTGAATCTGCTTGGCAGCGTTGGCGGAGGTGGCGGTCCCGGACGGGACGGTCACCGAAATGGTCAGCGGCTTGCCATCCTTGGCCCGCATGCCATCGGAGCCCTTCTTCCACCCTGCGTCATCCAGCAGGGCACCTGCCTTCGCAACGTCGTAGCCGATCGTCGAGGTGGCGTCATCCGTGTAGCCCTTCTGGCCGGGCATGTAGATGTAGTTGTTCTGCGTGGTGACCGGAGCGCCCAGCGGAGCAAGGCGGCTCTGCGCAATCGTGTCGCGGTTGATCGCCCGGGCAATGCCCTGACGGACCTTGACGTCGTCCAGTGGCGCCACCTTGGCGTTGAAGTCAAAGTGGTACCAGGTGAGGCCGCCCGCGCGCTGGATCTCGCCGTCGTCGCGCTTTGAAGCGGTGTTATAGACGTCGGGACTGACGATGCCGCTGCCGATACCGAGTGCGTCAACTTCCTTATTGGCATAGGCCTGAGCCAGCGCATCCTGCGATTCAATCGACTTGACGATGATCGTGTCCAGCTTCGGCTTCTCCCCCCACCATTTGGGGTTCGGCTTCAGCGTGACCACCTGACCGGTGGTATCCACCTTCGAGACCTCGTAGGGCCCGCTGGAGGGAACCGGCGTGCTCTTGTAGGCGTCGTTGAAGGTGGCAGCATCCTTCGTTACCGATGCTTCGTACGAAGGGGAGACCAAAATTGAGGGCCAATCGGCGTTCTTGTTCTTGAAGGTCATCTTGAAATTGGAGTCGCTGTCCGTGCGGTCAACGGACGAGATGTCCTCCCAGACGTTCGTCGAGGCGACCTGGAAGCTGGTGTCGGTGCCGTTGAATGCCTTCCACGCGGACTGGAAATCCTTGTACGTCATGGGGGTGCCGTCGCTCCACACGGCCTTGGGGTTTAGCTTGACCTCCACGACCTGGGGATCGCTGCTGACGAGCTTGACCTCGGTGGCATAGTTCGGGTCCATCTCCCAGGTGCCGTCATCCTTGATCCGCACCGGACCACCCGTGGTGGAGTTCAGCAGGACGTTGATCTGATCCGAGTTGTTGCCGTCGACGGTGCCGGAGTTCCAGTTGGAGGGCAGCGCGCTGATCGGCAGCGTCAATGTGCCCCCGGCCTTGACGGCGGAGTAATCCGCCGTATCCCAGGCGGTGGTGGGCAGCTTGCCCTGATCGCTGGCGCCCTGCGTGGCGTTGACCGTGGACGTGCTGCCCCCGCTGCCGCCGGAACACCCGGAGATTCCCAGTGCCAGGGCCAGGGTCGTGGCCCCGAGCACAGCGTATTTTGTTCGTTTCATTGTATGTTTTCCTCCCATAGTGAAACTTTTCCGTACTGGTTCCGCCAGTGGTACGCCGCTTACCGGTCTCACCGTTTTGCCACCGTATCGATCAAGGCATCGTGCTCGGCGTAATGACACGCGACGGAAGTATCGTCCACGGTGCGCAGGCTGGGATCCTCATCCCGGCAGCGCAGCCGTTGTTCCTCCGGAAGCAGCTGGTACAGCGGGCAGCGGCTGCGGAAATTACACCCCGGGATATCGTCCGTCGGAGAGGGCAGGTCCCCATCGAGGAGGACCCGGACGCGCGTGCGCTCCAGTGCGGGGTCCGGAATGGGAACTGCGGAGATCAGGGCCTGGGTGTAGGGATGGCGGGGCCTGCTGAAGACGTCATCCGACGTTCCGTATTCCACAATCCGGCCCAGATACATCACGGCCACATGGTCGGCAATGTGGTGGACCACGGCCAGGTCATGGGCCACAAAAACGTAGGACAGCCCGAGCTGCAGCTGGAGATCCTTGAGCAGGTTGATGACACCGGCCTGGATGGATACATCCAGCGCGGAGACGGGCTCGTCGAGCACCAGGATCTTCGGATCTGTCACTAGGGCCCGCGCAATGCCGATCCGCTGCCGCTGGCCGCCGGAAAACTCATGCGGATAGCGTGAAGCCATCTCCGGGTCCAGTCCCACCAGCTCCATCATCTCGGCGACCTTTCGCTGCTGGTCCTTTTTGCTGACCCCGTGAACGGTCAACGGTTCGGCTATCACGTCGTGGACCGGCAGCCGTGGATCAATGGAGGCCATTGGGTCCTGGAAAACCACCTGGATGTCGCGCCGCATCTTCAGCCTGTCCCGCTTGGACAGGTCCGCGACGTCCACTCCGTTCACCCGGATCTGCCCCTGCTGCGGTTTGGCCAGCTCCAGAATTTCCATGATCGTCGTCGATTTGCCGCAGCCGGATTCGCCGACCAGCCCCAGTGTCTGGCCGGACCCCAATTCGAAGCTGACGCCGTCGACCGCGCGCACCGTACCGATTTGGCGCTTGAAGACTGCACCCTTCAGCAGCGGGAAGTGCCGGACCAGCCCCTTCAGCGACAGCACTTCACGACCGTCGGTGCCGGCCGGTGCACCCTCGAGCACCGGTGCCGGGCGCGGAAACACTTCCGAGCGCGTCAGCTTCCCGCTGGTAATTTCGGACGAGCGGATGCAGGCGGCCTGGTGGGTGGGATGTTCCTCCGTGCCGCTGAGCGCCGGCTCCGCCTCCCGGCAGGCGTCAATGACCAGCGGGCAGCGCGGCGCGAAGGGACAGCCTGGCGGCAGTGCTGCGAGCGACGGTGGACGCCCCTCCAGCGGCACCAGCCGAGACTGCGAGGACGCCATCGACGGCATGGAACGCAGCAGCCCGATGGTGTACGGCATGGCGGGCGCGTGAAAAACCTCATCCACTCCGCCGGTCTCCACCAGACGTCCGGCGTACATGACGGCAATCCGGTCCGCGTTGCCGGCCACCACGCCCAGATCGTGGGTGATCAGCACGACGGCGGCGCCGGTGATCTCCTTCGCCTCCTGCATCACCTCCAGAATCTGGGCCTGGATAGTCACATCCAAGGCAGTCGTCGGCTCATCGGCAATGATCAGCTGCGGATCGTTGGCGATCGCAATCGCAATCATGGCCCGCTGGCGCATGCCGCCGGAGAATTCATGCGGAAATGCTTCCGCCCGGCGCTCCGGGCTCGGAATACCGACAAGTTTCAGCAGTTCCACCGCCCGTGCCGCGGCTCCCTGCCGGGACAGCTTCTTATCATGGAGCAGCAGGCCCTCGGCGATCTGGTGGCCCACCGTGTACACCGGAGTCAGCGCTGACAGCGGATCCTGGAAGATCATCGAGATGTCCTTGCCGCGGATCCCGGAGAGCTCGGCGTCTGAGCATTCCAGCAGCGACCGGCCCTGGAATCGCACGCTGCCGCGGATCCGGGCGGAGGACGGAAGCAAGCCCATCACGGCCATCGAGGACACCGATTTCCCGGAGCCGGATTCTCCCACAATGCCCAGGAACTCGCCGGGGTTCACATGGTAGCTGACCCCCCTGACGGCCTTCACCTCGTTCGCGCCCCGTCCGAAGGTCACGCTGAGGTTGTCCACTTCCAGGACGGGAGTCACGGCCGGGGCCCGTTTGCCGGTAATGGTCAGCGGTTCAGTCACGGTTTGCTCCAGAGGTGGGGTCGACGGCGTCGCGCAGCGCATCTCCGGCGAGACTCGTTGCCAGGACGGTGATGACGAGGATCGCAGCCGGGAAGATAAAAAGCCACGGGCGCGTAGTGGCGGCGCCGGTGCCGCTGGAGAGCAGGGTTCCGAGCGAAACATCCGGGGGCTGGACGCCGAAACCGAAGTAGCTCAGGGTTGTTTCCGTCAGGATCGCGGCCCCAACCCCCAGCGTGGCGTCGATGATCAGCAGCGAGGAAACGTTGGGAATGATGTGCCGCCGGATGATCGTGCTGGTCTTCACCCCCATGAACCTCGCAGCCTTAACGAAGTCCCTGTCCCGCAGGGAAGACGTTTGGGCGCGGATCACGCGGGCAAGGATCATCCAGCTGAAAATCGCCAGATAAACCATCACGATGACCCACGATCCGCCCTTGATCAGCGGGTACAGCATGATCAGAATGTACAGCGCCGGAAGGACCAGCAGCAGATCTATGAACCAGACAATGACCCGATCCCATACGCCACCGAGGTACCCTGCCAGCGCCCCGATAAACCCGGCCAGCAGTGCCGAGACGGGCCCCACCACGAAGCCGATCAGCAGTGATTTACGCAGCCCCACCACCGTCTGGGCGTAAATATCACCGCCAATCTCGTCCGTGCCGAACCAATGGTTCCCGGTGGGCGCCGTGTTCATCGACATGACATCCTGGCTGGTCGCGTTGTAAGCATAAAAAGCCAGCCCAAAAAGCGCCCACAGCACGATGACCAGCAGCGTGAGGGTGCCGACCCAAAAGCGCGGCGTACGGGCGAGCTTGGCGAAGATGAGGCGCCCGCGGGAAGTGGGCCGATTCGTGCGTTTTTGTGCTTTCGGCGTGACGGGAAGGACCTGGGCATCTTCGACCATGCTCATCGGCTAGACCCTCACTCTCGGATCGAGGGCTGCATAAACGACTTCGGACAGCGTCCCGGCAATCAGCACCAGGATGGAAGCGAACATGACAGAGCCGGCGACTCCGTTGATGTCATTTTGCTGCACCGAGTGAACCAGGTATTCGCCCATTCCGTGCCAGCTGAACACCAGCTCCACCACCGTCGCACCGGTCAGCAGCAGCGCGAAGGAGTATGCGAAGTAGGTGGACATGGGGATCAGCGCAATCCGCACGCCGTGCTTGACCAGCGCGCTGTTGCGGCTCATGCCCTTGGATCGCGCCGTGCGGATGTAGTCCGCGGAGAGGACGTCAAGCATCGCACTGCGCTGATAGCGCGAATAGCCGGCCGCCGCCGTCAGGGACAAGGTGATGGTCGGCAAAATCAGGTGGTTGATTCTGTCGCCGAACAGCACCAGGAAATTGCCCTGCAGCCCGGCGGTATATTCTCCGCTGAAATTGATAAGCTGATGCCCGGTCAGCCCGTTGAGGCCGGTGGCCAGGATCATCAGGACCACGCCGATCACAAATGTCGGCGTGGCGCCAACGGTGAACGATGCGTAGGAGACCAGCTGGTCGCTCACCCGGTATTGTTTGACCGCTCCCCAGACTCCGAAAACGACGCCGAGCACCGCTCCGATGATGCTGCCAATGATCAGCAGGCGCAGGCTGACCCCGGCCCGGGCAAAAATCACGTCGGTGACCTGCTGGTTGTCCACCGTGATGCCCAGCGAGCCATGCGTCACCAGGTTGGAGAGCCAGATCCACAGCCGTTCCAGGACCGGAATATCCGGATTGACGCCCAGACCATTGAGGATTGAGGTGACCACCTCGGGTGAGGGCTGCGGATTGCGGCCCAAGTAGCGTTGCGCCGGGTTCAGCGACAGGCTCGCCAGCACGTAGGCCAGCAGTGTCGCGATGGCTGTGAGGATGAAATAATTGACGAACCTTTTGACCACGAAGCCAATCATTCGTGCGCTCTGCTGAAGGATAGAGATGCACACGCACTATGTGCGGAAAAGGCACTGTGTGCGGCAGGAGCCCCGTAAGCGGCAAGACCCGCTGGGCCGGCACCTGACGGGATCGGGTCGGAAGAGTTGAGCACTGGCGCAATCCTTTTCAACGGCTGGAACACTGCGGCCACGGGTGAGTGATCGCCTCAAGCTGCCGTTGACGACCGTACGCCTCGTGAGCGTGCCCTGAATCACAACGGAACAACTTTCGCTTCAACGTACTACATGTGACGCCGAAGTCAATCTGGAATCCGCACGTCAGCCTAAGCTGTGACTTGTTGTCAGCACGGCAGTCTTAGCTGCCGCAGAATACCGGATCCGCATGTATCCGCGGACTGCAGGGTACCCAAGGGCGGCCCCGGTCTTGGACTTCAGCAGCCCGGCGCGGCTCCGCGGAGGAACGGGCCGTCCGGATTGACCGCCAGATCGTTACCGGCGCGCGGCCCTGAGCGACGAAGCTAAGCAATACCTCATCGTGCTCCCTTGGCCGCACGGGCGCCGGCCGCGCCGTTGTTATAGGCCGTCTTCCGGGTCTCGCGCAGCAGGTGCACCATCGTGTCGATACTGTTGGCGACGCCGTCGGCCGCGTCCAGGACGGACGGCATGACCGCCTCCCGGACGGCAGAGGGTAGGTCCGCCGACGCTTCCAGATCCCGGCGCAGAACGTCATAAGCCGCACGCTGGCTGACCGTTCCCCGCGGCGGCGTCCCCTGCGCCGCAGCCTCCGCACAGGCCGCCAGAGTGCGGTCCGCATTGGAGATGAACGGTGCCAGCATTGTGAACAGCTGTTCGGCGGGCTGATGGTTCTGCTGCAGGGAGAGCCTCGCGGCATCGATCACCATCGCGGACTGCACCAGCAGGTGGCTTTGGACCAACACGCCCTCGGCAATATACAGCACCCTTGTTCCAGTGACAGGCTCAGCCTGAGTCCGGTCCAACGAGGCCTGGGCGTTGGACCGTGCCCGGCGCGCCCCGATGCGGGCAGTATCGATGAGGGACTTGCTCGCCTGCGGATCCGTGACGGCCGCCAGATACCGGCGATAGGCCGCGAGCAGTTCGGCTATCCGGGCGGGTAGGTAGGCCCGCTCCCAGGCGGGCCAGACCGCCGTCGCGACGACGACGAGGACACCGCCAAGGACAGTGTCAAGGAGCCGTGGGACGACGACGACGGCAGCCGGGGAACCGGCGAGGTCGAGTAAGGCGACCAGGTAGGCCGCGATCCACGTCCCCATGAACAAGGCGTTCGGTGCACCGGAGGCCCGGACCCCGAATACGAAGACCACCACCAAGGCAATCAGCGCATAAGGCCCGGCCGGGGCCAATACAAAGGTGGCCGCCGTGCCGATACACAGCCCCACCACCGTGCCGAGCAACCGTGCCGTGGTGCGTTGCAGCGTCGCGGCGAAATCCGGCCGGAGCAGGATCAGCACCATCAGCGGGATCCAGTAGCCGCGGTCACCGCCGGGCAGCAGCCGGGCCAACGCATCGGTCCCAGTCACCAGAATGGCCAGCCGAATGGCGTGCCGGGCAATAGCGGAGTTCCCGTTCAGGTTGGCCCGCAGGGTGGCCATTGGTGCCTGCAGCACCACCCGCGAATTCCCCACCCGGGCCGGCTTCTCCAGCACTCTGCCCTCCAGCGCCCCGGGCGTGACGATCCGCCCGCAGGCGCGCAGCTGGCCGCTCAGCGCCCGGCCATGCAGCAGCGCGAAATGTCCGGTGGGCGAGTCCGGAAAACCCGCCATCACGTCCTCCATCCGCCTCAAGGCGGCCATCGCGGGGTTCACGGCAGCGTCATCAAACGGGCGTCCCTTGCGCAGCGCAGCGGCGACCGCGTCCAAGGCGGTGCCGGCTGCCAAGAGCAATTCATGCACCGCCGTGCGCTGCACCGTCTTTTCCGCGCGGTCAAACCTTTCCACGCAGTATGCCAGCGCTATAATTTCCAGCCGCAGCCGTTCGGCTTCATCGAGCAACGCCCGGTATGACTGCATGCTGGGCCCGTGACCGTGGCCGAAACCGGTGATGGTGTCCCGCGCCTTATCCAGTACTGCAGCGGCTCCCGGGGCCATCCGCTTGGGCTGCGCGGAGCGCGCCCGCTGGGCCAGTTTGCCGTAAAGGTCCGCGAGCGCGGTGCGTTCGGGACCGTGCCGGCGCAAGGGCCAGCCGGCGACGGCGAACAGGCTCTGCAGCAGCGCTGCCGCGGTGATCACCGCAGCGATGGACACCGCGTCGGAGGGCGACTGCGGGAATCGATTAAGTACGATGGCCACCGCCGTAGCGGCACTGCCGATCTGCGCTACGTTAGCGCCCAGCGACAGCAACATGCCGGTAACGAACGAAAACACGGCAACCAACAGCAGCGACAGCGGCACGGAGTGGGCGCACAACACCGTCAGCCCACCACCAATCCCGGCAGCCACAGCCGTGGCGCTCATTCGCGCCAGCCGGAGCCGGTAACCGCCGGGCCGGTCCGCAAAGGCCGCAAACAACGCACCAACTGCGCCGAAGACACCAATGCCGATATTTCCGGCCGCAATACCAACCACGAGCGGAATCCCCACGCCCACGGCGTTGCGCGCCGCCACCACGGGGTCCGATTGCGAAAAATCCAGCCGCAGTGATGCTTTGGCGGTAGCGGAGATGGACGTTAGGGCGGGCACTCCTTCAGTATGGCATCGAGCCCCGGTGCAACCATCTGCTATTGAGGTGTTGATAGGTTCGGCTCCGGCCCGGTACTTAAAATCTGACCGCAGAACACGAAGGACGAGAAATGCTGCCAAACTCCGCGCCTGCAGAACAATTAGCCGCCGGTCCGCTTGAGGGAATCATCATCGCCGACTTTTCCCGCGTTTTGGCCGGCCCGCTGGCCACCATGACACTGGCGGATCTGGGCGCCCGGGTGATCAAGGTTGAGCGGCCTGGCACAGGGGATGACACCCGCCAGTGGGGACCGCCGTTTTCCGCAACGGGGGCGACATACTTTGACAGCGTTAACCGCAATAAGGAATCCGTCTGCCTGGATCTTACCGACCCGGCCGACCGAAAACTGGCGCGCACGCTTGCGCTGCGGGCCGACGTCGTCGTCGAGAACTTCATGACCGGCACGATGGAGAAGCTTGGGCTCGGCTTCGCCGACCTCGCAGTGCAGAACCCCGGCCTGATCTATGCCTCGATCACCGGATTCGGCAGCGCCGGGGGCGCAGCACTGCCGGGCTACGATTTTATCGTCCAGGCACTGGGCGGCCTGATGAGTATTACCGGCAAGGCCGACGGCGGTCCGGTCAAGGCAGGCGTTGCGCTGGTGGATGTGCTGACCGCGAAGGATGCCGCCATTGGCATACTTGCGGCACTGACCGCGCGCCACGCCACCGGTCGCGGGGCGCGGCTGGAGCTGAATCTGCTCTCCAGCCTGCAGGCAGCCCTGGTCAACCAGGGGCAGGCCTATCTGGGGGCGGGCCAAATCCCCGGCCGGCTGGGCAACGACCATCCATCAATCGTGCCCTACCAGCTGCTCCGGTGCGCCGACGGACCGCTCGCGGTGGCCTGCGGGAACGATGCCCAATTTGCCCGGTTTGCGGCGGTGCTGGGCCGCGACGAGCTAGCTGCCGATCCACGGTTTGCAACCAACAGCGCCCGTGTGGCGCACCGTGGAGAGTTGGTGGAACTGCTGGAGCAGGTGCTGCACACCGCCCCGGCGGGACACTGGCAGACCCAATTGACCGCTGCGTCTGTTCCGGCCGGTCAGGTGGCCACCATTGCGGAGGGCCTGGACTACGCCGTTTCGCTCGGACTTGAGCCGGTCATCGAGGTCCAGGATCCGGGGGGCGGACCGGCGGGCCTGCAGGTGCGCCACCCCATTTCATGGACCCCGCCGCTGCGCGTGCGCAGCCAGGCGCCGCCGGCTTTGGGTGCGCACGATCAGAGCGTCCGCGGCTGGCTTGCGGCGGACTGGACGCCCACGGAGTAGCGTCAGGAGGGTAACGACGCGGGAAGCACCCGGACCCTTCGATTGGAAAGCCATCCCATGACCGACGCTGTTGATCTGATCGATATTGATTCCCTGCTGAGCCCGGCGGAAATTGCCCTGCGTGCCTCCGTCCGGTCTTTTGTGGACAGCACCATCAAACCCAACATTGCCCAATGGTACGAGGACGCGATCTTTCCGCTGGACATTGTGCCGGAAATGGCGAAGCTGGGCCTGCTCGGCATGCACCTGGTGGGCTACGGCTGCGCCGGCCGGTCCGCCGTTGACTATGGCCTTGCCGCGCTGGAACTGGAGGCCGGTGACTCAGGCCTGCGGACCTTCGTCAGTGTGCAGGGTTCGCTGGCCATGAGTGCCATCTACAAACACGGTTCCGAGGAACAGAAGAACGAGTGGCTGCCGCGGCTGGCCAGCGGCGAGGCGATCGGCTGCTTCGGCCTGACCGAGCCTACCGCCGGTTCCGATCCGGCAGCGATGAAGACCTTCGCCCGCAGGGATGGCTCTGGCCCGGAGGCGGACTGGATCCTCGAGGGGAGCAAACGCTGGATTGGCCTTGCATCCGTGGCCAAGGTCGCGGTGATCTGGGCGCAAACCGACGACGGCGTCCGCGGCTTTGTGGTCCCGACCGACACGCCGGGATTCACCGCGACAGCGATCGAACCGAAACTGTCCATGCGCGCCTCGATCCAATGCGACATTGCACTCTCCCAGGTCCGCCTGCCCGCTGGGGCGGTGCTCCCCCACGCGAAGGGCCTGCGCGGGCCGTTTGAATGCCTCAACGAGGCCCGGTACGGGATCATCTGGGGCGCCATGGGGGCAGCGCGGGACAGCTATCAGGCGGCCCTGGCCTACTCCCAGGAACGCCTGCAGTTCGACAAGCCGCTGGCGGGATACCAGCTGACGCAGGAGAAACTCGTCAACATGGCGCTGGAAATCGATAAGGGAACCCTGCTGGCCCTGCATTTGGGCCGGCTCAAGGATGCCGGCAGGCTCAGTCCGCAGCAGATTTCCGTCGGTAAGCTCAATAACTGCCGGGAGGCCATCGCGATCTGCCGGGAGGCCCGCACCATCCTTGGCGGAAACGGCGTCACCCTTCACTACTCACCGCTGCGGCACGCGAACAATCTGGAGTCCGTGCGTACCTATGAGGGAACCGATGAGGTGCACACCCTGATCCTGGGTCAACACATCACCGGAATCCCGGCGTTCCGGTAGCAGCGCTCCGGCGCTGCACCCGCAATTACTGTTCTGCGTGTTCGGCGACAAGTATCAGGTGATTATCATCGGCGAGCAGGTCCCGAGCCAGTTGCTCCAACCGTCTGGCCAGTTCCGGATGTTCCCCGGGAGACCAGCCAGACAACAGCTCCGTCAGCCCGTCGCGCCGCGCTGCGGTCAACCGGTCGACGACGGAACGTCCGGCCGCGGTGAGCGTCAGTTCTTCGCCGCTTTCGGCGCGGACATCGGCGGCGTGGGCGCCCCCGTCCGTCCGTCCCGGCTGCGGACTCCTGCCACCCGCGCCCGTCCGGTAACCCCGACGGCCGGTGCCGCCGTCGTCGTCGGGCTGCCCAGTAGTGTTCTGTCCCGAGGAATTCTGCCCATTAGTGTTCTGTCGGAACGGCAGGGCAGTCACCAGTTGCGAACGGACTAGATCCTGGATCGGTGAGGCCAGCTCCGCCTCATCAATGCGTAATCCGTGCGCCAGTGCGGCCAGGCTGCTGGCAGACTCTTCGGGGAACCTGAAGAGCAGCCACACGGCATCCGGCTCCAGTTCAACGCCAGCCACCCGCGCGAGGCGCCGGTACATCTCGGGGCGGTTCTCGCGCTGCAGCAGGTGGTTGAGCTTGCGTTCCACTTCCTGCAGGGAGGTGCGGCCCTCCGGCGGGATAAATGCCTCGGCAGCGTCGTTGTCCACCGTGCCGCGCAACCGCAGCTCGGGCAGCAGCAGGGTAAGGATGAAGGCCAGTACGCCAATCGGAGCCGCGATCAGAAATACGCTCTGCAGGGCGTTGGCGTACTGGGCAATGAAGTCCGCCCGGGCCGCAGCCGGCAGCAAGGCCAGCTGGGCAGGATTGATGTTGGCCCCGCTCAAGCCGGCGGGCAAGGTGTGGGTTGCCAGCACCGCAGCGAATATTGCACCGAAAACGGCAGAACCAAATGAGCCGCCAATGGATCGGAAAAACGTTGCGCCTGAAGTGGCGGTGCCCAAATTGCTGTAGTCCACGGCGTTCTGCACCGCGATCACCAGCACCTGCATGACGCCGCCAATGCCGACGCCCAGGACGAACATGAACAGCCAGACCAGGACGTCAGGCGTGTTTTGATCCATGGTGGAAAACAGGAACAGCCCCACGGTCATGATGGCGGTGCCAGCCACCGGGAAGATCTTGTAGCGGCCCCAGCGGGAAATCAGCAGCCCGGATCCGATGGAGGTCAGCAGCAGTCCGCCCATCATCGGCAGCAGCTGCAGCCCGGAGCTGGTGGCCGCCTCGCCACGGACCACCTGCAGGAACAGGGGCAGGAAGGTGATCGCGCCGAACATGGCGAAACCGACAATGAAGCCGATGCCGCTCGCGACGGCAAACGTCCGGTTGCGGAACAGGCTCAGCGGAATGACCGGCTCCTTGGCACGCCGCTCGATCAGCACGAAGAGCACAATCAGCACCGCACTGGCTACGGCCAGTCCGATGATGAACGGGGAACTCCAGGCGTACGAGGTGCCACCCAGGGTGGTCACCAGCACCAGGCCGGTGGCGGCAGCGGCCAACGACGCGGTGCCGACGTAATCGATCTGGCGCCGGATGCGTTCCCCCGAACCGGGCAGCACCGCCGAAACAACGACCAGCGCCACCGCCCCGAGCGGGATGTTGACGTAAAAAACCCAGCGCCAGGACAGGTGGTCAACGAACAGGCCGCCGATCAACGGACCCACGACGCTGCTCAGTCCGAAGACAGCGCCGAAGTATCCCTGATATTTCCCGCGCTCCCGCGGCGACACTACGTCCCCGATGATGGCCTGCGCGCCAACCATCAGCCCGCCGCCGCCCACGCCCTGAATGGCGCGGAAGGCGATCAGTTCACCCATGCTGGTGCTGATTCCGGCCAGCACAGAACCAAACAGGAAGATCACGATGGCGGCCAGGAAGAAAATTTTGCGTCCATAGAGATCGCCCAGTTTGCCCCAAAGCGGTGTCAGTGCGGTGGACGCGAGCAAGTACGCGGTGACAATCCATGACAGGTGGTTCAGCCCGCCAAGGTCCCCGGCGATGGTGGGCAGCGCCGTCGCCACGATGGTCTGATCCAGCGCGGCAAGTAACATCCCGAGCATCAGCGCCCCGATGATCAGCAGGCGGGCACGACCCTGCACCGGCACCGCCTGCGCCTTCCGTTCAGCCATGGGCTTATGCTAGTCCTGCAGACTTGAGCTTCGGTAGACCCGGGCCAGGGAACCGCTCACTCCCTGAGGATCCAGCGGCGGAAGATACATGCCGCTGTTGACATGGATAGTTGGATCAATGTCCGTGGGCAGGACGCGCGGGGCCGAACGCGCCGCTAGTGGTTGGCGAAATAGACCCACACGCCGATTATCCACGTGCCGCCGGCGAGCGAAGCGAAACCGAACTCTGCCAGCACGCCCAGGCCCGTGGCTTTAAGCGCCGCCGTGCTGGATGAGCAGGCAGCGGCGAAGCTGCGCTGCCGGGCCAGCTCGCTGCCAAAGAGTCCCAAGGCAAAACCGATCAGTAGCCCCACCACCGGAATGGCAAAGAAGCCCACGATGCCCAGTGCCAGGCCGGCCAGAATGGAACTCCCCGGAATCTGCCGCCGGCGCATGGCCCGTCCGGTCAGAACCGCACTGGAGACCATCCCGGCCGTCACCAGCAGAAGTCCGATGCCGAACACCACCCACCCGACAGGGCTCGACACCGCGATGGCCCATGCCAGCAGGCTGAGCGCAATCAGGATACTGCCCGGCAATACCGGCACCACGACGCCGACGGCTCCGAGAAGAATGAGCAGGCCGCAGATAATGGTCCAGAGAAGTCGGGCATCCATGCCCTTAGTCTGACACCTGGCCGCTAGTCAACGCTCTTGATTTTGACGACGAAGACGGCACCGAGCAGCCCAATCACCGCCGCGACTATATACAAAAGCAAGTAGCCGCCGTCTACCGCGGTCACCAATAACCAGGCGACCGCCGGCGCGATTACTTGCGGCAGCGAATTCGCCACATTGATCACCCCCATGTCCTTGCCGCGGTCGGCTGCGAACGGAAGAACCTGTGTCAGCAGCGCGAAATCCACTGCCAGGTAGGCACCATAGCCAACACCCAGGACCGCAGCTCCGACCAAGGCACCGGGCCAGGTCGGGAAAAAGGCCAGAATGAGCGCGGCGAGGGCAATGATCACGGAGGAACCGATCACGAAAGGCTTGCGCTTGCCGACCCGGTCCGTCCAAAGTCCGCCAATCACGGCCGTCACGAGGGTCATCACCGCGTAAATACCCGTTAGTATCAGCACTCCGAACGCGGGATTCGGGTAATGCACCGCGTCGATGAGGAAGAACAGCAGATACAGCGTCACCAGGTGCGTGCCGACGTTGACAAGGAACCGTGTCAGCCAGGCCCAGCAGAAATCCGGGAAAGCAAAAGGTGTAAAGAAGCTGACAATGAAGCCTCGCACCGAGAACGGCGGTCGCAGTGCCGGATCCAGAGGCTGGTCCTGGGAGGAGAACAGGTACAGGACGATGCCGAGCATCAGCGCCGCCGCACAAATCATGTAGCCCAGCGTGAAATTGCCGGCCACGGCGGCTGCCACGCCGGCACCGACCAGGATGCCGGCGGTGGTCCCCATCGACGCGAGGCCGCCGACAGTGCCACGTTGGCGGACGGGAACCCGGTCCGGAATGGCGGCGGTGATGGCCGCAACCGCGCCGTTGCAGCCCAGCTGGACCAGGCACCATAGCGCGGTCATCCCCGCCACGCCGGGTGCGACGGTGAGGCCAAGCAAGCCGATGGTTCCCAGCAGAGCACCGATCAGCACCCAGGGAACTCGGCGGCCAAACCGGGACAGCGTCCGGTCTGAGAACGCCCCGAAGAGGGGGTTTGCCACCAGTGACACGGCCGCGCCGCAGCCGGTCACCAGGGCCAGTATGGCCTCTTTATGCGGGGCGTCAAAAAAGATGGCCTGCTGGCCCAGCAACACCTGGATCGGGCCGAAGAACGCGGCGTTAATGCCGACATTCACCAGGACCACGCCGGCGGTCCAGCGTGGACGCACGTTCAGGACCGGCTCGTTGAGGGCGCTGACCCCGGGGGGAATGTTCATGGCGGGGAAACTCTCCGCCGGCTGACCGAACGTCATGGCATGCCTTCTTCCCCGCAGACAACCGCCGGTGTCTGTGATCGGCGCTGTTGGTGATCAGCGGTGTTTGTGATCAGCGTAACGCCATCGGGGCGTCGCGTCCGGGCTGGGCTGGCCGGCACGGTTCAGGCGGACGGACCGGCACGGTTCAGCAATCCCGGGCGCGCACCTTTTCGATGATTCTCAGCACCTCCACCGCGTCCGCCGGGTCGACCGGAAGCGGACCGCCGTCCAGCAGCGCCGCAGCGAGCAGCTCGTAGAAGGCCGGGAAGTTGCCGCGTTCGGTCGGCACCGGAAGCAGAGCTACATCCAGGCCCAGTACACCCCAATTTTGCTCCGGGTCTTCGCCATACCCCGGGGTCCCGGGCAGAACGCCGGCAATGATCTGTGCCTCCTGCAGGTCCGCCGTGGTCTTGGTGTACGCCGCCGTAGAGCCGAGCACGCGCAGTCTCGGACCCTTTTGTGCGGCACTGAGATTCATCCACAAATGCGAGCGCACGCCATTTGCGTGCAGCAGTGCCACGAAATCGTCGTCGTCCGCTTTTTCCTGCGGACGTCGGGCACTTAACTCGCCGTACACCTGCGTCACTGGACCGAAAAGCTGCAGCGCCTGATCAATCAGATGACTGCCCAGGTCATACAGCAGGCCGCCGCCCTCGCGGGCCGTGGCGTCGGCTTTCCAGGGCTTGGAAATTTCCTGCGACCAGCGCTCCATCCGGGATTCAAAGCGGTAAACCTCCCCCAGCGCGCCCTCGTCCAGCAGTTTACGCAGCGTCAGGTATTCACCATCCCAGCGCCGGTTTTGGTAGACGGTCAGCGGCGCTCCCACCTCGGCCGCATGATCCATCAATTCCTGCCCCTGGACCGAGGTGAGCGCAAAGGGCTTGTCAACGACGACGGCGATCCTGCGGCTCAGGGCCGCGTGCGCCAACGGCGCGTGGCTGGACGGGGGAGTACCGAGGACGGCCAAATCAAGTCCTGGCCGGGCGAAAAGTTCATCTGCGGTGTCCACAATCCGTGCCTGCGGGTACCGCCGCTGCGCCAGAGCCTGCCGTTCCGGATTGGCAGTGACAATGAAATCCAGGCTGTACCGCGGATTGGCGGCGATGGCGGGAGCGTGAAAAACGCTGCCGGCCAGGCCAAAGCCGACTACGGCGGTGCGGATGAGCTGCATGGCTGTCACCTTACCGCCAGTGTCCAGCTCGGGAGGATCGGCGTCCGGATCGTGCGGTCCGCACTGGCATCAAACACTCTGGCTCCCTCGCGGTGGGAAGCATTAGGCTCGGCAGAGTGAAAACCGACCACTTACCTTTGACCAATTCAGTTTCCGCTCCCAGTGTCCATCCCGGCGGCGGACGCGTCGTCGTCGCCGTCAGCCGGCCGGACTTCGCCGCGGATGCCTCGGTAGGCCAGTTGTGGACCATCCCGTTGCCCGACGGCAGCCCGCGCCGCCTGACGCGCGGGTTTCACGACGGGTCGCCTCGGTTCTCGCCCGACGGGGAAGTCCTGGCGTTCCTCCGTTCGTGGCCGGGAAAGGCGCCACAGCTGCACATCATGGACGGCTCCGGCGGCGAGCCGCAGGTCATCACCGACCGGCTGCTCGGCGTCGAAGACTTCGATTGGTCTGCCGATGGGCGTGCCATCTGCTTCTCCTCCCGGGAACCGGCGGAGGGCCGTTACGGCACGATCGAGGGCGTCGGCGCCGGCGCCGAAGATCCCCGCCTCATCACCGGCTGGCGCTACCAGGCCAACGGCGTGGGGTACGTCACGGACAGGCGCTCTCAACTGTTCATCGTCGACGTCCCCGCCGTCGACGCAGAGCCAGCCGTCGAACCGGTGGGTCGGGCCGCCGCATCACGGTCGTCCGATGTTCCGTTCTCCGCCGTTCCCATCCCGCGCCAATTGACCACGGACGATGCCGATCACGCTGCACCGCGTTGGGCAGCCGATGGCAGGACCATCCTCTTCACGGCCAGCCTGCACGAGGACGCGGACAGCGATCTGCGGGCCGACATCTTCTCCATCCCCGCCAAGGGCGGTTTCCCGCGGCAACTCTCGGGGCTCGCCGCCGGAGTACGGTTCAGCGCGATGGCCGGCACGCAATCCGCCGACGGGCAATGGCTGTACTACGTGGCCGCGGACATGGGACCCTCGGGCACCGACTTCCTGGCAGCCCACTACGGCGTTTGGGTCGCCCCGGTGGCCGACCCTGAGGACGTCCGCCGGCTGAGCGACGCACTGACCACCGATTTTACCGAGAACGGGGACCGCCTCATTACTTACGGCGCGGACGGAGTCCTCGCCCTTGACAGATCCCGCGGCGGGACGCGGGTGCTGGCCTTCAGTCCGCACGGCGAACCCCGCATCCTCGCCGAGGGACGCTTTGTGGCGACGGCACTCGACTCGGCCGCTGACGTCGTCGTCATCTGCTACAGCGACCCGACGAGCTTTGGTGATGTCGCCGTCGTGACAGGCGGCGAGCTGGCGCGCCGCAGTGATTTCTCCGCGGGGTTCCGGGCCGAGGCCGGTATTATCCCCATGCAGGAGTTCAGCACCAAGGCCGGGGACGGGTACCCCGTGCACGGCTGGGTGCTTTTGCCGCAGGGTCCAGGTCCGCATCCGGTGCTGGTCAACATCCACGGTGGCCCGTTCGCCCAGTATGGCTGGGGCCTGTTCGATGAGGCGCAGGTATACGCCTCGGCCGGATATGCGGTTCTCATGTGCAATCCGCGCGGATCGGCAGGGTACGGATTCGATCACGGCCGGTCCATCCGCGAAGCCATGGGCACGGTGGACTTCCACGATGTGATGTCCTATCTTGAAGGGGCGCTGGCTGCCTTCAGCGAGCTCGACGGTGCGCGGCTTGGCGTGATGGGCGGTTCGTACGGGGGATACCTCACGGCGTGGACCATCAGCCAGGATCATCGGTTTAAAGCCGCCATCGTCGAGCGCGGATTCCTGGATCCGGAAACGTTCACGGGAACCTCGGACATCGGGTGGTACTTTTCCAGCGAATACACCGGCACCGACCCGGACAGGGTGCGGGCGCAGAGTCCGATGGCCCAGGCCTCCGAGGTGCGCACCCCCACCCTGGTGATTCATTCGGAGCAGGATCTGCGCTGCCCCCTGGAGCAAGGCCAGAGGTACTATGCGCAGTTGCGCCGGAACGGGGTCGACGCCGAGCTGCTGATCTTCCCAGGGGAGAACCATGAGCTCTCCCGCAGCGGAACACCGCATCACCGCAAACAGCGCTTCGAGCACATCCTGCGCTGGTGGAACAAGTACCTTCCGGTGCAGACGGTGCAGACACCCCGGTAGGCTCAACCCGGTAGGCTCAACGCATGGCCCACCTTTCACCGCGCGCCGCGCCGCCACTGCCCGACGAAGAGGCCCGGGCGCTGGCGCATGTGCTTCAGGCGGACAAGGACGTGACGATTTTCGTCGACGGCACCGTGCACCGGCTCTCCCCGGCAGCGGTGGAAGCCGTACTGGATCTGCTGGGCCGGCTCTCCCGCGGCGAGGGCATTATGGTCAGCTCGGTGGAAACCCTCCTGACCACGTCTCAGGCCGCCGAGGTAGGCGGGATTTCGCACACATACCTGCGCCAGTTGACCGATGCCGGGACCATCGCGGTGCAATACCGCGGCACGCACCGGCGGATCCGGCTGCAGGACATGCTCGGCTGGTTGGCCACGCAGCCGAATGCGCTCGGTGCGGATGGCCTTAAATCCGGGGACGCTGCTGCCAACGATCGGCCTTGAGAGCCAAGTGCAGTTCCAACCGGATCAGGCCGCGCAGCGGATCGGTGCCGATCAGCGAACGGACCCGGGCAATCCGGTTGTAGACGCTGCTCCGGTGCAGATGGACGGCATCCGCGACGTCCTGCACGGCGCCGTCGCTATCGTAGAGCAGCTCCAGCACCGGCAGCAGTTCGGCGTTGCGGTCTGCCGCCTGCAGATTGCGGTAATGCACTGAGGACATCTGCTCCCACCGGCCCGCGGCCAGCAGTTGATAAACACCGGTAGCGCAGTAGTCCAAGACATCAGTCAGCTGCGGCTCCACCGCAGCGGCCTGGACCGCCACCTTGGCCTGCAGGTATGCCGCGGTCAATTGCCGGGGGGCGGCAAAGGACTCGCTGAGTCCGAGAATAGTCCGCGACGTCGATCCGGATCGTTTGGCCAGTTCGCGTTCGTAGCGATTCCGCACGGTGGCCTGTCCGGCGTGGGACTTTCCGGCCGGGGCTGAGCGGAACAAGATCACCGCATGCGTGTCGGTGCCGGCACTGAACAGCGCATCGTCGACGCCGATGCTGGCCTGCAGGGCAGCGGTGCGGTGGATCAGGGTCTGCGCCAGTGGATCTGCCTCGTCCGAACCCGTGGATCCCGCGCGGGGGGGCGACGGGACCTGGAGCAGGACCGCCAGCTGCCACGGACCACGCAGCAGCATGTCCTCCCGATCTGCAGCCGCGGCAATCGCCGCCGGTTTCCCCAGACAGGCGGCCAAGAAGTCCTGTTCGCGGCGGCGCCGGTTCTCGGATTCCGCCGTGTTCGAATCGAGCAGCAACGAGGACAGCAGATCCAGCTCATTGCGGACGTCGGGCAATTCAGCGAGGATCGCCGTCGCCGTTAATTCCGATTCCTCCTGCTGCACCCATAGGTAGCCCACGCGGAAACCGCGGACCAGCAGCGGGACACACACCCGGCCCAGCATGCCGAGTTCGGCATTGGCAGGAACGACGACCGGACGCACGGCGGCGGAGATTCCATGGGCCAGCTGCCAACCGCTGACATCCGCCGGAACACGCTTGCTGAGCAGTAGATTCACCCGCACGCGGTCGGCATGAACCTGCCCGGAACTGTAAGCCAGAAGGATGCCGTCAAGGTCCTCAAGGGAGAGCCCGCGCCGCAGCTTCGCAGCCAGCTGCTCTACCAGCTGCTCCACGTCAGTAGTCTGCATGCTTAAATCCTACGGGCGGGCTACGACAGCAGTCGACACTTGACGCTTGCACACTGGACATCTGTCGAGCAGCCGGGGGTGACATCTCCGGATTTCCGGGCCGCAGGGAATCCATGTCAACACGATGCACAGCCTGGCCCGTCCTCTACGTCACATCGGGCCCTAAGCTGATATCCCGGCGGGTCAGACGGACGGGCGGGGGGCTCGGGCCGTTGCCCCGGCCCGAATATCACTGCAGACCTACGGAGAATCCCATGATTGTTGCCATCCCCAAAGAAATAAAGAACAACGAATTCCGCGTCGCCATTACCGCCTCCGGCGTGCACGAATTCAAAGATCACGGGCATACCGTCCTGATTGAGAAAGGGGCCGGCACCGGTTCCAATATTACCGACGAGGAATACGCGGCTGCAGGCGCCGAGCTCGTTGAAACGGCCGCGGAGCTGTGGCAGCGCGCGGATATGGTGATGAAGGTCAAGGAGCCCGTTGCTTCCGAATACGGCCACTTCCGCCAAGGCCTGGTCCTTTTTACCTACCTGCACCTGGCCGCCGAACCGGAGCTCACTGCGGCGCTGCTGGAATCCGGGGTGACGGCGATCGCCTACGAAACGGTCCAGACCGGCCGCAGCCTGCCGCTGCTGGCGCCGATGTCCGAAGTTGCCGGCCGGCTCTCCGTGCAGGTGGGCGCCCAATGCCTAACCGCACCCGCAGGGGGGCCGGGGATCCTGCTCGGCGGCGTCCCCGGGGTCCGGCCGGCCAAAGTCGTCGTACTCGGGGCGGGAGTGGCCGGGAGCAATGCCGCGGCCATGGCCGTCGGCGCCGGGGCTGAGGTCACCATTCTGGACATCAACATCGAGCGGCTTCGCGAGCTCGGGGCCATTTACCAGGGCCGGCTGAAAACGGTGGCCTCCAACCGGCTGGAAATCGAACGATCCCTGCTGGAGGCTGATCTGGTGATCGGCTCGGTGCTGATCCCGGGGGCCAAGGCCCCCAAGTTGGTCACCAATGCCATGGTCGCCAAGATGAAGCCGGGCTCCGTGCTGGTCGACATCGCCGTGGACCAGGGCGGCTGCTTCGAGGACAGCCACCCCACCACACATCAGAATCCGACCTTCGCCGTGCACAATTCGATCTTCTACTGCGTGGCGAATATGCCCGGTGCGGTACCGAACACCTCCACCTACGCGCTGACCAACGTCACGTTGCGCTATGCCGTTGCGTTGGCAAACCTCGGCGTCAAAGAAGCATTGCGCCGGGACACATCGCTTGCCGCCGGCCTGAACGTTGCCGGAGGCAAGGTCACCCATCACTCGGTTTCCACCGCACACGGACTCGAGCTGGCGCAGGACTGGTCGGGCCTGCTCTGATCCCGCAGCTCCAAGGCGGGCGCAAGAGGAGGACGACGGCGATCCCGCCGACCGCCGTCGTCCTCCCCGAAAGGAACCGCCGACAGCTGCGCCTGGGTCCAGTGGAAAACATTTGACGACTATTATGCAACGTACGGCTACCCTTGAGCTGTGACCTACGAATCAACCAGCACTGAAAATCCGTCCCTTGCCGATCGTGCCGGCGAGATGCTTCCGGCCGAGACCCAAGACGCCTTGGCTCGTGCCGAGGCCATCAGCTGCGAAATGGTGCATCCGCACGAGGCCCTGTTCTCGGACCGTGCGGCCAACATCAAGCAGTCCGCGGTCCGGGATGTTTTCGAAATTTCCATGCAACCCGGGCTGGTCTCCCTTGCCGGCGGGAACCCCTACCTGCAATCGCTGCCGCTGGATCGGCTGGGGGCGGCAGCGGCGAAGATCATTGCCGAGCAGGGCCTTGAAGCGCTGCAGTACGGCGGCGGACAGGGAACGCTGGAACTTCGCCGGCAGATCTGCGAGGTGATGGCCGCCGAGGGGATCACGGATGCGGACCCGGACAATGTGGTCATCACCGCCGGTTCACAGTCCGCGCAGGACGTCGCCGCAAAGGTTTTCTGCAATCCCTCAGACGTGATTTTGATTGAGGATCCCACCTACGTGGGTGCCCTGAACACCTTCGAGGCCTATCAGATCGATGTCCAGCCGGTACTGGTCGACGACGGCGGACTGATCCCCGCTGAGCTCCGGCGCCGGATCAGGGAGCTGCGCGCCGCGGGAAAAACCGTGAAGATGCTCTATACGATCCCCAACTTCAGCAACCCCTCTGGAGTCACCCTCGCGGCGGACCGGCGCCCGGAGATCGTTCGGATCTGCCGGGAGGCCAATATCCTTATTTTGGAGGATAATCCGTACGGCCTGCTGAAGTTTGATGGGAATCTGCAGACACCCCTGCGGGCCGGGAATCCCGATGATGTGCTGTATTTGGGCTCGTTTTCGAAAATCTTCGCCCCCGGTCTGCGGATCGGCTGGGCACTGGTGCCGGCGCATCTGAAACAGCGCTTTTATCTGGCCAGTGAAGCCGTCACCCTCTGCCCTCCTACCTTCAACCAGATGCTCGTCTCCGCCTATCTGCGGGACTTCGATTGGATGGAGCAGGTCCGCACCTACCGGGCGCTTTATCAGGAACGCTGCGACGCCATGCTCGCGGCCCTGGCCGAGCACATGCCGGAAGGTGTGACCTGGACAACGCCGGAAGGCGGATTCTTTATCTGGCTGACCCTCCCCGAACACGTGGACACGTATCCGTTGCTGCACCAGGGAATCGAGGCCGGCGTGGTCTTTGTGCCCGGCGCCGCCTTTACATCCGTACCCGGTCCGAGCAATACACTTCGGCTCGCGTTCAGTTCCGCGACCCCGGAAAATATTCAAGAGGGCGTCCGCCGGCTCGCGCCGGTCCTGCGTGCCGCCGCCGGCACCCCCAACTGACGAAATCCAGCGGGTGCGATGATCAATCCAGGAGCAGGGCCGGCTCCTCCATGATCGAGGCAACGTCGGCCATGAACCGGGCAGACAGGTCACCGTCCACCACCCGGTGATCGAACGAGCCCCCCAGCGTCGTGATCCAGCGCGGGATGACCTCGCCGTCCAGGACCCATGGCTTGAGCTTGACCGTTCCGAACGCCACAATCGCCACCTCGCCCGGATTGATGATCGGTGTTCCGGTATCGATCCCCAGTGCGCCGATATTGGTGATGGTCAGCGAACCGTCCGCCATTTGTGCCGGTTGGGTCTTCCCGGCGCGCGCCGTGCTGGCCAGATCGTTCAGCGCCACAGCCAGTTCCTTCAGCGACAGATCCTGGGCGTCCTTAATATTGGGGACCATCAGCCCCCGCGGAGTGGCAGCCGCGATGCCCAGATTCATGAAATGCTTCACGATGATCTCGTCCCCGGTCCAGGTCGCGTTAACCGACGGATTGCGCGCGGCAGCCCAGATTACCGCCTTGGACAGGATCAGCAGCGGCGAGACTTTGATGCCCTCGAAGTCCCGCGAGGCCTTGAGCCGCTTGACGAATTCCATGGTCCGACTGGCATCGACATCCACAAAAATACTCACGTGCGGGGCGCTGAAGGCACTGAGCACCATCGCTTTGGCGGTCGCTTTGCGCACACCCTTAACCTGGATACGCGAAATCCGCTGTTCCGCCGCGGGATCCGGGCCGCGCTCCGGAGCGGACTGCCAGAACGTTCCGGCGCCGTCCTGCTCGGCGGTCCGCTGATCCTGATAGCTGAGCAGATCCTTCTTGGTAATCTCCCCGCGCAGCCCCGTCGGCGAGACGTCGCTGAGGTTGATTCCCAGATCCTTCGCGGCCTTACGGACCGGAGGCTTGGCCAGCACGCGCGCCACCCTTGCTTCGTTGGCGGGCGCGGCGAACGTTGGAACGGGTGGAACGGGCGACGGCGGAACGGTCGCGAACGCCGACGCCGGCACAGCCGCGGACGCGGCGGTGGCTCCCGGGGCGGCAGGGGTTTTCCGCGGCCGGCGTATGACGGCGTCGGCCTTCGGCCCCGAACCGACGAGCGGCTTGTGCCCTTCGGCGGCAGGGCCGGGCGCGGCAGCGGTCGTCTGCGCTGCCGGGGACACTGACCCACGCGCTGGCGCTGCGGAAACGTCCGCCTCCGAACCGATACTGATGATCGCGGTGCCGACGTCGACCGTCTGCCCTTCATCGACCAGCAGCTGCGCGACTATGCCGGCATAGGGCGAGGGCAGCTCCACGATCGACTTCGCGGTTTCAATCTCAACCAGGACATCGTTGACGGCCACCACATCGCCCAGTTTGACTTTCCAGGAAACGATTTCCGCCTCGGTAAGCCCCTCGCCGACGTCGGGCAGATTGAACGTGTTTAATGCGGACATCCGTCGCGCCTTTCCCTAGTACGCCAGCGCGCGGTCAAGCGCCTCAAGGATCCTGTCGATGTCCGGCAGGTAGTGCTCCTCCACCCGTGCCACGGGGTAGGGCATGTGGAACCCGCCAACGCGCAGGGCAGGTGCCTCCAAAGCATAAAAACAGCGTTCGCTGATGCGCGCCGCTATTTCGCCGCCCAGGCCGCCGAAGGTCGGCGCCTCATGGGCCACGATCAGCCGGCCCGTCTTTTCCACCGAGGCGGTGACGGCATCGAAATCGATCGGGGAAATGGAGCGCAGATCAATGACCTCCACGCTGTGACCCTCCTGATCCGCCGCCTCCGCGGCGGCCAGTGCCACCGGAACCAACGGGCCGTATGCGACGACGGTCGCATCCGTCCCTGAGCGCAGCACCTGGGCTGAGAAGGCGTCCAGACCGGCCGACTCGGTGTTGACCTCGCCCTTGAGCCAGTATCGGCGCTTGGGCTCGAAGACGATGACAGGGTCCGGACAAGCGACGGCCTGCTGGATCATCCAGTAGGCATCATGGGCGTTGGAGGGTGAAATGATCCGCAGCCCGGCGGTGTGGGCAAAAAGCGCTTCCGGGGACTCGGAGTGGTGTTCAATGGACCCGATCCCGCCGCCGTAGGGGATCCGGATGACCACCGGAGCGCTGAGCTGCCCGCTGCTGCGGGTGTGGATTTTGGCCAGCTGGGTGGTGATCTGGTTAAAGCCGGGGAAGACAAAGCCATCAAACTGGATCTCGCAGATGGGGCTGTAGCCGCGCAGGGCCATCCCAATGGCGGTGCCGATGATGCCCGATTCCGCCAGTGGCGTATCCATGACCCGGTCCGCGCCGAATTCGGCTTTCAGCCCTTCGGTCACGCGGTACACCCCGCCGAGCGCACCGATATCCTCGCCCATAATCAGCGCTTTGGGGTTAGCCGCCAGCGTGGTCCGCAAGCCTTCGTTAATGGCCTTGGCAATAGTCATGGTCGTCATGGCGCACCCGTTTCATTCCCGGCAGCGGATCCGGTGCCGGGTTCGGCGAAGGATGCAGCGTAATTCTCGAACCAGGCCAGTTCCTCGGTCACCAGCGGATGGGTTTGGGCGTAGACATTGGCGAAGGATGATCGAATGTCCGGAACGGTCATGGCCAGTGTCGTCTTGCGGACAGAGGCGGCCAAGGCGTCGCCGTCGTCCTTCACGGAGCTGAAAAACGCATCATCGGCAAGATTCTCGGCCCGCAGATACTTTTCCAACCGCATCAACGGGTCCTTGGCGCGCCACTTTTCCTCTTCGGCCGCCAAGCGGTATTTCGTGGGGTCATCGGCGGTGGTATGCGCGCCAAGCCGGTAGGTGAAAGCTTCGATCAGCACCGGCCCCTGACCCGAGCGCGCATGGTCCAAGGCCCATTCAGAGACGGCGTGCACGGCCAGCACATCATTGCCGTCCACCCGGATCCCCGGGAAGCCGTAGCCGCCGGCCCTGTTCACCAGCGGAATACGGGACTGGACCTCGAAAGGGACAGAAATGGCCCAGTGATTATTCTGGCAGAAGAAGACCACCGGTGCCTGGTAGGAAGCGGCGAAGACCATTGATTCATGCACGTCTCCTTCGGAGCTGGCGCCGTCACCAAAATAAGCAACGACGGCGGCGGGCTCCGTCGCCGGGTCGGCGGCCAGATCGCGCTGAATACCCATCGCGTACCCCACTGCATGCAGTGTCTGGACGGCAAGAACAAGCGAATAGAGGTGGAAGTTGGTATCTTTCGGGTTCCAGCCGGCATTGGAAATTCCGCGGAAGAGTTTGAGCAGGTGCGACAAGTCGACACCCCGCGTCAGCGCCACACCATGCTCGCGGTACGTGGGGAAGATGTAATCCTGCGGCTCCGTCGCCTGACCGGAGCCGATCTGCGCGGCCTCCTGCCCGGTCAACGGGACCCAAAGCGCCAACTCACCCTGGCGCTGCAAAGCAGTGGCCTCCTGGTCAAAGCGGCGCACCGTGGCCATATCCCGGTAGAAACTGCGCAGCTTCTCCGGCGTCAGCCGCGCAATATACGGACTGAATTTCGCATCATAGCGGAGCCTGCCGTCCGGTCCCAGCAGCTGTACCAGGTTATCCGCCGGCGGAACGTCCTTGAGGGGGGCGTCGCCGACGTCGGAATCCTCAAACTCGGTACTGGGTAGCTGGGCAGCGCCCATACCTTCTCCTCGTCTGCCGCAGCTGCAACGTCGATCCATCTTTGGGGATATATGCTCAAACCGGAATGTTTTTCCGACCCGCGGATACCCTTCTATTTCTTCGGTCCACTGTATCGGCAGCCGGGTCCGCAGGGAATTTATTAAGCGCTAGGAACGCCGCGGCGGTTTTGTATACTCCGCACAGAGTTCCAGAAAACGGGAGTTCGCCTCGGTCTCGCCGATTGTGACTCGGACGCCCTCGACGCCAAATGGACGCACCGAGAGCCCCCGCTGGTCCGCGAGGGCAGCAAACCCGGCGCTGTTGTCCCCCAGATTAAGCCAGACAAAGTTGCCCTGTGCATCCGGAATCTCCCAGCCAAGGCTTCTGAGTCCGGCTGTCACCCGGTCCCGCTCGTCAACTAGGCTTTGTACCCTTTCCACAACTTGAGCGTAGTTCTGCAACGAGGCAACGGCGGCGTGCTCGGCGAGCGAGGAGACGGCAAAGGGTGTGGCCGCGACACGCAGATATTGCGTGAGCTCCGGCCGCGACACCGAATATCCGACGCGCAGCCCTGCCAAGCCGTGCGCCTTCGAGAAAGTCCGCAGCACTACAACATTGGGATACTTGCGGTACATGGCGATTCCGTCAACGGCATTTTCAGCACGGACAAACTCCATATACGCCTCGTCTATCACGATCAGGACATCGGCCGGGACGGAGTCGATGAACCGTTCCGTTTCGGCCGTATACAGTACCGGACCCGTGGGGTTGTTCGGCGTGCACAGCAAAATCACCTTGGTCCGTTCGGTCACGGCCGCCGCCATCGCCTGCAGATCGTGGGTGCCGTCCGCCTTCAGCGGGATCCTGACGCTCTCGGCGCCGGCCAGTCCCACACTTATCGGATACGCCTCGAAGGATCGCCAGGCATAAATTACCTCGTCCGGGCGCCCGTCGTCGTTCTGACCGGCAAACGTGGACAGCAGCTGGTTCAACGCGCCCAAGCTGCCGGCACCGGTGACAATATCATCGGCTGGAACAGCCAGAAACTCGGCCAGTTCACCCCGCAGGCTGGTGCTGAGGGAATCGGGATACCGGTGAATGTCCGCCAGCGAGCGCACGGCGTCCAACACCGCCGGGACGGGACCGAGCGGGTTTTCGTTGGAGGACAGCTTGAAGCTCTCCAGGCCCTCGACGACGGCGGCCGGTTTGCCGGCGGCATATTTAGGCAGTGTGCCCACGACAGTGCGGGGACGAACCACAGCAGCGGCGGTGGGGTTCTCTATAGTCATGGTTCCAGCTTATCGCCGGGATCTGTGGCGCTGCCGGCCAATATCGTATCCCCGCCCGATGTGGGATTATGACGGATGGGTAAATTCGTTGTCCGCGTCCTGATCAACGCGCTGGCGCTGTGGATCGCCAGCGCACTACTCCCCGGTCTGCAGATTTATTCCAGCGGACCTGACGGGCTGGTGCCCGGGAACAGCACGGCGGCCACGGTCCTGGCCTTCATCGCCGTTGGACTCATTTTCGGCATCGTCAATGCTCTGGTCAAGCCGATTGTCAGGCTGCTCTCGCTGCCGATCACCTTCCTCACCTTGGGCCTGTTCACCATCATCATCAATGCCGCGATGCTGTGGCTGACCTCCTGGTTGAGCGGGTACACGCCCGTTCACTTCACCATCGACACCTTTTTATGGACCGCTGTGCTTGCGGCCATTGTCATCAGCGTGGTTTCAATGGTCGCCACCGCGCTCACCGGCATCAACCGACGAAGCATCAGCAAAAGCAGCTAGTCCCGTTTTTGCCCGGTGTCCCTTTTCCTCCGGTTCACGTCGGTGCCCTGATAGACGTACTTGCGGTAGCTCACGACCCCGCTCAGGGCCGCGGGTCCCAGAAACTGCTGCAGCGCCTCCTTGTGCGCCAATACCGAAACGTTTTGGCTGCTGTCCAGCCCAGCAGCGTCGTGAAGGTAGTGATCCAGGCTGTGCGCACTGGCCACCAGCTTCCCGGGGTTGGTCAGCGAACTAAACGGGCGCCGGCCGGTGGTGACGCTCACCCAGTCCGCCGTCTCCGGAGGCGCTGCCAAATCTGCGGCCGCAACGATGTCATCCTCATTTTCCAGATCCATTACCTGGACCCCGGGCTGCACGTGTTGATTCGCTCCGGGTGCGCCGGCAATGTTGATAATCCGCACATTGACCTCAGCGAGGAAGGCTGGGTTGGCTGCCATCGCGGCGGCATGGATTCCTCCTCCACTATGCCCGTTGAGCATCACCGCGTCCCCTGCCGCTGCCCCGGCATCACGAAGTGCCGCCTTCACCCATTCCTCCACCAGAACCTGCCGCTGCGCGAACTCGGCACGCTGAGCGGAGGTAATAGCCTCCAGGTCCCCCTCGACATCCCACGGATTGGCGCCGTCCAGCGGCCACCACTGCTCCGTTCCCGGTAAGTCTGCTATCCACGCGACGGTGCCGTTGCCCCGATCCACCCGCTTGATGACGATTGCTGCCGGGGCCACTTGATAGGCGTCCCTGGAACCGGCCAGCGCATCGTGCAGAGTCGGTGCCATCGTCCCCACAGCAGTATCGGCCGCCGTCCCGGCATCGACAGCAGCGTCAGTTGTCCGGGGGGCCTCCGGAACCGGCCCGGCCCGCGGCCGCTGTTCCGGCGACCATTGTGCCGGGGGGAGCCGCTGCAGCTCCAGGACGCCGGGCACAAAGATCCCCTCGGAGTCCATCACATGCCGCAGCCCGACGGCGGCAACGACACCGGGCGGAGGCAGCGGCGCCGTCCGCCCGGCCCCGGTCATTGCCTGGGACGGTAGTAGGAGCGGGAATCCGAGCACGCCGCTGAGGTAGTCGGGAAGGTGCCCTACAGCGTCTTGGATGACGTCGCGAAGGCCTCGCTGCCGGGCATCCCGGGCAATCGCGATCACCTGACTGCCGATAACAATGGGAGCCAACGGCAGCCCTAAAACGTGCAGCAGCCAACCGGACATGTTCGAATTTACCGCCTTCGCCCGGTCCAATTGGGCCAGTGCCCGGTCTTCACCCGCCGCATAGCGGCTGGAGGCCGTCCGTGCATCGAGGGCGACGGCCTCCAGTTCCATCCGGCAGGTGCTGCAATCCGCGGCGGCACTGCGAAGTTCGGCCATGAGACCGAAGGGGTACGGAGAACCGGCCGGACTACCGGACTCGAAAAGATGAACCGCGCCGGCCGCTGCTTGTTCCACGCCAACCACTTCATCCGCGATGCGCTGCAGGGACGCGCTGGCCAGGACGATCTCGCCGAGCACGTAGCTGACCGATCCCGCTCCTCCCCGTACGGTGTAGCTGCCGGTCGGTGCAGTCAGGAACGCTGTGGGCCGTACCTGCTCCCCCGGCAGAACAAACGGTGACGGCACCCTGTCCGCAGGCATGGGACTGCCGGATTCGCCGTTCGGCGGATCTGCCGCTGACTCCCCGATGCGTTGGGTCATCGCAGCAGTCCCGGCCCGCCTGTCCCTGCGAAGGGATCCGGGCTTACATGACACAAGGATGCCTCCAGTGCTACCGCACGTAGCTGTGCTGCGTACCGCGCCAGCATGGCGGCGGAGTCCAGCAGCATTCCCGCCGCGGCCTGCATCTGCCGTTCCTGGTGGGCCAAAACCTCTCTGAACGCCGCGGCAGCCGGCGATTCCCACCGCAGCTGCCCGGCGCTGTGCACCCGCAGGCGCAGTTCGTCCATGACCGCGGACGCCCGCGACAGTTCGCCGGCAACGCGTTGGACGTCGTCGGCCAGCAGTGCCGAGCGTGCCGCCGTCGTTATCATCTTGCCTCCCGATTGGAGCGTTACCTGCGACGCTAGGGCCTCGCCGGACCCGCCGCCAGAGACTGGCGCTCAGGTGCGGACAAGTTTCCCGCCTGAATCGCTGTGCAGGGACCGTTGCCTTCTGCGGGCGCGTGCCTGGCCGTTCCACTGCCAAGGCGTTGTCACTGCGGCGGCCGGCAGCAGCCGGCAGCGGACTTCATGAAAGAATTGCGGCATGTCTGAATCTGCCGTCACTATTGAATCCGCCGCCCGCACGCCTTCGGGACGTCTCTCATTGGCCGCTGCCGATGAGCGCATCGCGTTGGGGCCGCTCGATGGCCGCTACCAAGGTGCCGTAGCGCCGCTGGTTGATTATCTTTCCGAAGCGGCCCTCAACCGGGACAGGGTGGCCGTCGAGGTGGAGTGGCTGATCCACCTCACCACGCAGCAACTGCTGCCGGGGACCACGGAGCTCAGCGCTGCCCAAAAGTCCCAGCTGCGCGCCATTGTGACCGATTTCGATGCCGCGTCGGTGGCGGAATTGGCGCAGCTGGAGAAGGTCACCGTCCACGATGTGAAGGCCGTGGAGTACTACCTTGGCCGCAGGCTGCCGGCGATCGGTATTGAGAACCTGACCTCGCTGGTCCACTTCGGCTGCACCAGCGAAGACATCAACAATCTCTCTTACGCGCTGGGCATTCAGGGCGCAGTCCAGGATATCTGGCTGCCCGCGGCCCACGCATTGGTGGCCAAAATTACGCAAATGGCCAAGGAAAACCGGGCGGTGCCGATGCTCTCCCGCACGCACGGCCAGCCCGCCACACCCACCACCTTGGGCAAAGAACTCGCCGTCATGGCGCACCGGCTGGGACGGCAGCTGAAGCGGATCGAGAACACAGAATACTTAGGCAAGATCAACGGGGCCACCGGAACCTACGCGGCGCACTATGCCTCGGTGCCCTCGGTGGATTGGGAGCAGGTCTCCCGGAGCTTCATTGAAGGGCTGGGTTTGACCTGGAATCCGCTGACCACGCAGATCGAGTCGCACGACTGGCAGGCCGAGCTGTACTCCGATCTAGCGCGCTTCAACCGTATTTTGCACAACCTGTGCACCGATGTCTGGAGCTATATCTCGATCGGCTACTTCGCGCAGGTACCGGTGCCGGGTGCCACGGGATCCTCCACCATGCCGCACAAGGTCAATCCGATCCGCTTCGAAAACGCCGAAGCCAATCTGGAAATTTCCTGCGCCCTCCTGGATACCCTCGCCGCCACGCTGGTCACCAGCCGATGGCAACGCGACCTCACCGACTCCTCCAGCCAGCGCAACATCGGCGTGGCGTTCGGGCATTCGCTGCTGGCCATCGGCAACGTGGTGGGCGGTTTGGGCCGGTTGGATACAGCAGAAGCCGTCCTGGCCGACGATCTGAACCACAATTGGGAGGTCCTGGGCGAGGCGATCCAGATGGTGATGCGGGCGGAGGCCATCGCCGGAGTTCTAGGCATGGAAAACCCTTACGAGCGGCTCAAGGAGCTAACCCGCGGGCAGCGCGTTGATGCGTCCCGAATGCAGGAGTTCGTCTCCGGTCTGGGGCTGTCCGCAGATGCCCAGGCACGTCTGCTGGCCCTCACACCCGGCAGCTATACCGGCATCGCCGAAGGCCTGGTGAACCACCTGGAGGACTGAACCTGCAGCTGAGTGGGTATATCTGCCCCATAAAACCCCGCGCCAAGGGGCAGATCTACCCACTCGGCAAGACGAGGGGCGCGCGGCCGGAGAGCAACTCGTTCGGTAGCGCGGCCCTTGCGCCGGACGAGCCACCCTACACTGCGCACCCGGCAAAAGGCCCGCACCGGTTAGAGACAGGCGGAGCGGAACCGACCGTACTGGACGGACTGGCGCGGTTGGCTGCACGGGGCCGCTGTGTCCTGGTTGGGGATGACAACCCACACCATGGCGATGCCGGTGCAGCTGGTGCAGGGCCGTGAGCTTCTGATCACCGGAGCTGGCCCCGGGCGCTCAAGGCATAGTCCGCCCATGTACCCACCCCTCCCCTCCCGGTGAGTGGGTACATCTGCCCCTTAGGTCACAGGGTTTAGGGGCACAAGTACCCACTCACCGCAGCTCCGCGCCGGTCATCCGCCCGCCACAGATTGAATGATCATTAGTTCCTGCCCGGGCAGCACCGTAGTGTCCGTCCCACGGAGCCGGCGCACGTCGTCGTAGCCGAGATAGATGTTCACGTAGCGACGCAGCGCACCAGTCTCATCCCGCACCCGCCGGTTAAAGAACGGGAATTGGGCACCGATCACGTCCAGCACGGCGGTGACGGTAATCGGCCCTTCCACGGTGAGCAGCAGCTCCTCGTGGCCATCGGTAAACTGGCGCAGCAGACTGGGAACCCGCACCAGCACATCCGCGACGCCGCTCATTGCATATCCGAACTAGACGGTGACGACGGCGGCGCGGACGCAGAGCACATCCGGCAGGTGCGAAGCGACTTCTGTAAACGTGCTGCCCTCATCCGCACTGGCATAGACGCACCCGTCACGCGTTCCGAAGTACACCCCGGCCAGCTCCGCCGTGTCGGTGGCGGCGGCGTCCCGCAGCACAGCGTTGTATTCGTTCTGCGGGAGACCGGAATCCGCGCGGGTCCAGCTCTCGCCGGCGTCGTCCGTCCGGTGCACGGCAAGCTTCCCGTCCGGCGGGATCCGCTCGCCGTCGGCCTTGATCGGGATCACCCATGCCGTGCCCGAACGGCATGGATGGGCCAGCATGACAAACCCGAAATCGGCCGGCAGCCCCCCGGCAATGGAGGACCAGCTGTCGGCGCTGTCGTCGGAGCGGTACACACCGTGGTGGTTTTGCGCGTAAAGCCGCTCCGGCTGTCCGGCATCGCGGGCAATCTTATGCACGCACTGCCCGAATTCCGGTAGCGGGTCGGGCATGAAGTAAGCCGAAATCCCCTGGTTCCGCGCCTGCCAGGAGTCCCCACCGTCGGTACTGCGGTACACACCCCCGGTGCTCATGGCAACATGGATGGTCTGCGCATCCGCCGGGCTAGGCAACACGGTGTGTGCGGCTGCCCCGCCGTAGCCCGCACCCCACTGGGTGCGGTGCGGGTGGTCCCACAGCCCCCGGTTGAGCTCGAAGTGTTCACCGCCATCAGTGGATTTCCACACCGAAATCGGCTCACATCCAGCCCACACCACACCCGGTTGGCTGGCGGCATCGGGCTGCAGCTGCCAGATCCGCTCCAGCGCCGCACCAGTATCCGCAGGAAAGGAAATTGCCGCCCGCTCCGGTTCGATCCAGCTGGCACCGAAGTCATCCGAATGCAGCACCGTGGTGCCCCAGTGCTCGGAGCGGGTACCCACCAGGATGCGGGTACGGTCCCCGCGGGTATCTATGCCGATGCTGGGAATCTCCTGCATCAGAAAATGCGGACCGGTGAGGTCCCAGTGCGTGCGGTCCGTGCTGGTGCCCAGCCACAGGCCCTTCTTGGTTCCGATAGCTAATAGCACACTCGCAGCGTTGGCCATTGCACTATTCGACCACCACACGGAGGCAAGCGCAACGTTTTTTTCAGCGTGCGTTCGGCAGCGGCTCGAGATCATTGGCGTGGTCCAGTTCCGGATGTCCGGGACCACGGAGCTCATCGACCCGGACCAGGACTACGCCACCGACGATCAGCGCGCCGCCCAGCAGTTGGATGGCACGGGGAAGCTCGCCCAGCAGCAGCCAGGCCCAGATCACGGCAAAAAGCACCTCGAACAACGCCAGAAAAGACGAGACCTTCGTTCCCAATCCACGGACAGCGATGATTCCGGCAACATAGGCGAAGACCGTCGTCACCAGCACCAGGCCCAGAATCGGGATCAGCCAGTTGACCGCATGGCCGGCAAAAACGGCATCCTTTGCAGAAAATGTCAGCGGCATGACGCCGACGGCGCCCAGCCCGAAGATGAGCACCGCACCCACGGCCATACCGCCGCCAGCCATGAGCACCGGTGGAACGTTGTCGTCCGCCCGGGCGGACATGATGAAGAATGTAGCGGAACAGACCGCGGCAGCCAGCCCCCAGAGAACGCCCTCGGCATCAAGCTTCTGTGAACCCGCAAGATCCAGAACCAGAACCAGGCCGCCCATCGCGCACAGTCCGCCGGTCACCGTCAGGAACCGCGGCGCGGCCCGGGTCCGCAACCAGACCCAGCCCACCAGTAGCACCGGCGAGAGGTACTCCAACAGCAGGGCGACGCCCACCGAAAGATGCGAGACGGCGTTAAAATAAAACAGCTGGCACAGGGCAATGGGAACAATGCCATACAGGGCCACCCTTCCCAGTGACCGGCGGACCAGGCTCCAGCGCCTGATTAGGGTCACGATCACCGGTATCAACAAGACGACGGCGGCCCCGCCGATGCGGACGGCAACCGCAGCTCCTGGAGACCACCCGCTCTCAAACAACGATTTGGCGAAAGACCCGGAGAGCGCAAAGGCTGCGGCTGAGATCAGGGCGGCGGGCAGCGCCGCGGAGCCAGAATGCCGGGTTGTGCTTGCAGTCATCAGGGGTTTCTCCCAGTTGAGTACTGAACAGCGCCGAGAAGACAGGTGTTGTCAGGTGTAAAGCAGTGTAGGCTCATGACATTACGGCCCGCCATAGACAGGAGTCAAGGTGATCTTTAGTCATGACACGGAGATCGCCCTGGGGTCCACGGCTGCGCTCATCAACACGGCGCCCGTCCACGTCCCCCGCAGCAACGAGGCAGCCGTTTCCCTCTCCGAGGGGGCTGCGGATGCATTGATGACAATTCATGATCTGGATGTTTTTGTTGGCCAGCAGCAGTTCTCCGGTTCGCGGACACACAGCGTCGCCGAGCTACGGTCCGTGCGTCAGCTCAGGGCTCAACTCCGGAAGATCTGGACGGCGCCGGAAGACGAGGCAGTCCGGCTGACCAACCTGCTGCTCGCCAACGCCCGGGCCTTGCCGCAATTGGTCAAACACGACCAGTGGGATTGGCATCTGCATGCCACAACACCGCAGGCACCCTTGGCCCTGCGGATGGGCACAGAAGCAGCCATGGCACTGGTGGATGTCATCCGTGGCAAGGAATTGGACCGGCTACGGTGTTGTGCGGCTAGTGACTGCAACGCCGCAGTCCTGGACCTGTCCAGGAACCGTTCCCGCCGGTTTTGTGATACCGGCAACTGCGCGAACCGCACGCATGTGGCCGCGTACCGCCGTCGTATGTCCGGCAAAAGTTAGCCAGAGCGGCGGGCAGCCAGGTCCTTAACCCTGCTCTGCCCGCCGGTGGGAACCCGATCGAACCGGCTATTTATTGGTCCCCGCGGAGACAGAACCCTGTAGCTGCCGTTGGAAGATGACGTAGACGATGAGTACCGGAACAACGGTGATGACGACGGCGGCAAACAATGCACCGAAGTTGACCGCGTAGCCGGCCTGCGACGCGAAGGCCGCCATGCCTTGGGAAAGGACGTAGTGCCCCACATTGGTGTTGAGCGCCACCGGGATCAGGAACTGATTCCACAGTCCGAGGAAGTTGAAAATCAACACCGACGCCAATCCGGGCTTCGCCATGGGCAGCATGACCTGGAAGAAAGTCCGCCATTCCCCTGCTCCGTCAATGGCCGCCGCTTCGCCGATCTCATCGGGCAGGGTCTTGAAGAAGGAAAAGAGGAAAAAAACGGTGAATGGCAGCGCAAACGCCACGTAGACGATAATCAGGCCAGGGAGCGTGTTGAGCAGGCCGATGTTTTTCAGGATGAAAAACAGCGGAACGATGGCCAGGAAGATCGGGAACGTCAGGCCCGCGAGCATGAGGTAATAAATGCCGCGGCTTCCCGGGAACTTGAAGCGCGCCAGCACGTACGCGCACATCGCTCCCAGCACCATCACAATGACCAGCGCGAAGCCAACCACGATGATGGTGTTCACAAAGTAGCTGCCGATCCCTGCTGTGGTCCAGGCCGAAACATAATTATCAAAATTCCAGTGCTCGGGCAGCGAAAACGGCGAAGCGAAGATTTCCCTTGTCGTCTTGAAGGACGTCATCAGGGTCCACAGCAGCGGCAGAATCACGATCAGGGACCAGATCAGGAGCATGGTGTGTGAAACGGCCGCGACGGTCTTGTCGCCCTTGGTCTCCTTCGCCTTCCTCGGCGGCGCTGCAGAACTCCCAGTGTGGACGGTCTCCTTGGTTGAGATCATCGTCTTTCATCCTTTCCGCCGGTCAACCGGTTGACCAGGAACACCAGCCCGGAGAACGCCAAGGTCACGGCCGCCAGGACCACGCCCATTGCGCTGGAGTAGCCGAATTGGTTTTTGGTGAAGGCTGTGGAGAACAGCTGCTGGGACATCACCAGCGTGGAGTTGTTGGGGCCCCCGCCGGAGTTCATGACCTGCATGTAGACAAAGGCGTCCAGAGCCAGGATCCCCATGTAGACGTAAGCCGTCTGGATGTTGTCACGAATCAGCGGAATCGTAATGCTGACCATGGTGCGCACGCGGCCGGCGCCATCAATCCTCGCCGCCTCGAACAGCTCTGCGGGGATACCCTTGATGGCGGCTACAAAAAGCACCATATAAAAACCGATAAAGCCCCATACGATTACAAACATGGTCGCGATCATGGCGGTGCGTTCATCGCCCAGCCACGGGAAGGACTTGAATCCGTCAAACCCCATCCCGGTCAGGATTCCATTGACCAAACCGTTGCTCGGGTCGTAGATCTGCGTCCACATGATGCCGATGATGATGGCCGGGATCACGTAGGGGAAAAATGAGACGACGCGGTAGAAGCTGGAGTTCTTCAGACCCTTGATCTGTCCTCGGCTGCTGCCGCCGACCGTCACCAGCGTGGCCAGGATCAGACTGAGGATGATGGTCACTATGGGCAACACAATCACCAAAATGATGTTGTTGCCCAGCGCCTTCATAAACGTGGCGTTGTGAAAAAGCTTCACGTAATTTTCCACGCCGATAAAGTTCATGTTCGCACTGAATCCGGACCAGTCGGTCATGGAGTAGTACGCGGCCTGAACGAAGGGCGAGATGACGAAAATAGCGTAAACGGCCAGCGGCAGACCAAGAAAAACCACCATAAAGCTGACCTTGTCAAAGGTCAGCTTTTTCCGGCGGGACCGGAGAGCGGCAGTTTTGCCGCTCTCCGGACGCACCTGGGAACTGAGATCAATCACGTCACTTCACTTCAATCTTCGTCACTGAACTGTCGTTGCGCACGTCGTCGGTGATCTTCTGCAGGCCGGAAGTAAGCGCCGCCGCGTCAGATTTGCCGTCCAGGAAGGTGTTCCACAGCACCAGCTGGTCCTTGTTCATTCCATACAGGTCAACGAAACCCCAGGTGAAGATGTTCGACCCCGCGGCGTCGAGCAGCTTGGTCTGGGAGACCAAGGCCGTGGATCCGAACCCGTCGGCCGGGACAGTGCCCTTGACGATGCTCGGAGCCAGCTTCGTCTTGGCGAAGTTGGTGGCCGCATCCTTGGACAGCATGGTGCGCAGCAGTTCCTTGCCGCCAGCAACGTTCTTGCCCTTGGACGGAACGATGTAGGGCTCGCCCGCAGCGCTGTGCATGGCCTCGTACGGCATTTTTGACGCCGAAGTGACCGTGAATTCCGGCGCACCCGTCATCTTGAAGCCGGGCTTGGTCTGGTCCTTCATCTCGTTTTCAATCCAGGATCCGGAAGGGTAAAGCAGTGCCGCCTCGTCATTGCTCCACTGTGCCTGCGCCGCGGTGAACTTGGTGCCCGAGCCGCCGGGCTTGAAGTAACCTGCCTTGACTGCCTTTTCCATGGCGCTGAAAACGCTTTGGATGGCCGGATGGGACCAGCACTTATCCTTGAGGTTGTCCACGGCCAGGCGGACCTCGTCGCCGCCTTCCTTGATGGCGGACCCCAGGGCCAGGGTCTGGTAATAGGTGGCCGCTTCCTTGCCCCAGACAAAGAGGTACTTGTCCTTGGCCTTGGCCTTGGCGCCTAGGGCAAGCGCCTCGTCCCAGGTCTTCGGGACCGTCCAGCCGTTGTCCTGGAACAGCGAGGCCGAATACCATAGGGCGTATATTGTCAGCGCGTAGTTCACCGCAGCCAGCTTGCCGCCGAAGGTTCCCGGCGCCTCTACCCCCGCATACAGGGTGTCCTTGATGACCGTACCCTCGAGGTTCTTGGCGTCAAGAACAGACGTCAGATCCTCCAGTTGGTCCAGGATCGCACTGAACCCCATGGCGCCTTCGCCCGAGTTGTCAATCAGGTCCGGCGGGTTACCTCCGACGAAACGCGACTGCAGTTCCTGCGCGATGGCCGTTGAGGGCGCGATTTTGGCGGTCGTCCCCGCATGGTTCTTCTCGAGCAGCTTTCCGGCAAACTCGACGTAGTCGATGCCGTAGCCGCCCTTGAAGATAACGGCGTCAATGGTGGAGTTGTCCGCCATACCAAACGGGTTGGTATCAGACACCGGGCCCGCGGCGGTGGAGGCGGCGGGCGCGCCGCCTCCACCGCCGGCGCAGGAGGCGAGCGAGCCGGCGACTGGAACCAGGACCGCTGCGGCCAGGACGCCACGTAGGAATCCGCGCCGTTGCAGAGTTTTCTTCTGGATATTCATCGTTTTAATGCCTTCCATTATTAGTACGGGACGAGTTGATGCGGTTGCAGCTTTGTTCGTCCGCAGCCGCGGACGGCTCCGGTGGGTTGACGACTTAGGCGTCACGTCTGAATCGGTCTTTGTAGAGGTCCTCGAGGCTCTTGTTGTGTTCATCTCCGCCCGGGACATTCGCTGAAATATAAATGGGGGGTGTTTTCCCCGAAGATGCGAGACGACGCGCGGTTCCGATGGTCAGCAGCTGCGCAATGAAGGCTGCAGTGATTGACGAAACGGCGCCCACACCCCCGGCCCCGAAAAGTTCGAGTGTGGTATCGCCGTAGGGAGCCTTGTTATCGATAACGACATCGGCAACATCGCTCAGCCGGAAACCACTTGGATGTCGAGGTTCGACGGCATTCGTGTGCTGAATACTCGTCACCGCTATCAACTTATGCCCGCGGCTTTTGGCCAGCAGCGCCAGCCCCACCACCGACCCATTCACCCCGGAATTCGAGGCAATTATGAACACGTCCGCTTCGCCGACCGGGGAAATATCATAGAGCTCTTCGACGACGGCAGGATCGCGTTCCAGCGAGGAGCCGGCTAAAGCGCCGACCGCACGGGTCCCGCGGAGCACTACATCGCGCAGCGCAATCTTGTTCGTTGGAATCAGGCCTCCGGCCCGGCCCGCGAACTCCATCGCGAAGGCCTCCGAATGTCCGGTCCCGAAGGTCTGCACCACCCCGCCGGCGTCCAGTGCGGTAACTATCAAATCCACTGCACCGTCCAAGGACCCCGTCCGGGCCTCCGCAGCCAGCGCCTCCAATCTGCTCGTCACTTCGTACAGATAGCTGTCCACGGCTTCAGACATGGGTCCGTCCCTGTCCTTGCGAGGTGCCGGCATACAGGTGATCGTTCCTGTCCGTCTTGGGCCCGGCCCGGTTGGACCGCCGGTGCGGGGAGACCGCCAGTGCGGAGGACGCCAGCTTGGTGGTGGTCCTCGTGAAGTTCAGCTGAGCTACCAGCAGGTACAGCAGGTCAAGGACCAACAATTGGACGTGCTTGGCGGAGAGATCATCCGGCTGGAGAAACTGCTCGTGCACGACGGTAATAATCTGCAGATCCGCAGCCTCTGCAAGCGGAGAACCTGGATTATTGCTCAACGCTACGGTCAGCGCACCCGCCTGCCGGGCCTGCTGCAGCATCGAGATGGTCTCCTCGGTGCGCCCTGTATTCGAAATACCAATGGCAAGGCAGGTGCTGTCCTGAATTGCCGCACTTGTCAGCCCGGCGTGCACCTCCGACCAGTGATGGGCGTTGATGCCGATCCGATACAGCCTGGACTGCATTTCCTTGGCCATCACGGCGCTGCCGCCAATGCCGTAGATATCCACATGCGTGCTCAGCACTATGCGGCGTGCAATCTGGTTCATCAGCGCCATATCCATCACTGTTGCCGTTTCACGCAGCGAGCGGGTGTGGGCATTAACCAAGGTGCTCAGCACGTCCTCCGGGGCATCGTCCGGGCCGAACGCCCGGCCGATGTCCACCTTCCACGATTCTCTGGCGTCGCTGCGGCCCGCGTCCCCGGCAATAGCGACCCGAAAGGGCACGTAACCCCTGTAGCCCAAGAGCCGGCAAAAACGTGTCACCGTGGCCGCGGACGTTCCCGTGTGCTCCGCCAGCTCCATGATGGAAAGCTGGATGGGCGCCTGCGGATGCTCCAACAGATATGCGGCGATTTTCCCCATGGCTGCCGACATCTCGGGTAGTTTGGCCTGAATGCGGTTCACGATCCCCACAGCAGTGCCAGCCGTGGGCTGGGGAGTGAACGTTGACATAGTGAAAATCCGTTTCTTGATTGGAGCCGTTCCTTGAAAACTATTCTCAGGATGACTGTGTGTCAAGTCACAATCGCGACACGAAAAAGGTAGCGATGCAGCAGATTGTCGCTTTTGATGCCGGCGGCACCTCCACCCGGGCCGTCATCCTGGACCGCACCGGTGCCTGTTTCGGCTATGGGAAAGCGGGCGGCGGAAACCCCGTCTCCAGTGGAATTCCAGCGGTGCGGGCGTCACTGAGGACCGCGCTCCAACGCGCGGCTCAACCGCTAGGTCCGGGCGCAGCGGGCTACTCGTCCGCGGTCATCGCGATGGCCGGCGCGTCCGTGCGGACGTCCGCGGAAATGTTCCGTGACGGCCTCAAAGAGCTGGGTCTGCAGGGTGCCCTAGTGATGGAATCTGATCTTTTAGCCACGTTTTTTTCCGGCACCTATCACACCCGGGGTTATGCTCTGGTAGCCGGAACAGGGGCAATAGCGGCCCGGATCAGTGCCGGACGGCTCGATGCCGTAGCAGACGGCATGGGGTGGCTGCTCGGCGACTCCGGGTCAGGCTTCTGGATCGGCCATCAAGTTGTCCGCGCCGTCTCGGCCGCCCTGGATGGCCGCGGGCCGCAGACGTCGCTCTGTGCCGCATTGTTGGCGGTGCTCGGCATTGACCCAGGAATACCTGCGTTTTTTCAGGGCCGTACTGCCGCCGCACAACAGCTGGTCGATGCCATCTACGCCCTTGTCCCCGTCGAGCTTTCACGGTTCGCACCGCTTGCTTTTGATGCCGTGGCTGATTGCGCTGACGCCGTCGCGCAGGACATTCTCGCCCGCGCAGCCGGCGCCCTCTCCGCCACCCTGGGCGCTGTTGCAGCACCTGCCGTAAAGGGGCCCCTCATCTTTGGCGGAAGCATCCTGGGCCGGCATTCGACTCTCGGTACTAGCGTGGAAGCTGCTGCTGGCGGCAACGCAATCAGGGTCCTCGACGGCGTCGCAGGCGCTGCCGTCTTGGCCTTAAGACATGCCGGCTCCATCGTCGACGCTGCCATGTTTGTCCGCATCCACGAAACGCTCGCCGGCCTACGGAACCCTTGAGCAGGCTGACAAGCGATGTCTACGGTGTCCGGGGACCGCCGTCGTTCCCGCGCTTGTCGTCGCGAAGCTTCTGGTTGTGTTGATTCTGCGCCAAACGCTCGGCGGACGTACGGTTCACGCCGGAGCCCTTTCCCAGGTGCTCGGCGTTCTCCTTGAAACTCATGGACAACATTGCAGCGACAACAAGACAAACGATGAAGGCCACGCCAAACGCAATGGCCCCCAAATCCCAGCGCGGCGTATGGGCCGTCCCGCCGCTGGAGACGATGAGCGTGACGACGCCCGCGATCAGTCCCAGGAGCGCGGAGAAGCCCAGCGGTGCCTTCACCGAGATCCGCGGTTCCCCCGGTATTCCTGGTGTTTTCTCCGCCACGTCAAGTCCTCCTGTTATACCGGCACCGCCGGAATGGTAGCTATTTGAGCGCATGAGGTGCTGGACAGGCAATGCGACTCACCTGATTCCACGCTCGAAGTTCTACGCAGAGTAGAACACCTACATCTCTAGTTTACGGCCTGCGCCGGCTTCGCTGCGTCGAAGCGGATAGTCAGCGCCGCCAGTAGGAGCAGGGCCCCGGTGATGATGGCCCCGCCCCCCAGGACGCCGAGAAGTGCATGCGGCCCCAGCGCAGTGAAGAACGGCAGGACGACTGCCGTACCGACGCCGACGACGCCGGTGGTCAGCCAGTCCCGCGCCAGCAGGTGCCGACGGCGGTTCCTCATCCCCAGGTACGCCTCACCGAGTCCAAGCAGGAACAGCGCCATTGAAGCGGTGAAAACCATGAATTCCACGCTGGCATTGACGAGGAAGCTGAGCCCGAAGGCAGCCAGTAATCCAGCGGGGAGCGCCAGCGCAATTAAGGTCTTATTTGTTTTGGGGAACCGCAGCTGGCGCAGCAGCATCACCTGCGCCGCGGCAGTTGCAAGGAAATACAGCCCCACGGCCACGCCGGTTTCTGCCACGCTTGGTTTCGCCCAGAAAACTGTGACCGCGCCGAAAACCAGGCACACCAGGGCGCGCACCAGCACCGGCTTCCACAGAGACAATGGCTGCGCCGGCGCGCCAGCGCCGGGCCGGACAATGGGTGCGGAATGTTCAGTCACCGTGCCAGTTTACCGGCCACGGCCGTCCACCCGGATCGGATTGATCTTACCGCCCCGCAGTACCGCTGCGGGGGCCTGCCGTGGACGGGACCAGGACCAGGTCGACGAGCACAAGGTGGAAGGAGTGCGGGTCTGGAAAATTCCGGGACGGCGGGAAGGTTCCGGCGACAGCTAACGTGCACCGGCGCGCACCCAGCGGGTGCTCCGCGCCCGCAGCCCGAGCGTCGCCGCGCGGGCTGCCATGTAGCCCAGCGCGAAAGCCGCCCACAGCCAGCCCAGAGCAGCCGGCCCGGCTCCTGCCGCGGCTGACACCCAAAACAGCAGTGGCAGGTAAACCAGCAGATTCGCCACGCCGGCCAGCGCCAGGTAGCGGGCATCCCCGGCGCCGATCAGCACTCCGTCCAGCACAAACACGAGCCCGGCCAGCGGCTGCCCAAGCGCAAGGACCAGGAGAGCCGCCGCAAGAGCCGCATGAACCTGGCGGTCGGGGGTGAACAGCCAGCCGGCCCACGGACCCAATGCCAGCAGGAGCAGCCCTGTTCCCACACCGAACACCATCCCCCAGCGCACCATAGTGCCGGTCAGCGCCTTGACTCGGAGCACATTTTCCGCCCCGAGCTCCTTGCCCACCAAAGCCTGCGCCGCGATCGCCAGCGCGTCCAGCGCAAATGCCAAAAACGTGAAGATCGTCATGGCCAGCTGGTGCGCCGCCAGATTTACCGCCCCCTGTGCCGTGGCCACCAGTACGGTGGCCAGGATGGCAATCCGCAGGCTCAGCGTGCGCAGCATCAGCCAGCTTCCCACCCGCGATACCGCACGGATCCCGGCCCAATCGGGAGCCAGCCCTACCCCGTGACGCCGGGCAGCCCGGGCCACGATAACGAGGTAGACAGCCGCCATTGCCCACTGCGCAATGCTGGTCCCCAGCGCCGAGCCGGCCACGGAGAGACCGAGCCCGAACACCAGCAGCACGTTCAAGGCAATGTTGACCATAAAGCCCACGCCCGCCACCAGCAACGGTGTCCTAGTGTCCTGCAGGCCGCGCAGCACGCCCGTCGCGGCCAAGACCAACAGCATGGCGGGCAGCCCCGGCATGGAAAAACGCAGATACTCGACGCCGAACCGGAGGACAGGGCCGCTGGCTCCGAACGATCCCAGCGCCGGTACGGCAAGCGTAGACCCGGCAACGGCAAGACCGATGCCCAGCAACACCGCCAGCCAGAGTCCATCCCGACCCACCGCAAGCGCGTCAGCGAGCCGTCCGGCGCCGAGCAATCGGGCAACGGCCGGGGTCGTCGAGTACGCCAGGAAAACCAACAACCCGACGACCGTCTGCAGCACGGTGGCCGCAAGTCCGACGCCGGCCAGCTGGTCCACCCCAAGGTGTCCGACAATCGCCGAATCGGCCAGTAAAAACAACGGTTCCGCAATCAGGGCACCAAACGCCGGGACGGCCAGCTGCAGAATTTGGCGGCTGATGGTCATTTGGGGCATCGGACAATGCTAGCGGTCAGAGTGCGGAATCCTGCACCTCGAGAACGGCGATGTTCGCCCGGACCTCGCGCAGCACGAGCTGCCTGTCCTGACCCTAGAAGGAACCAGTGCCCGCAGAGTCAACGGCCATGTTGGAGAACCGGGAATAATGGCCCTGGAATCCAACGACAATTGTCTTGGTCGGACCGTTACGGTGTTTTGCCACGATGACATCCGCTTCCCCGGCCCGGGGGGATTCCTTGTCATAGATGTCTTCGCGGTGCAGCAGGATCACCATATCAGCATCCTGCTCAATCGAGCCGGACTCGCGGAGATCGGAAATCATCGGCTTCTTGTCGGTCCGTTGCTCCGAACCACGGTTCAGCTGCGAGAGTGCGATGACAGGTACCTGAAGCTCCTTGGCGAGGAGCTTGAGCGCGCGGGAAAATTCGGAGACCTCCTGCTGACGGGATTCAACCTTTTTGCCTGAGGACATCAGCTGCAGGTAATCCAAAATCACCAGCTTCAACCCGTGCTGTTGCTTCAGACGGCGGCATTTCGCACGGATTTCCATCAGGGACATGTTCGGGCTGTCATCAATGAAGAGCGGTGCATCGTTCATCCTGCCCATTGTGGTGGCGATCTTTGACCACTGATCGTCCTTGATGGTTCCTTTGCGCAGGTCCTGCAGACTGATCGTGGCCTCGGCCGAGAGCAGGCGCATCGCGAGCTCGTTGCGGCCCATTTCCAATGAGAAGACTACGGTCGGCAAATTGTGCTTTATCGCAGCCGAACGCGCCCAGTCCAAGGCGAAGGTGGATTTTCCTACCGCTGGCCTGGCCGCGATGACTATCATCTGCCCGGGATGCAGTCCATTGGTGAGTTCGTCGAGTTCGTAGAACCCGGTGGGCACTCCGGTCATGCCTTCACCGCGGTGCCCGGACGCCTCAATTTCATCCACGGTGGATTCCATCACGTCCTTGAGGGCCACGTAGTCTTCCGCTGTCCGGCGCTCGGCGACGGCATACACCTCGGCCTGCGCGGCATTGACGATGTCTTCGACTTCGCCGTCGTTGGCATAACCAAGCTGGACGATCTTAGTTCCGGCCGTAACCAGGCGCCGCAGTACCGCCCGCTCGCCGACAATTTCCGCGTAAAATCCTGCATTCGCAGCGGTGGGGACGGACTGGATGAGCTGATGAAGGTAGGCCGGCCCGCCAATACGGCCAATTTCCCCGCGTTTGGTCAGCTCATCGGCGACGGTGACGGCGTCCGCCGGTTCGCCGCGCCCGTAGAGGTCAAGAATGGCCTCGTAAATGCTTTCATGGGAGGGACGGTAGAAATCATTGCCGCGCAGTACCTCGACCACGTCTGCGATGGCGTCTTTGGACAGCATCATGCCACCCAAAACGCTCTGTTCGGCCACGAGGTCCTGTGGTGGCGTCCGGGCGAAGTCCGGTTCGCGCAGGGTTCCCACCGAGTCCGTATTCGTTGCTGACATCGGTCAAGCCCCTTTCGTGCCGCGCCGGTCTGTGGACCGTCAACCGGCACGCTGCCGACCTATACCGCGGATACCTCTTCCTACCATTGGGAACCGACACGCTGACGTACGTGGACTGGATCCTCAGCCACGGTAGACCCTGTAGGCACGGGCGCCAACCTCAGTGCACACCTACCCTGTGGATAACTTGTGCATAGGGCGGCGTGTCTTGTGCACAGGCTGGGGAGAACCCTGTGGATATCAAAAATTCTTTGTCACAAATGTGCCCCTGACCTGCAGAAACGCTCCCCACAACCTGTGGAGGAAAAGAAGTTTTCAATGAACCTTCATCCACAGCTTGCATGTTGACAACGCTATGATCGGTCGTTAAGGGGCGGAGCTCAACGTGCATAGTATGCCTGCAGCGAAACGTTTCCGGGCCCAGGCGGAAGATCGCCCTCATGCGTCCATGCCGGTTCAGGCATATAGCGGATGGGCAGGTCCTCTCCGACGCCAGCGCGGGGGCAGCACACCTGGACGACCGATTCAGCTATCCTGCCCCGTCCCTGCCGAACGTGGCATATGCTCAGGGCATGGACTGGTTCTTCGTAGTGCTCATCGCCGTCGTCGGAATTGTCTTTTTATTTTGGGCCGCCCGCGCCGGCCGCACGGGCGGCAGCAGCCTCTCCGATGCGGACCGTTATCAGCTGGAGCTGGCCCGCAAGGCCCAGGCGCAGCTGCAGGCCGCTGCCCGCTTGGCAGCCGCGGGCCGTCCAAGCCATCCATCGCAGCGTACTGGGTATTCTCAGTCCAACGCCTACCGGACGTCTCCGGCCCAGGGGCAAAACGAAACGCACGGACAGAACGCAGCCCGGGGGCAAAATGAGTCGCACGGACAGAACCTCACCGGCCGTAACGGCGGCCAAAACGGCGGCCGCTTTGCCGGCCAGGACCAACCCATGTCGATGGACCCGCAACTTATTGCGCAACTGCAGAGCCTCATCCGCAACGGCAGCAAGATGCAGGCAATAGCACTGCTGCGCTCCAAAACGGGCGTTGGTCTGATGGACGCCAAGAACTACGTGGACCGGCTGGGGTAACGCCGATGGAAGGCTAAGTGCCCGTTACCGTCGAGGTGGGGGGATTTATCGCGGCGATCGGCAATGAGGCCCGCCGCCGGGATTCCTTGGCGCTGACGGGGCTGATGACGGGCGTGACGGGGGTCCCGGCCGCGATGTGGGGAGCGGGGCAACATCGGATTCGGCAGTTACCACTACCGCGACGAAAGCGGAGGGGAAGGGGACCAGCCTGCTGTCGGATTTTCGCCGCAGGGGGCAGGCCTCTGCCTGTACGGGCTCATCAACTCTCCGGTCGCCAAAGAGCGTCTGGACATACTCGGCAAACACACGGCGGGCGCCGGCTGTCTTTACATCAACGAACTCGCTGATCTAGACATGTTTGTCCTTGAAGCCCTGATCCGCGAGGGATTCGCCGCCATGAATGCCGGCCCGTCGGGACCGCAGGCCTAAACCGAAAACCGCCACCGGAGGAGGCTGCCGGGGTGGATACAGCCGCCGTCGGGCCTACTGGGACGGCACTGCCGGACATTCGGCGCCCGCCGCCGATGCGGCCGGGCAGCATCAGGAGGCCGGACGCCTCCGCGACCCCCGGAGTATCCTGCAGCAGCACCAAGGCGATATGGCGGACGGTCAGCTGCACACGCTAAAGCGGGAGCAAAAGCTCAAGACCAGCGACGCGTTTAGAAGCTATGCCACCCTCGGCCGTGCCGGTACCGATCCGGAGTGCGTGGAACCGGCAAGGGATGGGAAAGGGCCCCTACCCGGCAGGTAGCGGCCCTCGCCAACAAGCCGGCGGAGTCCCCAAGTTCGTTGGGGTTCCTTTCAGCTATCCGTCAATTAGCTGGAAACGACGTCCAGGTTGATGACAGCGGCAACATCCTCGTGCAGACGGACGTTCGCGGTATAGGTGCCAACACTCTTAATGTGTGCCGGCAATTCCACCTTGCGCTTGTCGATGGCGCCGAGCCCGGCGGCCTCGACAGCCTTGGCAACATCCTCGGCCTTGACGGTACCGAAGAGTCGGCCGGATTCCCCGGCCTTGACCACGAGCTTGACCGGCTTAGCGGACAAAGCAGCGGCCTGTGCCTGAGCAGCTTCAACAGAAGCGTGGGCACGGGCAGCGCGGGCGGCCTTGATCGACTGAACCTGCTTCTCGCCACCCTTGCTCCAGGTCAGGGCGAATCCGCGGGGCAGAAGGTAGTTACGGGCGTAACCGTTCTTCACCTCGACAATATCGCCGGCGGCACCGAGTCCGGTGACTTCATGGGTCAAAATGAGTTTAGACATCTGGTAATCCCCTTCGCTTAGCCGCGGCCGGCGCCGGAGTAGGGCAGCAGAGCAACTTCGCGGGCATTCTTGATTGCCTGGGCGAGCTTGCGCTGTTCCTGAACGGTGACGCCCGTGACGCGGCGCGCACGGATCTTTCCCCGGTCGGAGATGAACTTGCGCAGCAATGCTACGTCCTTGTAGTCGATGACTGTAACGTCAGCGGCCTTCAAGGGATTGGACTTTGGTTTGGGCTTACGGAGTTCAGCCTTTGCCATCGTGGAGCTCCTTAGTATTCGTGGAGCCCGTGGATATGGATCCACGGGATGGTTTGCGACGGCAGTTGCCGTCATGAATAGTGTTTAGAAGGGAGGTTCCGAGGAATCCGGGCCAGAACCCCACCCGGCGGAACCACCGGAGGGGGTGCCCCACGGATCCTCTGCCGGAGCGGACTGCCCTGAGCCCTGGCTTCCGCCGCCGCCCCAGGCAGGGCTTCCCCCGCCGGAGTTGCCGCCGAAGTTACCACCCCCGCCGGAGTTGCCGCCGAAGTTCCCGCCGCCACCGCCGGAGCGCTGGGTGCGGTTAACCTTGGCATTGGCATAGCGCAGCGAGGGGCCGATCTCGTCGACCTCAAGCTCCATTACGGTGCGTTTTTCGCCTTCTTTGGTCTCGTAGGTACGCGACTTCAGCCGGCCGGAAACGATCACGCGAGTGCCCTTCGTCAGGGACTCCGCAACGTTCTCGGCAGCCTCACGCCAAACGGATGCGCGCAGGAACAGCGTTTCGCCGTCCTTCCACTCATTCGACTGGCGGTCAAAGGTCCGCGGAGTGGATGCAATGGTGAAGTTCGCTACTGCCGAACCTGACGGCGTGAACCGCAGTTCCGGATCGCTGGTGAGATTCCCAACGACAGTAATAATCGTTTCGCCTGCCATCTGCTCCTGCTTCCTGCTGTGTGTTCCTACGGATGAAAACGCTTAAAAGTCGGAGCCGAAGTTACTCGGCAACGACCTTCTGGTCTTCGGGGCGGATGATCTTGGTGCGCAGAATCGTCTCATTGAGACCCAACTGGCGGTCAAGCTCCTGGGTGGTAGCCGGCTCTGCGGTGAAGTTCACCACTGCGTAGATACCTTCGGTCTTCTTCTTGATCTCGTAAGCCAGTCGACGACGGCCCCAGATATCCACCTTTTCGATGGTTCCGCCACCGGTGGTGATGACGCTGAGGAACTTCTGAAGCGACGGCTCAACGGTACGCTCTTCGACCTCGGGGTCGATGATTACCATCAGTTCGTAAGGACGCATATGTGAACCCACCTCCTTTGGGCTAAACGGCTACGGTCTTTCCGTAACAGGAGGTTCATTTGCGGTGTCCGTGGGCAGGTGGCCACCGATGAAACATGGCGAGCGCCAGCACAGACTTATCTATATTACCGTAAGTACGACGGCGGCCGGACCGGTTGTGGATAAGGCCACCGTGCCGCTGTGGGCCGCTTTGAAGGCATTGGGGCTGCCAAACAAGCCAGGCAACTTATAAACTCGAGTTGCTACTATATGCCCATGCGTCAAAATGGACCGTGAATATCCCCCAGCCGCCGACGTCAATCGTGCCAACCTCGTACCAAGCTGGCCGCTCCGCCCGGCTGGGCGCGAACCATTTGACGCCCCTTGTTGCCGCGGCACGGGCTGCTGTTCGGGAAGTATGCCGTTCTCACCGCACGGACGGACCTGAGACGGTTTGTAACTCACCAGATCCTCGTCGAGTCGATCTAAATCCGCCGCGGCGGCGATGGTCCTCCGCTTTCCCGGCCCTGAAGAACCGCAGTCAGCCTCTGGTACGAAAGGCAGCAAACCAATGATCAACGCGACCGCTAGGGCCAAATCCTCTGTTCCCGCGTCTGGCAAATCGGCATGGCGAGCACTCGTTGTTCTCCTGATCGGGATGTCCATTGCACTTTTGGACACGACCATAGTCAATGTGGCCCTGCCGACCATCCGCACCTCGCTCAACGCCAACGAGGCCACGCTCTCCTGGATCATCTCCGGTTACGCGCTGGCGTTCGGGCTCTCGCTCATCCCTGCCGGTCGCATTGGCGACCGGGTGGGGCACAAATGGGTCTTTTTCACCGGTATCGCTTTGTTCACGGTGTCGTCCTTGGCCTGTGGAATCGCGCAATCCGATACGGAGCTTGTCATCTTTCGCGTTATCCAAGGCCTCGCGGGCGGGATCTTTGTACCGTCCGTGACCGCCTACATCCAGCTACTGTTCCCGCCGCAGGAGCGGGGCAAGGCCTTCGCGATCATGGGCAGCGTCATCGGTGTCTCGTCCGCGCTCGGCCCGATCATCGGCGGTCTGCTGATCCAAGCCTTCGGTAACGCCGACGGTTGGCGCTTTGTTTTCTACGTAAACCTACCGATAGGGTTCGCTGCCCTTGTCCTGGCGATGTACTGGCTTCCCCGGCGCGATCCGGCCGCCCCGCGTCCTCCTGCCGGACTCGACTGGTTCGGCGTCTTCCTCGTATCGGCCGCCCTGGTTGCCTTGCTCGTCCCCCTCATTCAGGGCCAAGACGAGGGCTGGCCGCTCTGGACCTACCTCACCATCGCAGGCGGCGTTGTCCTGCTCGCGATGTTTGCGCTCTGGGAGGTGCACTACACGCGGCGGGGCGGAAGCGCCCTTGTGCCTCCGACGTTGTTCAGTCACCCGCACTTCACCGGCGGCGTGATCCTTGCCCTCGTCTACTTCGCAGCCTTCACGAGCATATTCTTCACAATTTCTCTGCTCTGGCAGAGCGGCCTGGCCCACAGCGCTCTCGAATCAGGCGTGGTGACGATCCCATTCGCAATCGGCAGCATCCTCGGCTCCTCGCAGAGCAACCGGCTCTCGTCGCGCCTTGGCCGCAGTGTTCTGATGCTCGGAACCGCGCTCGTAGCCATCGGTCTGATCTGGCTGTGGCTGATCTTCCTGACTCAGAAGGGGTCCGACCTCACCAATTGGATTCTGCTCGCGCCGCTCCTGATCAGTGGGGTCGGCAACGGGCTCTTCATCGCACCTAATGCACAATTCATCGTGGCGACCGTCGATCGGCGGGACGCAGGATCCGGTTCGGCCGTGATCGCGGCGATCCAGCGTATCGGTGCCGCAATCGGCATCGCCGCGATCGGTTCGGTACTCTTCGGCACGCTGACCATAGCCAAACCGGCGCCGCCGACGTCACACACGGCCGCTGCCATCGCTGAGGTCAACAGGCAGGCTACGGCGAACCTCGCCACGGGCTTCACCAACGCCTCCGCCCACGCCATGCTCGTCAGCGCTATCTTCGCCGTGGCTGCCTTCGTCTTGGTGTTTGCACTGCCAAAGCGGGTGAATCAGCGCAGTGGTGGTCGTCCGGCCGGCGCTGGCGCCGCCGGCAGGGCAGGCGCCACCGGAATCCGTGGCAGCGATACCGACGGTTCAGGCAAGCACCATGCCAAGCACCGCGGCATCCCGGTAAGTCGGGACGCCGCAGCGCCCACCCAGGGCGGGGCGGGTGATCCCGCTTTGACGCATGGCACACACGTTGCCGACGCTAAGCCCGACTCCGGCTCCACTTACTGACTCCCGGAGCGGTGCGGATCGGGTGTGCTGCCAAAAACACTAACGCCGCTTCCACGACGCGACCTCCAGTTACCTTTCGCGGCGCGGCCCTCACATCCAGGAAACTACTTATCCACAGTGACTTTCAGCTGCCCGTTCTGCAGTGAGATATCGCCGCGAACGTAGATGGACGAGTCGGAGCTGCCAGCTTTCCATTCCTGCTTGACCTCATCGAAGGAGACGTTGCGCTCATATGTCACGGTGGCCTTACCGGATTTAGCGGTTGCGATCCGCCATATCGCATCCGCACCGCTGGACGGGGACCCTCCACTGATGGAAATGACGGGCGGTGACGTCAGCACCCACTTCACCTGCCGAGACTCCCCATACATGTATGCGTTAAATGGTCATCCGGCCGGTTCCAGATCCACGGACGCCACGCATTTGGCCAGGAAGTCATCCACCTTGGTCTGGACAGCTTCTTTAAAAGCAGCATTAGGAACCGGCTTGAGCGTCACTGACTGCGGTGCCTCACAACGTCGCCCAGTTTTTTCACAGATTCGTGCTGTGTAACGTCTACAGTAATGATCTCCCGCAGGGTCCGCCGAATCAGACCGCTCCGCCCAAATCGGCCAAAACTGGTGTCGTATACGCCGTTTCGTCGATCCGAGTCCGTCCTATGGGAAGATCGGGCCATGTCGAACAAATCGCTGCGCGCCAGGCGTGCGCATCTGCGCTTCTTTATCATGGTCCTGGCCGGGATTGCGGCCGGGTTCGGAACAGCCATCCTCGGCGAATGGATCTACGCACCGGCAGTCGGCTGGGCCGCAGCGGCATTGATTTACAACCTCTGGATCTGGTTAACCATCTCCCGGATGGATGCGGACACCACAGCGCGCCACGCTGCGCAGGAGGACCCGCTGCGCTCCACCGCAGACGTGCTGATTCTGCTCGCCGCCCTGGCAAGCCTTGCCGCCGTCGTCCTGGTGATGATTGCCGCACAGGATGCCAAGGGCATCGCCAAGTTGCTGTTGGCGCTGCTCGCGCTGTTCACCGTCGCACTGTCCTGGCTCTTGGTGCATACGCTCTTTACACTGCGGTACGCGGAGATTTATTATGCGCGTCCGGTTCCCAAGGGGATCAGCTTTAATCAGGATGAACCTCCGCAATACACGGACTTCGCCTACATGGCGTTCAGCTTGGGGATGACCTATCAGGTTTCCGATACGGACATCCAGACGCGGGAAATGCGGTCCGCTGCGCTCCGACACAGCCTGCTCGCCTTCGTCTTCGGCACCGGAATTCTGGCAACCACCATCAACTTGGTCGTCAGCCTGGCCCAGTAGTCCCTAGGATCTCAGCGCGGCTGCAGGCGTCCTAGGTCGATCACCGGCATAGGTAGAGGCGGGGTCCGGGTGGTTGTCCGAGCGACCCTCGCGAGCGCGTGGAGGCCGGCAGGAGGCCAGCTCCTTACACCCTGGTGCCGAAGAAGACCTCCGCCGCCTGCGCCAGCCGGCCCGGATCCTGCACGCCGCACAGTTCCCGGGCCGAATGCATGGACAGAAGCGGCGTGCCGACATCGACCGTACGGATCCCGAGCCGCGTCGCCGTCAACGGGCCAATCGTGGAACCGCAGGGCATCACGTTATTGGAGACGAACTCCTGATAGGGCACCCCTGCCGAGCGGCACAGGCGAGCCCACACGGCCGCCCCGGCCCCATCAGTTGCGTAGCGCTGGTTCGCGTTGATCTTCAGCAACGGGCCACCGTTGAGGACGGGACGGTTCGCCGGGTCATGGCGCTCCGGATAGTTCGGATGGACAGCGTGCCCGGCGTCGGCGGACACACAGAAGGACATGCTGAAGGCACGGCGCAGTTCACTGACGGTGGAACCGAGTCCGTCCGAAATCCGGACCAAAACGTCCTCCAGCACGGGTCCGCAGGCGCCGGAGCGTGAGGCGCTGCCGACCTCTTCGTGATCGAAGGCGGCCAGTACCGCGATAGGTCCGTCCGGGTCGGCCACTGATCCGGCGGCGATCAGGGCCGTCAAACCCGCGTGCACGGACGAAAGATTGTCCAGCCGACCAGACGCAAAAAGCTCTCCTTCGGCCCCGAACACCGCCGGTGCCTGCGTGTCCGCAGCGACGACGTCGTAGCCGGCGATGTCCGCAGGATCCAGACCCACACCGTTTGCCAGCAGCCCGAGAAGGTCCGCAGTGCCGGCATCCCCGATCCCCCAGACCGGATTCATCTGCTGCTGCCTGTCCAAAACCAGGCCGTCGTTGACCCCACGATCCAAATGGATGGCCAGCTGGGGGAAACGCAGCAGGGGCCCCGATGCCACCAATGTCTCGGCGCCGTCCAACGTGACCAGTCGGCCGGCCAGCTTCAGCTCCCGGTCCAGCCACGAGTTCAGCAGCGGACCGCCGTAGACCTCCACGCCGGCCTGCAGCATGCCGAACTTGCCGGTCGTAGGCTTGGGCTTGAGCTTGAAGGACGGCGAATCCGTATGCGCCCCCAGGATATTAAAGCCGGTCACGGCTGTGGCGTTGGACGGTGTGACCCACGCGATGATCGCGCCGTCACGAATGATGAAGTTTTTTCCGGGACCGCCGGTCCATTCCTGCGATTCATCCAGTTGAGCGAAGCCTGCGCTTGTCAGTCTCCGGCCGGCCTCATGCGCGGCGTGAAAGCTCGACGGCGACGCGGTGACGTAGGCGGCCAGGTCCTGAATGTGATTCTCGGCTTCACTCATACTTCGATTCAATCAAACATTGGCGGCAACTGCAGCCAGCACTTTCCCCGGAACCGGTCAGTAGTCCGGGTTGCTGGGTACCACCAGCCCGGTTTCGTAGGCGTACACCACAACCTGCACCCTATCGCGAAGATGGAGTTTGGTGAGGACACGTCGAACGTGCGTCTTCACGGTGGCCTCAGACAGAAAGAACTTATGCGCAATCTCCGAATTGGACAGCCCCTCGGCAATGGCCTCCAGGACCTCGGTTTCGCGACGGGTCAGCTCTGCCAGCAACGGATCTCTGGATTCCTGACCGTTCCGCGGTGCCCTCGAGCGGACAAAATTCTCTATCAGCCGTTGCGTGACTCTGGGCGCCACGACAGCGTCTCCGCTGGCAACTAGCTGAATGGCCCGAACTAGTTCCGCCGGGGCCACGTCCTTGAGGAGGAACGCGCTCGCCCCGGCCCGCAATCCGGCGAATGCGTACTCATCCAGATCGAAGGTGGTCAGAATAATGACGCGGGTGCAGGCACCATCCGCGGTGATTTTGCGCGTTGCCTCGATTCCGTCTAGAACGGGCATACGCACATCCATTAGGACCACATCCGGCCGCAGCGCGGCCACCTGTGCCACTGCCTGAGCACCGTCGCAAGCCTCGCCGACTACGGAAATCGACGCTTCGCCCTCCAGGATCAGGCGGTAACCCATTCTCAGCAGCGGCTGGTCATCCACCAGCAAAACGCTAACGGGCGCAGCTGTTCCACCAACGGCCGTCCCGGCCGCCCGGCCGGCTGCTCCAACGGCCGGGCCGTCGCCGTCGTCCTTCACGTATCCGCTCATAGTCTCCCCACATGCTTACCGGCCGGTGCTAAAAACCCTGATTTTTTCTGTCCGGGCGTCAGGTGTCCAGGACCGCCTCGACTACCCAACCACCATAGGGGCACGGACCCGCCTTGACGGTTCCAGCATAGATGCCGGCCCTTTCGCGCATCCCCGCAATGCCCTGCCCGACACCAAGCGAAGGTGTCTCTGCGGTGCTGCCGCGGCCGTCGTCGGAGATCCGCAGGCGGACCTGGCCAGCGGAGTGCGTCACGTCCACCTGGACGCGTGAGATCGCGCGGCCGTAGCGCAGGGCGTTGGTGAGGGATTCCTGCAGAATCCTGTAGACCGTAAGCTGGAAGGCCGGATCATCCGGCAGCGCCGGTCCCGTCCGGGTCAGCGATACGGGCAGACCCGCAGTACGGAATCCATCCAGCAGCGTTTCCATTCCTGCTCCCGCGGGCAGTGGTGCCCTGCCGTCGGCTTCGACGGAGCCGTCCGCCCGCAGCACGCCCAGCACGCGGCGCATGTCAGATAACGCCGTGCGTCCGGTGCGGGAGAGTTCCGCGAGCACCTCCGCGGCGCGGGCCGGACGGCGCGTGAGGGCGACGGCGGCGCCGTCGGAGAGTGCAATCATCACGGTCAGCGAGTGCGCCACGACGTCGTGCATTTCCCGCGCGATCCGGTTCCGCTCGGACACGGACGCCAGCTGGGCATTGCGGTCTGCCCACGAGCGTAGTTCGACTTCATGCTCGCGGTCCCGCCGCACCCCGAGTCCGATGCCAGTGGCGATCACATTGGAAAGCAGAACGACGACGGCTGTAATGACCCCCGCCACCGAACCACTCTGCGCCGCTGCCCCGACCATTGGCGCAGGAAACCTGAAGAACAGAAGCAACACCAGCACCAGCGGCAGGCTGGCTGCCGCCGTCGTGATGAAACTGAAGATCCTCCCGCGCTGCACGGCCACGGCGTAGAGACCGAACCACAGGCTGAGGCTGGCGTTGCTGGAAAGGGGGTCCTGCACCAGCAGAACGGTCTCGATGACCGTCAGCAGAACGACGACGGAGACGGGTCGAGCGCGCCGGAACATCAGCGCTCCGGCGGAGATCAGGGTCAGGATCAGGTGCAGCGAGGCGCCGTTGACCAGATGCCCGATGACCGTTCCCGCCGATAGGAGCAGGTAAAGAACGACGATGACGAGGTCCATCACCAGAGGGTGTTCGTAAAAGAACCGCCGGACGGTCCCGCGGCGCCGTGCCGTCAGTTCGGCAGGAGTCAGGGCCGCAATGCTGTGTCCCGCAAGCATCTCGGCCGGCCGTTGTGCCGACGGTCCGGCAGGGGCGCCCGCCGCTGTTCGTTCGGCGGACGCCGCTGCCTGGTCTGTGTTGACCATGGTGGGGAGTTTAGGAGTCGTCTCTTCTTTAAGCCTAGACATCACGCTTCTTGAGCGTGATCACGGCCGGAATCAGGAAGAGAAGAATCCAGGCCACGAAGATCAGGCCGCCGGCCCATGGATCTATGAAGGCGTCGCGGTGGCCAATCTCCAGCATCCGGCCGCCGGCCACGCTCGGGACGTATTCATTGACGTGCAGCCAGAAATCTCCTGGCACCAGGGTCAGCAGCTGAGTGCCGAAGGGAAGCACGAAGAACAGCGCCACGAGCACCATGATTCCGCCCGCGGAGTTGCGCAGCAAGGTACCAAGTGAGAGCCCGATCAGGGCCACGCCGGCAACGTACAGACCGCCGAGGAATATCGCCGGAAGCAGGCCTTCACGCTGCAGGTTCATGCTGATCCCGTAGGAATGCAGAATCGGAATGGAGATCAGGAACGTCACAAACGCCGCAGCCAGGGTGATCACATAGGAGACCACGACGAGCACAATCGCCTTTGCCGCGAAGGCCGGCAGCCGCTTGGGGATCGCCGTCATCGTGGAGCGGATCATCCCGGTGGCGAATTCCGAGGAAATGAACAGGACGGCAAGGGACCCGAGGATCAGAATGCCGATCTGGAGGCCACCATTGGGAATCCCATACAATGCAAGATTAGGCGGGAGCGTCTTTTCCGCGGCCTCGGCGGTCATCCCCGTAGGATTGCTTCCGGGAATTCCCGGCCGCGCGAGACCGAACTTCATCGTTTGTTCGATAATGGTTCCACGCAGCCAGGCCGTCAACGTGCCGACGCCGATTACGGCAACGAAGGTGCAGAGCAGCAATACCTTGGTGGATGTTAGCGAGCGGAACTTGATCCATTCCGATCGCAGGACGCCGGCAAAGGACAGGCCGGCGCCACCGGCAGTAGAGGGGGCTGCGGCCTTAGCTGTTGTTGAGGTGCTCATAGTCCTTAGTTTCCTTCCGGTGCTTGGCCGCCGGAATTGGCAAGTGAATGGGAGTGGAACTCTACTTCGTCCTTGGTCAGGTCGAAGTACGCTTCCTCAAGGGAAGCGTTGAGCGGGGTCAGCTCGTAGATCAGTACTCGGTTATCCAAGGCAATGCGGGCAATCTGATGCGCATCGAGCCCGGAGACCTCCAGCGTCTCATTTTCGCTGCTGTTCACGCTGACACCCTCACCGGCGAGCAGATCCGACAGCTCGGAAACCTGCTGCGACCTGATCCGGGTCCGCGCCTGCTGTTTGCCGGCGATGATGTCCGCAATGGGTGCATCGGCAATGATCCGACCGCGGCCGATGACGATCAAATGGTCCGCGGTCTGCGCCATTTCGCTCATCAGGTGCGAGGACAGGAAGACTGTTTTTCCCTGCCCGGCCAGATACTTGACCAGATTCCGGACCCACAACACGCCTTCCGGATCCAGCCCGTTGACGGGCTCATCAAGGATCAGCGTCTGCGGATCTCCCAGCAGCGCAGCCGCAATACCCAGGCGCTGTCCCATCCCGAGGGAGAACCCGCCCGCCTTCTTTTTTGCCACCTCTGCCAGACCGGTCATTTCAATGACCTCGTTGACACGGGTGGTGGAAATACCGTGCGTTGCCGCCATGGCCAGCAAGTGGTTGTAAGCGCTGCGGCTGGTGTGCACAGCCTTGGCGTCCAGGAGCGCACCGACTTGGTGCAGGGGATCACGATGTTCAGCGTAGGGCCGGCCGTTGACAATGACAGATCCGGCGGTGGGTCGGTCCAATCCGACGATCATGCGCATGGTGGTGGATTTCCCAGCACCGTTTGGACCCAGGAAACCAGTGACTTGCCCGGGCTCGATGGAGAAAGAAACGCCTGCTACTGCGACCTTCTCACCGTACTTCTTGGCGAGGTTTGTTGCCTCGATCATCTGATCATCCTCATTGCGTAGAGCCGCCAGCAGCCAGCTGGCCACCGTCTATCCATTCAGACTCAACGCTACCGGCCCTTGCCTCGGGGAACCTCTATCCGAAGGATGATTCTTCGCACCCGCTGCGGGCCACTAAGTAGTCCGCAGGGATGACATCGGTACCCGGACGGGGCCAAGCCGCGAAAATAGAACCCCGTGTGCTTTGGGCACTGGTCACGAACCGCCACTGGCCGACCTGCCGCTGGCCCACCGCTCCGCAACCGGCAGGGGCCGGGCCGCGGGAGCCGTCAGGATTGACGCAACGATCGCTACGCCGATCGCCAGCAGGGCCACCCGAATGCTGAGGTGGTCACCCAGGAAACCCAGTAGTGGCGGTCCGGCAAGGAAGGCAACGTATCCGATGGTGGAGACGACGGACACCCGCGCAGCCGCACGCGTTGGATCGTCCGCGGCGGCGGACATCCCCATCGGAAATCCCATCGCCGCGCCCGTACCCCAGAGCACGGCACCCACTCCGGCAACCCAGATGTTGGGACCGAACACGAAGATAACGAGTCCCACAAGGGAAGCGCCGAGGCTCGCGTACAGCACCGGGACGCGGCCGAATCTGTCGATGTAGCGACCGCCGACGAATCGGAAGATGGTCATTGAGGCGACGAAGACGGCGAACATTACAGCACCGGCGGATTCGCTGGTGTGCAGCCCGTCCACGGATGCCTTGGCAATCCAGTCATTGGCGGCACCTTCCGTCAGCGCCGCGCCGAGGACCACCAGCCCGATCATCACGGTCCGCGGTTCGCGCCACGCACTGGAACTGCGCTTCGTGATCGTCTCCTTGGACCCGCCCGAATTCGCACCATCGCATACGGGCGCCGGCTCGCCTCCCGGCACACCGGTGTTGGCAGCCGGGACGAGCTCGGCTTGGCGCTTCTCCGGTAGATAGTTTCGCGTAGCCAGCAGCAGCACCACCATCACGAAGACCGCTATCACGCTCAGGTGTAGGGAAAGACTGATGTTCAGACTGGACATTCCCGCACCCAGCAGCGCACCCACAAAGGCCCCGCCGCTGAATCCTGCATGGAACCGGGGCATGATCGTGCGGCCCAGATGGCGTTCCACTTTTGCGCCTTCGATGTTCTGCGAGACGTCCCACAGCCCGATACCAACCCCAAAGAGGAACAGCCCGAGGACGGTTATCGGCACCGAGGTAATAAGCAACGCCATCGAAATGACCAGGGCCCCGATGGCCGCCAAGGACCCTCCCAGACGAGAGGTGCTGGCCGTTCCGATCCTGCCCACGATGGTCCCGGCCAGCGGAAGAGCCAGCACCGAACCAGCAGCACCGGTCAGCAGCACCGCACCCATTTCGCCCGGATTCAGGCCCAACACGCGTGTGACGGCCGGGATTCGGGCCGCCCAGCTGGCGAAGGCCAGCCCGTTAATGCCAAAGACCACGAAAGTGGCAATGGCCGCCTTGTTGACCTGCTCCGGTTTCACACCGAACCCCGTTCCGCCGCGCGGGCCTCGAGCGGAACGCCGCCGTCGGCGGACTCCCGCCCTGGGCGGAGGATACCTGCATCTCTGGCAGTCACTCTGGTCCCCCTTGGCATGGTGCGGCGTCCATACGAGGATATCCCAGCAGATAGAACCTATGCCGCTGCCGCCGCTGCCCTTACCGGGCCCGCTGGACCCTTTTTTCGTCCCAGACCGGTTCGTCACTTTCGTAAACCTTTCCGTCGCTGCCAAAGACGAAGTACCTGTCGAAACTGCGGGCGAACCAGCGGTCGTGTGTGACGGCAAGCACCGTCCCCTCGAAGGCATCAATGGCCTTCTCCAGCGCCTCCGCAGAATGCAGGTCCAGGTTGTCCGTCGGCTCATCGAGCAACAGCAGTGTGGCACCGGAAAGCTCCAGCAACAAAATCTGGAATCTGGCCTGCTGACCGCCGGAGAGTGAGTCGTACTTCTGCTCGGACTGTGATGCCAGCCCATAACGGTCCAGCGCGCCGGCGGCCGCTTCGCGGCCCAGTCCGGACCGGTGCTCATCTCCGCGATGCATTATGTCCAGCAGGGTCCGGCCCAGCAGATCCGGGCGCGAATGTGTCTGCGCAAAGAAACCGGGCCGTATTCGGGCCCCGAGTTTTACCGTTCCCTGGTGCGGGACCGGCGCGATGTCAACGTCGGATACCGGCTGGTGTTCCTTGTCCGGGTCGGAGCCTCCGGCAGCAAGTAACCGCAGAAAGTGTGATTTTCCGGATCCGTTGGAACCCAGTACGGCGACCCTGTCGCCAAACCAAACTTCGGCGTTGAAGGGCTTCATCAAACCGGTGAGCTCCAGCTTTTGGGCCACGATGGCGCGTTTGGCAGTGCGACCGCCCTTGAGCCGCATTTTCACATTCTGTTCGATCGGCAGCGCTTCGGGCGGCCCGACTTCAAGGAATTTAGCCAGCCGGGTCTGCGCTGCTTGATACCTGTTGGCCATATCCGAGCGGAAGGCGGCCTTGTTCTTGTACATGTTCACGAGTTCTTTGAGTTTGATGTGCTCCTCATCCCAACGGCGCCGCAGTTCCTCAAAACGTGCGTTGCGGTCCTCCCGCGCCTGAACGTATGAGGCGAATCCGCCGCCGTGCGTCCAGCTTGAGGCACCGTTGATTCCGGGTTCCAAAGTGACGATCCGGTTGGCCGCGTTAGCCAGCAGCTCCCGGTCGTGGCTGACGAACAGCACGGATTTGTCCGAGGCCGCCAGCTTTGCCTCCAGCCAGCGTTTACCGGGAACGTCCAGATAGTTGTCCGGCTCATCGAGTAACAGGATTTCATCCGGGCCGCTGAACAGCGCCTCCAGCACCAAGCGCTTCTGCTCCCCGCCGCTAAGCGTTGAAGCCCTCCGATGCTGGGCCTTGTAAAAGTCGATGCCCATGGAGGCCATCGTCACTTCATCCCAGGTCGTCTCCATCTCGTAGCCGCCAGCGTCTCCCCAATCCGCGATGGCTTGCGCATATGCCATCTGACTCGGTTCGTCGTCGCGCTCGAGCATCGCCAACTCGGCCATGTCAACAGCGTTACCGGCCGCACGGACCGGCGGCGAGGCAACGGACAGCAAAAGTTCCCGGACGGTCGTCTCGTCCCGGACCTGCCCGACAAACTGACGCATCACGCCCAGATTCCCGGATTTAGCCACCGCACCCTCATCGGCGCTGATGTCGCCGGCAATAATCCGCAGCAGCGTCGTTTTTCCGGTGCCGTTCGGGCCGATCAGCGCAGTTTTGGCGCCGTCGGCGACGCGGAAACTCACCGAGTTGAGCAGTTGCCTGCCGTCGGAGAGGTAGTAATCAATATTTGCAACGTCTATATGGCCCACAGGCCCAGTCTTCCATCCCTGACGCTGCGGTCCTACCTCCGCCGCATCCATTGGCTTTGTGCAGCTTACCCGGCGCTTTCCCGGTACAAGTTCCCCGCAATCACCGTCCACGCCGCATCTGGCAGAGACGAAGCCGGAGGTACCAGCCACACCGATTGAACCGGCTCCGCAGCAATCATCTGCAGCCCTTTGACCGCAAACGACGCCACATCGGTGCATGCCGGGCCCGACACTACGCCCTCCGATGCAACCCCGAACAGGCAAAGCCTGTCTTTTTCGTCCATAGCCGCAAAATAGCTGGACTGTCCGAATTTGCCGAGCAAGCGGGTCGTAGCGGTGGCTATTCCAGCATGTTCCAGATTCCGTTGAACTGCGGCTGGAACGATGTCCGACGAGGACTGCGGCCGAGCGAGACCAGGGACCAGAGCGGCGGCTGTCGCTGGCGACGGGGTCGGGCTTGGTGATGGCGACGGCGACGGGGTCGGGCTTGGTGATGGCGTCGGGCTTGGCGATGGCGTCGGGCTTGGCGACGGCGACGGCGACGGGGTCGGCGTCGGCGTCGGCGTTGGGCTCGGTGACGGCGACGGGGTCGGCGTCGGCGTCGGCGTTGGGCTCGGTGACGGCGACGGGGTCGGCGTTGGGCTCGGTGACGGCGACGGGGTCGGCGTTGGGCTTGGTGACGGCGTCGGCTGCTTCGTCGGTTTGGGGCTTGGCTGTGTTGTCGGTTTCGGCGCAGGGGTTGGCGTTGGGGGCGCGGTTGGCTGGGTTGTCGGTTTCGGCGACGGTGTCGGCTGTGCCGCCGGCTTCGGGCGGACGGCTGTCAGCGACGGTGCGGGCGGCACGGACGGGACCGATGTAAGGGGCGCAACCGATGCAGGAACCGCGGCCATCACCGGTAGTCGGGCCGGCAAGGTCATTGGAAGTTGCGGCGCTGCGGTGAATTCCCCCGGTGCGGTAGCCGGCCAACCGCCCGCTAGTGTGAAGTACCGTGACGTTCCCGTCGCCGATGTTGGCAGCAGCACCGTCCCTACGTCAGGGTTCAGGGCACTGATCATCATCCCGTCACCGAGGTAGATCCCGACGTGGGACCAGTGGTCCGGACCGTCCTGGTTCTGCACCACCAAGTCTCCGGGCTGCGGGGCCGAGGTCGGCACCATTGCCCTCCATTGCTCGGTCCGCGGCAGCTCCAGACCCGCCTGCCGGTATGCCCACTGGACAAAACCCGAGCAATCCCAGCCAAGAAAAAAGCTCGTTCCGCCCCACACATATGGGTGTCCCAGCCCGGTGTGCGCGGCCCTGATGATGGTGAGCTGTCCCGCAGCGGAAAGCGGCGAAGCCCCGCCCGGCGGCAGAGACGCCCCTGCTGCCGATGCCGTCTGTGCCGACAGCACCGGGCTGTTTACGAAAACCAGCCGGATCCCTGAGGGTGACACAACAGATTGCGAGAGCGCGCCCACCACCGCTTCCTGCGGCGTTGCCGTTTCGTCGCCGATTCCTACAGTTCCGGTTGCCAGCAGGGCCACGGTTGCCAGCACTGCAGAGCTGGTCAGGGCAATTTTGCGGCTATTTCTCAGGCTCGGGGAGCGGGACACAAAACCTACCTCCTGCGGCTGAGCGACGGTACTACCGAGAGTACGCCGAATGAAGCTGCTGGCAATAGGTAGTAATTAAGTAGTGCGCTACCTCATCGACTGCCGCCGCTGAGTGGGTACGTCTGCCCCCTAAACACGCCGTCTATGGGGCAGACGTACCCACTCAGCGGCGGGAGCGGGGAATCAGAAGCCCGTTGTGCTCACGGGGCAGCCTGACTGCAGCCGTTCACCGTCAACGTGGCTATACGCCGTGACCAGGCGGCCCCTGCCGAGCCCGCCAATAGAGGACGCCGGGAAATCCGCCGTGACGACCGTACCGTTTACGGAAACGCCGGATCTGTCATGGTGCTCCTGATCAACCTGCTCATGGTTGAACGTGGAAAAATCCATCAGTTCCCCGTTGACGTACTCGATGGAGAGCCTGCGTTGGTGCGAATGATCCTCACTCGCCGCCACGATCCCCAACAGATAGCTGCCGTGGGTCGGCATGGGTTTGCTGAGCTCGAATCGGACGCATAGCCGCGCCCCCTCCTCTAATGCGGAAACGCGGATCAACTGCGGAACGCTGGAATGCGGAGTGCTCATGGCCGAAGCCCCTCCCGTGATGGACCAATAGCTGGGAGCGTAGCACCGCCACGACGCCGCAGCCACTCAACACCGGCAGGAGCGGCAGCATCAGCGGCCGGACGTGCGGATGATCCGTCGTTGTGAGGCCACGGAAATCGCCGCGGTGCGGTTGTCGACTCCCAGCTTCTCGTAAATATGCACCAGATGTGTTTTAACCGTCGCTTCGGAGATGAAAAGTGCCTTGGCGATTCCGCGGTTAGTCATTCCGGTCGCGAGCAGCTCCACCAGCTGCACTTCCCTGGCCGACAGCACCGGCTCGGGGTTCCGGATCCGGCCCATCAGCCGGGCGGCAACCTCCGGTGCCAATGCGGTTTGCCCGGCCGCAGCGGAGAGCACGGCCTGCCTGATCTGTTCGGGCGGTGCGTCTTTGAGCATGTATCCACTGGCGCCTGCTTCCACCGCCGCCAGAATGTCTGCGTCGGTATCATAGGTGGTCAGAATCAGCACCGGCGGAGGTGACGGAAGGGCTTTGATCTTCGCCGTCGCGGTGACGCCATCCATCCCCGCGCCCATCTGCAGATCCATCAGCACCACATCCACCCGCTCACCCAGCGCCGTCAGGCGCGCGAGCTCCCGCAAGGCGGCGCCGCCGTCGGATGCTTCCGCAGCGACGCAGATGCCCTCGAATTCGGTCAGCATGGCCCGCAGTCCCGCACGCACCACCGGGTGGTCATCGACCAGCAGCAGTTGGATGTCAGTCATTCCTTCGCCCCCAACGGCAGACGGACGGCCACAACGGTGCCTTCCCCCGGTGCGGACTCCAACATCAGCGTGCCCCGTTGCGCGCCCACGCGTTCGCGCAGGTAGCGCAGCCCGTATCCGCTGCCGTCCGCACGAGCAGCCGACGGCACGGCCCGCGGATCGAAGCCGATGCCGTCGTCGAAGACGTCCATGGTCACTTCGTTTCCGAGAAAACAGAGGGTGACGACGGCGTTCGCCGCCTTCGCATGCAGCCAGACGTTAGCGAGGCTTGACTGGGCGGCCCGCAGCAGGGTGACCTGGTAGGGCTGCGGCAGCTCCACGGGCACTCCATCGAGTTCAAACCTGCAGCGCAGGCCAACCCCCCGGGCTGCCGCCTCGGTCTCGGTTTTCCCGCACAATCGCCGCAGACTGTCCACTAGCGACGATTCCTGCAGCTGCGGGGAGGACAGCCCGCGGACAAAGTTGCGGGCCTCCGCCAAGGACTCCGACGCCGTCTGCTGCACCGTCGCAAGCCGGTTCCTGGCCGTCAAGGGATCCCCGGAAACCAGCGAGCTGTCCGCCGCGCGGGAGAGCAGCACGATGCTGGAAAGTCCCTGCGCCAGGGTGTCATGGATTTCCCGCGCCAGCCGTTCGCGCTCAGCCAGCACCCCCGCGTCGTGCTGGCTGATGGCAAGTTCAGCCCGCGTGCGGCGCAGCTCTTCGGCGGCCCGGCGCTGCAGCTCGCCTTCCCGGTACAGCCCCTGGTACGCCATCGCCGTCACCACCGCGAACATTGCACCCAAAACCGGCCCCACCACAGCGGCAACGGGCGGGGCGGCCAGCCCGCTGGCCGCCCACTGGGATCCGATGACGGCCGCCGTCATCAAAGCGATTGTCACGAGGGCAAGCCAGCGCGGAAGCACATGCAGGTGCAGGAAAAACAGTGGAAAAGCGAGCCAGGAAAACTCCGCGTTGCCCACCAAAAGCACACCCCAGAGCGCGGTGACGGCCGCCAGCCATGGAACGGCATAGCGGCGCGGATCAAAACTGGCCGGCCCGGCGGCGTGCCGTTTTTCCAGCACCGTTCCGGCCAGATACACCGCAGCCAGCACGACTGCTACGGCCAGCAGGAACAGCCGTGTACCGTCGTCGCGCTCCGTTATAAGTTCCCGCCCGACGGCGACCGTCAGCAACAGTGCGAAACCCACGTGCAGGGCGACGCGAAGGAACCGCAGGATCAGAACGCTGGAAGGAACCTCTTTGCCGTTTCCATCCACGGCGGCAGGACGTTCCGGAGCAGACATGGCTCAAGCTTAAGCGCTGCCCGCCGCGGACGGATCATCCGAATGGTTGATGGTCGGATCAACCCAGCAGCCGGCCGGGATCAACCGGCTTCCCGATGTTGGGCGCAGCCATCGGCGGGAGAGTTGATACATAAGGATCTTCCGCCACCGCAACTGCTCATTTTGAGAACAAATGGAAAGAAGAATTGATCGTGTTCCTCGCTCTCCGAGATATCCGCTTCGCCAAGGGCCGCTTTGCCCTGATGGGCGGCGTCGTCGCCCTCATCACCTTGCTGCTGGTCATGCTCTCCGGCCTCACCGCCGGGCTGGGCAACCAGTCCACCTCCGCTATTGAGCAGCTGGGCGGGGCAACTGAAGTCAGCAGCATCGTCTTCGGCGCGCCGGCCGGCAACGAGCCTAAGGCTTCCTACACCGAAAGCCAGGTAACGGCGCGACAGGTTGAATCCTGGAAAACCCAGCCCGGCGTAGCCTCGGCCGAACCGTTGGGAATCAGTCAGACCCGCTTCCAGGCTGCAGGTGAGAACAAGGGCACCACCAATGTTGCCGTCTTCGGTGTCGAGGCCGCCGGCCACCTCTCGCCCGCCCCTGTCACGGCCGATACGGTGGTGATTGGGAAGACCGTAGCAAAGGATCTCTCGCTTGTCGTCGGGGAGAAGGCAAGCGTCGGCGGCACCGAGCTGACCATCAGTTCCATCGTCGATGACCAGTGGTATTCCCACACCGGTGTCGTCTGGACGACTCAGCCTACCTGGGCCAGGCTCGCCCATCTGCCGGACAGCTCGCAGCTGGGAACCGTCGCCGCGGTGACCTACAGCAGTGGCGCAAGCGTGGATGAAGCGGCGGCCAACAAGGCGGCCAACACCGTCAGTACCACCCGGACCGGGTCCTATCAGGCCCTGGGCGCCTTCAAGAGCGAGAACGGTTCACTCATGCTCATGCAGGCCTTCCTCTACGGCATTTCCGCGCTGGTGATTGTGGCTTTCCTCACCGTTTGGACAGTGCAGCGCACCCGCGACATTGCAGTACTCAAGGCGATGGGCGGCTCAGGCAGCTACGTCCTGCGCGATGCCATGACGCAGGCGGCCATCGTCCTGCTAGCCGGTGCCGGGATCGGCGGTGCCATAGGCGTCGTCGGAGGCTTCTTCGCAGCAACTGCCGCACCCTTCCTCGTGACGGCGGCCACCACCGTGCTGCCGATCGCCGGTGTGGTGCTCCTCGGACTCGCCGGTGCCGCACTCGCGGTCCGCCGGGTGACCAAGGTGGACGCGCTGATTGCCCTCGGCGGTAACTAACCGCAAGTTCAGGCGCCCGCGATCGGGCTCCGCAACTAAAGAAACCCCCAGTATGCGCACCCCAGTTTCAGAAAGGCCTTCCCCATGACATCCACCACTCGCAGCCCGCTTTCCCCGGCAGCGGAGCAGACCCCTGCACCGACACGCAGCAGCACGCCGCTGAGCCTTGACCACGTCACACTCGAATATCCGGACGGCGAGGGGACCATCAAGGCCATGGATGACGTCAGCCTGCGGGTCAGTGCCGGCCAGATGGTAGCGCTCGTCGGACCGTCCGGTTCGGGCAAATCCAGCCTGCTCGCCGTGGCCGCAACACTGGTCCGCCCCACCAGCGGCACTGTGATCATCGACGGCCAGAATGCCACCGGGCTCAAGGACAGGGAACTGACCACCCTTCGCCGGGACAAGGTGGGCATTATCTTTCAGCAGCCGAACCTGCTGGCGTCACTGACGGCACTGGAACAGCTCGTCATCAGCGACCACCTGCGGGGGAAATCGCTCAAAACGGCACGATCGAAGGCCGCCGAACTCCTTGACGTCGTCGGCCTCGCGTCCTCAGCCAATAAGCGTCCGCACCAGCTTTCCGGTGGGCAACGCCAGCGCGTCAACATTGCCCGGGCGCTGATGGGCGATCCTACCGTGCTGCTGGTGGATGAGCCGACGGCGGCCCTGGACCACGAGCGCAGCACAGCCATTGTCCGGCTGCTGCGCCGGGTCACGGATGAATTCCAGGTCGCCACGGTGATGGTCACACACGATACCGAATTTGTTCCGCTGACCGACGCGGTCGCCACCATGCGGGATGGAAGGCTCTCCGCCCCCGTCCCGACTCACTCCTGATTCCCCGGCGTGCCCGCCGCTGTGACGATTTTCCAGCGTGCGATACTGGGATCCGAGCAACGGAAGCGAGGCAGCGGTGCCGCCCCTCCACCACACGGTGGGCCGCGGGTGTGACCGGTCAGGATCATGAAAAAAAGACCCGTAGTGGTACGTCTGGTGGGTGCCGCGCTGACGCTGCTGCTCCTGTGGCAGGGTCTGGCGACCGTCAGCTATTTGAGCGGTTCCACCCAGCTGGCCAACATCGCCGGCAAGGGAACCATCAACGCCTACATGACTCCACTGTTCAAACAGTACTGGTCGGTTTTCGCCCCCGATCCGATCCAGGATGATACGGAACTACTGATCCGCGCCAAGGTCAATGGCAGCGACACCGACTGGTTCAATATCTCCCGGGCCGATGTACAGCGGTCCATCCTGCACCACCCGGTGCCCTCCCGGCTTTATCTGACCAACTTTGCGCTCACCTCGCATTACCAGGTCTCGGCGGGACTGTTGCCGCAGAATCTGCAGAGCGTTCCCAAGACGTCCTTCATCGGGGCTGATTGGCTCGCCCAGCTCAAGAAAGCTCTGCCGGGAGGCGGATCGGCCAAGGACGATGCCGCCATCAATCAGTTCATCAAGGATGAAACGGCCATGACTTCCATGGTCAGCTCGGTGGCCATGGCCCGCTGGGGCGAGGCCGTCACGGCCGTTCAGATCAAAATCCGCACCATCCCCGTCAAGCCCTACGCGGAACGCAACAACGCCGACTATCAGGTCAAGCCGGTGGAGTTCGACGCCGGTTGGCGCGGGGCAGTGCGGGTACCAGAGATAGATTTGGCCGCCATTAAGGCCATGTACGGCACGGAGGCGGCAGCTCATGAAGGCAACTAACACCTCGCAGACCCCCGCCATACCCACCGCCGGCGAGGCCGCGGGCGCAACCGACGAGGGACCCCGGCTCAATATTTTCGGCAGGCTGGAATCGTGGCTACTGGACCGCAAGCGCGCCAAGTTCGGTACTTCCATCCTGCGCATTCTGCTCGGTGCTTCCGTGCTGGCCATCGTCATCACCAATTTCATGGACCGCAAATACATTTGGGGTACCGCCTCCGGCTGGGCGCAGCCCTACCGGGAAGAGAGCATCTGGAATTTCTGGCTGTTTAAGTACTTCAGCGCCGGCGATCCTGACCCGCTCCTGGTGGCGAAGCTGGTGCTCCTGGCAGTCTTCGGCCTGCTCATGGTCCTGGGCTGGCGGACACGGATCGTCACTATGGTGACGTTGCTGATGTTTATCTCCTTGGCGGCATTGGGCCCCACATCTTCTGACTCGGCAGACAACGCTTTACGCATCATGCTGATTTACAGCTTCTTCACGGACGGGTCGCAGCGCTGGTCCTTGGACGCTCGACGCCGGCGGATCCGCAACGAAAGGATCTCCGCCGAGGGGCGCCCGGGAAGCAGGGTAACCGCGGTTGCACCAGCCTGGTTCGGCATCATCGTGCACAATTTGGCCGTCGTCGCCATCGGCGGCCAAGTGATCATCATCTATCTGGTGGCGGGACTGGCCAAAGCGCGGGGCACACTCTGGCGTGACGGCACTGCGGTCTACTATCCGATGCACGCGGAAAACTTTAGTCCCTGGCCGCAGCTGAACCATCTGCTGGTGGCCAATGATCTGATGGTGCACCTGATTTCCTGGGGATCGGTCGCTATTCAGGTGCTGTTCCCGCTGCTGCTGCTGAACCGCTGGACCCGACGCTTCGCCGTTCTCGGGCTTATTGCCATGCATGCCGGTATCGGCATATTTCTGGGGTTGAGTGTTTTTTCACTGTCTATGGTGGCCGCGGATGTCATCTTTGTACGCGACTCGACGGTCGAGTCCATTGGCCGCTGGTTCCACGGCCGACGGGGCGGTCGCCGCCGTCAGCCCGAATCCCACGATGGCAGTCCCGGCGACGCTGAGCGCTACGACGAGGGTGCGCGGCATGGGGAGGCTGCGGGCCACGGCGAGGGCAGCCGCGACCTCGCTCCCGACCGCGACGGTGCGGGCGTCACACATGAGGATCCAGCGGCACCTGCCTAGCCGCTGAGACGAGCAAAACCCTAAACCCCCAGTTCAGGTGCCGGCAGCGAGAAAATGTCCCCGAGTGCGGTTTGCGCGGCGTACCAACCGCAGAGTCCATGCACGGCCGGCCCCGGCGGCGTCGATGAGGAACACAGATAGACACCCTTCGCCGGTGTCCGCCATGGGTTTGGGGACACCACGGGACGCTTGATCAGCTGCCGCAGCGTTACTGCTCCGGCGCTGAAATCTCCGCCGACGTAGTTTGGGTTGTACCGGCTGTATTCATCGGCCGTGATGGAATTCCTGGCCACGATGACGTCTCGGAAACCGGGTGCAAAACGTTCAATCTGGGCGGTGACAGCTTCGGTCATGTCGAGGGTCGAGCCTGCCGGTACGTGCGTATAGGTCCACAGCACCTGATGGCCCTCTGGTGCCCTGCTCGCGTCATAGGGACTCGGCTGACTCATCAGAACGTATGGGTTCGCGGGATGGATCCCTGCGGCGACCTCGGCCTCGGAGCGGGCCAGCTCGGCCCGCGTCCCACCGAGATGCACAGTGGGGGCGAGCGCCAGCTCGGGATAACGCCAGGGAACCGGCCCGGATAAGGCAAAGTCCACCTTGCTGGCGGCGTTGCCGTACTTGAATGCAGCCAATGCCCTGAGGTAGCGGGCGGGCAGTTCTGTCGAAGCGATGGCAGCCAGAGACGCCGCGGAAACATCCAGCAGCACCGCTTTGGCGCCGGTTTCCGCCCGCACCTGGGCCAGCGAGGAAACGGTGGTGTTGAGGACGATTTCTCCACCGTGGGCCATCAGGTCCGCCGCCATTGCGTCAGCAATCGCCTGTGAGCCGCCGACCGGAACCGGCCAGCCACGCCCATGCGCGTGCGCTCCCAGCAGCATCCCCGCACCGGCGGTGGCCAGTCCGGGCATTTTGCCGATTGAATGGGCATTGACCCCGGCAATCATGGCGGGGGCAACATCCTCCCGGAACCGTGCATTCCACAACGGTGTGCCCTGCTCCAGGGTCCGCAGTCCATAGACCAGTGCAGCCAGCGGATTCCGCGGCATCCGCAGCAGTTGGTGCTGGGTGAAATCCGTCACGCCGTCCAGCAGCCGCAGCACCGGAGCAAACAGCGCCCGGTAGGCTGCGCCGTCGCGCCCCAACTGCTCAGCGGTGCGGTCCAGGTCCCGGTAGGCAATGCCCGCCCGGCCGCCGTCGAGTGGATGCCCATACGAGATCTCCGGCACCACCAGCTCAATTCGCCGATCCAGCTCGAAGGCGCGGAAAAACGGGGACGCGAGGGCCATCGGGTGTACCGCGGAACAGACATCGTGCAGGTAGCCGGGCACGGTCAGTTCGGCGCTGCGGGTTCCGCCGCCGATGCTGGCGGCCAGCTCGTAGACGCGTACCTTCAGCCCGGCCCGCGCCAGCGTCAGGGCGGCAGCCAGTCCGTTGGGTCCGGAACCGACGACGACGGCGTCAATCATGACGAGCTCCCGAGTCGGCATTTGAGGCGAAAGACCCCGTGGATCCCGCCTCCGCCGGCCAGCGCCGCAGGAGCGCCTTCGCCCGTGCCCGGACTCGGCCGAGTCCTCGACGCCCGGCCGGCAGCCCTTCGCGGCGTAGTTTCAGTGCGGCGCCCAACGCGCCATAATGCAGCTGTTTCATCGGTACGTCGTAAGTGGTCGGAAGGACCACCACGTCCTTGGAGAAATTGCGCTTGAAGGTCGTGACGTTAGCCAGCGAAGGATAGGTGTCGGAGACAATTCCGGTCAGGCCGCACGCCGTGTTGCCATGCGCCTTGAGCATTCTGAAACTTTCCCACAGCAGCAGATACGGGGCATAGACCGTCCGCGCCTGCGCGCTACTGGCCGCGAAGTAGTAAACGGCGTAGCCGCGGTATTCAGTAGTGATCAGCCAGCACAGCGCTTGACCGTCAAGATCGGCCACCATCAGTTCGGTGTGGTCCGCCAACGACGTCAACAGGGTCTCGTAGTAGCCCGAGTCGAAGGAGGAAAAGCCGTCACGGGCGGCAGTCTCAGTCATGATCGGGAACAGCTCCCGGCGGAAGACCGCGAGCCGGTCAGCAGCGGCGATGGTGCGGATCTGCACGCCGGCACGGGTGGCCTTGCGGATACTCTGCCGGGCGTTGGGCCGAAAGCCGGCCAGCATCGTTTTTTCAGGCTGGTTTAGATCCACTACGATTTCGCGGTCGTACCAGCCTGGTTCCAGCGCCTTTACCACGCCCCGTTGCGGATGCTCCACCTGCAGACGGACGAACACCGGATTGACGCCCGCCGCGGAGTCGAACTGCGCGCGAAGGGTGCTCAGCAACCGGCGCTCCGCCCCGGCGGTCCGGGTGCCAAACCAGACGGGACCATTGACCACCACCATCGATTCCCGGAGCCGACGGGTGGAATGCAGAAAGCTGGCGACGACCACCGGTGCCGCAGTTCCGTCAACAACAGCTCCCGCAACTGACCCTCCTGCGGCCGCCGTTCCCGCACCAGCAGCATCGTCGAAATAGGCGAAAATCCCGAAGGGCGCCCGGCCCGTGTCCCGCTCAAAGTCGGCCCACTGTGGCGTTTGTTCAAGCGGAATCGAGACGTCGGGATACGCTGCGGCAATCTCGGCAAAGCGCTCGGGTGTCAGCTCTTCGTACCGGTAGTTCTCGGCAGTCAACGGGACTTTTCTCCTTAGGCGTGCTGGCTACTTTTCGGGCCTGCGGCTCCGCTCAACATTACCCGTGCAGTCCAGGGAAACCCCACCGTTAACCGGTCGGGGGCGTATTCCAGCACGCCCGCTTGCGGGTCATCGGTTCCGGCACGCCGCACCACGTCGTAACCTGGGCTGAGGATGTCCCGCACCACCAATGCCATCACCGCAACGGTGGCGACACTCTGCAGCAGAACGGCAAGTGCAAAATAGGGCATGTCGATCGCGTGCTGGGCATTGCCGTCCCCGAGTTCGCGGCCCAAAAACAATAACAGGGCCAGGAACCCAAGGATCTGTACTGCCTGCCAGCCCAGAACCGTGCGCCACTTTGGCCGTGCGAGCGCCAGCAGGGGAAGCAGCCAGACTGTGTGCTGGGGTGCGGCGTGCTTGTCCGTGAGGGAATAGGCAGCCACCAGCAGAAACGCCAGCTGCGCTAAGCGCGGCCTGCGCCGTGCCGCCAGGGACAGCCACGCGATGCTGATCACGGCAAGCGTGAGCAGCGCCAGCGCGGTGACGCTTGTCATCACCGGCCCGGCGGTGGCTGCACCCAACCGTTGGGCGACCAAATTGTACGCTTGGTAAATCGAGGACTCACTGGGTTTGTCGCGCAGGCCATTACCCAGATAGGTGCCCCACGACGCGGGGTTGAGAACAAGTACCGGCAGCATAATGACGAGCCAGGCAACGGCTGCGGCAATGACAGACTCGGTCAGCGCCAGCCAGCGTCCGCATCTCAAGCTCAGCAGCAGCACAGCCAGCAAAATCAGCAATGCATAGGGCTGCACGCAGACTGCCAGACCCAGCACGCCCCCGGCCGCGAAGGTGCGCCGCCGGGCAAACAACAGCATCCCCACGGCCACCAGCGCCGCAGCCCACAGGTCCCAACTGGTGAACGCCGTAAACAGTAGGACCGGGCTGGCGGCAACGATGGCTGCGTCCCAAGGCCGGCGCCTGGCGCTGCGCGCGGTGGCCACTACGGTGACCATCCACATAATGACAATCAGCACCGCATTTAGATCGAAAAATCCCAGCTGGCGGCCCGTTCCTGTGCCGGGGGCCAGCCGTGCGGTGATGCCGGCGATTATCCCCGTCAGCGGCGGGTAGTCGAACGTGGTATTCGGACTGAAATACGGGAAAAATGTCGCGAGGCCCTTGTCCTTATACACGTTGGGTAACTCTGACCAGCAGGTTGTTGAGTATTGATCAGGGGTGGTCCAGCCGGATTGTCTGCAGTGAAATTTGAACAGGACTGCCAGAATTCCTGAGGCAGTGACCATTATGATCAACACTCGCTCAACCGTGAAGAATCCGGGACTCACGATGCCGGGGGCACTTCGGCGTCCCAATGGACCGCCGATCGCTTCGGTCATGCGGCTTAACAGTGCGTCACTGCGCGTGGGGACCGCAATGCGGGCACGTCTGCGTCGCGGCGGTGGTTCGGAATCCTGCATGACTGCGAGCTTACCGGCTGGTCCCGACAACTTCCGGACCCGGCAGTAGCCAGCCGTAGCGCGGAGATCGCAGCGAAACGGTTCACGGTGTCACCTCCTTACCGGGCGGCGACGCCGGATACGGAAAAATTCCCAGATTTATGGGATCTTTTTACAAACCCCATTGTTCAATGGCAGGGGTATGTTTGTCCCAGCCCAGAGTGCAGACTTTGGCCGTTCCGAGCAGGAAATGCCGGCCCTCAACCGCGTCAAGCTCCATCCACCGGGCCGCCAGCACGCGCAGGAAATGACCATGGGCCACCAGCAGTACATTTCCCACGGTTGTTCCGTCCGGTTGGGGGCTCAGGACCCGGGCTACGACCGAATCCGCGCGCGCCGCCACCTCCGTCAGCGTTTCGCCGTTGGGCACGCCGTCCTTCCAGATCAGGTATCCCGGGTTCTTGGCGCGGATGTCGGCACTGTTGATGCCTTCATAGTCCCCGTAGTCCCACTCATGCGCCGCCGGCTCCACCACGGCGTGCGGGAAGCCAGCCAGATCGGCCGTTCGGCGGGCCCGCTGCAGCGGCGACGTGAGCACCAGGGAGAAATCAACATCTGCCAGGGCTGCGCGGGCAGAGCGTGCCTGCTCCTCGCCGCGTTCGGTCAACGGCAGATCCGTCAACCCGGTGTACTGCCCGCTGCGGGACCATTCGGTTTCCCCGTGGCGCAAGAGCCAGAGTCGGGGAAGCTTATCTGTGCTGCGCACCACTGCCGGAACCGATTCAACACTCATGGTGTTCCCTTCTTTACTGGCGCAACGGCGGACTCGCCGCTGCGCCAGTAACTACTGTCGTCGTCGGCCTCCGGCTGCTCCGCCCACCACTGCGCAAGCCTGCGCTCCGCGTCCTCCCGCTCCAACGGACCATGTTCCATCCGTTCCTCGAGCAGGAATTTATAGGCTCGGCCGACGACTGGTCCGGGCTTGAGCCCCAGCAGCCCCATAATCTGCGCACCATCCAGGTCCGGACGTATGGACGCGAGCTCCTCCTGCGCCTCGAGCCCCGTGATTCTGGCCTCCAGGTCGTCATAGGCGAAGGACAATCTGTCCGCCTTGCGCTGATTGCGCGTCGTGACGTCCGACCGGGTCAATCGGTGCAGCCGAGGCAAAAGACGGCCGGCGTCGGCCACATAGCGGCGGACCGCGGAATCCGTCCATTCAGCCTCGCCGTAGCCGTAAAAGCGCATATGCAACTCAACCAGGCGCGCTACGGCCTTGATGGAGTCATTGTCGAAGCGCAGCGCCTTCATTCTCTTCGTGACCAGCTTGGCGCCGACCACATCGTGATGCCGGAAGCTCACCGCCCCGGCCGGTTCAAAGCGGCGCGTGGAAGGCTTCCCACAATCGTGCATCAAGGCCGCAAAACGCAGGATGAAGTCCGGCCCAGGAACGGCCCCTTCCGGTCCCGTTTCCAACTGAGCCGCCTGTTCCAGCACCTGCAGGGAATGCTGATAGACGTCCTTGTGCCGATGGTGCTCATCCGTCTCCAGCTTCAGGGCAGGGAGCTCCGGCAGCACATGATCAGCCAGCCCGGTGTCCACCAGAATGTCGATACCCGCTCTTGGGTCCGCGCCACAGATCAACTTGACCAGTTCGTCACGGATGCGTTCTGCGGAAATGATGTCGATTCTCTCCGCCATGGCGGTCATCGCCGCATGAACATCGGGATGTACGGTGATACCCAATTGAGCGGCGAAGCGGGCGGCCCGCAGCATGCGCAGCGGGTCGTCGGAGAAGGAGGACTCCGGTGCCGCGGGCGTCCGCAAGACCCCGGCCTGCAGGTCCCTCACGCCGCCGAATGGATCCACCAGCTCCATGGCGGGCAGGCGCAGGGCCATGGAGTTAATGGTGAAATCGCGCCGCTGCAGATCGTCCTGCAGTGATGTCCCGAAGGCAACCGCGGGTTTACGGGAATCCCTCTCGTAGGCCTCCGCGCGATAGGTGGTGACCTCGATGGTCAGCGGTACTCCGCCCCGCCCGTTCTTCCGGAACGCGATGGTCCCGAAGGCGCGTCCAACCTCCCAATGCGCATCCGCCCATTTCTTGGCCACCCGCAGGGTCTGATCCGGGGTGGCGTCAGTGGTGAAGTCCAGGTCCGGCGAAGTGCGCCGCAAAAATAAATCGCGGACGGGCCCTCCCACCAGCGAAATTTCATGCCCGGCGTCCACAAAGAGCTGCCCGAGTTCCAAGACAACCGGGTCAAGGGATGAACTATCAAGAACTTGCACCATAGTCCTTTAACAATGCCAGACTTTTCGGTATTGCCCTTCGTCACGGACGCCTCAACGGTCGAAAATTCGATCGACAACGCCTGCTGCAAACTGTCCTCATCCTCAGACAAAGGTAGTTAGAGTGGAGATCATGGCCCATCCCGTTCCGAGCGCTCCAAAGAGGACACCGTTGCCGTCGGCAATCGGTGCCCATGTGGCGCCCGGCGGCCACCCGACGGCGTCCTCCCTGCCCACCGTGGAAGAGGTTTCCGCCGGCGGCGTCGTGGTTGAAAAGTACGACGGCGAACTCCGGGTTGCGATTATTGCGCGCCTGAACCGCGGTGGCCGGCTTGAGTGGTGTCTGCCGAAGGGACATCCCGAGAACCAGGAAAACCACGAAGAAGCCGCCATCCGCGAGATCGAAGAGGAAACGGGCATTCGAGGCTCCGTGCTCGCTCCGCTGGGCAGTATCGATTATTGGTTCACCGTCAGCGGGCACCGCGTGCACAAGACCGTGCACCATTATCTGCTTCGCGCCACCGGCGGCCACCTGACCATCGAAAATGATCCGGACCACGAGGCGGTGGACGTCGCATGGGTTAACCTCCCCGACCTGCCCAAACGCCTTTCCTTCCCCAATGAGCGGCGCATCGCCGATCTGGCCAAGGAAATCCTGCCGGAGGATTTTTAGCCCGGCAATGAGATGATGGGTGGCGATGGTAAAGCAAGCAGCAACCCCAGCCCCTACTCCACTGCCCGGCGCGGGCCAGCCCGCCGTCGTGCCGGAAACCGCTGCCCGTTCAAGCGCCAATATGGCCGTGGGAACCTTGGCCTCGCGCGTCTTGGGGTTCATCAAGGGAATTCTGCTGGGCGTGGCAGTGGCCGGGTCACAGGTTGCCGGCATCTTCGACACCGCCAATAACGTCCCCAACATCATCTACCTGCTGGTGGCCGGCGGGGTCTTTAACGCGGTTTTGGTCCCCCAGGTCATCAAGGCAAGCAAACAGCCGGACAAGGGAGCGGACTACATCTCCAGGCTGCTCACCCTCGCCGTCATAGTGCTGTTTGGCGTTACGGCGCTCATCACCATCGCCGCAGGTCCCATCATGACCCTGCTGACGGCTGACTATTCCGGGGCCCAATTGAAGCTGGCTACTGCCTTTGCCACCCTATTGCTGCCGCAGATCTTTTTCTACGGCCTCTTCGCCTTACTCGGCCAGGTACTGAACGCGCACGGCTCATTCAGGGCATATGCCTGGTCGCCTGTGGTCAATAACATCGTGGCCATCCTGGGGCTGGTGACCTTCATTGCCGTCGCCGGGAGCAATGCTGCAGCCCCGCACTCGGTGGAAAACTGGACGCCGACGCAGACATTCATTCTCGCGGGCAGCGCCACTGCGGGCATTCTTGTTCAGTCTGCCGTTTTGCTGTGGCCACTAAAGAAGTTGGGCCTGCGGCTGCGGCCGCGTTTCGGATGGCGTGGCGTGGGGCTGGGTGCTACCGGCAAAGTTGCCGCCTGGACGATGGGCACCATGGTGGTGGGTAACCTGACCTTTCTGCTGATCGGAAAGATCGCCACCATCCCCACCGGTAGTTTGGCGGACGGAACGGTCCCGGAGGGGCAGGGCATCGCGACGTCCTTCGAGCTCAGCCGGGCCACCGAAGTCTACATCCTGCCGCATTCGGTGGTGGCGCTGTCCATTGCCACCGTTCTCTTCACCCGGATGGCACGAAGTGCAGCCAACCACGACGGCGACGGACTGTCTGCATCCCTTTCCCACGGCCTGCGGACCGCTGGGGTTGCCACTGTCTTCGGCGCGATTGCTCTATTGGTGCTCTGCGGACAATTTGGCATGCTTTTTAGTTCCTCCAGCCGCCACTCTGCCCTGCTCATCGCCACAACCCTGGCCATCCTCGCCCTCGGTTCCCCCTTCCTCAGTGCGAACTTTATGATGAACCGTGCCTTCTATGCAGCGGAAAATGCGAAGACTCCGTTCATTATCCAAAGCCTGCTAGTTGTCTTCGGAATCGGGACCGCACTGCTCGCGGCCCTCCTCCCGGCGCATTTGATCATCTTTGGTCTGGCGCTGAGTTACACCCTTGGTAACGTCGTCGCCGTCGTCGTTACGCACTTCTTTCTCCGTGCCAGACTAGGCAACTACGGGGGTGCCGCCATTATGCGGGCGCACCTAAGGTTCCTATGTGCCGCCGTTATGGCAGGTCTTATCGGCGCCGGCGTGCTTTGGCTATTGGGCGGCTTTAGCCTTGCCGGTTTCGCATGGCGGTCAATCTATGCAGCGGCCCTCGTGCTCGCCGTCGTCGGATTGGCGATGGCGGCCGTCTACTTCGTTGCGTTGCGACTTTTTCGGGCCACGGAGCTCAACGATTTTCTGGACCCATTGCTGGGAAAACTCCGCGGCCGTCTTCCGGGACTCCGATAACCGCAGCGTGCCGCCCCGCGGCCCTTCCTGCCGGATCCGATAAGATCGAGAGCTAATACGTCTGCGCCCACTTCCGGTCTGCAGGTAGTACCGGTCGATAAAGGAGGACACGGTGTCAGAAACCGTTGACGTGGGCTCGGTCCTCGGCGGACGTTACAAGGTGACAGCCCATATTCTGCTCACCGCCGAGCAGGATGCCGTCCTGGAAGGCATGGACCAGGTTCTTCACCGGCCGGTCAGCATTTTGGTCGCCGGACCGGAAAATGCCGAAAATCTTACGCTCGGTGCCCGGGAAGTGGCCACGGGTGAGCGGCACGCGAACCTGCAGATTCTGGATCTGGGCACAAGCGACGGCTCAACGTACCTGATTTCCAGCAAGAGTGGGGCTGCGGAGCTGCTGGACCTGGTAGTCCCCACTGAACCGTATGTGGAACCGTTTTTCACTGACACGCTGGGCAATGAAATCTTTGGGATGCCGCGGCCAAAGTCTGCAGAAAACGCTGGCTACGACTACGTATACGAGGACAATTCGCCCGTTGAACCAAGACGACCCGACGGGGCAGATGCAAGTGCGCCGGCAACGGGCAGCACAACCTCCTCCGGCCGCAACGTCCCCGCTGCACCGGCATCCGCTCCGACTCTTCCGCCGGTGCCCCCAGTGCGCCAGACGCCCCCGGTGCGTCCAGCGTCACAGGTGAATCCGGCGCCCCCGGTGCGTCCAGCGTCGCAGAAGGCCGCGGACCGCTCCGTCCGAGCCACGGACACACCCGCAGCTGCTTCCAGTGAGCTGCACGCTGCGGCGACGCCGGCTCCGCAGCCGGCAACGGAAAGCATCAGTGCTCCTGCCGTCCCGGCCGTCCCGGCCAAGGTCACCTTGTGGTCCCAGGAAGACTATGGTTCCGAGGCCCCGTCTGGCGCGTACCGGACACCCGCTAGCTTTCCTGCGTCCGCACGCGAAGCGAGCGGGGCTTCCATGGACGAGGAAACGGATGATGATGATGCGGCCAATGCTCCTAAGACGAGCGGACGCTGGCTCGTCGGCGGCGTCGTCTCCGTCCTCATCGTGGCCGCGCTCATCGTGGCGGTCACTAATCTCGGCGGACAGCTAAGCGGAAATCAAAACGCCGCGCCCGCCGCCTCGTCCTCCCAGCAGCCTTCGGTAAGCTCCACGCCGACCGTGTCGGGGTCAGCCGCGACGTCGGCGGCTCCGGTCGTCGTGCCGGTGATCGCCTCGGTCACCAGACTCAGCCCAAATGCACCGAATCTGGGGCAGGAATACGACTCAAAACTGCCGATGACTTTCGACGGTAACCCCGCGACGTTCTGGCAGACCCTGGAGTTTTCCAACGACTCCTTCGCCGGATTGACCTCCAGTATTAATCTGGTGGTGACCTTGAAAGAGGACTCCGACATCAACTCAGTGACATTGGCACAGCTGGGCGGCTCTGGTGGAAGCTTCCGTCTCCTGACTAACTCCACACCAACACTCGACGGCGCAACAGAGATTGGAACGGGTAGCTTTACCGCCCCGAGCATCACACTGAGCGCGCCGCAGGGAACCAAATCGCGCTACGTGATCATCAACTTCACGCAGTTGCCGAAGCAACAAACCTTCCAGTCCTATCCCTATGGCGTAAAAATCGCAGAAATCACTATCAAATAACTGACCACACACACGGTCGGTTGTCCCAACATTGACAAGGTATCCCCGCCCCGTCCGGAATAAGGCCCGCCACCAACCAGTTGTGGTGAAGGCAGGGTCCACCCATCGGGTCCATCAATGCAGAAAGAGGTTCTCCGCCCCGTGAACACCGAAGTAAGCCTGGCCACAGACGTCCGTGATGTAATTATCGTGGGCTCGGGCCCCGCGGGCTACACCGCCGCCGTGTACACAGCCCGCGCTAATCTGCGGCCATTGCTCATTGCCGGCTCTGTGACGGCTGGAGGCGAGCTGATGAACACCACCGATGTGGAAAACTACCCGGGGTTCCCGGAGGGGATCATGGGGCCCGACCTGATGGATCAGTTCCAGAAGCAGGCGGAACGCTTTGGTACCGAAATCATGTACGAGGACGTGGCGACGCTGGACCTCGCCGGAGATGTGAAGAAAGTCACACTTGGTGACGGTCAGGTGTTCACTGCCCGAGCCGTCATAATTTCCACCGGATCCGCCTACCGCGAATTGGGCCTACCGGACGAAAAACGACTCTCCGGGCATGGGGTGAGCTGGTGCGCCACCTGTGACGGATTCTTTTTCAAGGATCAGGACATTGCCGTGATTGGCGGGGGTGACTCAGCCATGGAGGAGGCCCTTTTTCTCACCAAGTTCGCCCGCACCGTGACCGTGGTGCATCGCCGGGATACATTACGCGCTTCAAAGATCATGCAGGATAGGGCGCTCAACCATGACAAGATCAGATTCGTCTGGAATTCCGAAGTCGTAGGAATTGACGGGGAAGCTAAAGTTTCTGGACTGCGGCTCAATGATCTGATCACGGGAGTCAAGAGCAACCTTGCCGTCACCGGAGTATTCGTTGCTATAGGCAACGATCCTCGGATTGATCTCATTAAGCACCAACTCGCATTGACTTCTGCCGGCACAATTGCCGTTGACGGCCGATCCTCCAAGACCAGCCTGCCGGGGGTCTTTGCCGCCGGCGATGTCATCGACGCCACGTACCGTCAAGCAATCACCGCCGCCGGATCGGGTTGTGCGGCAGCGGTAGACGTCGAACACTTTCTGTCCACAGCCCCCTTACAGCTCTCACCAGTGACGGCTGTTCAATCGTCCAGCATCCGATAACGAAAGAGGATTCCATGAGTAATGCGAAAATCGCCACCGACGCAAGCTTTCAGGCCGATGTTCTAGCGGCCGGCAAACCAGTCATCGTCGACTTCTGGGCGGAATGGTGCGGCCCGTGCCGGAAGCTCAGCCCCATTCTGGATCAAATGGCCGGGGAGTATGCCGACAAGATTGACGTCGTCAAGGTAGACATCGACGAGAATCCGGGCATCGCCGCCCAATACGGAATAACCTCTATTCCTGCGGTTTATCTGTTTCAGGGCGGAGAGGTCAAGGGTACCGTCATTGGGGCCAGGCCGAAGCAGTACTTCGAAAAGGAATTTGCTGAGTTCCTGAAGTAGGCTCACCTCCCACCGTTTTCCCCCGCCAGCGCCGCCTCTTTCTGCATTAGGATACTTTTTGCAGCGAATAGGCGGCGCTGGCTTTTTTGGTGTCGTTGGAGTTTTTCAAAACTCTGCCCGCGTGATCACCGGCCAACCGCAGACAAAAGCCAAGCTATATGAGTTCAGGGCCTCGGCGGTGTCTAGCCGTCGCAGCAAAAATATCGTGGGTAATTTTGGTGATGTCTCCACGTGGTGTGAGGAATCCCAGGACGGCACGACGACGGTCGAAGGAGTTCGTCCGCGATGGCGTCCAGATAGTGCTGGTGGCTGGTCAACTCGATACCCTTGGGCAGATACTCCCGGATCAGAGCGGCGGTGTTCTTCGCTTGTGGTCACTCCCCGGAGTGAATACGAGGGGGCGCAGTGCACGGGAAAATCTGCAGCCACTGTCAGGCCCAGCATAATCAGCAACGTACTGGGCCGATCCACCAGCGTAGCGACAGCACGTTTATCACCCTGACCGAAGATCAGATCCTCCTCCAACGATCCAGGAACACTGCGATCCCAGGCCTCCTCGGGCCGGTCATCAATGCTGACCCTGCCGATGAACTGGCCGTCCTTCCTCCCCAGGTCCACCTTCACTTGTGCGGCAAGGACATAATGGCTCTGGACACCCCAGGATGCTGTCGCTTTCCGCTTCATAGGCCGTGAATGTTTCACGTGAAACGCAGCAGCAGCGGTATCGACAACACCCTTGACCGGCAGCACCACAATCATGGTAAGCACCACAGCCCACCTGCTGACGGGGTCACGCACTCACGGTAAGAGGGGTGTAACCACGTCACGGCAGAAGCGAGGACTTAACTTCTACGACAAAGCGAGGTGACCAAGCAAAAAGTAATGCCTAACGTCGGCCCCAAACGAGCAAATGGTAGGTTTCCGTCAAAAATACGTCGTCGCGCGTGAAGCCGCGTCAGTCTCTGCCTTCGGGCATCGTACCCGTGGATGGGGCTTTTGAGGATCCCAAAAACTCCAAGTCCAATGACCAGTGTCAAAATTGCCCGGGTTAGCTGGCAACCAAGTCTTCAAGTCCCGCTGTTCCTCTCCGAATGTTTCACGTGAAACGAGCGACTTGGGCTCATGCGGTAGAAGTTGACCAAACTGAATTCCTCAAAACCTCGTAGATAATAGACAAGCGCCCCAACTTAGACCCAAACATTTTGCCCACAGGATCGATACTGGCCAACCCTCGGTGGCCTAAAAGAAGCAACAAAGCTGCAGGTTCTACCCAAGGAACGGTCGTTCGGAAAGCTGCCAGTAGTCAAGATCAAACTGCAGGTTCCATCTATTGCCACTTTAAGCGTTCTAGCATCTGCTTCCCGACATAACTACACAGTCACAACCTATAGCCAGTGCAACATAGCCGGCGCTGGGGAGCTCGCCTCACTGAAGTCCTCCCGTAACAGATTCTCCCAATGGCACCATAATTACAGATCAGGATATATGGGCGTTGACCACGACGACTTGTCTTTCCGCGGCGGCTCTTCAGGATGTCCGTCTATAGCTGCATGTTTCACGTGAAACGCATCTAATACGTCAGGGCACCGCAGCCTAACAGATAAATAGCAGCACAGTAGTTCATTTCATGAGCCCGACGGAATCACTAGGTCCTTTGGATTGATCCAGTTCGCTGTCATTGGCCGACAGTCGACCTACGACCGCTAGCGTCTAAGTCAGTACTCAGCGCTACCGTCATAATTGTCTCATTGGGGGGTTACCCCGCCTGCAGACCTGAGAAAATCGATCTCGCTTGTTTCACGTGAAACAAAGGCGGAAGAACAGGCCGGGATAGGTATATTTTCAACCGGCCCGGACAAGATGCCCAGGAAACAAGCTGCAAGTCGGAGGTCTGGACATCGTGACGGCAACTTGCACCGCCCAGCAGCCGCTTATTCATTTCCGCCGCGCTTGGAGAGCCCAACTGACTCCGGAGGCCCAAGCGCGTCTGGAACTGCATATCATCGGCCGCTGACGGGCCTTGTATGGGCTTCGAGCTGTTCCAGAGACCTTGATCACCAGCTGCTACCCTTCAGGTACCGAGGGCGGCCCCTGCGGCGTACGTGCCGATGTCCGGTATTGTGGCGGCGAGCGTCTCCCTGGTTGTCCTTAGGATCCATCCTGGCCAACGCACAAATTGGCATCTGCCGTCCGGTTGGCGCGGAGCCAGGCACAATCCGCTCTTTAGCCGCCTGCTCCCGGAGCAAGGACATCCATGATGCGGTTCAGGTCTTCGACAGAGGCGAATTCAATACTGACCTTTCCCTTGCGGGCGCCGAGCGAAATCTTGACATTTGTGTCCAATTTATCGGACAGCGAAGTAGCCAGGTAGTCCAGCCGCTCGTGTCTGGCGCTGACCTTGTGCGCGGGTACCCTGTTGTTGGCATCCGGGGCCTGATACAGCGAGACGGCCTCTTCCGTAGCCCTGACCGACATCCCCTCGGCGATTATCCGCTGGGCCAGTCTCTCCATGGCAAGGCTGTCCGGCAAAGCAAGCAACGCCCGGGCGTGCCCGGCGGACAGCACTCCTGCGGCAACACGCCGCTGTACTAACGCGGGCAATTTGAGCAACCGCAGTGTATTGGAGACCTGCGGTCGTGACCGGCCAATTCGATCCGCAAGTTCCTCGTGAGTGGTGCCGAAGTCCTCAAGTAATTGTTGGTAGGCCGCAGCTTCATCCAACGGATTCAGCTGGCTACGGTGGAGATTCTCCAGCAGCGCATCGCGGAGGAGGTTATCGTCAGTGGTATTCCGAATGATGACGGGAATAGTCTCCAAACCTGCCAGCTGCGATGCCCGCCATCGCCTTTCACCCATGACCAGCTCATAGGACTCGGGGCCGCTCTCGGTGGAAGTCCTGACGACTACGGGCTGAAGAACTCCAACTTCCCTGACGGAGTGGACCAGTTCGTCCATCGCGTCCTGATCGAAGTCGGTGCGGGGCTGCTTGCGGTTCGGATGAATGTCCAGTACCGGGACTTCGGCAAACCTCGCCCCGGGGACCTGAACCAACTCAGGCTCTTGCTCAACTCGTGCTGCAGCCGAGCGGGAAACCTTCTTCATGGTCGCTTCCGGAAAAAACAAGTCCACTGGGCGTGGTGAAGGTACCGGTGGCAAGTCGGCCTCGCCCTCTGTCTGAGGGGAATTGGGTATCAATGCACCCAGGCCACGGCCAAGTCCTCTACGCTTTTCAGTCAATGGACTAATCCTTCCGATGGAATGGCACACGAAACCGGCCACAGTGGTGAAAGTGCTACAAACGAGTCTACCGTTCGGCTATCTCGGTCGCGGCTTCCAAGTAAGACAACGCACCGGTTGAAGATGGGTCGTAGGTCATCACCGTTTGCTGATAGCTTGGGGCCTCGGAAATCCGGACGGACCGGGGAACAACTGCCTTCAGCACCTGATCAGGGAAATGCTCCCTTACGTCCGCGGCGACCTGAGCCGCCAGGTTGGTGCGGCCGTCGTACATCGTCAACAATATCGTTGAGACTTCCAAGGCAGCATTGAGGTGTTTTTGTATCATCTCGATGTTCTTCAGCAGCTGGCTAAGGCCCTCTAGCGCGTAATACTCGCACTGGATAGGTATGAGTACCTCGTTGGCAGCACAGAAGGCATTGACGGTGAGCAGGCCCAAGCTAGGTGGACAATCAATGAATATGTAATCCAAGCGAGCTTCGCCGGACTTCTCACGGTGCTCCGAATAAGTATCCAAAGCACGGCGCAGTCTTTGCTCTCGAGCCACCAGTGATACTAATTCAATTTCTGCACCAGCCAAATGAATCGTGGCCGGCGCACAGATAAGGTTCGCTATGTCAGGGCACGGCGCAACAACATCGGCCAGCGGGAAATCATTTATCAGCACATCATAAATGCTGTCGACGTCTGCGTGGTGTTCTACGCCGAGGGCAGTGGATGCGTTTCCCTGCGGATCAATATCCACCACGAGGACCTGCAGACCCGCCGAGGCCAGGGCGGCAGCAATGTTAACCGTGGTTGTCGTTTTTCCCACGCCGCCCTTTTGGTTGGCTACCGTCATAATGCGGGTTTTAGTGGGCTTGGGAAGCCCGCGGCCCAGTAGGCGTTCCCGACGCCTTGTCTCGCTGACAAGCTGGCGGGCGATTGGGCTGCCGTCGTCTGAGGTTGCTGCATAGATTGGCGCGGCTTGTGCTGGGGTTTCACGTGAAACATTGATTCTGGACGCATTATCAACTGATTTCGATTGATTATAAGCCGATCGGCTCGTCACTCCAGAAGCCGTGACCGATTGCGAGCCCGAGCGAGCTGAACCCAAGGACATAAATGGCGGGATCCGCTGCGAAGGCGCTTCGCTGCTGGTCACAATGACACTCTCACTTTCATAAGGTAAGCGTTGACCGGTCTCTAGCCTAACCGTTAGGACGCACAAGTCCCCGGGGAAATCGCCGTCTCACGCACATGGTCTGTGCTAATCCGCGGCGTTTCCCGTCAATATCTGTAACTGACGTCCCCAAAACCGTGCGCACGCTAGCGTTTGGACACTTGGACCCGAACCACTGTTGTCGGCTCGTCCAAAATATCCGTTCCCGCCATAACTACGCTCGTCTTCACACCACCGAGTTTGCGGATGACCTTTGCCGCTTTAGCTAATTCCTCTTGCGCACTTCGACCCTTGATGGCCAATAACTCACCCTCGCCACCCAGCAAAGGAATAGTCAGGCCGGCGAGTGTATCCAGCGCCGACACGGCACGTGCGGTCACAACGTCACAGTCCACCCTGCCGATGGCCTGCTCAGCGCGGGCCCGCATGATCTCTACGTTCTCCAGATCCAAATCGATGACGACCTCTTCAAGCCACGCCACCCGTCGTTCCAGCGGCTCAATCAGGGTTACGTGGAGGTCCGGGCGGGCCAAAGCCAGGGTGAGACCCGGCAGCCCGGCGCCGCTGCCCACGTCCGCTACTCTGGCGCCGTCGGCTATTAATTCGGTGACAACCGCGCAGTTGAGCACATGTCTACCCCATAAACGCGGTACTTCGCGCGGACCGATCAATCCCCGTTCGATCCCAGATGTTGCGAGATGCTCAACAAACCGTTCCACTAATCCAAGGCGCACGCCGAAAATCTTCTCGGCTGCAACGCGTTCGTTACCGCTAGGTTCAACCACAAAGTCTCCTATTTTCCTGCAACTGTGCCGTACGCCGGAACAGGCTGCGCCCCATTCGGTTATTACTGGGCCGCGGAGACCACTATGTGGCGATCGGCCCCTTCACCCTCAGAGTCACTGAGACAACCAAGCTCAGCGATGGCATCGTGGACGATCTTGCGCTCGTAGGCCCCCATAGGAGGCAGGGAAACCTGTCCACCTTGCTTTTGTACCTGCTCGACGGCGTCCGCGGCAATTTTTGTCAGCTCCACGTTGCGTTCCTGCCGATAACCCGAAATATCCAATACCAACCGGGAACGACTCTCCGTCGCGGACAGCACCGAAAGGCGAGTGAGTTCCTGCAGCGCCTCCAAAACTTCGCCGGCATCACCGACCAAGGACTGTAGATTTGATCCAACCTCGTCCGAGACGATCGAAATATATGTCCGTCCGTTCCGAACCTCTATGTCAATATCACCATCGATATCGGCAATATCCATCAGTTCTTCAAGGTAATCCGCGGCAACCTCGCCCTCTTCTTCGAGACGGTTCACCGAGTCTCCGGTTGCCTCTTCCGAGACCACAACAGCGTCATCGGGGGCAAGCTCGGCGGGGCTGTCAGCAGTCATTATTTCTTCTTCCTGTTCTTGCGCTGCGGTTGCAACCGCTGTCCGGTGGGTTCAACTACCGCTTCAACAACCGGCTCGGGCTTCTTACTGGCGCTGAGCAGGGGAAGACCCTTCGCTGCCCGCCGCTGCTGGTATTCACGGTATGCCGGGGACCCCGGTGTCGGCATCTTGCGAATGACGAAGAACTGCTGGGCCATGGTCCACAGGTTCGTGGTGGTCCAGTAGATGAGTACACCAATGGGGAAGTTTATCCCGCCAACTCCGAAGACTAAAGGCAGTACATAAAGCATCATCTTTTGCTGCTTCATGAACGGGCTGGCCATGGCATCTTCGGACATATTCTTCGACATGATCTGCTTTTGCGTGATGAACTGCGACGCAGTCATGGCCAGAATCATGATGATAGACAAGATGACGACGGCGACATTGACATCACCGTTCTGAACCTGCGGAAGGAACGCTGAGGACAGCGGAGCACCGAAAATCTGCGCCTGATCAAACTGCTGAACCTGTTGGTGACTCAGCGCACCTATGCCTTCCTGAGTCTGGGTGGCAGCCTTGGAAACCCCGGAAAGTACCTGGAACAGGGAGAAGAAAAACGGCATCTGGATCAGCATCGGCAGACAGGCCGAAAATGGGTTGGTCCCATGTTCCTTATACAAGGCCATCTGCTCTTGGGCCATGGCCTGACGGGATAACTGATCGGTTTTGCCCTTGTATTTAGCCTGCAGCTTCTTCATATCCGGCTGCAGGGCCTGCATTCCCCGCTGAGCCTTGATCTGCTTCACGAAGACCGGAATGAGGGCCGCTCTAATGACCAGCACCAGACCGATAATGGACAGGGTCCAGGTCCAGCCCGAAGAGGACGGCAAGCCCATGGTGGTTAAGCCGTCGTGGAAGATCACCATGATCCACGACACCACCCATTTGAACGGCGCCAGGATCGTCCCGAAGAAATCAAACATTCTTTTTTATTCTCCTCAAGCCGCTTGGCGGCTTTCTGCATCAGACTGAATAGCTAGAAACTTGTCCGGGTGATTCAGTTGGATAATGTAAGGGACCGTTGCCGGGTCACTTCCATGGTCATGGCCGCCAGCAGGAACCGGATCCAACCCGCCGGAATTCCACGGGTGGCAACGAATGAGCCTTCTTCCTGCCAGCCAGCTGCCCTTGACTGCGCCGTGAACCACAAGCGCTTCCATGGCGTAGGCGGAACAGGAGGGGAAAAACCGGCAGACCGGCCCATAAAGCGGCGAAATCAGCCGACGATAGAGTGCCAAAGTCAGGATCAGGAGATTGCGCGGCAAATGCCAAAGGAAGCCTGCTACGGGCCGGAGTACGACAGCACAAAAGCTCCGCGTACGCCGGTGGCCTGCCGCAGCGGGGTGGCCAAAAAGGGAGTGAACAATATCTGTTGATGTCACGCCTGTCAGTCCCTTCCCTTGCCCTTTATCCACCGGCAGCCAGCCGGTCGAGCACCTTGCGGCACGCATTCTGGTAATCCTGCAATAACTGCGGCCATTGCGAGCCCGCCGAAGCGGGTAGCGCTCGGACCACAATATTGAGACCTTGTGGATGGGCGTGCACCGTAGCTGCCGCCGCTTCTCTCAGTCTCCTCTTAACGAGGTTCCGTGCAACAGCGTTCCCAACCGATTTTGCCACAATGAAACCGACCTTGGTCGGTTCATCGGGATCTGTAGAGGCTGCATATAACACTACGTTCCGGCGTCCATTGCGGACACCGGAACGTACAGTATTTGAGAAGTCGGCCGAGGCCCGCAGTCGGTTTCCGGTGGCAAGCACCGTTATGAAGGCTGCAAGTGGATCGGTTTCGACAAACATGAGCACACGGTGCTCGTTGAAACAGTGTCCGACAAAATAGTCAGGGGGTGTTGTTTAGGCCGACAGTTCGACGCGGCCCTTGCCGCGACGTGCCGAGAGAATGGCACGTCCCGCGCGGGTGCGCATACGAAGACGGAAGCCGTGCTTCTTGGCACGACGGCGATTATTCGGCTGAAAAGTCCGCTTGCTCACGTTGGGTTACTCCAAGACAATCTAAAGATGCGCCTTGCCCGTAGCAACAGGGGGAAGAACAGGCCGACGCGAAGAATCAGGTATCTACTGGCACCCGCATTGGGCACATGCCAATCAGCACATAGTAGACACAAAGGACTTCATCACGTTAGGTCATGCTGAGGTCCACAGTCAAACGGGCAGTCCTGGGTAACCCCGCGGCTCCTCCCGTTTGACTACGGTCCAGGCCGTGAAAGTGCGCCAAAACCTGCCTTTGGAGTACCTCGCTGTGACATTTATCCACAAGGACTTTCCCTGCTATCTTCTGCCGTTTTCATCCCCTAGGCTTGCCCAGTAGTTGGTTATCCACTGGCTGTGAATAACTCTGTGGATGACCGATCGGCAGTCGGTGACCCAGAAAACCAAGAGGATGTAATGAGCAGGCGTACGGATGAGCACTGAAGTGGATGAGCTGAACAATGAGCACTGACGAGATAAATGATGTCGGGAGTTCATGGCGCCGGGTCGTGCGGATCCTGGAACAAAATGACCATGTAACTCCGCGACAACGAGGCTTTGTTTTCCTCGCCCAGCCGTTGGGCCTGATCGGAACAACACTTTTGGTGGCTGTGCCCAACGAACTCACACGCGAGGTCCTCCAGACTCAGCTGAAGAAAGCCCTCGACGATGCCCTGCGTGAGGTCTTTTCCGCCGATATTCTGTGCGCATTCAGCATAAACGCCGATCTGATGCCTGTTCAGGAAAAGGAAGAGCCGCAGGAACCTGCCGTCATCCGGCGCGAGCCCGAGATGAAGCCCGCCCCAACCCTCCCGAGCACTTCGCAGGAGTTCGGGCGACTTAACCCCAAATACGTGTTCGACAGTTTCGTGATCGGGCAGTCAAATCGTTTTGCCCATGCTGCCGCCGTGGCCGTCGCCGAGGCGCCGGCCAAGGCTTACAACCCGCTATTCATCTATGGCGATTCTGGACTGGGGAAAACCCACCTCTTGCATGCCATCGGGCACTATGCCCGGCGTCTTTACACGGGTATCCGTGTTCGCTATGTGAATTCGGAAGAGTTCACCAATGACTTCATTAACTCGATCCGGGATGATGAAGGGGCCAGCTTTAAGCAGCTTTATCGCAACGTGGACATCCTTCTCATCGATGACATCCAGTTTCTGGCCAACAAGGACGCCACCCAGGAAGAGTTCTTCCACACCTTCAACGCCCTGCACAACCACAACAAGCAGGTCGTCATAACTTCGGATCTGCCGCCCAAACGGCTTTCGGGGTTTGAAGAACGAATGCGTTCGCGCTTCGAATGGGGCCTGCTTACGGACGTCCAACCACCTGAGTTGGAGACGCGCATCGCGATTTTGCGCAAGAAGGCCATCGGTGAGGGTCTGTCTGCTCCGGATGATGCCCTTGAATACATTGCATCCAAAATATCCACCAATATCCGCGAGCTCGAAGGCGCCCTGATCCGGGTGACCGCGTTTGCCAGCCTGAACCGGCAACCAGTGGATGTTGCCCTGGCCGAGATTGTGCTCAAGGATCTCATTACCGATGAGGGAGCACAGGAGATCACCGCCACCGCGATCCTGGGGCAAACTGCTGCCTACTTCAATTTGTCCTTGGAGGAGCTCTGCAGTAAATCCCGAACCCGGACATTGGTTACAGCACGCCAGATCGCGATGTATCTGTGCCGCGAACTGACTGACATGTCGCTTCCCAAAATTGGACAGGAACTCGGCGGTCGGGACCACACCACCGTCATTCACGCGGACAGAAAAATTCGTGAACTCATGGCCGAACGTCGGGCAATCTACAACCAGGTCACCGAGTTGACCAACAGAATCAAGCAACAACAGCGTGAAGGGTGAGCCAATCCTGGCCTGTGGACAGACTTGTGGATAACTTGGGGGATAACTCGGGTCAGTCGGGGTACAACTCCTATCCCCCCTGTGGATCCCCGAAAACACAAGGAAAGTTGTCCACCACCAATGCTGCACCAGTACCGATGGGTCCACATTCTTTGCACAGCCAAGTTCGCCGGACTGACGCAATTGGATGCGGTTATCCACAGTTTCCACAGGGGTTATTAACACTACGAATCCTAAAAAACTTGTTCTTCCAAACAACATTTACGTTCTCCCCCCAAAGCTGAGCACCCGCCCCGACCGGCCCCAATGACAATGTGATTCCCGGTATGGCAAGGCGCTAAGCTGACTGGAAGCATGTAGTTCGGTCAGAGTCTTCTCCCGCCAGTTCGGCGCAAATTTCCGACGATAATTTTCACCCCTGAAAGGCGGCACCCTTCCGTGAAGTTCCGAGTCGAACGGGATGTCCTGGCAGAAGCCGTAAGTTGGACGGCCCGGTCACTATCCCCGCGTCCTCCCGTGCCAGTACTCTCCGGGTTGCTGCTCCGAGCCGAGGCCGGCACCGTCAGTCTGGCCAGCTTCGATTACGAAATTTCCGCCAGGCTGGAAATACCTGCGGACATTGCCGAAGAGGGCACAATCCTGGTTTCCGGGCGTTTGCTTGCAGACATCTGCCGCAGCCTGCCGTCCGCCCCCGTGGATATTCAGACCGACGGATCAAAAGTCATCCTTAGCTGTCGCAGCAGCCGATTCAACCTTGCAACGATGCCCGTCGCCGATTATCCGGAATTGCCTCCCTTGCCGGACATCAGCGGCACCGTGTCCGGTGATGCCTTCGCGCAAGCCGTTTCCCAGGTCATCATCGCCGCCAGCAAGGATGACACCCTTCCCATCCTGACCGGTGTCAAGATGGAAATAGAAGATGATCTGATCACTTTGCTTGCCACGGACCGCTACCGGCTGGCCCTTCGCGAGGTGCATTGGCGACCCAATGTCCCGGGGCTCTCGGCCAGTGCCCTGGTCAAAGCAAAAACACTCAACGAAGTGGCAAAAACACTTGGCGGATCCGGGGATTTGAACATCGCTTTGTCCGCCAACAGTGAGCTCATTGGCTTTGAAAGTGGTGGCCGCCGCACCACCTCACTCCTGGTCGACGGAGAATATCCCAAAATCCGTTCGCTCTTTCCAGACAACACCCCGATTCATGCAACAGTTGAGACCAGCGCCCTCACCGAAGCCGTGCGCCGCGTATCTTTGGTTGCCGAACGCAACACTCCGGTGCGCTTGGCTTTTACTGACGGTCAGCTCAACCTTGATGCCGGTACCGGCGAGGATGCCCAAGCTTCGGAAGCCTTGGAGGCGGCCCTTGTCGGGGAAGAGATTACCGTTGCCTTCAATCCGCACTACCTTAGTGAGGGTCTGAACGCCTTCGACAGTAAATTTGTCAGGTTCTCATTTACCTCCGCTCCCAAACCAGCTATGATGACCGCCCAGGCAGAGCTTGAGGGCGAAAATCAGGATGACTATCGCTATTTGGTAATGCCCGTACGGCTTCCCAGCCAGTAAGAAGTCCACGCAAAAGCAGTCCGAAAGGGCGGCGCGCAGTTCCGTGAATCCTAGAAACACTTACCTCCAGAAAAGAGAAAAACCGTGAATATCGGTCTCATCGGTCTTGGAAAAATGGGCTTCAACATGCGGGCGCGCCTCCGCGATGCTGGTTTAGACGTCATCGGCTACGATCGCAATCCCGATGTATCCGATGTTCCGTCCCTCGCCGAACTGATTAAAGCGCTGCCGTCACCGAGGACCATCTGGGTTATGGTCCCCGCCGGGAAGATCACCGACGACGTCATCAGCGAGCTTGCAACACTGATGAATGACGGTGACCTCATCATTGACGGCGGCAATTCCCGATTTACCGAAGACCAAAAGCACGGCGCGGTGCTGGCTGAGAAGGGCATTGGATTTGTCGATTGTGGAGTTTCCGGTGGTGTATGGGGTCTTGCTAACGGCTACGGTTTAATGGCTGGCGGGGAGAAGGCCCATATTGAAGCTGCCATGCCGCTCTTTGATGCCTTGCGGCCGGCGGGAGATCGGGCTGAGAGTTTCGTCCATGTCGGGGAGATCGGAGCCGGTCACTATGCAAAAATGGTTCACAATGGCATCGAGTACGGGCTCATGCAGGCCTATGCCGAGGGCTATGAGCTGTTAATGGCGAAGGACATCATCAAGGACGTCCCGGGCACGTTTGCCGCGTGGCAAAAGGGAACCGTAGTGCGGTCCTGGTTGCTGGATCTTGTGGTTAAGGCGTTGGAGGAAGACCCGGCCTTGACCGCGATTGCCGGTTACGTTGATGATTCGGGGGAAGGACGGTGGACGGTGGAAGAGGCGATTGCCAGTGCAGTCCCTGCTCCGGCCATCACTGCCGCGCTGTTTGCCCGGTTCGCGTCCCGGCAGGAAGATTCACCTGCGATGAAGATGGTCTCCGCCCTGCGAAATCAATTTGGCGGACATGCAACAAAACCCTCTACTACAGCCTCATCCTGACGGTAGGAGCCCGAACCCGGCGTGTATCTGCAGCACCTTTCTCTGTCCGACTTCCGTAGTTATGCCCAAGTTGACCTGTCCTTGGAACCAGGCGTAACAGTTCTCGTAGGAGCAAACGGCCTCGGCAAAACCAACCTGGTGGAAGCAGTGGGATATCTTTCCACGCTGAGTTCCCACCGGGTCAGTTCTGATGGACCGCTCCTGCGCTTTGGCAGTGACAGGGCACTGGTGCGGGCCAGATTGGTGCGGGGTTCACAGACCGTCGGTCTCGAAGTTGAAATTAATCTCGGGAGGGCCAACCGGGCCCGCATTAACCGGGCCAATCCCGTCCGTGCCCGTGACATACTCGGCATTTGTCGAACGGTTCTTTTTGCTCCAGAGGACCTCTCCTTGGTCAAGGGAGATCCGGGAAGCAGGCGGCGCTTTCTCGATGAACTTCTCGTTGCCTTGCTCCCGCGCCACGCAGCTACCCGCAGTGACTATGAACGTGTCCTCAAGCAACGTAATGCGCTGCTGAAATCCGCACGCAGCCAAATGTATTCCCGGGCAGGTGTCAGCGAAACCCATCAGGCAACGCTTGACGTCTGGGATCAACACATGGCCACCGCCGGCGCCGCCCTACTGTCGGCCCGGCTCGAATTGCTGGAACGACTGAAACCACATCTGGCTGCCGCCTACGAACAGCTCACCGATGGATCTAAGGTGTTGAGTGCGCACTATCGCTCAAGTCTGGGACCGTCCACTGAAGGAGAGCCTGGTGAGTATCTCAACGAAACCTCTGCTGGAGAGCAGATCGGAAGAAAGCCCGGCGCCGAGGAACTGGAAGTGTTGGCCGCGATGTCCATACCGGAGCTAACGGAACGGTATCTGCATAGTTTTGTAGCGGCCCGCCGTCGGGAACTTGAACGCGGACTTTCCCTGGTCGGACCGCATCGGGACGAGCTTGAGCTTACGTTAGGTCAGGCACCGGCCCGTGGATATGCCTCGCACGGAGAGACCTGGTCCATAGCGCTGTCTTTGCGGCTGGCCTCGTATTACGTTCTGCTGGAGGACGCGCAGATCGAAGGGAATGCGCCAATCCTGATATTGGATGACGTTTTTGCGGAACTGGATGTCCAGCGGCGCAGCAAGCTGGCAGCCATCGTCTCCACCGCGGAGCAGGTTCTGGTGACGGCTGCGGTGGATGCAGATATTCCTGCAGAGCTGTCAGGGGCCCACATCCAAGTAATTCCCGGAGGGCTGGCACGGGATGAAGGCTGACGATCCGGACCAAGTCCATACACCAACCGAAGTAGATGCTGCCCAAGCCGCGTTGAATAGGATGAGGACAGCCGCGGCGCAGCGAGGGGAGATACGACTTGCACCGGGGCGACGGCCGGCTGAGAAACCAAAATCCAGACGGCGGACCTTTTTGGATGTCAAGGACTCGGGTCGTGATCCGTTGGGTTTAGGAAGTGTGGTCAGCCGACTGGTCAGTGAACGCGGCTGGTCATCGCCGGTCGCCGTAGGATCGGTGATGGCCCAGTGGAACACCTTAGTCGGCGCGGATATTTCCGCTCACTGCCAGCCGGAGAGTTTTAGCGGAACAACGCTGCAGGTTCGTTGTGATTCCACCAGCTGGGCCACTCAGCTGCGTCTGTTGAGTTTTTCTCTGCTGGCTCGGTTCGACACCGAGTTAGGTGCCGGTGTCGTGACAAAGATTCAGGTACTAGCTCCAGCGGCGCCGAATTGGCGAAAGGGCTACCGGACTGTTAAGGGCCGAGGGCCTCGGGATACTTACGGCTAGAAATACCTGTTAAGTCGTGTTTGGGCGGGCATGCGCGGGTGCAGTGAGGGCCAGACAGGACGGCGAAATCGCCTCCGGGTGTATATCCCCTCATCGGTATGGGTTAAATCGTCTCCTGTCCGGCATTTTTAGCCGCTCAGGCCCTATTCATGGCAGATTTGGGCCTCCAACAAGGTAGAATTAGATGAAAAGGGGACACCGGAGACTGTTGGTCCAGCACCACACAGGACGGTGCTCCTAGGGTTGCGTCTCCTGCAGCGATTGAAGCGCCGCAAAATGAGGCATTCGAACACCTGCAACCATGACGTTCCTGCGCTTGCCAACGAAGAATAGAGGGGTCGAACGCGCCTGTGACTACCAACAACCCGGAGAATCCGGACCATCTGAAAGACGCGGAGAACACAGCAACCGTTCCCGGTGGGATTCCTGCCGCAGCGCCATCCGATTCGCCGAATCACCATAGGAATCCTGCGCATCCGATGGAATATGGCGCCAGCGACATCACCGTTCTGGAGGGCCTGGAGGCCGTCCGCAAACGCCCTGGAATGTACATCGGATCTACCGGTCCCCGCGGTCTTCATCACTTGGTCTACGAAGTGGTGGACAATTCCGTTGATGAGGCACTGGCCGGCTACTGTGACCATATTGAAATAACGCTGCAAGCCGACGGCGGCGTCAAGGTAGTGGATAACGGCAGAGGCATTCCGGTCGATATTCACCCGACCGAAGGCAAACCGACGGTCGAGGTAGTGATGACCATATTGCATGCCGGTGGAAAATTTGGTGGCGGCGGTTATGCGGTGTCGGGTGGTTTGCATGGCGTAGGAATTTCCGTCGTCAATGCACTTTCCGCGCGCGTAGATACCGAGGTCCGGCGGCAAGGTCACGTATGGCGCATGACTTTTGTGGACGGTGGCAAGCCCAAGGGCAGCCTGGTGATGGGTGAGGCCACGGAAGATACCGGGACCAAGCAGACGTTCTACGCGGATCCAAGTATCTTTGAAAGCACTGTTTACGACTTTGAAACCCTGCGCGCCCGGTTCCAGCAGATGGCGTTTCTGAATAAGGGTCTGAGGATTACCCTAACTGACGAGCGGCAGGCCAGTACAACGGTCTCCGAGGACGAGGATCTTGATCTGGATTCACTCGGCAGCGGAAGCCAGGCCACTGCGGGCCCTCGTGAGGTGGTTTATCAATACAACGAGGGGCTCCTCGACTACGTAAAGTATTTGAATTCATCGAAAAAGGTTGATGTCATCCATGAGGACGTCATAGCTTTCGAGACCGAGGATACGAGCCGCAAGATGGCCGTTGAACTGGCGCTACAGTGGACAACGGCGTACTCCGAGAGTGTCCACACATATGCCAATACGATTAACACGCACGAAGGCGGCACCCACGAAGAGGGCTTCCGGGCAGCCATGACGTCACTGATCAACAGATATGCCCGGGACAAAAACATCATCAAGGAAAAGGATGAGAACCTTACCGGCGATGATATCCGCGAGGGTTTGACTGCGGTTATTTCCGTCAAACTTGCCGAGCCTCAGTTTGAGGGCCAAACGAAGACCAAGCTCGGAAATTCCGAGGTAAAGGGCTTTGTCCAGCGGGTAGTCACCGATGGTCTGGGCGATTGGCTGGAACGCAATCCCGGGCCCGCCCGGGATGTGATCCGCAAGTCCATCCAGGCTTCGCAGGCCCGGTTGGCCGCCCGGAAGGCCCGGGAGAGCACCCGACGCAAGGGTTTGCTGGAATCCGGTGGAATGCCCGGAAAACTTAAGGACTGCCAGTCCAAGGATCCGGCACTTTCGGAAATCTACATCGTCGAGGGAGATTCCGCTGGTGGTTCCGCCGTTCGCGGGCGTAATCCGACCACGCAGGCCGTGCTGCCGTTGCGCGGCAAGATTTTGAACGTTGAACGGGCACGGCTGGACCGCGCGCTGGGCAACGCCGAGGTGCAGGCGATGATTACTGCCTTCGGGGCCGGCATTGGGGAGGACTTTGACGTCCTCAAGGCCCGGTACCACAAGATCGTGCTGATGGCGGATGCCGACGTTGACGGGCAGCACATCACCACGCTGCTGTTGACGTTGTTGTTCCGCTACATGCGCCCGCTCATTGAAAACGGGTATGTATACCTCGCACAGCCCCCGCTGTACCGGATTAAGTGGAGCAACGCGGCGCACGATTACGTGTACAGCGACCGGGAACGTGATGTCGTCATGGCGCATGGTCTTGCTAACGGACGCCGCATTCCCAAGGACAACGGGATTCAGCGGTACAAGGGTCTCGGAGAGATGGACTATACCGAATTGTGGGATACCACCATGGACCCGGATCATCGCACGCTGCTGCAGGTGACCATGGAGGACGCTGCGGCCGCCGATCAGGTCTTCTCTGTTCTGATGGGCGAGGACGTGGAGTCCCGGCGCAATTTTATTCAGCAGAACGCCAAGGACGTCCGTTTCCTTGATATTTAGGGCCCTCACAGTGCCCAGCGAACATATTACTGATCCGACATATTTCTGGAACGGAATGCTTGAACTATGAGTGACGACGAAACCCCCGAGGTTCCTGTGGGCGCGGACGACATCATTGAAGGAGCCGTCCTGACGGACCGGGTGGAGCAGGTTGACCTGCAGACCGAGATGCAGCGGTCCTATCTGGACTACGCCATGGCTGTCATCGTCGGCCGGGCCTTGCCCGATGTCCGGGATGGACTGAAGCCGGTGCACCGCCGGGTCATCTACGCCATGTTCGACGGCGGTTACCGGCCCGAGCGCTCGTTCAACAAGTGTGCCCGCGTGGTGGGCGAGGTGATGGGTCAGTACCATCCGCATGGTGACATGTCCATCTACGATGCTTTAGTCCGGCTGATCCAGGATTGGACGATGCGCTACCCGCTGGCCCTCGGCCAGGGAAACTTTGGCTCGCCGGGCAATGACGGCGCCGCGGCACCGCGGTACACGGAAACTAAGATGGCTCCGCTCGCGATGGAAATGGTCCGCGACATTGACGAGGAAACCGTCGATTTCCAGGACAATTATGACGGCAAGAATCAGGAGCCGATGATTCTGCCGGCCCGGTTCCCCAACCTGCTGGTCAATGGATCCTCCGGCATCGCAGTCGGTATGGCCACGAATATCCCGCCGCATAATCTGCGGGAAGTAGCTGAGGGAGTGCAGTGGTATCTGGCCAATCCCGGTGCAAGCCGGGAAGAGCTGCTTGAAGCGCTGATCCTGCGGATCAAGGGCCCGGACTTTCCCACCGGTGCCCAGATTTTGGGTCATCAGGGTATCGAAGATGCTTACCGGACCGGCCGCGGCTCCATCACCATGCGTGCCGTCGTCAATGTCGAAGAGATCCAGGGGCGTACCTGCCTGGTCGTCACGGAGCTGCCGTTTCAGGCAAACCCGGATAATCTGGCGATCAAGATCGCCGAACTCGTCAAGGACGGCAAGATATCCGGCATTGCCGATCTCCGCGATGAAACCTCCGGGCGCACCGGCCAGCGCCTCGTCGTCGTGCTTAAGCGCGACGCCGTCGCCAAGGTTGTGCTCAACAACCTGTACAAGCACACCCAGCTGCAGGACAACTTTGGTGCGAACATGCTCGCCATTGTCGACGGCGTACCGCGCACGCTGAGCCTGGATGCCTTCATCCGGCACTGGGTAACCCACCAAATGGACGTCATCGCCCGGCGCACCCGCTATCGGCTGCGCAAGGCAGAGGAAGCAGCGCACATTCTGCGCGGCTATCTGAAAGCCCTCGATGCCCTTGACGAAGTCATTTCCCTGATCCGCCGTTCGCAGACCGTTGAGGATGCACGCAATGGACTCATGGGGCTGCTCGAGATCGATGAAGTGCAGGCGCAGGCCATCCTCAATATGCAGTTGCGCAGGCTGGCTGCCCTGGAACGGCAGAAAATCCAAGAAGACCACGACAAGCTCGAGGCCGAAATTGTGGAATATAACCGCATCCTGGCCTCCGAGGATGTGCAGCGCGGCATTGTCAGTACCGAGCTGAAGGAAATCGCGGACAAGTACGGCGATGACCGCCGCACGGACATTATGCTCGGCTACGACCCGAATATGAGCATGGAAGACCTGATTCCCGAGGAAGAGATGGTGGTAACCATCACCCGCGGCGGGTATGTCAAGCGAACCCGCAGCGATAATTACCGCTCACAGCACCGCGGCGGCAAGGGCATCAAAGGGGCTCAGCTGCGAGGCGACGACGTGGTGGAGCATTTCTTCGTCACAACCACGCATCATTGGCTGTTGTTCTTCACTAACCTTGGGCGCGTGTACCGAGCCAAGGCCTACGAACTTGTGGAAGCCGGCCGCGATGCCAAGGGCCAGCACGTAGCAAATCTGCTGGCCTTCCAGCCGGACGAAACGATCGCCCAGGTTTTGGATCTCCGTGACTATCAGCAGTCGCCGTATCTGGTGCTTGCCACCAAAGCCGGCCTTGTGAAGAAGACCCGGCTGGAGGACTATGACACCAACCGGTCCGCCGGCGTCATCGCGATCAACCTGCGCGATGGGGACGAGCTGGTGTCCGCGCAGCTGGTGTCCGAAACGGACGATCTGCAACTCGTTTCACGCAAGGGTCAGTCCATCCGCTTCACCGCGACTGACGAGGCGTTGCGTCCCATGGGGCGGGCAACTTCGGGGGTGACGGGGATGAAGTTCCGCGGCACCGACGAGCTGCTGGCGGCAAATGTCGTGACCGAGGATTCGTTTGTTTTCATCGTGACCGAAGGCGGCTACGCGAAACGAACCGCCGTCAGCGAATATCGTCTACAGGGCCGGGGCGGATTGGGAATCAAGGTCGCTAAACTGGCCGAAGACCGCGGAGATCTGGTGGGCGCCCTGATTGTCCGGGAGGATGATGAGGTATTGGTGGTGATGGGCGGAGGAAAAGTAGTCCGTTCCAACGTCAGTGAAGTGCCGGCTAAGGGTAGGGACACCATGGGTGTGGTTTTCGCTAAACCGGACAAGAATGATCGCATCATCGAAGTGGCGCGCAACAGTGAGCGCGGGCTCGACGTCGAGGATCCGGAGGATGATTCTCAGCCGGAGGCCGGCGCCGAATTGACGGTCGACGGCGGTCCGGAAACCTCCGGTGAAGGTGACACCGACGTTGTGGAGAGTACGGAAAGCCGTGATCATCCCACGGATGAAGTACCGTTAAAAGACGATAACGCTAGCAGTGGAGGTACCGATTGAGCACGAGTAACTCAAACCCCAGGCCGTCCGCAGGCCCACGGGTGAGTGCACCGGCGCGTCCGCCGCAGCGCCCCGGCACGTCGTCCGCCGCCCAAAGGCCGGCGACCAGCAGGCCCGCGCTCGTCAAGCCTGCGCCGAGGGCCAAGGCCCGCCGGGCGCGCCTGCTGGTCAGCAAGATTGATCCGTGGTCAGTGCTGAAAATGGCTTTCCTGCTGTCCGTCGCACTGGGAATCGTGACGGTCGTCGCCTCGATAGTGCTGTGGACAGTCCTGGATTTCACGGGCGTCTTCGAAAGGGTCAACTCGCTCATGACCGACATACAGGGCAGCGAAGGCGGAGGGTTTGATCTGAAGAAGGTTGCGTCGCTGGGTCAGGTGGCGTCCTTCGCAACGATCATTGCTGTGATCAACGTGGTACTGCTGACCGCGCTGTCGATGCTCGCTGCGGTGCTGTATAACATCTCGGCCACCCTTGTCGGCGGCCTCTCGGTGACACTCACGGACGATTGATTTGCCCGTTCGGCCGGTGCGGCGGTGGCGCCGGACCGGCCGATTTGGGCAGAACGTGAAGGTACTGTACAGTTTTATTTCGGCCCGCTAAGGGCCGTAAGGGCGCATAGCTCAGGCGGTTAGAGCGCTTCGCTGATAACGAAGAGGTCCCAGGTTCAAGTCCTGGTGCGCCCACGGAACCTGCCACAAAGGAGGTACTTGTGAAGAAGCTGCTGGTTATCGGAGCAGTTCTAGCAAGCGTTCTGGTGCTTCGGAAGAAGTGGCAGGAAGCCGAAGTCCAGAAAAAAACCTGGCACAGCGGGACGGACAACGTCTAGCTGGTCAGGTGCAGTGAGCATTTCCCTATGGGGGCATGGCGCAATTGGTAGCGCACCTGCTTTGCAAGCAGGGGGTTCGGGGTTCGAGTCCCCGTGCCTCCACCATAGGAAGCGTCCCGGTCAGCATTAGCTGGCCGGGGCGCTGTCTTTAAACCGTTTCGATCCGACGCAGGTCTTAGGGTTAGCATAGTGAACTTCTTCCTGGCCGCACTCGGCGTCATCGGCATCTCGGCCTCCGGACCCATCATGGCTGCTACGGCGGCACCAGCCCTGGCTATTGCCTTTTGGCGGAATGCTCTCGGGGCGCTCATTATGGGCGCACCGGCGCTGGCGACCCAGGGGAAACGGTTCCGCCAATTGGGTCCGGTCGAATATAAGTGGTCAGCCGTCGCCGCGCTGGCGCTGGCACTGCACTTTGCCTGCTTCATCTCCGCCCTGAAGTTGACCAGCGTGGCGGCCGCCACGGCGTTGGTGTGTCTGCAGGCGGCCTGGATTGCGTTGTTCCAGCGTTTCCGCGGCCACCGCCCAGTCCCCGCTGTGCTTGTCGGTCTTATGGCGGCGCTTGCCGGGGTGCTTGTCATCTCCGGGTTTGATCTGACTACCTCTCCGGAGGCCATTACCGGGGATGTTTTGGCGCTGGCCGGGGGTGCGCTGGCCGGGCTTTACACGATGGCAGGGGGTCAGGCACGGCGCAGCATGTCCACCGGGACCTACACCACTCTCTGCTACGGAGGCAGTGCTGTCCTGCTGGTATTCATGTTGCTGGCCCTTAAAGTGCCGTTCGGGGGATTTCCCCCCGCAGCCTGGCTGGGGATCCTTGCAGTGACCTTGGTCGCCCAGATTATGGGCCACACGATCTTCAACCATCTACTGGCGACCATCAGCCCACTCGTCGTCTCGATGATTATTCTGCTGGAAATCCCCGGCGCCGCCGTCCTGGCAGCAGTTTTCCTGGGTGAGAAACTGCCCGGTGGTACGTATCTGGGTCTGGCACTGATCCTGGCAGGACTTGCCGTAGTGGTTTTGGGGCAGGGGCGCTCCGGTGTGAAGGCAGCCGTCACGTTGGGGCAGTAACGCTTCTTAATTGTTCTGACGAGCCATCTGACGAACTCCGGCAAGGTGCATGGCGCGCAATGCTTTGGCGGGAAAATAAACCAACAGCAGCAGGACCATGGGTGCTTTGAGTGCAATATTGCGCACATTATGCGCCGCGTAGGTTCGTCCGAAGCGGGCAAGGTAGTGGCAGTAGGCTTTCGGTGGGTTTTCAAGTCGCCGGGCGGACGTGCCGCTGACCATGTTCGGAACGTACGCGATTGCCAGCGAATGCTCCGCCAGATGCAGGGAAAGATCAATGTCTTCATGCATTTGATCCTCCGGGTCGCGGCAGGTTTCGGTCCTGATCTGTTCCCAGGCCGCGCGGCGTAAGGCCATATTGGATCCGTAGAGGAAGTTGTGGCGGTGCCCGGCAAGCCGGAGCAGCCACTGCCGTATCGTGTCATCGGCCCGGAGGCCGAAGCGCCGAAGAGGCATGTCGTAATAGAGCACCGGTCCCGTCGCTGCGCAGACGGCCGGATCCGCAAAGGCCCTCCGGACCTGCTCCACCCAATCGGGCTCGAGCAGCGAATCCGCGTCGATCCGACCCAGAATATCCGAAGTTGCCCGGTCCAGGCCGTAATTCCGGGTGGGGATTAAGCCCTGTTCCTGGTCCTGATGCATCAGCAGGAGACAACTTTCCGGGTATTCCTGCTGTAGCTGCTGCACTATGGCGCAGGTGCGGTCCGTGGACTTATTATCGACGACGATAATCTGGTCCGCTGGAGACGACTGGTTGATCGCGGCCGTCACACACCGACGGATTACGGCTTCCTCATTGAAGGCAGGGATCACGAGGGAAACACTGCTCGCCGCCGTGTTGGCCGAAGGCGGAACGGCGGGACCTTGTGCAGTTCTGGACAAATACATCACGCTAAATCCAGCATCGCAGACAAAGCTGGAGGGGCCCGGTAGGGGCCCCTCCAGCGTAGGTTTTTACCACTAGTTCAGCTACTGATCGGTTGACTTATCTCCGGTGTTTTCGATCTTGGATGCGATGTTGTTTAATGCCGTCTTCGCATCCTTGGCCACATGCTTGCTGGCTGCGGGTGCTTCGTCGGCGGCCTTGACGGCATCGTGGGCGGCGTCGTCGGCCGTCTTTCCGGCCTTGTCCTTGACATCGGCCGCGGCGTCCTTAGCATCCGCCGCTTTGTCCTTGGTAGCTGCTGCGACGTCTTTGAGCTTGTCGGTGACCTCGTCCTTATTTTCGGTCACCTTGGCTGCTGTGGTGGATGGGACAGAGTCGGACGTGGCGGACTGCTGGGACGGGCCCACCGGCGCCGGAGTTTTCCACGGATCCTCTACTGGGCGTGAGGCCTTCCACGCGGCGGCACCGGCGGCAACAGCGGCTGTAACCACGCCAACGATAAGCCAACCCTTGTGGCCGCCTTTCTGCTGGCTGCGCAGCTGCGCGGCGGCGTTTTTCGATGCCTTGGCGGCGGTCTTCTGCGCCTTGGCAATCGTTTTTTTGTCGCCAGTAAGCTTCGCTACCACCACATTGACCTGTTCCGGCGTTTTGGCGTTCTCCAGCGCCTTTCCGACCGCCTGGGCTGCATCACCTAGCTTGCCGGAGAGCAGCGGCAGGTAATCGCCGACTACCCTGTCCTTGGCTGTTGAGATTGCAGGCGCCGCTTTGTCCAGAGCTTCCTGGATTCGCGGGGTGGCAACGTCAACGGCATCGGAAATCTTCGGGGCGAGCTTGTCCAGACCGCTCTGGATGCGCGGCGTGACGTTCGCTACGCCCTCGGCCGTGAGGTTGGCGGCCTTGCGTAACCCGTCCTGGACCATGGGGGAGGCGGTTTCAAAGCCCTTCTCCAGCCTGGGGACGGCCCACTTCAAAGCGGCCTCCACCTGCGGGGCAGCCCAGTCCCTGGCATTTTCCACGTGCGGTGCTGCCCAATCGCGGGCAGTTTCCACGCCCTTGGTCAGCGTGCCCTCCAGATCGTGGGTACTACGGTCCGCTTTCTTCACAACTACCTCCCGGATCATTTGACAGTTCATTGTTCAGCCTACGTCTTTATTCAGCCTACGTTGCTCGGCCGGTTCCGGCTATTCACCGACTAATAGTTCTCCGGAGAGGTTCACTGAACGCTGAACACCGCCGAATGCCCGGTAATCTTCCGCTCCGACGTGGCACAATGGCGCCATGACTGCTATTCCAACCGCAAAAGCGACCATACACACCAATCACGGCGACATCCTGGTTAACCTCTTTGGCAACCATGCACCGAAGACCGTCAAGAACTTTGTCGGCCTGGCCACCGGAGAGATCACTTGGAAGCACCCGGCAACCGGCGCAGACAGCAATGCCCCGCTCTATGACGGAACCATCTTCCACCGCATCATCAAGGATTTTATGATCCAGGCGGGCGACCCCTTAGGACGCGGAACGGGAGGCCCCGGCTACCAGTTCGGCGACGAGATCCACTCGGACCTGAACTTCAATGAGCCGTACAAGCTGGCGATGGCGAACGCAGGTCCGGGCACGAACGGGTCCCAGTTCTTCATCACCACCATCCCCACCGGGTGGCTCCAGGGCAAACACACCATTTTCGGTGAGGTCCTGGATGCCGATTCCAAGGCTGTTGTCGACGCCATCGAGGGCGTCTCCACAGGTCCCGGAGACAAGCCGCGCGAAGATGTTGTCATCAACAGCATTACCGTGGAGCAGCTCTAGTCGTAACCCCCAATGGTCGAGGCCGTCCGAGCCGGCGGCAAGACCAGGAAATGATGAGATGATGTACCCGATTCCGGCGGCCGGCACTTCGGCGGCTCCCGTTTGCCCCCGACACCCTGACCGCGTTTCCTACGTGCTTTGTCAGCGGTGTGGGCGTCCGGTGTGCCCGCAATGCCAGCGTAGTGCCGCCGTCGGGATTCAGTGCGTTGACTGTGTCCAGACGGCGGCGCGCACAGTGCCCGTGAACCGAACCGTCTACGGCGGGAAGGCTCGCACCGGCCGGCCGCTGGCCACTTATGTGATTATGGCACTGTGCGTATTGATCTATGTGCTTGAATGGCTGCCCGGACTGAACGTCGAACAAGCGGGCTGGTATGCGCCCGTCTATACCGAAACGCAGCCCTGGCGGATGTTGACCTCGGCCTTTTTGCACTCGCAGCAGTTCCTGCCACACATCTTGTTTAACATGTATGCATTGTGGATTCTGGGCCGCGCGCTCGAGCCCGCGCTGGGGCGCCTGCGCTTTGTTGCCCTGTATGTTGTCTCCGCGTTGGCCGGGTCGGTGGGAGTGCTGCTGCTGGCCCCGGTTGACGGACCGGTCCTGGGCGCCTCGGGAGCCATCTTCGGTCTTTTCGGAGCGCTCTTCGTGATCCAACGCCAACGCGGCGGGGACGTGCGGCAGATCGTCGTCCTGATCATCATAAACGCAGCCCTGGGATTTATCGTCTCCGGTATCGCTTGGCAGGCACACTTGGGCGGCCTCATTGCCGGCGGCATCGCGGCGGCTCTGTTCGCCCATGCGCCCAAAGGACCACGACGGAACGTGATCCAGTTCGGTGGTCTAGGGGTACTGGTCCTGATACTGATTGTGCTGACAGTTACCAGGACGGCCGCGATCCATAGCCTGGCGATCCAGTACCAGCTCTAAGGGTCCCGGCTCCACGACCCCCTCAGCTCTGCAGCCGATGGTAGGCAGCACCAAAGTGGACCAATGGATCCATCCCTTCCGCGCCGGTCGCGAGACTGCCCATGGACAAGACCTCCCCCACAACCAGGATATGAGTGGCCGCGGCGTGCACGGCGGTGCTGCTTAATTCAAAGTAAGCCAGTGCTCCGTCGACGACGGCGGCACCGGTTTCGGTGCCGCGACGGCAGGGAATCTGTGCCAGCAGACCCTCCACGGGAGTCCCCGGGCTCGCGAGCCAATCCGCCGTACTCCTGTGCCGGCTACCCAACACACTCAGAGCCCATGTACCCGAAGCCGCGACGGCTTCGGCGATGCGGGATTCTGCATAGAGGCTCACCAGCATGGTCGGCGGATCGTAGGAGACGGACAGAAACCCGCTCACCGTGGCGGCGTAGTCGCGGCCCCGCAGTAATGTGCTCACGACAGCTACGCCGGCAGCAACATCGGCGCTGTACCGGCGATAGAGCGAAATATCGTCCTCGGTCGGTCCGGGGTGGGTTAGAACGTGGCTCGGCAAGGCGGCAGCGCTTTCCATGACTTGATACTGCCACGCCCTAGGTTCAGTTATCCACAGCAATCTCCACAGGTGGGCATAAGTTACACGCCTGTAGTTCGAATCCGACGACAGCGTGGGTTATCCACTTATCCACAGCGATATCCACAATGGGTATAACTTACACACATGGGATTCACAGCTGTGGAAGACACTCTGGGCCGGAATAACACAGAAATCCACAGCCGCCCCGGTGTTACTTGTCCACGTCTGTGGATAAGTATGTCAACATGCTGGGGACAATTCCGTGGCGGCGGCGTGTTCGAAAACGACGGAAACTCCACAGTGTGCTGTGCATAACCCCGGAGGACGGTGCGGGCGCATTCACCAAGCCCCGACGACTGGCGGAACGCGCCCCCCGTGGTGCCTCATGTCAATATGCTCGCCAAATGATTCCTGCGTGCCTCATCTAATGTGCTCGCGAAAGTGTCATGCTGCGTGGGGTGCTTGGGAGTAGGTCTTGGCTGCGGCGAGCCGGATGAGTT
>NZ_JAPNLH010000009.1 GCF_026627425.1 Arthrobacter endolithicus
CAACGACATCCCATAGTCCATCCCTCCAGCACACCAAAGCACCCGACCATGCACCAGAGATTTCGCGAGCACATCCCAAATGCGGCACGCACCCCATTTCGCGAGCACTTTAGCTGAGTCTCGTCGCCCGTACCGGTTAACCCGCGGCGGAGCTAGTATTGACTCACAACGCAGACCGCGCCGGACCCAGACGCCTTCAGAGGGTGGGAGCAAGTGGTTACCGGTGACATAAAAGGCAGGGGGACCGGCCATGATCATCGTCTACGCTGGTGCGCAGGCCGACGAAGCCGGGCGGTCGGAACCCCGGCTACCTCCCGTGGCGGAGAGTGAGGTACTGACGCGGGTCCGCGGTCTGCTTCATTCCCTCAAGCCGCGCCTGCTCATCGGCGCTGCAGCCTCTGGAAGTGACATCATCATCGCTGAGGCGGCCAGGCTGGAACAGATCGACGTCAGGTTGTCCCTGCCGTTCGCCATCGAAGACTTCCGCAAATCCAGCGTCCTGATCCGCGGCGAACGTTGGGGACTCCGGTTTGATCGGTTGCTCGATGAGATTGGGCCTGCGGGGATCCGTGTCGGCCAGGATATGCCGGAAACGGAGTACGTGTACCTGAAGCACAACGCGGTTCTGCTGGCGGAAGCGAGCGCGCTGGCCCACGCCGACGAGCGAATCTGGGTCCTCCTCGTCAGACAGCCGCCGGATCCGGCGAGTCCCAGCGTTACCGATGACCTCGCAGGCCGCGCTGAGGCACGCGGGCTGTTGACTTTGGATTTGGATCCGGTCGCACCGCGGCCGCGCGGTTTCGTGGCGATGCCGTACGGCACCCGGTTCGACCCGGTGACGCGGCGGAAATACGACTGTGACTCGGTCTTTCACCGGATCTACCGACCGCTGCTGGAAGATCTGGACGTGGACTGGACCCGGTCGGACCTGGAAACCGACAGCGGCATAATCCATGTGGGCATGATCGATCAGTTGGCCAACAGCGAGCTCGTGATCGCCGATCTGGGCACCAACAATTTCAACGTCGCTTATGAGCTGGGAATCCGCCATGTCCTGGCGCGCGCGTCCACGGTGCTGGTCTATCCGGAACTGCTGGAAAGCCGGAACAAGGTCATTCCCTTTGATATCGGTTTCGTCCGGATCCACCACTTTCCCCGGGGTCTGCAGCTGACCGATCTCGAGGCAGAGCAGGCCATCCGTTCGCTGCGTCCGGTGCTGGCTGACGTGCTGGGCGGCCGAAGCGGTGACAGCCCGGTGCATGAGTGGTTTGAGCTCAACGCCGTGCGTGGTCCCTTCCGGCGCAGGTCCGGGCTCGACGGCTCGATGGCGGCGGAACTTCGGCTGCGTCAGGAACTGGAAGCAGCGCTGCGCTCGGCGTCCTTGGAGCCGGTCCGCAGGGTGGCTGTGCATCTGGACACCGAGACGGAGCTGTCCGAGTCCGCCCGGGCTGGACTGCGGCTTCAGCTGGGTAATCGGTTCCTGCGCGAGGCAGCCTACGCGGAGGCTCTGGAGCAGTGCGCCAAGTCAGAACCGCCGGCGGAGAGTCCGCTGCGCCGGACGTGGCTGCAGAAAACGGCGATGGCGCACCGCCGCCTTGCGGAAGCCAGCCCGGATCCCGCGCAGCGTGCCGCGCACAATGTCGCGGCTCGCAGGGTGCTCTCCGCCGCCATCCAGGAGGGTTACGACGATTCGGAAACGTACGGCATCCTGGGTGGCCTGGCCAAGCGCAGCCTGCAGGAGCTGGCACCTGCGAGCGGCGCGCTGGAGACCGACGCCCGGTTTGCGCTCATGCTCGACTTTTACCGCAAGGGCTTCGAAAAGGATCCGGCCTACTACACCGGAGTCAACCTGGTGATGGCGCTGCGGCTGGCCCTTTCACGGGGTGGCCTGGGCGAAGATTCGGCATTGCTCAGGCAGCAGCTGGACGAGGCCATGACGGTGTCGAAGTTCATGGTCCGGCTGGCGCTGGAGACGGATCCCGGCGACCCCTGGGCGCTGATGACACAGGCAGAGCTGCTGCTGCATATGAGTGCACTCCATGGCACCAACCCTCTTTCCGCACTCCGGGCCTACGGCCGGGCCGCGGCAGTGGCGGCTCCGGACCAGCTGGAGTCCGCCCGCTACCAACTACAGTTTCTGCAGCGCTGGGAGGGCCGGTCCGAGGCCGGCGCCCAGATCCAGGAGGTCCTTCGATTGCAGGGCCCTGACCAAGTCGCATCAGAACCAGCAACTCAGGACCGAACGTCAGAGGTATTGTGATGGCAACTCCCGCAGACACTGCAACCCGCCGCCAGCTCAGCGTTTTCGTTTCCTACGCACGCGCGGACAAAGATTCGGTGGCGGCCTTCGTCGACGACATCCAGGCTTTGTGCGATGTGTGGGTTGACCGCAAATTGGACGGTGGCCAGAGCTGGTGGGACGAGATCCTTCGCCAGATCCAGGGCTGTGACGCGATGGTGCTGGCGGTCTCCCCTGCGCTGGTCAATTCCGAGGCCGCCGAACGGGAACGCCGGTACGCCGTGCAGCTGGGAAAGCCGATCCTGCCGGTCCTTCTGGTTCCCATGGACAGGGAATTTGCACCCGGCGACATTGCCAAGCTGCAGATTATTGACTACACGACAGCGAACCGGCAGGCCGCATTCCAGTTTGCCGGCGCACTGCACCGCCTGCCGGCTACCCCTGCTCTGCCGGATCCGCTGCCTGAGCCGCCGCTGGTACCGATTTCGTATATGGTCACACTGGCGGAAAAGGTGCATATGGCGAAGACGCTGGATGAGCAGAATAGTGTGATCTCGGAGCTGCGAACCGCGCTGGACAGACCGGCCCAGCGGGACATGACGTTGCGGCTGCTCGGACAATTCGAGGAACACCCGGACATCTTTTACAGTGTGGGCCGCCAGATTGAAGAGCTCCTCGGGCGCGAAAACACCCGCGATAGCAACGGCTGGGAAAGTACCGGACAGCAGCGGAGGGCCCCGCATGAACCCAGCGAGCCGGCCGTTCAACAGCCCTTCGTACAGCAAGGCCCGACACAGCAGCAGCCCCTTGTACAACAACCTGCGCCGCAGCAACGCCCACTGCAACAGCAGGCCTTCGTACAGCAAGGCCCGACACAGCAGCAGCCGATGTACCAAGCCCAGCAGGCATTAACACAGAATCCCCAGGCGGGCCCGCGGACCAAGGTCTCCATACCCTGGACCGTGGCCATCATCGCCACGGTCCTGGAAGTTCTGGTCCTCGGCGGGCTCGGCACGATCGCCGTGATCCTATGCGCTCGGGCGGCTGCGAACCGCACAGCCGGCCAGTTGGAGCAAAGCGCGCAAAAGGCCCTGGTCGCCAAGGTTCTGGCCTGGATTGGTATTGCCTTCAGCATCCTGTTCTGGATTGCTGTCATCGGCTCGAGGCCCAGCTCCGGGTCGCCCGGGTACTGAGCGGCCGCACCATGGCGGCTGTGGCTACGGGTGCCGTCTTTGTCAGTTACCGCAGGGAGAATACCGGACATGCGGCCGGGCGGCTGGCGGACGTGCTGATCTCACGCTACGGACATCCCAGGGCCTTCATAGACGTCGAATCCATTGAACCGGGACATGACTTTGCCGACGAGATCAACTGCGCCATCAGCGGCTGCGCCGTGCTGCCCGCTCTGATCGGCCCGCGGTGGATCACCATCACAGCCGGCAAGGGACGGGGCCGGCTGGAGAACCCGCGGGACTATGGGGTGCTGGAGATCGCCGACGCCCTGCATCGCGGAATCAAGGTGATCCCCGTGCTGGTGGACGGAGTCCCCATGCCGGACACCGATCTGATGCCGCCCGGACTGCAGACGCTGGGCCAGCGCAACGCCATCCGCTTAAACTATGAGACTTTCCGCTCGGACACGGAAGGGCTGATCCGGGTCCTGCGGCTGCCCTCCAAGGAGGAGATCTCGCGGCGGACCCTGGTCAAATGGGTGGCAGGCGGCTTGGCGGCCGCCGTCGGCGGACTGCGGGTTGCCGCCGTCGTCCAGCTGCAGGCGAACCGGCCGGTGGAACCACTGTGGACCTTCCAGACCGGCGACGAGGTTTACTCCTCTCCGGCGGTCGCGGGCGGCACTGTCTACATCGGAAGCGTTGACGCACGCCTGTACGCCCTGGACACAGGCAGCGGAAAGCCGCGCTGGAGCTACCAGACGAATGGAGCGATCACTTCCACGCCGGCGGTGTCCGGAGAAACGGTCTATGTCGGATCCAATGACATGAAGCTGCACGGGGTGGAGACAGCGGGGGGCAGCCGCGCTGGACCTTCCAGGCCGGGGCGCCCTTGCATTCCTCGCCGACAGTCGACGGCGGACTGGTGTGCATCGGCTGCCGGGACCACCGGGTATACGCCGTGGACGCCGCAACGGGCGAAAAGCGCTGGGCTTACACTACCGAGAGCACCGTGGATTTCTCCGCCGTCATCTCCTCTAGCCTGGTGTATTTTAAGCAGCGATGACCCTTGTGTCGATGCATTCCAGGCCGCCAGCGGGGAATGGGTGTGCAGCTTCGGCGCCGACCAGGGCGTGGTTTCCACCTCCTGCCTGCTGGGAAAAGTGCTGTACGTGGAGAGCGACCACGGCAATCTGTATGCCCTGGATTCGTCCAGGGGACGGAAACGCTGGCGGTTCGGCACGGGCAACGGGATCCGGTCCTCCCCGACGGTGGCCGGGACGGTGGTGTACGTCGGCAGCCGGGATGACAGGGGTCATGCGCAGATCCCCGCTCAGCCGGCGCAGCAACAGCACGACGACGGGGTGGGACAGCGGCGCGGACGTCCAGACCAAAACGTTGTGCAGCATGAGCATTCGGCAGCGCAGCGGCACCGCGCGGGCCAGAGACGGGTTTCGGCCGGCCACCAACTTCAGCAGGCCCCAAACCCAGCGTTCGCGCGGTCGGATAAAATCAGGCGACGACGACAGACTGGCACCGGAGTAGTGAAATCCCAGCCGATCGCGGCCTCCACCGAGGCCCGGACCATCAGCAGCTCCCCGTAGGGTCCGGCCCGGGGCGAGTCGGTGCCGGTGGTGGCGGCGAACAAACTCATGTCGCAGGCGGGGCGGATGGCATCGGCGAGCCAGACCAGGCGGTTCGCGGTCAGCTCCCGCGGATGGCACAGGATGCCCTGGCACAAATCCAGGGCGTTTTCTCCTGCGTCCTGCTGCTGAATGAACCGGGCCAGCTCGGCTGCCGTGTCAGCGCCAGGGTCGCGTTCGGCATCTGGAAAGCGGCCGTCACCTCCACCAAACGGATGAACGGCGCCATGGCGGCCAGGGCGGCGATCCAGGGCGCCCCGGCGCACCCGGCCTCCACAACGACGTCGACCCTCAACTGCGTGAACAGTGGCGGCAAACACAGCCGTAAGGAGCCCAAAGTCCGTTCCAGCGCGGGAAGCATGTCCTCGCGCCCAATGGTCGGTAGTACTACCAGTAACTTTGCGTCGGATATGGACACGGGTGCCGACCGGGGGCGTTCCGCAGCACCCGCATCCGCCGCCGGGCGGTCCTGGCGCGGCGACGGTCTGTCATCGTGGCCATCACCTTGCGCGCCGTTACACTGCGCTTCATGCCGGGCCCTCCGGTCTCTGCCCTCGCCCGGGACCGGCCATTCCAGTTCTACTTTCCAGCCAAAAAGCCCGCGAAATGGCCGGGCTCAACTTCTTCGGCCAGCTGGCAGCCTATCCGTTGCAGGTCGGTGATGTGTTCGATGGAATCCATTCGTTGGGCCGCGGCGGCTTCCACCGTGGCCAGTCCCATGGCATCGAGTCCGTTCCGGGAAAGGTCAGCGTTGTAGCGGACGTAGCTGAACAGCCGCGGATTCAGGAGGCCGGGGCCGGAACTGACATTGCCCACTTCCAGGTCAAGCCCGCTGCCGTGCCGACAGCGACCGAATACACGGCACAGCAGATCCTGCTCGGTGGAAGCCGCGTACATCAGCGCACTCGGAACCGAACTGAGGTTGTACAGCAGGTTCATATCACCCGGGAGCAAATCCGCATTGGCGTTGGCGGCGGCCCCCGTGCCCACAGAGACTAAAAGCAGCCGATCCTCCCCGGTCTTCCAGCGTAGCCGGTACGCGTCCAGGGTGGACATGAGAAATAGCTGGAACGCGGGGTTGTTGTACATGGTCAACCCGCCGTCCACGAAAATGAATTCCCGGCTGCCAATGCTGACTACCTCCGGGGGGAAGAAGACCGGTGCCGCGGTGCTGGCCCGGACCAGCTGCCAGAGCGGAAGGTTCAGATTGTTGTTCGCAAGAGCGGGGTCATTGAACTTGGCGTGCGGGTTATTGGTGAGCGGCCACGGCGAGTCGGTGGTGGCGTTGCGCAGCACCAGCAGCAGCAGCGTACGGATCTGGGCACTGCCCAGTGTGGTTTTGGCCCCAAATTCGCGCTGCAGCATGGCGGTCAGCCGTACACTGTCGTACCTGAAACGGAACCGGTTCAGCAGGAATGCCTTGTCGAACATTTCCTGGCCCTTAGTGGCGTAGAGGGTACGCAGCCTCGCCACCGGCCAGCCCAGCGAAAGCCCGGCGGCAATTATTGCTCCCGTGCTCGTACCGGCGATGTAGTCAAAGTAGTCCGAGAGCACAAAATCCGGACCCCGGGCCAGTTCGGTGCGCAGCGTGTCCTCGATCCGCTGCAGCACTTCCAGGGAGATCACTCCGCGGATTCCGCCCCCGTCCAGGGCCAGCATCTTCTTGGACCCCGTCAGTGCGGTCCGTTCCTCCACCGACATCAGCGCGTTCCTAGCCTGTCCGAATGACTCATCGGGTCCGAACAATTTGGTCAGATATCAACCCAAGGATACGCCCAAGCCTGGTGCGGCGGGATTGGCCGAGGACCCGCCCCTACCGAGCAGCGGCAATCCGCAGGGTCAGCGTTCGTGCGTCGGGCCGGAGTGCGAAGTCCGGCCACACGTCCGGCCCGCAGGCGCGCGAACCCAGCCCGTGTTGTGCCGCATCGAGATACAGATAACTGTGCTCGTTCGCCGGCAACTCGTGCGGATGCGTCGCCCGGGCCACCTGCTGCGCCGTCTGCCGGGCAACGGTGAAGCCTGGGCGGCGGCCGCCCTGATCGGCGGTCGCATCGATCCGCAGCCACGGCGCTCCCTCGTTGTTCAGCTCGAGCGAGCGCAGGTCGCTGCGGTGCCCGCTTTCCTGCGGCCGCGCATACGGCTCGGTGAGCTCGTCGATAGCCGCCGAGTACCGTCCGACGAGCGCGGCGTGCGTGCTGTCCGGATACGATTCGCGCGGCCCGGTCCCGAACCATGACGCACCGTCCACCGAGCCGGGCATATCGAAACGCACGCCCAGGCGCGGCCACACCATGTTCCACTCGGCGGTCGGGACCATGTCGATCCGCAGCCACAGTTCACCGTCAACAAGCTGCCACGATTCCTCCGTGATGACGGCGTTCCGGGTGTTCGCCGGGGCATACCGGGTGCGAATACGGATGCCGCCGTCGATGGCTGCGACCTCCTCGACCCGGCCGTTCAGGCGGTCCAGTCCGGCCGCGCGCCAGAGGACGGCCGACGACGGCGCCGGGACTCCGTTTCCGTCGTTCAGCCACGGATCGGAGAGGTCATAGGAGCCTCGACCGGCACCTTCATCGTTGTCGGTGGGTGCCCTCCAGAGCTCGAGCCGGGGGCCGGCAACGGCTGCGCCCGCCAGGGACACCAGCCGTCCGCCGTCTAACACCGCCGGGCCGAGCGTCAGGGAGCCGGCAGTCGGGTCTCCGGGCATGGCATCGAGGGCCCCGCGCCGCGCCGACGCCGCGGGCCGCCGGGCGTGGGCGGACGCCGCCGCAGTCGTCAGATCCAGCTGGGCGGTCGAGATCACATGGCCGGACGGCGCCCACGCCGTTGCCTCTCGCAGCACTGCTTCCAGCGTGAACCAGGTCTCGCCGTCGTCGCCAGCAGCCAGCTGCGGCAGCGGAACCCGGACGGATTCGCCGGCTGCGAGGGCCGGACCCGCTGTGCCGGCGACGGTAAGTTCGCCCGTTTCCCGCACGTCGCCGTCGTGCTCTGTCCGCCAGCGGAACACGACGTCGGCAGCATCGGCGCAATGGCGCAGATTGGACACCGTGACGTATCGCTCGGTCCCCGCACCTCCGGTGTCGGCAAGGAAGCGCAGCCGGATCGGGGCGACGATCTGCTTGTACTCATAGAGGCCCGGGCTCGGTGTTGAGTCGGAGAACACCATGCCGTCCATCACGAAGTTGCCGTCGTGGACCACCTCGTTGAAGTCCCCGCCGTAGGCGAAGAACTCGGTTCCGTCCGCCGTGCGGGTCCGGATTCCGTGGTCCCGCCACTCCCAGACGAACCCGCCGTGCAGACGCGGGTAGCGGTCCACCAGGTCTTCATATTGATCAATGGCGCCGGGCCCGTTGCCCATCGCATGTACGTACTCGCAGAGGATGAACGGCTTCAGGCGCTGGCGGGCCGATTCGGCGGCCGAGCAGCCAAGCAGCAGCGAGCGGGAATCGTCGCGGCCGATCGCCGCGGTTTCCGGGACAGAGGAGTACATCCGCGAGTAGACGTCGGTGTAGGCACCGCTGTAATCACCCTCATAGTGCACCGGACGGGAGGTATCCCGGGCGTGGGTCCAGGCGGCCATCGCTGCGAGGTTGGCTCCCGTTCCGGATTCGTTGCCGAGCGACCACATGATGATTGAGGGATGGTTCTTGTCCCGCTCGAGGGTGCGCTCCATCCTGTCGAGGTAGGCCGCGCGCCAGGTCGGGTCGTCGCTCGGATTGCCGGCCCAGCCGCCTGCCTCGAAGCCGTGCGTCTCGAGGTCGCACTCGAGGATGACCCAGAAGCCGAGTTCGTCGGCCAGATCCAGCAGGCGCGGGTGCGGCGGGTAATGGCTGGTGCGGATGGCGTTGACGTTGAACTGCTTCATCAGGACCAGATCGGCCCGGGCGAAGTCCTCGTCGAAGACGCGCCCGCGGTCGGGGTGGGTCTCATGCCGGTTCATGCCGTGGAACACGACGCGGCGGCCGTTGATCAGGAAACGGTCGCCGACGATCTCGACCGTTCGGAAACCGAGCCGCAGCCGGATGGTCTCTGCAGCGCTGCCCACCGTCGCGTCGTAAAGCCGAGGAGTCTCCGCGGACCAGGGTTCGACGTCGGCGACGGCCACCGGGCCGACGTCGGCGGGGGAGTTCCACGTGACGTCGATGCCCAGTCCGGGGACCGTGAGCGTGATCGGGTAGGCTGCCGCGGATGCCGTGATCTCCGGGTCGATACGGCCGGCGCCGGTGCCGCCGGTGGATGCGAAGGAGGCGCCGTCGAAGGAGGTGCGCAGCCAGACGTCGTCGATTCCACCGACGGGGCGGGCCTGCAGGGTCACGTCACGGAAGATGCCGGGCAGCCACCACTGGTCTTGGTCCTCCAGGTAGCTCGATGCCGACCACTGATGCACGCGCACGACCAGCAGATTCGATCCGGGCTGCACCGCATCCGTCACATCGAATTCCTGCGCCAGGCGGCTGCCGACGCCGACGCCGATCGGGGTGCCGTTGACCCAAACCTTGTAACGGGACTCAACGCCGTCGAAGCGGAGCACGATGGCTGCCGCATCCGACCAGGATCCCGGGACTTCGAAGTGGCGCCGGTAGTCGCCCGTCGGGTTCTCATCGGGAACGTGCGGCGGCTCAATCGGGAACGGGAACTGCACATTGGTGTAGATCGGACGGCCGTAACGCCCATCGGGTTGCAGGACCCAGTGCGAGGGCACCGCAATCTCCTCCCAAGACGAGTCATCGAAGGACACCTCGGCGACGCCTTCTGCGGACTCACCGGCCGGCAGAACACCGCGTCCCCCGGGTGTCCCGGGTGCGCCGGCGAGCAGCCGGAAGCGCCAGTGGCCATTGAGCGATTGCGTGTGGGCGTCCGTCTGCAGCCAGGAACGGGCGGGTACCCGACGGCCGGATCCCGGTCCGCGGTCGAGTAGATACGCGACGTCCACCGCCTGCGCCGGTTCGGCCTGCGCTGGTTCGGCCTGCGCTGGTTCAGGAATGCCGGCAATCGTCTGTGCGCGTGCGAGGGGAGCCGATTCAGGGAGAGTTGTCACTGTGCGCGATCCTTCTTTTGGACCGCCAGCACCGGTAGCACTGCAGGACGGCCTTGATGAGCCCGGATGAAAACGACGATAACACAAAGTTCGAGTGATTACTCGAGATTCAAGCATTTCTGCCTATCGTCCTGCTGTACAGTGGCATGCCATGAAGGCAACTGAGCTGAGCCAGGCAGGGCGCCGGGGGCCGTACGCGAAGTCGGCGGACCGTCGTCGGACGATCGTCACTGCCGCCCACGCGGTGTTTGCGGCGCGCGGCTATCGCGGCGGCTCGCTGCAGGAGGTGGCCGACCGTGTCGGCATGAGCCAGACGAGTCTGCTGCATTACTTCCCTACAAAGCGTGACCTGCTCCTGGCCGTGCTCACATGGCGGGACTCAATCTCAGGAGATGGCGCGGGTGCGCCGGATCCCGAGGAGAGCCTCGCCGACGCAGTGATCCGGCAGGCCCTCTTCAATGAGGACATTCCCGGCGTAATCGAGCTATATACGGTGTTGTGCGCGGAATCCATCACGGAAGACCATCCGGGACGCACATATTTCCTCGACCGGTTTGCCAGACTTCGATTCAGCTACGCCCAGGCGTTCACCCGTCTGGCGCAGGAGGGACGCCTGCGTCGCGGCGTTGATCCGGAGCGCGCCGCGGCCTCGCTCATTGCGCTCTGGGATGGCATCCAGACTCAGTGGCTGTTCGCTCCGGACAGTATCGATATGGCCGGGAGCCTGCGCGATTATCTTGGGCTCATTATTTTGCCGGAGTAGTGTATTGTCGGCACGCCCAGCGGACTCCCTCACCGCCGCCGCGCCAGCGGGGTACACACATGCCTGGATCGATGTCGAGGTCCTTTACCAGCAGCAGCAGCAGCAGCATGAGGATATCAGCCTCCATGCCGTTGTCCAGGTGCGCGCGGATCAGTACGTGGCGAACGTCCTGCCGCTGACGGCCACCAAAGAACTGCGCAACTTCTTCCGGGCGATCCTGCGCAGCCGGTAACCACGGGCAGGCGTGCCAAGGGCACACCTGCCGGGTCCGCGGAAATCCCGCCGGAGATTTCCGGCAGAGCGAGGGGAGACGCCTAGCCCCGATCAGCAAGTAGGGGAGGCCTTCGCCGATGACTTGGCAGTCGACCCCTTCGACCATGTGCCCGGTGTTATTGAGCACGGCGACGAAAAACCGAAAATGCTTAACGGCCCTTGTACGGATCGGCAATGCCGATGTATTGGGTCGTGGTGTATTCCGCGATGCCCTCGGAGCCGCCTTCACGGCCCAGGCCGGAATGCTTAACCCCGCCAAAGGGGGCTGCCGCGTTGGAGATGACGCCGGCGTTGAAGCCGACCATGCCGAACTCCAGCTGTTCGCTCACGCGCAGCAGCCGGGAGAAGTCCTTGGTGTACAGGTAGGCGGCCAGGCCGTATTCGGTCGAGTTGGCGATCCGGATGGCGTCGTCCTCGTCCGTGAACGTGGTCACAGGGGCCACCGGGCCGAAGATTTCCTGCTGGAGGATCGCTGCGTCGTTGGGCACGTTGCCCAACACCGTGGGCTGGTAGAAGTAGCCGTCACCATCCACGGCGCTGCCCCCCGTCAGGACCGTGGCACCTGCGGCCACGGCCTGGGTGACAAGGGCATGGATGCCGGTCCGCGCCTTATCCTCGATCATGGGCCCAACGTCCGTGCCAGCCTCGGTGCCGCGACCAACGGTCAGGGCGCCGATGCGCCCGGCCAGCTTCGCCGTAAACTCTTCGGCTACGGACGTGTGGACCAGGAAGCGGTTGGCGGCAGTGCAGGCCTCACCCATATTGCGCATCTTGGCGGCCATGGCACCGTCAACGGCGTCGTCCATGTCCGCGTCGCCAAAGACAATGAACGGGGCGTTGCCGCCGAGTTCCATCGACGTGCGCAGCACGTTTTCGGTGGCGGCGGCCATCAACTGCTTTCCTACCGCGGTGGAACCGGTGAAGGAAATTTTGCGCAGCCGCGAATCCTTCAGCAGCGGCCCGGAAATGGACGAGGCGATGGAGCTGGAGACGACGTTCAGGACGCCGTCGGGAAGGCCCGCTTCCTGCATGATTTGGGCGAACAGCTGCGCTGTCAACGGGGTCAGCTTTGCCGGCTTGAGCACCATGGTGCAGCCTGCCGCAACGGCCGGGCCCACCTTGCGCGTGGCCATCGCCAGCGGAAAGTTCCACGGAGTGATCAACAGGCACGGACCCACCGGCTTGTGCTGAACCAGGATCTTGTTCTTGCCTTCCGGCGAGGTCAGATAGCGGCCGTAGTCGCGGACGGCCTCCTCCGAATACCAACGCAGGAACTCGGCACCGTAGGATACTTCGCCGCGGGCCTCCGCCAGCGGCTTGCCCATTTCCAGCGTCATCAGCAGGGCGAAGTCCTCGGTCCGTGCCGTAATGAGCTCAAACGCCTTACGCAGAATTTCGGCGCGCAGCCGCGGCGCCGTCCGGGCCCAGTCGGCCTGCGCGGCGGATGCCGCGTCCAGCGCCGCCAAGGCATCTTCGCTGGTTCCGTCCGCAATGGACGCCAGCACCTTGCCGGTGGCGGGGTCGTGGACGTCCAGGGTCTTGCCGCCAGACGCCTGGCGCCATTGTCCGTTGATGAGCAGCCCGGTGGGCACGGAGGCAAGCAGTTCCGCTTCGCGGTCAACTGTAATGGTCATGAACTCTCCTAATAGCTGGTGGTTGGCCCGGCGTCGGCCGCCGTGACGTACGTGTTGGCGAGCGCTTCGCTGCCGCGGGCCAACAGGGCCACATCGGCGCCGACCAGAATGAAGTCGACGCCTGCAGCGACGTAGCGGCGGGCGGTTTCCCGGCCGAAGGCGTTCACGCCCACCGGTTTGCCGGCGGCCTTGGCCACCTTGATGCAGTGTTCGACGGCGGCGATAACGTCGGGATGTTCTTGCTGTCCCAGCAGGCCCATGGACGCTGCCAGGTCAGACGGCCCGATGAAGACAGCGTCGATCCCGTCCACGGCAACGATCCCGGCCGCGTTTTCCACGGCCTGGGCGGACTCGATTTGGACCATCACCGTGATGGTTTCCGCGGCCCGGGACAGGTAGTCCGGGATGCGGTTCCACCGCGCAGAGCGGGCCAGAGCAGAGCCGACACCCCGGACGCCGAGCGGCGGGTAACGGGTGCCGGACACCGCGGCAGCGGCGTCATCGGCCGTGTGGACCATGGGGATCAGCAGCGATTGTGCGCCGAGGTCCAGATACTGCTTGATCACTACGGGGTCGTTGACCGGCGGTCGCACGACGGCCATGACCGGGTAGCCGTTCACGGCCTGCAGCTGGGCCAGGATGGATTCCAGGCCATTGGGGCTGTGCTCGGCGTCGACCAGCAGCCAGTCCAGCCCGGCCCCGGCGCAGATTTCCGCGACCAGCGGGCTGCCGGAACACACCCACATGCCGGCCAACGGACGGTCCGAGGTGGCCAGCGCGTCCTTGAACGACGGAGCGGGCTTTATTCGAAGCGGCATGTGATGGTGCCCAGCTTTCCGTAGTCGGCGAAGACGGTGTCCCCGGCATGGACCCACATGGGGCGGGTGAACGAGCCGGCGAGGATGAGCTCCCCGGCCTTGAGCACGTCACCGTGCGGGGCGATCTTGTTCGCCAGCCAGGACACGCCCTGGGCGGGGTGGTTCAGCACGCCGGCCGCCACCCCGGTTTCTTCCACGGTCTGGTTCTTGTACAGGATGGCGGAGACCCAGCGGAGGTCGACGTCGTCGGGCTTCACCGGGGTCCCGCCCACCACCATGGCGCCCATGGCGGCGTTGTCGCTGATGGTGTCCACGATGGTCCTGCCCTCCATTTCGATCCGGGAATCGAGGATTTCCAGCGCCGGCACCACATATTCGGTGGCCCGCAGGACATCGAAAATGGTGGCGTCCGGGCCGGCGACGTCCTCCTTGAGCAGGAAGGCCAGCTCCACCTCGATGCGCGGGTGCGAGTACTGCTTCCACGCAACAGTGCAGCCGTTCTCCAGGATCATGTCCTTGAAAATGACCCCATAGTCCGGCTCCGTGATGCCCGTGGCATATTGCATGGCCTTGGACGTCAGGCCGATCTTGTGCCCGCCCAGCACCCGGCCGGCAGCCTCGCCGCGTTCACGCCACAGCTGCTGCACACGGTAGGAATCCTCCACCGTCATCTTGGGGTACCGCTGTGTCAGCCGGGGCACCGGAACCCGGCTCCGGCCGGCGTCCACCAGCTCGTCGGCAATGCGCGCAATGGTGTCATCATCAAGCATGTTCTGTCTCCCTTAGAGCTGGTTGCCCATTTTGAATCCGCGCTCCTCGCCGGGTTCGCGGGTGTAGGAGAAGCCGTCGGCGCCGACGGTGACTGCCATCTCGGACGAGTCGGTGCGCTTGATGACGGGCTGCGGATTGCCGTCCAGGTCAAGCACCAGGGAAGCCTCGGTGTACCAGGAAGGTACTACGGGGTTGCCCCACCAGTCGCGGCGCTGGTTATCGTGGACATCCCAGGTGACGACGGGGTTGTCGGGGTCACCGGTGTAGTAGTCCTGGGTGTAGATCTCGATGCGGTGGTCGTCCGGGTCCAGGATGTACAGGTAGAAGGCGTTGGAGACGCCGTGGCGGCCGGGGCCGCGCTCGATCCGGTCCGAGATGCGTAGGGCGCCCATCTTGTCGCAGATGGCGATGATGTTCGCCTTCTCATGCGTGGCAAAGGCGACGTGGTGCATGCGGGGGCCGTCGCCGCCGGTCAGGGCGGTGTCGTGGACGGTCTGCTTGCGGTGCATCCAGGCGGCGTAAGTGACGCCGTCGGAGTCTTTGATGTCCTCGGAGACGCGGAACCCCAAATCCTCCAGATACTTGCGGCCGCGGGGAACGTCAGGGGTGACCTGGTTGAAGTGGTCCAGGCGGACCAGCTCGCCGGCCGTGTAGAGATCGTAGCGGCGGGTCAACCGTTCCACGTGCGTGGTCTCATAGAAGAACTCGTAGACGAAGCCCAGCGGGTCCTCCACGCGCAGGGCGTCGCCGATGCCCTTGACGAAGCCGTCCCTGCGGCGCTCGGTGCGGCAGCCCAGTTCCTTGTAGTAGGCCTCGGCGGCGTCCACCTCGGCCGGGGACTTCACCCGGAAAGCGGCGGCAGCGATCGCGGCAACCGGGCCCTTGCGCAGCACTAGGTTGTGGTGGATAAACTCCTCGAACGCCCGCAAGTAGATGGTGTTCTCGTCCTCCTCGGTAACGTGCAGGCCCAGCACGTCCACGTAGAATTCGCGGGACCTGGACAGGTCAGTGACCACCAGTTCCATGTAAGCGCAGCGGACAATGTCCGGAGCCGGGACGGTGGGGGTGGGGATGAAGTCGGTCATGGAGAACTCCTCTTTGAGCAGGGGTGGTTGATCTGGGCGGTCAGTTCGTTGCGGAGGCGCCGAATTTCGGGGTGTGGACGGTGCCGAGCGTGATGTGCACTGCCTGCTGGTCCGTGTAGAAATCGATGGAACGGAAGCCGCCCTCGTGGCCAAGGCCGGACGCCTTCACGCCACCAAACGGGGTCCGCAGGTCGCGGACGTTGTGGCTGTTCAGCCACACCATCCCGGCCTCGACGTTTTGGGCAAAGTTGTGGGCCCGGGTCAGGTTTTGCGTCCAGATGTAGGCGGCCAGGCCGTACTTGACGCCGTTCGCCAAGGCCAGCGCCTCGTCGTCGTTCTCAAAAGGCGTGATGGCGACGACGGGGCCGAAGATCTCCTCCTGGAAGATCCGGGCCTCGGGCTTTACATCCGCAAACACCGTGGGGGCCACGTAATTGCCGTGCTCCAGGCCTTCTGGACGGCCGCCGCCGGCGAGCAGGCGGCCCTCGGACTTGCCGATTTCCACGTAGGACATGACCTTGTTGTAGTGCTCTGGGTGAACCAGCGCACCGACCTCGGTCTTGGGGTCGTGGGGGTCGCCCACCACGATGTGCCTGGCCCGGGCGGCATACTTTTCACAGAATTCGTCGTAGATGGCCCGCTCCACCAGGATGCGGGAGCCAGCCGTGCAGCGCTCGCCGTTGAGGGAGAAGACGCCGAACAGGGCGGAGTCGATCGCTGCGTCGAGGTCGGCGTCGGCAAATACCACGCAGGGGCTCTTGCCGCCCAGTTCCATGGACAGGCCCTTGAGGCTGGTGGCGGCGTTGCGGAAGATGGTCTGGCCCGTGGTGGTTTCGCCGGTGAAGGAGATCAGCGGCACGTCCGGGTGCTTGACCAGTGCGTCACCGGCGTCCTCGCCCAGTCCGTTGACCAGGTTGAAGACACCGTGCGGCAGGCCGGCGTCCTCGAAGATCGTGGCCCACAGCGATGCCGAGAGCGGGGTGAACTCGGCGGGCTTGAGCACCACGGTGCAGCCGGAGGCCAGTGCCGGGGCCAGTTTCCAGGATTCCAGCATGAAGGGCGTGTTCCATGGCGTAATCAGCCCGGCGACGCCGATCGGCTTGCGGTTGACGTAATTGATCTGGGCGCCGGGGACTTTCATGGCGTCGTCGAACTGAGCCACGATCAGGTCCGCGAAGAAACGGAAGTTCTCCGCCGCACGCAGCGCCTGGCCGCGGGACTGGGTGATGGGCAGGCCGGAGTCAAAGGTTTCCAATTCGGCGAGCCGTGCCTCCTGGGCCTCGACGGCGTCGGCGATCTTGTTCAGGATGCGGGCGCGCTCCCGCGGCTTCATGCGCGGCCAGGGGCCCTCGTTGAAGGCCTTGGTTGCGGCGGCTACGGCGAGGTCGATGTCCTCTTTTTGGCCGGCGGCGGCCGTTGCGTAGTTGGTGTTGGAGACAGGATCAAGCACGTTGAAGGTCCCCCCGCCGACGGAATCGACTTTCTTGCCGTCGATGTAGTGCTGGATGTGCGTGGGAAGATTTTCCGGGATGAAGTGCTCTGCCATTGAGGATGTCCTTTTCTTCTGATGTGGTTTTTAGAGGGAGCGGGCTAGCGGGGCTTTTTCATGAAGCGGGGCGTCCTGCTGGCCACCGGCGTTGCGGGCAAGATAGGCGTCCAGGGTGGCGGCGCGGTGGGCGCGGGCGGCGCGTTCGACGTCGTCGGCCCCGGCCCCGCTCTCCAGCAGCTTCAGCAGCGCCTCGTGCTCGGCCACTGATTCGCTGGCCCGGCCCGGGACGTAGTTGAACGTGGAGGAACGCAAGGCCTGCAGCCGGTTCCAGCCGCGGTGGACCAGGTCAAGGATGTGCGGGTTCGGGCAGTTTTCAAACAGGACGCTGTGGAACTCCAGGTTCAGCGCTGTGAAGCGGATGGGGTCAAAATGTGCCAGGGACTCGCGCATCGCGGCGTTGACGGCCCGGGCCCTGGCTATGTCGGAGCCAGTGATCAGCGGGGCGGACAGTGCGGTGGCGGCACCTTCCACGATGCTCAGGGTCTGCATCGTGTACAGGTACTCGGTGGGGTCGATCCCGGCCACCGTGGCGCCAACATTCCGCTCGAAGGTGACAAAGCTCTCGGCCTCCAAGCGGCGAATGGCCTCGCGCACCGGCACCACGGAGAAACCGAGGTCCTCGGCCAGCTTGGCCAGCACCAGCCGGTAGCCGGGGGTGTATTCGCCGCCGAGGATCTTTTCCCTGATGGCGGCGTAGGCCCGCTCGGACTTGCTGCCGATTTCGGTGCTCACGGTAGTGCTGCTCATGGTTGTGCTGCCGGGTTCGGATGTTTGGCGGCCCATTCGGTGAACCTGGCCTTCCACACGGCGTTCATGGGGTATAGGCCCTCCACGCTGTTGCCTGCCGCGACCATTTCGGCGATGTAGGTTTCTTCGTACTCCTGGGTGATGGCGTCGTCCGCCACCTCTTCTGCCAACGACGGCGGGATGACGAGCACCCCGTCAGCGTCGCCGACGATGATGTCCCCGGGCTGGACGGTGGCACCGCCGCAGGAGATTGTCAGGTCCGTGTCCCAGGGGATGTGCTTGCGGCCCAGGACCGCCGGGTGGGCGCCGGTGAAGAAGGTGGGCATGTCCAGGGCGGCCACAGCCGCAACGTCCCGGACGCCTCCGTCGGTGACGATGGCCGTGGCGCCCTTGATCTGCGCGCGCAGGGCCAGGATGTCGCCCACGGTGCCCGTGCCGGGCTCGCCGCGGGCCTCCATCACCAGCACGTCGCCGTCGTTAAGCGTGTTGATGATGCGCTTCTGGGCGTTGTAGCCGCCGCCGTGCGCCTTGAACAGGTCCTCGCGGTTGGGCACATAGCGCAGCGTGCGGGCGGTCCCGGCAATCCGGAGCTCGGGGCGGGTGGATTTGAGTCCGTCGATGCTGACGTTGTTCAGCCCGCGCTTGCGAAGCTGGGCGCTCAGGGTAGCCGTTCCGACGCTGGTCAGCTTGCGCTTGAGCTCGGCGCTGAGGCCCTTCGGTGCCAGGCCGGCAGCTTCAGCGGAACCGTAGGCGTCCTCACGGTCGGCGTCGGTGGCCTTGGGTCCGTTGCCGAAGTCGGCGAATGGCGTTTCCCCCTGCACGACGACGGTGCGCAGCCGCCCGGTGCTGAATCCTGCAGTGCTTAATCCTGCAGTGTTCAAGCCCGGTGCGGGGGAGCTGACTTCCACCTCGAGGACGTCGCCGGGCACCGCAACTGAGGAGCCGGCAGGGGTCCCCGTGAGGATGACGTCGCCCGGTTCCAGCGTCATGAGTTGGGACAGGTCCGCGACGATCTGCCTGAACGGGAAGATCAATCCCGCTGTGGTGTCGTCCTGGACCTGCTCGCCGTTGACCCAGGTCCGCACGCGCAGGGCGGCAGGATCGACGTCGGCTGCCGGGATCAGTCCGGGGCCGAAGGGGGTGAAGCCGTCCCCGGACTTGGAGCGGACGTTGGAGCCCTTGTCCGCGTACTTGAGGTCGTAAACGCCAAGGTCGTTGCTGGCGGTGACGTGACCGACGTGGGACCATGCATCCTCGGGGCTGACCCGTCGGGCGGCCTTGCCGATCACCAGCGCAATCTCGCCTTCATAGGCGAGCAGCTCGCAGCCGGCGGGGCGTTCAATTTCTGATCCGCTCAGGCTCAGCGACGACGACGCCTTGAGGAAATAGGACGGCTTGGCCGGGGTGCGCCCGCGCTGGTCGGCCCGCGACTGATACGCCAAATGCACGGCGATGACCTTGCCGGCCTGCTTGGCGGTGGCTGCGGTGACTTGTTCCACGAAACTCTCCTGGGCTGAATTTGTTGGGTTTGCTGTGGTCTTAGTGACTGTGACTAGCCGAATTCATCAAGTACGAAATCGTATACGATCAAGTTTGCCCTGTAACGCCCGTCACGTCAACCCCTGTGAGCGGTTGGATTTCTCCAGCATGGGCGCATTGTTCATCAGCCCGGGCCTTGATGGCCTTCACGCCCAAGGTGGGAACCGGCGGTCAGACGGGTCGGTCCGGGCCCGGCCTGTGTCCCTCATGGGCGGCAAATCACTGTCCTGTTCGGCTGTCCGTCGCCGGCCTGCGGCTGCCCGGCGGGTGAATTCCGGCAATTCGATTTGTCGGGGGATTCGAACTTCGATTGAAGTTGAGCTGCGGGATGGCCAAGCACGTCAGGGCGCCCGGCCATGCCGGACGCCCTGCGCTCAAGAGACGTGTCAGAGAGGCTCGCAACCAATGCTGGCAGGATCTGACGTCCCGCCAAAGCCGATGCCCCGGTAAATTTCGGGCCGGTTCTTTTTCAGCCGCAAGCCCCACAACAGTCCGGCTATGCCCGGAATAACCACCAGTGCGGGCAGGATCCAGGACAGCGGCGAGAACCCGTCCGAGCCGATCAACACATTGAAGTTGACCACGATGAGCACGAACACTGTGCCAAGCGTGAGTGTGGCCAGCCCCGGTGCGATCACCCGTGTCCACAGCGAGTACCCCGCACTGTGCTTGCGGAAGTAGCCGATGACCGCTACGGAAATCAGGATCAGGAGCAATACCAGACCAAAGGCCGCCGTGTTGGTCAGCCAGGTGAAGAAGGTCAGCACGGGATACATTTCTCCCATGGCGGAACCGATCCCGGCGACGGTGAACACAGCGAGCATGACGAGGGCCAGCGCGGACTGGGTCAGCGATCCGGCAACCGGTGCATGCCGGGTGTTGACGCGGGCAAACCTGCGCGGCAGCACGCTTTCCCGCCCCAGCGAGAAGACATACCGGGCAACCGCATTGTGGAAGGCTATCAAGGCTGCCAGCAGACTGGTGATGAACAGGACCTGGGCAATGTCGGAAACAATGACCGAGCCGTGCCCCGAAAGGAAAACAAAAAGCAGGTCCGGGCCAAACTTCTGCGACTGCGCGACGACCTGGCTGGGGCCCGTGCCGACTGTCATGGCCCAGCCGGAGAAGGCGTAGAAGAGCGAAATGACTCCGACGGCGATGTACGTCGCCCGGGCGATGGAGCGGGTCGGATCTTTGGCTTCCTCGCTGTAGATCGCGGCCGATTCGAAGCCCATGAAGGCGGCCATGCTAAATGCCAAGGCCGCCCCGACACCGGCGGTGAACAAGTTCGACGGTGCCAATCCTGCACCGCTCACGCCTTCTGGGCTGACGGCGAAGGACACAACGTCGAAAACGATAACCGCTACGAATTCGAGTCCGACGAGCACGCCGATGATCTTCGCCGACAGGTCTACCTTGTTGATGCCCAACCAGCCAACGATGATGAAACCCACCAGGGCCGTCCCCCACCACGGGACATTGAGGCCAAACTTGCCGTTGACGAAGGATGCGGAGGCAAAGCCGAAAAGACCATAGATCCCGATCTGCATCGCATTGTAGGAAATCAATGCCACCCAGGCGGCGCCCACCCCCGTGGCACGTCCGATACCTTGGGCGATATAGGCGTAGAACGCGCCGGCGTTGCGGATGTGGGCACTCATGGCCGCGTAGCCGACGGCGAAGAGTACGAGGCAGATCCCGAGCACGATGAACGACAATGGAATGCCGACATTTCCTGTGACGGCAAAATTGCTGGGAATCCCGCCTGCCACCACCGTTAAGGGGGCGGAGGCCGCAATGATCATGAAGACGAGGGCCGGCACACCGAGCGTGCGCTTACTCAAGCCCGTGCTTGAGCCGGTGACGGGGGATGTGCCCGTCAGCGACATGGTTTGTTCGTGTGACATTAAAACCTCCATTGGGAGAATAAAGATGCTTTGAGTGTGTCACGTGTCACAATGTAAGGCTTGTTATTCGCGGCACCGTTGTTGACTTACAGTGCAGGACTTCCATGGTGCCCAAGGTCGGCAGGTTGACGTAGGACAACGCGAGTGGCGCCGCCACATGACGTGACGACGGCCCCTCCTTGGGGATTGTCCCGCTGCAGACCTTAGCCGTTGATCACTTGCGGGACGCCGAGGGATTTCAGTCCCTCAACCCCGAATTCGAGCCCGTAGCCGGACTGCTTGGCCCCGCCGAACGGAATGCGGGGGTCCACGGCGCCGTGTTTGTTGACCCACACGGTGCCGGCCTGGATGCGCGCCGCTACACTGCGGGCCTTCGCCAAGTCGGATGACCAGACGGAGGCCCCGAGTCCGACGTCAAGGCCGTTGGCCATGGCCACCGCCTCGTCGACGGTGCTGTACCGGATGATGGGCAGAGCTGGCCCGAATTGTTCCTCGGCCACCAGCGGGTTGTTGTTGTCTATGTCGGCAACGAGTGTGGTTGGGTAGAAATAGCCGGGCTGCTCCAGGTCCGGGTTCCCGCCCAGCAGCACTCGTGCGCCAGAGTCTCTGGCAGCTTCCACTAGCCGGGAAACAATGTCGTATTGCTGCTTGTTCTGCAGCGGTCCGAGCACGTTCGCCTCGTCCAGCCCCACGCCCATCGGCACTGCGGCAGCGAATGCCGTGAGTGCTTCGCAGACCTCGTCATAGACGTCAGCGTGCACATAGAGGCGCTTCAGGGCCGCACAGGTCTGGCCGGTGTTGATGAACGCACCCCAGAACAAGTCTTCAGCGATGGCTTTCGGATCGGCGTCGGGGAGAACGATCCCGGCGTCGTTGCCGCCGAGTTCAAGGGTCAGGCGCTTGACGGTGTCTGCTGAGGATTTAATGATGGCCTTCCCCGTTGCCGTGGAACCGGTGAACATGATCTTGCCGACCCCGGGGTGTTCCGCCAGACGGGCGCCGACCTCCCTGTCGCCGCAGACCACCGAGAGCAGGCCCTCGGGAAGCTCCTGGTTCAGCACCTGGACCAGTGCGAGGACGCTAAGCGGGGTGTACTCGGACGGCTTGACGACCACGGCATTGCCCATGCGCAGGGCCGGGGCGATCTGCCAGACCGCGATCATCATGGGCCAGTTCCATGGTCCGATCGCGCCGACGACGCCGATGGGCCGGTAGTGGATTTCGGCATGCGTCTCGCCGTCGTCGACCACGGTCTCCGCGGTCAATTCAGTTGCGGCGGCGGCGCGCAGCCAGGCGGAGCAGGCGCCGACCTCGAAGCGGGCATTGGGTCCGTTGAGCGGCTTGCCCTGCTCGCGGGAGAGCAGCTTGGCGAGGTCTTCAGCGGAGCGCTCGACGGCGTCGGCAGCCTTGAGCAGCGCTTCGCTTCGCGCCTCATGGCCGAGAGCAGCCCACGCGGGCTGGGCAGCAGTGGCGGCAGCGACGGCACGCTCCAAGTCCTCGACATCGTGAACCGGTGCTTTGCCCACCGCTTCCCCCGTGGCGGGGTCCAGCAGGGTTCGGGTTTTTCCGGAGGTGGGTGTAATCGCCGTTAGCAGGTCAGTGTACGTTTGCATGAATTTTCCACTTCGAGTCGGTAAGCGCAAGGCCGGGCGGCCACTGCCGCGATACGTCAAGTCTTGTTGGTCACCCAGCTTTGTGTCTTGCCGATCTGCGAAGGGCTGTTGACCCACGGCGAACAAATATAGTTGCGAGCGTGTTGTCTTCGGAAGGAACAAAGCGGATTTTAGAGGCCAATTTATCGGCGGCGGCCGCGCTTCAGGCGGTGGCCACACCTTCAGGCTGCGGCACGGCCAGCGGGCCGTCGGTAGGCGCTGGGGGGCTCGCCGAAGGCGGATCGGAAGATGCGGCTGAAATGTGCCGCATCGACGAAGCCCCACCCTGCGGCAATGCCACTGACCGGGCGATGCGCCAGCATCGGGTCGCGCAGCTCGCGCCGGCAATTCTCCAGCCGCCGTGTGCGGATCCAGAGGGCCACAGTGGGTCCCGCCTCCTGGAAAACATTGTGCAGGTGCCGAGTGGAGATGAAATGCGCGGCGGCGATGCTGGCCGGGGACAGCTCCGGATCGGCCAGATTTGCCTCGATGAAACGGCGGATCCTCGCCAGAAGCTCGTCGTGCGGGCGCCCGTGCCCTTCCACTGCCTGGTCCAGCTCAGCCGCGAACATGGTGCTCAGCAGGTCCACCGCGTTGTGCGCCAGCCGCTGCCCGCTGGGCCCGGAGAGTATGTCCAGATTTTCCGCCAGCTGAGTCATGAAGGGGCTGATCATCCGCCCGAGCCCCTTGTTGGCGGCCATCCGCGTGGCCGTCAGTCGGTTGACTGAACCGGCCGGCAGGTCAAGGGCATCGTGGGGGAACATGAGCACCAGCGTGCGAAAGTCGGACTCGTAAGCCAATGTGTAGGGGCGGTGGGTGTCATACACAGCCAGGTCGCCGGGGTGGAGGACGGCTTCGCGGTTGTCCTGGACCAGGATACCGGTGCCGGCCAGCTGCAGGTTGAGCTTGAAATAGAGGCGGTCCGAGCGGGTAATGAGCGACGGGGTGCGGTGCACGCTGTGGCCAGAGGCCGTGACCTCGATGATGGACAGCTCGTCCAGGAGCCGGGAGCGCAGCCGGCCATGAAAATGGTCGGGGTCGCTGAAGCGGACATGCAGCGGCACGAAGGATTTGGAGATTAAGTCATTCCACTCGGAGAAGGAATGGGCGACGGCGGTTTGGACGGTTTCGGCCGTCTGGATGTCGGCGGTTTCGAGAGCGGCGGTCATTCGGAAATCCCCTAGTCGTGCGAGTGCCTGTGGGGCGGGACCATGCCGGCCGCCGGTGCCCAACACCGCGGCGGCATCTGACGGAACTGTGGCGGACAACACTTTTCCAATACTCTAGTGACTTGTGTGCCACTTGTCACTTATTTTCGACGATCGGCGAATAAAGATTGAGGGTCTGGTGTCTGTTGGACCGCCAATGGATCCAACAGCAGGAGGTAGGCGTCCAGCTGTGCGCTCAATTGGGCCGGCAGGTGTTCGTCCGGTGACATGGCGGCGACTATTTGGGCCCCCAGTAGCATGCTCATCAGTTGGTTGACGATGTCGTCGTCGTTTGTCGCCACGGTGACCTCGCCTCGATCCCGTGCCAGGCGTAGATGTTCCTCCAGCGCGGAGCGCCACTGGTTCATTGACGTTTCATGCAGTCTGGCCTTGGCAGGATCCGTCAGGGCTTTTTGCCAGAACGGGATGACGATGCGGGCTTCGTTGATGCGGTCCTCGTCCAGCGGCAGGACCTCCTGGCAAAACGCGCGCAGGGCAGCCAGCCCGACCAGGCCCGCCGACATGTCAGCAATGCGCTCATTCGTTCTGTTCAGCACGTGCCCGAACGCAAACGTGATGAGGTCGTCCTTGGTCGGGAAATATGGCTTCAGGGCCCCGTTGGCGAAGCCGGCCTCGGTGGCGATCTCACGCATGGTTGCGCTCTCGATCCCATGCCGGGCAATGATGCGCCATGTGGCATCCACCAGCTCCAGGCGGCGCTGGTCGTGGTTGACAATTTTTGGCACTCAAATTCTCCCTGACAGGCCGAAGCGGCGAACAATTGCGGGCTGACCCCTTGTGGTGCATCTTACGTGTGGGTATTCTCTACATTCATAGAATAAAACTTTTCGCGGCCTGTTTTTGACCGCCGAACTACAGAAGGGTAGCCATGACTGCCGCCACGGATGTCGAAGTCTCCGCCTATTCACTGATCGCCGCTGCCGAAATCACCGCAGTTCGAGCCATTCTGCTCACCGCCGGCCTGCTCGGAGACACGGTGCGATTTGCCTACCTGGGACTGTTAGATCCGCCGCGCGGACAGTCCGCCGCGGCTCCGGTTGACCGCCGGTACCGTGCGTTCCTGCACGACGTTGCCGGCGGCGCAACCAAGGACGTGGTGGTCTCGGTGACCCGGGGCGCCGTCGAATCCGCCGTCGAGCTTGACACCGCGGTGATGGGGGAACTTCCGGTCCTGGAAGAGGAATTCGAGGTGGTGGAGTCGATACTCTCGACCAACCCCGATTGGCTCAACGCGCTCGCGGCCCGGAACCTGGACGTTGCCAAGGTGCGCGTGGCGCCGCTGTCCGCAGGCGTCTTTGAATACCCGGAGGAAAAGGGCCGGCGCATCCTGCGCGGGCTCGCCTTTGTCCAGGACTTCCCGGAGGACAGCCCCTGGGCTCACCCCGTCGATGGGCTCGTCGCTTATGTCGACGTCGTCAGCAAGTCGGTCGACCAAGTCCTTGATTACGGCGTGGTTCCTGTTCCCGCGGAGCACGGCAACTACACCGACCCCGAGCTGACGGGCCCGATGCGGGAGACACAAAAACCGATCAGCATCACCCAGCCGGAAGGCCCCAGCTTCACCATCACCGGCGGCAACCACGTCGAATGGGAGAAATGGGGCCTGGACGTCGGCTTCGACGCCCGCGAAGGCGTCATCCTGCACAACCTTTCGTTTGCCGAAGGCGGCCGGAAACGCTCCATCATCAATCGCGCCTCCATCGCTGAAATGGTTGTCCCCTATGGCGACCCGTCTCCGGTCCGGTCGTGGCAAAACTACTTCGACACGGGTGAATACCTGGTCGGCCAGTACGCAAATTCCCTGGAGCTCGGGTGCGACTGCCTGGGCGAGATCACATACCTGAGCCCGGTGATCAGCGACGCCTTCGGCAACCCCCGCGAGATCCACAACGGGATCTGCATGCATGAAGAGGACTGGTCGATCCTGTCCAAGCACTCGGACCTGTGGACCGGGATCGACTACACCCGTCGCAACCGCCGGCTGGTGATCTCCTTCTTCACTACCATCGGCAACTATGACTACGGCTTCTACTGGTACCTCTACCTGGACGGAACCATCGAGTTCGAGGCCAAGGCTACCGGAATCGTCTTCACCAGCGCCTACCCCGGGAAGGGATACCCGTACGCTTCCGAGCTGGCGCCCGGGCTTGGCGCACCGTACCACCAGCACCTGTTCGGGGCCCGCCTGGACATGGCCGTAGATGGACTGGCGAATCGGGTGGAGGAGGAGGACGTGGTGCGCGTGCCCATGGGGGAGGGAAATGAGCGCGGCAACGCCTTCAGCCGCAAGCGCACGGTGCTGGCCACGGAGTCCCAGGCCGTCCGGGAGGCGGAGATGCGCAGCGGCCGGACGTGGGTGATATCCAACCCGACGTCGCTGAACCGGCTCGGGGACCCGGTGGCCTACAAGCTTCATCCCCAGGGCCAGCCCATGCTGTTGGCGGACCCGGAGTCCTCGGTGGCCAAGCGGGCGGCGTTTGCGACGAAGGATCTTTGGGTGACCCGGTTCGCGGAGGGTGAGCACTACCCGACTGGCGACTTCGTCAACCAGCACAGTGGTGGGGCCGGTCTGCCCGCCTACATCGCCGCAGACCGCGACATTGACGGCCAGGACATTGTTCTCTGGCACACGTTCGGTCTGACACATTTCCCGCGGGTGGAGGACTGGCCGATCATGCCCGTTGACTCCGTCGGCTTCAAACTGCGGCCGGAAGGGTTCTTTGACCGCAGCCCGGTGCTTGACGTGCCTGCCAGCGCCCATGTCCTCCATGAGAGCGGACCCGACGGTGCCGACCACTGCCGTTGCTGACACCCGTCCCGTAGTCGGGGGCTGCGTCCCAGGCAGGCTACACGTGCGCCTGTGCGCCGCCGCCGCGCTTGCCTCGGTCATCGCGCACCTGTGGATGGGCTGGGAGCATCGGTCTATGCCGTGGGAAAGCGGGCTGATGCTGCTCATGTCCGCCGTCTGCTTTCCCTGTGCAGTGGCCGTTTGGCGCAGCGCCCATGTCAGGGCCGTGCACCTCCTCTTCGCCATGGCCTTGATCATGGTCGCCGTGCACGCCGCCCTGCTTTTGGTGCCGGTCTCCATGGCCGGCCACCAGCACGGCACTATGGTTCCCATCGTCACGCGCATGACGGGTACGGCTTCCCACTCGGCCGCAATGTTGGGCGTCATCGCCCTTGAGCTGGGAGTGGCCATGCTGGCAGCGTGGACAATGCGGCGCGCACGATGGCGGCACCCACCACAGTCGGGTGCCGGCATCGTGCGCGGTAAAGATGCGCGGTAAAAAAATAAGGGGCTACCCGTGTGTCGAGTCTCCGGCAGAGGCGGGCAGTTGGTGGTCGAAGATGGTGGCGCCACCGTCCTGTTCCGTCTGGTGGTTGACTCTGACGATCCGGGACGGTCGAGCACGGTGATGAGGGATGCCGCGCCCAAACCGGGCGCAGGTCACCGGTCGAACCTGCGCGTCCGGTGGGCCCGCACTGCAGTTGGGCCTTCACCGCAGGGAGTCGCTTCGTCACCGTGCACTGAGACCCCTGTAAGCGTCTCCATGTTTATCGACACGCAGCTGCCGGTGTAGATGTTCGTGGATGGTGCCTTCCCTGATCCGCAACCGCTAGTCCCCGATTCTGACGCCGTCGTCAGTCGAAACGGTGGTCCCGATGGCCTGGACCAGCGCAGTGGCGATGGTTGGTGCGAAGGCACCGCCAAGTATGGCGCCGAGGGCATAGGAGGTCGCAACGCCGGAGAAGCGGATGTATGCCGGGAACAGTTCGCCGTGGTCGACCAAGGCGCCTCTGGCTATATTGACTAAGTAGGCGCCCCGCTGCATCGCGGCGAAGAAGTCCGGGGCTAGCATGCCGCGCGTCTGATCGGTCAGCGCAGCGGTGGCGACGACGAAGTCGGACCTGCGGGCGAGTTCAAGCAGCGGATAACCGTTGATACCGTGCTGCTGGGCCCGGGTGGCAACGCGCTTACTGGTGATGACAGTGACACTTAAAAGCTGCAGATACTGGGCAAGCTGAGTCCCCCCACCTCCGAAGCCAATAATGCCAACAGTCCTTCTCTCCAGACCGATCCCTCGGAGCTTGCCGCGTCCGGTGACCCATGGACCGGATATGGTCACCCGATGATTTTCGATGAGCCGGTGCGCCACGGCGAGCACGAGTGTCAATCCGGCGAGGGCACGAGGGTTACGGGCGGCGGCGGCCTTGTCGTTACGATGACGCCTTCGGCGGCAAGCCCGACGGGATCAGTGCCGTCGTAACCGGCACCGGACCTCGCCACATGCGTTAGGCGCGGAGTCCGGCGCACGAGCTCGGCATCGAAGGTCATATGGCCAAACGAGAGCACGGCGTCGAGCCCATCGAACATGCTGGGGGCCGGAGAGCCGACCGGTCCCTCCGGAATGAGCCGCCAAGTGGCGAACATTGCTCGCCAGCCGAACGCCGGCATCAGGACCGTAAGTACAGGCGGGGCGACGGCCGAGCCCCATTTGGACCCGCTGTCCCAGATCCCCCAACGCTTAGGTCCTTCCACTTCTAGAGCTAGGTGCAAAAAAATTTGCGGTGCGCGAGCCCGGCCACTTGCAGTCGCCGCAGCCGAACCGCAACATAAGATGTTTGGCAGATGTGGCATAGGTGGTCGTCAGGACGAAGGGGATAATCGTGATACAAGAAGCGGACCTATTGGCGCAGTACCCCCCGGAGGTTGCCGTTCCGGCCGCTGTGGTGGCGGCGGCCCAGCGCGACGCAGGGAGGGTGCTGGTTGTGTTGGACGATGACCCTACCGGCACCCAGTCTGTCTCCAACCTCCCGGTGCTGACCAGCTGGGATATCGAGGACTTTCGATGGGCGTTCAACTTCCGCCTCGACAACGCCGACAACGGCGACGACGGCGCGGCCGCCGCGGTCTACGTACTGACGAATACGCGCAGTCTGGATCCGGAGAAGGCAGCGGCGCGTAATCGTGAAGTGGTCACCAACGCCCTCGCGGCAGCCCAAGAAACCGGCACAATAGTCGCGTTCGTCAGCCGCAGCGATTCCACCTTGCGCGGGCATTATCCGCTGGAACCGGACGTGATAGCGGCGACCCTTTTGCATGAAACCGGACAGCGTATCGACGGCGTAGTGATTGTGCCGGCATTTCCCGACGCCGGACGGGTCACCATTGGTGGTCAGCACTACATGCGGGGCGGATCCGGCGGCTTGATTCCTGTCGCCGAGACGGAGTTTGCCCGGGACGCTAGCTTCGGATTCAACCACTCCGAGCTGGCCAGATACGTCGAGGAAAAATCGCACGGTCGGTTCCGGGCCAAGGACGTTGTCGTCCTGGACTTGAACATCGTTCGCGGCGGTACGGAAGGAATTGCGGAGGCGCTGTCCACAGCGGCGGATTCCACCCCGATCGTGGTGGACTGCGTGAGTGAAAATGATTTGCGCGCCCTTGCTTTGGGACTGACGGCTTCAGAAGCGCGCGGCAAGAAGTTGCTGTACCGCGTGGGACCTCCTTTTGTCCGCGCCCGGATCGGTCGGGAAGAGCGCCTTCCGCTCACCAATGACGAAGCTTATGCGGGAAGCACCCCTACGCCCGGCGGCGGATTGATCATTGTTGGTTCCCATGTGGGTGTTACTACACGGCAGCTAAAGGTGCTGCAGGACCATCATGCGCTGGCCCGGATTGTGGAAATCCAGGTCGAATTACTGCTCGATGCAGAACGGGCCGCCGCACACATTTCTGACATCGTTGCAACAGTGACCCAGGCGCTGGCGGAAGCCGACGTCGTCGTCCACACCAGCCGCGTGGTGGTCATTGCCGAGGATTCAGCCCAAAGCCTGCAGATCGCGCGGACGGTCTCTGCCGCTGTCGTCGAGGTTGTCAACCGGACCCTAAAAATCCGGCCGCCGCGGTTCGTGATAGCCAAGGGCGGCATTACATCCTCCGACGTTGCTGCGCACGGGCTGGAAATCAGGCACGCGATAGTGCGGGGTCCGATGCTTGACGGCATCGTCTCGCTTTGGGAACCGGTGGACGGTCCGGCCAAAGGCATTCCGTATGTGATATTCGCCGGCAACGTCGGTGACGATTCATCGCTGCTGGACGTGGTCCGCAAACTCAGCAGTAAAATTTGATTCCGTCCCGACAGGAGCCATGGCATGCCCGTAATAAACAACACCCCCTCCGGTTACACGGTCGCCGTCCTGGGACTTGGGGCCATGGGCCTACCCATGGCTGTCCGGCTGTCCAGCGAACTCACCGTCCATGGGTTCGATATCTCCCCGGTCCGGCTGGCTCTGGCGGCCGCGGCGGGGGTAGCGCGCTTCGAATCCGCACGGGCGGCGGCCAGTGGCGCAGATGCCGTACTGCTGGCCGTGCGAAATGCCGACGAGCTCAACGACGTACTCTTCAGTGCGGACGGAATCGCAGAGGTGCTGGTTCCCAGCTCTGTCGTAATCCTCACGAGCACCGTGGGGATGGATGCCATTCCGGCAGCGGTAGCGCGCCTGGCTGAGCATGGCATCTCTTTGGTGGATGCGCCGTTGTCCGGCGGACCTGTCCGGGCCGGGACGGGAGATCTGCTGATTGTAGTGGGGGCCGAGCCGGCGGCACTGGAGCAAGCGCGTCCAGTGCTGCGGCTGCTCGCCTCGACATTGACCGTCGTGGGGGACCGACCCGGCGACGGGCAGGCACTGAAGACAGTCAATCAGCTGCTCTGCGGAGTGCACATTGCCGCTGCGGCGGAAGCCCTTGCGCTCGCAACGGCGCTTGGATTGGACGGTGCACGAACTCTGGCAGCGCTTGAAGCGGGCGCCGCCGGTTCGTTCATGCTCTCCAACCGCGGCCCCCGCATGCTCGAGGCTTATGCGGAAGAGGGCACTGAGGTGCTCAGCCGGCTGGATATTTTTGTCAAAGACATGGGAATCGTCGGCAAGGCGGCGCGGGCCGCCGGCCTGCCGACTCCGGTTGCGGCTGCCGCGGAGCAGCTCTATCTCCTGGGCCAGGGGCAGGGACTTGGTGCCGCAGATGATTCCGCGGTGATTAGGGTGGTCGCGCCGTCGAAATCTGCGCGCTGAGAACAGGCCGCGGGCAGAGACCTTGCCCCCGAGCGTCGGGCGGCAACCGGACGGACTGACCTATAGGATATATTCATGACTGTGCGAATTGATAGACCGAGCACTGTGAACCGCCAAGTACTCGCAGACCATGTTTATCAAGAAGTCCTGGCCTCCCTTATGGACGGGCGGCTGGTGGCCGGGGCGGGAATCAGCATCGACGGCTTGGCGAGGGATCTGGATGTCTCTCCGACTCCTGTCCGGGAGGCCTTGGCCCGGCTTGAGGCCACTGGAATGGTGCGTCGGGTGGCTTTGAAGGGGTACAGCGTTGCTCCGCTGTTCAGCGGGGAGGACCTGGCGCAGCTGATGGATGCCCGACTTGTCATTGAACCCGTTCTTGCCTCCCGGGCCTGCGAACGCAGAACCCCGGCCCTGAACCAGGCGTTGGGGCAGGCCATTACGGATTTGCGTACGGCACCACGGGGCGTCTCCTTCGCGGAATTCCGCGACTATTGGGAAGCGGATGAACGATTTCATCGGTTGATCGCTGAAAACAACGGCAACCAGTTCATCCTGTCCGCCTACAATTCGCTGGGCGGCCAAATCCAGCGGTTTCGGTTCTTCAGCGGGCTGGGCGTGACCGACGCCGACTGTGCAATCGAAGAGCATACGGCAATCTTCGACGCGTTTATGGCTGGAGACCCTAAGCGGGCCCAGCGCGCCATGGTTGCCCATATCTCCGGCGTCAAGCAGCGGGCGGCCAAGGACGTCGCGGAACACGCTTAGACTTCGCGGGGCGGACCCTCGGCGACCTTCCGGTGCTCACCGTCGGCGTCTGACAATATGTGACTCTTGACACCTCCGCCGCGGTGGTGAATCCTATAGGAAAGAGGATTCTACTTAGGGAGAACTGATGTCGACCGAGCTCACCCCGTATACAGCCGAAAACTGGCCCATTTCCGCCGCGCTTCTGCAGTTTCCCGGCACCGATCCGCAGGGGCGCAATGTCAACGACGCGGACCCGGAGGTCTGGCAGGCCGCCTTTGCAGAGGTTGCAGACGCCGGCTTCGCCAATACGGATTTGACGGACAGTTGGGTCCGGCCCGGGGATTTGTCCGCGGACCGCCTGGCTGAGCTTAAGCTGGCCGCGGATAACGCGGGCACCGGCATTCCCGTTATCTCGGCTATCCGGCGCAGCGTTATCGATGCCAAAAACTGGGAAGACAATCTCGCCTACAGCCACCGCACCCTCGACGCGGCCGCCCGGTTGGGTTGCGGGGTTGTCTCCTTCGGACTTCATCAGGCGCTGACGGCCGAGCAACGCAAGCAGTTATGGTTTTGGACAGTCGAAGGGCACAAGGACCCCATCGGCGACAAGGAAGTTTGGACCGCAGCGGTTTCGCGGCTCAAGGAGTTGGGCAGGCATGCAGCTGAGGTGGGTGTGCTGATGTCCCTGGAACTGTATGAGGACACTTACCTTGGCAGCGCCGATTCGGCAGTGAATCTGGTTCAGGACATAGACCTCAGCAATGTCGGGCTTAATCCGGACATTGGCAACCTGATCCGTCTGCACCGCCCCATTGAGGCCTGGCAGTACGTGGTTGCCAAGACCCTCCCGTACGCCAACTATTGGCACGTCAAGAACTACGCGCGGGACGAGGACGTGGCGCGCGGCTACTACGTTGCGGTACCAGCACCCATGGAGAGCGGATTGATCAACTACCGGGAGGCTTTCAGGACGGCCATTTCCGTTGGTTTCCAAGGCATCATCTGCACCGAGCACTACGGCGGAGACGGACTGAGCGTATCGGCCAGCAATCAGGACTATCTGCGGTCCAAGGTTCTGCCGAAGACCGCTGATTACGTCCTGGGGACCAGTCTCGTAGACCAGCGGCGGCCGGCGGCGTCCGGAGCGACGCTGCCGGGATCCAACTAAGCCCTCCATTCACCCGACTGGATTCAATGAGGAATTAATGACTTCAATATTTGACAATCCCGCCACCTTCGCGGAAGAAGCCTTGGACGGCTTCGTCGCCGCCAACCGGCAGTACGTCGCAAGGGTCGACGGCGGCGTCGTCCGGTCCACCGAAATGTCCTCGGGACAGGTAGCGCTCGTCATCGGCGGCGGATCGGGTCACTACCCGGCATTTGCAGGCTTGGTGGGCCCGGGTCTGGCCGCGGGGTCAGCATGTGGGAACCTGTTTGCCTCACCTGCGGCCGGCCAGATTTACCGGGTCGTTAAGGCAGCGGATATGGGCGGGGGAGTACTCCTGTCGTATGGAAACTACGCCGGTGACGTGCTGCACTTTGGTCAGGCACAACAAAGGCTCAACAGTGAAGGCATCGAAACCCGGACCGTCCTCGTCACCGACGATATCGCCAGCGCACCCATCGACCAACTTCAGAATCGTCGAGGCATTGCGGGGGACCTGACCGTCTTCAAGGTCGCCGGCGCCGCTGCCGAAGCGGGGCTGAGCCTGGACGACGTCGAACGGCTGGCAATCAAAACCAACTACCGTACACGTTCCCTCGGTGTTGCCTTCGACGGATGCACGCTTCCGGGCGCCGACGAACCGCTCTTCCACGTACCCAAGGGGCGGATGTCGCTGGGCCTGGGAATCCACGGCGAACCGGGGATTTCTGACCATGAGATGCCGACGGCGTCTGAGCTGGCCGAGCTGTTGGTGGGGCGGCTATTGCAGGACCAGCCCGACGACGCCGGCTTGCGCGTGGTGCCGATCCTGAACGGTCTGGGCACGGTCAAATACGAGGAGCTTTTTCTGCTGTTCGGCAAGATTGAGACGTTGCTTGTGGCCGCCGGTCTTCAGATCGTGGAGCCTGAATGCGGCGAGCTGGTGACGAGCCTGGACATGTCGGGGCTCTCCCTGACGCTGCTCTGGCTCGACGACGAACTGGCAAGGCATTGGTCCGCTCCCGCCGATACCCCCGCCTACCGGAAGGGGAATCTGACTCCACGTGCGCCCCGGGACACCACGGTGCTTATCGAGGCCACTGAGGAAGTAGAACGGGGAACCGAGGCGGCCATCCGCCTCGGAGAATACGCCACGTCGGCCCTGGACGCGGTCGCCGCGGTCATCGCCAAACACGAAACGTTCCTGGGAAAACTGGATGCCATCGCCGGCGATGGAGACCATGGGATCGGGATGCTGCGGGGTGCCGACGCGGCGTCGGCGGCAGCCGGGGAAGCCCGAGGTACCGGGGTGCGGAATGTACTGCTCACGGCGGGGGAGGCCTGGAGCGAAAAGGCCGGGGGCACTTCCGGTGCTCTCTGGGGAGCTGCGTTGACTGCCGCAGGGAACTCACTGGGCAACAGGGACACCTATAGCGACCTAGACGCGTCGGATTGCGTTAACGCGTTCGTTGAGGCTGTTATCGAGTTGGGGAAAGCCGACCCGGGCGACAAGACCATGGTGGATGCGCTCCTGCCGTACGCGGACACCTTCACCCAAGAGCGAAGCGGCGGAGCAACGCTGTCCGAGGCCCTCACAACTGCTGCCGAGGCTGCGAAACGAGCGGCCGACGGCACCGCCGCGCTGAGCCCAAAAAAGGGACGGGCCCGGCCGCTGGCTGAGAAAAGCATCGGACACCCGGATCCTGGTGCGATCTCCTTCGGCCTCATCGCCGAGGGCATCGCCAACGCTCTGGAACCATTGCTGAATAAAAGAGGAGCATCGGATGAGTGACGAGCAGAAAACAGGATGGCGTATTGTCATCGGAAACGATTCGGCGGGTGTCGAATACAAAACGGCACTGAGGGAACTGCTGGCCGCCGATGATCGGGTCGCTTCCGTCGAGGACGTCGGCGTGGGCGCAAACGACGAAACGGCGTATCCCCACCTTGCCGTAGAAGCGGCACGCAAGATCGCCTCCGGCGAGGCCGATCGCGCGCTGCTGATCTGCGGTACCGGACTGGGGGTGGCCATCTCGGCCAATAAGGTTCCGGGAATTCGAGCAGTCACCGCTCACGACAGCTACTCCGTGGAACGCTCGGTGCTCAGCAATAACGCTCAGGTGCTGACCATGGGCCAGCGTGTGATCGGACTCGAACTGGCCAAGCGTCTCGTCTCCGAGTGGCTGGGATATCGATTCGATCCCGCATCGTCCTCCGCAGCAAAGGTGGACGCGATCAGCTCCTACGAGCCGGATCTGGCTGCTGGGAAGTCGCCGGCAGCATCGGGAAAGGAGTCGAGATGAGCAGGAACATTGCAGTCATCGGATCCGGCTACATGGGCGGCGGCATTGCCCAGGTGCTGGCCCTTGCCGGTGCCCGGGTGGCCTTAGCGGACGTCAGCGCCGAGGTGGCGGAGAAAAACTACCGCCGGCTCATTGCCGAATCGCGGGATTTTGTCCGGGACGGCCTGTTCCCGGCCGGTGCCACCCAAACGCTGGAAAAGAACCTGTGGGCCGCGGCGAGCCTGGCAGAAGCCGTGGCGAATGCGGAATTTATCGAAGAGGCTGTTCCGGAGGTTCTGGACGTCAAGCGGGACACGCTGGCCAAAATCAGCGCCGCCGCCCGCCCGGATGCCATCATCGGCTCCAACACGTCCACCATTTCCATCGGGGACATGGCCGCTTCCGTCACGAACTCCGGCCGCTTTCTGGGCGTGCATTTTTCCAACCCGTCGCCCTTTATCCCGGGGGTGGAGATCATCCCGCACGAAGGTACGGACCCGGCGACGGTGAGCGCCGCCCGCGCACTGGTGCACGAATCCGGCAAGTCCACCGCCGTGGTCAAGGACGTCACGGGATTCGTCTTGAACCGATTGCAGTATGCCCTGTTCCACGAAGCTACGCAGCTGGTCGAGGACGGCACCGCCACTGCAGAGGACATCGATACCCTGGTGCGCACCACCTTTGGGTTCCGGCTGCCGTTCTTTGGCCCGTTTGCCATCGCTGATATGGCCGGATTGGACGTCTACGATTTCTGCTACAAGTCGCTGCAGACCGGATTCCCGGAGCGCTTCGCCACCCCGACGATCCTCAGCGATCTGGTGTCCGCAGGAAAGCTCGGCATCAAAACCGGATCCGGCTTCCTCGACGTCCCCGCTGAGCGGATCCCCGCGCTTATTGCATACCGTAACAAAGCCTATGTCCTGATGCAGAAACTCATCGAAGACCTCGGCCCGGCCCCCATCACGTGATGCGCTCCAGCCCCCGCTGTGCACAGGCGCGTAATCATCCGGCATTACCCGAACACACCAAGAAGGAATTACCATGAGCGAATTTCCCGCCGAACGCACCGTCATTGTTACCGGAGCCGTTTCCCCCCGCGGCATAGGACGGGCCACTGTCAATTATTTGGCCGAGCAGGGTTGGAACATCGGCGTCATCGATCTCGATGACACCGCCTGCAAGGAATTGGCCCGCGAACTGAGTGAGAAGTACCCGATCAAGGCCGCCGGCGTCGGGGCCAACGTAGGGGACGAGTCGTCCGTGCGTGCCGCCATCGACCAGTTGGAAGCAGCCCTGCCGCAGATCGTTGCTCTGGCCAACGTGGCCGGCGTCAGCTCGCCGGTGCCGTACCTAGACCTGGACGCCGCCGAATGGGACCGCGTGCTGAACATTAACCTCAACGGTGTCCACTACGCCACACGGCGCGTGGCCGAAAGTATGGTCAAGAACGGCATCGGGCGGATTGTGAACATTTCTTCCGTTTCGGCCCAGCGCGGCGGGGGCACCTTCAGCAAAACTCCCTACTCGGTGGCCAAGGCCGGCGTGATCGGGCTGACGCGCTCCGTGGCCCGCGAGCTTGGCCCGTTCGACGTCACCGTGAACGCCATCTCGCCCGGTCCCATTGACACGGACATCATGGGCGGCACCTTGACTGACGAACGCAAGGACGAGATGGTCAAGGATCTGGTGGTGAACCGGGTGGGAACCACCCGTGACATCGCCGCCGCCATTGCCTTCCTGATCAGCGAAGACACCGGCTACATTACCGGGCAGACGCTTAACGTCGACGGCGGACTCTATATGCATTAGGAGCAACTATGGTGACGCGGCAACCTTAGGAAACCTGATGACAATCCACCAGACCATCGAAAACGCGTTGCCGGCCACCTGCATCGGCGTTAGTACGAAGATGTATCTGGGCTATGGCGCGAGCCTTCGGTGGCTCGAGCAGATCCAAGGAGTTGTTGCCGACCGTCCGGGAATCTATCCCGGCGGACCTGTTCGGGTCGTTGTGATTCCTTCCTATCCCGTGCTGGAAAGCGCCCGCAGAATATTTGTTGACGGGCCAGTCCTGCTCGGGGCGCAGAACTGCAGCTGGGGGGAAGGCGCATTGACGGGGGAAGTTTCCGCAGCCATGTTATCCGAGCTGGGCGTGAGCGTCGTTGAGATCGGCCACGCCGAACGCCGCTCGCTCTTTGGCGAAAGTGACGCCGTCGTCGCCTTAAAAACAAAAGCGGCCTTGGCGGCTGGACTGGAACCTTTGTTGTGCGTGGGTGAAGACGTCCGGATGGCTCCTGAAGATGCTGCCGGTCATTGCCTGGCGCAGGTAATGTCGGCCATTGGCTCAGGCGGTCGGCAGGAAAAGCACCTCGGCCGTCTCCTGCTGGCCTATGAACCGGTGTGGGCTATCGGGGCGCCCGCTCCGGCTCCGGCGGAGTATGTCAACTGTGTGGCAGACACGCTGCGGCGGATGCTGGCTGAGCGGAGCGAGGAAATTCCCGGCATCATTTATGGCGGCAGCGCCGGACCAGGGCTCTTGCCTGAACTTGAGTCTTTAGACGGATTGTTCCTCGGCAGGTTCGCGCACGACCCGGAAAACTTCGGCATAGTTCTCGATGAAGCACTGGGTGGACAGCGTCCCGCAGCGGGGGCCCGGTAAACCGCGAGCCACTAAGCTTCGCGAACGGCCCGGAAATTGCGGGCACAATGGAGGCGTGACTTCCCCGCTGGCTCCGCGTTCCGCAGCCAATTCCCGTGTGCCCTTTGCTATGGACACCATCGGTTCAGGGCTGGTGTTCGCGGCGGCGTTGGGGGAGCTGGCCGGGGCATTGGCCGCGGGCCGGATAGCAGTGGTGCAGGCACCTCCCGGCACGGGTAAGACCACGCTGGTTCCGCCGCTGCTGGCCAACATCGCCGCCGCACGGGAAGATACCCCGCGGGACAACGCCGCGCGAAACAGCAGACCTCGGCCGCGGGTCGTAGTGACCCAGCCCCGCCGGGTCGCCGCCCGTTCCGCGGCCCGACGCCTCGCGGCCCTCGACGGCAGTGCGGTGGGGGACCGTGTGGGGTACACCGTGCGTGGGGAACGCCAGGTGGGGCCGGCCACCCTGATCGAGTTCGTCACTCCGGGAATACTCTTGGGTCGCCTGCTCGCGGATCCCGGGCTGGAATCCACCTGCGCGGTGATCCTTGACGAGGTTCATGAGCGGGGCCTGGAGACGGACCTGCTGGTCGGCATGCTGGCCGAGGTACGCCAACTCCGGGAGGACCTCACACTCGTAGCCATGTCGGCCACCTTGGATACGCCGCGCTTTGCCGCCCTGCTCGCAGCGGACGACGGCGGCGCGCCGGCGCCGGTGGTCGGCTGTCCGTCAGCGCTCTACCCCTTGGCGGTGCGCTGGGCGCCCCCTGCTGGCGCCCGGCTGGATGAACGCGGAGTAACGCGTCTCTTCCTGGAGCATGTGGCGGATACGGCCTCGGCGGAGCACACCGAAGCACTGACCATGAACGCCGAGACCGACGCTTTGGTGTTCCTCCCGGGTGCGTGGGAGGTGTCCTATGTCGCTGCCCGAATCAGGGACCGCCTTCGTAGCCGGCCCGGTGCCGGCATTGAGGTACTGGAACTGCACGGCCGGATAGCCCCTGCGGCGCAGGACCGCGCTGTCTCCGGGCGGGAGCCCGGCGGTCCCGCAAGGATCATCGTCTCCACCGCGCTCGCCGAATCGTCGCTGACGGTTCCGGGCGTCCGACTGATTATCGATGCGGGGCTCTCCCGTGAACTCCGGCGCGACTCCACCCGCGGCATGTCCGGCCTGGTGACTGTCTCCTGCTCCCAAGCGTCCGCGGAACAGCGTGCCGGACGAGCCGCCCGGCAGGGACCAGGGAGGGTGATTCGCTGCTACGGGCAGCAGACATTTGCGGCGGCGCCGGCGCACCAAACCCCTCAGATTGCGGTGGCAGACCTGACCGGTGCCGCGCTCGTCCTGGCATGCTGGGGCGCCCCCGGTGGCCGGGGCCTGGCGCTGCCGGATACCGCACCCCAGGGGGCCATGGACCAGGCCGTTGAGGTACTGCGTGAACTTGGCGCGGTGGAAGCGGGCGGCCTGGCCTCGGATCTGGGTAGGACGTTGGCCACTATCCCTGCCGATCCAAGGCTCGCCCGGGCGCTGCTGGCTGGTGCCGCCGTCGTCGGACGACGCACCGCAGCGGAGGTGGTCGCTCTGGTGTCCGGGGACCAGCGCGCTTCCGATGCCGACCTCACGCGGCAGCTGAGCGCACTGCGGTCGGGCAGGGAACCAGCGGCCGGTCGTTGGGCAGAGGATGTCCGCCGCATGGAGGCGATCGTCCGCCGGGAGCGGCCCCGGTTCGCAGCCGCCGCACCCGTCACCCCGGGGACCGCTGCGCCGGTGCTTGGCGCCACGGTGACTGGCGCGGAAGCCGTGGGGTTCGTCGTCGCCCTGGCGTTCCCGGACCGCGTGGCGCGCCGCGTCCCCGGCGCTGGACCGCAGCGCTATCTTTTGTCCTCCGGGACGCAGGCGGGTCTGCCGGCCGGCAGCCCGCTGTCCGGGCACGAATGGCTGGCCGTTGCCGAGGTGTCGCGTTCGCAGGGGCGTGACGCGGCCGGCACCGGCGCGCTCATCCGATCCGCGGCGCCGCTGAGCGCCGATGCGGCGCAGTCCGCCGCCCGGCATTTGCTCAGTGATACGGCGCAGGCACAGTTTGGCCACGGCAAGGTCACCGCGCGGCGCGAACGCCGGCTGGGGGCGATACTGGTCTCGTCCACGCCGGTTCGCCCGTCGGCGGCGGAGGGCCGCGTGGCAGTGGCCGGCGCACTGGAGAAGGAAGGGCTCGAGATGATCGGCTGGTCGCCGGCAGCGGAGGTTTTGCGCCGCCGTCTGGCATTGCTGCACCGGGAATTGGGGGCGCCCTGGCCGGATGTTTCCGGGCCGGCTTTGCTGGCCCACCTGGACCGGTGGCTGGCGCCGGAGCTTGAGGCCTTGGCCGGCGGGGCTGCCACGAGCACTATAAGCTTGGCCGCACCGTTGCGGCGGCTGCTGCCGTGGCCGGACGCCGCCCGGCTTGATGAGCTGACGCCGGAACGGCTCGCGGTGCCCAGCGGTTCGCGGGTGCGGATCGACTATCCGGACGTGGCGGACGACGGCGGCCGGCCGGTGGTGGCGGTCAAGCTGCAGGAATGCTTCGGCTGGGCGCAGACGCCCCGGCTGGTGGATGGACGGGTGCCGTTGCTGTTCCACCTGCTCTCTCCGGCAGGTCGGCAGCTGGCCGTCACCGACGATTTAGCTTCCTTTTGGTCGGGCCCCTATGCACAGGTCCGGGCGCAGATGCGGAGTCGATACCCGAAGCATCCCTGGCCGGAAGACCCGTGGACGGCCCGGCCGACGGCACGGACCAAGGGCCGGGGGTGACCGGCCCATGATGGCGCGCACCAAAAGGCAATGACGCTACGCGCCCGGGCCTGGGACGATGGCCAGGGATTCTCCGGCCGCCGGCTTGGAGCCTTTTGCATTGCCGCGGGCCGGATGCCCCCTCGGTCCGTCGGCCTGCACGGTGACGCCGATTCCCGCGACGATGACCAGTAGGATCCCGACGAGGGCGCTGACGCGCGGGATCTGTCCTAGGACGCTCAGCCCGATGGTGAGGGCGATGGCCGGCTCCAGACTCATCAGGATTCCGAAGGCGGATGCCGGCAGCCGGCGAAGGGCGAGCAGTTCCAGGCTGAACGGGATCACGGGGAGCAGGAGGGCCAGTCCGGCACCGACGAGCAGCAGCTGCCAGCTGAGGTGGCTGAAGACGGAGGGGCCCGCGGTGATTGTCGAGACAACCGCGGCAACCGGCATGGAAATACCCAGTGCCTGCAGGCCGGCCACCGCGTCACCGGCCCTCTGCGTCAGCACAATATAGGCGGCCCAACAGGTGGCGGCGCCGAGCGCGAAGAGAACGCCTAACGAATCGGTACCTCCCTGCCACGGTTCGGTAAGGGCCGGCACGCCTGTCGCGGCGACAAGTGCCCACCAGCGTGCCGTCCCGCGTCCCCGCGTGACCGCAACGCCGAGGGGTCCAAGAAACTCCAACGCACTGGTGGTCCCAAGCGGCAGCCGGACCACGGCGGCCATGAACAGCATGGTCATTCCGGCCGTCGCAATTCCGAGCAGTACGCAGGTGCGCAGCGTGGCGGGGCTGAACGACGTCCGCCAAGGACGGGACACTGCGAGGATTATGACGGCGGCCCACACCAGACGCAGCCAGGCCACGCCCTCGGGCCCGAGTTGATCTGCCAAACTAATCGACGCGGCGAGACCCAACTGCACGCAGCACATGGCGGCTACCGCCATCGCGGTGCCGGCGCGGACGCCGTCGAACTTGTTGCTGGACATGCACTAAGTAGACCCGGACGCGTCCCTTCCTGTCCATGTGATGATGCCTGACAACCTGTTCGGGAACCGTGCACTGGGACAGTTGCCCGGCGTGCCGCAAAACTTCAGGCACTCTGAACAGCCAGTGGGCGTGTAGAGGCCTGAAGTTTTGCGGCACCGAAATCGACGCGGGAACTATAGACAGGAAGCCCCGCGCCGCGACACCGCTAGCCGGCGCCTATTTCTTCTCCTCCAGTCGCAGGGCAATCCCGAGGGCGAAAAACGTCGGTGCCCAGTGCCCCACGAAGATCCCCCATCTGTCGGACTGCGCCTTGGAGTGAGATGGCTTGGCCCGGCTCACCAGCCACGACGTCAGGGACAGCGCGATAGAGGCGAATCCACCCACGTAGGCATAGTCGCTCTTGATGCCGGCATCGTGAAGCATTTCAATCATTGGATTAGCCTTTCGAAGTATCAGAAACGTAAGCGTACTTAGCCTGACACAGTCGCTGCCAGATTTGAAGGGGCGGTGACGCTGGATGCGGTTTACGTGGCGCGATTGAGGGCCTTTCACCCGCAGCAGTGTGCCATGATCGGTGGTGTGACCGGACGATTGATGCTTCTCGACACCGCTTCGCTGTATTACCGTGCCTTCCATGGGCTGCCGGACACCATTCGGGCCCCGGACGGGTCGCCGGTCAACGCCATTCGAGGGCTGCTCGATATGGTTGCGCGGCTGCTGACGGATTTCGAGCCGACCGAACTGGTTGCCTGTTGGGATGATAATTGGCGCCCGCACTGGCGGGTGGCGCTTGTACCCGGGTACAAGGCGCACCGCGTTGCCACAATGACTTCCGGTGCCAATGACGTGGAGCAGACTCCGGAACTCCTTGTCCCACAAATCCCGATCATCCGAGAGGTTCTCGGAGCCCTCGGCATACCGATCATTGGAGCGCAGGACTACGAGGCCGACGACGTCATCGGCACCTTGGCGACGCGGGCCCGGCTTCCGGTCGACATTGTCACCGGCGACCGCGACTTGTTCCAGCTGGTAGACGACACGTCCGGCGTCCGGATCATTTATACCGCCCGCGGGATGAGCAAGCTCGAGCTTATTACCGATGCCGTCGTCGTGTCGAAGTATGGAGTTGTCCCGGGCCAGTATGCGGACTTCGCGGTCCTGCGCGGGGACCCGTCCGACGGACTTCCCGGCGTTCCAGGCGTAGGGGAGAAGACAGCTGCCGCGCTGCTGGCGGAGTTCGGCACTCTCGGAAGGATCACCGAAGCCGCCCAGGATCCGACAACCCCGCTGTCAGCCTCGGTGCGATCGAAAATCATCGCGTCCTCAGCGTATCTGCAGGTGGCGCCGCGGGTCGTCGCAGTCGCCCGGGATCTGGACCTCGGTGCGGTAGATGCACGCATCCACACAGTGGATGACGTCCGCCGTCAGGAGCTCGAATTGCTCTCGGAGAAGTGGGGCCTGCGGGGGTCACTCGAGCGCGCTGTCCGTGCAGTCGGTTCGGTGGACTGAGCCGCGGCCTTACGCTGATCAGGCAGTGGCCGTGGCAGCGGCAGGGCGGTCGGACGAGACGACGGCGTGGGTCGGGTTACAATCTAGGTCGCCACCCTCATGGTGACCTTCCGGCAGATAAACACGTTGCTCTGCTCTGACATCCCGCCGACTCTCCACACCGGAATTTGTTCCATTTCCTTACATGGGCCGGGCAGCGCTGATTGAAAGCCGTTAGCTCGACGCTGCCAATGCGGTGTAGGCCCACCGCTTTGTAGGTGCGGCATGTGCGAGCCCGGGATTGAACGCATAATCGAAAATGCGCCGATACAAGCCATAGTTTCCGCAGGCACTGGTCCGGTTGATCGGTGAACGCTGCCTCGAACGTTCAGGACGGCTGACGGTGGCCATCGACGGACCGCCGGCCGGTGATCCGAGGGCGTTGGCGAATCGGACCGCGCTGTGGTTACAAGAGAACGGACGGCCTTAGGCCGTGGTGGATCTAGAAGACTTCCAGCTGCCTGCCTCCCGGCGGTTCGAGACTGGCCGTGAGGATCCGGACAGCTACGCGTGGCGCTGGTTCGACTACGTCGCACTCGGTCGGGAGGTGCTGGCCCCGTTGATTCCCGATGCGCTGACTCCTTCCTCGTGGCTGCCACGCTTGTACGATGGCCGCGCTTGTACGATGCGCGAACAGATCGGGCAGTCCGTGGAGCGCGGGAAAAGGCACGGCCCGGGCTGGTTTTGCTGGTTTCCGGGCCGATGCTGCTGGGACGCAGGCTGGACTTCGACCTCACCGTGCAATTGAGCATGGATGAGCCGGTACTCAAGCGCAGAACACCAGCATCCCTGCAGTTCACGGTGCCTGCCGTGCTGGAGCATCAGGACGAACTTTTAGAGGTCCCGGACCTTCGGGTCCGCTATAACCATCCAGAGCGTCCGGCCGTGGCTGTTGGGCAGCGATCCTCCGAAAGCCCGTAAACTGCGCAATCATTTAGCTCTCGTCCGCTGGCGCACCCTCGCCCGGTAACCGTGACTTCGCATTACCTTCGTATTCGCAACCACAGTTGGCACGGCTGGACCGACCCCTGCCGGACTCCCCGGCAGGGCTGGCTGGGCTGATCAACGATCTCCCCGTACTGATCGGGCTCAAAATGCTCCGGGTTCGGCTCATACGCATTGAGAAAAATCTCACAGTCGCAGAATGCTCCCATGCGGCCAAGGTTTCGAACCAGCGCCGTGGACCTCGGAGCCGTTTGATCCCGATACAGCGTCACCCAGCGCAGGCCGAGGCAGCCAAAGTTCAGCATCCTCTGTACGTAGCAGGCCAGGCATTCACCCAGGCCGGGCATGGTCAATAACGTGGACCTCTCAGGCAGCTGGTTCTCAAGTTTGGCAACCGTAGACTGCTGCCCATCGCGTGATTCTTCCATGGTGTCCGTCCCTTTCCTCAGCAAAATCCCTAAGGAAAAGACTGCCGCCCGCCGCGTCCTACGGAACGCGGGATCAACGAAATGTGGACAACCGAGGCCCAGACGATGGCACTGGAGGAGACGCTTTCCCACCAAGGACCCTTTCGTCAGGCGAAATAGCGGCGTAGAGTTCACCCAGCTGGGGACTCGCCGTTTCAACGATCCCAGGAGAACGATGATGTTTGACCAGAAATTTATCACTGCCGCGATTAACCGAAGCGCAGAAAACCCCACCGATCGGCGCAATTTTCTCAGGGCCGCCCGGTTGACGGGGTTAGGAGTTGGCGCCGCGGCGCTCGTGGCGGGTACCGCAGGGATGGCTGACGCTGCCGACGCCACCACGAATGCCACAGCACCCAGTGACGCTGCAATCTTGAATTTTGCGCTGAACTTGGAATACCTTGAGGCCGAGTTCTACCTCCGGGCGACTACAGGTCAGGGGCTGCCTGATAACCTCACCGGGGGTACCGGACGGCGTGGCGGGGTGAGCGGCGGCCATGAGGTCCCCTTCAAGACACCGGCCATCCGCCAGATCGCGCAGGAAATAGCGGCCGATGAAAAGGCCCACGTGGCCTTCCTGCGTTCCGCTCTTGGCCGGGTGGCCGTGTCCCGACCTGCCATCAACATCGATGCCAGTTTTACGGCCGCGGCGGTAGCTGCCGGTCTGATCAAGCAGGGACAGAAGTTCGACGTCTATGCGAACGAGCAAAACTTCCTGCTGGGGGCGTTTGTCTTTGAGGATGTGGGCGTTACTGCTTACAAGGGAGCGGCGCCGCTGATCAATAGCAAAACGTATCTTGACGCCGCCGCCGGCATTCTCGCTGTGGAGGCTTACCATGCTGCAATCATCAGGACCACCCTGTACGGGCTCGGTCTGGCAGCGCCTACGGTGAACATTTCGGACCTGCGCGACCTCGTTGACGGCCGATCGGACGACGATCAGCCGATTATCCTCAACGGAGTGTCAAACCTGGTACCCACAGATGCCAACGGGATCGCTTATGGACGCACCACCGCCGCGGTGCTGAACATCGTATATCTGACGGGGCACCGGGTACGCTCCGGCGGTTTCTTCCCGAATGGTGTGAACGGTTCCATTAATCTCAGCGGGGACAACGATCGCGACGGTGACGACTAGAGGCCGCGACGGCTAAACCAGATGATATAGCCATGCCTACTGCCCTGCGGAATTCGGCAGGGCAGTAGGCATGGGCGACCGTGGCAACGATCTGGAGCCCGCGGCGCTGCCGTCGGTTGGTGCAAAATCTGCACGCTACGATTCCGCCACTGCCGACAACGTCATATTACTCGAACCGGGACGGGTCGCCCGTTCCGCGGCGGATGATCTCGGCCGTACCGCTGGAAAAGTCGACAACAGTGGTCGGTTCGGCGCCGCAGTCACCGGATTCGATCACGGCGTCCACCTCGTGGTCGAGCCGTTCCTTGATTTCCCAGCCCTGGGTGAGCGGCTCCTCCTGATCGGACAGCAACAGGGTGCTGGAAAGCAGCGGTTCGCCCAGCTCAGCCAGCAGGGCCTGGACCATCTTGGTGCCGGGAATGCGGACGCCGACAGTCTTCTTCTTCGGATGCAGGAGACGGCGGGGAACTTCTTTCGTAGCGGGCAGGATGAAGGTGTAGCTACCCGGCGTGACGGACTTGATGCTCCGGAACACGTCGTTGTCGATCTGCACGAATTGGCCCAGCTGGGCGAAGTCCTTGCAGACCAGCGTGAAATGGTGCTTGTCATCTAGGTGGCGGATCGCACGAATCCGGTCCAAGGCGGCTTTGTTGCCCAGCTGGGCGCCAAGTGCATAACAAGAGTCCGTGGGGTAGGCAATGAGGCCGCCGGATCGAATGAGATCGCCGATCTGTGCGATCGCGCGCGGTTGTGGATCTTCCGGATGGACGTCAAAGAATTTAGCCATGGCACGAGCTTACGGCCGTCTGACGCGCGGTGCACAAGGTTGTTTTACTCGAGAACTGACTTGTACCCGCTGCTTCCGCGAACGAGAAGTTGCTTCGCAGAATTCTCAGCAAAACGATTGTCTTATAAGCATGCTTCTGTTTCTCTGAGAGGGAGGTTGGGAACGGCCGTCCTCGAACCGGAGCGGAGACGAACTTGGCGCCTGTTATGAATCACGATGAAACTCTCGAGACTTTCCACCGGGCGCGCCGCTGTGTCGGTTCGTTGCGGAGGGCCATCGAGGATGAATTGATCGTCGGCCATTTGGACATCGCCGAGACTGCGGCCCGCGCTTTCGTTGTTGCCGGGAGGGACTTGGATGATCTTAGGCAGATTGCGTCCATAGGTCTGATTAAGGCTGTCCGTGGTTTCGATCCCGACCGGGGAACAACGTTTATGGCTTACGCGATGCCCACGGTGCGGGGGGAGTTAAAGCGGCATCTGCGGGACAGTAGTTGGATGATCCGGCCGCCGCGGCCTTTACAGGACCTGCGCACAATCATTTCCAAAACCTCGCCGGCATTGGCTCAGCGGCTGGGCGCAGAGCCGACCTTGGCCGAACTTTCGGTCGAGCTCGGTGTTGACGAACGGCATGTCGCGGAGGCCTTGAATTGCCACAGCAGTCTCCATCCGGAGTCGTTGGAGGCCCCGCTGGGTGAAAGAGGGGAAGATCCGACGCACAGTTTGTTGGAAATCATCGCCGACTCGGACAGCTGGCCGGATAGGGTCGAGGAAATTCTGATGCTACGCAGTGCAATCCGGAACCTGCCGGCGCCGGAACAGCGGCTGCTGTATTTGAGGTACTTTCATGAACAATCCCAGGAGCAAATCGGACGGCATTTGGATATGACTCAGATGCAGGTCTCTCGTCTGCTCGCCCGTGTCCTGGCTGAACTCCAACGCAGCCTCCAAGACGACTCGCAGCAGAAGATCGAAGGTCGTAGGCTGCGTTCTCGGAGCGCGTGAGAGGGGTTCACAGACTACGGGCCCGCCTTCCCCGCGGCCTGCCTCGTTCAGCTGCTCCGTTGCCGGTGGGTCACGGCGGACTGCTCCGGGAAGGTGGCTGCGCTCCTTCCTTCGGGGAAATTCATCGGCTGTTCCGGAAGGGTGCCCGTCGTTGTGCGGGAGCAGCGTCCATAATGGCGCACGGTAGACTCACAGTCACCATGAGCATTGCCGGAAACGTTCCCAAGAATGCGCCAGCTTCGGTCCGTATCGACGCCTGGCTGTGGGCCATCCGCGCGTACAAAACGCGCTCCGCCGCCACAGCGGCCTGCCGCGCCGGCCACGTCAAAGTCAATGACGCCGCTGCCAAGGCCGCCCAGCCGGTCGTCCCGGGCGACACCGTTCGTGTCCGTCAATCCGGATACGATCGGATACTGCTGGTCAGGGGTCTGCTCGCCAAACGCGTCGGAGCCGAAGCCGCGTCACACTGTTTCACCGACCAGACACCGAAGCGTCCGGCGTTGCCGGCCCTCGGACTGCCGATGCGGGACCGGGGTGCCGGCCGGCCCACTAAAAGGGACCGCCGGGTCATGGACCGTCTGCGCGGTGAAGACTAAAGCCAGGCGTGACGGATGTCCAGACACCGGTATACCTTTTAGCTTCCCGGTGCCACACTGATGACATAGCCTCGCACATGGCTTTGGGCATGATTCAGGATGGTGTGTGCAGATGAATGAGCGGCTTCCCATTATTTTTGTCCGCGGTTTCGCGGGAGGTCAGGGTGCCATCGACGTTGCGGTCGACGATCCGTTTTATGGCTTGAACGATGGCTCGACGCATATCCGCGTTGGGGCGGGCGGACAGCCGCGATTCTATCAGTTCGAGGGCCCCCTGCTGCGGCTGATTAATGAGCAGGGCTACCACGTCCAGGTGGCAGGCAGTCAGCAGCAGGTCCTGCTTTCGGCCGGTCCCGGTGAACTTCCCCCGGACTCGGTGTGGATCTATCGGTTTTACGATGAGGAGTCCGGCTCGTTCGGGAACGAACCCAAGCCGTACGACATCGGCACCTCGGCACAGGGGCTGGTCTCGTTCATCTCGCTGGTCCGGTCCAAGACACGTGGAACCCCCCGCGTTAACCTGGTGGCGCATTCGATGGGTGGTCTGATCTGCCGGACCGCGCTGCAGCGGCTGATGACGGACCCGGAAGAGGCGGTATCCAAGTTATGTACAGCCGGTACGCCTCATGGCGGGATCGATCCACAGCTTGGCGGTGGCATTGGCGGCTGGCTGATGGACAAGTTCGGGCCCGATGGCTCGAACATTTTTAGCCCGGACCACATGCGCGAATACATGCTCCCAGCCGGCGCCCCGGAAGATGCGGGGGTCGATCCGCGCACCGGGCAGTGGGACCCCCGCCGGATGGTGGGTCCGTTTCCCGCGAGCCGGATACTGAGCATCGTTGGAACGGACTCTGCGGACTATGCCGTCGCCAACGGGCTTTCCACTGTGGTCATGGGGGTGCAAAGCGACGGTTTGGTGGCTATCCGAAACGCCTACGTTGTTGGTTCGGCCCGTGCGTATGTACATCGATCCCACAGCGGCAGGTACGGGCTGGTTAATTCCGAGGAAACGTACCAGAATCTCAAGTGTTTTTTCTTTGGTGGGCTGCGGTTGGAGGTAGGGCTGCGCGGTCTGATCCCCTCGGAACTCGAAGACCGTGTCTGGCAGGCTGATGTTCGTCTGGCGGTTCGTGGGATCCCGGTCCTACTGCACGAGCAGACCGCCGCCCACTACTGTCCGGTGGATATCAATGCCGAGGCGGCACAGCTTTCGACGCCGGACTCCCCGGTACCTCTGGTAACGCTCTTTCTGGAGCCTGAGGCCGCGACCGGGTGCCGGTATGCGTTGGATATCAGCGTGACCTCACTGGATGAGACCGGAGGGATCCTGGGGTTCGGGGATCATCTGGAACAGGTCGGTGATTGGGAAGACACCCTGATCCTGGACGTCGGACCGCGCGACAGCTCAGGTCTGCCGGAGTCACGGTGGCAGTGGAACAGCGAGCTCTACGGCCGGATAGCAGGCCAGGATCAGCTCCCCAACATCATCGAGTGGGGCGCCGGCGGCGTGGATGGCGTCAGTGCACCCTTTGTTCCGCTCACCGAATCAGGCAAGATGCTCTTGGGCGATGCGGCATGCCTAACCCTTACGGCAACCCCGTGGACATAACGAAGAGTGAGAGGAGCCCGCAATGAGAATGTATCTGCGGTTTGTGGGGGCCGTTGTGCTCAGTTCCGCAACCCTCGTTACGGCGACTGGATGCACCGGCAGCCCCGCAGCCAGCCAGCCGTCCGCGAGCCAATCGGCTTCAAATGCATCGTCAGCACCGGGCGGAGCCACTTCCTCCAGCGCATCCTCCAGCGCATCCGCTGGCGGCACCGCAGGCGCAGGTCTTCCCGCGGTGCCGGGTATCGTCAAAACGGTGGAGCCGTCCGTCGTGACCATTATGTCCTCTATTGGTCTGGGCAGTGGCGTGGTGTACCGCGCGGATGGGACCATCGTCACCGACGCCCACGTCGTGGAGGATCAGCAGAAGAAGCCGTTCAGCACCGTCCAGGTCCAGTTCGCGGACGGAACGCAGGTGCAGGCCGACGTGATGGCCGTCGACGATGTCAGCGACGTTGCGGTGATCAAGGCCCATAGGTCCAATCTCCCGGCTGCCACGTTCTCCACCGTCGTGCCCGAGGTGGGTTCTCTGGCCGTCGTGCTGGGCAGTCCGCTGGGATTGGCGGACACCGTAACAGCAGGAATCATTTCCGCGCTGCACCGCAATATGCCGCCGTCGACGGAAACTCCGCAGGGTATTACAGACCTGATTCAGACGGACGCTCCGATCTCGCCGGGGAATTCTGGCGGGGCCGTGGTGAACGGTAACTCCGAAATTATCGGATTGTCCGAGGCATATCTACCACCGAGTTCCGGCGCGGTCGCGATCGGATTTGTCACCCCCGCGACCACTGTCACTGAGGTGGCAGACCAGCTGTTGGCCAATGGGAAGGTCCGGCACGCGGCCTTGGGCGTGGTTCCGACCGACATCTCCCCGCAGGTGGCCCAGCACTTCAACATCGCCGTGACCGAAGGGGCGCTGGTCTTGGATGTGCCTAAGGGCGGCCCGGCCGCAGCGGCCGGCATTCATCCCGGGGACATCATCGTCAGCTTCGCCGGAAAAAAGATCAGCAACGCGCTGGATTTGACGGCTGCCATCCGGCAAAAGGAGCCGGGGGACCAGGTTGACGTCGTCGTGCTGCGCGGCAAGGACACCCAGACACTGAGGGTGACCCTGGGCAACAACGCACAGTAGTCCGCGCGGGTGCTTATGCGGCGCCGCCGGAGAGCATAATGCCGGGGAGCATAATGAGACCAGACAAAGGGCCGGACGCTAAGGAGTGAGGGCATGGCAGCGAAGCCGAAGGTGCAGTTCCGCAGGGTTTACGAGGAAACGAAGCACGACGACGGCGCCCGGGTTCTGGTTGACCGCATCTGGCCGCGGGGAGTGTCCAAGGACAAGGCGGATCTGGACGAGTGGTGCAAGGAGATCGCGCCGTCGACAGAGTTGCGCAAGTGGTACGCCCATGATCCGGAAAAATTCGACGAATTCGCCCGGCGCTACCGCAGTGAGTTGAAGGAGCCGGAACGTGCCGGGGCGTTGGCCCATTTGCAGGCCGTGGCGCAGGATGGGAATTTGACCCTGCTCACCGCCACCAAGGACGTTGGAATCAGTGAAGCCGCCGTGCTTGTGGCGGTACTGGGCGGCTGAGGCCATCCGATAGCCGCAACCGGACTCTCGAGAGGACCCTGAAGTTGGACAGTGACAGGTCGTCCCCCGGCGACAGCTCTTCCACCGGCCGAGCACCGACCACCGGAGCCGTTTCAGTCGGGCTGCCCGTTGCCGTTCGCGCGTGCTTGTTTGACCTTGACGGGGTGCTGACCAAGACAGCATCCGTGCACGCTGCTGCCTGGAAAGAAATGTTCGATGCCTACCTGCGGGACGTTACAGACGGAACAGGGCAGCCGTTTGTACCCTTCGATCCAGGCGCAGACTACGACCAGTACGTGGACGGGAAATCCCGGGCCGACGGCACCCGCTCCTTCCTTGCCTCCCGCGGCATCACCCTCCCAGAGGGCAACGTCGACGGAAACAGCCGGCAGCACGTGCCAGTCGGCCGGGGTGGCGAGGCGGGGGGCAGGAACGGGGAAACGTGCCGGGATATTGCACGAGGTGAAACTGTGCAGAGCCTGGGCGATCATAAAAACCTGATCGTCCTGCGCAAGTTGAAGGAGGACGGCGTCGAAGTCTACAACGGCTCGGTCAGCTACGTTCATGCCGTCCGGCGGGCCGGGCTTCGCTGCGCTGTCGTGTCTTCCAGCGAAAATTGCCGGGCCGTGCTCGCCTCGGCAGGCATTGAAGATCTTTTTGATGCACATGTTGACGGGATCACAGCGCGCAACGAGAAGCTCAGGGGAAAACCAGCGCCGGACATGTTCCTGGCCGCAGCCCGAGTACTCGCCATGACGCCGCAGCAATGCGCAGTGTTTGAGGACGCGCTCGCGGGCGTCGCCGCCGGAAGGGCCGGCGGCTTTGCGCAGGTGGTGGGCGTGGACCGCGCGGGACAGGCACCGGCCCTGCACGACGCCGGCGCCGACGTCGTGGTATCCGATCTTGCCGACCTGCTGGGGCCGGATTGTGATATCCCGGACGGTACGCCAGCCGCGCGGGAACAACCATGAGGGAGAGCGCATGATCGAGCACCCCAACTTTCCGACCGAACCGTGGTGTCTGCGCGAAACGGCGCTGGACCTGGACCGTTTGGCGCAGACGGAATCCCTCTTCGCGCTGTCCAACGGGCACATCGGCTGGCGCGCAAACCTGGATGAGGGGGAGCCGCATGCCCTGCCCGGCTCGTATCTGAACGGGGTCTTTGAACTGCGCCCGCTCCCTTATGCCGAAGCCGGCTACGGCTATCCCGAGTCAGGACAGACGGTCATCAACGTGACCAATGGGAAACCCATCCGGCTTCTGGTCAATGACGAGCCCTTCGACGTTCGCTACGGTGAGCTGACCTCCCACGAGCGCCGTCTGGACTTCCGCACGGGACTGCTGCACCGCGAAGTCGAATGGGTCTCGCCGGCTGGCCGGGATGTGCGGGTGACGTCCACACGGATGGTCTCGCTGGTGCAGCGGTCCATCGCGGCCATCCACTATGAGGTGGAAGCGCTCAACAGTCGGGTTCGGATCGTGGTGCAATCCGAGATCATCGCCAATGAACCGCTGCCTGCTCCGCGCGGCGATCCACGCGTCGCCGCGGCCCTGGAGTGCCCGCTGGTCGATGCCGAACATGCCGCCCATGGGGCCGGCGCGGGTCTGGTGCACACCGTTGCCGGGTCCAGGCAGATCGTGGCCGCGGTGATGGATCATGTGGTGGACGGGCCGCCCGGGACCAGCGTGGAGGCGATAAGCTTTCCGGACCTGGGGCGCACTACCATCACCGTCACGCTTGAGCCCGGTCAGCGGCTGCGACTGATAAAGATGGTGGGCTACGGCTGGTCCGGCTCGCGTACGCTGCCGGCGGTCTGGGATCAGGCCGACGCCGCCTTAGCGGGGGCCATGCACACCGGGTGGGACCAACTGTGTGCGGAACAGGAGCAGTTCCTGGACGATTTTTGGCAATGCGCGGACGTAGAGCTCGACGGCGACACCCGGATCCAGCAGGCGGCGCGCTTTGCGCTGTTCCAGGTGCTGCAGGCCGGAGCGCGTGCCGAGGGCCGGGCCATCCCAGCCAAGGGCCTGACCGGGCCTGGCTACGACGGGCACACGTTCTGGGACACCGAGACCTATGTGCTGCCGGTCTTGACCTACACCGCTCCGGACGCCGCCGGGCACGCGCTGCGCTGGCGGCACAGCACCTTGGAGCTGGCGATGGCGAGGGCCAAGCAGCTGGGACTGGCCGGAGCGGCCTTTCCCTGGCGGACCATCCGTGGCGAGGAGTGTTCGGCCTATTGGCCGGCCGGGTCAGCAGCCTTTCACATCAACGCGGACATTGCCGCCGCCGTCGTCCGTTATGTTCGCGCAACTGGTGACGCCGCCTTTGAAGGTACGGTCGGCGTCGACCTGCTCGTTCAGACGGCCAGACTCTGGCGCTCACTGGGACATCACGATGGACGCGGCCGGTTCCGGATTGACGGGGTCACCGGCCCTGATGAATACAGCGCGGTGGCGGATGACAACGTGTACACCAACCTGATGGCGCAGCAGAATCTCACCGCCGCCGCGGACGTCGCGGGCCGGTACCGTGCCCGTGCCGGTCAACTCGGCGTTGACCCGGAGGAGATTGCCAGCTGGCACGATGCCGCCGCCTCCATGTACATCCCGTATGACGACGTCTTAGGTGTCCATCCGCAGGCGGAAGGATTCACCGGCCACCAGGCGTGGGATTTTGCCGCGACTACGAAGGCCCAATACCCGTTGTTGCTGCATTTTCCGTACTTTGACCTTTACCGCAAACAGGTGGTCAAGCAGGCGGATCTGGTGTTGGCCATGCAACTGCGGCCGGACTCGTTCAGCCAGGCGCAGAAGGAACGGAACTTTGCCTACTATGAGGCGCTGACCGTGCGCGACTCTTCGTTGTCAGCCTGCGTGCAGATGGTTCTTGCCGCCGAGGTGGGGCAACTGGAGCTGGCCAACGACTACCTGGCCGAAACCGCACTGATGGACCTGGACGATCTGGAACACAACACCGCGGACGGCGGCCTGCACATTGCCGCCCTTGCCGGCGTCTGGACGGCGCTGACGGCCGGCTTCGGGGGGATGCGGGACACCGGCTTCTCGGACGGCACCGCGACGCTGCGCTTTGCCCCCCGGCTTCCGCCCGGGCTCAGCCGGCTGGCCTTCGGTGTCCTCGTAGGTGGCCGGACCTTGCGGGTTGAGATCACTGCGAAAGCAGCGACTTATGTTCTGCGCAGCGGCAAGCCACTGGACATCATGCACCACGGTGCGCAGATAAGCGTCACCACGGCAGAACCGCTGGTGTGCCCGATTCCGGATCTTCCTATGACCGGTCCCCGGCCAACACAGCCGGCCGGGCGCGCCCCTCGACGGCAAAGCGAGGACTGACCGTGATTGTTCAAAATCTGGAGTGGGTCAGAGAAGGCCGTTCCGCCGAAATGGTCCTATCGTGTGGGCTTCGAATGTGCCAAATCGATAAGCCCTCAGGTGGGGTCTGTGCCGCCGCCCGGAGGAAGATGCAGCCCGGGCCGGCCAGCTGTCGCGGCTGACTTGGCCACGTTCATCCCGAAACGTTTGCTGCCCCGGACAAACGGTGTGTCGGCCTGATCGGCGACGTCCGGCGGCATGATGACCACAGGACACTGGGCCTGATAGATTAGCCGGTGCGCCAGCAGCGGTGACTGCGAAAAGTCCGTCCGCTGTGGCGCGTCCAACACCAGCAGCGTGGCCTGCTTGGATACACTGAGCAGCACATTGAGTGCGGTACCGCGGATCAGGCGGCAGGTGATACTGCTCGTGTCGCCCAGGACCGCACGCACGTGCTCGCGTAGTTCCTCTTCCGCTGCGGTAAAGTCGGCGTCTGCGTCGGAGATGATCAGCGGCGGACGGGTCCCGGCCGTCATGGGTGGGCGGGGCGCGCGCCACGCACTGACGGCGAACAGGTCAGCGGAACGTCGTCTCGCTTCGTCCGCTCCCCACTGGAGGGCTGCCCGGGAGCCGCTCGTGGGGCTGACACCCACCACGAGGACCTGGGTGGTGTTTTCCTGGTCGCCTGTCATTGTGCTGACACTTTCGAAAGTGGATCGGAGATGTCCTCCAGTGATTTGCGCTCGGAGTCAAAAGCAAAGAACAAGGCGATTAAGCCACCAAACACCATCATGCCGGCACCGAAAAAGTAGCCAATGGTCAATGGACCCCGACTGCTGCCATCGCCGATCAAAGCGCCGAAGATCGCTGGCGCAATGGCTCCTGCAATCTGCCCAATGGCGAAGAAATACGAGATCGCCTGCCCGCGCAACTCTTGGGGAAAGTTCTCACTGACCGTCAGGTACGCGGCAGACGCACCCGCGGAGGCGAAGAAGAAGCAAATGCACCAGAGCACGGTTTGGGTCGTGGCGGTGAGCGCACCGGCGTTGAAGAGCACCGCGGAGAATGCCAGGACAAGGCCCGCTAGCGCATACGTCCCGAAGATCATCTTCCGCCGGCCGACTGTGTCAAAAAGCGGGCCTAGGACGAGCGGGCCAATCAGGTTCCCGATAGCGAATGGGAAAAAGAAGTACTGCGTGGAACTGGGACTGGTACCGTAAAAATTCTGCAGGACCAGTGCGTAGGTGAAGAAAATGGCGTTGTAAAGAAACGACTGCGTAACCATCATGACGAAGGCAACCATGGTGCGCCGGGGGTACTTTTTCAAGAACACGACAGCGACTTGCCGGAAGGGAACACTCTTGGTGGGGCTCACCGTGATAGCCCGATCCGGCGGAAGTTCCTTCAAGTCGTGCCCTTCGGCGCGGACCTCGGCCTCAATTCGGTCCACGTTCTGTTCCGCCTCGTCAGCGTGACCATGCATGAGCTGCCAGCGTGGGCTTTCCGGGATGTGCCTGCGCAGATAAATAATGATCAATCCCAGTGCCGGGCCAATAAAGAATCCGATCCGCCAGCCCCAGTCCACCGGAACAACATCCGGGTTCAGCAGGAAAACGTTTCCGAAGGCACCCAGCGCGGCACCACCCCAGTAGGTCCCGTTGATGGCGATGTCCACCCGTCCACGATAGTGCGAGGGGATAATCTCATCGATGGCAGAATTAATGGCTGTGTATTCGCCGCCAATTCCCAGGCCTGCAATAAAACGGAAGAGGTATAGGAACCAGACGGCGAAGGAAAGCCCGGCCACCCCGCTGCCAATGAGGTAGATGGCCAAGGTGATGATAAAGAAGCGCTTCCGTCCCAGACGGTCGGCCATGCGGCCAAATACCAGGGCACCCACTACCTGGCCGATAAGGTAGACGGTGCCGGTCAGTGCGACTTCCTCCGCACTCATGTGCAGCGTTTTCTGGAAGCCGGCCGAGGCAACGAGCTCAATTTCCAGGCCATCCAGGATCCACGACACGCCCAAGCCTAGAACCACCGTCCAGTGGAACCTGGTCCACGGCAACCGGTCCATTCTGGCCGGGATCAGACTCACGATTGGTTGCTGGTTTTGCGCGGCTGCAACACTGGACATCGGGCCTCCTGAAGTTCACGTGCCGGCATGGCGGGCTCGGTTGCTGAAGGTAAAATCATAAATCCGCTATGAGGCTACTCTTCGTCGGTCGAATGCGGCAGGGTCTGCGCAAAAAAAGTCACGACCTTTCTACCCGGGTTGCCTGCTGGCGCCCCCTCCGGCAGGGACCACGCGGGGAGCTTGTGTTGTTATTCCCCCTGTGGCTGTGCCACAGTGTGAACATCCATGCCCGATTGCCTATGGAAGGTCACCGATGAACACTCAGGAAAAGCGGAATGACGGGGTGGCGCCCGCGCCGCCGTCGGGCCTGCAGTATGAAATCCGTGCCGGTGACCAGCTGGTGGTCCTGACCGAGGTCGGGGGATCCCTACGCTCTTACACCGCCGGGCAACGTCACGTACTGGACGGCTACGAAGCGGACGAGCAGTGCACCGGCGCCCGCGGGCAGTCGCTGCTTCCCTGGCCGAACAGGATCTCCAACGGCCACTACGGCTGGCGTGGCAGCGGCCGGCAACTGGACCTCACCGAGCCGGAGAAGCACGGCGCCATCCACGGTCTGACCCGCTGGGCCAACTGGACGCTGGTCGAGCACGGCCCGGACCGGGCCAGTTTCCGCTACGTCCTGCACGCCTGCCCCGGCTGGCCCTTCGTTCTGGACTGCCGGCTGGACTATTCCCTCGATGAGCACGGCCTGACCGTGCGCACCAGCGCCACCAACATCGGGACGGAGGCCTGCCCCTACGGAACGGGCGCTCATCCGTACCTCAGCGTGGGGACGCCTGACATTGACAGCACTTTTGTCCGGGCCACCGGGTCAATCTACCTGCCCGTGGACGAACTCGGGATCCCCACCGGAACCAAGCCGGTGGACGGGACGCATTATGACTTGCGCAGCGAGCAGGTCATGGGAGACCGGGAGATCGACGTTGCATACACGGATCTGCATCGCGGCGAAGATGGCCGTGCACGGGTGCGCATGCTGGCGCCGGATCGCGCTGCGGGAGTGGAAATGTGGGTGGACGAGGCGTATCCATATCTGGAAATCTTCACCGGAGACACCCTGCCCCAGCCGGCCCGCCGCCGCACCGGCCTGGGCGTTGAACCGATGACGTGTGCCCCCAACGCCTTCAATTCAGGGGATGGACTCATCACTCTTGAACCGGGCGAGAGCCACACCGCGACATGGGGGATTAACCCGTACCCGGACCTCCAATAACGCGAACGTGCAAACGCCGCTATGGCTGCGGTTTGCTGCCGGCGATGTTCACCAGCCAGCTGACACCGAACCTGTCGGCGCACATACCGAAGATGTCGCCCCAGGGAGAGCTCTCGAGCGGCATCGTGATGTTACCCCCGGCGGAAATTCCCTCCCAATAGCGACGCAGCTCGGCCTCATCCTCGCCGCTGAGCGACACGGAGTAGTTGTCTCCCGGGGTGTAGCTCATGTTTCTGGGAGTATCGGCTCCCATCAGGGTGAGGCCGCTGTCGGTCACGAGCACTGCGTGCATGATCTTGTCCTTTTCGGAGGGCTCTTGGCTCATTTGGAACTCGCCGAATGTGCTCAGCGTGAGTTCCCCGCCGAAGACCGACCGGTAAAATTCCATGGCTTCTTTCGCCGTATCGCGGAAGCTAAGGTATGGGTTCAGTTTGGTGCTCATAGGACGTCTCCTCAGGACATGTGTGTGGCGCTGCAGCAATATATAGGTAAGAATTCCCATTGAACCAGCACAGTCCCGCTATGGCTATGGCCAGTTTCGTTCGCCTGCGACCTCGACCGGGCTAATCTGAGGCAGAGCGGCAGGGCCAGGATCCCGCTCTGCCGTCGACTTCAGGGACTGGGATAGGGTGGTTGTGGCCATGGAAACGGAACGCTTGGCTACGTTCACCACAGGTTCTCGCGCGAGATCCCCGCCCTGAAAGTTACCCTGGCAATGGCCAAACAACCGACAAGCACGCAGCTGTCCCCGGCAGTTCCAACCGTTTTGGCAGCTCTTCGAACACCTAAGCTCCTGAGCAGGGAGGTCTTAGCCGGCATCGTCACCACGTTGGCGCTGGTGCCGGAGGTCATCTCCTTCTCCGTGATTGCCGGAGTGGATCCGATCGTCAGCCTCGTCGCGTCCATCGTTTTGGCCATCACCATGTCATTCCTCGGCGGGAGACCAGGGGTGATCACCGCCGCGGCTGGTTCCGTCGCGCTCGTCGTGGCACCACTGGTCAAGGTTCACGGCGTCGAATACATTCTGCCTGCCGTAATACTGGCGGGAATCGTGCAGGTCCTTTTTGGCCTCTGCGGACTGGCGCGTCTGATGCGCTTCATTCCGAGGTCGGTCATGATCGGCTTCGTCAATGCGTTAGGGATTCTCATCTTCCTCGCCCAGGTACGCCATCTGATCGGTGTTCCGTGGCTCGTCTATCCGTTGTTCGCGCTGACGGTGGGCATCATCTTATTCCTGCCAAAAGTCACGACGGCGGTGCCGGCACCTTTGGTCGCGATCGTCGCGGTAACGGCGATCGTCATCATCGCAGGTCTGAACGTCCCGAACGTTGCCGGCGAAGGCCCGTTGACCGGAGGACTCCCGGGCATCACACTTTTCCTCGTACCATTGAATCTGGAAACCCTGCAGATCGTCTTGCCCACTGCATTGAGCGTCGCCTTTGTCGGTCTGATGGAATCGCTGCTCACCGCCAAACTTGTCGATGACCTGACGGACACTCGCTCGCACAAGGGCCGGGAGTCCTGGGCTCTGGGAGTGTCGAATATCGCTGCCGGTTTCTACGGTGGCATCGCCGGATGCGCGATGATCGGCCAGACTATCGTGAATGTGAAGATCGGCGGGGCCAGGACCCGCATCTCCACCTTCATAGCAGGTGTTTTCCTGCTGGCCCTCGTGACCGGGTTGAGCTCGCTGATGGGACAGATTCCCATGGTGGCACTCGCTGCCGTCATGATGATCGTCGCGATCAGCACCGTCGACTGGCACAGCGTTAAAGCGTCAACGCTTAAGCGCATGCCGCTCCCGGAGACCCTCGTCATGAGCCTGACTGTGATCGTCGTCGTCGTAACCGGAAACCTTGCCATCGGCGTCCTCGTCGGCGTTGTCCTGGCCATGGTGTTGTTCGCACGCCGGATTGCGCATGTAGTCCGGGTTGAACGCGTCCCGGCCGACGACGGCACCTCGGTGAGGTACGACGTCCGTGGACCGCTGTTCTTCGGGAGCAGCAACGATCTCGTAGACCAATTCTGCTATGCGCTCGATCCCGCGGACGTGAGCATCGATTTCACTCACGGACAGATCTGGGATGCGTCCACCGTAGCGGCTCTGGATTCCATCGAGACGAAGTACCGTGGGCACGGGATTGCCGTCACGTTCGCGGGCCTGGATGCGAACAGTCTGAAGTTCCATCGGCGGCTTACGGGGCACTTCGGGACATAGGAACGCCTTGTTTGTATTCGCGATTATCGGAAACTTGTTTTGGGGACGGGAGTGTTTCCGGCCTGAACGCCGCCGGCGCTGCCCCATGGCGCCATTTCCCGACGTAGCCTTCGGCTGGCATCCATCGTCCCAGTATGGCCTCTGTCGTCCTATCCGCGGGGAGCAGCCGCACCCGGTTGCCGGCGCGTAGGCAGATCAGCCCTTTTCTTCTTGGACCCTGCCGTGGGATCATGCTGGCATGAGCAAGGAACAGCATGCGCGGCGGACGGGTAACGGGGTGCGGACGGACACGGAGCAGCATTCGCTGTCCACGGCGGAGATTCGTGCGGTGGCGCGGCGGCGCGAAGCTGCGGAAGAAAAGCTTGAGCGGCACCTGCGGGGGAGCGAGCACAAGGACAAAGAGTCTGACGACGGCGGCGGTACCTAGCGTGAAGGTTAATCCCCGTCTTTCAGCGGGTTAAGGGGACAGCACAGCGGGTGCGAGCACGCTGGGAATTACTTCTGACCCGGAACTGAGCGAGCTTCGGGGGAGCTGGCCTCAACCGCGGGACCAAGAGGCGGCAGGTATTTAAGGACGTACCGGCGGCCTCCAGCCCCAAGGCTGGCCCATCCGAGCACCTCCTCAGCGACGAATAGCCTATATCCGCAGGTTGGATGCGTTCCCCTTGGATACCGGCACCTCATTGACCGCACGAGCCATGCCTCCTGAGCATTCTTCCTTAACCTCTCCGCGACCGATTGGCGGGGACATCAGGCCGTTTGCGGCCGAAACTTAGGGGCTCCTGCGCAGGCCTCGTGCCCCCGCCGGGGCCGCAAGAGAGGATTGAGATGGGACAGGCGAGCGAGAAGGATCGGCCGGAGCCGACGACGGTCGTGGGAAAGCGGGGGCTGCTCTTCAGCGCTGACGGGTCAGTGATCGGCTTCGCCGATCGGCAGTTGTTGGGCGCAGAGGGTCCGGAGCCGCACGGCGAACATGCCCTCTGGCCGGAGACCATAGCGGACCAGGAACGGGATGACCCGGCTGGGCGATCCGCAACACAACTGGTGGCGGGACAACCGGTCACGGCAAAAACCAGCCAGTTCCGGTTTCCAGCCATCCGTGACATGGATCACGACGAACTCCATACTGAGAGCAACAAGTCCTCAACACTGGGTCCTAGGCCACAAAAGGGAAAGTCATGAACATTAACAAGACAAAGTTTGTCATCGTCCCGTCGGCCGCATTGCTGCTGGCCCTGAGCGGCTGCTCGTCCGCGGGGACGGGGACTAGCACTAATGCCACCAGCCCGGCAAGTTCCACGTCCACCGTGTCCATGGCTCCGTCTTCCGGGGCCGCCTCCACGACGGGATCGGCCAGTTCCATGTCCGCGCCGGCCGCGGCGGCGCAGACCATCCACATTCAAAATTTTGCCTACAGCGGTCCCGCCAGCGTGGCTCCGGGATCAACCGTGACCGTGATGAACATGGACAGTACAGCCCACACAGTGACATCCGACGAGGGCTCAGCCTTCGATGTCCCTGTGAAACCCGGGGAAAGCATGACGTTCAAGGCGCCAACAACCCCAGGCACCTATAAGTACCACTGCACCTACCACGGCAATATGCACGGGACGCTGGTCGTGAAGTGAGTTCCGCGAACAGAACCAGACGGGCACGGGCTGCCACGCCGGCAAACCGAAGCGCCCTCGGGATGATCCTGCGGATCCTGGTGGCCGCGGCGCTGGCCGTTGACGCCCTCGTACATATCCGGCTGGCACCCGGTTACCAGCTGGCCGCCCCGGACGGAATAGGGGAGGGCAACCTGTTTTACCTGGAATCCGCGGCCGCCATCGTGGCCGCGCTCTACGTCCTGATCCGCGGAAGCCGACCGGCATTTGGGCTGGCTCTTCTCGTCCTGGCAGCCGGATTGGCCGCTGTGCTCCTGTATCACTACGTCGATGTGCCGGCGATCGGCCCGATACCGGCCATGTACGATCCGCTGTGGTTCCCGGAAAAATCCATCAGCGCCATTGCCCAGGGCTTTGGTGTGGCCTTCGCAGTCGCGGGTTTGGCACGCCTGCGCCGTTAGTCACAGAGCGGGCGACCAGATGGGGTGGCCGTTGGAGCGGTCCTGGAGGGTAGGGAACCGAGCCGTTCGGTGACGACCGGGGCCGGTCTGGGCTAAGTTGGGCCCCATGGCTGAAAAACCCACCGCACACGCCAGACAAAATGTTCGTCTTACCGCCCGCATCACCGGAGCGGTGCAGGGCGTCGGTTTCAGATACCAGACGGCTCACCGGGCAGTGGAACTGGATCTGACGGGGACCGCCACCAACCAGTTTGACGGGTCCGTGGAGGTGATAGCCGAAGGGCCGGCGGAAGCTGTGGCCGACCTCCTGGCCTGGCTGAGGTCCGCCGGCCCCCCGGGAAAAGTGGCGGATGTGGTATCTGCATCCTCCCCTGCAACGGGAGCGTTCGGGAACTTTCGCGCGGTTTAGCGAGCACAGGAAGGGCGACGGCGCGCACCGGCTGCATCTTGACCCCGTCCATCCGGCTCGCATCATGTCCCCCGGCGGTCCCGGAGTTCTGCAGACCAATGGGTTGAGCGGAGGGGGGTGCCCTGAGCACGAGCGGAACCATGCAGGCCCAGATTACAGGCGACGATGAACCTGCCGCAGATGACGAGAACGACGACGGTCCGGCTGGTCTGGGCGCGGTCGGCGCGGCGCGCACCGGCTAAGGGCTACTGTCGCTGACCGCGGAGCTACTGGGTCGGACCGCAACAGCGGCACCGACGTTGCCGTCCAATAACAGGGCGGTGCCCCAGTGGCCCTCATGGGGCAGAGCGTTCCAGCGGGGGGCAGCGCCCATATGCTGGACGAGTGAATACCACACAGCATTCGGCCGGCACCAGTGAACTCGGTGGACGCCGGATCCTTCTGGTGGAGGATGAGGAGATGATCGCCAATGTGGTCCGCGGCTACCTGGTTCAGGCCGGCTTTCTGGTGGACATAGCGGCGGACGGCTTCACAGCGCTGAATCTTGCCACGACGCATTCTCCCGACCTGATCATTCTCGACCGTATGCTGCCAGGTTTGGACGGGGCGGAAGTCTGCCGTCGGATCCGGGAAACCATGGACATGCCGATCATTCTGCTCACCGCGCTGGCGACGGAGGATGACCGCATTCTGGGCCTCGAAATGGGGGCCGATGATTACGTCACCAAGCCGTTCTCGCCTCGGGAGCTAGTCCTGAGGGTCAAGTCCGTCATGCGGCGAAGCATCAAGGAATTCAGCCCGGAGCCGCCGGTGGAACTGGCCGGATTCGCCCTGAATCCAGCGGCGCGGATCATCACCGCCGCCGGCCGGCCGTTGGGGCTGACGGTGCGGGAATTCGATCTGCTGGCATTTTTCCTCCGCCGTCCGAACCAGGTTTTCAGCAGGGAAGAGCTCATCCGCGGGGTCTGGGGCTGGGATTTCGGGGACCTGTCCACGGTGACAGTACACGTCCGCAGGGTCCGCGAGAAGATCGAAAGTGATCCGACAAATCCGAAGCTACTCAAAACAGTATGGGGAGTCGGGTATCGGTTCGACGCCGTCGTGGCTTACTCCTCCACTGCGGCAGCGGGGGCGCCTGATGTCAGCTGACGATCTAGTTATTATTGTGCGTCTGGTTCTCCTGTGGGCCGTCACGATCGGTGCCGTCACGGTGTTCCTCCAGTGGTTATTGCGCCGTGCCTCCATCGTCGTCCAGATTTGTCTGGTGGTGGTGTCCGCTGTAGGCGTCATGGTGGCCGGAATGGTCGGGGCGTTCAATGCAATGTTCATTTCCGCCCAGGACCTTGAGGTGATGTGGTACATCGTGGGTATCGCGTCGGTCGCGGCCGTCGCGGTCGCCGTCGTTCTGGGATTGGGGGTGGCCCGCAATACCCGATCACTGGTCAGCGCAGCGCGGAGCATCGGGCGCGGCGAACCCGTCGCACCGACGCGAAATGTCAGCTCCGAACTGACGGAACTCGCTTCGGAGATGAAATCCACCAGCGAAAAGCTGGAGGAATCCCGGAGCCGGGTCAGGGCCGCCGAGTCCGCGCGCCGGGAACTGGTCGCTTGGGTCTCGCATGACCTCCGCACACCGCTGGCCAGTATGCGGGCCATGACGGAGGCCCTGGAGGACGGAATGGCGCCCGATGTTTCCGCTTACCACCGCAAAATCCTCGCCCAGGTGGACAAAATGACGGAGCTGGTCAACGATCTGTTGGAGCTCTCCAAATTCCAGGCCGGAACAATGGTGGTTACGAGGGAGACCATGGATCTATACGACCTGGTCAGTGACGCCATCGCGGACCTGGCACCGCTGGCCGAACGGCGGCATATCAAGATCAACGGGGACGGTGTCCAGTCCACGCTCGCCGCCGTTGATGGTGCTTCGCTCGGCAGGGCAGTGCGGAACGTGATGATGAATGCCTTGATGTACACCAGGCTTGGCAGCACCGTGCGTATTGCGGTGAACACCGAGCCCGGCTGGGCCACTGTGGTGGTGGAGGACGCCTGCGGCGGGATCCCCGCCGAGGACCTGCCGAAACTTTTCACCACGGGATGGCGAAGGTACAGCGGCCGCAGCAAGAGTGCCTTCAGCGGGGCCGGCGTGGGACTCAGCCTGGTGGCCGGGATAATTCATGCTCATCATGGGACCGTTGAGGTAGCAAACGCTGGCGACGGATGCCGCTTCAGCTTGCGCCTCCCTACCTCTTCCGAATCCGGTGTGGCGACGGCCCAGCAGCTCTATGAAGGGCCGGAGGCTGGAGAAGCCAATCGGTCATAGCTCCAATCCGGGGTGCGAAGGTACGCCGCATATAAGAGGCGAAGACGGCGCTGAACCGGATCAGCGACGAACACAGGCCGCCGCTGAATTTGCCCCGTTTCCGCCCCAAGCCACCAAGAGCTCCCGAACCGCAGGGATCCGAGGCCCTATTCGTCGTGTCCCTGGTCCGTGCTCATTTGGCCCGCAGCCGGCGGTGTTTCGCCGGGAGGAACGCCGCCTCCCGGCTCCAGTCCGGTGATATTGCCGTTGCGCGGGTCCGGATTTGCGGGAGCGGCCTTGTCATTCTTGCTCTTTCCGATCGGCTTTTCGGTGCCCGGTTGGTCCGGATTGGCCGGGTCGTTTTCCGGGTGGTAGCTGCTCATAACGTTCTCCCTCTGATGGCGCTTATCGTTCGGGTATCGTCGGGCTCAGCCCTCGACCGGAGCGAAGCCGGCTTTGTCGACTTGCCGGTGGAAGTGCATCCCCGCCAGCCCGCCCAGCAGAGCTCCGCCCAAACTGACGGCTGCAACAACCACCAACGCGAGGATGCCTGCGCCGGTGAGTTGGCCCTCATCGACGGGGATTCGCGGAAAGCTGTTCAAGTTGGCCAAAATATTGAACTTGCTCCCCGCTACAAGACCAAGGATGGCCACCACGACGGCGATAATGATGGCCCAGATCCAGACCATGAGCCCCTGCTTGGCGCCGTTGAATCTTGCCATCCGCCCGGCCACATATCCGCCGCAGTAGTAGGCCACGAAGAGGATGACAAGCAGAACAATGATGCCCACGACGCCGACCGTTTGCGAGTTCCTCGACGCCTGATCCAATGCCTGCGCGGCGTCGGTGTTATTCGCCACACCGACTGCGGTACCGGCCGCGGCGGCCAAGGCAGTCAGCAGAACCGCCGTGCCCGTGGCCGTCAGCCAACCGAAGAATGCCGAGCCCACCTTGATCCCGCCGTAGCGTTCCTTTTCGCGGGCCACTGTTTCTTCTCGGCTGACCCGGTCTGATCTAATGGCTCGGTCCTGCCGACCGGGCTGCGCTTCCCAATTGGCCGCCTCGGCTCGATCCTCCCGATGGCCCGGTTCCGGTGTGGGCCGATGCGAATCGGTGCTCCCGGGATCGATACTGCTGCTCATGATAGGTGCCGCCCACCGGCGGCGTCCGTACCCGAGTCGTCCGTACCTGAGGCGGTGTCGTAGGCCGGAGTGTCATCGACACCGTCAGCGCTGATCTTCTCCTTGCGGACTTCCTCGTTGACCGTTTCCTCACCCGGAACGCTTTCGGTTGCCAAGCGAACCCGCTCGACGGGGACCGTTTCCTTCTCCACCATGGGCCGCTCCGAGTGCAGCGTCACTTCGAACTCTTCCTCGGTCAAAGCCGTTCCGCTCATGGCGGCGCCGCTATGATCTTCCACGATCGGTTCCCGCTCGATCCTTATTTCTTCGTGGCTGACGGGTATGGTCTTGGTGACATTTTCCGTGACGACGTATTTGCGGAGTCTGACCCTCCCTGTTTCCTGCGATTGTGTATCGACGCGCAGCCGCTCTTCCGAACGAATCATGGCATTGTCGGTAGTCGGCCCCGACATGTCCGCTGGCCGGTCGTCGTCCTTGCCGTCGGTGCCTGTCCCTGTTACGCCAGCATTCCGGCGGCCTGCCTCGGGCGTATCACGCGTTCCTCCGGCCTGCTCGTAGTATCGGTAGAGGTCGTCTTGTTCCTCCTCGGAAAGGTGGCCGTCGGCATCGATCCGCGGCGCGTCCTTGACCTTGTCCTTGCTGAATGGGACCACAATGTCATTGCCTCGGATCGTGGCGTCGTCGAGAGGTACAAAGGATTCTCCCGTGCCGAACAATCCGGTTTTGGCCGTGACCCAATTCGGGCGCCCCGTCTCATCATCAACATATAGCTGTCCGATCGAGCCGATCCTGTCTCCGTTATGAGTCAGGACGTTGCCTCCGCCATCCGCGACGTCAGTCAGATTTTCCGCGCTGATCATGATGTTCCCGCTTTCACTGCTTGAGAAGGATTATCGGCCTGCACCTGGGGAGCACCACTGAGGTACCCCTGGTTCAACCATAGGCCGCAATCACCACCAACTGGCAAGGGTGCTTGCTATTTTTCTTGATGTCTTTTCCTCGCATTAAGGGCCGTGGGGTCGTTCCACTTTCAGTGCTGCGCGTGCCAAAAGGCGCGTATCATATTCCTATCTATTATGCAACAGGGGAGGCGTTGCGGGTATGAAAAGGATCTCGTCATGGTTGGCTGCGGTCATGCTGGCGGTGGGTCTGGGGCTCTTGGTGCCTGGACCCGCGTCGGCAGCCCCTTACTGTGGAATTGTCTGGGGCTCGGTCGCCAAGTCCAGTCCGCTGACGACGGCGGCGCCGGTCGCCAGTGTTCGTGCAGGCCGGCATGATTGCTACGACCGTCTGGTCATTGATATCAGCGGCAAGGGAGCCGGCTTTGACGTAGCCTACGTCGATTCGGTGTATGCACAGGGTTCCGGAAAGAGCGTTCCGCTGAAGAGCGGCGCATTCCTCCGCGTGACGGTAGCGGCGCCGGGCGCAGGCGGTCATGATGTGGCGAATGTTGCCGGATTTCCTACCTTTCGCGAGGTGGCATTTGCCGGCAGCTTTGAGAATCGCACGACTTTCGGACTGGGTGTCCGAACGCGGCTGCCGTTTCAGGTCTTCACCCTGGACGGCCCTGGTGCTGGTTCAAGGCTCGTGATCGATGTGGCACATTTTTGGTAAGGGTTTCGCCCACGGATAGCGATGAATGGCAGACGCCCAGGTCGGGCGCTTGGAGTCCTTGAGCCTACCGTCTGTCGGGGTTTGGCCGATCCGTTCCAGCGTCGGAATCCTCATCCAGGTCTGCAATATCCGGATCGAGGATCTTGGAGAAGTCACCGGCCAGCGAGTCCCGGGCTTCTTCGTCTTCACTTGCAGGTTCCCGATCCTCTGGAGTTTCGCTCATGTTGGCAGCTTAGTCCTGCGGTGCGCAGGGGGGAAGGCGCGCTGGCGCGGGGTTGCGGTGGCCGGGTAAAGTCGAAAGCCGGTGATGGATCCCGCCGGAACCGGGTGCCCGGTTCAAACCGCCAGATGGCTGATGGTTCCTGCCTTGATGAATGTAAGGTGGGTGAGTCGCAGGCATGAATGGCCCCGAACAGCAGCGTCACAGTGGTCATCAGGAAGGTGATCACGAAGGCTGTGTCCACGACGGCAGCGTTCACGAAGCCGGTGTCCACGAAGCCGGTGTCCACGAAGGCAGCGTTCACAAAGACAGAGCACAAGCGCCGGCCGTAATTCCGCTGGGAACCGGCCCCGTGCTGGTTGGGACGATGCCAGGCCAGCCGGCCGTCGTCGTACTCAGCGCCGCGGCCCTGGCCCGGCGCCTTGGAACCGACCTGTTGTGTGCGTACGTGGATGTGGCCGCTTACCCTGTCGCCGCCCGCAGCGGAGCGCCCGGAAGCTCGCGGCCCATCGACCCCGATGCTGTTGACGATGGTGAGGAACTAAAGGCGGCCCTCACCGCCCGGCTGGAGCATCTGCTCACGCCTAGCCCCGTGGCTTGGGCGCTCCGATCGCTTGCTGGCGATCCGGCGCGTGCACTCGGTGCCCTGGCGTCGAGCGTTGGGGCAACCATGATCGTGGTCGGAACGCGGGAACGGGGGATTGGCGCCCGTCTGGAGGACATCCTGACAGGTTCGGTAGCGGTGCATCTGACGCACCGGCAGGAATGTCCTGTGCTAGTGATCCCGTTGCCGCCCGGCCGGGCCGGGTCCAACGGCGGGCAGCAGCGATGACATGGGTGGGTGGATCCCGTTCTCGCGCTGCTGGTGCCTTGCCGGATGATCCGGATCCCGGGCTGGAGCGCCGGAGGCCGCGAAAAGTCCACCTGCATCCCGGCTTCATTGTCCTGGTGATCACCGGCGGTGCCGTCGGGACTCTGGCGCGCTACGCCCTGACCACGCTCATTCCAGCTCCGCTCGGCTGGCCGCTGCCGACGCTACTGGTCAATGTCGCCGGAGCTTTCCTGCTGGGCCTGCTCCTGGAGTCATTGGTCCGCCATGGCGCCGACGCGGGGAAACTGCGGATCGTGCGATTGCTCGTCGGAACGGGCTTCATGGGAGCTTTTACCACCTATAGTTCGCTGGCCCTGGATGCGCATGTGCTGCTGGCGCACGGCAGGATCTTTGGGGCAGCAGGCTACCTCGGAGCGAGTTTGGTGGGCGGTTTCGGAGCAACCATCGCTGGCATCGGAGCCGGTGCGTGGCGGCACCGACAGCGGTCCGCGGCAGGGGTGCCATGACGGTGTTGCTGCTCGCATTGGCTGGCGGGGTTGGTGCAGGCACCCGGTTTTTGCTTGACGGTCTGATCCGCTCGTGGTTCCGCACGTCGCTGCCTTTGGGGACGATTGCCATTAACCTCACGGGTTCGCTGGCCTTGGGCTTCGTTGCCGGCCTGGTCCTGACGCAGCACGTCGGATCGGATTTTCAGCTCGTGACCGGCACCGGCTTTCTGGGCGGCTATACGACGTTCAGCACCGCCAGCTTCGAAACTGTCCGGCTGATTCAGGCGGGCAGGACGTGGTACGCCGTCATTAATGGATTGGGCACCATGGTGCTGGCCGTTGCCGCGGCAGGTGCAGGGGTCGCGCTGGCGGATCTGCTCTAGTGGACAGGTGATCGTGCTGTGCTCCCGGTGTTTTCGCACTGCCGGTGGCAAGGAATGAAGGAAAGGAGCACCTTGCTTAAACTCAACAACCTGCGGGTACCTCTGCTGGCGGCACCGATGGCCGGCGGACCATCCACACCGGCTCTGGTAGCCGCCGCTGCTCGGGCCGGGGGACTCGGAATGCTGGCCGCCGGCTATAAGACTGCTGCGGCGATGGCGAACGAAATTGAGGTCGGCCGTGAACTGACAGGTAATCGACTGGGGGTTAACGTTTTTGTACCGGCGGCCATGGCTGGATCATCCCCTCCGCCCGGCGGTTCCGGCGCGGCGGGCGATGCCGGCGAGGCCGACCGCGCCGACGAGGCCGCCCGCGCCGCCCGCGTGGCCGACTACGCGCACGTCCTCGAAGCGGAGGCGCAAAGGTATACGGTGACGTTTCCGGCACCAAACCCGGCTGACACCGACGGCTACGCCGAGAAGATCGACTACCTTCTCCGGCATCCGCTGCCGCTGGTCAGCTTCACCTTCGGGCTCCCGGAGCCGGAGATCGTCGAACGACTGCACGACGCCGGAACGCACCTGACGCTGACTGTGACCAACGCTGCCGAGGCGCGCGCCGCCGTCGCCCGCGGAGCGGACAGTCTGTGTGTGCAGGGGCCGGACGCCGGCGGTCACCGTGGAACCCACGAGGAGGGAAGCCCACCCGGCAGTCGGTCCCTGACCGCGCTTCTGGCGGAATTGGCGCACGTCACCGGGCTGCCGCTGATCGCCGCCGGCGGGGTCGGGACCGGTGCCGATGTCAGGATGCTCGTGGCTGCCGGCGCGAGCGCTGTGCAACTGGGGACCCTGCTGCTGCGCTCTCCCGAGTCCGGGGCGCAGCAAGCGCACAAGGACGCCCTGGCCTCGGGCCGGTACACCGGCACGAGCGTGACCCGGGCGTTCTCCGGCCGCCTTGCGCGCGGTCTGACCAACCGGTTCATCCGTGAGCACGATGGTCAGGCTCCCGCGGCATACCCGGAGGTCAATCAACTCACCCGGCCGCTTCGTGCTGCCGCGGCACTGGCCGGCGATCCCGATGGCCTGGCACTGTGGGCAGGAACGGGATTTATGCATAGCCGCGCAGAGCCGGCGGAAAAAATCATGGCCGACCTGTGGCGGGCTGCCTGCCGTCAGCAGACCGCCGATTAGCGCAGTAACTCCCGCTGGGGCTCATTGTGGCGGCCCGGGCTCTCAGCGCCGCGGGCCTCCGGAAAGCTCCTCCTCCAGCACCCTGCTCTGTGCCGGTACATCGAGGCGGTTGTTGGTCATGCCGTCAATTTCCAGTGATTCCGGCAGGATATCGCGTTCGATCGTAGTGGCCAATGGGATTTCCCTGACGAAGCAGAGCAGGACGACGGCGACAAGGACCAGCGGGACCATGTACAGGAACACCGGTGTCAGGGCATCGTTGTAAGCACCGATGATGACATTGCGGGCCGCGGACGGCAGCTCCCGGACGATGGCAGGGGTGAAGGAGTTGCTGGCATCTGCTGCGCCGGCGCCGGGAGCGGGCATGCGTTCGGTCAGCAAAGTGGTCAATCTGGCAACAAACAGGCTTCCCACGATGGCGGAGCCCAAGGACGCACCGATCTGCCGGAAGTAATTGTTAGACGCGGTTGCCGTCCCGACCTGGGAGATCGGGAACGAGTTCTGCACGATCAAAATGAGAATCTGCATGCTCATCCCGAGCCCGACGCCCATGACTGCCAGATAGCTGCACAGTACCCAAATAGCGAGTGCGGGAGTCATCGTGGAGAGCAGGACCAACGCGACGGCAACGATGACAGTTCCCACCAGTGGCAGCCATTTGTAGCGCCCGGTCTTGCTCACCAGCTGGCCGGAGATGATCGAGGTGGCCAGCAGGCCCACCATCATTGGAATCATCAGGAACCCCGCCTCTGTGGCATTGGCCCCCGTGACCATCTGCAGGTAGGTCGGCAGGTACGCGAGGGCGCCGAACATCGCGATCCCGATGATCAGACCCGCCCCAGTAGTGAGGTTGAAGTTTCGGTCCTTGAACAGATGCAGCGGCATGATCGGTTCGGCGGCGCGTTGCTCCACGAGCACAAAGGCTGTCCCTGCAATGACAGTGCCGACGATCAGGGCGATGATGGTCGCGGAGTTCCAGTCGTAGGTGGTCCCGCCCCACGTGGTGACCAGGACGAGGCAGGTCGAAGCGATCGCCAGCAGGCCGATGCCGGCGGCATCCAGGCGCGGCTTCCTTTTGGCAACCTCGGGCAGGCGGAGGAAGAACATCGCCGAGGCGATGGCCAGGATCCCCAGCGGGATGTTCATCCAGAATGCCCAGCGCCAGCCGATGCCTTCGGTGAACCAGCCGCCCAGCAGGGGGCCGGCAACTGAGGACAGAGCGAACACGCCGCCCATGATGCCCATGTACTTACCGCGCTCCCGCGCCGGAACAACGTCGGCAATGATGGCTTGAGAGAGGATCATCAGACCGCCGCCACCAAGGCCCTGGACCGCGCGCCCGATAATGAGCCAGGTCATGTTTTGGGCAAGACCGCCGACTACGGAACCGACGATGAACAGTGCAATGGCACCGATGAACAGGCCCTTGCGTCCGACCAGGTCGCCAAGCTTGCCGTAGACGGGCAGCATGATGGTGGATGCCAGGATGTAGGCCGTGGTGACCCAGAGCATGTGGTTCACGCCGTGCAATTCGCCGACGATGGTCGGCAGGGCGGTGCTGAAAATTGTCTGGTCTAACGATGCCAACAGCATCGTGACCATCAGCCCGGCGAAAACGAGCAGAATGTTGCGCTTATTCGCTGCCGCCACGGATCGCGGAACTGTCGGTAACTCGGTCATCGGGTTCTTTCTTCTCCTGTGAGTTGCTGGCATTGCGGTGGGGCTAGAATTGTGTCGGCCTTACCGCTCGGTTAGTATCGTACTTACCGACCGGTCAGTTAGCAAGTTGGTCTACCAACCTAAAAAACAAGGGAGGGTCACAATGGGCGCTGCGGCAGCACGCAAAATGGGCGGCACCCGGGCACAGATCCAAACGGTGGCGCTGCGGCTATTTGCCGACCACGGCTACGAAGCGACCTCCATGCGGGCGATCGCGGAGCAGCTTAGTATCACCAAAGCTGCTTTGTATTATCACTTCGCCAGCAAGGAAGACATTGTCCGCGCCCTGATCGCGGCGATGCTGGTCCGCACCGCAGAACTCGTCCAGTGGGCCGAGGAGCAGGAACCGGGCCCGGCGCTGCGCCGGGAAGTGCTCTCCAGATGGGCCGACATTATGCAGGACCAGGGATTGCGGATGTTTCGTTTTCTCAGTGCCAATCAGGTGGCGATGCGGGAAATTACCCCGGACAAATCGGGCATGGCAGCGCAGCTGAAACGGCTCTTTGCCATTCTTACTCCACCCAATGCCAGTGTGGCAGACCAGCTGCGGGCCCGGCTGTCCTTGGCCGTCATCAATATGGTGGGGATGACTGCCTCAGACCTGGATGCCAGCGAGGACGAAATCCTCGCCGCTGCCCGACTGATCTCCGCCGAACTCCTTCCCAAGCAGTCCTAGCGGCACATCGCGTAGAGTCACGAGATCCGCTACCGGAAGGATTTTTCATGACGAAGGCCCAGGACAAGACGGTCGCCGTGCTGCTGGAACGCCATGGACGAACCTACGCGCAGGAAGCCGGGATCACCGTCAAGGACACTCCGGCCCCGTTGTACCAGCTGCTGGTGTTGTGCACGCTGTTGTCGGCAAGAATTAGTGCATCCGTGGCGGTCGCTGCGGCGCACGAGCTGTTCGCCGCCGGGTACCGCACGCCGCGGGCGATGAGCGCGGCCAGCAGGCAGCAGCGTGTTGACGCGTTGGGACGGGGTCACTACCGCCGCTACGACGAGCGGACAGCGACCATGCTGGGCGAGGGGGCTGAGCTCTTGACGGCGAAATACCGCGGCGACCTGCGCCGGCTCCACGATGCAACGGACAGTACGCCGGAGCTGATCAGGGGTCTGCAGGAATTTCCCGGCATTGGACCCGTGGGTGCGGCTATTTTTTGCCGCGAGGTCCAAGCCGTCTGGATGGATGTGGCGCCGTTTCTGGATCAAAAGGTGGCCGACGGTGCCTCCCGGCTTGGGCTGCCAGCCGCTGAACGGGCGCTGGCCGGGCTGGTCAGCCCCGCGGACCTTCCGAGGCTGGCAGCTGCCTGCGTCCGGGCGGCCTTGGAGAAGGGTGTTGCCGACGAGGTTATGGCCCATGTCGTTGACCACTCCACGAGCGCCGGGCAAGGCTGAGTGCAGCACTCATCCCGGCACGGCTGGGCACCGCTGAACGTGCAGGTTTCAGCCTGCCTGCGCCGCGCCGCACGCGCAGGCCAGTGTGCGGAACCAGCTGGATAATTGAGTCTTCACAAATTTGTGAAACAAGCGTAGCTTGAGCTTATGAGCGGCATGAGCGGCGTAAATGAGGCAGGCACTACGTCCGGCGATTTGATCATCGACGTACGCGGACTCGGCAAACGGTTTGGGCGGGTGCGGGCGCTGGACGGGCTGGACCTGAGTGTATCCGCCGGCGAAGTGCATGGTTTCCTGGGGCCCAATGGGGCGGGTAAATCCACCACCCTCCGGGTGCTGCTTGGGCTGGCCCGTGCCAGTTTCGGCTCCGTGACGGTCTTCGGCCAAGACCCATGGAAGGATGCCGCGAAACTTCATCGGCGCCTTGCCTATGTCCCCGGAGATGTCAGCCTGTGGCCAAACCTTTCCGGCGGAGAGGCCATTGATCTGATCAGCCGGCTGCGCGGCGGAACAGCAGACCGCGCTGCCTACGCCCGCGCCAAGGACAGGCTAACGCGGACCTTCGCTTTGGATCCGGGCAAAAAGGGCCGGACCTATTCAAAGGGAAACCGGCAAAAGGTCGCCCTCGTTGCTGCTTTCGCTACGCCGGCGGAACTCTATATCTTAGACGAACCCTCCAGCGGTCTAGACCCGCTGATGGAGGCAGTTTTCGGTCAAGAAATCCAGCGCGTGTCGGCGGCGGGAGCTACCGTGCTTCTGTCCAGTCATATCCTTTCGGAAGTGGAACATCTGTGCAGCCGGGTGAGCATTATCCGCGCAGGCAAAACCGTGGAGACCGGCACACTTGCCCAAATGCGACACCTGACGCGGACCGGGATTTCTTTCGCCGCCGAAGGCCTTGGCCAGGAACAACTCGGCCGCATTCCAGGGGCCCACGAGCTTACCGTTAGCGGCGGGCGGGTCAGCTTCACGACCGACACGGATGAAGTCAGCGCCGTTCTGCCGATGCTGGCTGCGCTAAAGGTCCAGGGACTGACCGTGCAGCCCCCGTCTCTGGAAGAGCTTTTCCTGCGGCACTATGGCGATGAAGCCGAAGGCCCCAAAGGCCGCCGGGCAGCAGAGGCCGCGGCGCGATGAGCACGCTATCAGCACTCCTGCGCCAGCGTGCACGCCGCGACCGGTGGCAGTTAATCATCTGGATTGCCGGTACCGGGCTTCTGGCCCTGGTTTCGGCCTCGGCGGTCGCGCAGACGTACGGCGATTATGCGGGGCGGGTCAGCATCCTGCGCCTCGCCATCGCCAATCCCGCCATTTTGATGTTGCGGGGGACCCCGCGGGGGGCCGGGCTCGATGCCTTTGTCTTCTTCGAAATTTTCACGTTCCTGGCGCTACTGGCCGGCTTGATGAGCACTTTCCTGGCCGTCCGGCACTCCCGGGCCGAGGAAGAATCGGGGCGTGCCGAAATGGTTTCCGCGACACCGGCGGCCAGGCTGACGCCGACCGTGGCGACGCTCATTCACGGTGTCCTGGCAAATGTGCTGCTCGGGATCGTCGTGGCCCTTGCCTTTATCGTCGGGAATCTCGAACCCTATGGATCGTTCGTCACCGGGGCCGCCGTCGCAGCGACCGGTGTGGCCTTCCTCGCTGTCGGCCTGCTCGCTGCCCAGTTTATGCGCACCTCACGTGGTGCAAACGGGACCGCGGCAGCCGTCGTTGGCATTGCCTACGTACTGCGCGGTCTCGGCGACGCGCTGGGTACTGCGGGCGCGGACGGGATACAGATGAGCCCGGCGTGGCCAAGCTGGCTCTCCCCGATTGGCTGGGGGCAGCAGTCGGCTGCGTACACAGCGAACAACGCCGCGCCGATGCTGCTGAACATTGTCCTCGCTGCCGTGTGCCTGCTGGCCGTGTTCGGTTTGCAGGCTCATCGGGACAGCGGCGCAAGCCTGCTGGCAGGCACGACCGGGCGGATCAACGCCCGTTCCGTGCTGTCGGGCCCGTTGGCGCTGGGCTGGCGGCTGCAGCTGCCGTCGATCATCGGCTGGTGTCTGGGAGGAGCGTTCACCGGCCTGTTCGCCGGCACGTTGTCCAAGCTTGTCGAGCAGGCGGCCAGCGCAAATCCTACCGTCAGCGCGGTGCTGCATGACATGGTGCAGGGGGGTGGCTCAATGGACCAAATCCTGATCTCGGTCATGTTCTCCCTGATTGGCATCCTCGCCGCCGCCTGCGCGGCCCAGACCATTATCCGGATGCGCCAGGAGGAAACAGCAGGTACAGCCGAGCTTATTCTGGCGTCGCCGGTTTCCCGGACGCGTTGGTTTCGGGACTATTTGCTGCTGGGACTGTCAGCGATTGTCTTGGTGCTGCTCTCGGGGGCGGTCGTGTCGGGATTAAGTGCCCTTGCCGTGGGCAGCGATCCTGCGGGGATCGGCGATTCGTTCACCGCCGCGGCCGCCCAGCTGCCGGCAGCGCTGGTCTATCTCGGGGTACTCGCCCTGCTCTTCGTCGTCCTGCCCCGTTTAACCATTAGCCTGGCGTGGAGCAGCATTGGAATCGGCGTCTTCCTCGGCTTTTTCGGCGGACTGATCGGCGTGCCGCAATGGGCGCGGGACATCTCCCCCTTTACGCACACTCCTGTTCCTTCCAGCGGCGCGGACTACAGCGGGGCAGTGTGGATGCTGGTCGTCGCGGTGGCCGTTACTGCTTGTGCAGTGGTGGCCATGCGCCGCCGCGAGTTTCAAACCACCTGATGAAGAAACCGCAACCCGAGGACTAGGACACCAGTACAGATGGCACGAGATGAACAAGCGTTGCGGACCGCAGTCGAGCAATCGGCGGCGGTACTCACCTCGGCAGGGTTGCCCAAAATGCCGGCCCGGGTACTAATGGCACTCATGGTGTCCGACGACGGCGCCCTGACTGCGGCGGAGCTTGCCGGGCAGTTGGGTGCCAGCCCCGCGGCCGTTTCCGGTGCCGTCAGATATCTGCAGACCATAGGAATACTGCGGCGCGTTGCGCAGTCCGGGAGCCGCCGGGACCGCTACGAACTTCCGGATGACCCCTGGTATACCGCGGCGGCCAGTGAGAGTCCTGTCTATGGCGCTTTGGCTTCACTGGCGGATAAGGCCGTCGAGGCGTTGGCGGATCCAACGTCCCCGGTGACGAAGCGGGTGCACGAAATGGCGCGCTTCTACCGTTTCCTAGCTGCCAGGCTGCCGGGACTCATGGCCGAATGGGCCAGCATCCGCGGGCAGGATTAGCCTTGGTCCGGGCTGGCCGTCCCGGGACCCTGCGGTCCGGTCCTCCTCACACGCGTGGTGCGCAGCCCCGTGCTCATTTCCCTGCCCTGTTCATTGAGTTCGACGGGCACCTGCACCTGGCCATGCGGCAACGCGTGAGAGTCTGGACCAATGACTCATTCAGCATCCCCGGCGGCCGGTGCCCAGCCGCATCCAATGGGCCCGCGTGACCTGGGGGATGCCTGGGTGGAGGGCGAGCGCGGCAGATTCTGGGGACGGTTCGGTGCGGCCGGCCTGTTGGTGCACGATGCTGATCGAGGTGTTCTGCTGCAGCACCGCGCGCTGTGGAGCGACCACGGCGGGACATGGGGCCTGCCGGGCGGAGCTCTGCACCTGGATGAGGATCCCGTGGCCGGGGCTCTGCGCGAAGCGCACGAAGAAGCCGCGGTTCCCGCAGCCGCGCTGCAGATCCTTGCCACCTCCGTCCTGGATCTGGGCTACTGGCGGTACACCACCGTCATCGCTCGGGTCTGCGCGCCGTTCGAGCCGGTCGTTTCGGATCCGGAGAGCATCGAGCTGTGCTGGGTTGCGGTGGACGCCGTCGCTGGCCTGCCGCTGCATCCCGGGTTGGCTAAAGCCTGGCCGGTACTGGCAAAGTGGATTCAGTGACAGAAACGACCGAACGCTCGAGTACCTGCACCGATACCATCCACAGCCGAATCGCCGCTGAACTCGGGGTAAAAACCTGGCAGGTCAAGGCGGCAGTTGAACTGCTCGACGGCGGCGCTACCGTCCCGTTTGTGGCCCGCTACCGCAAGGAAGCCACGGGCACCTTGAACGATACGCAGCTGCGCGAACTCGACGAACGGCTGCGCTACCTCCGGGAACTGCAGGAGCGTCGGCGGGCAGTCCTGGAGGCCATCGACGGTCAAGGAAAACTGACCGATCAACTCAGGGCCGCCGTCGCCACCGCCGGGACCAAGTCCGCACTGGAAGATCTGTACCTCCCGTTCAAATCCAAGCGACAGACCAAGGCGCAGATCGCCCGTGCTGCGGGACTGGAGCCGCTGGCTAACGCGCTGTTGCGGAACCCGCTGCTGGATCCGCAGCGGGAAGCGGCCAAATACCTAAGCACGGAGTATCACGTCAGCGATCCGGCCGCTGCCCTGGCCGGCGCCCGGGCTATCCTGACTGAGCGGGCCGGCCAGGACGTCAAGCTCGTGACGGGGCTGCGCGAGCGGCTCTGGCAGCAGGGCCGGCTGCGCGCACAGGTCAAGCCCGGCCGGGAAACTGCGGGCGCGAAGTTCAAAGACTATTTCGACTTCGTCCAACCGCTGCGGTCGCTGCCCTCGCACCGGGTGCTCGCTCTTTTGCGCGGTGAAAAGGAAGGCGTGCTCACCCTGGACGTGACGGAGGGGGATCCCCGAGATCCCGAGGGCCTGGCCGCCTCCCGTGCGCGCTATGAAAGCGCCGTCGCGCGGTCCTTTCGCATTGACGAGCGCGTTTTACGCAGCGATCACCGGCCCGCGGATGCCTGGTTGGCCCAGACCGTCCGGGTGACCTGGCGGTCCCGGCTGCTCGCCCGGTTTGCCGGCGATCTGCGGACCCGGCTGTTTCTGGCTGCGGAGGAAGCAGCCCTACGGGTCTTCGCGGCAAACCTGCGTGACGTGCTGCTGGCCGCACCGGCGGGAAACCGATGCACTCTGGGCCTGGACCCGGGGCTTCGGACGGGCGTCAAGGTCGCCGTGGTGGACGGCACCGGGAAGGTAGTGGCCACGGATACCATCTATCCGCACGCGCCGGCCCGGAAATGGGCTGACGCTTTGGCGACCCTGACGCGCCTGGCCCGGGACCACGCCATCGAGCTGATTGCCATCGGTAACGGGACGGCATCGCGGGAAACGGACAAACTTGCCGAAGAGCTAATCACCGAACTCAACGGGCAAAATCCCGCCAGAACGGTGGCCAGGCTGGTGGTCTCCGAAGCGGGAGCCTCGGTGTATTCTGCGTCCGCGCTGGCCTCCGCGGAGCTGCCGGACCTGGACGTTTCGCTGCGCGGCGCCGTCTCTATTGCCCGCAGACTGCAGGACCCGTTGGCCGAATTGGTCAAGATCGAGCCGAAGTCCATCGGGGTGGGCCAATACCAGCACGACCTGACGCCGATACTGCTGGAACGGTCGCTGGATGCGGTGGTGGAGGACTGCGTGAACGCCGTCGGTGTGGACGCGAACACCGCCTCGCCCGCGCTGTTGGCCCGTGTGGCCGGCGTCGGGACGCTACTCAGCGGGAACATCGTGGCGCATCGCAACGTCCACGGACCGTTCACCAAGCGCTCCGATCTGCTGAAAGTGCCCAGGCTCGGCCCGAAGGCCTATGAACAGTGTGCCGGTTTCCTGCGCATCAACGGGGGAACGGAGCCGCTGGATTGCACCAGCATCCATCCCGAGGCCTACGGCGCGGCCCGGAAGGTCCTTGCTGCTGCCGGCGCTGCAATGAACGACGTCGTAGCCGGCGTGGGCGCGGTCGCCGCCTTGGAGCCGCAGGACTTCACGGACGAGGCATTCGGACTGCCCACAGTCCGGGACATCATGACCGAGCTGGTCAAACCTGGCCGTGACCCGCGCCCGGAGTTCGCGACGGCCGCCTTTGCCGAGGGCATCGAAAAGATCGGCGATCTGGACGTTGGCATGGTTCTGGAGGGAACGGTCAGCAACGTTGCAGCCTTCGGCGCGTTCGTTGACATCGGCGTGCACCAGGACGGACTGATCCACGTCTCCGCGATGGCCAACCGCTTCGTCTCCGATCCGCACGAGGTGGTGAAGTCCGGGCAGGTGGTCCGCGTCAGGGTGCTCGAAGTCGATCCGGTCCGAAAGCGGATTTCGCTGACGCTGCGACTGGACCAGGAACGCGGTTAGTGCTTGCCGGCGGATTCGACGCTGCGCCGGAACGCCTCCCGCGGATGTTCGGTCGCACTCATCGGGGATAGATCCCGCTTGGCAAAGGCGTGCGTGATCCAGGTGGAGAAAATGTGCCACTTTCGGTTGTAGGTCGGCGTGGCCAGGCCATGGTAAATACGGTCCACGTACCAGGCCGCCCGGTTCTTCAGTTCCACCCCCAGGATGATCGCAGCACCCCGTCCCACACCATAGGAAGCAACCGCACCGAGCGACTTGTACCGGTACTCTGCGACGGGTTTACCGTATATATCGGCAGCGATGTTCTTGGCGAGCAGCTTGGCCTGCCGGACGGCGTTCTGGGCATTCGGCGGATAATAGGCCGGCTGGTTCTCGGCGGTAAGGTCGGGGATCTGGGCGTTATCGCCGGCTGCCCACGCCCCGGGAACTGGCGTGCCGTCGTCGTCAATCACCTGCAGCCGTGCGCTGGCATTGACATGTCCCTTTGGGCCGCGCGGGACGTTGGTCCCGTCAAGTGCGGGATTGGGCTTCACTCCGGCGGTCCACACGATCGTATTGGCATGGAACGAATCCCCGTCGCTGAGGACTACCTCGGCGTCGATGCAGGACTTCATGGTGGTTTTGAGCCGTACGTCAATGCCGCGCTGGCGGAGCAGGCCCAGTGTCCAGCCGGAGAGCCGCACACCGACCTCCGGGGCAACTCTGTCCAGCGCCTCGATCAGCACCCATCGCAGATCGGATCTTTGCAGCGATGGGTATTGATCGATGGCAAGTTTTGATAGATCGCTCAGTTCGGACAGGGCCTCCACACCGGTGTACCCGGCGCCGACAAAGACGAACGTCAGCGCGCTGGCACGCTCGGCCGGATCATCGGTGGCCGCAGCCAGGGCTACATTCTGCAGCACCAGATCACGGAGGTACACGGCCTCTTCGAGCGTCTTGAAGCCCACAGCGTTCTCGCCGAGGCCTGGCGTAGGGAAGGTTCTGGTGACCGCACCAATAGCGAACACCACATGGTCATAAGCCATGCTGACGGCGGCACCCGTGATGGATATAAGGACAGCGTTTTTTGTGTGCACATCCAGGGAGGTCAACCGGCCCCGAAACAGGTCCACGTTCTTCAGGGCACTGGCCAGATCAACGGCGACGCTGCGCGCATCCAGCTCCCCGCCTGCCACTTCCGGAAGCAGGGGCTGGTAGGTCATATACGCGTTCGGCTCGACGACGGTGATCTTCAGCTGCGCCGCCGTGAACTCTTTACGCAGCCCCCATGCCGTGTAAAGGCCAACATAGCCGCCGCCGAGAATAAGGACATGTGGTGTCTTTGTCGGTGACATGTGCGCTCCCTGCTGCTGGGGGTTCGATTACCTGGATCTGCCCTGTGCCTGAAATCAGCATTGTCTTCATTCCTCCGCGCGTCAACCGTTGACAGCGGGCCCGCACCTTTGGCTAATGGAAAGAAACGCCGAAAGGACCGTTGTGATGATTCGTTGGCCCGGGCATGCAGTGGCATCTCCCGCCCGGCAGCCCGCACGGGAGACCATCCCGCCAGTCCCGGTGGAGCGGACGGTGCTGGTGGTTGCCATCCTCGCCTCTTTCGTGGCATTCCTCGACGGCGCCATTGTGACTGTTGCACTGCCGGCCATCACGGCCGATCTGGGCGGCGGCCTCGTGCTGCAGCAGTGGGTGGTTGACGCCTATCTGCTCTCGCTGGGTGCGCTGATTCTGATTGCCGGCGCCGTCTCCGACGCTTTCGGCCGGGCCCGGATCCTCCGGTCGGGACTGATCTTATTCGGGATCGCATCTGTGGGGTGCGCACTCGCCCCGGGAGGTGAGCTGCTGGTCGCTTCCCGTGCTGTGCAGGGAGCCGGCGCCGCCATGCTGGTTCCCAGTTCCCTTGCCATGATCACCGAAACCTTCAGCGGAGCGGAACGGGCCCGGGCGATCGGAACCTGGACCGGGTGGACCGGCACGGCGTTCATCGCGGGCCCGTTGGTGGGCGGCCTGCTGGTAGATTCGGTGAGCTGGCGGCTGATCTTTGCTATCAACGTCATTCCCATCGGGGCCACGCTTGTGCTCCTGCAGCGCATCAAAAGCGCGGGCCCGGTGGGGCGGCGGCCCCGGATCGACTTTGTTGGCGCGCTACTGGCCGCAGCAGGCCTTGGCGGCCCGGTCTTTGCACTCATCGAACAACTCCAGCTGGGTTGGCTCAACCCGACCGTCCTCGTCCCGTTCATCCTCGGCGTATTCTGCTTCGGTGGTTTCCTGTGGTGGGAACATCGGACACCGCAGCCAATGATGCCGCTGGGGCTGTTTGGGACCCGGAACTTCGGTATCGGGAACCTGGCCACAGCATTCATCTACGCCGGCGTGTCGCTGGGCCAGCTGGTGGTGGTGCTCTTTCTGCAGGAAGTTGCGGGGCTCTCCGCTTTTTGGACGGGGCTGGCCATGATCCCGGTGGCGCTGCTGTCCCTGCTGCTCGCAGGGGTCTTCGGTGGCCTGGCAGGCAAACACGGACCCCGCTTGTTCATGACCGCAGGGCCGCTGGTGGCCGGGTCCGGATACCTGCTGATGCTCACCGCGCACCTGCCGTTCAGTTTCTGGTCACAGGTGCTGCCTGGTCTGATCCTTTTCGGACTGGGACTGGCCATCACGGTTGCCCCGCTGACAGCGGCCATTCTGGGCGCGGTGCCGCCCGGACAGAGCGGCATCGGCTCGGCGGTCAATAACGCGGTCTCCCGAGTGGCCGGGCTGGTTGCCGTCGCCTTTGCAGGAGTCATCATCAACGGCACGCTCGACGTCGGCGGTTTCCATCGCGTGCTGACTGTCACATCGGTGCTTTTCGCCGTCGGCGGCATCATTTCCGCGCTGGGCATCAGCAACCATAGTAGTGTGCCGCCTGTGGCAGAGCGACGGTTTGCTGAGGAAGGCTGAACCCCCGGCAGCTCCATTGCGGCTTGGATTTGGACCTGTCACTGAACGAGACAGGTCTGTTGGGTTGTGGACGGTTTTACAAGAGCAGCGGGGACACCGGATGGGTAGAGTGCACAGCCGACGACGGTGGGGCTGCAGGCCGCTGTGCTCCTGCCGGATCGCTGCGGGGTTGGGGGTTGGATGCGTGGCAGCGGCAGGAGGCTGCGGCATCGATGACGGCGGAACCAAGGCAACCCAACGCTGAAGGCCGCCGGCGCTCATCACCCGCGGCTGGAATGTCCGAGGCCACAGCGCAAAAGACCAGTGGCTGGTATTGCGCATTCGTTGACACGGCGATTCCTGCGCGACGCCTCCTCCCGATGGCGCAGGGCATAGGCTTTCCCTATGCATCAGGAATCGTTATGGCAGGCGCAAAAGCGCACAAATCCCGGGCACTCCGCCTGGTACATCCAGCGGTTCGAGCAAATGCGGGCTGACGGTGCCGATCTGAACGGTGAGGCGAGACTGATAGACGCCATTGCGCCGCGGGGAAGCCGGATTTTGGATGCCGGCTGCGGCCCCGGGCGGGTAGGCGGGGAACTGAGCCGGCGGGGGCACCTGGCGCTGGGTATTGATGCCGATACCGAGCTGATTGCCGCCGCACGCAAGGACTTCCCTGATGTTCCCTGGCTGGTGGGGGATCTGGCCGACCTGGAGCTGCCCGCAACCGGTAGTGCTGAACCGTTCGATGTCATCGTCTGCGCGGGAAACGTCCTGACCTTCCTTGCTCCAGGAACGGCACCGGCAGTGCTCCGCAACTTCGCCAGGCATCTCGCGCCCGGGGGTAGGGTCGTGACGGGGTTTGGCGCGGGGCGGGGGTATGCTTTCGACGATTTTTTCGCCGATGCGCAGGAAGCTGGGCTTTCCTGTCAGAGCCGGTTTGCCACCTGGGATCTGAAACCGTGGACGCCGTCGGCTGATTTTTTGGTAGCCATCTTCACTATCGATTAACGGCCTTAACCACTAACAGCTGTACGGGTCGGCATTCACGCAAAACAACATCCGGGGCGCAGACGCGATGGGTCGCTCAGCGGGTTCATCGGGCAGCGGGTTCCGCCGGCGTCTGGTTCTCTGTGGTCTGGGCTGGTGGCTCCGCGGGGTGGAGTGCGTCCCGGATCCGCTGGAGCACGGCCGTCGTCGACTGTTCTGGAACGTAGTCCAGAATGCGTACTTGGCCGCCATACGCCTGGACAGTTGCTGTTTCCTCCAGCATGTCAGGGGTGTAATCGCCGCCTTTCGCATAGATATCCGGCTGCAGGGCAGCGAGGAGGGGGATCGGCGTCGGCGAGTCAAAGACGGTGACGTAGTCCACGCAGCTCAGCGCTGCGATGACGGCGGCCCTGTCGCCCACGGCGTTGATCGGCCGGTCCGCACCTTTGAGGCGTCGCACGGAGTCATCGCTGTTCAGCGCGACGATGAGGATATCTCCGAGCTGCTTGGCCTGGTTGAGGTAACGGGTGTGTCCGCGGTGCAGCACATCGAAGCATCCGTTGGTCAGCACGATCCGGCGCCCCTGGGCCCGCTCGGCGGTGATCCTGGCCGCCAGTTCAACTGCCTCCAGCGCAGTGTCCGCGAACCCGGCCAGATGCTGTGTCAGGTCATCGGTGCTGCAGACCGACGTTCCTTGCCGTAGCACGACGACGTCGGCAGCGGCCTGCGCCAGGTCGACGCAGGTGCTCATCGGCAGTCCGGCAGCCCGCGCAAGGGTCAGCGCCGCGACGAAGGTATCGCCCGCTCCGGAGGCCTGTTTTTCGGCGGCGGGCCGGGCCCACGTGCGGTGGAAGGGTCCGTCCCGGGTGAGCAGCACAGTACCTTCCCGATCAAGGGTGACGACGGCCGCGTTAGTGCCGGTTACGGTAAGCAGTTGCTGTTGATGCCCGACGAAAAGGTCCACCCTGGCATGGCCGGCTGTCATTGAATGGCCGATCACCCGGGCGGCTTCGGCGGCATTCGGTGTGATGAGATCCGGCTCCAGCCCGGCCCAGAGACGAGGATCGTGTGCGTCCACAAGCACCAGCGGCCGTGCGGATTCGGCCGGTTCTGCCGGTTTCGCCAGCTGGGTGAACACGGCCCCAGCCACGGCCCCGGTGAGTGCTCCGAGGCCGTAGTCGCAGATCACTGCGGCGTCGGCCCCGGCCAGGAGTTCGGGGAGCTGCTGGGCCAGCAGGTCCAGGGCCTCCGGATCGGGACTTCTGAGCGGCTCATCCAGGCGCAGCATCACCTGTCCGGCGCTGACCACGCGGTACTTGGTTGTGGTGACGAGACCCGGATAGGGCAACAGCCCCGAGACGTCCACGCCCGCATCCCGCAGCAGCGCCGTGAGCGTGTCTCCCGCCTGGTCCTTACCGACCAGGCCCACCAGCCGCACTTTGGCACCGAGCGCTGCAAGGTTCATGGCGGTGTTAGCGGCGCCGCCCGGAGCGAACTGGCGGTGCTGAATTTGTACCACCGGTGCCGGGGCCTCGCGGCATAGCCTTTCAACGGTGCCGTTCCACCAGCCGTCCAGGATGACATCGCCGATCACGGTGACGCTTGGACCCAGCTCAGCCAGCTGGCGGGGGACCGATTCGGTGAGCCCCCGCTGATCCCGCAAGGGCTTCACTACGGCTCCTGGCCCGGAGCACGCCGGGGAGTTCCCACCCGCGCAATGCTGACATGGACCACCTTGACGCGGGTGAATTCGTCCAACAACTCCGGCCCGTACCCGAAGCCGTCGCCGCTGGCCCCCCGTGGCTGGGCGGAACCTCCGGGTGCGCCGCCGAAGACGGCATTGACTTTAACCGTCCCAACCGGCAGGACAGCCGCTGCCCGGTGGGCGTGCTCGATGCTGGTGGTCAGGACGGTGGCAGCCAGGCCGTAGCGTCCGGCCGAAGCGAGCCGAAGACCTTCCTCGAAATCGGCGACCACTTGCACCGGTGCCACTGGCCCAAACGTTTCCTCGGTCATGATCTCCATCTGTTCGGTGCAGTCGAGCAGTACGGTGGCCGGGTAGTAGGCTCCCGGACCGGACGGAACGATCCCGCCAGACGTAGCGTGTGCACCGAGCGCAATTGCCTGGGTGACTTGTGCATGGACCACGTCCCGCAGCCGGGTATCCACCAGCGGAGCCAGCGGCTGCTCCGTATTGCGCCGGCGTGCCTCTTGGGTCAAAGCGGAGCAGAAGCGATCGGCAATGTCCTGGTGAACGTATATCCGTTCCACCGCAGTGCAGATTTGCCCGCTGTTGCTGAAGGCTCCAACCGCTGCTTGCTCCGCGGCCCATCCGGGGTCGACATCGGCATCCACCAGAAGGGGATCATTGCCACCGTTTTCGCGGACGACGTGCGCCCCGGTCAGCACCGCTGCCCTGGCTATCCGCAGCCCCGACGCGGTGGAGCCAACGTGGGCCACAACATCAGCGTCGGCGCTGGTCAGCATGGCCCCTACTTCCGGCCCCCCGGTTACGGTCAGTAGTACGCCGGGCTCAAACACGTCGCTGAGCAGTTCGCCGAGCAGCAGACCCAGATGCGGGCAGCGTTCGCTCGGCTTATGGATCACGGTGTTGCCCGTGACCAAGGCTGCACCGATCAACCCCGCAGCGACGGCCACCGGATCATTCCAAGGGGTCAGCAGCACGGCGACGCCGCGCGGCTCGGCGACGGTGTAGTCGGCCGCTAAGGCGCTGCCGCGCAGACTGTGTCCGCGGTGTACCGGACCCAACTGGGCGTATTGCTCAAGCGTTGACACCGCAGCCGCAATACCGGCGAGCGCTTCGTCAACGGGACGGCCAGTTTCCCGACTGTTCATTTCCGCCAACTCCGCTGCGCCATCCGCCAAAGCACGGGCAGCCGCCACCAACAACGCGCCGCGCTGCTGGGGGTCAGTGCCAGCCCAGCCGGGCAGGGCCGTCCTGGCGGCGGAGAACGCCAACGCCATGTCCTCGCGGGTGTCCGCCGCGAGCGTTCCGACGAGGGACCCGGACCGTGGGTCGTAAACAGTCAGGCCACGCGCTGCGGCCGAAATGGCGGGTTCGATCAACGATGTCATGGCATCCTCACGATTCGCTCCGGTCAACACTGTTTTCGCGGCCAAGGGTTCTGTGGACTTCGTACCCGCTCCGTCAACACTTTAGACACGTGCTGCCGAAGTGTTTTCCGGTGGCGGGAAGTCGGGGCAACGGCCTAAGGTAAGCGGAAGAATCGATGGCGGGAGAGTAGATGATTCACGAGCCGATGGCAGATTTTGCTGCCGGAGCGATCCGGGGAATTGGTATCGGTCCACTGCTGGAGCGGTTTCCGGACGTCCGCAAAATCGCGGTCCTGCGGGGCGGCGGGCTGGGGGATTTGATGTTCGCGCTCCCGGCGCTGCAGTCGCTGGCTGTCTGCTATCCAAAGGCCGAGGTGGTGCTGCTTGGTACGCCGGTGCACGCGGCGCTGCTGGCCCAGACACACAGCCCGGTGCATCGGGTTCATGTGGTGCCCTTCGCCCAGGGAGTGCGTCCGGGACCGGAAGATCCGGCGGCGCAGACGGGCTTTTTCGCTCGAATGCGGGCAGAGAACTTTGACCTGGCCGTCCAGCTGCATGGCGGTGGGCGCTATTCCAACCCATTTCTCCTGCGCCTCGGTGCCCGGCACACCGTCGGGATGCGGACCCCGGACGCAGCCCGGCTGGACCGGACAATTCCTTATGTTTATTATCAACACGAGCCTCTGCGGGCACTGGAAGTCGCCGGGCTTGCCGGTGCCGTTCCCGTGGACCTGGAGGCCAGGCTGCGCCCCCGGGAGGAGATCCGGAACGCCGTCGGAGAGCTGCTGGGCGCGAATGAAACGAGCTGGCGCGCACTGGTGGCTATTCACCCGGGGGCGACGGATCCGCGGCGTCGCTGGCCGGCGGAATCGTTCGCCCAGGTGGCCGCGTCCGCAGCTGCGGACGGCAGCCGAGTGCTGATCGTCGGGGATGCGGCCGATAAAGCACTGGCGGAGGACATCGTCGCCCTGGCGGACTCGGGCGATGGCGCGGTCAGCTCCATGGCCGGTCGGCTCTCTCTCGGTGAGCTGACCGCCCTTCTGGCCGCCAGCGATGTCATGGTCGGCAACGACAGCGGGCCACGGCACCTTGCGCAGGCCGTGGGGACGCCGACGGTAGGGATTTATTGGGTCGGCAACGCCCTGAGTGCAGGCCCGCTTGGGCGGACCCTGCACCGGCTTCATCTATCCTGGGTGACGAACTGCAGCGTATGCGGCGTGGACTTAACACAGGTGGGCTGGACGGCGCAGCGCTGCGTACACGACGAGTCCCTTGTTGCCCAGGTTAGGCCCGAGGAAGTTTACGCGGATGTGCAGGACCTCACGGCCATGAGCCTTCTTCTTCGTGACAAATGAGCATCTCCCGTATCTCGCAACCGACGGGCTGGGACAGCGCAAAGAGGATCGCTTGTGCCACCCTCGCCGGATCATTGAGCCGCGAGTCATCCTGCGGCTTATATTGCTCATCCCGATCGTCAAAGAAGTGCGTGTTCATGCCGCCCGGAATGATGGTGGTCACGCCCATCCGGCCGCCGGTTTCCGCTGCTAACGCCTGGCTGAATCCGAGCACGCCGAACTTTGAGGCACAGTAGGCCGTCGCGTCGGAAACGCCGCGCTTGGCCAGGGTGGAAGCGATGGTGATCACCCGGCCGTGAGAGGCCAGCAGAAAGGGCATCGCTGCGCGTACCACGGAGACCGTACCGAGCAGATTGACGCCGATCACCTTTTCCCACTCGTCCGCCGGAACGTCGTCGAGCCTACCGCAACGGTCCGTTCCGGCTGCCGTGACGACGGCGTCAAGACCACCAAGGGTCTTGGCGGCCTCTTCAACTGCCACAGTGACCGCGGCCCTGTCCGAAACGTCCACCTCGAAGGCTTTGACTCCGCTCACCTGTGAAATATCCCGGTCCAGTACCACCGGCGTCCCTCCGGCTTCCAGTACAGCGCTGACGACGGCGGCACCGAGTCCCGACGCGCCGCCGGTCACCACTATCCGCCCGCCGTTGGCGAGACTAATTGTCTTTGCGTTCATCTGATTCCTCACTTTTGGTCTGTGTACTTAGTTCCTGAGAAGGCGTTACCCGGTTGCGGAAAGCGCAGCCGCGAGTTTGCTGGTGGAATGGTCTGGATAGAAAGGGACGGTGACGGTTTGGCCGCCCCAGGAGCGGACCAGGTCGGCTTCCGGCAGTTCTTCGGTGTCGTAGTCGGCACCCTTGACCCAAAGATCCGGGCGCAAGCGGTCCAGAGCGACAACCGGGGAATCCTCGTCGAAGACGAGTACCGCGTCGACACATTCGAGCGAAAGCAGCAGTTCCGCGCGATCGCGCTGACCTACGATTGGGCGTTGGTTCCCTTTGAGCCGCCGGACCGAGGCATCGGAATTCAGGCAGACGATCAGGCAATCGCCCAGTCCCCGGGCGGCCGTAAGGCTGCGCGAGTGGCCCGCATGCAGGAGGTCAAAGCAACCTCCGGTCGCCACCACGGTTCCTCCCTTATCGCGGGTTTCTTGGACCACCCGAAGTGCATCGACGCCGTCCGAATGTATCTGCACCGGCGGAGCCTGCTGTTCAAGTGTTTGCACGCCACCGCAAGCCAGGAAGGCGGCTGCCTCACGCACGGCGATCTGTGCCGCCGCCGCCAGGTCCGTCCCGTTTCCCAGCTGTACTGCCAAACTGGCAGCGAACCGGTCGCCCGCCCCGCAGGGATCCGTGACGGCGATGTTGGGTGCCGGCACAAGGTGCCCGACGGCGCCATCACCGGTCAGCAGCAAGGCACCCTCGGCACCAAGGGTGACCAGCACGGACCTGCTTTGCCACTGGGCCAGCAGTGCGGACCCGGCCCTGGCGGCGGCCACGAGAGATCCGACTGCGAGGGATCCGGCCGCGGCACGGTCGGCTGGTCCGGCAGCAGCGGCCGCGGCCTTTCCGGCCTCCGCAAGGTTCGGGGTGACAACCGCGACACCTGGTACGGGATCGGCACCGGACGGATGCGGATCCCAAACCACCGGAATTTCGCGGGCCCGGCGACGTATCAGCTCACGGAGGGACGCGTTAGCGGTCAGGCCCCTTCCGTAATCGGACACCAGCAGGATGTCCGCGGCATCGACAGCTGCCAGCATCGACTCCGTCACCTCGGGGACGGTCGCGCTGCCGCAGCCTTCATCGAATCTGACAACGGGCTGGCCCTGTGCACGGACACGGGTTTTGACCGGCGTCGCGACGCGGGATGGGCCGGCAACGACATCCAGTCCGGTGAGCGTTCCGAGCGCCCCGCGCAGTTCCTCCGCCGCCCGGTCATCGGAGAGCACGGTCACAAGAGTGACCCGGTGGCCGTCCCGGACGAGGATGGCCGCGACCAAACCGGCACCGCCGGGCCTGCGCCCTACCTGCTCTACATCGACCACCGGAACGGGAGCATCTGGACACAACCTGGTGGCCGGGCCGTTCATGTCGACGTCGAGCAAGACGTCTCCCAGTACTACGATGTTCATCGGATTTTCCTTGCGTCGTCCGGCACTGGCATCGTCGAGGACAAAGGCTGCGCTGCCATCGAAACGATTGAGGGAACCGACCGGGCACGGAGGACTTCGCAGTCGAAGGCACGGCATAGCGCGTGCAGGGCGATCAGATGCCCCTCCTGGGCATTCGCGGGGAGGGCATCAACCGCAATGGAATCGTCACAGCTGCGGGTCAGCGGATTCGGACCGCGTCCGGTCAGGGCCCAGCTGGTCACTCCTATTGCTCGGGCCGCTTGCACCGCTTCCAGCAGATTCGGGCTCCGACCGCTGGTGGAGATCAAAATCAGCACATCACCGCTCCTCCCATGCGCCCGGACCTGCCGGGCAAAGACCTGGTCATATCCATAGTCATTGCCGATGGCAGTCAAGGCGGAAGATTCCGCGTGCAGGGCGATCGCCGAAAAGGGTTCACGCTCGGCATCGAACCGGCCTACTAGTTCTGCGCTCAAGTGCTGTGCCTCGGCCGCGGACCCACCGTTGCCAGCGGTCAGTAGCCGCTGCCCACTCATGAGCTGCCGGGCCAATTCGGTTCCCCAGTGGGATAGGTGCCGAGCCTCCTTCCGCAGCGACTCCAGTGCCGGCGCGACGCTGTCCAAGTGCTGCAGGACGGTGGTCAGAGCGGCATGTACCGGCGCATCCGCCACAACGTCGGCAGGAAGGAAGGATCTTGGCTCAACAGCTGCCGTGAGCCGAGACCGTTGGGCAGCCAGGGGTTCCGGGCTCATAGCGCCGTACCTTCCATTCTTTGTAAATACCCTTGGGGTAAATATCTCTGGGGTAAATAGTCCGGGGTCAGGTATTCCCCGGCCAGGCCTGCCGACGGTGAGTCGCCACGGGCAAGCATGGAGTTGAGCGTCGTTTGATAGAACTTTTCCGTCTCGGCCGCAATACGGTCCCAGGAGTATCGTGACCGTACCCGTAGCTGGCCGGCCCGCCCCAGCCGTATCCGCAGCTGCGGATCCCGGAGAAGTTCCCCTACAGCGGCGGCGATGGCGTCCGGATCCATCGGCGGGACGTGCAGTCCGGTGGAACGATCCACCACGGTGTCGATGAGACCGCCGACGGCGGCGGCGACCACCGGAACGCCACAGGCCATGGCCTCCAGCGGGACAATGCCGAACGGTTCGTACCATGGCGCGCAGACGATGGCATCGGCACTACGCAGCAGCGCCGGCATGTTTTCCCGGGGGACCTGTCCCCGCAAGCTCACCCGATCGGCTACGCCAAGTTCGGCGGCTAAGGCCAGCAGCCGTCGGGCCTCCAGATCGGAATCCAGGGCATCCGAGGCACCGGCCCCGCCGACGACAATGAGCTCGACGTCGTCGAACCCTGCGGCCCGGAGCAGGGGAAGCGAGCGAATAACCAGATCCACGCCCTTACGGGGAACCAGCCTCCCCACACTGACGATCCGGTGCCGCCGTGTCCTTTCGTCCGCCGGCCCTTCGGCGCGGAATAGGTCCAGATCCACCCCGCAGGGTGCAATCGAGACCTTTGAACCGGAGACGCCCATCGCCTTGAGTTCGAAGAGTTCGTCAGAACAGGTTGCTATGACCCGGTCGACTGCCCGTCCCACCGAGGCCTCCAGCCACTGCCGCTCGACCGGGCTGGTGTCCTGCACACCCTGATGGCGCCGTTTGACGGTACCTAAGGCGTGGAAAGTCTGAACCACCGGGACCGGGTATCCGCCGCCCGAATAGCGCCTGGCCGCGTCCAGCGCCGCGACGCCGGACATCCAGAAGTGCGCATGCACCACGCCGGGCGGATAATTTCCCCAATCCTCGACGATGCCATCAGCCAGTGCCCCCATAAACGGCAGCAGGCCATCCTTGGGAAGATGATCCGCCGGGCCGGCGTCGAGATGGACCACGTCCAACCCTTGGCGCACATGCACGCGATGGGCCAGGTCCGGATTGTCCCGACGGGTATAGACGGTGACTCGGTGCCCGCGTTCGGCCAGGGCTATGGATAACGCGGCCACATGGACGTTCTGTCCGCCGGCGTCCACACCGCCCAAGGCGGCCAGTGGACTTGCATGTTCGGAAACCATGGCTATTTTCACAACGTGGTCCTTTCACCTGGCGAAGCGAGTCCTGGCGAGGCCTGTTTTGCCGAAGCGAGCCCTGCCGGAGCGATTATGGCCTCAGTTATTCCGGCCGTGGATGGCCCGGGTGCCTCTGCCACAGTGCCGGTAGGGGCGCGGCGGCGTCCCGGGCCCCGTGTGGTGACGTCGCCCAGCACCCGGTCCCAGGCAGCGAGGAACCCTGCCAGGCTGTAACGGTCCAAGGCTGCCTCCCTGGCAATCCTGCCGCGGCGGCGCGCTTCTTCCGTGTCGAGGATCAACGTCGAGGCGGCTCGATGAAGATCATGAACATTGGTGGACACGGCGCCGGCTTCGGGCGGGACTGCCCGGGCCGCCTCGGTGCTGGCCAGCGCCAGCACCGGCATGCCCAGATGCATCGCTTCCAGCAGTGCAAGACCCAGTGAAGTCCAGCGCAGCGGGTGGAGATACACCCGGCAGCCGCTGAGTTCCCGGTGCAGCCGGGCTGTCGGGAGGTCGCCCCGGATCGTCAGGTCGGCCGGCCCAAGCCCGAGGGGCCCGGACAGGGCTTCGGTGCCCATGCCGAAGACCTCCAGTGGGGCGATGCCGGCAAAGGAAGGAAGTAGATCCGTTCCGGTAACACGCCACCTGCGCACGGGTTCGTTGATCACCACGCCGAGGTGGGGGCGCTCGCCGGTATAGAGATAACCGGGGTCAACGATGCCGTGCTCAATCACCACAGTTGCGGCGTTGCCGGTATCCCAGAAGAGATCATTGAAGTGCGTCACATGCACCACGGGAATGTCGGAACGGTCTGCCAGCGGATGCAGCGACGCTGGTACATTGCCCTTGGGCGTATTGTGCTCCAGATAGACGGCCGGAATATCCCTGCCGGGGTGCCGGCCCAGAAGCTCCCCACACACAGGGATTTCTTCGGGACGCTGCAAAACGACGACGTCCACCTCGGCCTGTCGAAGGCTGCCCGGATCCACGTCCCGGACATTGGCAGGCCAGTTCCGGCCGCCGCGCCCCAACCCCCATGGGGCCCCCTCGGACGTAGCCGGCAGCAGATAGTCATGGGCGCCTTGCACGAACGCGTCGGTCCAACCTCCGTGCACATGCCACAAGAGAACTTTCACCGTTGCCTCACTTCCCTTCGTGTCCGCAGCGAAGAAACTCCGTTGAGCAGTCTTTCAACGGCGTCGACGACGTCATCGGGGGAAACCGACGACAGACACGGGTGGCCAGGCACCGGGCATTCGCGCGCCCTGCTGAGCCGGCAGGGTGCGGTTTGATCGCCGAGGAGTTCCAACGGGACACCGTATGGGGCCCAGCGGACTGCGGGGACCACCGGTGAGAACAGCGAAACTACCGGCGTGCCCACCGCTGCTGCCAAATGCGCAGGTCCGGTATTACCAGTGATCAGCACGCAAGCTCCGGAAACTACACCGGCAAGTGTTGCCAGATCCGTCTGGCCGCCCAAGTCCAGCCCGGCAACTCCTGCCACCGTTGCCGTTAAATGAGCCTCGGCAGCGGAACCGGTCACCACGACGCGATATCCGCTCCCGGTCAGTAACTCCACCACGGCCGCGTGGTGCAAGGCCGGCCACCGGCGCGAAGGCACCGCGGCACCGGGATGGATGGCTATATAGGGCGCGGCGCCAACAAGGGCACTGACATCGGGTGAATCCTTTACCCTTAGCTTTCCATCATCGCCGGCACCCAGTTGGTAACCGGCAGCACAGGCGATAGTCAGTGCCCGTTCCGGCTCCGGCTGGTCCTCAGGAAAGTCCTCGCCCGGGCGGAGCCGGACATCGAGCAATGAGCCGGCATAATCCGTGGAGGCAGCCGTGATGAACGGGACGCCAGCCAGACGCAGTGCCAAGGCCAGGGGCAGGGGCGATTGATGGAAAGAGGTCAGAATGATGGCTTCGTCCAGGGCTGCTCCGCGGATAAAGTCGCCCAGCTTTTGCATCCGTGCCGTATTCGCTGCCGGTGCGGGGGAGCTGATCCAAGGGCACTCCCAGGTGAACTGAGCGGCAACTCCCGGCAACAGTGAACCCGCCGCTTCGCCCTGCGGTCCGTTGAGAAGTATCACCTCCGTCGGCTCTGCGCCATGGCGGGCACCCGCTCCACCGGCGATGGCACGCACCGCGGGGCCGGCCAGCAGCACGTCGCCGGCGCTGTCCAAACGGGCAACCAGAACGCGCCGGGTCATCGGGTACTTCCCGATGATGCCCCGAGTAGAAGCTGGAGCGCTGCAGCGAGGTCCTTGGCGACCAACGCGGCCTGCACTACCTCTTCGGGCCGAGTCACCGCTGTGGGCACGAGGACCCCGGTGGCTCCAGCGGCATGGGCGGCGCCCATATCCGAGCCGATGTCCCCGATGTATGCGGTTCGAAATGGCGATATCCCCAAGGTGCTGCAGGCATCCAAAATCATGCCGGGGGCTGGCTTTCGGCAGCGGCAACCGGCGGCTGGCCCGTGTGGACAGATTTTCCACACGTCAAAGGGGCCAAATATATCGTCCACGCGGCGGTTGACGGCGCGCACCTGCACTGCAGTGAGGAGTCCACGGGCGATTCCGGATTGGTTAGTGAGGACGCCGGTGTGCAGACCCGCCCGGCGTGCCGCGGCGACAGCAGCAACCGCACCGGGAACCGGAATGACCAGCTCCGGATCGGCGTTGTAGGGCTGATCCAGTACCAGTGTTCCGTCACGATCGAAGAAAATGGCGTCAAAAAGTGCCGTGTCGAAAACTGCGGAGGGACTTTCAGTCAACGGATCGCCAGCCGCGGCAGCCGACGGCCAAGTGCTGGCTGTGGGGACCTTCGCGCCCTCGTCGATATTCGGCATATAAGGACTGTTCCCCAATGGACGCTGTGCCAAACCAAGGCCGCAGGAATTCTTTTCCCCCGTCCACCTTTTTAAGACCTGCCCCGGTCAATATGTGCACCTCTAAGTACGTGCGCACGAGCTGCGGCCGGAATGAAGTCCGGCGCAGTAAAGTGTGGCCATAAGACTGTAGGCGTTTTGCAGATTTTGCTCCGAACGAGTGAGTAAAGGAGCGGCATGGAGAGTCTTCCTTCTGACGGCAGACCCGAGGTACTCGCTCTTCGCGCACTTAAATTGGGGGATTTGTTGGTGGCAGTTCCGGCGCTGCACGCCCTACGACGGGCATATCCTAGGCATCGGCTTATTTATGCCGCGCAGCCCTGGCTTGCCCCGGCACTCGCACTTGTTGGCGGAGTTGACACGCTCTTGGCGACACCGGGCCTCGACGACCCGCTGACGCTGTCCGCGGGCCGTGTCGAGGTGGCCGTCAATCTGCACGGAAGCGGACCCGAAAGTACGCGCCGCCTGGACGAACTGGCTCCAAAACAGCGGATCGGGCACCTCGGCCCGGGCTGGGACGGACCTCACTGGCGGGACGGTCTACATGAACGCGAACGCTGGGCGGAGTTGCTGCAGTGGCACGGAATTCCAGCCGACCCGCTGGACTACCGTCTGCAACCGCCCAAAGTGCGGAACCCGTTACCCGGCGCGGCCGTGATCCATGTGGGCGCCGCCTACGGCAGCAGGCTCTGGCCCCAGGAGCGGTTTGCGGCGGTGGCCTGCGCACTTGAGTCCGCCGGACACGTCGTTGCGTTTACCGGCAGCGAGGGGGAGCGTCCGCGGGCCCTGCGGGTTGCGGCTCTGGCCCGTCTGCCGCGCGAGCGGGTGGTCGCTGGCACCCTCGGCCTGGACGAATTCGCCGCCGCTATCGCAGGCGCCAAGCTCGTTGTGTCAGCGGATACCGGCGCAGCGCACCTGGCATCGGCGTATGGGCGCCGGTCCATCGTCATTTTTGGCCCTGCTCCGGTTTCCGAATGGGGCCCGCCGCCGGGTCCGCACATAGTCCTCACCAAAGCGGAACTTCGTCGGGGTGATACTTTCTCGGCCATCCCTGACCCTGCCCTGCTGGCCGTATCCGCAGCAGACGTGCTGGCCGCTGCCCGCGAGCTCGGCTGCCTTTAGCCGCATCGAGGCTGGCAGCAGCATGATGGAATTGCCTCGGCGACAACGGGGTCAGCGTGGCGCAGGGCAAGGACGTAATATTTACGGCCGACATGGGCATGTGCGACGTCTGGACTGCACGGTACATCGATCCGTTGGGGGACCAGGCTTCTGCTCGGTTCCTTTCTGCACGGGTCGATGGCTAATGCCTTACCGCGGGCGATCGGTGCGCAGCTTGCCTACCCTAAACGTCGGGTCATTTCGGTCTCGGGGGAGGGGAAGCCTGTCCATGCTGCTGGACTACCAATCCGGCGGGTCTTCGGCTCTGTCACTGCCACGTCCAAGGTTGTCCTGAACAAGGACGCTGGAGGGGTGGTCAGCAAGAGTGGGAGCAACCCGCGCAACGTGCCGAGGCGTTAGTGCCCGGGAGCGGAGGTGCTGATCGGCCCGGGCACTCGAATTCATCGGCCCGCCGGGCTACGCTGGCGGGAAGACCAGCAAACAGTTCGGTTCGGCTCAGTTCAGGGCAGGCCAGCAATCTGGTTCGATTCGGTTCAAGGAGCGTGACGCGATGAGCTTATTGGAGCTGGTGGACAGGGGCATGCGGGTGGTTGACGCGAGCGGCAAGATGATCGGAAAGGTCGATCACGTCAAGGGGCCGAATCCGAAGGCCGCGGCGTTCGAAGAGGTGTATTCCACGGCGGCGCAGAACGTACTCTTTGTGGGACTGAACTCGCTGGTGGGAACCGAACCCAGAGTTCCTGAGGAGATGGCGCGCAGGCTCTTCCAGACGGGCTACGTCAAAATCGACGGCAAGGGTTTCCTTGCGCGAAACTCTTACGTGGCCGCGGATGAACTCGAACGCATTGAGGACGGGAAACTATATTTACGCCTGAGCCAGCACGAACTCCCGCTCCAGGAATAACGGGGCCTGGGCTACAGCAGGGGACGTAACGGTGCGAGGATCGATTCGCTGAACCGGGCTGCCACTCGGCGGCCCTCCCATTCCTCCAGGGTCAGGATACGGCTGTTGGCGCTGTCGATGGCGAAAATGGTCTCCAGATCGGCCGCGAGGTTGGCATCGTAGATTTCCATGTTGATTTCGTAGTTGCCGGTCAGGCTGAGCCGGTCAATATTCGCTGTGCCAACGGTGGACCATTGGCCGTCAACCGTGGCGGTTTTCGCGTGGACCATAGCATTTTGGTACAGCAGTATCGTGACACCGTCGCGTAAGAGTGCCGTGTAAAAGCCACGGGAGAGCCAGTCGGAAAGGATGTGATTGGACTCTTCGGGAAGGATAACCCGCACATCGACCCCCCGCCTGCTGGCGCTGAGCAGCGAATCGAGAATCTGCTGGTCAGGAATGAAGTAGGCCATGGTGATGTAAATGTGATGGCTGGCCCGATCGATGGCATCGAGATAGACGCCTCGAATGGGAAATACCAGGCTGGACGGAATGTTGTTGACGGCCCGGACACGTGGTTCCCAGAAGTTTGCGTTAGTCTCACGCAGCTCTGGAAGATTCTTGCGGTAGTGATTCCAGACCGTGGCGAACGCCTGTCGCAGTTCCCATACGGACGGTCCGGAGATCTTCAGGTGCGTGTCCCGCCATTGGGTGGCGTAGAGCGATCCGATGTTGTAGCCGCCGACGAAACCGATCTCGTCGTCCACGATCAGGAGCTTGCGGTGGTCCAGTCCAGTGCCGCGAACATTGGTGAAGACAATGGAGGGCCGAAGAACGGGAAAAGGCAATACATGGATCGCCGGATGGAAACGGAAAAACGATCGTGGTACCACCAAATTAGCGAACACATCGTAAATTACGAAGATTTCCACGCCGCGTTCCGCCGCTTCGGCCAGGGCGGCTTTGAATTCCTGGCCGACCTTGTCGTCCTTCCAGATGTAGGTTTCCATGAGGATCCGCTTCTTGGCCTGCCGGATCTGCGCCAGCATCTCCTTATACAGGTCCTCACCAAAGGTATAGATCGTGGTGCTGGAACCGGCCACCTCGCTTTTGAACGTGCCCGGACGCGGAAAGCCGACACGCTTGCTTCGGCCGTGCTTGCGAAGGGTGTCCATGATGACCAGTGCTGCGATGACTGCGCCTTGGAGCGCGAGAAAGCCCAGTGCCGTGCGTTGGACGGTGCGTTTGAGGATCCCGGATGCGCTCTTGAGTTGGTGCAGTCTCATGAAGAAACCTTAGCAAGCCCGCAGGCGCATCCGGCGACGGTGCTCTGGCAGACGACGGACACCACTACCGGTCGGCTGTTACCGGACCGGCGTCCATGCCGCGGCTTTCCATCCGGGGCCGGTGGAACGCGTTTGTGGGAAGCATCCTGTCCTTGCGCCCGGGGCGATGCTAGCGTTAAAGCGAGCGGGCATGCGGGCCTCTTTTAGCGGGTCGGCTGCGCGGCCGTCCTGCGGAAAGGGAGCAATGCCATGAGCCAGCACGTGTTCGGCATCATTGAATGGATTTTCTGGATTGTAGCAATCGGGAGCGCGTGTCTGGCCTTGTTCCGCGCGGAGGTCGTATCGGCCGGAAGCTCACCGGGAGTACGCCAGCGCAACGGTCTCCTCATGGGCTTGTGGATCCTGGCAGCAGTGACCGGACTGCTCGGTCTGGTCACCGCTGCTCTGGCCATGCGCGCCTCTCTCTAGTCCCCGGCCGGCCGGGGACGGGCCTACGCGGTGCCCCCGGCGGCCAGCAGGCCGCCGTCGAGGTTCAACACCTGACCGGTGATCCAGGCGGCATCGCTGCTGGCCAGAAACGCGACGGCGGCTGCAACGTCCTCCGGCGTCCCCAGCCGGCCGAGCGGATAGTGTGCGGCAACGGCGGCCTCGCGCCCGACGTAGAGCGCCCGCGCGAACTGTGTCTTGACCACGGCAGGAGCGACCGCGTTGACCCGGACCCTCGGTCCCATCTCGGCAGCAAGGGAACGTGTCAGGTGTTCTATCGCGGCCTTACTGACGCCGTAAAAGCCGAGGCCAGAGGCGGGCGTCTGCCCGGAGACAGAGGATATATTGATCACGGAACCGCCGCGTGCGGCGAAGTCGAGTTCCGGATGATGATAGGCATCCTGCACCCAGGCCAAGGCACCAAAAATATTGACCTCGGCGATCTTTCTGGCGGCGGCAAGGTCCAACTCCATCAGTGTTCCGTAGACCGGATTAATGCCGGCGTTGTTGACCAGAATGTCCAGCCGGCTAAAACTACGGGCGACGGCGTCCAGCACCTCACATCGATGCCGCGGATCATCGGCTGCTCCGGCGAGAGCGAGTACCGACCCTTCGGGGAATTGTGCGGCCGCCGCCGCGAGCGGTTCCGGTGTCCGTGCCGTGATGCAGACCCGGGCACCCTCGGCTACCAGCCGATGCGCCACCGCCAGCCCGATGCCCCGGCTCGCCCCCGTGACGATCGCTGTCAGTCCGCTGAGTCGGTGCGAATCGGTGGCGCTCATGGTCTGCTCTTTCGGGGGTCGGTCGGCCAGCGTTGTCAGTCTAATCCGGCACTGACGGGGTTGCGCTGTGGGAAGTGTGCTGACCCGCTAAGCGGTCGCGACCCACGCTTAAGGCAAATCACCGCCCGAAGGCTGATGCCAGCCGTGGGTCAGCGGCTACGCAGCGGGAGCGTGGTTCCGGACCGTGGCTAGAGCGTTTGCTTGCTGCTTATTTTCATCTGTGGCTGACTGCGTCTGGCGGCTGTGGTCCAGCACCAGGCCCGTCCCGCCGATTTCGCGAAGCACGTCTATGCCGCGCACCGCCGCTTCCTTGCTGGGGTATGAAACAGAGACCGCCAGGAGAGAACCGCTGCCGGTCAGCATCTTGATCCGATACCCGCCGTCGGACGCGTCAACTAATTCGAAACAGCCTGCCATGTTGGGCTCCAAACCTCAGCGAGGAAACATTATCTTGCTAACAATAAGCATACTTGCTACCTTGGCACGAATCGTGAGCGGCTGGCCGCACGCCCGTGCTCAGCCACATGTGCCCAGCCAAATATGCCCAGCCCAATGTGCCCAGCCCAATGTGCCCAGCCACACACGTGACGCCACAAACGTCAGGCATACCCAAGCAGGACAGCGGCGAGGCCGCCGGCAATCAAGGCTTCCGCTAGCCCTTGTGGCTTAGCCACCGGCCGTGCCGAGGTGTCCTGCCGCGGTGTGGCAAAGCTGGCAAGGAGCCAGATGACCGCTGCGATCACCAAAAGCACCGCGCCGTAAACAGACAGCAGGATAGAACCGAGAAGGTGGGTAGCTGGGCCGGGATTGCCGGGGCCAGGGGCTGCCGACGTGAGAATCCAAAAGCTCAAGGCCAGCTGGACGGCGCGGTAAATCAACCAGGCGCGGTGCTGGTGATTAGCCCATTGGGGACGCCGGGGGAGAACCTGCATCAGAAACCAGGCGGCCGCGACCAGCATGATGGAGCCGGCTGCCGTCTCGACGCCGCCGGGCATCAGGTGGAGTGCAACCAGTGCCAGTGCTAACGCCATCAGCGCGGTCAGCAATTGGTTGATCCGGGCAGCCCAGGGATGCGGAGGAACCATGCTGGCCACGGAATGCAGTGCAGACAGAAGGAAGGCCACGGCCACAATGGACCAAGAATCGAAGCTGAACTGCACTAAAGGCGTCCTTTACGCACGGGCCCCAGACGCACCGGCTCAGGCGCGAACACCGGCAGGTGTTAAGAGCGTCCTACTGTTATAGCCGAATAAGATATGAATCTGCTGGCAGTGGCGCGGGCCACTGAAAGGAGGCGTCAATGGCCCAGGTGCTCGGTGTTACTGGCGTGGTAGCGGGAAAGGTGTCGGACATGTCCTCTAACCCCGCCAACGCCCTCGGGTACGCTATGGCCAAGCCCGTGCCCAGGTTATGGCGGAATTTCCGAAACGGCGAGGGCGCCGAACCTGTAGTCGCCGTCGTTGGCATTTGGACGGTTCGCCGCGTGCGGTCTGTCGGAAGGGACGGTCGTCTGTATGGCCGGTGAGCAGGCACAGGCGAACGACGACGAGGCGCTGGCAGAGCACACCGCGCGGCTCTATGGCTTACCGGCTTCGGATTTTACGGCCGCCCGCAATGCTGACGCTGCTGCGGTGCGCTCCGCCGGGAGGACGACGTTGGCCCGGCGGATCGGCGCCCTGGCGAAACCTTCGGCGGCGGCCTGGCTGGTGAACATGCTGGTCATCCATCGGGCGCAGGAAGTCGAGGGACTTCTGCAAGTGGGTGAAGAGCTCCGGAGGGCCCAGTCGGAGCTGGATCAGGAGAAGATGCGCAGCCTGAGCCGGGAGCGCCGCGAGCTGCTCGCCAAGCTGTTGAAGTCCGGCCGGGAGTTGGCCGCTGACCTGGGCTCGAAGGCAAGTGATGCCGTACTCCGGGACATTGAACAGACGCTGCGGGCCGCCACGGCTGATGCGTGGGCCGCCGCCGCTGTCCGGACCGCAACGCTGACCCGCGCTCTATCGGCAGACGGTTGGGGCGCGGTGGACCTTTCGGGAGCCGTGGCGGCGCAGAGGCACCTGGCAGGAAAGGCTGCATCCGGTAAAAAAGAGGACGAATCTGCAGGCGGAGAATCTGCAGGTGCACAGTTGACGGGCAGGATGCGGGAAGCGGCGCAACGAAAGGCCGAAGCAGCCGAGCGCACCGCAGAGAAAGCGGAAAGGACCGCGGAGGGCCTGCGGCAACAGAACTGCGAACTAACAGCAACGCGCACGGCTTTGATCACCCGGCTCGGTGAGCTGACGGACTTGGCCGAAGAAGCCAAGCGCAAAATTGCCGCCGCGGACCGGGAAGTGGACCGTCTGCGGCGCCAGCAGGAACTGGCGGTGCGCGCCGCAGCCACGGCCCGTAGCGCCGCCGATCGCGCGGCGGACCGCCTGAGGGGGCACTAAACAGCACCGGCGTAGGGAAGGCGTGTGGAAGGAACGGGTGCCAGGGGAGCCGGGCGGATGGAACGTGTGCCAGGGGAGCCGGGCGGATGGAACGTGTGCCAGGGGAGCCGGGCGGATGGAACGTGTGCCAGTTGGCAGTTTTGGACGCCGGGGCACGCAAAGCCCGGGTGTGAAAAGATTGAGCATGCCCCAGATGCAATATTCCAGCAAACTCCGAGACGTCCGGTATGAACTCCGCGGCCCCATTCTTCAGGCGGCAAAAGAAATGGAGGCGCAGGGGCACCGGATTCTGCGCATGAACCTCGGTGACCCGGCACCTTTTGGTCTGGAAGCGCCGGAATCGATCGTGGTGGACATGATTCATCACTTACGCAGGTCCCAGGGATACAGCGATTCCAAGGGCATTTTCTCCGCGCGGACCGCGATCTCGCAGTACTACCAAACACAGGGCCTGATGCAGATCGGCGTCGAGGATATCTTTATCGGCAACGGCGTGAGCGAACTGATCTCGATGACCCTCCAGGCCTTCTTGGAGAATGGCGACGAAATCCTGATCCCTGCTCCCGACTACCCGCTCTGGACGGCTGCAGTGACGCTGACCGGCGGCCACCCGGTGCATTACCTGTGCGATGAAGCCAATCATTGGTGGCCGGACATGGCAGATGTCGAGGCCAAAATCACCGGTCGGACCAAGGGCATTGTCATCATCAATCCCAATAATCCAACCGGAGCCGTTTATCCGCGGCACATCCTGGAGCAGTTTGCCGCCCTGGCCCGCAAGCATGACCTAGTGCTGTTTTCCGACGAAATCTACGAGAAGATCCGTTACGAGGACGCCGTGCACGTGCACACCGCCTCGGTGGCCACCGACGTGTGCACATTGACATTCAGCGGATTGTCCAAGGCCTACCGGATGCCGGGTTACCGGTCCGGCTGGGTAGCCCTGAACGGCCCGCGCGCTGCCATGTCTGCGTACCGCGAAGCGCTGGAGTTGCTCGCTTCGCTGCGGCTGTGCGCCAATGTCCCGGCCCAGCACGCCATTCAGACGTCCTTGGGTGGCTACCAAACAATCGATGATCTGGTTGCTCCGGGCGGCAGACTGCGCCAGCAGCGAGACCGTGCCCACGAATTACTCACAGCGATTCCTGGTGTCAGCGCCGTCCCTGCCGCTGGGGCGATGTACCTGTTCGCGCGACTGGACCCGCAGCTTTACCCGATCGAGAACGACGAGCAGTTCGTTATTGACCTGCTTCAGGAACAAAAAATCCTCATCTCGCACGGGACGGCGTTTAACTGGCCGACGCCGGACCACTTCCGCTTCGTGATTCTGCCGGCCTTGGAGGACATTGAAGAAGCGGTCCGCCGGATTTCTGCCTTCCTTGGCTCCTACCGGCGCTCGTCGGCGGCGCGTCTCAGCGGACGGTCCGGGACCATCCAGAGCAGCGCGACGACGGTATAGGCGGCCAGGTCCAGCAGCGGCTGGGTCCAGCCTTCTCTTGTTCATTGGCTCACTAGTTCCGGCGGTCAGTGAGTATTCCGGGGCTATGGAAATTGCCAAGCGGCAGAGACAGCAGCAAGAGCGGGCGCTGTCAGGCTCAAATGAGGAATTACAACGGCGAGGGCCAGGGTGTCGGGGATGCTGACCATCGTGATTGCGTTTGGCGCCAACCTTTTGGTCGCCGTGGCGAAATCGGTGGCCGCCGCGCTCACTGGCCCGGCGTCGATGACGGCCGAAGCGGCCCACTCCTGGGCGGATACCAGCAATGAGGTCTTCCTGATCATTGCGGACAAAAGGGGGGTCGCTTCAGGAAGCGGAAAAATCGACTCTTCTATGTCTGTCAAGCGGCGTTTTGGTGGTTTTTGTTCTTTGCTGAGGCGTTCAGGATCCGGAAGACTCGGCGGGCCATGTAGCGTTTGATACAGCGGCGGATTTCTTTGTCGGTTTTGCCTTGAGCGCGGCGTTTCTCGATGTACTCCCGAGTTTCCTCGTGGTGGGTGGCTCGGCTGATCGCAGCCATATGCAGTGCGCTGTTCAATGCCCTGTCACCGCCCCGGTTGAGCCTGTGCCTGGTCGTGTTACCCGATGATGCGGGGATGGGGTTCACGCCAGCTAAACAGGCGAAAGCTGCTTCGCTACGGACCCGCCCCTCGTGCGACCACGCCACCAAGCACTTCGCAGCCGTCACGGCCCCGAAACCCTTCTTCTGGAGCAGCGGTGCTGCCTCGCTGACCTTGACCAGTTCATCGAGCTTTTTGTCATTGGAATCAAGCTGCTCGTGAGCTAGTCAGCAAGGCTACCGCAATGACAAAAACTTTTACACCGTGCTTACTCTGGCCGGCGGCCTGCTGATGCTCCTGGGACTTGTCCTTAAGACTGTGAGCATCCTTAGGACACCCCGCAAGCAATTCCAACGGGCCCCGCGGCTGATGAAGCCCACGAGGACCCTCAAATGACGACTCGTCAGCGCGTAGTACGTCTTTCAATGCTCGCACTTGGGTTGGTCTTGATCGCGTGGATCGGCTCAGTTGCCTGGAGCGCCATAGATGAAGGGGCGTTCCATCCGACCCGGCTTTCCGCGCTATTCCGCCACCCAGCGAAGCGGGGAAATTTCCGAGGGGTGTGGTTCAGGAGGCTGTTGGCGGGAAATGGTTGTGGAAATCAAACCGCCGCAGACGGCACCATCGCTTGCTGCCGAGATGGGGCTGGCATCGGAACGTTGCGAGCCCCTGAACCTATGGACGTTGCGAAAGACCTGCACTGGGATCTCTAATGACCGCGAGGAGCTCAAGATCTACTTGCGGTATTCCTTGTTAATTTCCTAGTACTAGAGTGCGCCGCTCGGGCCGCCTCTTGCACTTAAGACGATGGGTTATCGTTCTTCTGTCGTCCCGGAGGAGTCGAGCGACTTCAGATACTCGGCGTTCCCACGCATGGCCGCCTTGTACCGGTCGAGCTTGTCTGAGTGCACGTGATCTGCAAGCAAAGCCAAGAGGCTCCCGAGGGCGGTATTGACCCGGCCGGCCGCGTGCAGAGTCAGGGACTCGAACGCGCCGAGGGCAACCGAGTCGGGGAACTCCTCACGAGCGCGGACAAAGACGGCCACCGATTCGTCAAGACGGCCAAGATTGCGAAGAGTGCTGCAGGTAGCACCGGCGACGCACATCACCTTCAAGCCCCGCAGTCATGGCTCGTTCGTAGAAGCCGAGTGCGGTGGCTTCTTCGCCGGCAGTGTCGTACGCGCCGCCGACTTCGTAGATCACCCGCGGCTCCTCCGAGTGCTGCTCGTAGAGGGGCAGGAGGGCGGCGATGGTCGGGGCCATGTTGTTCCGATCGCGGGCCGCATAGATTCGGTCAAGCTCGGCGTGCAGTGCTGCGCTCATGGTGAGTGTCTCCTAGGTTTGCGTGCTCGGGCTCCCCCGCCTGTTGTACGGTACCGACCGCTAGTCGTCTCGCTGGCCGATCGGCTTCCGACACGTCCGGATTTGCCGATGGGCCGCTGCGGATCGTCCGCATCGCGTGGGGAATGTCCCTCAATCTCTTTGGTCGTCAGCTCATTTCGGTGACGAGCCGGAACCGCTGGAGGACTAGCGGGGTTGCGTCATTAGCTGTGAAGGCGGGATCGCCGAGCTCTGCGCAGACCCGGAAATGAGAACTCAAAGATCGGAAGCGTCTTTCCCGGATCCTAACAGGGAGCACACCACTCGTCGGGCATCGCGGTGGTCAAGTCCGGGAGCGCGCGAGCGGCACCGTCTTTGCCCACCCCGCGTGAGTGCGCAGATCTGTCGCGATAGCCGAACCCCTACGCGACGATTGAGTCCGGTCCTGAGCATTCAGTGAAATCAAGGCTAGCTCCTGACTGAATTGCACTGCCCGGCGCCGCTCACATGAATGGGCCTTATATATACGTACCCCTTTCACATGCACAAGGATGGTCCTATGACTATCAGTTCGCCGCTTACATCCCAATTCCCTGGCACCTTCCCAGTGGCCTTCCGGTCCCCGCTAAACTTGCGCCAGCTTGGTTCTCCTCGCAGCTGTCTTGGTGGTCACAATCCTGACGTTCGGTGTAGCCGTGCTTGCCATTCTTCTGATACCGGGCGCAAAAGGAGTCGGTCTTGCAGTACTTGGAGTGACTCTTCCCGTTCAAGCTGCGCTGTTACTGATCACTATCCACTGGCGGCTGCGACGAGAAGACACTGGATGGCGGCAATTGGGCTTCACACGTCCAACGGCGTGCATCCTTCATCTGCTCTAACAGATTCCTTTGATTTTCGTCGCACTCCTGACTACGCAATTGCTCGCATTTGCCATCACTGGAAATCAACCCGTGCCAGCGAGTAACACAGTTGATTCGCTGGCTGCTGGAACAGAACCGGTGGTCACACTCATGCTGTTCATTGGCGTTGCCCTCCTGACCCCGATCTGGGAGGAGGCGATCTTTCGCGGCGTCATTGTTCCACCAGACCCTTTGGGCACCCGCCATCATGCACGTCACCCTAAACAGCCTTGTCACCGGCGCCTTGGTCATATCACTTCTGACCTGATTCGGAGTGTGGTCCCTTGCTACGTAACTTCGATTTCATCGAGGCAGAGAAAACCTGATCCATTTCGCGCTAGTCACTTTCAGAAGTCGTCTGCACGAATTAGAGTATTTCTCCGCACTGCATGTCCGTGTGCGTAGGGGAACGTTCAGCGGCCGATATTTCGCTCTGCAGCGAGATCGTGATCGAGAAGCTCATGCCGCAATATCGTCTCGAATCCGCCGAAAGGTTAAAGGGCGCAATTCAACCAGTGGCTGGATTACTGGGATTTGGCGAAGAGGCGCTCCAGTTGAGGTGGGGCAGTACCGCCCAACAGGGATCGTACGTCGTGTTGCAGGACTGGCAGTTCGCTGTGCCGGGAAGCGATTGAGTGCGGGGCGAGTGCCAGACGCCCGAGCTCGCCATCCAACTGGCGGGCCCAATATCGCGTAGCGAACCAGACCGGCATCGTCTGGAAGATGACCCGCAACGCAGCCGGGGTAATCGAAACGCCGCGGCTGTCCAGTGCGGTAAACCCCTCACGTACTGCAAGCACAAGTTTACGCACGGCAACGCTGTCTGATGCGAGAGCATGCGCATCACCCGACACGGCCGCAAGCGCCGACTCGAACGCCGAAACAAAGACTGCGTGGGTTTTCAGCCAAGCATCCATATCTTTCGTAGTTGCCACCGGAAACCCGGCGGACTTCAAGACGGAAACAACCATGTCGCCGGCTCTCCCCCAACCGACGGCAGTAGGTTGTTGACTCACCTGGACGTAATGTACTGTTCCTTGGTTCCCGAGTCGGCCCGCGACGCCGGGGAACACGGCCACGAACCTATCCGCGCCAATCGCTTGCAGCAACCGGTCTGTGCCCAGAGGAAGGTTGATGAAGCTTGCGACTACATCGGCATCCAACGCACCAAGTGAGACGAGTGCGGCATCAACCTGGTCAAGGCGTATGGCTACGAATACAAGATCAGCGTGCCCCGCATCTCCCAAGGTCTCGACGACGCGAGGGAACCCCTGAAGGTCATTAACACCCTCACGCACCAGACGGATTCCGTTGGTTCGGAGGTCATCCGTAGCCGCTCCACGGCTGAGTATCGAAACCTCGTGCCCGGCTGAGAGCAGTCGAACTGCGTAAATACGGCCGATCACTCCCGCACCGAAAATTAGTATCCGCACGCGAGTCCTTCGGTTCGGGCAGACGATACGCCAGGCGTCGGCGCCTTATATCAGCCTGCTATGGGCCACACGCAACACATCGTATATCGCATCCGATGGGGATGCCAGAAGCGCCCGCACCGGGAACCACAAGCGGGCATGATTTCGGTTGCTCGAAAACGGTGAACTGGACTGTTTACTTCAGTACCGCTCCGCCGGCGATGTCGAGGATGATGCCGGTAACCCATTCCGCTTGATCACTTGCCAGGTAGACGGCGGCGCGCGCGACATCCTGTGGAGAACCAAGTCGTCGAAGTGGGTGGGTTTGGGCGAGACGTTCCTGCACCTCGGCGGGGATCATTTGCTCGTTGCGTTCGGTCATTATTGTTTCCGGGGCGATGCAGTTTACGCGCACTCCCGATGGCCCCGCCTCCGCCGCCAACCATTTGGTCAGCACCTCGATACCGGCCTTCGCCGCCGCATACGCAACCGGGGACTGTGGAGTTGGGCGGCGAGATGCAGCCGAGGACAACGTCACGATCGACCCACGACCGCGTTGCTTCATCCCGGGCAGGATGGCCGCGATTGTGACGAACGTGGCCGTGAGGTTCGCATCAACTGCGGCGCGCCATTCATCCAGACTCATCCGCTCGAGCGGCCCTGGCCTCGTCGGGTTGCCGCCGGCGTTAGCCACCAGCACGTCCAATGGCCCGAGGGCGGACCCGATCTCCGTACTAATGCGATCGACAACTTCCGGGGAGGTCACGTCGCCGAGGACCATCACCGCGCGGCCGCCCGCCGCGATGATGCGATCCCGGACCGCTGCGGTAGCGGCCTCATCACGACCATGCACCGCAACGGCTGCACCTTCTGCTGCGAACTCCGTAGCGATCGCGGATCCGATTCCCCGCGAGCTTCCGGTCACCAAGGCGACCCGTCCCATCAGCACGCCCATGGCTGGTCCTTTCCGAGCCTCTCAAACTCATAATGCCATCGAGCGGAGAGAGTTCGAACCTCCCGTCGGTGTCACTTGGCTACATCGGCGGGAGTACCTGCCACCGCGAAACCACGCTCCCTCGCGGCGGCATGCCGCGCACGAACACAAGTGAACCCGCCCTGAAGCGGAACCGCCAACGACGCGGTTCGAGCTGTTGGGTTTGGCGCACGTCGCCTCGGCAAGCTCTCGCCGCCGCGAGAATCGCGAGCAAGAGGGCCAGATCACAGTGGTCTCTGGGGTACAGCACGATGGCAAGGAGTGCACTACTCCCTGCCCATCTAAAACTATTGCAGGAGGGGGGGCTTGTCGCAAGACCCCCCTGTGCAGGCAGAATGGTCGATCGCGGCGGCGTACGCGGACATTCGGGACGCTCGCGCCCCGGATATCACGGGCGTTGATTGCCGTGAAGCATGCCAAGCGAATGGCGTGCGGTCTCCAGTTCTTTCGGCAACGCCCACTTCGACGTCTACGTCAACCGGGCGGCCGCGAAAGCCGCCCGTCCCGAATCCTTCAGCGGTTCACAGCCTACCCGCCTCTACGAAATGCACCCACGCAAATGAACTGACGCCTTGAAGTAGGGAGCTCCTGGCATGCAAGGTCGCGTCCACAATGCTTGGCAGGGCCACCACCTCGCAAGTGCCCGCAAGCGGGTCCTCCACCGAACACGTCATCCGTTGACCTGCTGCTTTGTAAATGCTGGCTCATGAAGTGTCCGTATGGGGCGTTCGGTGATAAGTCCGGTGAAGGGGCCGCGGGCGCTATACGGGACACTATTTGAGGCCTATCTCGGCTGGTGTAGCTGCAGTCGTCAAGCGTCGAGCATATGCGGAACGCCGTTCCGAACGTTTTATTGTACGATTTATTCCGTTTTCTGTGGCGACCCCAAGAGATCAAAAAAGAAGGGCGACCGGGCCCACCCCTATGGCTAAAGCCGTGAGGCGTACTTCTGGTCGATGCTCGCTGCGTGCGGGCTCTTCACCGCCGGTGCCGTCGTGTCCATCATGCACGGGGTCCAGCAGCTTTTCGCACCGGAACCGGCCTCGGATTTCCTGATTGCCTATCTCGTCCTGGCGGTTTCGTTTGTGCTGGAGGGTACCTCCTTTCTACAGGCCCTGCGCCAGGCCAGGAAGCTCGCGGCGCGGCACCAGCGGGGCCTTCTCGAGGACGTTGTGCTCGGCTCCGATCCCACCTTGCGGGCCGTGTTTGCCGAGGATTTGGCTGCCTTGGTTGGCATAGCCATGGCTTCCGCGGGGATCTTCCTGCACCAAGTGACTGGATCGCCGGTCCCAGACGCGCTGGGGTCGATCCTGGTTGGCCTCCTGCTGGCCGTCGTCGCCGTCGTCCTCATCGACAGGAACCGCCGCTTCCTGGTTGGGCAGGCTGTTACTCCCGAGCTTGAGCGATCCGCCCTCCGGATGATGCTGGAGCATGAGGACATAGAGCGCGTCACCTATATTCACCTTGAGTTTGTGGGCCCTAACCGGCTGTACCTGGTGGCCGCTGTGGACATGGCGGGCAACTGTCCGGAGAGCAGCGTCGCTCTTGCGCTTCGCCGGGTGGCAAAAGAAGTTCAGGCCAATGATCTGGTCGAAGAGGCCGTCCTGACACTGGCGACCGGCGAAGAGATCTCGCTTTAGGAGGATGCGCTGTAGCCAGCCCGGACGGGGCTGAGTAGGGTGGCTGAAAGGAAACAGCAGCAGCCATCGGAAAGGTTGAAGTATGAGCGAAGATAACATTCCCGACGGACAGGTTCACGAAATGGGACTGAACATATTCAGCGATACCTCTGACATGCCGGATGCCGCTGGTCCCGGAACAGCAGACCCGGCAGCGGACGATGATCCGTCAACGCCCGGGGCGAACGGCCTCGATCCGCTCAGCGGGCGCGGCCCGGATGATTATCCCGGCGCAGCCGAAAACAACCCTGATCGCTGGCGCGACGATCCGCTGATCCAAGGCGATACCCTGTCGGCGGATTACTTTAGTTCCGAGCAGTATCTTCAGGATCAGACGGATGAAGCCCGTTATGAATCAGGCGAAGAGCAGATCCCATCCGACGAACCGACAATCGGTGAGGCATCCGCAGACATTGACTTTGGTGAAACTCCCACGGGAGATGAAGCCGATGGCAGTGACGACGAGGCAAACTTCGGCGGCTCAGGGTTGGGTCGTTTCGGAGCAGAGATCCCGGATCCGGATGATCTTCAGGCGTAATCCTGCGGACCGGGGCGCAGCGCGGAAAGGGGCGCCTTTGGTGCGAAGCTGCCCGCGACATAAGATCATTACTGTTTGGTGAAATCCCGGCCGGCACGATCCGCGGGTAAGGACATCCAGACAGTTTGACAGTCCGCAGTTGACCTCTCAGATTGGATCACGGGTGGATCTCACCTTCATGGTCGTGCTTGTCATAGCGCTGGCTCTCTTTTTCGATTTTACGAACGGGTTTCACGACACGGCCAATGCCATGGCCACGCCCATCGCCACCGGAGCCATTAAACCGAAAACGGCAGTGGCGCTGGCAGCGGTGCTCAACCTGATCGGCGCCTTCCTCTCCACCGAGGTGGCCAAGACCATATCCGGCGGTCTAATCCGGGAGGGCAGCGAAGGAGTGCACATAACGCCTGTGCTGATTTTTGCCGGCCTGATGGGGGCGGTGTTGTGGAACCTTGTCACTTGGCTGTTCGGATTGCCTTCCAGTTCCTCGCATGCCCTCTTTGGCGGCCTCATCGGTGCAGCCGTCGTGGGGATCGGCTTGCACGCGGTGGACCTCAGCGTGCTGCTTTCCAAGATCATCCTGCCCGCCGTAGTGGCCCCGCTGATTGCCGGGGGTGTTGCGTATCTATGTACCCGGCTCGCTTACGGCATTACTCGACGGACGGACCCGGACTCCGGGGACAAGCTGGTGCAAAAGCGCGGCGGATTCCGCTATGCCCAGGTCTTCTCCTCCTCGTTGGTGGCGCTGGCACACGGCACCAACGATGCGCAGAAGACCATGGGCGTCATTACCCTTGTGCTGATTTCCGCGAACATGCAAAAGGTGGGATCGGGTCCGGAGCTCTGGGTGGTCGGCGCCTGCGCTCTGGCCATCGCTTTGGGAACCTACACGGGAGGCTGGCGGATCATCCGCACTCTCGGCAGCGGTCTGACAGACGTTAAGCCGGCCCAGGGCTTTGCCGCGGAAACCAGTACCGCCGCAGCCATTCTGGCCTCATCGCACCTCGGCTTTGCGCTGTCCACCACCCATGTGGCTTCGGGGTCAGTGATCGGTTCCGGTCTCGGACGGACGGGTTCCACCGTGCGGTGGGGGGCCATCGGGAAGATTGCACTGGGCTGGCTTTTTACCCTTCCGGCTGCGGCCATTGTGGGTGCGCTGGCCGCGCTTATTGCGAGCCTGGGGACGACCGGGGTGCTGATTGACGCCGTCGTCGGACTTGGCGCTATTCTCTTTATCTTCTTTCGGTCCCAGCGTGGCCGCGTGGACCATGCGAACGCCATCAGCGACGTCGACGCCGTCGGCGAGACGGTCCACATCCCGAGTAAGAAAGAGCGCGACAGGCTTGCGGCCAAGGCCCGTCTCGCCGAACGGGCGGCGGAAAAGGCCGCTGCCAAGGCAGTGGAGAAAGCGGCGGCCAAGGTCGCGGCACAAGAAGCGGCAGAGCGTGCCGCAAGAGCCGCAGACGGTGCGTATGCGACCGGGAACGTGGCACCGGCGCGGGTGACGCCGAAAGTTCCGAAGGCGCCGCAGCCCGATCAATCCGCCGCCAAGCAGGAAGGTACACCATGATCAATTGGGGAGCTTTTCTCGTCGTGGCCGTGACCACGCTGATTTCAGCCGTGTTCGTGGTTGGCGTGTACGCAACAGGCGTACGGCTCTACGCGGTGAGCGTGGACGGTCAGGTGCCCAGCACCAAGGTGGCACGAGCAGCGGCGTATCTTTGCTTCGTCGTTTGCATCGCGGCGGTACTGCTCGGGGTCGCCCTCGTCGTGCCGGCACTATCCGGACCGATTTTGCAGTTCTTTGGTTTTCCGGCCTGACGGTGCCCGGACTGCATTAGCCAAACTGGCCTGCTAACGGCCGCGGGTGGGGGGCAAAGCCCGACGGCTGCGGGCGAATGGGCTAGCGGGACGTGGCAGCAGCGTCCGGTTTTTGCCTGATCATATTGGTGATCCGTGCGGTGGAAAGGCGTCGGCCGGCTTCGTCCCGTATGACGATCTCGTGGGTGGCCAGCGTGCGCCCCAAATGGAGTGCCGTGCACGTGCCGGTGACCAGTCCGGTCGCAATACCCCGGTGGTGCGTGGCGCCGATTTCTATACCCAGCGCCTGACCGCCGGCGCCGGCGTGCACCCCGGCGGAAAAAGAGCCCAGCGTTTCTGCCAGCACCAGATGTGCGCCGCCGTGCAGAATACCGGCCACCTGAGTGTTCCCTTCGACCGGCATTGTGGCCACCGAAAGCTGCGCGCTGATTTGTTGGAAGCGGATGCCCATTTTCTCCACCAGCGCGCCGATCCCATAGCCGCTGAGCCATTCGTGCATGTCCTCCGGGACGCCGGCCGCCCGCAGGACCGCGGTAAATGGGTTCGGTGTGAGTTTGTCGGTCATGATGACTAGGCTGGCACCTGTGAGCGAAACTACCAAAACGGCCCCTGAAGCAACCGCACTGCCTGCAGTATCCGACGTGGCACCGGTGGCCATTCCTGCCGGTTCAGATCCGGGCCGTCTGCTGGTCATTGACGGCCATTCCATGGCCTTCCGGGCGTTTTATGCCCTTCCACCCGAGAACTTCTCGACGGACACCGGCCAGCATACCAACGCCGTCTATGGATTCACCTCAATGCTGCTGACCATGATCCGCCAGCACAAACCGACGCACGTGGTCGTCGCCTTTGATCTGGACACGCCCACCTTCCGGTCGGTCGAGTACACCGAATACAAAGCCGGCCGTTCCAAGACGCCGCAGGAATTCCACGGCCAGGTCGACCTCATCATCAAGGTGATGGACGCCATGCGGATTCCCACCATCTCCCTGGATGGCTATGAGGCGGATGATATCATTGCCACCTTGGCGGCACAGGGAGAGGCTGCCGCGTGGGATGTTCTGGTCGTCTCGGGGGACCGGGACGCGTTCCAGCTCATCACGGACAAGGTCTCCGTGCTCTATCCGAAAAAAGGTATTTCCGACATCCCGCCGATGGACGCCGCAGCCGTCGAGGCAAAGTATTTTGTCCGGCCGGACAGGTATTCCGATCTTGCAGCACTGGTGGGGGAGAGTGCGGACAATCTGCCGGGCGTACCCGGCGTCGGGCCGAAGACGGCGGCCAAGTGGATAAACCTGTACGGCGGCCTGGACGGCATTCTGGCGAACATCGGGTCCATCGGCGGCAAAGTCGGTGCTGCGCTGCGTGAACATGAGGAAAGCGTCAAGCGTAACCGCCGGTTGAACCACCTGCTGCGCGATCTTCAGTTGCCGGTGCAGCTGGAGGCGATGGTGCTGCAGCGTCCGGACCGCGGCGACATCGAGGAGCTCTTTGATGCGTTGCAGTTCAACACTTTGCGTAAACGGCTCTTTGATCTTTTCGAGGACGAGGCGGAAGTCGTCGAGAACGATGGCCACACGCCTCCGGTGCACAGCACACTGCGCAGAGCCGCCGAGCTGACCGCGTGGTTCACCGCGACAAACGAATCCACCGTCGGGCTGGCCTTGGTCAGTGAGAGCGCAGCTGCGGGGCTTAGCGCCGTCGGGCCTGACGTCGTCGGCCTGGCGTTTTGCACCAACAGTTCGGCGGCCTACGTCGGGTTAGCCGACCTGGACGCCGCCGCTGATGCCACTCTTGGCCAGTGGCTGGGGAGCCGGGACGCACCCAAGGCCGTTCATGATTTCAAGTCCGCGTACAAGGCGCTGTCCGCACGAGGACACGAACTTGCCGGCGTTGTCGATGACACTGCACTCTCCGCCTACCTGATCCAGCCGGACCGGCGCAGCTACGATCTGGCCGACCTGAGTGAAGTCCATCTGAAAATCACGGTGGGCGCGTCGGCTGCCGATGCCGGCGGCCAGCTGGAGCTGGGGCTGGAGGATACGACGGCGGCGGATGCCGTGCTGAAGGCGTACGTGACGCTTCAGCTTAGCGAGCACTTTGTCGGCCAGCTGCTGGAGCGCGGGGCCAACAAGCTCCTGGGCGAACTTGAGCTTCCGCTGGCGAAGGTGCTGGCCGGAATGGAGATGACCGGAATAGCGGTATCGTCCCCGAAGCTGGACCGGCTGCTGGCCGACTTCAGCGCCACCATCAGCGCCGCTCAGGCCGCTGCCTTCGAGGCGATTGGCCACGAGGTTAATCTTGGCTCGCCGAAGCAGCTGCAGACCGTGCTGTTCGATGAGCTGGGCATGCCGAAAACAAAAAAGATCAAGACGGGGTTCTCCACGGATGCCGATGCCTTGGCGGATTTGGCAGTGAAGACCGGGCATCCCTTCCTGCTCCAGCTCCAGGCATACCGTGACGCGTCGAAACTGCGGCAAACGGTGGAGGGCCTGAACAAGGCAACCGCCGAGGACGGCCGCGTCCACACCACGTACGCGCAGAATGTGGCCGCAACCGGGCGGCTGTCCTCCACAAATCCGAATCTGCAGAACATTCCGATCAGAAGTGAAGAAGGCCGCCGCATCCGCGAGGTATTCGTTGTGGGGGATGGATACGAAACGCTGCTGACGGCGGATTATTCGCAGATTGAAATGCGGATCATGGCCCATCTCTCGGGAGACCAAAGTTTGATTCAAGCGTTCCGTGAGGGTGAGGACCTGCACCGGTTCGTGGGCTCGCACGTCTTCCACGTCGCCACCGAGGACGTCACCAGCGCTATGCGTTCGAAGGTCAAGGCGATGTCCTATGGTCTGGTCTACGGGCTGAGTTCGTTCGGGCTATCCAAGCAGCTGAGTATTTCGGTGGACGAGGCGCGCACGCTCATGAAGGACTACTTCGACCGCTTCGGTGCCGTACGGGATTACCTTCGCGGCGTGGTCGAGCAGGCCAGGAGCGACGGGTTTACTGCCACCATCGAGGGCCGTCGCCGTTACCTGCCGGATCTCTCCAGCGATCACCGGCAGCTGCGGGAAATGGCGGAACGGGCCGCGCTTAATGCGCCCATTCAGGGCTCGGCTGCGGACATCATCAAGAAAGCCATGCTGGGCGTTGATGCTGCGCTGCGGGCACAACGGCTGTCCTCCCGTATGCTGCTGCAGGTTCACGATGAGTTGGTGCTGGAGGTCGCGCCGGGCGAGCGCGAGGCGGTAGAGGAGCTGGTGGTGGCCCAGATGGGCCAGGCGGCAGAACTTTCCGTGCCGCTGGATGTCCAGATCGGCGTCGGGGCGAGCTGGCATGAGGCCGGGCACTAACGCCCGGCAGCAGCATGCCGCCACGCGCCGTGGTTGCTCAGCAGCATGGTGACCCAGGCCGCCGAGGTGTTCACCAGCAACAAGGAAATGAGCACCAGCAGCTGAATCAGGCCAGCGTCGAGGGGGCTGGCCCCGCCCAGAATAAGACCGACGAAGGCACCCGGCAGCGTAACCAGGCCCGAGGTCCGCGTCTGGTCGATGCTGGGCAGTACGGCCTCGCCGGCCACCGGCTTGGCCACCATTGACCGGGCCTCAGACCAGAGGAAACCCAGGGCCACGCCGGCTTCCACCTCACCCCGGCGCGTGATCAGCTCAGCTTCCACCCGGCGCCCCGCAAGTGTTGTGCTGGCCATCGCGCCGCCAATCTGCTGGCCCAGAACTGCTATGACGGCCAGCGCGTTCCACGGCAGGACCGAGCTGACAAACATAAGGGCCGCCGTAGGCAGCACACCTGCGGCTATCGGGATGCCGGCGAGCCACCACCGCCCCGTTGGCGCAACGCGGTGCCCGGACGTCCAGACCGACACTGCAAACATCAGCGCCACAAACGCCAGGGCGAGCCCGGGATGCCCGGCCAGCCGGGAAATCAGCAGCGCCACGACGGCGAGTTGAACGAGTGCCCGCAGACCGGCAATGATCACTTCCGAGGCGCGGCGCTCCAGTGCGGCACGCCACACCGTTGCGGCGAGAGCCAACAACAGGGCCAGCAGAACCCAGCTCGCCGGCCCGGTGTTCAGCAGAGTTGAATTGTCCACGAAGTGAATTATCCCTGCTGGCGGGAGAGGATCAGACTGATCTACGCTGGGAAACTGTGACGATCATTGTGGAACCCACCGACGACTTTCCCTACGAGATCCGCAGCTTCCCGGCAAAGTTTGCCGCCGGCGGTGCCGATCCGGCGTCGAGGAAATGGGAGGAAGCCGTCGACTTTGGCTTTCATGGCAGCGCACCGGAAGACTCGGACATCGAAAAATCCCTGATTTCCGAGGAAAAAGACGGGCGGGTCCACACCGGCGCTTATGCGGCGTCAGCGCCGCACGGAGCCTGGGACGCCGCCTACCCGGTGGCCACCTATGCGAGCTACCGCAAGACCCTCAATGTAGGAGCAGGCAAGCTGCTGCCGGCGCATTTGATCAGCGCTGTGACGGTCCGGCCCACACACCGGCGGCGTGGACTGTTGCGTGCCATGATCACCGAAGACCTTCGCCGTGCCAAAGCCGATGGGCTGGCGATCGCCGCGTTGACGGCGTCAGAGGCCACCATTTATGGTCGCTTCGGATTTGGCGCGGCCACGCACGCCGCCACCATCGAGGTGGACAGCGGCCACGGTTTTGCGCTCAAGGCTGCCCGGCTGGGCCGCGGATTTGTAGAGATCGCGGAGCCGGGCGAATTGCGGGGGCTGGAGCCCGGCCTTTTTGACCGTGTCCACGCCCGCACCTTCGGATCGATCGGCCGGCAGGACTCCTACCGCCACCGGGTGTCCGGCTACTGGAATTTCGGCAAACCCGGCCGGGACAGGACCGTGCGGGCGGCGTTGTATTACGCCGCGGACGGAACGTGCCAGGGCTATGTTTCCTACCGGGTGCAAGAGAGTGAAACGCCGCCCACCCTGAAGGTGATAGATCTGTTGGCTACCGACAGCGACGCCCACCTGGCCCTGTGGCACTTCCTGGGGTCCGTGGACCTGGTGCAGCGGATCCGCAGGGAGGGCGTTCCATTGGCCGATCCGCTGCCCTGGGCGCTGGCGGACAAGCGCCGGTACCAGGTCAAGGAGGTGGAGGATCATCTGTGGCTTCGGATCCTTGACACGGTGGCGGCTCTGCAGGCCCGGCACTACTGGCTGGACGGCACCGTGACGTTTAGGGTGACGGACGCACTGGGTTTCGCCGGCGGTGTTTTCCGGCTGCACACGCTCGACGGCGTCGGAACCGTCACCCAGCTGGCCGCGAGTGAACCGGCGGACCTGGAGTTGGGCGCGGCGGAGCTGGCGCAACTGTATCTGGCCGGAGTCGGCGCACAGACGCTGCTGGCGGCCGGTACGGTCCGCGAGCTGCGCACCGGCGGGGCCGCCGCCGTCGACGCCGTATTTGCGGCACCCGTACCCGCGCACTCCCTGACAGACTTCTAGACCGGGCGTGACCTGACGCGGTCGTCCGTTTTTTGCGATCGATTGGCGAAGTGACTAGACTCAAAAGGCGCGTAATGCGCGAATTGCCTTGTGCAGTCAGTGTTTGACTGCACACACCATGTCACTGCACAATCCATAATCCGGAGTCATCAGGCGCCGCCGAAGCGTCGCCGCGTGAGTCTGGCTCAATTTACTATCCACAACGGAGCCCCTACTACATGACCATCACGACCCCCGAGAAGACCAGCACCCCCGTTGTCGCCATTAACGACATCGGTTCGGCTGAGGACTTCCTCGCAGCTGTTGACGCCACCATCAAGTACTTCAACGACGGAGATCTTGTTGAAGGTACCGTCGTCAAGGTTGACCGCGACGAAGTCCTGCTCGACATCGGTTACAAGACCGAAGGCGTCATTCCTTCCCGCGAACTGTCCATCAAGCACGATGTTGATCCCGGAGACGTTGTTTCCGTTGGCGATCTCGTCGAAGCCCTGGTTCTGACCAAGGAAGACAAAGAAGGACGCCTGATCCTCTCCAAGAAGCGCGCGCAGTACGAGCGCGCCTGGGGAGACATCGAGAAGGTCAAGGAAGAAGACGGCGTCGTTACCGGTACCGTTATCGAGGTTGTCAAGGGTGGACTTATCCTCGACATCGGCCTGCGCGGCTTCCTGCCCGCTTCCCTGGTCGAGATGCGCCGCGTCCGCGACTTGGCTCCGTACATTGGTCAGAAGATCGAAGCCAAAATCATCGAGCTGGACAAGAACCGCAACAATGTGGTCCTGTCCCGCCGTGCCTGGCTCGAGCAGACCCAGTCCGAGGTTCGTTCCACGTTCCTCAACAAGCTGGAAAAGGGTCAGGTCCGTCCCGGCGTCGTTTCCTCCATCGTCAACTTCGGTGCCTTCGTGGACCTGGGCGGCGTAGACGGTCTGGTACACGTTTCGGAACTGTCCTGGAAGCACATCGACCACCCGTCCGAGGTCGTCGAAGTCGGCCAGGAAGTCACTGTCGAGGTGCTCGAAGTGGATCTGGACCGCGAGCGTGTTTCGCTCTCGCTCAAGGCTACGCAGGAAGATCCGTGGCAGACCTTCGCCCGGACGCACGCTCTGGGTCAGGTTGTCCCCGGTAAGGTCACCAAGCTTGTTCCGTTCGGCGCGTTTGTCCGCGTTGAAGACGGCATCGAGGGCCTGGTGCACATCTCCGAGCTGGCCGTGCGCCACGTGGAGCTGGCCGAGCAGGTTGTCTCCGTGGGCGACGAGCTGTTCGTCAAGGTCATCGACATCGACCTGGAGCGTCGTCGGATTTCGCTCTCACTCAAGCAGGCCAACGACGGCGTCGACGCCGACAGCACCGAGTTCGACCCGGCACTGTACGGCATGGCGGCCGAGTACGACGAAGAGGGCAACTACAAGTACCCGGAGGGCTTCGACCCGGAGTCCAACGAGTGGCTGGAGGGCTACGAGACGCAGCGCGCCGTGTGGGAGCAGCAGTACGCTGATGCCCAGGCCCGCTGGGAAGCGCACAAGAAGCAGGTTGTCCAGCACGCCGCCGACGATGTCGCAGCTGCCATGACCACCAGCGAAAGCGATTCCGGCTCGTCCTCGTCCAGCTACTCCTCGGAGCCGGTAGCTACCGATTCGGGTGCCGGCACGCTGGCCTCCGATGAGGCACTCGCGGCTCTGCGCGAAAAGCTCACCGGCAACTAGCGTGCACCGCTGGCCCTTCCGTGTCGACTCCGTCGCCACGTAGGGACCCGGCAGCGCTGCACTTGCACTGAGAGGACCTCCGCCCGCGGGCGGGGGTCCTCTTTGCATGCCGGATGGGGTCTACCCGGTTCAGGAGTTCGCGGGAACGCATGGCGGCATCGATTCAGCTGACGTCTACCCATGTTGTGGTGCCGAAGGTCGGCTCTGCCGTGCCAGCAGACAACGCCGCGACGAGTTGCCGGGCGGCGGCGATGGCTTCTGGTGTGTCTTTCAGAGCCACTTCCAGCTGGACACCCGCGGGACCGTAATTGCTCCCGCGAAGCGTCATTCCAGCCGCGCGTAGCCCATGCTCCAGCCGGCCTGCTTCGGCGTGGATGACGGTCACGGTGAACAGACGTAGCCGTTGTCGGCGTACCAGAACGGCGGCGTCCAGCGCCAGGGAAACGGACGATGAGTACGCCCGGACCAGGCCGCCGGCGCCGAGCAACACCCCGCCAAAATACCTGACGACGACGGCACACACGTCACTGAGGTCAGCGGCGGCGCCGCTGGCGCCCGTCCTGCGGGCTGCATGCCTGCGCAGCACCTCAAGCATCGGCGCGCCGGCAGTTCCGGACGGCTCGCCGTCGTCGTGAGCGCGCTGAATGTTCCGGTCCGGACCCAATATCAGCGCCGAACAATGGTGGCGGGCGTCGCGGAATTCCCTGCGCACGGAGCCCAGCACGTCAGCGGCCGCTTCTTCGGTCCCGACGCGGCGTAGCACAGTGATGAAGCGGGAGCGTTTGATTTCGAGTTCATGCCGGAATTCCCTGCCCGCGACGGGAACAGTGTATTCCGCCACTGCGCCCGTACCGTCGAACGGCTGCGCACTGGCGGGAAGGCTCACCGGATCAGCTTAGTGTGTAGGTATGCTCAAAATAGGCCTGACCGGCGGGATTGCCAGCGGAAAGTCACTGTCGGCACGGTATCTGCAAAGTCTTGGTGCAGTCCTGATCGATGCGGATGAGCTGGCCCGAGCGGTGGTGGCGCCGGGCAGCAAGGGTCTGGCGGCGGTGGTGCAGCGGTTTGGTCCAGGGGTTCTTGGGCCAGACGGTGCGCTCTACCGGGCAGCGCTGGGAGCGCTGATTTTTGCCGATTCCTCAGAGCGCGATGCCTTGAACGCCATCATCCATCCGCTGGTCCGCGCCCGTGCCGCAGAATTAGTGCAGGCCGCCGCTGCGGACGACGATAATGCGGTCGTGGTGCAGGACATTCCCTTGCTGGTGGAGACGGGCCAGGGCAGCTCATTCCACCTGGTGCTGGTGGTGGATGCGCCGGTGGAACTGCAGATTGCGCGCATCGTGGCGCACCGCGGGCTCAACGAAGCGGATGCTGCGGCGCGGATTGCTGCGCAGGCCCCGCGCGGGGACCGGCTGGCCGCGGCCGACGCCGTCATCGATAACAGCGGGACCGTCGAAGGGACGCTTCGCCAGATGGATCGATTGTGGGAGCAACGGCTGCTGCCCTTCGTGGACAACCTAAGGCACGGCAGGGTAGCGGGACGGGCCGGACCGGCAGTATTGGTACCGCCGAATCCGCTATGGCAAACCCAAGCGGCCAGACTCTCCGCACGGATTGCCGCGGCCGCCCCGGGGGAGGTGCTGGCCGTGGACCACATTGGTTCCACCGCGGTGCCCGGCCTTCCCGCGAAGGATGTCCTGGATCTGCAGGTCCGGGTCCGTTCGCTGGCAGCGGCGGACCGGTTGGCTCCGGCTCTGGCTGCTGCCGGCTTTCCGCGGCTGCCCGGGGTCTTGCACGATACCCCGCATGCCCCGTTCCTTGATCTGGCGCAGTGGCAAAAGCGGTTGCATGCTTCTGCAGACCCGGGGCGCGCGGCGAATGTCCATGTCAGAGTGGAGGGATCCGCCGGCGCACTTTTCGCGCTGGCCTTTCGTGATTGGCTGCGGGCAGAGCCCGCGGCCTGTGCCGAGTATCTGAGCATCAAACGAGGTGCAGCAGCACAGCACAGTGCTGATCTGGGAACCGGCGGCTATGCCGTAGCGAAGGAACCGTGGTTCAGGGACGTTGCCTTCCCGGCAGTATCACGCTGGACAGCCGCTATGGAATGGACTCCGCCCTTGGACCACTTCCCGCTGCCGTAGCGGGGTACGTGTCCACGTGTCCGAAGTTGAAAAGAGCCGTCGCTGCGGATGCAGCGGCGGCTCCTTTCGGTCCCTGATCAGTTCCAGGGCCTATTGCTTCACAGCGGGGCAGGCCTGCTGCACACCGTTGAATACGAAGGTGGGCTGCCCGTTGCCGCAGGCATCTTGAAGTTCGTTGGTCAGGTTCACCAGCGCAATCGCGACGATGATGATTCCGGCGATCCACAGCACCGAGACAATGATGCTGACAAAGATTCCTACCTTGGCCGGGGTATTCTTGAAACCCGCGGCCTTGGACTTCTGAAGCGCAATGATGCTGACGACGAGGCCGGCGATGCTGATCAGGAAGGCCAAGACCAGGCCGATGATGCCGAGCGTTTTGCCCGGATCCTGCACGGTGGCGCCCTGGTAGCTTTGTTGTGGCTGCTGGCCGTAGGGAGCCGGCGGCTGGGCGCCGTAGGCAGGCGGGGCCGCTTGCTGGTAGGGGGGCGGAGCAAACTGACCGAAGGCCGGAGTTGGCTGATCGGACTTCGCGGACTCCTGGCCGTAGGGTGTGGGCTGCTGCGGATTGCTGTCAGTCATAATATCCTCTGTCTTAGGTGCCGAGCAGATACGGGTGGTTCCCCGGCCATTCTTCCACCCAACCAGCGTACCGGGCTGGGGACAACGGAGTTCCACCGCTGCGGCACCCGTATGCCTTACCCGTGTCGGTGGCACGCGGTAGCGTTAGGGTATGAGTCTTGCGCAGGAAATCAACCGTATTGTGGCACCCTTTGAAGTCATTAGCGACTATCAGCCGGCGGGCGATCAGCCTGCTGCGATCAAGGAACTGACGGAGCGGATCAACAACGGCGAGAAGGATGTTGTCCTCTTGGGCGCCACGGGAACCGGTAAATCGGCGACGACGGCGTGGCTGATCGAACAGGTCCAGCGGCCCACGCTGGTGATGGTGCAAAACAAAACGCTGGCCGCGCAGTTAGCGAACGAGTTCCGCGAGCTGCTGCCGAACAACGCCGTAGAATACTTTGTTTCGTATTACGACTACTACCAGCCGGAAGCGTACGTTCCGCAGACGGACACTTTTATCGAGAAGGATTCTTCGGTCAACGAAGAGGTTGAGCGGCTGCGGCACTCGGCAACCAACACCCTGCTGACCCGCCGGGATGTGATTGTGGTGGCCACCGTCTCCTGCATCTATGGACTGGGTACGCCGGAGGAGTACGTGGCCGGCATGGTGACTTTGCGTCGCGGTGCCGAGATGAGTAGGGACAATCTGCTGCGAAAGTTTGTCAGCATGCAGTACGCGCGCAATGACATCGATTTCCACCGAGGCACATTCCGGGTGCGCGGGGACACGGTGGAAATTATCCCTATGTATGAGGAACAAGCAATTCGGATCGAGTTCTTCGGCGACGAGATTGAAAAGATCTACACCCTGCACCCGTTGACCGGCGAGGTCATCCGCGAAGAGACCGAAATGTATGTTTTTCCGGCCTCGCATTATGTTGCCGGCCCGGAGCGGATGAATCGTGCTGTTAAGCAGATCGAGGATGAGCTGGCCGTACGGCTCCAGGAGCTGGAGGGGCAAAACAAACTGCTGGAAGCCCAGCGGCTGCGCATCAGGACCACCTACGATCTGGAAATGATGCAGGAGATGGGGTTCTGCAACGGCATTGAGAACTATTCGCGGCACATTGATGGACGCGGCTCCGGGACCGCCCCGCACTGCCTGCTGGATTACTTCCCGGACGATTTCCTGCTGGTCATCGATGAATCGCACGTCACGGTCCCGCAGATTGGGGCGATGTATGAGGGGGACATGTCGCGGAAGCGCACATTGGTGGATCACGGATTCCGGCTGCCCTCGGCAATGGACAACCGGCCGCTGAAATGGGACGAATTCCTCGAACGGGTGGGCCAGACGGTCTACCTGTCCGCGACGCCGGGCAAGTACGAGCTGGCCAAGGCGGACGGTACGGTGCAGCAAATCATTCGCCCCACCGGACTGATCGATCCGGAAATCATCGTTAAACCCAGCAAGGGACAGATTGATGATCTGCTGGCCGAGATCCGGGTCCGGGTGGAGCGGAACGAGCGTGTTCTGGTCACTACGCTGACCAAGCGGATGTCTGAGGACCTCACCGAGTATCTCCTGGGACACGGCGTCAAGGTCCAATACCTGCACTCCGACGTGGATACGTTGCGGCGCGTTGAACTGTTGCGCGAACTCCGGATGGGCACCTTCGACGTGCTGGTGGGAATTAACCTCCTCCGCGAGGGCCTGGACCTGCCGGAAGTGTCCCTGGTGAGCATTCTGGATGCGGACAAGGAAGGCTTCCTGCGCTCCGCCACCTCGCTGATCCAGACCATTGGGCGTGCAGCCCGGAATGTCTCGGGTCAGGTGCACATGTATGCGGACCGGATCACGGACTCGATGGCCAAAGCCATCGATGAAACGAACCGCCGGCGCGTTATTCAGGTCGAGTACAACACGGAGCACGGGATAGATCCGACGCCGCTGCGGAAGCGGATCGCGGACATCACGGACACGTTGAACCGTGAGGATGCCGATACCAGAGAACTGCTGGAGGCTGCGGGTAAGGGACGCGGCAAAGCGCGCGGTAAAGCACCGGTCCCGGTCCGCCACGATGGACTTGCTGCCGTGCCGGCCGAGAACCTGCTGGATCTTATATCTCAGCTGACGGAACAGATGCATTCCGCGGCCGCGGATCTGCACTTTGAACTGGCGGCCAGACTGCGTGACGAGGTGGGGGACTTGAAAAAGGAACTGCGTCAGATGCAGTCCGCCGGGCACGCCTAGGCCTGCCCCGCTGCGGCCGGCTACAGTCCTCGGCACATCCCCAATAACCGGGCGAAGATTTCTTCGCCGTCTTCGGTGATGCCGTCATGATGGTAGTCGGCTGTTTCCCAGGCCTGTAGTCCGCGCACGGCGGCAGCCGTCTCCATCGACAGATCATGATCAACATAGATGTCGTCGAGATACACGGCCGCGGCCACCGGCACGGAGTTCCGGGCCAGCTGGGTCGGATCATACAGCGGAGGCCAAGCTGGCCGGGCGGCCAGCAGCTCCGCCACGTCCGCCAGCGGCACGAGCGCCGGGTCCTGGTCGAAGTACCAGGGGTAGACCATTTCACCGGTCAGCAGCGGCGCCTCGCCGCCCGGCTGGAAGTCAGGGTATTGGTCCAGCACCCGCCACGCGGCCCAGTTGGTGGCCCCGCCCTGGGCGTAGATCGACTCGTGCAGCAGCGCATAGAGCGGGTTCGAACTGCGGCTGACCTGGGATCCTACCTGGGCCATGAACACATCCGACAGGCGCCAGCCATCGGCAGTGGAGAGGAACGCGTCTTCCAATAAGTAATGCAGCGCGTCCATCCGGGTATTGCCGCCCAGGAAGTTTCCGACCATCTGAAAGCGCTCGGGCGTTAGCCGCTCGCCCGTCGGAAGGTTCTCCGTTACATTTGCCAGGTGCCGGAAGATCCGGCTGGTCAAGGCACGGTCTTCGGGGTAGCGGGCAAAATATTCGGCGTTGCGGGCGGCTACCCTGGCATAGGTGGCCTGGTAGACGCGGTCCGGAGAACCGGCTAAGGGGGCAAGGCCTCCGGTGATCAATACCTCACGCAGGCCCTCGGGCGCGAAGGAGAGATAGGTCAGGGCGCAGAACCCGCCGAAACTCTGGCCAAAAATGGTCCACGGTGCGCCGACGAGTACGCCCCGGATGAGCTCGGCATCGGCAACGATCGAGTCAGCCCTAAAATTCGACAGATACTCTGCCTGCGCTGCGGCGGTTCCTACCGAGGGCAGAGTCTGGCGTGTGGCGGGCGTGGACAGGCCGGTTCCGCGCTGGTCCAACATCAGCACACGGAAGGACGCCGTAGCTTCCTTCAGCCAGCCGTTGAGGGAAGCGGGGCGATTGCCGCGGCCTCCCGGGCCACCCTGCAAGTACAGCAGCCACGGGAGCTCCGCCACGTCAGCGGGGGAGTGGGCGGAGGCCGATATTTCCCGGGCGAAGATTTCCAGTTGCGCACCCTTGGGCTGGGAGTGGTTCAGTGGCACGGTGAACCAATGATCCGTTAGCCGCATCCCTCGCGTTTTATGCGTTAGGCCCAGTCGATGTACCTGTGGCTGCAGCTCACTGGGGCGGTCCCGGCGAGTGGACAGTTTCCCGCTCATGGGAGCTTCTGGCCTGCCGCTGCCCGGACGCTTCCGAAGTTAGCCAAGGCCTCACCGCTGAGTCGAAAAACGGACCAGCCATCCATCGGCGCAGCGCCGATTCCCTGGTAAAACCGGATCGACGGCGCGTTCCAATCCAGCACGCTCCATTCCACCCGTGCATAACCCCGGTCGGACGCAATGCCGGCGAGTGTTCGCAGCAGCGCCTTGCCGTGCCCGGCTCCGCGAGCCTCAGGCCGCACGTAGAGGTCCTCCAGATAGATGCCGTGGCTACCCTCCCAGGTGGAGTAGTTCAGGAACCACAGTGCGAAGCCCTGAACGGTATCCGTCCCGTCGCCTGCCGGTGCCGCGGCGTCCCCGCCGCCGTCGTCGTCGTCAACTCTGTCATTCAGCGCCACGTGCGCGAAGATCCGCGGGTTACTGCCGAAGAGCGTCTGCATCAACATCTCTTCGGTGTTCCTGACGGCGTGTGGTTCCTTCTCATAAATGGCGAGATCGTGGATCAGGGACAAAATTGCAGGGACGTCAGCGGGCACAGCGGCACGAATAAAAGACATGTTCCGAGCCTATCGTCTGAACCCGCCGGACTGAATCGGCCGGTTACGGATCGGTCGGACTAAACTGGCGGCCCCGCGACAGCTCAGAGCCGGCTGAAATTGAGAACGCGCACCACCGCGGTCCCGGCCGCATCGGATGCCGCCAGGTCCACCTCGGCCGCAAGGCTCCAATCGTGATTGCCTGCCGGGTCATCAATGATCTGCCGCACCTTCCACACGCCGGGAGCGGGGGTGATTTCCAGCAGTGCGGGACCCCTGGCAGTGGGCCCATCGTTAAGGTATTCGTGCTCGTCCCAATACGCGTCCAAAGCGTCGGCCCAGCGGTCGGCGTTCCAGCCGGCGCCGTCGTCGAGCGCCCCGAGGGCCTCAAAATTATCCGCGGCGGCCAATTCAATGCGCCGGAACATCTCATTGCGCACCATCACCCGGAACGCACGCTCATTCCTGGTCAAGCTAGGAGGAGGCGGCGGCGGCGCATCATGCGGCTGCGGTGCGGCACCGCTGGTCAGCTCTTCCCACTCGTCGAGCAGGGAAGAATCCACCTGCCGGACCAGCTCGCCAAGCCAGGCAACAATGTCCTCCAGGTCTTCACGCAACGCGTCCTGCGGGACCGTCTGGCGCAATGCCTTATAGGCGTCCGCCAGGTAGCGCAGCACAATGCCTTCCGAACGCGCCAGCGAGTAGAACTGGACAAATTCACCGAAGTTCATGGCGCGCTCATACATATCCCGGACAATGGACTTCGGCGCCAGCTCAAAGTCCCCGACCCACGGGGCACCCTTGCGGTACACCTCAAAGGACTGCTGCAGCAGCTCCCCCAGCGGCATTGGGTAGGTGACTTCATCGAGCAGGGCCATCCGCTGGTCGTATTCCATCCCCTCGGCCTTCATCGCGGTGATGGCCTCGGTGCGGGCGTGCCTCAGCTGGGCCGAGAGAATCTGCCGTGGCTTTTCCAGCGTGGACTCAATCACGGAGACCGCGTCCAGTGCGTAGCCCGCGGACTCAGGATCCAGCAGCTCCAGCGCGGCCAGGGCAAAGGGGGAGAGCGGCTGGTTTAGGGCGAAATTCAATTGTAGGTGCACGGTTAGCCGCACGGTTCGGCCGTCACCGGTCTGCTCCTCGGGTGGGATACGTTCCAGGATGCCAGCGCCCAATAGCTCGCGATAAATGCCGAGCGCCTTGCGCATCAGCTTCAGCTGTGCCGCACGCGGTTCCCGGTTACTGGTCAGCAGACGGCGCGCAGCCTGGAACGGATCGCCAGGGCGTTCCAGCAGGTTCAGCAGCATGGCGTGCGTGATGGTGAAACTGGAGGTCAACGGTTCGGGGACGGATTCCACCAGCCGGTCGAAAGTCGGCTCACTCCAGCTGACAAAACCATCCTGCGGTTTTTTCTTCACCACCTGGCGAAGCTTTTTTGCATCATCGCCGAACTTGGCGTGCGCCTTCGCCATGGCCTTGACATTCTCCACCACATGCTCCGGTGCTTGGACGACGACGGTCCCCGCAGTGTCGTAGCCGGCCCGCCCCGCGCGGCCGGCAATCTGGTGAAATTCCCGCACCTGCAGAATCCTGGTGCGGACACCATCGTATTTGCTCAGCGCCGTCAGCAGCACGGTCCGGATCGGCACATTAATACCCACACCGAGCGTGTCTGTACCGCAGATGACCTTCAGCAGTCCAGCCTGCGCCAGTTGCTCCACCAGCCGCCGGTATTTGGGCAGCATGCCCGCGTGGTGCACGCCAATGCCGTGCCGCACCAGCCGGTTGAGCGTCTTGCCGAAACCGGCGGCGAACCGGAAGCCGGCAATGAGCTCGCCGATCCGGTCCTTCTCCTCGCGGGTGCAGACGTTGATGCTCATCAGGTTCTGTGCCCGGTCAATGGCCTCGGCCTGGCTGAAGTGCACCACATAGACCGGGACCTGCTTGGTGCTCAGCAGTTCCTCTAGCGTCTCGTGGATGCTGGTCTGCACGTAGTAGTAGTGCAGCGGGATCGGGCGCTCTGCGGAGGAGACCGTCGTCGTCGTCCTGCCGGTTAGCTCTGTCAGCTCGCGCTCAAAACCTGCCACCTCCCCGAGGGTGGCGGACATCAGCAGGAATTGAGCCTGCGGGAGCTCCAGCAGCGGAACCTGCCACGCCCAGCCGCGTTGCGGGTCCGCGTAGAAATGGAACTCGTCCATAATCACCACGCCCAGATCCGCGGCGGCACCTTCGCGAAGGGCAATGTTGGCCAGAATCTCAGCGGTGCAGCAGATAATCGGTGCGTCCTGGTTGACCGAGGAATCACCGGTGATCATCCCAACATTCTGGGCACCGAAAATGTCGCACAGGGCAAAGAACTTTTCCGAAACAAGTGCCTTGATCGGAGCTGTGTAGTAGCTGCGTTGTCCGGCCGAGAGTGCCTGGAAATGGGCGCCGACGGCCACCAGCGACTTGCCCGACCCGGTGGGAGTGGACAGGATGACGTTGTTGCCGGAAACGAGTTCCATAACCGCTTCCTCCTGCGCCGGGTAAAGGCTCAGTCCGCGCCCCTCCACCCATTCCAGGAAGGCCGTGAAGACGGCGTCCGGATCGGGAGTGCCTGAGGTGCGGGGAGGAAGCTGCTGCGCAAGATTCATGATGCCTCAAGCTTAAGGGCTAATACTGTGGCACGATCATCCCCATGGAATCGAAGACACCCGAGGGGCTTACACCTGAGGGGCTCGCACCCGAGGGGCCTACACCTGAGGGGCCGGCTCAGCGGCGGACGACGCCGGTCTGGGATCCGGAGCAGTACGTCCGGTTTGGCGATCACCGTGACCGGCCGTTTTTTGACCTGACTGCGCGTATTGGTGCGCAACAGCCGCGCCTGGTGGTTGATCTGGGCTGCGGCCCCGGGACCCTGACCGCGTCATTGGCGCTCCGCTGGCCCGGAGCGCGGGTGGTGGGAGTGGATTCCTCAGTGCAGATGATTCAAGCGGCGCAGCGGATTTGTCATGCCCCCGATGCCCCAAAGAACCTGTCCTTTGCATTGGGGGACATCGCCGGCTGGATGCCGGAGCCGGATACCGATGTGCTGGTCTCCAACGCAGCCCTGCAATGGGTGCCCGGTCATCAAACACTGCTCGCGGCCTGGCTTCGGGCTTTGAACCCGGGATCGTGGCTGGCTGTGCAGGTGCCCGGTAACTTTCGGTCGCCGTCGCACGCGTTAATGCGCGACGTCGCCACCTCCGAACGCTGGCAGCACGCGCTGGCGGGGGTGCTGCGGGACGAGGACACGGTAGGAGAACCGGACGATTACCTGCGGCTTTTGCTGGACTCGGGGTGTGCCGCCGATGTCTGGGAAAGCACCTTTCAGCAGGTACTGACTGGCGAGCGCCCGGTGCTCGACTGGGTACGCGGCACCGCGCTCCGCCCGATTCTGGCGGCGTTGGGGGAAGCGGACGCGGCGGAGTTTGAGGAAACGTACGCCGCGCTGCTTGCCGGCGCGTATCCGACGACGGCGCAGGGAACTATCTTCCCGTTCCGTCGGATCTTCGCGGTGGCACAGAAAAGGGCGGCTGAGTGGGAGCCAGCAGACCGTCGAGTGGCAAAGACATCCGTTCAGCAGACGCTGGCGCAAACGAGAGGACAACGATGAACGAGCTTGAGCCGTTTCCGCATGATTGGCAACGCGCCCTGGTGGTGATGGCGCATCCGGACGACCCGGAGTACGGCGTGGCGGCGGCGGTTGCGCAATGGACTGCTGCCGGCAAGGAAGTGGGCTACCTGCTGGCAACCCGTGGTGAGGCGGGGATCGCCGGAATGAATCCGGCGGAGGCTGGCCCGCTGCGCGTCGAGGAGCAGCAGAGGGCCTGCGCCCACGTCGGCGTCCGCCATCTGCAGTTTTTGGATCTTCCGGATGGCAGGCTTGAAGAGGGACTGCAACTGCGCAGGCTCATCGCCAGGGAGATTCGCCGGCAAAAACCCGCGCTGGTCATTACATTGAACCATCGCGAGACCTGGCGTCCGGGGGCGTGGAACAGCTCCGATCACCGGGTAATGGGAAGGTCCGTTTTGGATGCTGCTGCGGATGCGGGCAACGAATGGATCTTTCCTGAATTGCTGGCCGAGGGACTGCCGGCACACCGGGTGCGGTGGGTGGCTGTTGCTTCCACCGAACCATCACACCGCCAGCCGGTGGATTCGGCCAGCGTCGCCGCGGCCGTGGACTCGCTGTCCGAGCACCGGCGGTACCTGGCGGCTCTTAGCGACGTGCCCGTCCGGGAACAGGCCGCTGCGCAAGTGAAGATGGTCACCGGGGACGGACAAGTCCGCTTCGAGCTCTTTGGCTGAGAAGATTGACGGGGGCCGGAGCGGCGTTGGGCGGCAAGGCGACGGCGGCCGGCGCGCGTCCTCAACGTCTCACCATGTCCGGCGGGCGGGCCGGGCGTCCAACAATATTGTCTGACGCTGCTGCATCCTGACCCAGGCCAATGGCAATGCCGTCGCCGGCTAGAAGCCGCCGCTCGAGATTAAGGAATTACCAGCCGCGGGCCCGCCATTGCTGAAGATGCGGACGCTCGTGCCCGAGCGTAGTTCCGCTGCCATGACCGGGATGAACCAAGGTATCGTCCGGGAGAACGTCGAAGATCCGTGCTTCTACATCATCGATCAACTGACCGAAGCGCACGGAGTCCTGCTGCGTATTGCCTACACCGCCGGGAAAGAGAGAGTCGCCGGTGAACAGGTGCGCGGGGCCCGCTGGATCACGGTACAGCAGCGCCACGGACCCGGGGGTATGACCGCGCAGGGCGATCACATCAAGGGAAAAACCGGCAAAACTGAGTACGTCACCGTTCGCCAGCAGTGTGTTCGTTGGAACCTCGATGCTTGCGGCGTCGTCGTGGCCTGCCGCGGTTTTTGCCCCCGTTTGCGCCACGACTTCGGCCAGGGCACGAACGTGGTCCCAGTGCGAATGGGTCGTCACCACCAACGCCAGCCGGGCGGTGGCCTCTGTGTCGCTGTCCCGGTCAGCCTCGGCCAGCAGCGCAAGGATTGCACTGCTGTCGTCGGCCGCGTCGATGAGGACCTGATCACCGCTTTGCCGACCCGTAAGTAGGTACACGTTGTTGTCCATGCCGCCCACCGCAATGCTCCGGACGGTCACGGCGGGCAGGTTCCAGATATTGGCGCTCATTCCAAGAGCCTACGCAAATTCCGCCGTGAGAATAAGCGCTAGGGCAGGCCAATCGGCTAGAGGATCTTTGACGAGAGTAGTTTTACACTGTCAGTGGTGCCAAAAGATGTCTGCGGCGCTGGTATCGAACTCTCGTCACTAGGTCCGCTGGAGGACTCGTGCTCATCCGATTAATCGTACGGAACCTGGCTCCGCACAAGGTCCCGCTAACGTTGATCATTGTGCTGCAGTTCCTGTCCACTCTGGGCACGCTGTACCTGCCGACCATCAACGCGAACATCATTGACGACGGCGTGGTCAAGGGTAATACAGCTCTGATTTTCCAGCTCGGGGGCTGGATGCTGGCCATTACCGCCGGCCAGATTGTCTGCGCAGTCGGGGCGACGTATTTCAGCGCGCAGCTGGCGATGAAGGTCGGGCGGCAGATCCGCCGGGATTTGTTTACCCGGGTGGAATCGTTTTCGGCCCAGGAAATGGGGGTGTTCGGAGCTCCGTCACTGATCAACCGCACTACCAATGACGTGCAGCAGGTCCAGATGCTGACACTACTTGGCTTTACCATGATGGTGACAGCGCCCATCATGTGCGTGGGCGGGATTGTGCTGGCGCTCAAGCAGGACGTTCCGCTGTCCGGGCTTCTGGTGGTGATTCTGCCGGTGCTGATTCTGGCCATCTGGCTCATTGTGCGCAAATTGGTTCCGCTGTTCCGGCTGGTGCAAAAACAGCTGGACCGGATCAACGCGGTCCTGCGCGAGCAGATCATGGGCATTTCCGTCATTCGGGCGTTTGTCCGGCGCGATTTCGAGATGGAGCGGTTCGGCCAGGCTAACTGCGATTTGACGTTGACCCAGTTGCGCACCGGACGGCTGCTGGCGCTAATGTTCCCGACCATTTTCGTGGTGGTCAACGTAACCTCTGTGGGGGTCCTTTGGTTTGGCGGCCAGCGAATCGACAGCGGCGCCATGCAAATCGGAGCGCTGACCGCCTACTTGAGCTACATCATGCAGATACTGATGTCGGTGATGATGGCAATGTTCATGTTCATGATGATCCCGCGGGCCGCAGTCTGCGCGGAGCGGATTCAGACGGTGCTGGATACGGAGTCCTCGGTGGCGGATTCCCCGGGAGCGCTGGCGCTGCGGGAGTTGGGCGGCGCGCTGGAATTCAGCAATGTCGGGTTCACCTACCCCGGCGCGGAAGCGCCGGTAGTTTCCGGTCTGAGCTTCACTGCAAAACCGGGAACGACGACGGCGGTCATAGGGTCCACGGGCAGCGGTAAATCAACGCTGCTGAATCTGATTCCACGTTTGTTGGACCGGTCCGCCGGATCCATCTCGGTGGGCGGTCATGACAGCCACGCCGTGACCTTGGAAACGCTGCGCTCGGCGATTGGGCTGGTGCCGCAGAGGGCGTATCTGTTCTCCGGGACGGTAGCCAGCAATCTGCGCTTCGGCCGTCCTGACGCGACGGACGAGCAGCTGTGGCGGGCCCTTGAAATCGCCCAGGCTGCGGACTTCGTCAGGGACATGCCACAGGGGCTCGAGGCTCCCGTCGGTCAAGGCGGAACCAATTTCTCCGGCGGCCAGCGTCAGCGGCTCTGCATCGCCCGGGCCGTGGTCAGCGAACCGTCGATTTACCTTTTTGATGACAGCTTTTCCGCCTTGGATTTCACCACGGACGCGAAACTGCGGGCTGCACTGAAACCGGTTACCCGGAACGCCACGGTGCTCGTGGTGGCCCAGCGCGTCAATACGATCATGCATGCGGACCACATTTTGGTCCTTGATGAAGGGCGGCTGGTGGCCCAGGGAACGCACGAGGAGCTGATGGCTGGCTCCGGGACCTACCAGGAGATAGTAACGTCGCAGCTCACGGACGAGGACGGGGTGCGGGCGGTATGAGTATGCGCGGGCAAGGCGGGCCGCCGCAGAAGGCAAAATCGTTTGGACCCAGTGTCAAACGCATCTTTACGTTGATGGCGGCCGACAGGCCGCGGATGATCTGGGTGGTTTTCCTAGCGGCTGTCTCGGTCAGCATGAGTGTGCTGGCTCCGAAGATTCTCGGCCATGCCACCGACCTGATTTTCCAAGGCGTGGTGGGCAAGATGTTCCCCGCATCGGTGACGAAGGCGCAGGCCGTGGAGGGGCTGCGGGCCAAGGGCCAGGGCCAGGTCGCGGACATGCTCAACGGGATGAACGTGGTGCCCGGTCAGGGACTCGATCAGCAGGCGCTGGGCTGGGTGCTGCTGGGTGTGCTGGTCCTGTACGCAGTGGCGTTCTTCTTCAACTGGAGCCAGGGCTACATCACGGCGGGAATTGTCCAGCGCGCCATGTACAAACTGCGGCAGGATATCGAAACGAAGCTGGACCGGTTGCCGATGTCCCATTTCCAGGAGGAATCCCGCGGCGATGTGCTCAGCCGGGTCACTAATGACATCGACAATTTCTCGCAGACGTTGAATCAGACGCTGACGCAGCTGCTGGTCTCCGTCCTGACAGTTGTCGGTGTGCTGTCGATGATGTTCTCCATTTCACCGCTGCTGGCGCTGATAGCGCTGGCAACGGTTCCCGTCACGGTGCTCGTGACCGTCCTGATCGCTAAGCGGTCCAAGGTCCAGTTCACCGCACAGTGGAAGACGACCGGTGAGCTCAACGGTCACATTGAGGAAATGTTCACCGGCCACGAGGTGGTCAAGGCGTTCGGGCAGCAACAAGTGGCGATCGACAAATTCGCAGTTTCGAACGACACCCTGTTCCGCTCCAGTGCCAACGCGCAATTCATCTCGGGCATCATCATGCCGTCGATGAACTTCATCGCCAATCTGAATTACGTGGCGGTAGCAGTGGTTGGCGGTGTGCAGATTGCGGCCGGAAACCTGACCATCGGCAGCGTGCAGGCGTTCATTCAGTATTCACGCCAGTTCAGTCAACCGATGGCGCAAATCGGCGGGATGATTAATTTGCTGCAGTCCGGGGTCGCCTCGGCGGAGCGGGTTTTTGACTTGCTCGATGCCAAGGAGCAGGCGCCCGATCCGGCGCCCGCAGCTACGCTCGGTGCCACGGTCGGCAGGGTTGTCTTCGAGAACGTGAACTTCAGTTATGTTCCAGGTGAGCCGCTGATCCAGGATCTGTCTCTGGTGGCGGAGCCCGGGCAGACGGTGGCGATTGTCGGGCCTACGGGCGCAGGTAAGACGACCCTGGTGAACCTGCTGATGCGCTTTTACGAAATTGACTCTGGCCGCATCACCATCGACGGCGTGGACACAGCCAAAATGACGCGCGATGATCTGCGCCGGCGGTTTGGCATGGTGCTCCAGGATGCATGGCTTTTCGGCGGAACAATTCGGGACAATTTGGCCTATGGGCGCCTGGAGGCGACGCAGGAGCAGATCGTTCAGGCCGCGGAGGCGACGTACGTCGATCACTTCGTCAGGTCCCTCCCGGAGGGTTATGAGACGGCATTGTCCGCAGACGGGGACAGCCTCAGTCAGGGACAGCGCCAGCTCATGACCATCGCCAGGGCCTGGCTGGCCGATCCCGGCATCCTGATTCTGGACGAGGCCACCAGCTCCGTAGATACCCGTACCGAGGTGCTGATCCGCCAGGCGATGAACCGGCTGCGCGAGTCGCGCACCAGTTTCGTTATTGCGCACCGGCTCTCCACCATCCGCGACGCGGACCTGATCCTTGTGATGGACCACGGCAGAATTCTTGAGCAGGGCAGTCATGAGGAGCTGCTGGCCGCAGGCGGTTTCTACTACGACCTTTACATGTCCCAATTCGGTGATCCGCTGATCGAGGAGACGGCTGCCCTGTGAAAGATGCAGGAGCGGTGAAAGTTGCCGGAACTGTGAAAAGCGGGGTCGCCGTGCTGGGCAGGTGGCTGCTGGATGAAACTTCGTCGGTACCGCCGTTCGAGCAGATCCGGGTGCGCATTTTGGACCTCGCTGCCTCCGGGAAGCTCGCTGTGGGGACACGGCTCCCGCCGGTCCGGACGCTGGCCGGCCAGCTGGGTGTCGCGGTCAATACAGTAGCCCGCGCGTACCGGGAACTGGAACAGGCCGGGATCGTGCGCACCGGGGGCCGCGCCGGGACGGTGGTCGCCGCAGCGGGGGACGAGTCGCTGGCGCAGGTGGCGGCCGCCGCCTCGGACTACGCCGCCGTCGTCAATCGTCACGGCGTGGAGCTGGGGACGGCGCTGGAATTGGTTCGCGCCGCCGTCGAACGTTCCAACGCCAAGTAGACTTTCTAAGCCTCTGGCGAAAGTTCCGGGGGGAACTCATATTCGAACGAAGATTCGATTATTATGGAGTACGTGCCTAAAGCAGTTGAAACATCCGAAATAGTATCGCGGCAGCCGGTCCCCAGTCGGCCATTGACCCACCAGGACCGGTCGCGTTTGGTCGTCAAGGGGGCGCGGGAGAACAACCTGCGCAATGTGGATCTTGATCTGCCCCGCGATGCCATGATCGTCTTTACCGGGCTCTCCGGTTCGGGGAAGTCCTCGCTGGCCTTCGATACGATCTTCGCCGAAGGGCAGCGCCGCTACGTGGAGTCCCTCTCCGCCTACGCCCGCCAGTTCCTGGGTCAGGTGGACAAGCCGGACGTCGATTTCATCGAGGGCCTCTCACCCGCGGTTTCGATCGACCAGAAGTCAACGAATAAGAACCCGCGATCCACGGTCGGCACCATCACGGAGATCTACGACTACATGCGCCTGCTGTGGGCGCGGGTAGGGACCCCGCACTGTCCCGTGTGCGGGGAGCCGGTGGCCCGGCAGACGCCGCAGCAGATCGTTGACCAGCTGCTGGAAATGCCGGACGGGACCCGCTTCCAGGTGCTTGCGCCGGTAGTGCGGGCCCGCAAGGGCGAGTTTGTGGAGCTTTTCAAGGAGCTGACCGCGAAGGGCTACTCCCGCGCCAAGGTGGACGGCGAACTGATCCAGCTGGCCGAGGCGCCGAAGCTGAAGAAGCAGTTTAAGCACACCATCGAGGTGGTTGTGGACCGTCTGGTGGTCAAGGAGGGAATCTCCCAGCGGCTGACTGATTCGGTGGAGACAGCGCTCGGTCTGGCGGAGGGCCGGGTGCTGGTGGAGCTGGTCGAACTCGACGCCGACGACCCACAGCGGATCCGGTCCTTTTCGGAGAATCTGGCGTGCCCCAACGAGCATCCCCTGGCCATCGATGAGGTGGAGCCGCGCTCGTTTTCCTTCAATAATCCTTTTGGCGCCTGCCCTGCATGCAGCGGCATCGGAACCAAGCTGGAGGTCGACGAGGAGCTGGTAGTGCCGAACCCGCAGCTCTCGCTGGCGCAAGGCGCGATCGCGCCATGGTCTTTGGGGACTGCCACGACGGAGTACTGGAACAGACTGCTGGATGGCTTGGCGAAGGACATGGGATTCTCCATGACTGCGCCGTGGCGAAAACTCTCCGAAGACGCCCGGCAGTCAGTGCTGTACGGCAAGGACCACAAGGTAGTGGTGCAGTACAAAAACAGGTTCGGTCGGGAACGCAAGTACAGTACCGGCTTTGAGGGTGCTGTCCAGTACATCCAGCGCAAGCATGTGGAAACCGAATCCGATACCGCACGCGACCGCTATGAAGAGTACATGCGGCAGATCCCTTGTCCGGTGTGCGGCGGAGCGAGGCTGAACCCGGCGTCGCTCTCCGTGCTGATCAACGGTAAGTCGATCGCCGCTGTCTCGGCACTGCCGATGCGCGAGTGCTTCGCGTTCCTTTCCAATCTGGTGCTGACCGGGCGGGAGGCCCAGATCGCCAGCCAGGTACTTAAAGAGATCCAGGCCCGGCTGACTTTCCTGCTCGACGTGGGGCTGGAGTACCTGAACCTGGAGCGCGCCTCTGCGACGCTCTCCGGCGGGGAGGCGCAGCGGATCCGGTTGGCCACGCAGATCGGATCCGGCCTCGTGGGCGTGCTCTACGTCCTGGACGAGCCGTCCATTGGGCTGCACCAACGGGATAACCGCCGGCTGATCGAGACCCTGACCAGGCTGCGCGATCTGGGGAACACTCTAATTGTTGTTGAACATGATGAAGACACAATTCAGGAAGCTGACTGGATTGTGGACATTGGCCCCGGTGCCGGAGAACACGGCGGCGAGGTGGTGCATTCGGGCTCCTACGCGGACCTGCTCACAAACACCAAGTCGCTGACCGCCGACTACCTTTCCGGCAGGAAGAGCATCGAGATCCCGGCGAAGCGGCGCAAATATGACAAGAAGCGTGAGCTTAAGGTCGTGGGGGCGCGGGAGAACAATCTGCGGAACGTGGATGTGGCTTTCCCGCTCGGGCTGTTCACCGCGGTGACGGGGGTGAGCGGTTCGGGCAAATCGACGCTGGTCAATGAAATTCTCTACAAGGTGCTGGCCAACAAACTCAACGGCGCCAAACAGGTGGCCGGCCGGCATCTGCGGGTGGACGGTCTGGAGCATCTGGACAAGGTTGTCCATGTCGACCAAAGCCCGATCGGCCGCACTCCGCGGTCCAATCCGGCCACCTACACCGGAGTCTTTGACAATATCCGCAAGCTCTTCGCCGAAACCACCGAGGCCAAGGTCCGTGGATATCAGCCGGGCCGGTTCTCCTTCAACGTCAAGGGCGGCCGCTGCGAAGCGTGTTCCGGCGACGGGACGCTGAAGATCGAAATGAACTTCCTGCCGGACGTTTATGTCCCGTGCGAGGTGTGCCACGGGGCCCGTTACAACCGCGAGACGCTGGAAGTCCATTACAAGGGCAAATCGATTGCGGATGTGCTGAATATGCCGATCGAGGAGGGAGCGGAGTTCTTTGCAGCGTTCACTCCGATTGCCCGTCACCTGAACACTCTGGTCGACGTCGGGCTGGGCTACGTGCGGTTGGGCCAGGCTTCCACGACCCTCTCCGGCGGGGAGGCGCAGCGGGTCAAGCTGGCCGCCGAACTGCAGAAACGCTCGAACGGACGCAGTGTCTACGTGCTCGATGAACCAACCACCGGCCTACACTTCGAAGATATCCGCAAGCTGCTGCTGGTACTGCAGGGGCTGGTGGACAAGGGGAACACAGTGATCACCATCGAGCACAACCTTGACGTTATTAAGAGCGCGGACTGGGTAGTGGATCTGGGCCCGGACGGTGGCTCAGGCGGTGGTCTGCTGATGGCCTCGGGGACCCCCGAGAAAGTCGCTTTGTCCACGACGAGCTACACCGCTTCCTTCCTGAGTGAAGTGTTGTCGTGATTGCCCAGGCACTGGTGCCGGACGGGATGCAGGAGCGCGGACCGGACGGGGTGCAGGGCTGTGACGCGGTGCTGTTCGACTTGGACGGCACCCTGGTGGATCCCGCCGGCGGTATAAGCGGCGGGATAGCCCACGCGCTGAAGCAGATGGGACTTCCAATCCCGGGGGAATCTGTGCTGGCGGCCATGGTCGGTCCCAAACTCTCGGATGCCTTGTTGGACCTGACGGACGCTGCCGCGGCGCAGGTCCCGGAGTTGATCCGGATTTACCGGCGCTGGTATGCGCTGGAGGGTATTGCGATGGGGCAGGTCTACCCCGGCGTCAGGGAAGTGCTGGGGGACCTGCAGGAAAGGGGCGTAGCGCTGGGCGTGGCTACGCAGAAACCGCAGGCTTTGGCAGGGACCGTGCTGCGCGCCCATGGTCTTGCGGGTTATTTCAGCGCCGTATTCGGTTCCGCAAATGACGAAGCCCAGCGGCCGTCAGACCCCGGGTACCGCAGCGGGAAGAAAGAAATCATTGCCTCTGCCGCGCAGGCCCTGGCCGGTTCGCGCCGGCCCATTATGGTGGGGGATCGTGCACAGGATGTCCGCGGGGCCCTCGCTAACGGGCTGGACTGCATCGGCGTGACATGGGGCTTCGCCCTGGGCGGGGAGCTGGAAACCGCGGGCGCGGCCATAGTAGTTGGAGACGCGCCAGCTCTGCTGGCGGAACTGAACAGACGTTTGACCGGCATTTCGCGTTAGCGTCCGCAGCTGCTGACCCCGGCAGCTGGAACTCCGCGGCACAGGCAGCGTCTTTAGGATGGAATTGTGGCAGACCCAGCTAGTTACCGGCCTCAAACCGGCGAAATACCAACGGATCCGGGCGTGTACCGCTTCCGGGACGAGCACGGGCGCGTCATTTATGTCGGTAAGGCTAAGAGCCTGCGCTCCAGGCTTAATTCATACTTCGCCAATCCGCTGACGCTGCTGCCCAAAACGTATGCAATGGTGCACTCGGCGGCCAGTGTGCAGTGGACAACGGTGGGCAGCGAACTCGAAGCCCTGCAGCTGGAGTGGACCTGGATTAATGAATTTAATCCCCGCTACAACCTTGTCTTCCGCGATGACAAGTCCTACCCGTACCTGGCCGTTACCCTGGGAGAAAGGTTCCCGCGGGTCCAGGTCATGCGCGGAGAGCGGCGGAAGGGGGTCCGATACTTCGGCCCTTATACGGCGGGGGCTATCCGCGAGACGGTCGATACCCTGCTGCGGGTCTTTCCCGTGCGTACCTGCAGCCCTGGCGTGCTCAAGCGGGCGCAACGCAGCGGGCGCCCCTGCCTGCTGGGCTATATTGATAAGTGTTCCGCGCCGTGCGTGGGCAAAGTGACCCCAGAGGAACACCGCGCGCTGGCGGACGCGTTCTGCTCCTTTATGGGCGGGGAGGCAAAACCGTTCATCGCCAAACTCGAGCGCCAAATGATGGAGGCAGTCAAGGAGCTCGATTACGAGCAGGCGGCCAGGTTGCGCGATGACGTGATCGCGTTGCGGAAGGTCTTTGAACGCAATGCAGTGGTGCTCTCCGAAGATACGGACGCGGACATCTTTGCTGTTTCCCAGGATGAGCTGGAAGCTGCCGTGCAGGTTTTTCACGTCCGGGCCGGGCGGATCCGTGGCCAGCGCGGTTGGGTGGTTGAAAAGGTGGAGGATTCTACGCCTGCGGAATTGATTGAGCACCTGCTGCAGCAGGTTTACGGGGATGACGGCACCGAGCGGCACGGCATTCCGCGGCAGATTCTGGTCCCCGAGCAACCATCCAACAGCGAGCAGCTCGCCGTCTGGCTAGGCGGACTTCGCGGAGCCAAAGTTGAAATCCGGGTACCGCAGCGCGGAGATAAGGCGGCACTGCTGGACACCGTGCGGCAGAACGCCGAGCAGTCGATGAAACTGCACAAGTCGCGCCGGGCCGGAGATTTGACCACCCGATCGTTGGCTTTGCAGGAACTGCAGGAAGCCCTCGACCTTCCGGTGCCGTTGCTGCGGATTGAATGTTATGACATCTCGCATGTCCAGGGCACGAACGTCGTGGCCTCTATGGTGGTCGTCGAAGACGGCATTGCCAAAAAGTCCGAGTACCGCAAATTCGCTATTACCGGGGACGCGGCGGTGGATGACACCGCTTCCATGTACGACGTCATCAGCCGGCGGTTCAGGCATTACCTCCAGGAGGGCGCCGGCGCTGGTCCGGACGCCGCTGCAATCCAGGCCACTAGCCCCGTGTCCGGCGAAGTCACCGACCAGATAGCGGTGAAGCCGAAGTTTGCTTACCCGCCGAACCTGGTGGTGGTCGACGGCGGCCAACCACAGGTCGCTGCTGCCGCGCGCGCCCTGTCCGATCTGGGGATTACCGATGTCTTCGTCGTTGGCTTGGCCAAACGTCTCGAGGAAGTCTGGCTTCCGGACAGCGATTTTCCGGTGATTCTGCCGCGCACCTCACAGGGGCTGTACCTGTTACAGCGGATCCGCGACGAGGCGCATCGGTTTGCCATTACGTTCCATCGGCAGAAGCGAGCGAAGTCCATGACCGTGTCCGCACTGGATTCGGTGCCGGGGCTGGGGACCGCCAAACGGGGGGTCCTGATGGAAGCCTACGGGTCCGTCCGTAAAATCAAGGCGGCGTCCACCGCGGAGCTGGCCCAGGTCAAGGGGATCGGACCGGTGTTGGCTGCGGCCATCTACTCAACGCTGCACCCGGCCGCGGACTCCGCAGACGTTGCGGCGCCCGCCGTCAATATGGCCACCGGCGAAGTTCTTCAATCCTAGGTAGGCTAAAGGGACGGCGGGCTCGTGAGGTCGTAAGTACTGCCCGATTATATTTTGCACGCGAAATACGGCACTGGACAGGATTCTTTTTTAATGACGGAGCACAGTACGACACCGCCATCGGCAGATCTGACCCCGATCAAACCGGTGGAATCGGAACTGCTGGTGGTCACCGGTATGTCTGGAGCGGGCCGGAGCACTGCGGCGAACGCACTGGAGGACCATGGCTGGTACGTCGTGGAGAATCTTCCTCCGCAGATGCTCGGTACGCTGGCTGAGCTGATGTCCCGGATGCCGCAGGCACTGCCTAAGCTGGCCGTCGTCATCGACGTGCGCAGTAAGGGCCTATTTTCGGACATCCGGGATTCCCTGAACGCGCTTGCCGCCGGCGGAATTTCCTTCCGCGTCCTGTTTCTGGACGCCAGCAATGAGACGTTGGTGCGCCGCTTCGAGCAGGGCAGGCGTCCACATCCGCTGCAGGGCGACGGCAGGATGTTGGACGGAATAGCAGCCGAACGTGAACTGCTGGCAGAGATGAAGTCCGGCTCCGAAATGGTGCTCGACACCTCGGCGATGAACGTGCACGAGCTGGGCAGCGCGGTGACCGAGCTTTTTTCGGAGACCGGACCGGTGGCCCTACGCCTGACGGTGATGAGTTTCGGGTTCAAATACGGTCTGCCGGTGGACGCCAACTACGTTGCAGACGTCAGGTTCATCCCCAATCCGCATTGGGTCCCTCAGCTGCGTCCGCATACCGGACTCGACCAGGACGTGAGTGACTTTGTCCTAGTGGAAAACAACGCCTGCGAATTTGTGGACCGCTACGTGCATGCGCTGGAACCGGTGCTGGCCGGATACCGGCGGGAAAACAAGCACTATGCCACGATCGCTGTGGGCTGCACCGGCGGCAAGCACCGTTCCGTGGCGGTGGCCGTGGAGCTGGCCAAGCGCCTCGCCCAACTCCCTCGAGTCACGGTCAGCACGCGTCACCGCGATCTGGGCCGGGAATAATGGCGCTTCTGACCGGCCCGCTGCCGCTGATTCCACCCTCGGGTTCATTGTCCGCCGGCGCAGCGGAGCCGCGAATTGTTGCCTTGGGCGGGGGGCATGGTCTGTCCGCGTCGCTGTCCGCGCTGCGGCTGCTCACCACGGAGCTCACCGCCGTTGTGACCGTTGCCGACGACGGCGGCTCGTCCGGCAGGCTGCGGGAGGAGCTCGGCGTGCTGCCGCCCGGGGATTTGCGGATGGCCTTGGCGGCATTGTGTGATGACACGGACTGGGGCCGTACCTGGCGGGATGTGATGCAGCATCGGTTCACGTCCCGTCCGGGGATAACCGGCTCGCTGGACAGCCATGCGATGGGAAATCTGCTCATTGTCACGCTCTGGGAGCTGCTGGGGGACCCGGTGTCCGGCCTGCAGTGGGCCGGCGCGCTGCTCGGCGCCCGGGGGCAGGTTCTGCCGATGGCCAGCGTCCCGCTCACCATCGAGGGAGACGCTGTGGAGATTTCAGCGGACGGCTCGCGGCAGCGAACGACGATCACTGGCCAGGCTTCGCTGGCGTTGGCCGGTGAAGTCGAGAATGTGCGCCTGCTGCCCGCTGACGCGCCCGCGTGCGTGGAGGCGCTCACGGCCATCGAACTTGCCGACTGGGTGGTGCTGGGACCGGGTTCCTGGTACACCTCGGTGCTGCCGCATCTGCTGCTGCCGGAACTGCGTCAGGCGCTGTGCGATACTCCCGCGAAGCGGTGCATCACCATGAATCTGGACATCAATGACAAAGAGGCAACCGGGATGAATGCCGCGGACCATTTGCGGGTGATCTCCCGTTACGCCCCTGAATTCAGCGTTGATGTGGTGCTGGCGGATCCGTCGTCGGTGTCGGACCTGCCGGATTTCGAGCGAGCGGCCTCGATGCTGGGTGCGGAGGTTGTCTTCGGTAAAGTGGGTGCGTCCGGGGGACGGGCGGTGCACGATCCGTTGCGCCTCGCTGCGGCCTATCAGGACCTCTTCTCAGCGTAGGATTTCACTTCGGTAGTTAGGACAAGCACCATGGCGCTGACAGCGGCAGTGAAGGACGAACTTTCCCGGCTGGACATTAAGAAGTCTTCGGTCCGCAAGGCGGAAGTGTCGACATTGCTCCGCTTCGCCGGCGGCCTGCATATCATTTCCGGCCGGATTGTGATCGAAGCGGAGGTTGATCTGGCGGCCACCGCGCGGCGGCTGCGTGCGGCGATAGCCGAAATATACGGTCAGCAGAGCCAAATTACGGTGGTCTCCGGCGGGGGACTGCGCCGCGGCAACCGTTATGTTGTCAAGGTAGAGCGCGACGGCGAGGCGCTGGCCCGCCAGACCGGGCTGCTGGATGCACGCGGCCGGCCGGTGCGCGGACTGCCCTCCGTCGTCGTCAATGGTTCCGCCGCGGATGCGGAGGCCGTATGGCGCGGCGCCTTCCTGGCTCATGGCTCGCTGACCGAACCGGGACGGTCCTCCTCGATGGAAGTCACCTGTCCGGGCCCGGAAGCGGCGCTGGCACTGGTAGGTGCGGCGCGACGGCTGAATATTGCAGCCAAAGCCAGGGAAGTGCGGGGCGTAGACCGGGTGGTTATCCGAGACGGGGACACTATTGCAGAACTGCTCGTGAGAATGGGTGCGCATGAAGCGCTGCTGGTGTGGGAGGAGCGGCGGATGCGCAAGGAAGTCCGGGCCACGGCAAATCGGCTGGCAAATTTTGACGATGCGAATCTGCGCCGTTCCGCGCAGGCTGCGGTTGCGGCGGGCGCCCGCGTGGATCGTGCCCTCGAGATCCTTGGCGATGACGTGCCGGAGCACCTCAAATATGCCGGGGAGCTCAGGGTCGCCCACAAACAGGCCAGCCTGGACGAGCTGGGCCGGCTCGCTGACCCGGCCATGACCAAGGACGCCATTGCCGGGCGAATCCGTAGACTCTTGGCCATGGCGGATAAGAAAGCCACTGAAACCGGTATCCCCGGCACCGACGCCAACGTGACGCTGGACATGCTCGACGAGTAACGAGGCACGTCCCGTAATAAACGCTCGTGCATGGCGTCTATTGAAATAGCGGCCTTGAACTAAAGACATAGTATGAAAGAGTTGAAGGTGATCCGGGGGAACCCGGGTTATTCATAAAAAATCGCTACGGAGGAATCGTGACCGAGTACACACTTCCCGATCTGCCCTACGACTATGCAGCGTTGGAGCCTCACATCTCCGGCCGCATCATGGAGCTGCATCACGACAAGCACCATGCCGCCTACGTCGCGGGCGCCAATAAGGCCATGAAGCAGCTGGCCGAGGCCCGCGAGAATGGCGAATTCGGCAATATTAATCAGCTCTCCAAGGATCTGGCGTTCCACACCGGTGGCCACGTAAACCACTCGGTCTTCTGGAACAACCTCTCGCCAGACGGCGGGGACAAGCCCGAAGGTGAACTGGCCGCCGCCATTGAGGACGCCTTCGGTTCCTTTGACGCTTTCCGCGCGCAGTTCAGCGCCGCTGCGCTGGGCCTGCAGGGATCCGGGTGGGCTTTCCTTTCCTATGAGCCCATCGGCGGAAACCTGCTCATTGAGCAGCTTTACGACCAGCAAGGCAACGTGTCGGTGGGCAGTACTCCTCTGCTGATGCTGGATATGTGGGAGCACGCGTTCTACCTGGACTACGTCAATGTCAAGGCCGACTATGTCAAGGCGTTCTGGAACATCGTGAACTGGGCCGACGTTGCCCGGCGTTTTGACGGAGCGCGCAATCATGCTACGGCCCTGATCGTTCTCTAACGCAGCTGATCGGCATTCGACTGCCCGCCGCTGCTCTTGCGGCGGCGGGCCGCCTTAAACGTAAGATAGGTCACGAAAGGCCCGTAACCTTTCGATATGCGGCCGGCCACCGGCCGCATATTTTCCACATCTCTGCCCAATGGCGTGCGGGAACTGCTGAGCTGACGGCCGTGTCATTAAAGTCCGGCCGGACTAGGTGTGCTGGAGACAGCACTAAGGAGATATAAGTGACTACTCGTATTGGTATCAACGGCTTTGGCCGCATCGGACGAAATTACTTCCGCGCCGCGCTTGAGCAAGGGGCGGACCTGGAGATTGTGGCAGTGAACGATCTGACCAGCCCCGAGGCGCTCGCCCACCTGCTCAAGTACGATTCTGTTACGGGGCGTCTGAAGGCGAGCATCGAGGTTGTCGATGGACAGCTGGTAGTGGACGGCAAAACCATTCAGGTGCTCGCCGAGCGCGACCCTGCCAACTTGCCGTGGGCCAAGCTAGGCGTGGACATCGTGATCGAATCCACCGGATTCTTCACTAAGGCAGCGGATGCCCGCAAGCACATCAGCGCCGGCGCCAAGAAGGTACTGATCTCCGCGCCCGGCTCCGATGAAGACATCACGATCGTGATGGGAGTCAACGACGGACTCTATGACCCGGCCGAGCACAACATCATCTCCAATGCCTCCTGCACCACCAACTGTCTTGGCCCGCTGGCCAAGGTGCTGGTAGACAATTTCGGCATCGAACGTGGCCTGATGACCACCATCCACGCCTACACGGCCGATCAGAACCTGCAGGACGGCCCGCACAGAGACCTGCGGCGGGCCCGCGCCGCAGCGATCAACATGGTGCCGACCTCCACCGGCGCAGCCAAGGCCATCGGCCTGGTCCTGCCGGAGCTGAAGGGGAAACTGGACGGGTTTGCGATCCGCGTTCCGGTACCTACCGGCTCCGCGACGGACCTGACCGTGACGCTGGGCCGCGAAGCCAGTGTCGCGGAGATCAATGCAGCCTACAAGGCAGCGGCCACTGAGGGATCCCTGGCCCCGTACCTGAGCTACACGGAGGATCCGATCGTTTCTTCGGACATCGTAACCGACCCGGCATCATGCATCTTTGATTCAGGGCTCACGAAAGTCATCGGTAACCAGGTTAAGGTGGTCGGCTGGTACGACAACGAGTGGGGCTACTCCAACCGCCTCGTCGACCTGACCAAACTTGTCGCCAGCAAGCTGGGATAGGGGGAACCATGACTCTGCACTCTCTCGACGAGCTGATCGCTGACGGTGTCCGGGGGCGGTACGTTTTGGTCCGAAGCGATCTTAACGTACCGCTGGACGGACCGGATGAACACCGTTCTGTCACCGATGACGGCCGCATCAAGGCTTCTTTCCCGGTATTTTCCAGACTTGCCCAGGCCGGCGCCCGAGTTTTGGTCTGCGCCCATCTGGGCCGTCCTAAAGGCAAGCCGGAAGCGAAATACTCCTTGAAACCGGCAGTAGATCGGCTGGCGCAGATAGCTTCTGCTCAGTCCGTGAAGGTGTCCCTTGCCTCGGATACGACGGGAGAGTCCGCCCGCGGGCTCAGCGCCGCGATGGCCGACGGTGAAGTGCTGGTGCTGGAAAACGTGCGCTTCGACGAGCGTGAAACCAGCAAGGACGATTCGGCCCGGTCCGCACTAGCTAGCGAGCTGGCGGGCTTAACAGGGAAGGACGGCGCCTATGTGGACGACGCCTTCGGCGCTGTCCACCGCAAGCACGCCAGCGTCTATGACGTTGCCGGTCTCCTGCCGTCTTATCAGGGCGATCTGGTACGGACGGAACTTACCGTGCTCACGAAGCTGACCGCGGACACTCCGCGGCCCTATGCGGTAGTCCTGGGAGGTTCGAAGGTCTCCGACAAACTCGCGGTGATCGACAACCTGATCGGCAAGGCGGACAGCATCCTCGTTGGTGGCGGCATGGTCTTCACCTTCCTCGCCGCCCAGGGCTTTAAGGTCGGAACGAGTCTGTTGGAGCCGGACCAGCTTCCGACCGTACGGGACTATCTGCGGCGCGCCGTGGACGCCGGCACCAGCTTCGTTCTGCCCACAGATATTGTGGTCGCCGCGAAATTTGCCGCCGACGCTGACCACGGTGTGGTCCCGGCGCAGGACATGGAGGGCGGCCGGCTGGGAGCCGACTGCGCAGGCCTGGACATTGGACCTGACAGTGCTGCGCTCTTTGCCGAGCGGATCAGCGGCGCCCGCACGGTGTTCTGGAATGGGCCGATGGGAGTCTTCGAATTTTCGGCCTTTGCCGAAGGCACGCGTGCGGTAGCTCAGGCATTGGCGGACGCAACGGCGGCAGGCGCCTTCACCGTCGTCGGCGGCGGTGACTCCGCGGCCGCCGTGCGCGCGCTGGGTTTCACCGATGACCAGTTCGGACACATTTCCACCGGTGGCGGCGCATCGCTGGAATTCCTCGAGGGAAAAGAGCTGCCCGGGCTGACTGCCCTGGATGCCACTGACGATAGTGAAAGAGAGCGATGACCACCTCCACGAACGGAAAATTCGACCGCAAGCCGCTGATCGCGGGCAACTGGAAGATGAACATGGACCATGTCCAGGGCATCACCTTGCTGCAGAAGCTGGCCTGGACCCTTTCGGACGCACGGCACGACTACAGCCGGGTGGAGGCAGCTGTCTTCCCGCCCTTTACGGACCTGCGCGGCGTGCAGACGCTGGTGCAGGGCGACAAGCTCAAGCTGGTCTACGGTGGGCAGGACCTTTCTGCGGAGGACGAAGGTGCCTACACGGGGGACGTTTCCGGAGCATTTCTGGCCAAGCTTGGCTGCACCTACGTTCTGGTCGGCCACAGTGAGCGTCGAAGTATCCACGGCGAAACGGACGAGCTAGTGAACCAGAAGGTCAAGGCGGCGTTCCGGAACAGTCTGACGCCTATTTTGTGTGCCGGTGAAGGCCTGGAGATTCGCCATGCCGGGACCCACGTGGAGCATACACTCAGCCAGGTGCGTGCCGGCACCGAAGGATTGACCGCCGAGCAGGTTTGCGAGCTAGTGGTGGCCTACGAACCTGTGTGGGCCATCGGCACCGGGGAAGTGGCCGGGCCTGCGGATGCACAGGAAATGTGCGCAGCCATCCGGGCCGAGCTGGGTAAGCTGTTCGACGCCGATACCGCCGCAAAGGTGCGGCTGCTGTACGGAGGTTCGGTTAAAGCTGCAAACGTTGCTGCAATTTTGCGCGAACGTGACGTCGACGGGGTACTGGTGGGCGGGGCCAGCCTGGATGCCGCAGAGTTTGCTAATATTGTCAGGTTCGAGAAACACCTGCTGACCGCCTGAGCTGACCGGCTGTTGTTTTTTTCCCGTACATCCTGAAAGGCCGTCGTGGCTACTCTCCAAATCGTTCTGCAGATCCTGCTGGGCATCACCAGCCTCCTGCTGACCTTCCTGATCCTGCTGCACAAGGGACGCGGCGGGGGCCTGTCCGACATGTTCGGCGGCGGGATGAGCTCCAATCTGGGCTCCTCCGGTGTGGCAGAACGCAACCTCAACCGATTTACCGTCATTCTGGGGCTGACCTGGGGGCTGGTCATCGTTGGCTTGGGGCTGATCATGCGCTTTACCGGCTGAACGAAGCCAAGCCACGCTGTATAGTCGGTACCAGTAGCTATTCCCAAGGTAGGGAGTTTTTGCGGTGCTTCACATCAGCGGTGGTTTCAGCGGTACACGGGTGGGCGCCACGGCTGGTGGCCGGTCACCTATGCAGAATGACAATCCGGATGCGGAGCCTGTGCCCCGCATCCGGATTTCTTATTGGTGCGGCAGCGGGCACGAGACCATCACGGTCTTCGCGCGGCTTCCGCAGATGCAGATCCCACCGTTTTGGGACTGCCGGCGCTGCGGACAGCGGGCCTCCAGCACCCCGGCTTTGGCCGGATCCGGTGCAGCCGAAAACGCTTTTAAGACCCATCTCGACTATGTCAAGGAACGGCGGACGGCCGCCGAGGGCGAAGAGCTGCTCAGCGAGGCACTGGCAAAACTGCGCGCTGCTAATCCTGCCGGATAGTGAGCTGCTGCGGAACCTTCGCGGCAGCGTCCTGGTCGATCAGCCACAGGGTTTTTGACCGACCGCGGGGACCAGCGGCAGGAACCTGCACCGGATTGGCGCCGGCCAGCGCCAGTCCGACAGCTGCGGCCTTATCACTGCCGGCGGCGACCAGCCAGATTTCATCGGCGGAACTGATGGCCGGCAAAGTCAGCGAAACGCGCAGCGGCGGCGGTTTCGGTGAGCCGTCCACCCCCACCACGTTGGCGTCTTTGGTCCGGATTCCCGCCATCTCAGGAAAAAGCGAGGCAATGTGGGCGTCGGGGCCGATGCCCAGGAGGAGGATGTCGAAACGCGGCAGCGCCGGTGCCGGGCTTTCATCCGGACGGTCGTGGTAGCGCTGATGTTCGTCCAAGGCGGCGGCGGTCAGCTTGCGGCTGTACTCTTGGGCCGCTGAGGCGGGGTCGGCAAACTCATCGGAGGCACCCATCCGATGGACGCGGGCCGGGTCAACACCAATCTGGTCCAGCAGCGAGTCCTGGGCCTGTACGCAGTTACGTTCCACGGAGTCTGCAGGGACAAAACGCTCGTCTCCCCACCAGAAATTCACCTGTCCCCAGTCAACGGCCGGGCACGCCGGCGACGCGGCGACCGCCTTGAGCGTGGCGATGCCGACGCTGCCTCCGGTGAGGACCACGGTGGCCTCGCCCCGGTCACTTTGCACATCAAGCAGCCTGGTGATCAGCCGGGCCGCCGTAGTGGCGGCGAGCACTTCGAAGGTCGGATGAATATTGATCCTCAGATTGGAGGTCAAAGCCCTACCGCCTTCTCATGTTCCAGCAGCCGTGCGAGCCCGTCCGTGACGACCTCGCCAAAGACCTCGTCCGGGTCCAGCCTGCGAAGTTCTTCGGCGAGGCAGTCCTGCAGAGTCCGGCGCGGCAGCGAAATGCGTTGCTCGGGCTGACCTGGTTGGGTCAAGAACGCTTCCACGGTTCCGGGGCGCACCAATTCCACGTTACCGCCGTCGCGTTCCAGCAGCACGCGGCGGATTCCGGTTCCAGCAGGGTCATCAACGACCCTGATGGGTGCTCCGAGTGCACCAAACAGCCAAGCGGCCAGCAGGAAGGTGCTCGGTGAGTCCGCGGCGCCTTCAACGACCAAGCCGGTGACCGGTTCGGGATCGAGCTGATCGAGGGCAGCAGCCAATTGGATCCGCCAGTGCGTCAGCCGGGTCCAGGCCAAGTCGGTGTCGCCCGCGGCATAGGTGGCGCTGATGTGCTTCAGCGCTGCACGCGGATCAGGTTCGTTGGCCGAATCCGTTATTCGGCGGTGCGCTATCCGTCCAATCGACGTGGTCGATGCTTTGTCGGGAATGCCGTGTGGCCACCAGGCGACGATCGGCGCGTCGGGCAGCAAGAGGGCGGAAACCAGAGACTGACTTTGCGCTGCGAGTTCGCCGTAACCTCGCAGGATGATGACCTCGGAGGCCCCGGCATCACCACCCACCCGGATCTGCGCGTCGAGGTGCGTGTCTGCCTCCTCGGAGCCCTCGGATAAAACTATGATGCGGCAGGGATGTTCCCGGCTCGCCAAGTTCGCCGCCTCGATGTTCTCTTCCTCGAAGCCCACCTTGGTGAGCACCACCAACGTCAGGACACGCCCGAGGGTGACTACTCCTCCCTCTTCTCGCATGGCCATGATTTTTTTAGAAACTTTGGAGGTTGTGGTTCCTGGCAGGTTGACGATCATGGTCTTCTCCACGTCCTTCCATCACGGGCCAGCAGTTCATCGGCGGAGGCCGGTCCCCAGGTGCCGGGGGCATATGACTCGGGCCGGGTGCCCGCTGCGGCCCAGAAGTCCTCGAACGGGTCCAGGATCTTCCAGGACAGCTCCACCTCCTGATGCCTTGGGAACAGCGGCGGTTCGCCAAGCAGGACGTCGAGGATAAGGCGTTCATACGCCTCCGGGCTGGACTCGGTAAAGGCATGGCCGTAGCCGAAGTCCATGGTGACATCGCGGACTTCCATCTGCGTCCCCGGGACCTTGGAGCCAAACCTGATGGTGACGCCTTCATCCGGCTGCACGCGGATCACGACGGCGTTTTGGCCAAAGTCATCCTTCTTGTTGTCGGTGAACAGCAGGTTGGGCGCGCGCTTGAAGACGACGGCGATCTCCGTCACCCGCCGACCCAGCCGTTTACCGGTGCGCAGGTAGAAGGGCACACCGCTCCAGCGCCGGGTGTTGATGTCCAGTCGGATCGCCGCGAACGTTTCGGTAGTGGAATCGACCGGAATACCCTCTTCCTCCAGATACCCCAGCACCTTCTCGCCGCCCTGCCAGCCGCCGCCGAACTGGCCGCGGGCAAAGTGCTTTGAAAGATCATCCGGCAGCTTAACGGCGGCCAGCACCTTTTCCTTTTCCGCACGCAGGTCCGCTGCATTAAAGGAAATCGGCTCCTCCATGGCCGTGAGCGCCAGGAGCTGCAGGAGATGATTTTGGATCACGTCCCGGGCCGCACCCACGCCGTCGTAGTAACCGGCGCGACCGCCTGTTCCGATATCCTCGGCCATCGTGATCTGGACATGGTCAACATAATTCGCGTTCCAGAGCGGTTCGAAGAACTGATTGGCAAAGCGGAGGGCGAGAATATTCTGCACCGTTTCCTTGCCCAGATAGTGGTCGATCCGGAAGACGGAGTCCGGCGGAAAGACGGATTCCACGATCTCGTTGAGCGCGCGGGCGGATGCCAAGTCATGCCCGAACGGCTTTTCAATCACGACCCGCCGCCACGCATCGTTCCTGGCCTGCGCCAAACCGTGCACAGAGAGCTGGCGGCAGACCAGTTCAAAGGCCTTTGGCGGGATCGACAGGTAGAACGCATGGTTCCCCCGCGTACCTCGCTGAACGTCGAGCTCGTCCAACGTTGCCTTCAGCTCCTCGAAAGAGGCGTCGTCGTCGAACTCGCCTTGGACAAAACGCACGCCCTCGGCCAGCTGCTCCCACACGCTCTCGACAAATGGCGTCCGGCAATGCGCCATCACCGCTCCTTTGACTTCCTCCGCGAAGTCTTCGTCCTCCCATTGCCGGCGCGCGAAGCCAACCAGAGCGAAGCTCGGTGGCAGTAGACCGCGGTTGGCCAGATCGTAGACGGCCGGCATGAGTTTCTTGCGCGCCAAGTCACCGGTGACCCCGAAAATCACGAGCGACGACGGGCCCGCCACCCGGGACAGCCGCCTGTCGCGGCCGTCCCGGAGCGGGTTAGGACTCTTATTTGGATCGGTTTGGGGCATAATTTTTTAGTTGCCTTGGCTGTCGGGAAGCTGGCCGGAGAGCCCGGCCACCACGGAAGTGAATTGTTCCACGCCGGCCGCACGATCGGTGAAGTGCAGACGGAGCACCGGGCGGCCATGTTCGGCCAGCACCTGCGCGTCTCCGGCGGCCTGCGCCTGAATGAGCTCGCCGAAGCTAAAGGGCCGATCGGGGATTGCCAGATCTTCCCTGGTTTCCGCCGTGAGCTGCACAAACACCCCAATGGCGGGGCCGCCTTTGTGGAACTGGCCGGTGGAATGCAGGAATCTTGGCCCCCAGCCGAATGTCACCGGGCGTCCGACGGCTGCCGCCAGCTCGTCTCTGACCTGGGCGAGGGGAGCGAAGGTGAGTCGGTCAAGGTAGGCCTGGACGCTGAGGTAGCCGTCCGTTCCCAACTGGCCGAAGAGGGCAGCCAACGCCTCCTCCACGGTGCGGACGTCCCCGAGCCAGGGGGCCCCGCGGACCTCGATGGCGCCGTCAACAAAGTCCGCCGGTTCGGCGGCAGGGGTGCTGTCCAGGAGACCGCGGGCGGCCTTCTTCGCCGCTTCAACGTCCGGCTGGTCGAAGGGGTTGATGCCCAGAATGCGGCCCGCCACGGCGACCGCGAACTCCCACAGCATCATCAGCGTGCCCAGATCCCCGGCCACGGCGATCTGATTATCGGCCAGGACAACGTCCGCGTCGGGCGCGATCAGCCGGACCACCAGTACATCCGGTGCAGCCGAGGTGACCTCGGGGGAGTCGCGGTCCGCGACCACCGGCAGGAGGCCGGTTCCCAGCTTGCCCGTGGACTCTGCGATCAGCTGTTCGGCCCAGTCGGCGAAACCATTGATACCGGAGCCTTCATCCACGATCACTAGCTTATTGCGCAGCGGATCCGTCCCGCCCAGGACAGCCCCAAGCGCGAGGCCGATATTATCCTCGGCGTCATCGCGAAGAACTTCCCCGGCCTCCTCTGCGTCGTCGAGCAACGCCTGGATGTCCACGCCGGCCAGCCCGGACGGAACCAGTCCAAAGGCCGTCAGCGCCGAGTACCGGCCGCCGACGTTCGGATCGGCAGTAAAGATCTTGCGGTAGCCTGCCTTACGGGCGTCGGCCTCAAGAGGGGACCCGGGATCCGTGACGATAATGATCCGGCTCTTGGCGTCGACCCCTGCCTTGCTGAGTTCCTGCTCGAAGATCCGGCGCTGCGAATCGGTTTCCAAGGTGGATCCGGACTTTGAGGACACCACAATGGCGGTCTCGCTCAGGCGTTCCGCCAGCGCTGCCCGGACCTGCTCCGGATCGGTACTGTCCAGCACCGTCAGTTCGACGCCGGCGGTCTTGGTGATTACCTCCGGGGCCAGCGAGGAGCCGCCCATGCCTGCCAAGACGATGTGCGTGACGCCGTCGGCCTGCAGCTGAGCCCGCAGTTCCAGGATCTGCTCCACCAGCGGCGCTGAAACGGCCGGTGCGTCTACCCAGCCCAGCCGCACCGCGGACTCGGACTCGGCATCCGGACCCCAGAGGGTAGCGTCCTTCGCGAAAATCCGCGACGCGAAGCGCTCCGCGACTAGCGTGCCAATGTGTTTCTCGACCGCCCGCTGGGCGGCTCCCGTTGCCTCGAAGCCTAAGGATGCCATGAAATTACGCCTCCGACTGAGCAGAACCCGTGGACTTGTCCAAGGCCTTCTGCACTGTTTCGAGCAGTTCGTTCCAGCTCACGATGAATTTGTCCACGCCTTCGGCCTCCAGCTGGGCCACGACGTCGTTGTAGGGGACGCCGGCCTTTTCCAGCTGATCCAGCACCGTATTGGCATCAGCATAACCGGCGGTGATCGTGTCGCCCGTGACCTCACCGTGGTCCTGGGTGGCGGCGAGGGTTTTGCGCGGAACCGTATTCACCACGTTCTCGGCCACCAGCCCGGTGACGTACATGGTGTCTGGATAGGACGGATCCTTCACTCCCGTGGAAGCCCACAGCGGACGCTGCGTCTTGGCGCCGGCGTCGGCCAGCAGATGCCAGCGCTCGGAGGCAAACTGCTCCTGGTAGATCTGGTAGGCCAGGCGAGCGTTGGCAACGCCCGCTTTGCCCTTGAGAGCCGCGGCTTCCGCGCCACCGATCTTGTCCAGCCGTTTGTCGATTTCGCTGTCCACGCGGGACACGAAGAACGACGCCACGGAATGGATGTGTGCCAGGTCGTGGCCGTTTTCCTTCGCCTGCTCCAGCCCCAGCATGAACGCGTTAATGACCCCGCGGTACCGGTCCAACGAGAAAATCAGCGTGACGTTGACACTGATTCCGGCGGCCAAAGTTGCGGTGATGGCACCAAGGCCTTCTTCGGTGGCGGGGATTTTGATGAACACGTTGGAACGGCCCACCTTGTCAAAGAGTTTCTTGGCGTTTTCCACGGTGCCGGCTGTATAGCGGGCCAGCCGCGGGTCGACCTCGATGGAGACGCGGCCGTCGACTCCGTCCGTCGCCTCGGCTGTCGCCGCGAAGACGTCGCAGGCGGCGGTGACGTCGTCGGTGGTGATCTCGAAAACGGCAGTGTCCAGATCCACCTTGGCAGCGGCCAGCCAGGCGACCTGGCTGGCGTAGGCCTCTCCGTTAGCCAGCGCGCCGGCGAAGATGGTCGGGTTTGTAGTGACGCCGACGACGTTGGTCTCCTTGATCAGCTTGAGTAGGTCTCCTGTCACGATGCTCTCGCGGGAGAGATCGTCGAGCCAGATCGAAACCCCTGCATCGGACAGCGCAGCTGTGGTGGAGGTCCGGTTGGTCTGTTCGGAATGGGTGGTGGTCATTGCTGTTGGCTCCTTAGATCGCGCTGTATTCAAGATCGCACTGCATTTAAAGATCGCACTGTAATAAGTGCTGACGCTACTTTTGATCCCCGGTGGACGACGATTCGGCGCCGGACGGGGCTGCCGAGGATTTGCTCAGGGATTCCTGAGCGGGGGAGCCGGATCCGCCGTTGACCGCAGCGAGAGACTCCTTGGCTGCTGCGGTGACTGCCTCCGCGGTAATGCCGAATTCGCGGAAGAGGGTTTTGAAGTCGGCCGATGCGCCGAAATGCTCCAGCGAAATTGTCCGTCCGTTATCTCCCACCAGCTGGTGCCAACACTGCGCGATGCCGGCCTCCACGGATACGCGTGCCTTGATGGCGATGGGCAGAACCAGCTCGCGGTACTGGGCATCTTGTTTGTTGAACCATTCCAGGCAGGGCATCGAGACGACGCGGGTGGGGATGCCTTGGGCCTGCAGCGCGTCCCGGGCCTGCACGGCAAGTTGAACCTCAGAGCCCGTGCCGATGATGATGACCTGCGGCGTCACACTCCTGCCGCCGTCGGACGCTTCCGCCAGGATGTAACCACCGCGTGCCACTCCTTCGGATGAGCCGAAGGTGTCACCGTCCGCTTCCCCCTCGCCGCGGTCGAAGGTGGGGACGTTCTGACGGGTCAGGACAATACCGGCGGGATTGTCGCTGTTCTCCAAAATGGTCCGCCAGGCGATGGAAACTTCATTGGCGTCGCCGGGACGGACGACGTCCAGGCCCGGAATTGCCCGCAATGATGCGAGTTGCTCCACCGGCTGGTGGGTCGGGCCGTCCTCGCCGAGTCCGATCGAATCATGCGTCCAAACGTAGATCGACGGAACACCCATCAGCGCGCCGAGCCGGACCGCAGGCCGCTGGTAGTCGCTGAAGATCAGGAAGGTAGCGGAGAAGGCCCGGGAACTGCTGTGCATCACAATTCCGTTGACAATCGCTGCCGCCGCGTGCTCCCGGATACCGAAGTGCAGGGTCCGCCCGTAGGGGTTCCCTTTCCACAGCTCGGTCTGCTTGCCTGCCGGGATAAACGACGCGCCTCCCTCGAAAGCGGTGTTGGTCGATTCGGCCAGGTCACACGAGCCGCCCCATAGTTCCGGCAGCTCCGCGGCAATCGCGTTCAGCACCTTCCCGGACGCCTTGCGGGTTGCCACATCCTCGCCGGCCTTGAAAGCAGGGAGTTTTTGGTCCCATCCCTGCGGCAGCTTCCGGGCGGCAATGCGTTCCAGGGTCTTGTTTTGTTCCGGGTGCGCTTCCTTCCAGGTTGCGAAACGCTTTTCCCAGTCGGCGCGCAGTTCCCGGCCGCGCGTCTTGACTTCTCGGGCGTGCGCCAAAACCTCCGGTTCCACCACAAAGGACTTCTCCGGGTCGAAGCCGAGCACTTTCTTGGTGGCGGCAACCTCGTCGGCACCCAGCGCAGAACCGTGGGCTTTGCCCGTGTTCTGCAAGGTAGGGGCCGGCCAGCCGATAATGCTGCGCAGGGCAATGATCGACGGTTTGGACGTCTCCGCCTTGGCCGCGAGCAGAGCAGAATACAACTCCTGGACGTCTTCAACGTATTCGCCGGTCTTGGTCCAATCGACCCGCTGAATATGCCAGCCGTACGCTTCATACCGCATCAGCACGTCTTCGGAGAAGGCGATGTCTGTGTCGTCTTCAATGGAAATATGGTTCTGATCGTAAAGGACCACCATATTGCCCAGTTCCTGGTGTCCGGCCAGCGAACTGGCCTCGCTCGTCACGCCCTCCTGCATGTCGCCGTCGGACGCGAACGCCCAAATCACATGATCGAAGGGGCTCGTCCCGGCCGACGCGTCCGGATCGTACATGCCGCGGTCACGGCGCTGGGAAAACGCCATGCCGACGGCGGACGCAAGTCCCTGACCCAGCGGGCCAGTGGTGATTTCCACACCCTTGGTGTGCCGGTATTCGGGGTGGCCCGGGGTCTTGGAGCCCCACGTCCGCAATTCTTCCAGGTCCTTCAACTCCAGGCCGTAGCCGGAGAGGAATAATTCAATGTAGAGCGTCAGTGAAGTGTGTCCGGGAGACAAAACGAAACGGTCGCGGCCGGTCCACTGCGGGTCCGACGGGTCGTGGCGGAGCAGCTTCTGGAACAGAAGATAAGCGGCCGGTGCCAGGCTCATGGCTGTCCCCGGGTGTCCGTTGCCGACTTTCTGCACCGCGTCCGCCGCGAGCACACGGATCGTGTCCACGGCGCGTTGATCCAAATCGGTCCATGACAGTGCTTCTTCTTCCAGATGTGCCACGTACGGGGCCCTCTCGTTCGGTGTGTACGGATCACGCGCAGGCACCCTACGGCACCCCTCCACCGCGGGGAGATCCTGCAGTTCCCCGTCAGCAGCTGCTGTTCACCGTCGAAACAGATCTTTACTCACTACTTTCCAGCTTAGCCCTAAAGGCATCGGGGGCACACTGAGTCCGACGGCGTGCAGCTCACCAGCGCGTAACGTTGCCGAACCTCGGGTTATCAAACCATCGGCGGCCGGACGCGGGCCCAGAGGGCGATCCCGGCTATGATAATAGGGATACTTTGGGCTTTGGCCTCTGGGCTTACCTCGATTGACTTCGGCGGTGCCGCCCGGCCCGGACAATGGGCCACTGAACGACACAGCTAGAACGACGCAGCTAGAACGACGCAGATAGAACATGGTGACCTTCCGTGAGTGCAACTGATACCCCGATCGCCCCCACCCTCCCGAGGGGCAGCCTCGGGTTCGGCGGCAAAGTCAAGGCCTACGTCGCCCTGACTAAACCCCGGGTGATCGAGCTGTTGCTGGTCACCACCTTGCCGACCATGTTTTTCGCCGCCCGGGCCGTCCCGGATGTTTGGCTGATGGTCGCGACAATGGTCGGCGGCGCATTGGCTGCGGGTAGCTCGGGCGCCTTCAACTGTTATATCGACCGCGATATCGACAAACTCATGCACCGGACGGAAAACAGGCCGCTGGTGACCGGCGCCGTGTCGCCGCGGGAGGCGCTGATCTTCGCTTGGATTCTGGCCGGTGCTGCCATTGCGATCCTGTGGTTCGGGGCGAATCCGCTCACGGGAATGCTCGGCGTCGTGGCTATCTTTCTTTATGTCGTGGTGTACTCGCTCATCCTCAAACGCCGCACCTCGCAGAACATTGTTTGGGGCGGGGCCGCCGGCTGCATGCCAGTCTTCATTGCCTGGGCAGCCGTCACAAACTCCCTTGACTGGCCGGCCTTGATCCTGTTCATGGTGATCTTCCTGTGGACGCCGCCGCACTACTGGCCGCTGTCGATGCGCTACAGCGATGACTACAATGCCGCAAAGGTTCCGATGCTCGGTGCCATCGCGGGGTCTAAGATCGTCGCGGTTCAGGTAGTTCTCTACACCTGGGCCATGGTGGTCTGCTCGCTGCTGATGATCCCGCTGGGCCGGGCCGGCATCGTTTACAGCGTGGTGGCACTGGCGGCGGGCGTGTGGTTCCTGTACGAGGCGCATAAGTTGTACAACCATGCCCGCCACGACGAGGTCACTAACAAGGGAGCCATGAAAGTGTTCCACGGCTCGATCAGTTATCTGACGCTGGTCTTCCTGGCCTTGGCCGTCGACCCGTTCGTCGGTTCACCACTCTTCGGCTGACCGCTGTCCAGTCCTGCCATTCCGGGCTGCATCGCCGGGGCCTACGGCAGCGGCACCCCAGGTTTGCCGTCGTCGACGGGGGCGCCCTAGATGCGCCGTCATCTACCTAAATCCTTGGACGCCTGTCCCCATAAATGACGCCCGCTCCCCACGTAATGTCGGGGAACGGGCGTCATTTGGCCCTTGAGCGGTTCTTAGCGGCGCCGGCGGGAGACTGCGAGGTCAGTGAAGTTCGTGGAGGCAGCCAGCAGAGTCGCGGCGCCAAGCATATGCAGGCCTACCAAGACCGGGGGCAGTCCGGTGAAGTGCTGGGCGTAGCCGATCGCCCCTTGAGCCAGCACAGCAGCCACCAGCAGGATCGCTCCGTGGCGGAGCAGATCCGTGGTTCCGCGCCGCCACAGCAGGGCGAGCAGCACCACGGCGCTGATCACCAAAACGTACACAGGCAGCACATGCATGCGGGTGATCAGATCGGAATTGAGCCCATTGCGGGGGGCATTGGCATCCCCGGCGTGCGGACCGGATCCGGTCACCATCACGCCGAGCATCACGGCCAGACCGGTGCACACGGAGGTGACGACGGCCAGCTGGCGGATGGTTTTGGCCGGACGGCGGTGAACCTCAGGCGCACCCGCCCCGGTTCGGCCGTAGGTCCTGTTCACCAGGAGCATTGAAAAAATGACCAGGGCCGCGGAGACCAGGAAGTGCAGCCCCACCACCCACGGATTGAGCTGCATGAGCACGGAAATCCCGCCAATGACGGCCTGGACTGGAATGCTGGCCAGCAATCCGAACGCGAGCCAGAACAAGTCCTTGCGTTCCTTGCGCAGGTTCCACAGGAAGACCAGCATTAGGGCCGCAACAAGGGCCAGCACAAAGGTCAGCGTACGGTTACCGAACTCGATGACGCCGTGGATTCCCATTTCCGGTGTGTTCACCAGCGAACCGGCGGTACAGCGGGGCCAGGTGGGACAACCGAGGCCGGAGGCCGTCAACCGGACCGCGCCCCCGCTGACGATCAGGACGGACTGACCGATCAGTGAGGCCACGGAGAGCCGACGCAGGGCGGGTGTGACGTTGCGCGGCAGCCTGGCCCGAAGGCCGCGCCGCTGCGCATGGGTCTGTCCGGTCTTTTCTTGGAAAACGGTCACGATCTCAACTCCACTTGAACCAACGAATTGCCGCTGCGGAGGCCACAACCGACCACCCTAATAAGACTACAACTGCCAAAATATTGAACTCGCCGTGCACCAGCGCACCCCGCATGGCCTCACCCAGCGCGCCAGAGGGAAGGAAATGCACGACGGCGGACACTGTGTCCGGCAGGCGGGTGGGCGGCAGTACTATGCCGCCCAAGGCGCCGAACAGTATCCACAACAGATTCGTGATGGCCAGCGTGGCTTCCGGGCGGACCGTGCCGGCCACCAGCAGGCCCAGAGCGGTAAAGGCTACGGCACCAAGAGCCAGCAGCGGGATGCCGAGCAGGATGCCTGCCAGGGGCGGCTGCCACCCCAGGAAGAGGGCGACGGCGGCGACGACGATTGCCTGCAGCACCAGTACCGCGAGCACGGCCAGCACCTTGCCGGCAATCAGGCCGCCCTTGCCCAGCGGGGTGGTGGACAGGAAACGCAGCACGCCGTAGCGGCGGTCGAATCCGGTGGCTATGCCTTGACCGGTGAAGGCCGTGGACATTGCACACAGTGCCAGCACCCCGGGGGTGGCTACGTTGATGCGGCTGGCACCAAGACCATCGAGCAGGGGAGTGACGGCCAATGCCACCAGGACCATCAGCGGCAGCACTATTGCCAAGATCAACTGCTCACCGTTGCGCAGCATGGTCAGTGTTTCGTAGCGGCCCTGCAGCATGATCCGGCGGCCCAGGGCCGCCGGCTTCGAGCGGGCCGAGAGCGGGCGCGTGGCGGGAAGAGTCATCGAAGCTCCGTTCCGGACAGTGCCAGGAATACGTCCTCCAGGGATCGCGAGGCCAGGTGCAAGGAGGTGGGCATGACGTCCAGAGCCGCCCACCATCGGGCGAGCTCGAGCAGATCACCGGGTTCCAGGGCGCCGGTGACGGAGTAACTCCCCGGCCGCGTCTGGCTCACCGACAATTCGCGGCGAAGCGCCGCGGCAGGATCGAGCCCCGGGGGCGCCTCGAAGGTGACGGTGCGTTGCGCTTCCGCCGACGTGGCCTGGCTGAGCAACTGCGCGACGGTTCCGGCAGCAACGGTGGCGCCGGCGTCGACGATGTAGACGTAATCTGCTAATTTCTGCGCATCATCGAGTAGATGAGTGGTCAAAATGATGGCCAGGCCCTCGTCCCGCAGTTCGCGGATCAGGTCAAAAACCATCAGCCTGGCCTGCGGGTCCAGCCCGGCACTGGGTTCGTCCAAAAAGAGGACTTCAGGGTTGCCGACCAGGCTTGCCGCCAGAGCCACCCGCTGTTTCTGCCCGCCGGAGAGCCTGCGGATTGCCGTGTCGGCGAAGGCCCTGATGCCCAGCCGGTCCGCCAACTCGTCGACGGAGCGCGGGGACTCATACATTTGGGCCACATGCCGCAGCAGCGGGAGCGGATGCGCGGACGGAGGCAGGCCGCCATCCTGCAGCATGACTCCCACCCTGGCACGAAGAGCGGCGCTAGGCTTGTCCGGGTCCTCGCCAAGCAGCGAGATCGTTCCGCCATCGCGGCGCTGCAGCCCCTGTGCACATTCAATCGTGGTGGTCTTGCCGGCTCCGTTTGCCCCTAGCAGTGCCGTCACCTGGCCGAACCGAGCGGTGAGGTACACGCCGCTGATGATGCGTTTCATGCGGCCGTCCAATGCGGGGATCGGGCCGACATCGCGGATCAAGCCGTCGATGATCAGGGCGGGGGCGGTAGGTTTTGACACAGGGCCATTCTACGGGATGTAGTAGACGGGCAGTGAGCCTGGCCGTGCGGTGCTTCGGGTAGGTTAACCTTACTGGCCAGCGGGACTAAATTAGATCATGATTGTGTTGTCTAATATATGCAGTCAATCGACGTGTCCTCAGTCCGGCGCAGACTTTTGATCCAGGCATAATTGATCCAGCAATTTTTGATTTAGCAGGGAGTGGAGGTGCTTCGTGAGTTTGCCAGCTAGCCAACCGCCGGTCGAGCCGCCTCACGGACACAGGTCCGGTCCGCTGGCCGAAAGCGATGAACGGACCCGAGACCGGGTACGGGCAGCCGTCCTGGAGCATGGGCCGGTAAGCGCCGCCCAGCTTGGAACACTGCTGGGGTTAACCCCAGCAGCCGTCCGCCGGCACTTGGACACGTTGTCCCATGCAGGTGTCATCGAGGTCAAGCTGATCAGCAACGCCAAATCCGGCGCCGGCCGGCCGGCCCGCCGTTACGTGCTGTCGCGGCGGGGGCAAAGTGAACTCGGTGACGACTATTTGGAGATAGCCCGCACGGCTCTGGAGCAGCTTTCCCTTCTCGGCGGCGACGCCGCCGTCAAGGATTTTGCCGCCAGCCGCTTTGCCGGGATGGAACGGCGCTATCTGCCTATCGTGGAGGCAGCCGGGTCCGATGTCGCGAAACGATCCCGCGCGCTGGCCGAGGCCCTCAGCGGTGATGGTTTCGTGGCATCAGCGGCGACTATCCACGGCGCGTCGGCACTGTCTGCCCAGCAGTTGTGCCAGGGACATTGCCCGGTTCAAGAGCTCGCCACAGAATTTCCACAGTTCTGCGACGCGGAAACCGAAGTTTTTGCCCGCTTGCTCGGAGTGGATGTGCGTCGGCTTTCGACGCTGGCCCGCGGCGGGCATGTCTGCACGACCCATATACCAACGGGACGGGTCAGGGGGCCGGCCGTTGTGGCAGGCCCCGGGGCCCGGCCGCTTAGTGAAGCATCCAACCATCAGCAAGAAAGGCCGTGATGACTGATCAAATAGCGCACGACGTAGGCGCAAAGAGTGTTGTCGAGGACACCACGATTTCGCACATCCTGGAAAACAACCCGGAGTTGGAAGGCATCGGTAATTATGCCTTCGGCTGGTCGGACAAAAACGAGGTCAGCGACAATGCCCGCCGCGGCATCAATGAGGACGTGGTGCGGGATATTTCGGCCAAAAAAGGCGAGCCGGAGTGGATGCTGGATCTACGCCTGAAGGGGCTGAAGTATTTCGACCGCAAGCCCATGCCTACCTGGGGTGCCGACCTCTCCGGCATTGACTTCGACAACATTAAATACTTTGTCCGCTCCACGGAGTCGCAGGCCAAATCGTGGGAGGACCTCCCGGAGGACATCCGGAACACGTACGAAAAGCTCGGTATCCCAGAGGCCGAGCGCAGCCGTCTGGTTTCCGGCGTCGCGGCCCAGTATGAGTCCGAGGTGGTCTACCACCAGCTCCGCGAGGACCTGGAACGGCAGGGCGTGATCTTCCTGGACACGGATACCGCGTTGAAGGAACACCCGGAGATCATGCGTGAGTACTTCGGCACCATCATTCCGGTGGGGGATAACAAGTTCGCCTCGCTCAATACCGCGGCATGGTCCGGCGGGTCGTTCGTCTATGTGCCCAAGGGCGTTCACGTTGAGATCCCGCTGCAGGCGTACTTCCGCATCAACACGGAGAACATGGGCCAGTTTGAGCGCACGCTGATCATCGCGGATGAGGACAGCTACGTTCATTACATCGAGGGCTGCACCGCACCGATTTACACTTCGGACTCGCTGCACTCCGCCGTTGTCGAAATCGTCGTCAAAAAAGGTGCCCGCGTACGGTACACGACCATTCAGAACTGGTCGAACAACGTGTACAACCTCGTAACGAAGCGTGCCATTGCGCATGAGGGTGCGACCATGGAGTGGGTCGACGGCAATATCGGCTCCAAGGTGACCATGAAGTACCCGGCCGTCTACTTGGTTGGCGAGCATGCGAAGGGTGAAACCCTCTCGGTCGCCTTTGCCGGCGAGGGCCAGCACCAGGACACCGGGTCCAAGATGGTGCATATTGCGCCGAACACGAAGTCGTCCATTATTTCCAAATCGGTGGCCCGCGGCGGTGGCCGTTCGGCATACCGCGGCCTGGTGCAGATCCGTGAGGGCGCAACGCATTCGGCCAACACCGTCCGTTGCGATGCCTTGCTGGTGGACACGATTTCCCGCTCCGACACGTATCCGTACGTCGACGTCCGCGAAGACGATGTCTCCATGGGACACGAGGCAACGGTGTCCCGGGTGAGCGAGGAGCAGCTGTTCTACCTGATGTCCCGCGGAATGCCTGAGGACGAGGCCATGGCGATGATTGTGCGCGGATTTATTGAACCGATTGCACGTGAGCTGCCGATGGAGTACGCCCTGGAGCTTAACCGGCTGATCGAACTTCAAATGGAAGGGGCGGTGGGTTAATGACCAACGCTGAACTGACAAAGGAAACATCCGCCGCCAGCAATATTCGCCGGATCGCGGGTATGGACGAGGAGGGTGAGCAGCTCTCCGAGATCAACCCGGTGTCCTCCCCGCTCGGCGGCGCGGCAGCGAAGTCGCACAGTCACGGGGCAGGCGCGGGTATTCCGGACAGCTCACGGGCCGGACGGCTGACCTCATATCAGGTGGCTGATTTCCCGGCGATCACGGGACGCGAAGAGGACTGGCGGTTCACGCCGCTGAAGCGATTGCGCGGATTGGACAGGCTGGCGCTCGACGGCGCAGCCCCCACCGTGGAAGTCCTAAAGCCCGATGCTGTGACCATCGAAACCGTGGGCCGGGAGGACGCACGGATCGGAAGTGCGGGCATTCCCGACGACCGCGTCTCTGCCGCCGCGTGGGGTGCCTTCGCCGAGGCCACCGTCATCACCGTTCCGGCCAATTTTGACGGCCGCTCCGAGGAGCAGGTCACCACGGTGACGTTGACCGGGGCGGGACATGCTCCGGCAGCCAGCCACGTCTTTGTGCACGCCAAGGCCAATTCTGACGCCGTCGTCGTCCTTGATCACCGCGGCTCGGCCGTTGTATCCGAGAATGTCGAAATTCTGGTGGCGGACGGCGCCCGGCTGACAGTGGTCAGCATTCAGGACTGGGCAGACGGCACCACGCACGCCAGCTCCCAGCAGATGAAGATCGGCCGCGACGCCAAGCTCAAGCACGTTGTGGTCAACCTTGGTGGGGACCTGGTCCGCATTAATCCCTCGGCCCGTTTCGCGGGTACCGGCGGCGACGTCGAAATGTATGGTCTGTATTTTGCCGACGCCGGCCAGCACTTTGAGCAGCGGATTTTCGTTGACCATTCGGTGCCCAACTGCAAATCACGCGTTACCTATAAGGGCGCGCTTCAGGGTAAGGATGCGCACTCGGTGTGGGTTGGCGACGTGCTGATCCGCAAGGAAGCCGAGGGTACCGACACCTACGAAATGAACAGAAACCTGATCCTCACGCAGGGCGCGCGGGCGGACTCCGTGCCAAACCTGGAGATAGAAACGGGACTGATCGAGGGCGCCGGGCACGCCAGTGCCACCGGCCGGTTCGACGACGAGCAGCTGTTCTACCTGCAGGCCCGCGGAATTCCCGAGGACGTAGCACGGCGCCTGGTGGTCCGTGGCTTCCTGAACGAAATTATTCAGCAGATCAAGGTTCCGGCCCTCGAAGAGCGGCTCCGGGACGCAGTTGAACACGAATTGAAGGCGGGCTCGCTCTGATGAGTGCCCCCTCGGAATACCGCCAACCGGCCGGCCGTCTTGTCTGCACCGTAGGCGACGTGGGCCTCAAAAGCGCCGTGCGCCTTGAGGTGGACGGTTTTGCCGTTGCTGTGGTTAAAGACTCCGAGGGGAATCTGTTCGCCGTCGGCGACGCCTGCTCGCATGGGGAAATTTCCCTCAGCGAGGGAGACGTCGAGGGCCAGACCATTGAGTGCTGGGCGCACGGGAGCTCGTTTGATCTGCGCACCGGCGAAGCACTGACGTTGCCGGCTTACGAGCCGATACCCGTGTTTGCGCTGGCCGTGGACAGCGGGAACGTGTACGTGGACGTGGAAAACATTCTTAACGGGGTTGCCGCCCCGGAACTCGAAGCTTAAAAGGAGAAATTAGGGTATGTCTACTCTGGAAATCAAGGACCTGCACGTCAGTATCGACACTGAGCAGGGCAAAAAGCCGATTCTCAAGGGCGTTAGCCTTTCCATCAACTCGGGTGAGACGCACGCCATTATGGGGCCCAACGGTTCCGGCAAATCCACTCTTGCATCCACGATTGCGGGCCACCCCCGCTACGTGGTGGACAGCGGTTCCATCACCCTGGACGGGGAAGATGTGTTGGCGATGAGCGTTGACAAGCGCGCCCGCGCGGGACTTTTTCTGGCCATGCAGTACCCGGTCGAAATTCCGGGGGTAACGGTGACCAATTTCCTGCGCACTGCCAAGACGGCAATTGATGGCGAGGCCCCTAAACTGCGGACCTGGACCAAGGACGTCAAGGACGCCATGGCCCAGCTCCGGATCGAACCCGAGTTTGCCGCACGCAACGTCAACGAGGGTTTCTCCGGAGGTGAAAAGAAGCGGCACGAGATTCTGCAGTTGGAGCTCTTCAAGCCCAAATTCGCAATCCTGGACGAGACCGATTCTGGGCTCGACGTGGATGCCCTCAAGGTTGTGTCCGAGGGTGTCATGCGCGCCAACGAAGACGGCACCATGGGCACGCTGCTGATCACCCACTACACCCGCATCCTGCGCTACATTAAGCCGGACTTTGTCCATGTCTTTGTTGACGGCAACATTGCCGAGCAGGGCGGTCCAGAGCTGGCGGACCGGCTTGAAGCAGAAGGCTATGACCGCTTCCTGCCCGCAGCAGCCCAAGCCTAATTTCATCCGCGAGGATGGATAAATGTCAGAAGGAATCATGACTGAGACCAGCACCACCCCAGCCAATCCGGCACAGACGAACCTTGAGGACGTAGAAGAAGCCCTCAAGGATGTCATTGACCCCGAACTGGGCGTCAATGTGGTCGATTTGGGCCTGTTGTACGGCCTGCGCTATGCCGAGGACGGTGCTCTGCTCATCGACATGACCCTGACCACGGCGGCATGCCCGCTGCAGGATGTTATTGAAGAGCAGGTCGAGAGCTCCGTCAGCGATCTTGTCGACGAGTGGCGGATCAACTGGGTGTGGATGCCGCCGTGGGGGCCGGAAAAGATCACCGACGACGGTCGGGACCAGATGCGGGCCCTGGGCTTCAACATCTAAGCATCACTGCATCGCTACGGTCTGGACAACCGCCGCCGACCCTCGACCAAGGGTCGGCGGCATGCGGTCGATGTCCAGCGTCGAGCGGGCGTTCGCAGGGGAGGGTGCTGGCTGGAACCGCGGGCGCAGCGGGGAAAACGAAGGACCAGAGCCCAGCAACCGGCGCGTCAGCGGCTCCGGTGAGTAGCTTGAGTGTCCGGGGCGCTGACATCTCTTTCACTCTGCAGGAGGTGGCCATTGGCACGGCGGTCCGGGATGCCGCCGGTGTTCGTCCAATCGAACAACTGCTTGCCAGCCGTGGTGCCAACACCCTCCGATTGCGGTTGTGGGTCAACCCCCTTCCCGGGACTAGTGGGCTCGCCGAGACGCTCGTAATGGCGCGTCGGGCGCGCGATGCTGGCCTGCGCATCATCCTAAGTTTGCACTACTCGGACACCTGGGCCGACGGTAAATCGCAATCGATGCCCAAATCATGGCGAATGTTTGACGACGCCCAACTGCTCAGTGCCGTAGAAAGCTACACCCGCATCGTCGTCGGCGCCTTAGACCAGCAGGGTACGCCAGCAGACGTTGTTCAGACCGGCAACGAGATCAGCAGGGGGATGCTTTGGCCCGCCGGGCAGGTTTACCGCTCCGATGGCGAGCTGGTCTGTGCCTTTTGGCGTAATTGGCGGCGTTTTCACAGCGCAATCTGGCGCACGGCGCAGCCCGCACGGAGATCCCTGAACGCACGCCTTGTGGGTGGCGTGTTCCGGGGACATGCGGTGCTCGCGAATTGCTCACGGTCTTTTTGTTGGTCTGAGTTGGATTAGCTTCGCGAGTTCGTATGCCGTGTGGCGGTCATTTTCGTTGGCGACGAAAACCCGGCCGATCAGTAGGGCGGCGTTGTGAGGAACGTCGATCCGGGTCATGCCAGGTGGCGTACTGCCGTGCCATGTGAGTGCGCAGAGGAGGAAGTCGCCGCTACTGGTTCCGGTGGTACGTTTGCCCACGTAGGCGAAGTTGGCGCCGCTGGTCGGGTCGGTGAATTGCACGCTGTAATAGCGTTGTTCCATCTCGGGCACGTGCAGCACTCGTGGTCCGGCGCTGACATCCAACCAGCCGCCAAAGTAAAGGACGTCATCGGTGCCGGTCGCGATGACGCTTCCGGACAAGGCGGACTGGGACGGGCTCTCTGGTACGGCATAAATCGTGTTCACTGGGATCGGTCCCTCGCCTAGCCCGTGCCGGATAAATATTCGTTTAAAGCCGCCCAACGTAATCCGCGGCCAGAAGTAGATGAAGACGAACGTACCGATCACCCAGATGGCCGCAGTTGTCGCTGCCAGCACAATGATCGAGCCCAGACCACCGGCCGAAATTCGCCTGGAGGTGACCCACGCGAAGATTGCCAGGATGGCGATCGTCACCGCAGTGGCATATTTCAGGATGAAGCGATTCATGACGGCACCCGTATGACCGGAGGAACCTGGTACCGGCCGTCTACGATGGCCGCTCCGGGGAGGTAGGCGCGGAGCATGAGCTTGAACCGGCCGGGCGGTGTCGCTACCCAGTTCTGCGCCGCACCGGATGGCTGGTGCGGCTGGAGCAGAATGTCCACTGAGCCGTCGGCGTTCGTCACGAGACCGGAGTGGTCATTCACGCTTGCCCGCCCGGTTGGGGCGTTGACCATATAGCCGACGGTGTCCGTCGCGGTAAGTGACCAGAAGGCATCATTCGGTGGAAGCTGACCTGCCGGGAAATGAAGGCGATACGCATGCTCGCCACTGAGACGGTTCCCCGCGTCATCACTGGCCGCTGTCCAGTAGGCGGCCTCTTCAAACACGTTGACCACCGGGAGTGCCTTCTGCAAGGCCGCTCGAACGAGGAGTCCGTTGCCGGGATGGCCAGCTTTGCGTGTGTTTCGTCAAGTTAAAGTAGGCCATTTCGGCGCTAAGAATCAGGCCACTGCGGCGCGTTTTTAGGCCATTTCAGCTGTCTGCTCATTTCATCAACGCGTTTTTGACTCGGTAGGACTCGCCGC